>NZ_QXGH01000013.1 GCF_003515065.1 Nocardioides immobilis
TGGCGATCTGCAACATCGAGGACAAACGAGCCCGCGAGCGGGCCAAGGAACGCGGGAAGCCCGCCGCGCAGCGCAAGGCCAAGCCCCGCCTGGTCGAGGGCCAGGTCGTGACCAACTGGAAGCAGGCCCTGGGCCAGCTCGCGATCGCCTACCCCGACCGCATCAACCCCTACCTGTAAGCGAAATCAACAACAAGGGATCGATCACTTACACAGAAATCTTGACAAGCTCACTGGCCGCGACGCAATCCCGCTCCACCACTCTGCGAGACCTGATCCAGATCGCCGAGGAGGGCACCGACGACCTCGCCCGCCGCGGCGGCCAACCCCGGCAACGCAGCCTCGACGCGGTATTGGCCTGGAGCCTGGACTGCTTGCCCCCACCGCGTCGCGCCTCACTGCTGGCGCTCTCCATCCTGCCCGGCCGCTTCGACCTCGAGATGGCCATCACCATTCTCGACGCCGTCGACGGTTGTGAAACCCACGCCGTTCGCCACCTGGCACAAGCCAGTCTGATCGACCTCGACGGCGAGAGCTACCGGATCCTCGACACCATCCGCCACGCTGCCCGGCGCCACCTGGCCAACGACCCCGACCTCGCGGCCGCCGCCCGACTCGGCCTCCGCGCCTGGGCACAACAACTGGCAGCCGCCCTGTACCGGGAGCAGCGGCGATTCGACGACATCCCACTCGACCGGGTCCTGGCACTGGAGACGGCGCTCGAGCAGGCCATGGACGACGGCGCGAGCGGGCTCGGAAAGGTGTGGGAGCTGGTGAGCCTGATTGCCCACTGTGGAGAGCCCAGCGTCCGCATAGTTGATCTCGCGAACCGGCTCATGTCCGGGCCCCTTCCAGCCGATGCAGATGACGACTTGGGCTTCGCCGGTGCCATCAACCTCCTCCTTCACGTCGGCGCTGTCGCGGTGGCGGACGATCGGCTAGAGGCCATCTGCGCCGCTGCCGACGGACATGGTGTGAGTCCCGGCTCCGGCTATCTGCACTTCAACCTCGCGTTCCACTACGGTCGGCGGGGCGATCTGCGCGCCGCCCGCAGGCACGCTGATGCTTACCTGCCGTTCGCTGCCAGTCCCGCTGCCGACGCCACCGACAGACGGATGGTCCATCATCTGCACGGCATGATCGCTCAAGCGGCCGGGGAGCCCGAGGAGGCCCTACGCCACGCCGAGCGGGCCCTCATCGATGCACGGGAATCGGACAGCAACATGGACTTCGACGTCGCTTTGGTAACCGTGGCAGAGGTTCTGCTCGATCTGAGCCGACCGGAAGAAGCGTTGCCACTCGCCCTAGAAGCTCTTCGCATGATCGTCCCGCCCGGCCCGTTGCGGCGTTTCAAACTCGCTCAAGTAGCGCGGGCGCATGCACAGCTCGGGAACACCGAAGCCGCGCATGCAACCGCCCGCGAGGTCGAAGCCGAGCTGCTCGCCTCGGGCCGCCCTCGTGAGCGAATCCAAGCCGAGCTCGCGGAGCTGCGCCGCAAAGTGCCCGCCCTGGCGGCGGCGCCCGCAACCCAGACCGAGGCCTGAGGCCACCAGTCCGATTGGCCCAGAACGGCACGGTCGGACGCAATTGCCGCCCTCGGGCTCGCGGAGCTGCACGCTACTGGCACCCCTCGGTGCGGGTACCACTGCCGGGAGTCGCGTCCGTCAGGTCAACCAAGAGCCTCAGTCAGGCGTCGTACGACCAGTGGCTCCATGAGGGGCTTGATGCGGCTGTTCCTGGCGATCGTGATCGTTGCCTGCCTGACAGGTGCGCGGCCTCAGGGGCGAAGGAGAGACGATGCGACGAGACACGATCGCCCTGCTGAGCACGGCCGCCGTCGTACCACTCCTTGCGGCCTGCGGGTCCAACGGCGGCGACGTGACCAGCGACCCTGCGGCCAGCGAGACCACCATCACGCAGAGGTCCACCTCGGGCGCCTCGGGCACCACCTGGCCCGCGGACAACTACTACCGCGGTCCCCGTCAATTCACCCCGGAGAACGGCGGCGACGTCGACGACGTCTACGTCGTCGGTACGTTCGAGGGCTACACCCAAGTGCTCGACGGGATCGATGGCGCCCCCGCACCGTTCCGAGTCTTCGCGCTCACCAATCCCTCGCGGCTGGTGGTCGACGTCGTCGACGAAAGCGCTGACTGACCCTGCTGGCTCCACGAGTGCGATCATCGCCGCATGGGGTCCTGCGGGTCGCTCGTGACGGCACTGGTGGTGTGCGTGGCAGTCCTGCCCACGGCCTGCAGCGCGCCGTCCTCCACACCTGGACCCGACGCCGGGCCGAGCGGCGCAGTATCGAGCGCGTCCACGCCAACGGCCGAGCCCGCGTCGCCGGGGTGGGCGTCGGAGGTGACCGCGCGGACCCGTCAAGTCATCCGGACGGTGTCCAGTGATCGCTGGTGCGCGCGGATCTACTGCACCGCCACGCAGGCATGGGAACGACGTCGAGGCACCTGGGTGATGGTGCGGGAGTTCGGGTCCACGATCGGGCCCCGTGGCTGGGGCAAGCGGCGCCAGGACGACGGCCGCACCCCTGTCGGGGTGTACCGGATCAAGGTCACCTTCTCGACGACGCCCGGAAACCCCGGCAGGATGCCCTGGCGCCGCCGGCTGCCCACCTCGACCGTCACCGACGAGGTCGGCCCGCTCTACAACACCTGGATCGAGGAGCCCGGACGCACCGACGGTGACCGCCCGTCCATGCGGTGGGGTTTCGTCGTCGACTACAACCGCGTCCGGCTGCGCCCTGGCGTGGGGCCCGCCCCCGTGCCGGACGCAGGCAGCGGGATCTTCTACCACACCTCGCGGCCGCGCCATCGGTGGGAGCCGAGCGAGGGGTGCACCCGGCTGGAGGATCCGAGCGACATGCGCTGGCTGCTGAAGTGGTTGCGGCCAGAAGCCCGTCCCCGCGTGGTCCAGAACCTCTGAGCCCATCAACTCCCGAGCATTCCCGACAAGACCGGGAAAGTCTCCCGTGCGAACGGGAGACGCTGCCCATGCGCCGGCGACCAGGACGGTCAACCCTGACTGAGGGGAGGAAACCACGCGGACAACCGTTCGCAGGAGCAAGAGGAGTACGCCATGCGCAGCACCCAACGACTCAGCCGACGCGTCCTCGCGGCCGTCCTCGGCGCCCTGTCCGTCAGCGCGATCCTGGTCCCGGGGTCGGCAGCGCCGGCAGCGGCGGAGCCGACAACACCGCCGCCGTTCTGTGCCGGGGCCAAGGACCTGGCCGTCGACGTCACGCAGGACGTCCGAGACCAGCCGCTGCTGCCGGCCAGGGACGGTCACATGTGGGCGCGCTTCAACTACACCCAGCACCTGCGGATCTGGCAGGTCGGTGACCGCCAGTACTGCGTCCGCAAGGACTACGAGGGGACCTGGGAGAGCGTCGCCGGCCTCAGCCCGGGCCTCACCGGCACCATCCCCGATGGGCTGACCGGGACGTTCCACGGCTCCGAGTACTGGCAGTGGACGGGCAGGCTCGCCCCCGTCGCCCCGACCACGGGTCATCTCGGCGAGGTCGACGCCGACTGCACCGACATTGACGTGTGCGCCGACGACAGCTACCTCATCGTCACGAAGTACTACTTCTCCCAAGGCACCCAGCACTGCGTGACAGTGCGCGCGAACATCGAGGTCGACGGAGGTGAGCACGGCCACCTCAGCCTCACCTACAACCGAGGTCGCAAGGTCAGCGGCACCGGCGACATCACCAGCTGAGCCTGGTTGCCTCCCTCCGCTCGGCTCACCCGCCGGTGGGAGAGACCTGCAGTGCCACCCACGCGTCGACCCGCACCTGCGGGTCGTCGAGGGAGGCGCCGAGCAGCGACTCGAGGTGCTCGACCCGGTTGCGCACCGTGTTGCGGTGCACGCCGAGCTCGGCGGCCGTCTCCCCGCGGGACCCGTGGTGCCGGAGGAACGCGGCGAGCGTCTCGAGGAGTACGGCGTCGTCGGCGAGCGGGGCGAGGAACGAGCGGGCGAAAGCGGCGGCGCGGTCGGCGCCGAGCAGGCCGACGACGCCGGTGTCGGCGAGGTCGTCCCAGCTGCGGACCGGGGTCGCCCGGCTGGCCGCGGCGAGGGCGTGCCCGGCGGTCTCCTGGCTGGTCGAGCTCTCCTCGACGGGTACGGCGCGGCCGACGCCCACCTGGAACCCGCGGTCGGCGAGCTGCTGGGCGAGCCCTGCGGCGGACCGGCCGCTGCTGACGACGGTGAGCTCGCCGTCCAGTACAGCGGCGAGGAGCCGCTCGTCCTCGAGCATCACGAGCGCGTCCTCGACGACTTCGGCGGCGCCCCGCGCGCGGAGCAGCCGGACCTCGCGAGGGAGCCGCGGCCCGGTGCCGGCGGCGGTGCTCGCCGCCCCTAGCACGATCCGAGCCGTGCGGACGTCGTCGGCGAGGAGCAGCTCGACCGCGCGGGCGCGGAGCTCGCGGTCGGTCGTCCGGCGCTCGCGTCGCCGCTCCATGCCCAGGCCGAGCAAGGAAACGGCGGTCGTGATCGCGACCCGGTCGACGTCGCTCGCCCGACCGGGGACGAGGACGGCGAGCCACGCCTCGGGCCGCGACCGCACGCCCAGCGGCCGGACGACGGTCGTGCCGGACGGGCCGGATGAGCTGGCCGCCGCACGGAGGCCCTGCCGGTGGATCCGCTCGACCTCGGTGCGCACGACGGCGAGGTCCAGGTCGTCGACCCGGGGGCCGAACGGGCCGACCACGGGCACGCCGTCCCGGGTCACGGTCGCCGCCGCGCCGTCGACGAGCGCGCCGAGGCGTCGTACGACGGCCGCGGCGTCCTCGACCTCGAGCGCGGCCTGGGTCAGGATCCGCTGTGCGTCCATCGACCGGCGCGCGACGTTCTCGCGCTCGGCGTCGAGCAGGCCGGCGGTCGCGCGTGAGATCCCCACGAAGGTCGTCGGGCGCGGGACCTCGAACAGGTTGAGGCCGACCTCGCGGCAGGCGCGCACCAGCAGCTTCGGCGGCTGCTCGTGGGTCAGGCCCACGGCGAGCCCGAGCCCGGCCACACCGGCACCGGCGAGGCGCTCGACGTACCGATGCCACTCCGAGCGCCAGCCCTTCGTCTCCAGCCCGGTCATGAGCAGCACCTCGCCGCCCTCGAGGTAGGGCGTCGGGTCGACCAGCTCGCTCGTCGCCACCCACCGGATCTCGGCGTCCGCGGTGGCCAGGTGGACCGCCACGAGCGCGAGGTCCCGCTCGGCGAGCAGGTCCGCCATCGTCACCATGGGGGCAGTCTCGCACAAGCGAGGAAGACAGATTGTGCAGAGCCGACATGGCGTCGCCGACCCGCGACTCCTACCGTCGAAGGATCCAGCACCGCCGGACAGGAGCACGCCATGACCGCCACCACGACCGACCTCGAGACCGCCGCGCCCGCCGTGGGCGGACCGCAGCTCCCGCAGGAGCGCCGCCTCGTGACCGAGATCCCCGGTCCGCGGTCGCGCGAGCTCGCCGCGCGCAAGGACGCAGCGGTCAGCAGCGCCGTGGGCACGATGCTGCCGATCTACACGGTGGCCGCCGGGGGCGGCGTGGTCGTCGACGTCGACGGCAACTCGCTCATCGACCTCGGCTCGGGCATCGCGGTGACCACCGTGGGCAACAGCAACCCCCGGGTGGCGGAGGCGGTCGCCGCGCAGGCCGCGGCCTTCACCCACACCTGCTTCATGGTGACGCCGTACGACGGCTACGTCCGGGTCGCCGAGGCCCTCAACCGACTGACCCCCGGCGACCACGAGAAGCGCACCGCGCTCTTCAACTCCGGCGCCGAGGCGGTCGAGAACGCCGTCAAGATCGCCCGGTCCCACACCGGCCGCCAGGCCGTCGTGGCGTTCGACCACGGCTACCACGGCCGCACCAACCTCACGATGGCGCTGACCGCGAAGAACATGCCCTACAAGCACGGCTTCGGCCCGTTCGCGCCCGAGGTCTACCGCGCCCCGATGTCCTACCCGTTCCGCGACGGCGTCGACGGGGTCGACGGCCCGGCCGCCGCCCGCCGGGCCATCGACGTCATCGAGAAGCAGGTCGGCGCCACCAACCTGGCCGCCGTGGTGATCGAGCCGATCCAGGGTGAGGGCGGCTTCGTCGTACCGGCTCCGGGGTTCCTCCCCGCCCTCGCCGAGTGGTGCCGCGCCAACGGAGTCGTCTTCGTCGCCGACGAGGTGCAGACCGGATTCGCCCGCACCGGCGACCTCTTCGCCTGCGACGACGAGGGCGTCGTGCCCGACCTGATCGTCACCGCCAAGGGCATCGCCGGCGGCCTCCCGCTCGCCGCCGTCACCGGCCGCGCCGAGATCATGGACGCCCCGCACGCCGGCGGCCTCGGTGGGACGTACGGCGGCAACCCGCTCGCCTGCGCCGCAGCGCTGGCCGTGATCGAGACCATCGAGACCGACGGCCTGGTCGACCGCGCCCGGCAGATCGGCGCCATGATGACCGAGCGGCTCGGCGCGCTCCAGGCGCGCGACCCGCGGGTCGGCGACCTTCGGGGCCGCGGCGCGATGATCGCCGTCGAGCTGGTCGAGCCCGGCACCACCGAGCCGGACGCCGCCCTCGCGCAGCGCGTCGCCGCCGCCGCGCACGCGCAGGGCCTGGTGGTGCTCACCTGCGGCACCTGGGGCAACGTGCTGCGGTTCCTGCCGCCCCTCTCCATCCCCGACCACCTGCTGACCGAGGCGCTCGACGTCCTCGACGGCATCTTCGAGACGAGCTGACGATGACCGAAACCATCGACCTGCAGGACCAGATCGCCGGGCTCGACCCCAAGCACGGCATCCACGTGGACGGCCGCGGCATCGGTGCCACACAGACCTTCGCCGTGCAGGACCCGGCGACGCTCGACGTGATCGCCGAGGTCGCCGACGCCGGGCCGGCCGAGGCGACCGCCGCGGTCGACGCCGCCGCCCGCGCGCTGCCCGCCTGGGCCGCGGAGACCCCGCGTGCTCGCGCCGAGGTGCTGCGCCGCGCGTTCGACGCGCTCGTCGCCGAGACCGACCTGCTCGCGGCGCTCATCGTCGCCGAGAACGGCAAGTCCCAGGCCGACGCCCGGGCCGAGGTCGCCTACGCGGCGGAGTTCTTCCGCTGGTACTCCGAGGAGGCCGTCCGCAGCGAGGGTGACTACGCCGTCGCGCCCGCCAGCGGCACCCGCACCCTGGTCACGCACCGGCCGGTCGGGGTGGCCGCCCTGGTCACGCCGTGGAACTTCCCGGCTGCGATGGCGACCCGCAAGATCGCCCCGGCGCTGGCGGCGGGCTGCACCGTCGTGCTCAAGCCCGCAGCCGAGACGCCGCTGACCGCGATCGCGATCACCCGGATCCTCAAGGACGCAGGCGTGCCGGACGGCGTCGTCAACCTGGTCCCGACGACCGACGCCCCCGGCGTGGTCACCACCTGGCTCGAGGACGCCCGGGTCCGCAAGGTCTCCTTCACCGGCTCGACCGGCGTCGGCCGCGCCCTCCTCCACCAGGCGGCGGACCGGGTCCTCAATGCGAGCATGGAGCTCGGCGGCGACGCGGCGTTCGTCGTCACCGCCGACGCCGATGTCGAGGCAGCCGTCGCCGGCGCGATGATCGCGAAGTTCCGCGGTGGCGGGCAGGCCTGCACCGCGGCCAACCGGTTCTACGTGCACGCCGATGTGGCCGAGGAATTCGTCCAGCTGTTCGGCGCCGCGGTCGAGGCGCTCCAGGTCGGCCCCGGCGCCGACGAGAAGTCGCAGATCGGGCCCCTCATCAGCGCCCGGGCCGTCGACGGCGTCCGCGCGCTGGTCGACGAGGCGGTCGCCGCGGGCGCCACCGTCGCCCACCAGGGCGGCACGCCCGACGAGGGCTGGTTCTTCCCGCCGACGGTGCTCACCGACGTCGCCCCGGACTCGCCGATCCTCGGCCAGGAGATCTTCGGCCCGGTCGCGCCGATCGTCGTCTGGGACGACGAGGAGCAGATGCTTCACCAGGTCAACGACACCGAGTTCGGGCTGGCGTCGTACGTCTATGCCGGCCGGCTCCAGGACGCGCTCAAGATCGCCGAGCGGATCGACGCCGGCATGGTCGGCATCAACCGCGGCATCGTCTCGGACCCGGCGGCCCCGTTCGGCGGCTTCAAGCAGAGCGGCCTCGGCCGCGAGGGCGCCCGGGACGGGATCCGCGAGTTCCAGGAGACCCAGTACTACAGCGTGGACTGGTCGTGACTGCCCGCAAGCGGGTCGTCGTCGTCGGGGGCGGGTACGCCGGCCTCACCGCCGCGCGGCGGATGCTCAAGCGTGGCCGCGACCTCGAGGTCACGGTGGTCAACCCCCACGGCTACATGACCTACCAGCCGCTGCTGCCCGAGGTCGCCGCCGGCACGGTCCAGCCGAGCCACGTGGTCGTCCCCCTCCGCTCGGCGGTGCCGGGCGCCCGGGTGCTCAGCGCGGCGCTGACGTCGATGGACCCCGAAGCGAAGGTCGCGGTCGCGACGGCCGCCGACGGCACCGCACACCGGTTGGAGTACGACGAGCTGGTGCTCGCCGTCGGAGCGGTCACCCGGATCCTCCCCGTGCCCGGCCTCGTCGAGCACGCGATCGGGTTCCGGACCGTCGAGGAGGCGCTCCACCTCGGCAACCGGGTGCTCGCCCGGATCGAGCTCGCCGCGTCCTCCACGTCGCCGGAGGTCCGGCGCCGCGCGCTGACCTTCGTGGTCGTCGGCGCGGGCTATGCCGGCGTCGAGGCCCTCGCCGAGCTGCAGGACATGGCGCGCCGGACGCTCCACCGCTACCCCGGCCTGTCGATCGAGGACACCCGCTGGGTGCTCGTCGAGGCGGGGCCGCGGATCCTCGGCCAGCTGCCCGAACGGCTCGCGACGTACGCCGCCGCCAACCTCATCGGGCGCGGCGTCGAGGTGCGGACCGCGACCACGGTCAGCGAGGTCGAACCCGACCGCGTCACCCTCGGCACCGGCGAGGTGATCCCCGCCGACACCGTCGTCTGGACCGCCGGCGTCGTCGCCAACCCGGTCCTGCGGCGGCTCGGCCTCCCGTGCGACCCGGCCGGCCGGGTTGTCACCGACGCGTCCCTGCGCGTCCTCCCGGGCGTGTGGGCGCTCGGCGACTGCGCCGCCGTACCCGACCTCGTCACCGGCGGCCTGTGCCCGCCGACGGCGCAGCACGCCGTCCGCCAGGCCGTGCGGGTCGCGGACAACATCCGCGGCCGGGAGCGGGAGTACCGCCACCGCGACGCCGGCGCGGTCGCCTCCCTCGGCCTGCGCAAGGGCGTCGCCGAGCTGTACGGCGTGCCGCTGCGCGGCGTGCTCGCCTGGTGGGTGCACCGGCTCTACCACGGCAGTCGGCTGCCTTGCGCCCGTCGTCGGCTGCTCGTGAACCTGGTCTGGCTGCTGGGCTCCCGCGGCCGCGACCCGGTCGCCCTGCACGCGCTCGAGTCGCCGCGCACCCCGCTCCGAGAGGCGCACGCCGCCCAGCGCGCGAGCTGAGCGGAGGCGAGCGCGTGACCAGGCTGCCCACCCGTTCGCCCTGGTTCCGCGTGGAGCGGGTCACGGACGACCTCATCCGGATCGACGAACCCCACGTCCACGAGCTGCTGCGCGCGAACATCTGGCAGGTGCGGGGCCGGGAGCGCGACCTCGTGGTCGATGCCGGCCTGGGGGTCGCGTCGTTGCGTGGGCACGTCCCTGCCCTCTTCGAGAGGGATCCGGTCCTGGTCCTCACCCATCGCCACCTCGACCACGTCGGATCCGCCCACGAGTTCGGCGACCGCCGGATGCATCCGGCGACGGAGGTCGACGGGACTCCGGCCAGCCTGCGCGGGCCCGAGGTCGCGGCGCTGCTCGGCCTGGAGTGGCCCGACGCGCCGGACCTGCTCATCAACGGCGTGCCGTCGGAGACCTTCGAGGTCGACGACTACGCGATCCCGCCGGCTCCGGCGACCGCCGTCCTTAGCGACGGCGACACGATCGACCTCGGCGACCGCCAGCTCCGCGTCCTGCATCTCCCGGGCCACACGCCCGGCTGCCTCTGCCTGTTCGACGAGCACAGCGGCGCGCTCTTCAGCGGCGACGTCGTGTACGACGACGTGCTGCTCGACGAGCTGCCGGAGTCGGATATCCCGGCCTACTTCGACAGCATGCGCCGGCTCCGGTCGCTGCCCGTCGAGGTCGTCTATCCGGGCCATGGCGACCCGTTCGACGGCGACCGGCTCGGCGAGCTGGTCGACGCCTATGTGGCGGCGCGGTCGCGGAACCGCTCTTCGTAAAAGGTGGCTCTGGTGACCTATCCGTGGGTCGGGCTCGGGTTGGTGTCGGCGGCCGCGCGGTAGCCGACCGTCTCCCACGGAAATCGGTGTGCTCCCACGGACCTCGGTGTGCTTGCGGGGTGCTGTGACCAGTCAGAGCGGCGAGGTGGTGGACCTATCGCCGAGGGAGTGCCCTTTGCCTCTGACTAACCGGGCGGTCGTCGCCAGCCTTTCGGTCGCCACCACCCGCGACCCGTCACCGGTACGCGCCAGCTCCGCTGGATGACCCACGGATAGGTCACACAAGAGCCAAAAAAGTCGTGTGACCCCCTTCACAGGGCGCGCCATCCATGCCTAATCTGAACCCGACTTTGAACGCCATTCAAAAAATGGAGGAGCCGACATGGCCCACCACACCCGCCTCGCTGCGACGGCCGTCGCCGCCGCCCTGACCGCGAGCCTGCTGGCCGCGTGCGCCGGGAGCGACGCCAGCAACGGCTCCGGCGAGCCCGTCGCCGGCGGCACCCTCAACGTGCTCCGCGCGAACCCGTTCGAGGGGTTCGAGGGCGACAAGCAGACCCTCAACTCGTCGTACCAGATCTCGCAGGCCGTCATCGAGCCGCTGATCCGGATCGGCGAGGACGGCGAGTCGCTCGCGCCCGGGCTGGCGTCCTCCTGGAGGTACACGAAGGGCGGCACCCGGCTCGCGATCGAGCTGGACCCCGACGCCAACTTCAGCGACGGCTCTCCCGTCACCGCCGACGACGTCGCGTTCTCCATCGAGACCTGGAAGGCCGGGCCCAATTACGGCGCCTCGTTCGGCAGCATCGAGGAGATCGAGGTCGTCGACGAGAAGTCGCTCGTCCTCCACCTCTCGGTGCCCGACACCGCGCTCGTCGCCTTCCTCGCCTGGGGCAACGCCGGCGTGATGCCGGAGGACTTCGGCGGCCGCTCGGCCGAGGAGTACTACCAGGACCCGATCGGCGCCGGCGCCTTCACCGTCGACAGCTGGAGCGCCAACGGCGAGGTCGTCCTCGAGAAGAACGACGACTACTACCTGGAGGATCGCCCGTACGTCGACGAGGTCGTCAGCACGTTCGCGAGCGACCCGAACTCGGTGACCCTGCAGCTGCAGTCCGGAGAGGCCGACATGGCCGACGAGATCCTGCCCGTGACCGCGGCGACGCTGCCCGAGGGCTTCGCCTTCCAGGGTCCGGAGCACCTCACGCCAGTGCTGGTCATGAACACGAAGGAGGCCGCGCTCGCCGACGCCGACGTCCGCCGGGCGATCGGCTACGCCATCGACTACGAGGCGATCGCCGACGGCGCGCTCAAGGCCTACGGGTCGGCGCCCGAGGGCAGCCTGCCGACGAACCTCGAGAACTGGGCTCCGCCGAGCGAGCCGTACTTCAGCCGCGACCTCGACCGCGCCGAGGAGCTGCTCGCGGGCGCCGAGGCACCCGACGAGCTCGACCTGATCTACCCGAACGACGCCAGCTCCAGCGTGATGGCGCAGGTGATCCAGGAGAACCTCGGCGAGATCGGGATCGAGGTCGAGCTGACGTCGGCCGACGCCGGTACGGCGTACGGCGCGATGTCCTCCGGTGACTTCGACCTGGTGATCTTCTCCAACAACGCGATCACGACGGACGCGTCCGACCCGGCCTGGTACATCGTCGCGACGAACACCATGTTCAGCGGCTACCTGACCGACGAGGCGATCTCGATCCTGACCGACTACGCGTCGACGTCCGACCCGGCCGCGAAGGAGGCGGCGATCACCGAGCTCCAGGACCTGTGGAGCACGGAGGCGCCGTACATCGCGCTCGCGCACACTCCCGCCCTCGAGGGCATCCGGGACGTCGTCCACGACGCGCACGTGACCCCGTGGGGCGTCTACTACTTCGACACGATCTGGAAGAGCCAGTGAGCAGCGGCCGCTTCGCCTTCGTCCTCCGGCGGCTGCTCAGCCTCGCGCCGCTGCTGCTGGGGATCCTGCTCCTGGCGATGCTGCTGCTGAGCCTGGCACCGGGAGATCCCGCCCGGCAGGTCGCGGGGCCGCGGGCGCCGCAGTCGGAGGTCGACGCCGTCGCCACCGAGCTCGGCCTCGACCGCCCGGTCTGGGAGCGCTACGTCCGGTACGTCGGACAGGTGCTCGGCGGCGACCTCGGGACCTCGTTCAAGACCGGCCAGGCGGTCGGCGGCCAGGTCGTCGAGCAGCTGCCGATCACCCTGTCGGTGGCCGCGCTCGGCGTGCTGTTCGCGCTCCTCGTGACGGTCCCGCTGGCAGTCGCCGCGGCTCGCCGCCCCGACGGCCTCATGGACCACCTGATCCGGCTCCTCGCCGTCTTCGGCATCGGGCTGCCGACGTTCTGGGTGGCGATCATGGCGATCCGTATGGTCGCCCTGCCCACCGGCTGGTTCCCCGTCGCCGGCACCGGAGAGGGAACCGGGGACTTCCTCCGGGCGCTGGTGCTGCCGTCGAGCGTCGTCGCGGTCAGCATCCTGGCCCCGATGGTGCGCAGCCTCCGAGCCACGATGATGGAGCTCGAGGACGCCGAGTTCGTGCTGGCCGCGCGGACCCTGGGCTTCGGCGGCTTGTCCCTGCTGCGCCAGTTCCAGCTTCGCAACGCGGTTCCGTCGCTGATCACGGTGACCGCCGCCCAGGCCGGCTACGCCCTGTTCGGGACGGTCGTCGTCGAGGTCGCGTTCGGTCTGCCCGGGCTCGGCCAGGGCCTGGTCGTCGCTTCGAGCACCCAGGACTTCCCGCTCGTGCAGGGCTACGTGATCGTCTTCGCGGTCCTCGTCGTCCTGCTCTACCTCGTCTCCGACATCGTCAACGCCGTCGTCGACCCTCGCGTGAGGATCACCGCATGAGCATCATCAGCAGCACCGCCAGTCCGCTAGGAGCGATCGCCGGCGCCACGGAGCCCACGCGGCCGCGCGGTCGCTGGAGCGGCCGGATCAAGCTCGTCGTCGGCCTGCTGATCGTCGGGACGTACGTCGTGCTCGCGCTCCTGGCCCCGTGGCTGACGTCGCACGACCCCACGGACCAGGACATCCTCAACGCGCTCCAGCCGCCCTCGCCCGAGCACCCCCTCGGCACCGACGAAGCGGGGCGCGACGAGCTGGCACGCCTGCTCTACGGGGCCCGGATCGACCTGCCGATCGCGTTCCTGGTGACCGTCCTGCCGTGCCTGCTCGGCACCGCGCTCGGTGTCGTGTGCGGCTACCTCGGTGGCTGGTTCGACGCCATGGTGATGCGGGTCAGCGACCTGCTCCAGGCGTTCCCGACCTACATCCTGATGATCGTGCTGGTCTTCAGCCTCGGGCACGGCGTCCGCTCGCTGCTCATCGCGTTCACCGTGGTCGGCTGGGTGGTCTACGCCCGGCTGGTCCGCACGGAGGTGCTGCGCATCCGCGAGGCCGGCTACATCACGGCGGCGGTGACGGCGGGCTTCCGGACGCCACGGATCATCGTCCGGCACGTCCTGCCCAACACGCTCCGGCAGACGCTGATCTACCTCACCTCCGACCTGGTGTTCGCGGTGACGGCATTGGCCGCGTTCTCGTTCCTGGGCTTCGGCATCCAGCAGCCGACGCCGGAGTGGGGTGCGATGACCGCCGCCGCGCAGCCCTACATGACCACCAACATGTCCCTCACCGTGCTGCCCGGTCTGGTGATCACCGTGCTCGCGCTCGGCTTCGCCCTCCTCGGTGACGGGCTTCAGGACAGGAGGGGCGCGCGATGAGCACGGACGACCTGACACCCACGGCTGTGTTGTCGGTGGAGGACCTGACCCTGCTCCGCGACGATGGCGTGACGCTCGTCGAGGACCTGTCGTTCGAGCTGTCGGCAGGTGCCACGCTCGGCATCGTCGGCGAGTCGGGGAGCGGCAAGAGCCTGACCCTGCGCTCGGTGATGCGGATCCTCCCCGAGTGCGTCGAGCGCCGCGGCGCGATCCGCTGCGAGGCGCGCACGGCGATGATCTTCCAGGAGCCCGCGACGGCGCTCAACCCGACCATGCGGGTCGGTGACCTGGTCGCCCGGACCTGGCGACGCCACCACCCCGGCTGCTCCGCCAAAGAGGCGCGCGCCGCTGCGGCCGACCTCTTCGAACGGGTCGGGATCGACGACGCCGTACGACGGCTGCGCGCGTGGCCGCACGAGCTCTCCGGCGGCATGCGCCAGCGGGTGATGATCGCCGCGGCACTGGCGACCGACCCCGACGTGCTCCTCTGCGACGAGCCGACCACGGCCCTGGACGTGCGGGTGCAGGCGCAGATCCTGCAGCTGCTGCGCGACCTGGTCGCCGAACGCGGCATGGCGATGGTGTTCGTGAGCCACGACCTCGCCGTCGTCGCCAGCGTGTGCTCGCAGATCATGGTCATGCGCAACGGCCGGCTCGTCGAGGCCGGCCCGCTCGACCACGTCCTCGCCGCGCCCGAGGCGCAGTACACCCGCGACCTGCTGGCAGCGAACCTCGCCCGCCGCCTCGCCGACCGAGAAGGAGTCCTCCGATGAGCCCCCTGCTCGAGATCGACCACGTCACCGTCACGTTCGGGGGCCCGAGCCTGCTCGACCGCGTGCTGCGCCGCGAGGCGGCGCCGCTGGTGGCCGTCGACGACGTCAGCCTGTCGGTTCCAGCCGGGGGAGCGGTCGGGATCGTCGGGGAGTCCGGCTCCGGGAAGTCCACGCTGATGCGCACCGTGCTCGGCCTGCACGCTCCCGACGCGGGCGAGATCCGCTTCCGCGGCGCGCCGCTTCGTCCGAAGCGGGACCTCGCGACCCGCCGCGCCATGCAGATGGTCTTCCAGGACCCTGGCACCACCCTCAACCCGGCGCTGACCGTCGGCGCGACCCTCGAGGAGCTGCTCCGGGTGCACCAGGTGGTCCCCGCGGCGCAGGTCGACAGCCGGGTGAAGCAGCTGCTCGACCTGGTCCACCTGCCCAGCGCGGTCCGCGAGGCCCGGCCGGCGCGGCTCTCCGGTGGCCAGAAGCAACGGGTGGCGATCGCGCGGGCGCTCGCCCTCGAGCCGGAGCTGATCGTCGCCGACGAGGCCACCAGCGCGCTCGACGTCGTCGTCCAGGCGTCGGTCCTCGACCTGCTCGCGGAGCTCCGCAGCACCACCCAGGTGACCCTCGTGTGCATCAGCCACGACCTCGACCTGGTGCGCTACCTGTGCGACACCGCCGTCGTGATGCGCCGCGGCCGGGTCGTCGAGCAGGGCGACGTGGGCGCGCTGTTCGCCGTACCGAGCGACCCCTACACCGCCGAGCTGATCGCCGCCGCGCCCTCGCTGGCCCGCACAACAGAACAGGACCTCGTATGACGACCAAGCGTCAATCGCGCCGTGCCGAGATCGCGAGGGCCGCGATCCGGCCCCTCAGCGCGCAAGGCGTCAACAACGTGCGCCTCTCCGACCTCGGCGAGAGCCTGGGGATGACCGGCGCGCACCTCCTCTACTACTTCGAGAGCAAGAACGACCTGTTCATGACCGCGCTGCGGATCGTCGAGCAGGACCTCCGCGACCACGTGCTGCGGGCGTTCGACGGCATGGAGTCCGCCCGCGAGCGCTGGGAGTGGGTGCTCGACACCGGCGCCCCCGCCGGCCTCGACGACAGCGGCCTGCTGATGTGGCTGGAGGCCTGGGCCGGTGCCGTCCACGAGAAGGACGTGCTCGAGCTGATCTCCGAGCTGGAGACCGAGTGGCAGGGCCTGCTCCGCGACACCTTGACGTACGGCGTCGACCGCGGCGAGCTGCCCGACGACATCGACCTCGACCTGATCGTGGAGGGCGTCTCCGCGCTGCTCGACGGCCTGACCATCCGCGTGGTCGTCGGCTACCGGCCGGTCGACCACGAGGTCGCGATGCGGATCGTCCGGCAGTTCGTCGGCCCGCTGCTGCCCTGGCGCGACGGCGGTGCGAAGTGAGTACGACGCCGCAGTGGCGGATGCCGGCCGAGAGCGAGCCGCACGAGCGTGCCTGGATGGCATGGCCGTCGGCGTCGTACACCCTCGGTGAGTCGGCCTCCGAGGCCGAGGAGGCCTGGGTCGCCTGGGCCGCGGTGGCCAACGCGATCTCCGAGCACGAGCCGATCAGCGTGCTGGTCGACCCCTCCGGCCGGGACCAGGCCCGGAGGCGGCTGTCGAGCGCGGTCGAGCAGGTCGACGCCCGGCTGGACGACGCCTGGTACCGCGACATCGGGCCCACCTTCGTCGTCGGCGCCGACCCCAGCAACCAGCACCGGCTCGGCGCGGTCAACTGGGTCTTCAACGGCTGGGGCCAGCAGGAGTGGGCCACCTGGGAGCACGACGCCCGGGCCAGCGGGGTCGCGACCGAGCACAGCGGCGCCGTACGGATCGACTCCCCGATGGTCAACGAGGGGGGCGGCATCCACACCGACGGGCTCGGCACGTTCCTCGTCACCGAGACCGTGCAGCTCGACCCGGACCGCAACCCGGGCTGGACCAAGGCCGACGTCGAGGCCGAGCTGGTTCGCACGGTCGGCGCCCGCAAGGTGATCTGGCTGCCCCGCGGCCTGACCCGGGACTCGGAGCGGTTCGGCACCCGCGGGCACGTCGACATCATCGCGACGTTCACCGAGCCCGGCCGGCTGCTCGTCCACGACCAGCGCGACGGGAGCCACCCGGACGTCGCCGTGACCGCCGAGGTCGTGGACCTGCTGTCGCGCGAGACCGACGCCGACGGCCGCCCGCTCGAGGTGGTCCGGCTGCCGGCTCCCAAGACCCTCGTCGACGACGCGGGCTGGGTCGACTACAGCTACGTCAACCACTTCGTGCTCAACGGCGCCGTGGTGGCGTGCTCGTTCGACGACCCGGTCGACGCCGAGGCCCGCGACGTGATCGCCGACGCCTACCCGGGCCGGTCGATCGTCACCGTAGACGCCCGGGCGCTCTTCGCCCGTGGCGGCGGCGTCCACTGCATCACCCAGCAACAGCCGGCGGTCCCAAGCCCCACCAGCAATCCAGGAGGTACCCCATGAAGACCCTCGTCGCCGACTCCCAGCCATCCCTGGCGCGGGTCACCGATCCCGACCGCACGCCCCTCACCGCCGGGCTCGTCCAGACCCGCTGGCACGACGACCCGGACGAGCACGTGGCCGTGCTCGAGGACGGCGTCCGCTCGGCTGCCGACGCCGGCGCCGAGGTCGTGTTCCTGCCGGAGCTCACCCTGCTGCGCTATCCCGCCGACGTCCGCGCCGGCGATCGCCCGGTCGAGCAGGCGGAGCCGCTCGAGGACGGCCCGACCTTCGCGCTCGCGGCCCGCGCGGCCAAGGAGAACGGCGTCTTCGTGCACGCCTCGCTCTACGAGCGGGAGGAGCCTGAGGACACTGACACGGACACAGACACCGACGACGGGCGCGGCTACAACACGGCGATCATGGTGTCGCCCGACGGTGAGCTGGTCGGGCGCACCCGCAAGCTGCACATCCCGATCTCCGCCGGCTACTACGAGGACACCTACTTCCGTCCCGGGCCGGCCGCGTCGCCGTACCCGGTGATCGACCTGCCCCTGCCGTCGGCGCCCAGGATCGGCCTGCCGACCTGCTGGGACGAGTGGTTCCCCGAGGTCGCCCGTGCCTACTCGCTGGGCGGTGCCGAGGTGCTCGCCTACCCGACGGCGATCGGCTCCGAGCCGGACCACCCGGACTTCGACACCCAGCCGCTGTGGCGGCACGTCATCGTCGGCAACGGCATCACCAGCGGGCTCTTCATGGTCGTCCCCAACCGCTGGGGGAGCGAGGGCGTGATCACGTTCTACGGGTCGTCGTTCATCAGCGACCCCTACGGCCGGGTGCTCGTCGAGGCGCCACGCGAGGGTGACGTCGCCCTCGTCGCCACCCTCGACCTCGCCCAGCGCCGCGACTGGCTCGACCTGTTCCCGTTCCTCACGACCCGCCGGCCCGACACCTACGACGCCCTCGTCCGACCCGTTCAGCCCTGACCCACCTTGAAGGAGGAGCAGTGACCACCCCCACCCCGCCCTACGCCCTGGTCCGCCCGCCCGCGGCGACCCTGGCCGACGGCATCGTCACGTTCATCGAGCGCGAGCCCGTCGACGTCGAGCGCGCCCGCGAGCAGTGGCGCGGCTACGTCGCCGCGCTGGAGGCCGCCGGCTGGCCGACGGTCGAGGTCGAGGGCGACGACACGCTCCCGGACTCGGTCTTCGTCGAGGACGCCGTCGTCATGTTCGGCGACCTCGCCGTCATCACCAACCCCCGGCAGCCCGCCCGCAACCCCGAGACCGCCGGGGCGGAGAAGAAGGTCCGCGAGTTCGGCCTCGAGACCACGACGATCACCGACGGCCACCTGGACGGCGGCGACGTGCTCAAGGTCGGCCGGCAGGTCTACGTCGGCCTCACCGGTACGACGGACGCCGACGCCGTTGCCCAGCTGGCCGCGATCCTGGAGCCGCGCGGCTGGACCGTCACCGTCGTGCCCGTGACCAAGGCGCTCCACCTCAAGAGCGCGATCACCGCGCTGCCCGACCGCACGGTCATCGGCTACGGGCCGGTCGTCGACGACCCGTCCCTCTTCCCCTCGTACCTCGAGGTGCCCGAGGAGCCGGGCGCGCACGTCGTGGTGCTCGACGACCACACGGTGCTGATGAGCTCGCGGGCGCCGAGGTCGGCCGAGATGTTCCGGGCGCGGGGCCTCGACGTGGTGACCGTCGACATCGCGGAGTACGAGAAGCTCGAGGGCTGCGTCACCTGCCTCAGCGTGAGGGTCCGGCCATGAGCCGCCTCTTCGTAGCGCGGCAGGTCCACACCCTCGACCCCGCCGTTCCGGCTGCGACCGGCGTCCTCGTCGAGGGCGGACGCGTGGTCGCCGTCGGTGCCGCCTCCGACCTGCTCGACGCCACGCGCGACGTCGTCGACCTCGGCGACGCCGTGGTGACGCCCGGGCTCGTCGACGGGCACGCCCACCCGGTCGCGGGCCTCGAGCTCACGGACGGCGTCGACCTCACCGACGCGCTCGACCTCGACGCCGTACGGGCACTCCTGGCGGAGCAGCGCGACCGGCTGGAGCCCGGCGCCTGGCTCAAGGGCTGGGGCCTCAACCCGGTCGTGTTCGGTGGCCGGGCGCCGACCGCCGCCGACCTCGGGCCGGCGTTCACGGGGATCCCCGGCTACGTCCAGATCTACGACGGGCACGCGTCGATCGCGTCCCACGAGGCGCTGGCGCTGGCCGGCATCGACGGTCCCATCACGTTCGCCTCGAGCTCGCGGGTCGACCTCGACGCTGAGGGCCGGCCGACCGGCTACCTGATCGAGGCCGACGCCTGCGAGGTCCTCGAGAAGGTGATCACGCCGCTGACCATCGCCGAGCAGGTCGACCGGCTCCGCGCGCTGCTGGGCGGCATGGCGGCGGTCGGCTACACCGGGCTGCACGCGATGGACTTCCGCGACCCGGCGCTCGAGCTGGTCACCCTGCTCGAGCAGGATGGCGAGCTGCCGCTGCGGATGGGCTTCAACCCGATGCTGATGCCGGAGGACGCCGGCCCGGACGCCGTACTCGCCCTGCAGGGCCGGCACGGCCGGCGGTGGCGGGTCGAGGGCGTCAAGCTGATGGTCGACGGCACGATCGACCACGGCACCGGCTGGCTGGAGTACGCCGACACGCACGGCGAGGGCCTCGACGCGCTGTGGCGGGACTTCGACCGGTTCCGCGATGCGGTGACCACCCTGCACCGCGCCGGCGTGAACTGCGCCGTGCACGCGATCGGCGACCGCGGCGTGCGTCAGGTCTTGGAGCTCTTCGTCGCCCTCCGGGAGGAGCACGGTCCGCTCGCCCGGCACCGGATCGAGCACATCGAGACGATCCCCGACGACGTGGTGAAGATGTTCGGGACGGGTGCCGCGGCCGCCAGCATGCAGCCGCTGCACTGCACGTGCTTCAACAACGCCGACCGCTCGGACTCCTGGTCCCAGCGGCTCGGCGACGGCCGGGTCGACAACGGCTTCCGGTGGAGCGACATCCGCTCGGTCGGCGGCGTGATGGCGCTCGGCTCGGACTGGCCGATCGCGCCGTACGACCCGCGCTGGATCATGGCCGACGCCCGGCTGCGGCGCCGGTTCGACCGTCCCGAGGCGGAGCCGATCCACCCGGAGCAGGCGCTCGACGCGCGCCAGGTGCTCGAGGGCTTCACCAGCCATGCGGCGCTCGCCTCGGGCGAGGAGGACCACCGCGGCCGGATCGCTCCTGGCTTCGACGCCGACTTCACGATCTTCGGCGCCGACCCGCTCGAGATCGACCCGGAGGCACTGGCGACGGTCGAGGTCCGCGGCACGGTCGTGGCGGGGGAGCAGATCGTCGGCTGACCGGGGATGATGAGGGGATGGACAGCTCCGCTGTTGGCTCCGACGCAGCCGCCGAGGCCGATCCGCCGCACGTCGGTGGCCATCCCGACGAGCCCCACGACGAGAGCTTCAACGACCGGCTGAACTGGCTGCGGGCCGGCGTGCTCGGCGCCAACGACGGGATCGTGTCGGTGGCCGGGGTCGTGCTCGGTGTCGCCGGCGCGACCACCGACCGGACCGCGATCATGATCGCCGGTGTGGCTGGCCTCGTGGCCGGCGCGATGAGCATGGCGGCGGGCGAGTACGTCTCGGTCAGCACCCAGCGCGACTCCGAGGAGGCGCTGCTGGCCAAGGAGCGGCGCGAGCTGAGGGAGGATCCCGACGACGAGCTGGCCGAGCTGGCCGGGCTCTACGTCGAGAAGGGGCTCGACGCCGACCTCGCGCTCCAGGTCGCCCGGCAGCTCACCGAGAAGGACGCCCTCGGGGCTCACGCCGAGGTGGAGCTCGGCATCGACCCCGACGACCTGACCAGCCCCTGGAACGCGGCGCTCGCCTCGATGGTGGCGTTCACGATCGGCGCCCTGCTGCCGCTGCTGACGATCCTGCTCGTGACCCCCGACCTCCGGGTGGCGGTCACCATCGGCGCGGTGACGGCCGCGCTCGCCCTCACCGGGTGGGCCAGTGCCCGCTTCGGCTACGGCTCCGTCCGGCGCGCGGTGCTGCGCAACATGCTCGGCGGACTGCTCGCGATGGTGGTCACCCACCTGATCGGCCAGGCCCTCGGGACCCAAGTCTGATGGGGGTCTGATGGGCACCCGACTCTTCGCGGCGATCGTGCCGCCGGCGGACGCCGTCGAGCACCTCGACACGTTCCTGGAGCCGCGCCGGGAGGCTTCACGCCAGGATTCCGGTCTGAGGTGGACCCTGGCCGAGCAGCTCCACCTCACCCTGGCCTTCATGCCGAGCGTCCCCGACCACCTCGTCGACGAGTACGGCGACCGGCTCGCCGACCGGCTGGCCCCGACCCCGGTCCCCGTGCTCCGCCTGGCCGGCCCGGTCGTGTTCCCGAACGCGGCCGCGACCCGGGTGCTCGCGGTCAGCGCGGTGCCCGAGAGCGAGGGGGCGGACGTCGTACTCCAACGGATGGCGGGGCGCGCCCGCAACGCCGCCGTCACCGTCGGCGCCGAGGTCGACGGCCAGCGGTTCCGGCCGCACCTGACGATCGCGCGGCTGCGCCGGCCCGCCGACACCACCAACTGGGTGCGGCTGCTGGAGACCTACACCGGCCCCGAGTGGCCGGTCCTCGAGGTCGCCGTCATCGCCTCCCACCTCGGGCAGGGACCGGGCGGCCGCCCCCGCTACGAGACCATCGCCACGATCCCCCTCGGCCAGTAACCCCCGAGTCGGCGCGTCTTCGGTCTGGTACGACGCCGAGTCGGCGCGTCTTCGATCTAGTACGACGCCGAGTCGGCGCGTTCTGAGAAGCGCCGACTCGCGGCCGCAGGAACCCGAAGACGCGCCGACTCGCGGCCGCAGCAACCCGAAGACGCGCCGACTCGCGGAACTGAGCGCGGCTGGGCCACACTGGCCGCGCCATGCTGCTCCTCGTCCTCGACCTGCTCGGGATCGCCGTGTTCGCCGTGTCCGGCGCGCTGGTCGCGGTCCGGCAGCGCCTCGACATCATCGGGGTGCTGGTGCTCGCGACGGTCACCGGCCTCGGGGGTGGCTGGATCCGCGACGTGCTGATCGGCGACACGCCGCCGGCCTCGCTGGAGGACTGGCGCTACCTGCTGGTCCCGGTCGCGGCCGGTCTGCTGGCGTTCTGGTTCCACCCGGCGATCGAGCGGATGGACCGGCTGGTGATCGTCTTCGACGCGTTCGGGCTCGGCCTGTTCGGGGTGGCGGGGGCGCTCAAGGCCGCCGAGCACGGCCTGGGCCCGATCCCGGCCGCGATCCTCGGCATGGTCACCTGCATCGGCGGCGGTCTGCTCCGCGACGTCCTCGCGGGCCAGGTGCCGGTCGTGCTGTCGAGCGGCGAGCTCTACGCGATCCCGGCTCTGGCCGGGTCCGCCGTCGCCGCCATCGGCTTCGAGCTCGGCGCGCCGACCGCCGCGGTCGCCCTGCCCGCGGCGGCCCTCATCACCGGCTGGCGCCTGCTCGCGATCAGCCGAGGCTGGCGGGCGCCGGTGCCGGGCGTGCGACGTACCTGATCGTCCTACCTGTCGGTCAGTCCGGCAGGTTGTGGATGATCTCGTCGACCTTGACCTTGGCGTCGCCGAAGAGCATCCGGCTGTTGTCGCGGAAGAACAGCGGGTTCTGGACGCCGGCGTAGCCGGTGGCCATCGAGCGCTTGAAGACGATCACCTCGGAGGCGTTCCAGACCTCGAGGACCGGCATGCCGGCGATCGGGCTGGTCGGGTCCTCCGCGGCGGCCGGGTTGACGGTGTCGTTGGCGCCGATGACGAGGACGACGTCGGTGCTGGGGAAGTCGTCGTTGATCTCGTCCATCTCGAGCACGATGTCGTAGGGGACCTTGGCCTCGGCCAGCAGCACGTTCATGTGGCCGGGCAGCCGCCCGGCGACCGGGTGGATGCCGAACCGTACGTCGACGCCCCGCTCCCGCAGCTTCGCGGTGAGCTCGGCGACCGGGTACTGCGCCTGGGCCACGGCCATGCCGTAGCCGGGCGTGATGATGACCGAGCGGGCGTCGGCCAGCAGGTCGGCGGCGTCGACGGACTGGATCTCCTTGTGCTCGCCGTAGTCCGTGTCGCCCGACGAGGGCGCCTCGATGCCGAAGCCGCCCGCGATGACCGAGATGAACGAGCGGTTCATCGCCTGGCACATGATGTAGCTCAGGTAGGCACCCGAGGAGCCGACGAGCGCACCGGTGACGATGAGCAGGTCGTTCTCGAGCAGGAAGCCGGACGCGGCCGCGGCCCATCCCGAGTAGCTGTTGAGCATCGACACCACGACCGGCATGTCGCCGCCGCCGATGGACGCGACCAGGTGCCAGCCCAGGGCGAGGGCGACGAGCGTGACCAGGACCAGCAGCCACAGCTGGGGGTCGATGACGAACCACACGGTCAGGCCCGCGAACGCTGCGAGCGCGCCGAGGTTGATGTAGTTCTTGCCCGGCAGCACCAGCGGTGCGGACTTCATCCGCGCGGAGAGCTTGAGGAACGCCACGATCGAGCCGGTGAAGGTCACTGCACCGATGAAGACGCCGATGAAGACCTCGGCGCTGTGGACGCCGAGCAGGTCCTGCGCGGCGAGCACGTCGGCGTGGTGGCTGCCGGGGTCGTCCTCGACCTCGAGGTAGCCGTTCCAGCCGACGAGTACGGCGGCCAGACCCACGAAGCTGTGCAGCAGCGCGATCAGCTCGGGCATGCCGGTCATCTCGACCACGCGGGAGCGCCAGAGGCCGATGACGGCACCGATGGCCATCGCTGCGACCAGCAGCACGATCGGCAGCACGTCCATCTCGTCGTCGAGCGCGACCGTGATGGTGGCGACGAGGGCGATGGCCATGCCGAAGATGCCGAAGGTGTTGCCCACCTTGGCCGTCTCGTGGTGCGACAGGCCGGCGAGGGCGAGGATGAAGAGCAGAGCGGCGACGATGTAGGCCGCGGTCGACGCGGTCCCGATCGAGACCAGCATCGGCGAGATCAGCTGGGTCAGGAGAGGCGAGGTCATCTAGGTCAGTCCCTTGCTATCTGGCCGTCACGACCGGGTGAACAGTCCGAGCATGCGGCGGGTCACCGCAAAGCCACCGAACACGTTGATGCTGGCGAGCAGCGTCGCGACGAACGCGATCAGCATGATCGGCGTGCTTTCCTCGCCGAGCTGCAGGAGCGCGCCGACCACGATGATCCCGGAGATCGCGTTGGTCACCGACATCAGCGGCGTGTGCAGCGCGTGGTGCACGTTGCCGATGACGTAGTAGCCGATCACGATCGCCAGCGCGAAGACCGTGAGCCGCTCCTGGAGCGGCGGCGGGGAGATCGAGATCAGCCCGAAGAGCACGAGCGCCGCGATGCCGACGATCGTCATCCGGCCGCGCGCGGTGAGCTTGGCCTTCTCCTCCTTCATCCCCGCGGGATGGGTGTCCACGACCTTCGGGGTCGCCGAGACCTGGACCGCGGGCGGCGGCCACATCGACTCGCCGTCGCGGACGACGGTGATGCCGCGCTGGACGACGTCGTCCATGTCCAGCGTGAGCATGCCGTCCTTCTCGGGCGTCAGCAGCTTCATCAGGTTGACGATGTTGGTGCCGTAGAGCTGAGAGGTCTGCGCCGGCAGCCGGCCGGCGAGGTCCGTGTAGCCGAGGATCGTCACGCCGTGCTCGGTCACCACCCGCTGGTCGGCCTCGGTGCCGGCGCAGTTGCCGCCGTTGGCCGCGGCCATGTCCACGATCACGGCGCCGGGCTTCATGCCGGCCACGGTGTCCTCGTGGATCAGCTTCGGCGCCGGGCGACCGGGGATCAGCGCGGTGGTGATGACGATGTCGGCGTTGCGCGCCTCCTCGTCGTACATCCCGGCGGTGGCCGCCTCCTGCTCCGCGGTCATCTCCCTGGCGTAGCCGTCGGTGCTGACCTCGCTCTCGAAGTCGACCTCGACGAACTGGCCGCCCAGTGACTCGACCTGCTCGGCCACCTCGGGCCGTACGTCGAACACCCGCACGATCGCGCCCATGGCGCTCGCGGCACCGACCGCTGCCAGGCCGGCGACGCCGGCTCCCACCACGAACACCCGGGCGGGCGGCATCTTGCCGGCGGCGGTGACCTGGCCGGTGAACATCCGGCCGAACTCGTGGGCGGCCTCGACGACGGCGCGGTAGCCCGCGACGTTGGCCATCGACGACAGCACGTCCATCGACTGGGCCCGCGAGATCCGCGGGACGGCGTCCATCGCGAGGGCGGTCACGCCCTGGGCGACGAGCTGCTCGACCAGCTCCGGGCTCCGCGCGGGGGCCATCATCGAGATGATCGTCGCGCCGGCCCGCAGCCGGCCGATCTCGTCGGCGGTCGGGGCGTTGACCTTGACCACGACGTCGGCGGCCCAGACGTCGTCGGCACTGCCGACCGTCACGCCGGCCTCCGCGAAGGCCTCGTCGGCCTGGTCCGCGTGGGCGCCCGCACCCGACTCGACGACGACGTCGTAACCGAGCCCTTGGAGCTGGTTGGCGGTCTTCGCGGTCGCCGCGACGAGCGTCTCGCCTGTCTTCGACTCGCGGGGGATTCCGATCAGCATCACTGCCTCGCTTCCGGCTGGGGTTCCGGGGATCCAGCGCAGGTCAACCTACAAGGCCCGGGCCCCGGGCACGGAGGGTTGTCCGGAAACCAGCCGAATGGCGGATGCCGGGCAGCCGTCGCTGTGACCGCCGCCACAGATTCTCGGGCTGCAACAGCGTGCAACCCTCGCCGACTGCCGGCGCGCGGCGCTCTCATGAGGCACCCGCTCCGGGCATCTGCCGGAGCCCGAGGAAAGCGGCCGCACCATGTCCCGCACGCTGAACCGATCAAGCTGGTGGACCTTCGGGATCCTCAATGTCGTCGTGGTCCTCGCGATCACCTTCGCCGGCTGGTACCTGCTCGCAGATCCATCGACGAGCCCGCTCGACGTCTACCCGCTGCCCTTCAACGCCGCTCTCTTCTGGGCCCTGCTGTTCGTCGTGTGGTCCGGCTTCAACCTGGAGCTCTTCGGGTTCGCCTCGCTCCCACAACCCCGGCGCGGCCTGACGGTCGCCGCCGCGGCGATCGTATTCGGGATCGCGATGACCTGGCTGCTCTCCGAGGGCCTCGGCGCCGTCAATCCCGACTTCGCTGCCGCGCGGGAAGGCGGCCTCGGCTACTTCACCGGTGCCCTCTTCGTGCTCTTCGGCTTCTCGACCTACGTGATGGCGGTCGTCAACTGGGACCACTGGCCGTGGCGCGACCTCGGCCTCGGCCAGCCGCAGGTCGGTTGGAGCGAGATCGCGTTCCTCATGCTGCCGACGATCCTGCTCTACGTGGTCCTGGGGCTGCCGACGCTCTCGCTGGCCTCGCCACCCGGGTCGGCGCTCCTGGACCTCGACACCCTCCTGGGTTGGTACTACTCGCTGGTCGTCGCGATCGTGCTCACCGGGGTGCTCTGGGAGAACTGGCCGTGGCGCCTCGCCGGCTCCCGCGCCCGGACCGCGGCGGCCTCCGTGGTCGGCACCCTCGTGCTCGGGACAGCCCTCTACTTCGCGCTCCTCGCCACCAGCAAGGCGCTGCTGGGCGGCGAGAACACGCGGCTCCTCGGGGACGCGATCCACCAGTTCCCGGCGCAGCTGGGGGTCTGCTGGGTCGCCTGGATGATCGTGTGGGCCAACGCCTTCGGCAACAAGCCGACCCACCTCGGAGGTCCGGTCAACCTGCTGGTCCGCGGTCTCGCCACCTTCGGCCTCGCCGCGGCGACGTTCGTCGCCTACTACTTCCTCGCCGCGGAGCACCTGCTGCACGAACCGCCGGTCGTCGGCCCGATCGCCGGCAACGCGCTCGGGTTCATGGACTGGTTCGCACTGGTCGCGCTGCTCTACATCGTCGGCTTCGAGTCCTTCGGCCTGCCGAAGCCCGCTGAGGCCACGAAGGCGGCCGAACCGGTCGCCGACCCTGCCGTCCACCCCTGACAACCCCACGAGAACGGACAAGCGAATGAAGGCAGCACGATTCCACGGTCGCGGCGACATCCGGATCGACGACGTCCCCGAGCCGGCGACGCGCCCGGGCACGGTGAAGGTCGAGGTCGAGTGGTGCGGCATCTGCGGCACCGACCTGCACGAGTACCTCGACGGGCCGATCTTCGCTCCCACGGCCGACGAACCGCATCCCCTCACCGGCGAGAGCGTCCCGATCACGCTGGGCCACGAGTTCGCCGGCTCGGTCGTCGAGCTGGGCGCGGGTGTCACCGACCTCCGGGTCGGTGACCGCGTGGTCGTCGAGCCCTACCTGGTCTGCGGTCGCTGCGACGCCTGCACCCAGGGGCGGTACAACGTGTGCGCCAGCCTCGGCTTCATCGGATTGAGCGGCGCCGGCGGTGGCTTCAGCCAGTACGTCGTCGCCGAGCGCCGATGGATCCACCCGCTCGGCGAGCTCGCGACCGACGTCGGCGCGCTCGTCGAGCCGCTGGCCGTCGCCTATCACGCGGTGCGGCTCGCGCACACCAAACCGGGAGACACTGCCCTGGTGTTCGGCGCCGGGCCGATCGGCCTGGTCACCACCGCGGCGCTGCGGGCCGTCGGCGTCGAGCAGGTCCTGGTGGTGGAGCCGGCAGCTGTGCGCAAGCAGAAGGCACCGGGAGCGGGGGCGGACCACGTCATCGATCCCACCCAGGCCGACGTGGTGGACGCGGTCATGGAGCTCACTTCCGGACGCGGAGCCGATGTGTCCTTCGAGTGTGCCGGCATCGACGCCGTACTGGCGTCCGCGATCCGTGCGACCCGGGTCGGCGGCACCGTCGTCAACGTCGCCATCTGGGGCCACGAGGCGTCCGTCGCGATGAACGACCTCGTGTTCCGCGAGGTCAACGTCGTCGGGAGCCTCGCCTACTGCGACGACCATCCCGCCACCATCCGCATGATCCAGGAGGGCAAGGTCGAGCCGCACCAGTTCATCACCGGCCGGATCGGCGTCGACGACATCGTGAAGCAGGGCTTCGAAGAGCTGATCGACAACAAGGAGGAGAACGTCAAGATCCTGGTGACCCCGACCTGATCCGCTGCTCAGCCGACGAGGCTCGAGCAGCTGCTCCGTCAGCCCACCACGCCGTACAGCCGGTCACCGGCGTCGCCCAGGCCGGGGACGATGTAGCCCTTCTCGTTGAGGCGCTCGTCCATGGCCGCGGTGACGACCGTGACGGGGACGTCGAGCCCGGTGAGCTCCTGCTCCAGCCGGGCGCAGCCCTCGGGTGCGGCGAGCAGGCACACGGCCGTGATGTGGTCGGCGCCGCGGTCGGTGAGGAACCGGATCGCCGCCGCCAGCGTGCCTCCCGTCGCAAGCATCGGGTCCAGCACGTAGCACTGGCGACCGCTGAGGTCGTCGGGCAGGCGCTCGGCGTACGTCGACGCCTCGAGCGTCTCCTCGTTGCGCACCATGCCCAGGAAGCCCACCTCGGCGGTGGGCAGCAGCCGCATCATCCCGTCGAGCATGCCGAGGCCGGCCCGCAGGATCGGTACGACGAGCGGGCGGGGTGCGGCGAGCTTGGTGCCGGTCGTCGGGGCGACCGGGGTGACGATGTCGCACGCCTCGACCCGGACGTCGCGCGTCGCCTCGTAGGCGAGCAGCGTGACCAGCTCGTCGGCGAGGCTCCGGAACGTCGGTGAGGCGGTCGTCTCGTCGCGGAGAACGGTCAGCTTGTGGGCCACCAGCGGGTGGTCGACGACGAGGGTGCGCATGGCCTGAACCCTAGGCCCAGACCTCATGCTCTGGCCTGATGCCGCGGTTGGTGTCACCCTTGTGACGTGACCGCGTCGGATGCTGTCGACTTCGCCCTGGCCGCCTACCGCGAGGAAGGCGTGTGGCAGGTCGCCGAGCTGACCCACGACCATGTGGAGGATGTGGAGACACTCGCCTCCGCCCTGCGTCGCTTCCCGGGCGACCACGGCGCGGTCGGACTGGTCGCGATCGACGAGGACTTCTTCGTCGTCGTGCGGGTCGCCGGCCAGAACACCCGGGTCCTCCTCTCCGACGTGACCGCGGCCGCGGAGTGGGAGCTGGCCGCGTCGGCGGTGGAGTTCCTGCACCTGCCGATGCCCGAGGACGAGGACGAGCCGGAGGCCGCCGGCGACCTCGACCTGCTCGGCGACCTCGGCTTGCACGCGATGGACCTCGCGGTGCTGCTCGACGACTACGACCTCTACCCCGACGAGCTGCTCTCCGACGTGGCCCGGCGGCTCGGGTTCGGCGAGCTCTTCGACGACGCGATCGGTCTCACCTCGGCGTGACCGCGTCCGACGCATGGCGGCAGCCGATGCTCGCCGCCCTGGCGGAGGCGCGCGCCGCCCTGGCGACGAGCGACGTCCCGATCGGCGCCGTCGTCGTCGACGCCGCCGGGTTCGTGGTCGGCACCGGGCGCAACGTGCGCGAGGCGGATGCCGACCCGACGGGGCACGCCGAGCTGGTCGCGCTCCGGGCCGCCGCCCGCGACCGGGGGGAGTGGCGGCTCGACGGGTGCACCCTCGTCGTGACGCTCGAGCCGTGCACGATGTGCGCCGGCGCCGCCGTGCTCTCCCGCGTGGACCGGGTCGTCTTCGGTGCCTGGGACCCGAAGGCCGGCGCGGTCGGCTCGCTCTGGGACGTGGTCCGCGACCGCCGCCTCAACCACCGGCCCGAGGTCGTGGCGGGCGTGCTCGCGGAAGAGTCGGCGGCGCTGCTCGAGGAGTTCTTCGCCGGCCAGCGATGAGTACGGCGCCGCGGGCTGGTCTCGTCGGCATGGACACGATCGACTTCGCCCCTGCCACCACGACCCTCCGGGAGCTGGTGGCGTGCGTGACCGACGAGCAGCTGACCGCGCCGACGCCGTGCACCGACTACACCGTCGGCGACCTGGTCGACCACATCGGCGGGCTGGCGGCGGCGTTCGCGGGCGCCGCCCGGAAGGAGCCGGTGCCGGGGTCGGAGCAGGGCGGCAGCGGAGACGCCTCCCGGCTCGAGCCCGGCTGGCGCGAGCGGATCGACCGCAGCCTGGCCGACCTGGCCGAGGCGTGGCGCGACCCGGCGGCGTACGAGGGGGACACCCAGGCCGGCGGGGTCCACCTGCCCGGCGCGATCGCGGCCTCCGTCGCGCTCAACGAGGTCGTCGTCCACGGGTGGGACCTGGCGACCGGGCTCGGGCGGCCGTTCACCGCCCGCGACGAGGACGTCGCGGCCTGCATGGCGTTCGCCGAGCCGTTCTCCACGCCGGAGAGCGCGGCCGACCGTGGCGACGCGTTCGGGCCGGTCGTGCCGGTGCCGGACGACGCGCCCGCCCTGGAGCGGCTGCTCGGGATGATGGGCCGCAAGCCCTGACGACTGCCCGCGGCGGTCCGGAGGACTGCCTCCCCAGCCCTAGCATGTCGCCATGACGGAGCCACTCCCGCGCGGCGCGGCAGCGCGGAACCCCAGCATGGCTGACGTGGCGCAGCGTGCCGGCGTCTCGCACCAGACCGTCTCGCGGGTCCTGAACGACTCGCCGCTCGTCAAGGACGCCACCAGGGAGCGGGTCCTGGCAGCGATCCAGGAGCTCGGCTACCGCCGCAACAACGCAGCGCGGATGCTCGCCACCAACCGGTCGGGCCGGATCGGCATGATCTCGGCCCATCTCGCCCTCCACGGCCCGAGCATGATCGCCGCAGCGGTCCAGGCTGCCGGCCACGAGGCCGGCTACCAGGTCTCCGTCATCGGCCTGCTCGAGATCTCCGAGGTCTCCCTCCGGGACGCGGTCGAGCGGCTGCTGGACCAAGCCGTGGAGGCGATCGTCGTCGCTGTCGCGCACCGCGACGCGGTCCACCTGGTGCGCGGCCTCTCGCTGCCGATCCCGGTGGTCCTGGTCCAGGGGGTGCGACCCGGCGAGCCGATGGCCGCGGGCATCGACCAGCACGCGGGGGCGTTGCTCGCGACCGAGCACCTGCTGGACCTCGGGCACCGCGGCGTCGCCCACGTCAGCGGGCCGCTCGACTGGATCGAGGCCACGCAGCGTCGCCTCGGCTGGCGCGAGGCGCACGAGGCCCGCGACCTGCTGCCGGGTCCCGAGGTCGAGGGGGACTGGTCGGCCGCCAGCGGGTACGACGCCGGCCTGCGCATCGGGCACCACGACGAGGTCACGGCCGTGTTCGTCGCCAACGACGCGATGGCGCTCGGCGTGCTCAGGGCGCTGCACGAGTGCGGGCGCCGGGTGCCCGAGGACGTCAGCGTGGTGGGGTTCGACAACGTGCCCGAGGCGGCGTACTACTGGCCCGCCCTCTCCTCGGTGGACCAGCAGTTCTCCGACCTCGGTCGGCAGGCGGTGGACCTGACCGTTCGCGCGTTGGCGGGCGAGGACGAGCCGGAGGCCGCGCTGCTCCGGCCCGAGCTCGTCGTCCGGGCCTCGAGCGCCGCGCCGCGCCGCTGATCGGTGCTGCGATGTTAACGTTCACAACGTGCTCACCCACGCTGGAGTCCTGGTCGTCGGCGAGGCTCCCGGCCCGGAGCTGCACGTGCTGCCCCTCGGCGCCACGGTCCACCGGATCCTCGTCACCGGCGGCGACGGCGTCCGCCGGGACGTCTGCCTCGGCCTTCCTGGTCCGGCCGAGCAGCTCGCGTCGACCGACTACATCGGCGGCACGATCGGCCGCTACGCGAACCGGATCGCCGGCGGCCGGTTCGTGCTCGACGGCGAGGACGTCCCGGTAGCGACGCACGATCGCGGCAACCATCTCCACGGAGGCCCGGACGGGTTCGACCGCAGGACGTGGGACGTGGTCGCACACGACGCCGGTCGCGTTCGACTGCGGCTGGTGAGCCCGGACGGGGACCAGGGGTTCCCCGGCGAGCTGACGGCGGAGGCGCAGTTCTCGGTGACGGCCGACGCCGTCGAGCTGGAGCTCTCGGCGGTGACGACCCGGCCGACGGTGGTGAACCTGACCAGCCACGCCTACTTCAACCTCGCGGGTCCGGGCGTCATCGACGACCACCTGCTGGAGGTGCCGGCCGCTCGCTACACCCCGGTCGACGAGACCGGCATCCCGCTCGGTGACCACGCGCCCGTCGCCGGGACGCCCTTCGACCTGCGGGAGCCGACCCGCATCGGCGACGTCGTACGCGCGGCGCACCCGCAGCTCGTCCGGGCGCGCGGCGTCGACCACAACTTCGTCGTCGACGGCGCCGGCTGGCGTCGGATGGCGGCGCTCGTCGCGCCGCGGACGGCGACCCGGATGGAGGTCTGGTCGGACCAGCCGGGCCTGCAGGTCTACACCGGCAACTTCCTCGACGGCGCGACGACGTCACGCGGCGGCGGGCTGCTCCGCCAGGGCGACGGCATCGCGCTCGAGCCGCAGCTGGCTCCGGACTCCCCCAACCGTGCCGGCTGGCCGTCGGCGGTGCTCCGCCCGGGGGAGACCTACCGGGCGCGGATGGCCTGGCAATTTCATGCCTCGGGCTGAGACCCTCAGAGTGAACGTTCACATTTTCTTCGCCGGGGTCTTGACGCGACCGAATGTTAGCGCTCACACTCACTGCTCAGTGACACTCGTCACAGGGCCGCGACGCCCGAGGATGTGGAGGAAAATCGTGGTGAAGAAGACTTTGACCGCCGCCAGTGCGCTCCTCGTGGGCGTGACTGCGCTGGCCGGGTGCGGGGACTCCGATGCGAGCGGCGGGGACGGCAAGATCGTGATGGGGTTCGCCCAGGTCGGTGCCGAGAGCGGCTGGCGGACGGCGAACACCGAGTCGATCAAGCAGTCGGCGGAGGACGCGGGCTTCGAGCTCAAGTTCTCGGACGCGCAGGGCAAGCAGGAGAACCAGATCAAGGCGATCCGGTCCTTCATCCAGCAGAAGGTGGACGTGATCGCGTTCAGCCCGGTCGTCGAGACCGGCTGGGACGCCGTCCTGCAGGAGGCCAAGCGCGCCGGCATCCCGGTGATCCTCACCGACCGGGCCGTCGACAGCGAGGACACGTCGCTCTACGAGACCTTCCTCGGCTCGGACTTCGTGCTCGAGGGCGAGAAGGCCGGCGAGTGGCTGGTCGAGAACGCTGCCGAGTCCGACGTCGACGGGGACGGCGACATCAACGTCGTCCAGCTCGAGGGTACGACGGGCGCGGCTCCTGCGATCGACCGTGCGGAGGGCTTCGCCAGCGCCATCGAGGCGGACCCGTCGATCGAGGTCACCGCGTCCCAGACCGGCGACTTCACCCGTGACGGCGGCAAGCAGGTCATGGAGTCGTTCCTGAACTCCGAGGACGGGATCGACGTCGTGTTCGCGCACAACGACGACATGGGGCTCGGTGCGATCGAGGCGATCGAGGCCGCCGGTCTCGAGCCCGGCGTCGATGTCAAGATCATCACCGTCGACGCCGTGCGCGACGGGATGGCAGCGCTCGCCGAGGGCAAGATCAACTTCATCGTCGAGTGCAACCCGCTGCTCGGTGACCAGCTGATGGACCTGGCAGAGCAGGTCCTCGACGGCGAGGAGGTCCCCGAGCGCGTCGTGACCGAGGAGACCACCTTCACCCAGGAGCAGGCCGCAGAGGTCCTTCCCGACCGGAAGTACTGACCGCCGCCACGGGAGTCGCCGTCCGCGGCGACATACCCCCGAAGCGCCGCGCGCCCGGCGTCACCCTCGCCGGGCGCGCGGACCCACCCAGGAGGATCGATGACCCACACCCAGGAGCGCGGGGTGACCGAGCTGCCGAACGACCGACGACCGGTGGTCGAGATGCGTGACGTCTCGATCGCGTTCGGCAACGTGCAGGCGCTCGACCGGGTGTCGATGCGGCTCCTCCCGGGCGAGATCCACGCGCTGATGGGGGAGAACGGCGCCGGCAAGTCGACCCTGATCAAGGCGCTGACCGGAGTCTACTCGATCGACACCGGCCGGATCGTCGTCGGCGGCGAGGAGCACGAGTTCGCGACGCCGGCCGCGGCGCAGGCCGCCGGGATCAGCACGGTCTACCAGGAGGTCAACCTGGTCCCGAACCTGACCGTCGCCGAGAACATGCTGCTCGGCCGCGAGCCGCGCCGCTTCGGCGGCATCAACATGGGCGCGATGAACCGCCGCGCCCGCGCGACGCTCGAGCGGCTCGGCCTGGACATCAACCCCGGCTCGCTGCTCGGTCATCATCCGATCGCGGTCCAGCAGCTGGTGGCGATCGCGCGCGCCGTCGATGTCGACGCGCGGGTCGTGATCCTGGACGAGCCCACCTCGAGCCTCGACGCCGAAGAGGTCCAGAAGCTGTTCGACGTGATGCGCCGGCTCCGTGAGCACGGGGTCGCGGTCCTCTTCGTCTCCCACTTCCTCGACCAGGTCTACGAGATCGCCGACCGGATGACCATTCTCCGCAACGGCCGCCTCGTCGAGGAGCGGATGGTCGCGGAGACCAGCCAGCTCGAGCTGGTCCGGTTGATGATCGGTCGCGAGCTGGAGGTCCTGGACCGGCTGGACCGCGACCACGGTCGAGCCGCGCCGAACAGCGCGACCCCCGTCCTCACGGCCGTCGGGCTGGGCCGGAAGGGGTCACTGGAAGCAACCGACCTGACCCTCTTCGAGGGCGAGGTCGTCGGCATCGCCGGTCTCCTCGGCTCGGGACGCACCGAGCTCGCCCGGCTGCTCTTCGGCGCCGACACCGCCGACCACGGAGGCCTCGAGGTGCGGAGCACCCGCCGCCGACTGCGCAGTCCCCGGCACGCCATCGACCGCAAGATCGCGTTCTCCAGCGAGGACCGGAAGGCCGAAGGAGTGATCGGCGACCTCACCGTGGCCGACAACATGCTGCTCGCGCTGCAGGCGTCACGCGGGTGGCTGCGGCCGATCCCGTCGGCGACGAGGGCCAAGCTCGTGCGCGAGTACATCCAGGCCCTGGACATCCGGCCGACCGACCCGAACGCGCTGATGCGCAACCTCTCCGGCGGCAACCAGCAGAAGGTGCTGCTCGCCCGGTGGCTGATCACCGAGCCCGACGTACTCATCCTCGACGAGCCGACGCGCGGCATCGACATCGGCGCCAAGGCCCAGATCCAGACGATGGTCGCCGACCTTGCCGCCAAGGGGATGTCGGTGCTGTTCATCTCCGCGGAGCTCGAGGAGGTCCTGCGGCTGAGCCACCGGGTCGTGGTCATGCGCGACCGGCGCAAGATCCGGGAGCTCGCCAACGAAGACGTGAGCGTCGGCGACCTCCTGGAGATCATCGCGGGCGAGACCCGCCAGACCGAGCTGGAGGGACCGGCATGACGGACACTCTCGACCGGGCCCCGGCCCCCGAGGAGCAGGCCCCGCGACCCGGTCCGGTCTCACGGCTGCTCGGACACCAGCTGCTGTGGCCTGTCGTGGCCATCGTCGTGATGCTGGTCATCGACGTCATCGCCGTCCCGTCGTTCCTCGACCTGCGCGTCCAGGACGGGCACCTCTACGGCAACCCCGTCGACATCGTGCGCAACAGCGCGCCGGTCATGCTCGTGGCTCTCGGCATGACGCTGGTCATCGCTACCCGCGGGATCGACCTGTCCGTCGGTGCCGTGGCTGCCATCGCCGCGGCCGTGGCGTGCACGCGGATCGTCGAGTCCGCCGACGAGGGCGCCGCGTCCGCCGCGATCCTCGCGTGCACGACCGCCCTGGCGGCCTGCGTCCTGCTCGGCGTGTGGAACGGGTTCCTGGTCTCGGTCGTCGGCATCCAGCCGATCATCGCGACGCTGGTGCTGATGGTCGCCGGACGGGGCCTGGCGATGCTGGTCACCGACGGCCAGATCACGACGCCGAGCAACGACGCGTTCAGCGGACTCGCCACCGGTTTCGTCCTCGGGCTCCCGATCGCCTTCCTCATCGCGCTCGGCATGGTCGTGCTGACGGCCGTGCTGACCCGCCGGACCGCCCTGGGCATGCTGATCGAGGCGGTCGGCATCAATCCCGACGCCAGCAGGCTGGCAGGGGTCCGGGCCCGCACGATCACCTGGACGGTCTACGTCTTCGCCGCGGTCTGCGCCGGCATGGCCGGTCTGATCATCGCGGCCAACACCAACTCCGTGAACGCCAACAGCCTCGGCCTGTGGATCGAGCTGGACGCGATCCTGGCGGTGGTCATCGGAGGCACGGCGCTGACCGGGGGCCGGTTCTCCCTCGCCGGCACGGTCGTCGGTGCGCTCCTGATCTCCACGCTCGTCCGCACGATCCCCAGCATCGGGATCCCGTCGGAGGCCAACTACCTGTTCAAGGCGTTCGTCGTGATCCTCGTCTGCCTGCTCCAGTCACCCCGAGCCCGCGCCGCCCTCCGCGTCCGCGGGCGTCGCGCCGCATCGTCGAAGGCGGTCGCAGCATGAGCGCCACGACCGTTCCGAACCCCACGACGTGGGACCGCGTGCGCACCTACTCGCCCGCGAGCCGCTATCTCCCCGTGGTCGCGACCTTCGCGCTGTTCATCGGCATGTTCGGCTTCGGCGGCATCAGCTACCAGGGATTCTTCGACTGGCAGGTGTTCCTGAGCCTGCTGCTCGACAACTCCTTCCTCATCGTGCTCGCCGTCGGCATGACCTTCGTGATCCTGAGCGGCGGCATCGACCTGTCCGTGGGTTCGGTGGTCGCGCTGTCCACGATGATCGCCGCGAAGACGATGGAGATGGGCTGGTCGCCGTACCTCTCGATGGCGACCGTGCTGCTCGTCGGCACCCTGCTGGGCACGCTCATGGGGGTGCTGGTCCACTACCTCGACATCGAGCCGTTCATCGCGACGCTGGCAGGTCTCTTCCTCGCCCGCGGGCTCACCTACCTGATCAGTAAGAACTCGATCCCGATCACCGACGAGACCTTCGTCGAGCTGGCCTTCGCCTCGATCACGCTCCCCGGCGGGTACTACACCACCTGGACCGTCGTCATCGCGCTCGCGACGGTGGTCGTCGCGGCGTACGTCCTGGCCAGGACCCGGTTCGGCCGCACGGTGTACGCCGTCGGCGGCAACGAGGCATCGGCGATGCTGATGGGCCTCCGGGTCGCGGTGGTGAAGGTCGGCGTCTACGCGATCAGCGGCTTCTGCGCCGCGCTCGGCGGGCTGCTCTTCGCTCTCTACACGCTGTCGGGCTACAGCCTGCACGCAGTCGGCATGGAGCTCGACGCGATCGCCGCCGTGGTCATCGGCGGGACGCTCCTCACCGGTGGCCGCGGGTTCGTGGTCGGCTCGCTGCTCGGCGTGCTCGTGCTCGGCACGATCCAGACCTTCATCTCGTTCGACGGCACGCTCAACTCCTGGTGGACCCGCATCGCGATCGGCGTGCTGCTGCTGGTCTTCGTGGTCGTCCAGCGGCTGATGACCAGGCGGCAGTCGTGACAGAGCTGCGCCGGACGCCGGTGATGGCCGACGTCGCGCGGCTCGCGGGCGTCTCCCACCAGACGGTCTCCCGGGTCGTCAACGGGCAGACCAACCTGCGGCCCGCGACCCGGGAGCGGGTCCTGGAGGCCATCCGCCAGCTGGGGTACCGGCCCAACACCGCAGCGCGGAGCCTGGTCAGCGGTCGGTCCGGGACGATCGGCGTGATCGGCTCCAAGAGCGGGTTCTGGGGTCCCAGCACGGTCCACCGCACCATCCAGGCGGCGGGCCGGGAAGCCGGCTACTTCGTGACCTCGGCCAACCTGCAGAGCCTGACCCGGGCCGAGTTCACCGACGCGATGAACCACCTGCGCGACCAGCACGTCGAGGGGATCGTCCTCATCGCCGCGACCGACGACGCCGTCGAGGCGGCCCGGACGCAGGTCGACCAGGGCGTGCCGGTCGTGGTCGTCGAGGGCGACGAGGCGACGGCGTCCTGGACGGTCGGCGTCGACCAGGTCGCCGGCGCCGAGCTCGGCACCCGCCACCTCATCGAGCTCGGTCACCAGGACGTGCTCCACCTCGCCGGACCGACCTCGTGGACCGAGGCCCGGGCGCGGCTGCGCGGCTACCGGAACGCGATGTACAGCGCCGGCCTGCGACCCTCGCGCCACCTCGAGGGCGACTGGTCGGCACGCAGCGGCTACGAGGCGGGCCAGCGGATCGCCGCCCGCGACGACGTCACCGCCGTCTTCTGCGCGAACGACCAGATGGCGCTCGGCCTGCTGCTGTCCCTGTCCGAGGCGGGGCGCTCGGTGCCGGAGGACATCAGCGTCGTCGGCTTCGACGACATCCCCGAGGCGGCGTACCTGATCCCACCGCTCACCACCGTCCGCCAGGACTTCACCGCCGTCGGCCACCGCGCGATCGAGATCCTCCGCGCCGCGATCGCCGGCGAACCCACCCCAGAGCGGTTGATCAGCCCCGAGCTGGTCGTCCGGTCAACCACTGTCCCACCGCGAGAAGGAGCCCCGTCCTGATGGAGGAGCAGTACGTCGTCGGCGTCGACTTCGGCACGCTGTCGGGCCGGGCCGTGGTGGTGAGGGTGCACGACGGCGCCGAGCTCGGCTCGGCCGTCCACCCCTACCGCCACGGCGTCGTCGAGGACCGGTTGCCGCGGTCCGGCAGGCAGCTGCCGCCGGAGTGGGCGCTCCAGGTGCCCGACGACTACCGCGACGTGCTGCGGATCGCGGTGCCCGCCGCCGTCGCCGCTGCCGGCGTCGATCCCGCGCACGTGATCGGGGTCGCGACCGACTTCACGGCCTGCACGATGGTCCCGACCCTGGCCGACGGCACGCCCCTGTGCGAGCTCGACGACCTGCGCGACCGGCCGCACGCCTACGTGAAGCTGTGGAAGCACCACGCCGCCCAGCCGCACGCCGACCGGATCAACGCCCTCGCAGCCGAGCGAGCCGAGTCGTGGCTGCCGCGGTACGGCGGGCTGATCTCCTCGGAGTGGGAGCTCGCCAAGGGACTCGAGCTGTTCGAGGAGGACCGCGAGGTCTACGACCGGATGCAGCGGTGGGTGGAGGCTGCCGACTGGACCGTGTGGCAGCTGTGCGGCAGCTACGTCCGCAACGCCTGCACGGCGGGCTACAAGGGGGTCCTCCAGGACGGCGCCTACCCGTCGGTGGAGTTCCTCGAGGCGCTGGCGCCCGGGTTCGGCGGCTTCGTGGCGGACAAGCTCGACCAGCCGATCGGACAGCTCGGCGACGTTGCGGGCGGCCTCACCGCCGAGGCGGCCTCATGGACCGGGCTGCCGGAGGGGATCGCGGTCGCCGTCGGAAACGTCGACGCGCACGTGACCGCCCCCGCCGCGCAGGCGGTCGGCCCCGGTCAGATGGTCGCCATCATGGGCACCTCCACCTGCCACGTCATGAGCGCCGAGGTGCTGCGCGAGGTCCCCGGCATGTGCGGGGTGGTCGACGGCGGGATCGTGGCCGGCGCCTGGGGCTACGAGGCCGGGCAGAGCGGGGTGGGCGACATCTTCGGGTGGTTCACCGAGACGTCGGTGCCGCCGTCGTACGTCGCCGCGGCGGCCGCCGCGGGCGAGGACGTCCACCAGCACCTGACCCGGCTCGCGGCCGCTCAGGAGGTCGGCGAGCACGGCCTGGTCGCCCTCGACTGGCACAGCGGCAACCGGTCGGTGCTGGTCGACCACGAGCTCTCGGGCCTGGTCGTGGGGCTGACGCTGGCGACCCGGCCGGAGGACGTCTACCGGGCCCTGCTCGAAGCCACCGCGTTCGGCACCCGGGTGATCGTGGAGACGTTCCGCGACAGCGGGGTCCCGGTCGAGGAGCTCGTCGTCGCGGGTGGGCTGGCCAAGAACGAGCTGCTCATGCAGGTCTACGCCGACGTGACCCGGATGCCGCTCTCGGTGATCGACTCGCAGCAGGGACCGGCCCTCGGGTCGGCGATCCACGCAGCCGTTGCCGCCGGCGCCTACCCGGACGTGCCCACCGCGGCGAAGTCCATGGGCAAGGTGCGGCGCGGGGTCTACCAGCCCGACGAGTCACGAGCACTGGCGTACGACGAGCTGTACGCCGTCTACCTCTCCCTGCACGACCACTTCGGCCGGGCCACGACCACCATGCGCGGCCTGAAGGCGATCCGCCGCCGCGCCGTCGCGCGCCGGCTCGACGCGACGGGAGGGAGTGCGTCGTGACCGTCGTCAGCGATGTGCGGGAGACCATCGCCGCCCTGAGGCGCGAGGTCTGCGCCCTGCACGAGCAGCTCACCCGCTACCAGCTCGTCGTCTGGACCGCGGGCAACGTGTCCGCCCGGGTCCCCGGCCACGACCTGCTGGTGATCAAGCCGAGCGGGGTCGACTACGACGCGCTCACCGCCGAGAGCATGGTGGTGTGCGACCTGCACGGCCGGGTCGTCGAGGGCGAGCACGCTCCGTCGTCCGACACCGAGGCGCAGGCCTACGTCTACCGGCACCTCGCCGGCGTCGGCGGCGTGGTGCACACGCACTCGCCGTACTCCGTCGCCTGGGCCGCCCGCGGGGAGCCCATCCCGTGCGTGACGACGATGTGCGCCGACGAGTTCGGCGGGGAGATCCCGATCGGCCCGTTCGCCGTCATCGGCGACGACTCCATCGGCCGCGGCATCGTCGACACGCTCCGCCACAGCCGGTCGCCCGCGGTGCTGATGCGCAACCACGGCGTCTTCACCGTCGGCCCCACCGCCAAGGCGGCGGTGAAGGCGGCCGTGATGTGCGAGGACGTCGCCCGCTCGGTGCACCTCGCCCGCCAGCTCGGCGAGCCGGTGCCGATCGAGCAGCACCACGTCGACGCCCTCTACGACCGATACCAGAACGTCTACGGCCAGCGCTGAAAGGGACCCATGTCTGACAACTCGCCCGAGGTGTGGTTCCTGACCGGGAGCCAGTCGCTCTACGGACCGGAGACGCTCGACCAGGTCGCCGCTCAGTCGCAGGACATCGCGGCCCGGCTCGCTGCCTCCGGCGACCTGCCGGTCGACGTCGTCTGGAAGCCGGTGCTGCTCGACGCCGACGCGATCCACCGCCAGATCCTCGAGGCCAACAGCGCGCCCGAGTGCGTCGGCGTGATCGCGTGGATGCACACCTTCTCGCCGGCGAAGATGTGGATCGCGGGGCTCGACGCCCTGCAGCAGCCGCTGCTCCACCTCCACACCCAGGCGGGCATGGAGCTGCCGTGGTCGACCATCGACATGGACTTCATGAACCTCAACCAGGCCGCCCACGGCGACCGCGAGTTCGGCTACATCCAGGCCCGGCTCGGGATCGCGCGGAAGACCGTCGCCGGCCACGTCAACAGCCCCGTCGTGCGACAGCGGATCGCCGACTGGTGCCGGGCGGCGCTCGGCCGGGCCGACCTGCGCGGCCTGCGGCTGGCGCGGTTCGGCGACAACATGCGCGACGTCGCCGTCACGGAGGGCGACAAGGTGGAGGCCCAGCTGCGGTTCGGCGTCTCGGTCAACACGTACGGCGTCAACGACCTGGTCGCCGTCGTCGACGACATCGGCGAGGAGGAGATCGACAAGCTCGTCGCCGAGTACGCCGACCTCTTCCGGGTCGTCCCGGAGCTCCTGCCCGGCGGCGAGCGGCACGACGCCCTCCGCTACGGCGCCCGGATCGAGGCGGGGCTGGGGACCTTCCTCGAGGACGGCGGGTTCCACGCGTTCACCACGAACTTCGAGGACCTCGGCGGGCTGCGCCAGCTGCCGGGGCTCGCCGTCCAGCGGCTGATGGCCGACGGCTACGGGTTCGGCGGCGAGGGCGACTGGAAGACGTCGGTGCTGCTGCGGGCGACGAAGGTGATGGCCGCCGGGCTGCCGGGCGGCACGTCCTTCATGGAGGACTACACATACCACCTGGTCCCCGGCGAGGAGAAGATCCTCGGCGCGCACATGCTCGAGGTCTGCCCGTCGATCACGAGCAGCAGGCCGTCGCTGGAGATCCACCCGCTCGCGATCGGCGGCCGCGAGGACCCGGTGCGGCTGCGCTTCACCGCGGACCCGGGCGCGGGCGTGGTCGCCGGGCTGTCGGACCTGGGGGACCGGTTCCGGCTCACGGTCAACGAGGTCGACCTGGTCGAGCCCGACGCGCCTCTCCCCGAGCTTCCGGTGGCGTGTGCGGTGTGGGAGCCCCGGCCGACCCTGGCGACGTCGGCCGAGGCCTGGCTGATGGCCGGCGCGCCCCACCACACCGTGCTGTCGACCGCCGTCGGGGTCGACGTGCTCAGCGACTTCGCCGAGATGACCGCGACCGAGATCGCGGTCATCGACGCCGACACCAGGCCGCGCACGTTCCAGCGCGAGCTCCGCTGGAGCGCGGCCTACCACCGGCTCGCCGGGGGGATCTGAACGACGTGGAGCAGCGCACCCTCGGGCGGACCGGCCGCGACGTCTCGGTGATCGGGCTCGGCACCTGGCAGCTCGGCGCCGACTGGGGCGAGGTCACCGAGGAGGCGGCGCGGACAGTGCTGGAGGCCTCGGCGGAGGCGGGCGTCACGTTCTACGACACCGCCGACGTCTATGGGGACGGCCGGAGCGAGCAGATCCTGCGCCGGTTCCTCGCCGATCATGCGGACGCGGGTCTCACCGTGGCCACCAAGATGGGCCGACGGATGGAGCAGGTGCCCGCCAACTACCGGCCCGACCACTTCCGCGCATGGATCGACCGTTCGCGACGCAACCTCGGCATGGACCAGCTCCACCTGGTGCAGCTGCACTGTCCGCCGTCCGCGGTGATCGACGACGACGCGACCTACGACGCCCTGGACGCGCTGGTCGAGGAGGGCTCGATCGCGGCGTACGGCGTCAGCGTCGAGACCGTCGGCCAGGCGTTGAGCGCGATCGCCCGGCCGCAGGTCGCCTCCGTCCAGGTCATCCTCAACGCATTCCGCCTGAAGCCGCTCGAGCAGGTCCTCCCCTCCGCAGCCGAGGCCGGCGTCGGCATCATCGCCCGGGTGCCGCTGGCCTCTGGTCTCCTGTCCGGCAGGTACGACCGCACGACGACTTTCGCAGCGGACGACCATCGCAGCTACAACCGCGACGGCAGCGCCTTCGACGTGGGAGAGACGTTCTCCGGCGTCGACTTCGAGACCGGGATCGCTGCCGCCGACGAGTTCGCCGGTCTGGTGCGCGCGCACCTGCCTGCCGAGGTCACCACCGCCCAGGCCGCCCTGGCCTGGGTCGCCCAGCAGCCCGGCGTCAGCACGGTGATCCCCGGTGCTCGCAACCCCGCGCAGGCGCGGTCGAACGCCGCCGCTGCAGGGGTCGGACCGCTCCCCGAGGGGCTCCGCGACGGCGTCCGCCGGATCTATGAGGAGCGGATCCGCGCGTCGGTCCACGACCGCTGGTAGGAGTCAGACCACTGCGTCGTCCATCAGTCGCGAACGGATGAGGAACCGCACGCCGTACGGCGCCTCGAGCGAGAAGCCCGCGCCACGTCCCTCGACGACGTCGATGGTGAGGTGGGTGTGCGACCAGTACGCGAACTGCGACCGCGACATCCACACCGGCACGGGCCGCTCGAGGCCGATGTCGAGGTCGCCGAGGTGGATGTCCGCGTCGCCGAGCAGGAAGTCGCCTTCCGGGTAGCACATCGGCGAGGACCCGTCGCAGCAGCCGCCGGACTGGTGGAACATGACCGGGCCGACTGCGCCGACGAGGCGGCGGAGCAGTTCCGCCGCCTCGTCGGAGACCGCGACCCGGGAGGGTGAGTGGGTCATCGGCTCAGAAGAACCCGAGCGCGTTGGCGTCGTACGACACCAGCAGGTTCTTGGTCTGCTGGTAGTGGTCGAGCATCATCTTGTGGTTCTCGCGTCCGATGCCGGACTGCTTGTAGCCGCCGAAGGCCGCCGCCGCGGGGTAGGCGTGGTAGCAGTTGGTCCAGACCCGGCCGGCCTGGATCTCCTTGCCCGCGCGGAACGCCTGCGAGCCGTCGCGCGACCAGACGCCGGCGCCGAGGCCGTAGAGCGTGTCGTTGGCGATCTTGAGCGCGTCCGCCTCGTCGTCGAAGCCGGTGAGGGAGACCACCGGGCCGAAGATCTCCTCCTGGAAGATCCGCATCGAGTTGTCGCCCTCGAAGATGGTCGGGGTGACGTAGTAGCCCTCGGCGAGGTCGCCCTCGAGGACGTTGCGCTCGCCGCCGGTGAGCAGCTTCGCTCCCTCGCGGGTGCCGATGTCGATGTAGGACAGGATCTTCTGCAGCTGGTCGTTGGAGGCCTGCGCACCGATCATCGTGGTGTCGTCGAGCGGGTTGCCCTGCTTGATCTGCTCGGTCCGCCGCACCGCGTCGTGGACGAAGTCGGAGTAGATGCTGCGCTGGACGAGCGCGCGACTCGGGCAGGTGCAGACCTCGCCCTGGTTGAGGGCGAACATCGCGAAGCCCTCGAGCGCCTTGTCGTAGAACGCGTCGCGCTCCTGCGCCACGGACTCGAAGAAGATGTTCGGGCTCTTGCCGCCGAGCTCGAGGGTGACCGGGATGATGTTCTGGCTGGCGTACTGCATGATCAGCCGGCCGGTCGTCGTCTCACCGGTGAACGCGACCTTCGCGATCCGGCTGCTCGAGGCGAGCGGCTTGCCGGCCTCGACGCCGAACCCGTTGACGACGTTGAGCACGCCGGCCGGCAGCAGGTCGCCGACCAGCTCGATCAGCTTGAGGATCGACCACGGGGTCTGCTCCGCAGGCTTGAGCACGACGCAGTTGCCCGCCGCGAGCGCAGGCGCGAGCTTCCACACGGCCATCAGGATCGGGAAGTTCCACGGGATGATCTGGCCGACGACGCCGAGCGGCTCGTGGAAGTGGTAGGCGACGGTGTTCGCGTCGATCTCGCCGATCGAGCCCTCCTGGGCGCGGAGCGCTCCCGCGAAGTAGCGGAAGTGGTCGACAGCGAGAGGCAGGTCCGCGGCGAGGGTCTCGCGGACCGGCTTGCCGTTCTCCCAGGTCTCCGCGACCGCGAGCTCCGGGAGGTGCTGCTCCATCCGGTCGGCGATCTTGTTGAGGATGTTGGCGCGTTCCGTGGCCGACGTCTTGCCCCACGTGGGGAAGGCGGCGTGGGCGGCGTCCAGGGCGGCGTCGATGTCCTCGGCGGTGCCGCGGGCGATCTCGGTGAAGGGCTTGCCGTTCACCGGCGAGATGTTCGCGAAGTAGTCGCCCTTGACCGGGTCGACCCACTCGCCGCCGATGTAGTGGCCGTAGCGGCTGTCGACGGAGACGAGCGAGTCCGGCTGGCCGGGTGCTGCGTAGACGGTCATGAGGTGCTCCCTAGAGATGGCGGGTGTGACGGTCACCACACGTTAGGAAGCAGCACGTTGCGCGGACGTTGCGCTGCCGATGCGCCGTCGAGCTAGCCGAGCTCGCGGTCGAGGCGGGCGATCTGACCGTCGACCAGGGCGCGCATGGGTGAGGCGGCGGACACCACCATTCGCTGGGACTGCCACATCTCGTAGTCGTCGCGCCCCCAGCCGGACCGGGTCCACGCCGACATCAGGTCGGGGGCGCCGGACCGCAGCAGGGCGTGGCGCAGGGAGGACTCGAGCTCTTCCCGGATCCGTACGACGCCCGGCGCGGTCGAGCGCGGCAGCACCGGTCCGTCGTACCCCCTCATCGCGGAGCGGAGGTCTCCGGCCGCGAGCTGCGCGCCGACGGCGAGCCAGTCACCTGTGACCGGAGCGGTCAGTCGGTAGGGCCGGGACGCGAGCAGGTCGTCGCCGAGCAGGCCGCGGAGCCGGTTCAGCTCGGCGCGGAGGGTCGAGGACCCGCCGTCCTCCTCGTAGAGGAGCACCGCGAGCTCGTCACCGCTCAGCCCGGTCGGCGCCGCGGCGAGCAGCGCGACGATCTCGCTGTGGCGGCGCGACAGCCGGAACTGCCCGAGCCGGTCGCGGCCGTCGGCGATGCGCACCAGGGCCTCGTTGCGGCCGAGCAGCTCGAGCACGACCTGCAGCCCCGAGGCCTGCGGCGGGGCGTCCGGACGCGGCAGGTGGCGGGCGAGCTCGGCCTCGGCGAGCCGGGCGGCGGCCCGCACCATCGCCATCGTCTGGGGTACGACGAGCTCGTCGCCACCGGTCACGTCGAGCACGCCGAGCAGCTGGCTGGTGCCGGGGTCGTGGATCGGCGTCGCGGCGCAGCTCCACGAGCGGACGCTCGAGCGGAAGTGCTCGTCGCGGGTCACGGTGGCCTCGCGCCCGGTCGCCAGGGCGAGGCCGGGCGCGTTGGTGCCGGCGACGCGCTCGTCCCAGTTGCTGCCCTCGACGAAGCCGATCCGCTCCGCCTGGCGCCGGGACTCCGAGCTCCCGCAGATCCAGAGCAGGTTGCCGTCGGCGTCGGCGAGCGCCATCACCGCGCCGCACGCCCGCACCTCGCGCCCGAGCACGTCGTCGAGCAGCGGGTAGATCCGCGCCAGCGGGTGCGCCTCCCGCCGGCCGCGGAGGTCCGAGTCGTCGAGCGCGATCGGGGCGTCCTGCTGCCCGATGTCGACGCCGGCGGCGGCCGAGCGCTCCCAGGACGCCACGACCTCGGCCCGCATCGGGGCCAGGCGCGGATCCTCGGTCATGATCCCAGTAGACATCGGCGTCCCACAGACGTGCATCGTTTCGGGTGACGACCGTCGCTCGCCAGACGTTGCAACCACGTTGCATCCGGCCCGGTGCTCGATTTCAACGACACCTTCCCCCTCCGGTAACCTTCCCCGCGGTGGCGTGTCCGAGCGGCCGAAGGTGCATCACTCGAAATGATGTGTGGGGCAACCCACCGTGGGTTCAAATCCCACCGCCACCGCCACGGGAAGCTGGGATTTTCTCCAGTTCCCGAAACCCCGTCCAGGGTTCACCTGGGCGGGGTTTCTCGTTCCGTGGCCGGGTCGGCCGGCTCTACAGGTGGCCGTCGGGGTGGATGCTGCGGGTCTCGGCGCGCTGGTAGCGGCGCGGCAGCCAGTCGGCCGGGTAGATCTTGGGCAGCGCCTTCGCGATGGCCAGGACGACGTACATGACGGTGTTGACCGCGACGAACGCCCCCAGCGCGGCGTAGAGGTGGGAGTGCAGGAACGACTCCGGGAGCAGGATCCCGAGCGGGGACAGGAAGGCGGTCATGTCACGACCCCGTCCCTATGCTGCGCTGTGGCTGGACCACGTGGCCCCACGAGGCGCCCCGGCCGGCCCAGATGTCGAGGACGCCCTTGACGTAGACGACGTCGAGGAACATCGCGTACAGCAGCTCGGGCAGGAGCAGGGCCGCGAGCAGCCGCGCGCGCCAGCCGCCGTCCCAGACGCTCACGATCCGCTCGAGCGTGAACAGGCCGCCCAGGCCGAGCCAGAAGGGGAACCACACCCAGCTGTCGAACGACACGGCCATGAGCACCATCAAAGGTCAGGTACGTCGCCAGCGCGATGACGCCGTACCCGATGCCGAGCTGCTGCGCCCAGTAGCGGAGGGTCTGCGGCCGGAACCCGTAGGCGCCGAGGTTCTCCAGTGCGCCGCGTTGCCAGCGGAGCCGCTGCACCCACAGGCTCCGCCAGGTCGGCATCAGCTCGGTCACCACCGTGCATTCGGAGGGTGAGATCACGAGCGCGCCGAGGGTCTTCAGCGCCAGGGTGATCTCGTTGTCCTCGGTCAGCACCTCGGTGTCGTAGACGTCGCCGGGCACGCCGGGAAGCGTCGAGTCGCGCTCCTCCGCGACCCAGCGCAGCGCCCGCGACCGGAACACGGTCGCCGTTCCGGTCAGGACGAACACCCGCCCGCGCCGCCGGCGCAGGTCACGGGCGTACCGCGTGTACTCGTTGCGCTGGAACTGGCCGAGCAGGCCATGGCCCTCCTCGCCGTGGAAGAGGCCACCGATCGCCATCAGCGCCCGGTCGTCGCTCATCCTGCGGACCGCGGACTCGAGGAACCCGTCGTCGAGCACCGTGTCGGCGTCCATCACCATCACCAGGTCGTTGTCGCCCAGCAGCGGCAGGAGGCCGTAGAGGACCTGGTTGAGAGCACCCGCCTTCTTCCGGTAGTTGCCGATGGTCTCGAAGACCTCGATCCCGAGGCTCCGGGCGATGTCGGCCGTACCGTCCGTGCAGTTGTCCGCCACGACGATCACCCGCTCGGGACGGTGGGACTGCTCGAGCAGGGAGACCAGGGTGGCTCTCAGGCCGCGCTCCTCGTTGTGGGCGGGGATGAGGACCGTGAGGGTGACCGGACCGGCGTAGACACCGCGGGTCGCTGCCATCACGAGCTTCGGCGCGAGCGGCCGGGACAGGTGATCGGCACTGCGCCGGTCCCGGGTGGAGACCCGCCGCTCGAGCACCGCGACGCCGGCCGCGAGGACCAGGGCGAGGACCGCAGCCAGGGCGATCATCCGGGCGGACGGCACGGCGGTGTCGTAGAACACGTCCCACGCACCGACGACGGCGCGCGACGGCCGGGTGTCGACCACGTCGGTGGTCCATGACAGCGACCCCCACAGCAGCGCGGCGCCGAGCGCCGCGGTGCCGAGGATCAGCAGTCCGACCGCACGTTGCAAATCCCTCATCCTCATCCCCTCCGGGTCGAACGTAGGGGTGGCGGGCGGCGGCTCGCGCCGATTTCCGGCCCGAATAGTCCGATCGAGCCAGCAGATCGGGCCGATAGGCCCCCTTCCGGGACGTTCCGCTGCATCGCCGCAGCGCTGTTCCTACGCTGGGTCCTCCGAAGGAGGCAGGGATGCAGGCGGAGGACGCCGCGAGGTTCGACCACGAGGAACGGCTGAGGCTGGTCATCGAGGCGGTTCCGAACGCCATGATCATGGTCAACGACCGGGGCCGGATCGTGCTCGTGAACTCCGAGGCGGAGCGGGCGTTCGGGTACAGCCGCGCCGAGCTGTTGTCGATGCGCGTCGAGCAGCTCCTGCCCCACCAGTTCCGAAGGTCGCACGAGGGCTATCGCGCGGAGTTCTTCGCCACCCCGGACCGGCGTGGCATGGGGCTCGGTCGCGAGCTCTTCGGCCTCCGCAAGGACGGCACCGAGATGCCGATCGAGATCGGCCTCAACCCGATCACCATGGGCGACGAGCAGTTCGTGCTCGCGGCCGTCATCGACATCACCGAGCGGCTCCGGGGACAGGCAGCGGCAGACGCAGCTCGCGACCACCAGCTCCGTCGGTCGATCCTCGACACGATTCCCTTCAGCATCATCGCCACCGATGCCGGTGGCCGGATCCTCACCGCCAACCCGGCCGCGTTGTCGCTGCTCGGCTACCGGTCGGAGGAGCTGATCGGGTCGTGGCTCACCAAGATCGACGCCGAGCCGCGGGAACGGTCCGCGGACGGCTCGCCGTCGTTCGCCGATGCGGTCGGCGCCGAGGTCGAGTGGACGTACCGACGCAAGGACGGGCGCCTGATCCCCGTCAACGAGGCCGTCGTGGACCTCCGTGGTGACGATGCCGGCCAGACCGGGTTCCTGTTGGTCGCGTACGACATCACCAAGCGCATCGAGGGCCGGGCGCGGGTGCAGTTCATGGCCAACCACGACGCGCTGACGAGCCTGCCCAACCGGGCCATGCTGATGAGGCACCTGGACGAGACGATCGCCAAGGCTGCGGGCAATGGCACCGGGGTGGCGCTGCTGCTCCTCGACCTGGACCACTTCAAGCGGGTCAACGACTCGCTCGGTCACCACGTCGGCGACGAGCTGCTCCTCGAGGTGTCGGAACGGCTGCTGGGGTGGATCCGGAGAGGCGACCTCGTCGCTCGCCTCGGCGGCGATGAGTTCGTGGTCGTGTTCGGCGGGATCGGCGCGCGCGACGACGTGACCGAGAGGCTCGACGAGCTGCAGACCGCGCTCGGCCCGGTGGTGGTGCAGGGGTACGAGCTGGTGGTGACGGCGAGCACCGGAGGCGCGGTCTACCCGCACGACGGGACCACCGCGTCCCAGCTCCTCAAGCACGCGGATGTGGCGATGTACCGGGCCAAGGCCGCGGGCCGCAACAACGCCCAGTGGTTCGAGCCGACCATGCTGGAGGACATCAACGACAAGCTCTCGCTGTCCGCCCGGCTGCGGCAGGCGCTCGTGGCCCGTGAGCTGTCGACGGTGTACCAGCCGCAGATCGACCTCCGGACCGGGATGCTCGTCGGGTTCGAGGCTCTCGCCCGGTGGTGGGCCCCTGACATCGGCTCGGTCTCGCCCGAGCGGTTCATCCCGGTGGCCGAGGACAGTGGCCTGATCCAGGAGCTCGGGGGCTGGGTGCTGAGGAAGGCCTGCGCCGACATCGCCGAGCTGCAGCACGAGCTCGGCAGAACGCTGCGCCTGGCCGTGAACGTCTCTCCCCGCCAGCTGCGGGGCACCTCCTGGCTCGACGAGGTCCTGGCTGCGCTCGCCGAGTCGGGTCTCGAACCGGGCCAGCTCGAGCTGGAGATCACCGAGGGCCTCCTCATCGACGACCACGGTGACGCGGTGGACCTGCTCGACCGGATGCGCGACCACGGCGTACGGATCGTGGTCGACGACTTCGGGCGCGGCTACTCCAGCCTCGCCTACCTGACCCGCTTCCCGATCGACAAGATCAAGATCGACAAGTCCTTCGTCCACCAGATCGAGTCCGTCGACGCCGGTGCCGCCATCGTCGACGCGATCATCGTGATGGCGCACGCCCTGGGCCTGGCCGTCGTCGCCGAAGGGGTCGAGACGACGGAGCAGCGCCGCTACCTGAGCGCGCGTGAATGTGACGAGGTGCAGGGATATCTGTACAGCCACGGCCTACCGCGGGACGAGGTGGCGGCTGCGGTCCGCAGGATCGAGGCCGGCGAGGACGTCGGGGTCTCCTAGGCCGGCGCGAGGGCGACCTGGCGCACGGTCTCCGCGATGTTCATGCTCATGCCCTTCTCGACGTAGCGGAGCGCGCCCGCGGCCACCGCTCGGTCGGCCATCATGGCGTCGTCGAAGCCGGACAGCACGATCACCCTGGCGCGGGGGGCGGCCTGCTGGATCCCCGCCAGCGCGGTGAGGCCGTCGAGCCGCGGCAGGGCGAGGTCGAGCACGACGACGTCCGGCTGCAGCGCGGCCGTTCGTTCCACTGCTTCGACTCCGTCGGCGGCCTCGCCGACCACCTGATGGCCGCCGGCCTCGATCTGCGCGCACAACAGCTCGCGCACCTGGGCGTGGTCGTCGACGACGAGGACCCGCACCGGCCGTTCCCGGGTCTGCGCGGCCGGTCGCTCGGGGAGCGCCGAGTCCAACGAGGAAGGCGTGCTGCGCATCAGGTCACCGGGTACCAGCGGGGTGCCGTCCGGGTTGACGAGCAGGTTGTTCATCATGGTGCGGGCGGCACTCAGCACCATCTCGAGGTTCGCGGCGGCGCCGGCGCGGTCGCCGGTCTCCATGCACATGACGGCAACGGTCAGGCCCTGCACCAGGTTGTCGTTGATCTCGAGGGACTGCCGGCGGCGCACCTGGGCCTCCCGGAGGTTGGCGACCAGCTCCTCCCGCGCCCGCTCGGCAAGCATCCGCTCGGTGATGTCGAGGCACGTTCCGCGCATCCGCACGGGCGTGCCCTGGTCGTCGGTGATGACCTCGCCGTTCGACGAGAGGTAGCGCACCTCGCCGTCCGGCCGGACGATGCGCTCGACCATCTGGTAGCCGCCGCCGGTCTGGTAGGCGCGCTGGTGGATCTGCTCGATACGCTCCCGGTCCTCGGGGTGGACCATCGAAAGGAAGCGAGCGTACGTCGGGTTGAACGACTGTGGCTCGTACCCGTAGATCCGGTAGAGCTGGTCGGACCAGGAGTTGGTGTCGCTCGCGATCTCCCAGTCGTAGTCGCCCATCGACGCCAGCTGTTGGGCGCTGTCCACGCGGGCCCGGAGATCCGCCAGGGCCGCCTCCGCCTGCTCGAGCGCCGCCGTGAGCGACTCCTCATCGCGGTGGTTCATGTCAGTGCCTTTCGGTGCTGGCGAGGACGGGGATCGCCGCTCGCGTCGTCGTGATGGGTTCGGAGGACGGGGACTGCCACGGCGGAAGCCGGAACTCGACGGCGATGCCGGGGCCGGAGCGGCGGGACCGAGCGGTGATGTCGCCGCCGTGGCGCTCGACGATGCGGCGGCAGATGCTGAGGCCGAGCCCGGTGCCCGGGTAGGCGTCGCCGTGCGCCCGGGTGAACTCGTCGAAGATCGCGTCGTGGCTTCCGACCGGCAGGCCGATCCCGCGGTCGGCGACGGACACCCACACCATGCCGTCCCAGTGGCAGCGGCCGGTCACCTCGACCTGCGGCCGCTCCCCCGGGGCGACGTACTTGAGCGCGTTGCCGATGAGGTTGTCGAGCAGGCCCCGCAACAGGGGCGCGTCACCGGCGACCGGCGGGATGGCCTCCACCCGGATGACGTCCGCCTGACCTCGGGACTCAGCGATCTCGACCGCCAGCACGGCCAGGTCGACCCGCCCCTCGGCCACCTTGCCGTCGCGAGCGATGGCGTCGGCCAGCAGGCCGGCCACGAGGTGGCGCATCTGCCCGGTGGATGCCTGGATCCGTCGCAACATCTCGAGCTCTCGGGCCCGCTGCGCCGAGTTCTGCGGCGTCGCCGCGAGCTGCGTGTCCAGCAGCCCGGCCCAGCCGTCGATGACCATCAACGGCTGTTGGAGGTCATGGGCCGCTCGTCGGGCAAACGCCTCCAGGTCGCGTTGGCGCTGGGCGAGCTCGGCGCTCAGGCCGATGCTCTGCTGTCGTCCGGAGGAGAGGAACAGGCCGATCATGATGGTCATGCCGGCGAACAGCTGGGCCAGCAGCGCGTTGCCGGTCGCCGAGTCCGCCTCCGTGAACAGCCCGTGGCCGGTCAGGGTGAGCCAGATGATCGCGAGCCCGCCGAGGACCGCATGCAAGGACACGACGAGCGGTGGGAACCGCAGGCCCGCCCAGACCGTGATCGCGGGGAGGAGGAAGGCGAACGGGAGACCCGTGCCGTAGTCGAGTCCGGCGATGCTCACCGTCGCAGCGATCGCGGTGAGGGCCTCGAGCGCCCGGCTGCCGGACGGCGTCTTGGGGCTGGGTCGGTTGGTCAGCCGGTGGACGAGCAGCAGGCCGGTCGTGCCCACGGCGAGCACTCCGCACACGTTGCGGCCCCACCACGTCAGCGCCGAGGCGGGGGAGAACGTCGCGCCCGCCAGCTCAAGCCCGGCGAAGCCGAGCAGGGTCCCGAGAAGGCAGCCGAGTGCGGCGGCGCCGAGGAACCGCAGGAGACTGCCGGGTGTCTCGAGGGGCGGCCGGCCGCCACGGCGCCCGAGCTCGGGGCACCAGCGCCGCACCAGGAACACGACGAGTGCGACCTGGGCGAGGTTGGCCGCGATGGGCACCGCGATCAGGTCTGCCGGCCCGGAGCGGGTGGCAACGTTGACGGCGAGCGTCGCGGCGGTGACCAGGACCGCGCTGACGACCGCGGTCGTACGGCGGGTGAGGGTCAGGAACCACAGCACCGCCACGCCCGTCGCGGGCCAGACCAGCGACATCGAGCGGTCGTCGACCGCTGTGGCCCGGCCGATCAGCGCAGCTGCGACGTACAACGCCGTCGCGACCGCGATCCCCAACACCGTGTGCTGGCGCACCTTCTCCATCTCGTTCCCCTCCTCGACCGAAGGTAGGGCGATCGAGACGCCCGGGGAGCCGGAATCGACTGCGATTAGTCACTCCGGGTGAGCAAGTCGAACCGAACGGCTCGTTCATGGCGTCGGTCTCTCCGGCGCCATCAGGCAACCTCACCTGCTCCCGCGCGTCTTCACCTGTACGGACAAGGACGCAGGGTGAAGGAGACAGCGTCATGGGACGAGCACGACAGGTAGGAATGGGCGCGGTGATCGCGCTCGGGCTGGGACTGGCAGCGCCGGCGTGGGCGGCCGACGAGCCGACGCAGGGTGACGACCTCATCGAAGGGACGCACCAGCGGGACCGGATCGACGCCCTGGGCGGCGACGACAGGATCTACGGCTACCGCGGCGACGACGAGCTCCGCGGCGGGCCGGGGGATGACAAGGTCATGGGCGGCCGCGGCAGCGACCTGCTCCTCGGTGGGGACGGTCGCGACTCGATCGTGGGTGGTCCCCGGGGCGACTCCCTCTACGGGCACGCCGGGGCCGACGTCCTCCGGGCCGGGGCGTACTACGACATCATCGTGCCCGGCAACGGCCCCGACGAGGTCCACGCCGGTCCGGACGATGACGAGATCTACGTCTCCAACGACGGCCAGCCGGACGTGATCTTCTGCGACGGAGGATTCGACTGGGTCGAGATCAGCCTCCGGTGGCACCAGCGCCGCGACCCGCTCGACCGGTACGTCGACTGCGAGTCGGTCTACGTCGACCGCGACGGCGTGCCGAGCTGACGGTTGCGGACGTCAGAAGTCAGTTGTCCCGGATCCGGTCCAGGTAGCCCTGGCGTGCGGCGGTGTCCACGTCGTCCAGGAAGACGTCGTCGGCGCCGAGCTTGGCGGCGAGGCCCTCGGCGACGCGACGTGGGACGAACTTCATCGCCGTAACCATCCCGCCGGCGACCTTGGTCACGCGCACGAACGGCTTCGGCTTGGCGATCAGCTCGGCGGTGGCGCGGGCGATCTCCTCCGGCTCGGCGTTGCGGATTCCCTTGGCGCCTTCCGTGCCCGCCACCAGCTCGGTGTTGGTGAACGTCGGCCGCACGGTGGAGACCCGGATCCCGGTCTTGCGGTACTCGAGCCGCACCGCCTCGGTGAACCCGATCACCGCGTGCTTGGTGCCGCAGTACGTCGCCAGCCCCGGTACGGCGAGCTCGCCCGCCAGGGACGCGGTGTTGATGATGTGGCCGCGGTCGCGCGGCAGCATCCGCTCGAGCGCCTGCTTCGTGCCGTAGATGACGCCGAGGAGGTTGATCTCGACCTGGCGCCGGGTGACCGCGTCCTGCTCCTCGTGGGTGTGGCCGGTCGGCATGATGCCGGCGTTGTTGACCAGGACGTCGAGCTCGCCGACCTCGGACTCGACGAGGTCGAGGAACGCACGGAACGACGAGGGATCGGTGACGTCGAGGCGGGCGTAGGTCTCGATGCCGAGCTCGAGCGCTGCCTCCTTGAGCCGGACCTCGTCGATGTCGCCGATCGCGACCCGACAGCCCTGGTCGAGCAGCTCCCGGGCGGTCGCATAGCCGATGCCGCGGGCGCCGCCGGTGATCGCGACGACCTTGCCGGCGAGGTCGCTCATCAGCTGCTGATCTTCCGGCCCAGCCCGAGCCGCTGCTTGAGCCCGCGCCCGGACACGGCGCGCAGCACCACGTTGGCGATCGCCGTACGGCGGTTCGAGTAGGGGTACCAGGCCAGCTCGTTGGCCATGGTCGGGATCCGTGGGGCAGTCACCGCCTGGACCTTGCAGTACTTGTGCATCCCGTACTTGCCGCCCAGCCGGGCGCCGACGCCCGACTCCTTCCAGCCGTTGTGGGGGAGTCCGGCGGCAAACAGGTTGCTGAACGCGTCGTTGATGTTGACCGCACCGGCGTCGAGCCGGCGGGCGACCTGCTGGCCGCGCGCGACGTCGCCGGTCCAGACCGTGGCCGAGAGGCCGTACGGCGAGTCGTTGGCCATGCGCACGGCCTCGTCCTCGTCGGCCACCTTCATCACCGGGATGGTCGGGCCGAACGTCTCCTCGGTGATGCAGGTCATCGAGTGGTCGACATCGACCAGCACGGTCGGGGCGAAGAAGTTGCCCTTCGCGCCACGCTTTCCGCCGGTGAGGACGCGCGCGCCGGCCGCGACCGCCTCGTTCACGTGGCGCTCGGCGATGGCGACCTGGTTGGCGGTCACCATGGCGCCGACGTCGTTGCCCTTCGCGACGCCCTGCGAGAGACCCTGCACCTTCGCCGTGAGCCGCTCGACGAACTCGTCGTAGACCGGCTCCTCGACGTACACGCGCTCGATGGAGATGCAGACCTGGCCGGAGTTGAACAGGCCGCCCCAGGCGATGCCGTTGACGGTGCGGTCGAGGTCGGCGTCGGCGAGCACGATCGCGGGGTCCTTGCCGCCGAGTTCGAGGCTGTAGGGCTTGAGCAGCTCCGCGCAGCGGACGCCGATCTTGCGGCCGGTCGCGGTGGAGCCGGTGAACTGCACGTAGTCGGCCGCGTCGACGACGGCAGCGCCGGTCTCGCCGAGCCCGGTGACGTTGGCGATCACCGCGGGTGCGCCCATCTCGTGCCAGCCCTCGATCATCCGGCCGCAGGCCAGCGGGGTCTCCTCCGACGACTTCGACAAGATGGCGCAGCCGGCCGCGAGTGCGGGCGCGGCATCCATCAGGAAGAGCGTGATCGGGAAGTTCCACGGGGTGATCAGGCCGACCACCGGGTGCGGTGAGAACACCTTGGTGAGCTTCTTCGGCATGCTCAGGGGGCCGGTCGGCTTGACCTTCTCGTCGGCCATGTACTCCGCGGCGTGGTCGGCGTAGTAGCTGATGAACTCGCACGACGCCATCACCTCGAGGGCAGCGTCGTTGCGGACCTTGCCGGTCTCCGAGATGAGCAGGTCGATGAGCTCCTCGGAGTGGCCGAGGATCCAGTCGCGCCAACGCCGAAGCCACTGGGCACGGCCGTCCGGGCCGAGCTTCTCCCAGCCGACCTGGGCCATCCGCAGCTCGGCGGCCGCCGCGTTGACCGCGGTGGCGTCAGTGACCGGGACAGTGCCGACGAGACTCCCGTCGGCGGGGTTGCGGACCTCGAGTACGGCGGGGGTGGTGTCGACGCTCACGAGCGGCTCCTTGTGGTGCACCGGGCTGGATCATCTCCGATGGTGCTCGATGCAGCCGAGGCGGTGGAAGGGTGGATCCGGCCAAGAGCAACGTCATCGACTGTGCATGGCGCACAATCGGCAGATGGACGAGCACGAAGCAGCCGTGGCGGCGTGGATCCGGTCGTTCGCCGTCGAGACCCTGGCGTCGGACGAGACCGACCGGGTGGTGCGGCTGCTCAACGAGCAGATCGCCGAGCAGGTCGCCGTGATCGGCCGCGACCCCGACCTGCGGGCCGCCCTCGACGCGAGCACCCGCGCCCAGCTGCGGTCCTTCGTGACCCACCTGGTCAATCCCGGCGAGCTCCGGCCGCCGGAGGAGGCCTTCGTCCTGGCGCGCGAGTTCGCCGCGCGCGGCGTCGAGATGGCCTCGCTCCTCGAGGTCTACCGCTCCGGGCAGCAGGCGGCGCTGGCCTACGTGACCGCCGTGGCCCGGGACGCCGACCTGAATCCGGAGCTGGTCTCCGGCGCGCTGATCACGGTGTGGAGCCAGGCGATCGAGTGGTTCTCCCACTCGGTCGAGCAGCTGATCGGGGCGTACGGCGAGGAGCGCGAGCGCTGGCTGCGCAGCGCCCTCACCCGGCGGACCCAGCTGGTGGCGACGATCCTCGCCGGCGACCGGGTGGACGTCGGCGAGGCGGAGCGCGCCCTCGGCCACTCGCTCCGGCGGCAGCAGACCGCGGTGGTGCTGTGGGAGGAGGCGCCGCGGGCCGAGGGTGACCCGGTCGCGCGGCTGGAGGCCGAGGCCGTCCGGCTCGCCGCTCGGTTCGGGGCGGCGCGACCGCTCGTCGTACCGTCCGGTCCGGCCGAGGTCTGGGCGTGGCTGGCCAGCGACCTGCCGCCGGACGCCGATGACGTGCGCGCGGCCGAGGTGCCCGCGGGGGTCCGGGTCGCCGTCGGCGTGACCGCTCCCGGGCTGGACGGCTTCCGCGACTCGCACCGCGAGGCCGTGGCCGCGCGCGACCTCGCGGACGTGCTGCCCGCGTCGCTCGTCGCCTACGCCGACGTCGAGGTCGTCTCCCTCCTGTCCCGGGACCGGGCGGCCGTGGCCGCGTTCGTACGACGCGAGCTCGGTGCCCTGGGCGCGGACGACGACGCGGCGGCCCGGCTCCGTGAGACCGTCCTCGCCTACCTCGAGGCCGGCATGGACGGCGCGGCCGCGCGGCTGGCGATCCACCGCAACACGGTCCGCTACCGGCTGCGCCAGGCCGAGGACCTGCTCGGCCGGCCGGTCACCGAGCGGCGGCGGGAGCTGGAGCTGGCGCTGTTGTGCGCGTCCGCCCGGGTGTGACCCAGGTCGTCCGTGGCCTGGGTCACATTCGCTCGATGACAAAGCAAGCGACCCTGTAAACATCTACCGTGTACAACCTGTACAGCTAACTTTGGGCAGCGTTGCCCGTGAGGCGGTAAGTGGATGCTGGCGTACGAGCGGTTCGGAACTGGTGAGCCCCTGGTCCTGGTCCACGGGATCAGTCACCGGCGGCAGGCCTGGTACCCGGTGGCGGAGCAGCTTGCCGAGCAGCGCGAGGTGATCCTGTTCGACCTCCCCGGCCACGGTGAGTCCCCGGACCTGGTCCGCGACGGCCGGCCGGTCAAGGACGTCCTCCAGCAGGAGCTCATCGCGCTCCTCAGCGAGCTCGACCTCGACCGCCCGCACATCGCCGGCAACTCGCTCGGCGGCCGGATCGCCCTCGAGGCGGCGGTCGACGGGCTGGTCAGCAGCGCGACCGGGCTCTCCCCGGCCGGGTTCTGGAAGGGCAACCTCGACTTCGCCTACATCCGCGCCCACTTCGCCGTACTCCTCGCCGCTGCGCGGCTGACCCAGCCGCTGGCGCCGTCGCTCGCCCGGTCCGGCGTGGCGCGCAAGCTGATGCTCGGGTCGCTGATGACCCACGGCGAGAACCTCGACCGCGACCGCGTCGTCGGCGACCTCAACAGCATGATCGCCGCGCGGCACGCGCTGAAGACGATCATCGCCGGTGGCTACCCGTTCGACGGTGAGCTCCCGGCCGACATCCCGGTCACGATCGCCTGGGGCACCAAGGACCGGCTGCTGCTGCCCTACCAGGCCGAGCGCGCTCGCAGGCAGCTTCCCAACGCCGAGCACCTCTGGCTCGAGGGCAGCGGCCACGTGCCGATGTCCGACGACGTCGAGGGCGTCGTCGACGTACTGCTGCGCGGCTCCTCGCAGGGCCTGCGGTCCAGCGTCGCCGACGTTGCCTGATCGGAGATCAGACATGACCGACACCCATGACTTCGACGTGCTCATCGTCGGCGCCGGCCTGTCCGGCATCGGCGCCGCGTGCCACCTGGTGCGCGAGAAGACGGGCAAGTCGTTCGCGATCCTCGAGCGCCGCGCGGCCGTCGGCGGCACCTGGGACCTCTTCACCTACCCGGGCATCCGCTCCGACTCGGACATGCTCACGTTCGGCTTCAACTTCCGGCCCTGGAACGACACCTTGGTGCTGGCCGACGGCCCGAGCATCAAGCAGTACGTCGCCGAGACGGCCGAGGAGTACGGCGTCGCCGACCACATCCGGTTCGGCCGGCGGGTCGTCCGTGCGAGCTGGTCCTCCGCGGCTGGCTGCTGGACGGTCGAGGTCGACTCGCAGCAACCGGGCGGTGCGCGCGAGACCTACACCAGCCGGTTCCTGATCGGCGCCACCGGCTACTACAACTACGACGAGGGCCACCGCCCGGTCTTCCCCGGCGAGGAGACCTTTCGAGCAGCGGGCGGGCAGGTCGTGCACCCGCAGTTCTGGCCCGAGGACCTCGACTACGCCGGCAAGCGCATCGTCATCATCGGCAGCGGCGCGACCGCGATCACCCTGGTGCCGGCGATGGCGACCGGCGACGGCGCGGCCGGTCACGTCACGATGCTGCAGCGCTCGCCCACCTACATCATGCCGGTGCCCGAGACCGACCCCGTGGCCTCGCCGCTGGCCAGGCTCCGGGTGCCTCCCGGGGTGATCTACCGGAGCGGTCGGCTGCGCAACATCGTCCTCCAGCAGGCGGTCTACAAGCTGTGCCGCGCGCAACCGGCGCTCGCCCGCCGGGTGCTCCTCGCCGCCGTCCGGGCCCAGGTCGGGAAGCACGTCGACATGCGGCACTTCACGCCGTCGTACAACCCGTGGGACGAGCGGCTCTGCGTCGTGCCCAACGGCGACCTGTTCCGCGTGCTGCGGCGCGGCGAGGCGTCGATCGCGACCGACCACATCGACACCTTCACCGAGACCGGCATCCGCTTGAGGTCCGGCGAGGAGCTGCCGGCCGACATCGTCGTCAGCGCCACCGGCCTGCAGATCCAGCTCGCCGGCGGCGCGGAGCTGGAGGTCGACGGCGTGCCGGTCGAGACCCGCGAGCGGATGCTCTACAAGGGCGTCCTGATGGACGGTGTCCCGAACTCGATGTTCGTCATCGGCTACACCAACGCCTCCTGGACGCTGAAGGCCGACCTCGCCAGCGAGTACTTCTGCCGGCTCATCAAGCACATGGACGCGCACGGTCACGACCAGGTGCTCCCCGTCGCCGACGACGCCGACCGCTCGGACGTCTCGGTGATGGGTGACTCGATGCGCTCGGGCTACATCCAGCGCGGCGACGCCGTGATGCCGCGCCAGGGCAAGCGGATGCCGTGGCAGATCCGCAACGACTACTTCCGCGACGCACCGGTGCTGCGCCGCGGCGCCATCGAGGACCCCGTCCTCCGGTTCAGCGCCACCCCCGCCACCGTCGACGAGCAGACCGCGGCCCCGGCCGCGGCTGTCTGAGAGGAGTCCTTTTCATGTCTGCTGTGCAGAGCTACGAGGAGAAGCTGGCCACCCTGAGCGAGGGCTCGGTCCGGCTGTCCTTCAACGCGTTCAAGGACATCCCGTGGGACGACCCGGCGTACGCCATCGTCCCCGACGACGAGCGGTGGATCCTGCCGACCGTCGACCCGTTGGGTGGTCACGAGTGGTACCGCTCGCTGCCACGCGATCGCCAGATCGAGATCGGCATGGCCCGGATGGCCAACATCTGCAAGGTCGGCTGGCAGTTCGAGAACGTGCTGATCAAGGGCGTCATGGAGTACCTCATGGACGTGCCCAACGGCTCCCCGGAGTTCCGGTACCTCATGCACGAGGTGACCGAGGAGACCCACCACATCCAGATGTTCCAGGAGTTCGTCAACCGCACGGGCGCCGACATCCCCGGCGCGGCCGGCTGGTTCCGGGTGGTCCAGTCCGTGCTGCCGGTCTTCGGCCGGCTGCTCCCCGAGATCTTCTTCACCGGCATCCTCGCCGGCGAGGAGCCGATCGACCACCTGCAGAAGGCGATCCTGCGCACCGGCGGCGACCTGCACCGCTCATCGTGCGGATCATGCAGATCCACGTGGCCGAGGAGGCGCGGCACATCTCCTTCGCCCACGAGTTCCTCGCCCGCAAGGCGCCGACGCTCAACCCGGTCCGCAAGGCGCTGCTGTCCGTCGCCTACCCGATCGTGATGCGGGTCCTGTGCGACGTCATCGCCACGCCCACGAACCAGTTCATCAAGCAGTACGACATCCCCAAGGAGGTCATCAAGGACCTCTACTGGGACGCCCCGGAGTCGGAGAAGCTGCTGCGCGACCTGTTCGCCGACGTCCGCGTCCTCGCCCACGAGGCCGGCCTGATGAACCGCGTCTCGACGGTGCTGTGGAAGCGGCTCCGCATCGACGGCCGCCCGGCCCGCTACCGCAGCGAGCCGGCGCCGAAGGCCGCCTAGGACCACCGTGCCGTACGTCGTCACCCAGTCCTGTTGCAGTGACGCCGCCTGCGTCCTCGCCTGCCCGGTCAACGCCATCCACCCGGCGCCCGGTGAGCCCGGCTTCGCCGAGGCGGAGATGCTGTACGTCGACCCCGTCACCTGCGTCGACTGCGGCGCCTGTGCCACGGCCTGTCCCGTCGACGCGTTGCAGCCGCACACGAAGCTGACCGACCAGCAGCTGCCGTTCGTCGAGATCAACGCCGGCTACTACCGGGACCACCCGCACGCGGACCGGACCCCGCTCGCCCTCGTCCCGAAGCACCGCGCCTCGCGCACCGAGGGGCTGCGGGTGGCCGTTGTCGGAGCCGGCCCGGCCGGCATGTACGCCGCCGACGAGCTGCTCAAGCTCCCCGGCGTCGAGGTCGACGTCTTCGACCGGCTGCCGACGCCGCACGGCCTCGCCCGGTACGGCGTCGCCCCCGACCACCCGAAGACGAAGCAGGTCATCGAGCTGTTCTCGCAGATCGAGAGGGAGCCGGGCTTCCGCTACCGGCTCAACGTCGAGGCGGGCACCGATGTGAGCGTCGACGAGCTGCGGTCGTCGTACCACGCGGTCATCTACGCCGTCGGCGCGGCGACCGACCGCCGGCTCGGGGTGCCCGGCGAAGACCTGCCCGGCAGTGTCTCGGCGACCGTGCTCGTCGCCTGGTACAACGGCCATCCCGACGCCGACGACAACGACTACCCGCTCGCGAGCGAGCGCGCGGTGGTGGTCGGCAACGGCAACGTCGCGCTCGACGTCGCCCGGATCCTCACCAGCGACCCTGACCGGCTCGCCACGACCGACATCTCCGACCGCGCCCTGCTGGCGCTGCGCGACAGCTCGATCCGCGAGGTCGTGCTGCTCGGCCGCCGTGGTCCCGCCGACGCGGCGTTCACGCTGCCAGAGCTGATCGGCCTGTCGAACCTCGACGACATCGACGTCGCGGTCGAGGGTGAGGTCGCGGTGACGTCCGCCAAGACCCAGATCCTCGCCGAGCTCGCCGCCCGCACCCCCGCCCCCGGCCGCCGTCGGATCGTGCTCCGCTTCCACGCCGCTCCGGTGCGGATGCTGGGTGACGATCAGGTCGAGGGGATCGAGGTGGTCCGCACGGAGGTCGTCGACGGCCGTGCCGTGCCGACCGGCGAGACCGAGCAGATCGAGGCCGGCCTGGTGCTCCGCGCGATCGGCTACCGGGCGCGCCCGGTGTCGGGCCTGCCGTTCGACGAGGACCGCGCGCTGGTCCCCAACGATGGCGGCCGGGTCGAGCCTGGTCTGTACGTCGGCGGCTGGATCAAGCGCGGCGCCACCGGCTTCCTCGGCACCAACAAGTCGTGCTCCAAGGAGACCGTCGACCGGCTGCTCGACGACCTGGACGCCGGGCTGCTGACGGCGCCGACGTCCGTCGTACCGCCGTTCGAGTACGAGCTGGACCACCGCGGCTGGCTCGCGATCGACCGGGCCGAGCGTGCTCTCGGAGAGGTGGCCGGGCGGCCGCGGGTGAAGCTGACGGACCGCCCTGCCCTGCGTGAGGCCGCCGTACCGGCCGTCCGTCGCAACGCGGGACGGGCCCGGGTCAGAGCAGGGCGCTGACGCGGGTCCGGCGGGTGAGCCGGATCCCGAGGCCGGTGGCCTGGCTCTGCAGGACCGCCCAGACCGACTCGGTGAGCAGCTCGGCGAGCACGTCGACCGGCGCGCGGTCGGCGGGGTTGCTGTGGACCCACCGGTTGACGGCACCGTCGATCAGGCCGACGACGCCGTAGGCCACCGGATCGGTGAGGGCCGCGTCGACGCCTGCCCGCGCGGCCGCCTCCCGGAGCAGCTGGTTGACGTGCTGGGCGACGGCCGACCGGCTGCCGGTGGCGGACCGGGAACCTTCCGCCGCGCGGGTGATCGCGCCGGTGCCGAGGAAGTGGTGGAGGAGCGGGTGGGCGGCCACCCATTCCACGTACGTCGTCACGGCGTCGGTCAGCGCGGAGTGGGCGGTCGAGCCCGGGTCGAGCTTCGGAAGCGCCACCGCCACCAGCCGCGTGAAGATCTCGGCCCTGAGCTGCGCCTCGAGGTCGTCCCGGTCGCGGAAGATCCGATAGACCACCGACCTCGGCACGCCCGCGGCGTGGGCGATGTCGCGCACGGACACTCCGTGGCCGACCTCGTCGACCAGGTCGACCGCGGCCGCGAGGATCCGCTCGCGCCGCTCCGCCGTGTGCTCGTCCCAACGCGTCGCGCGGCCGTCGAGCAGCTGCTCGTCGGTCGAGGTCGGGACGGAGGCCATCGCACCAAGATAGCCGCTCGGACCCCTTGACTGGACACCTTGTCCAACATAGTTTTCCGGACATCAGAGTTCCTTGGACATCTTGTCCAAGGTAGGTCCCGCAACGGTCGGAGGCAGCAGTCGTGAGTGGCAAGGTGTTCGTCGTCGGAGTCGGCATGACGAAGTTCGAGAAGCCCGGCTCCCGGGAGTGGGACTACCCCGACATGGCCCGCGAAGCGGGCACCAAGGCGCTCGAGGACGCCGGCATCGACTACCGCGAGATCGAGCAGGCGTACGTCGGCTACGTCTACGGCGAGTCGACCTCGGGGCAGCGCGCCCTCTACGAGCTCGGCATGACCGGCCTGCCGATCGTCAACGTCAACAACAACTGCTCCACCGGCTCGACGGCGCTGTTCCTGGCGGCCCAGGCCGTGCGCAGCGGCAGCGCCGCCTGCGCCCTCGCACTCGGCTTCGAGAAGATGCAGCCCGGCTCGCTCGGGTCCACGTTCGACGACCGTGAGCAGCCGATGCTGCGCCACCTGCTGGCCCTCGCCGAGCTCCAGGAGTTCGCGCTGCCGCCGGCGCCGTACATGTTCGGCGCCGCCGGCAAGGAGCACATGGAGCGCTACGGCACCACCGCCAAGCAGTTCGCGAGGATCGGCGTGAAGAACCACCGGCACTCGGTCAACAACCCCTACGCGCAGTTCCAGGACGAGTACACGCTCGAGGAGGTCCTGGCCGCGAAGACGATCTACGGCCCGCTGACCAAGCTGCAGTGCTCGCCGACCTCCGACGGGTCGGCCGCGGTCATCCTCGCCGGCGAGGACTTCGTGGACCGCCACGGCCTCGGCGACCAGGCCGTCGAGCTGGTCGGCCAGGCCATGGTCACCGACATGAACAGCACCTTCGACGACAAGTCCGCGATCTCGCTGGTCGGCGCCGACATGACCCGCAAGGCCGCCGAGAAGGTCTACGTGCAGGCCGGGATCACCGCCGACGACGTCGACGTCATCGAGCTGCACGACTGCTTCTCGACCAACGAGCTCCTCACCTACGAGGCGCTCGGCCTCTGTGGCGAGGGCGAGGGCGGCAAGCTCGTCGACAACGACGAGACGACGTACGGCGGCCGCTGGGTCGTCAACCCGTCCGGCGGCCTGATCTCGAAGGGCCACCCGCTCGGCGCCACCGGTCTCGCCCAGTGCAGCGAGCTCACCTGGCAGCTGCGCGGCACGGCCGACGCCCGGCAGGTCGCCTCGGCCGCCACCAAGGACGGCGTCGCGCTCCAGCACAACATCGGCCTCGGCGGCGCGGTCGTCGTCTCGGCCTACCGCCCCGCCAACCGTTGACCTTCCGTCCCACCACCAACACCTCAGGAGAACCCGTGGCTACCGTTTCCGTGTCCAAGCACATCAACACCTCGGTCGAGAAGGGCTGGGCGAAGCTGCTCGACCTGCCCACCTGGGAGGAGTGGCTGACGCTCCACGTCAGCTGGAAGGGCGACCTCCCGACCACGGTCGAGGAGGGCACCCGGCTGACCGAGGTCGTGTCCGTCATGGGCATGGCCAACAAGATCGAGTGGACCGTCGAGGAGCTCGACGAGCAGAGTCGGGTCAAGATCTCCGGCCAGGGCATGGCGGCCGTGAAGGTCTCGATCGACTTCAGCATCAAACCCGACGGCGAGGGCTCCGAGGTCGCGATCGAGGCGTCCTTCACCGGCGCCATGATCGTCGGCCCGATCGGCCTGGCGGTCGGCAAGGCCGCCCAGAAGGACATCGACGAGTCCCTCGAGAAGTTCGCCGCGCTGGTCGGCTGACCGGCCGCGGAGGAGACACCGCCATGACCCTCACCCCGGTGGAGTTCGACGCCGCGCCGCTCGGCGCCTGGACCGACGAGGAGCGCTTCGACGTCACCGCCGAGCGGATCGCCGAGTACGCCGCAGCGACCAACGACCCGATCGAGCGGCACCTCAGTGGTGCCGTCGCGCCCCCGGTCTTCGCGGTCGTGCCGGTGTTCTTCTCGATGGCCCCGGCTGCCCTGTCCGTCGCCCCCGTGGAGCTGCTGATGAAGCTGGTCCACGGGGAGCAGGACTTCCACTTCCACCGGCCGATCGTGCCCGGCGACCAGCTGGTGGTCCGGGCCAGGCCGATCGGCTTCGCCAGTCTCCGCACCGGCTCGACGGTCACCATCCATGCCGAGACCCGGAGCGCGGACGGAGAGCCGGTCAACGACCAGTACCTCACCGCGTTCTTCCGCGGCGTGACGGCCGGCGCCACCGTCGGCGACCAGGCGCCCGGCCACCAGTACGACGCGGCGCTGCGCGCCGAGGCGCCGGTCGCGAAGGTGACCCAGCACGTCGACGCCGACCAGACCTTCCGCTACTCGCCGGCGTCGGGCGACCCGATGCCGATCCACCTCGACGACGAGATCGCGCGGATGGCCGGACTGCCGGGCATCATCAACCACGGCCTCTGCACGATGGCCTTCACCTCCTGGGCGGCGCTCACCGAGCTCGCCGACGGCGAGGTCGAGCGGCTGCGCCGGTTCGCGGTCCGGTTCGCCAAGCCGGTCCTGCCCGACCAGGACATCGCCACCACGTTCTGGGCCGACGGGGCGTCGACGTACCACTTCGAGACCACCGTCGGCGACGACGCCGTCATCCGCGACGGCCTCGCCGTCATCATCGACTGAAGGAGCACGACCCATGGGAAGCCTGGACGGACGCCTGCAGGGACGAACGGCGATCATCACCGGTGCCGGTCGCGGCATCGGGCGGGAGCACGCCCTCCTCTTCGCCCGCGAGGGCGCCAAGGTCGTCGTCAACGACCTCGGCGGCGCCAACGACGGCACCGGCTCCGACGCCGGCCCCGCGCAGGAGGTCGTCGACGAGATCGTCGCCGCCGGCGGTGAGGCCGTCGCCAACACCGACAACGTCGCGAGCTGGGACGGCGCCGGTCGCCTCGTCCAGCAGGCAGTCGACACCTTTGGCGGGCTCGACGTGCTCGTCAACAACGCCGGCATCCTCCGCGACGCGTTCCTCCCGAACATGGAGGAGAGCCAGTGGGACGCGGTGATCGCGGTCCACCTCAAGGGTCACGCCGCGCCGCTTCACCACGCGGCGGCGTACTGGAAGGCGCAGACCAAGGCCGGCGCCACCGTCGACGCAGCGGTGATCAACACGGCTTCGGCGTCGGGCACGTTCATGCCGAACGCCGGCCAGGCCAACTACGGCGCGGCCAAGGCCGGCATCGCCGCGCTGACGCTGGTCGCCGCCGACGAGCTGGAGCGGTACGGCGTCCGTGTCAACGCGATCGCGCCGATCGCCCGCACCCGCCTCACGCTGGCGACCCCCGGCATGGGGGCGCTCTTCGCGGCCGAGGTGCCGGAGGGCGAGTTCGACGCGTTCGCCCCGGCCAACATCTCGCCGCTGGTCGCCTACCTCGCCGGCGCCGACTGCAAGCTGACCGGCAAGGTCTACGCCGTCCAGGGCGGTGGGATCTCCGAGCTGGCCGGCTGGCACGACGTCAGCACCATCGAGACCGACGGGCCGTGGACCGTCGACATCCTCCGCGACCGGCTCGGCTGAGGCGCGCGATGACCCGGACGCCGTACGACCTCGGCATCGGCCTGACCGACGAGCACACCGCGCTCGCGGACGCGGTCCGCTCGTTCGCGGAGAGCGCCATCACGACCGACCTGGTCCGCAAGGACATCGACGCCCGCAGCGCCGACAGGCGCCCCGCGTTCTGGCCGGCGCTCGTCGAGCAGGACCTGCTCGGCCTCCACGTGCCCGAGCAGTACGGCGGCGCCGGGGGCGGTCTGCTGACCCTCGCCGTCGCGCTCGAGGCGCTGGGCCGGACGGCCGCGCCGGGCCCGTTCGTCCCGACCGTGCTCGCCGCGGCGTTCCTGTCCGCCGCGGACTGCAAGGCCGCCATCGACCTGCTGCCCGGTCTCCAGGCCGGCACCCTGACGGCCGCTGTCGCCCTGACGCTGCCCGCGGACCCGGCCGACGCAGCTGCGAGCCAGGAGGTGACCGGCACCTACGACGCCGTCCTCGGTGCCGAGCACGCCGACGTCGTCCTGCTGCCCGTGCTGCTCGACGGCGAGGTCCGCTGGGTGGCCGTCGACGCCGCGGACCTGGCGATCAAGGCGCAGGACAGCATCGACGTCGTTCGGGGCTCCGCTCGCGTGGTGGCCGACGGAGTCACCCTGTCCGCCGACCGGGTGCTGGGCACGCTCGACGCGACCCGGGCCCGGTCCATCGCGACCGTCGTGCTCGGCGCCGAGGCGGTCGGCGTCATCTCGTGGTGCGTGAGCACCGCGGCCGAGTACGCCAAGACCCGCGTCCAGTTCGGCCGTCCGATCGGCCAGTTCCAGGGCGTGAAGCACAAGTGCGCGCGGATGGCGATCGCGCTGGAGCAGGCGCGGGCGGTGATCTGGGACGCCGCGAGCGCGCTCGACAAGAGCGATGCGACGGCCGACTTCGCAGCCGACGTCGCCGCGCTCGTCGTACCCGAGGCGGCCGTCGAGGTCGCCCAGGACTGCATCCAGGTCCACGGCGGCATCGGGTTCACCTGGGAGCACGACGCGCACCTCTACTACCGGCGGGCGCTCTCGCTGCGCGCCCTCTTCGGCTCGCGCGAGGAGCGGTCGGCACGGGTCGCCGACCAGGCCATGACCGGCGTGGGCCGGGCGCTCGAGCTGGAGCTGCCCGACGAGGCCGAGGCGATCCGGGAGTCGGTCCGGGCCGAGCTCGCCGGGCTGCAGGGCCTCGACGAGGAGGAGCTGATGACCCGGCTCGGCGACGGGGGCTGGGTGCAGCCGCACCTGCCCACGCCGTACGGGCGCGGCGCCGGTCCGCTCGAGCAGATCGTGATCTCCCAGGAGCTGGCCGCCGCCGGCATCACGCTCCCGCAGCTGCTGATGGGTGGCTGGGCGGTGCAGGCGCTCGTCGGCTACGGCACCGAGCAGCAGAAGCAGGACCTGGTCGTCCCCCACGCTGCGCGGGCAGGTCGTGTGGTGCCAGCTGTTCAGCGAGCCGGGCGCCGGCTCGGACCTCGCGTCGATCTCGACCAAGGCGGTCAGGGTCGAGGGCGGGTGGCGGGTCACCGGCCAGAAGGTGTGGACGACGGTCGCCCAGTTCTCCGACTGGGCGATGCTGATCGCACGCACCGACACCGAGAAGCCGAAGCACGAGGGCATCACCTACTTCGTCCTGGACATGAAGTCCCCGGGCGTGGCGGTGCGGCCGCTGCGGGAGATGACCGGGTCCGCGCTCTTCAACGAGGTCTTCCTCGACGACGTGTTCATCCCCGACGAGCTGGTCGTCGGCGAGGTCGACGGGGGCTGGAAGGTCGCCCGGGCGACGCTCGCCGGCGAGCGGGTCGCGCTGAGCCAGAAGATGGACGCCTACGCCAGCGACAAGGACCTGCTCCGGTTCGCGAGGAGCCGCGAGCTGACACCGGTCGGCCGCCACGAGCTCGGCGTGCTGGTCGCCGAGAGCCAGGCCATCGACCTGATCAGCGCCCGGATCGTGCTCAAGCAGCTGTCCGGCGCCGACGTCAGCACCACCTCCAGCGTCGGCAAGCTGCTGGGCATGGGGATGGGCCAGAAGATCGCCGAGTACGTCGTCGCCCAGCTCGGCGCCGCGGGTGTCGTCAGCATCCCCGGGCAGCCCTCGGACCACGCGATGGAGCAGCTGATCGCCGGGCGCGCGACGACGATCTACGGCGGCACCACCGAGGTCCAGCTCAACGTGATCGGCGAGCGGATGCTCGGTCTTCCCCGGGACGCTGTCACGGGGCTGCGCGCGGCGGGGGCGGCCGAATAACGGCTCGGACACCCGGGATGCCCGCGGCGCGCCGCGGTGAGAGTGCTGCGGGTCATGCCGGACTAGAGTTCTGGGCATGCCGCACGTCCCTCGCGTCCCCGGCCTCGACGGCCGGCAGCTGCGCTGGGCCGACCACAACGAGGAGCGGCGGCTGCACGTCCTCGAGGCGGCCATCGCGCTGATCGAGGAGCAGCCGCTCGGCAGTGAGCTGCGGGTCCAGCAGATCGCCGAGCGCGCCGGCTTGGTGCGCACCGTCGTCTACCGCCTGTTCAGCAACCGCGCCGACCTGAACCGCGCGGTCCAGGTGCACATCGTCGGCATGATCCGCGAGCGGCTCGACTCGACGATGGTGCTGTCCGGCAGCATCGAGCAGATCGTCCACGGCGTGGTCGGCGGCTACGTCGAATGGGTCGCCGAGCATCCCCACCTCCACGAGATGGCCCAGCGGGCCCTCGGTGACGGCGAGCCCGGCGAGCTCGACCGCGTGACCGACCAGCTGGGCTCGGACATCTCGGCGCTCTTCCAGGCCGGCGCCACGCTGCTCGGCGAGGAGCTGGACGAGGACCAGCTGAACACCCTCGACCTGCTCGTGGTCGGCCTGATCGGGCAGGTCCGGGGAAGCGTCAACCAGTGGGTACGACGCCCCGAGCGCACCCTCACCCCGCGCGCCCTGACCGCGATGCTCAGCCGCTGGATCTGGTACCAGATCGACGGCCAGGCGCGGGAGATCGGTGTCGAGCTCGACCCCACGGTCCCCGTCGACAGCTTCTCTGGATCGTCCTAGCTCTCGAAGGAAGCGGGATTGCCCGCCGTCGTGGGTTGCGGCACTTGGTCGCGCGCCAGGGCGGGCGCGGCGAGGCCTGGGGTGCTCGCTGGGTGGCGGCCGGGGCATGCCGATATCCCCGCCGGTGGAACCAGGTGGCGGGGGTGCGGGGCTCGGTGGCTACTCGTCGGGTGGGTCGGCCGGGTCGGTCGGCGGCTGGGACGGCTGGGTGGTGCCGGGTCGGGTGTGAGGTCGTAGGTGCCGGTGGGGTCGACCAGGTACAGGCCGCTGGGCAGGGTCCACAGGTAGGTGCCGGGTGAGAGGGTCCGGCAGGTCGCGAGTCCTGAGGTCTTGTACCGGTGGTGGCCTCGGCACTTCGGGTTCAGGTTGCATCGACAGGTTGGTCCGCCCTGGGTGTGGGGGACGTTGTGGTCGAGGTCGCAGCGTTCGGCTGGCCTGGTGCAGTAGGGGTAGGTGCAGTGGTGGTCGGCCAGGGTGACTTGGCGGCGGATCCGGTCGGGGATCTCGTAGGAGTCGACCGGCTGGTGGCCGTTGAGGTCGATCACCGGCCGCACCAGCACGCTGGTGCCCGGCGTGCCCATCCACTCCTTGACCTGCTCCGGGCTGATCGGGGTGCGGGTGTTGGCGAACCGCCCGACCGCGCCGTCGGCCGTGTGGCCGCCGGTGTCGTTGAGGTGGACGATCAGCTCGACCCTGCGGCCGGGCACGGTGCGGGTGATCTCCCCGGTCTCGGGGTCGACGATCTGGAGGTCGAGGGCGAGGTCGTGGCGGGCGATCTCCCCGAGCGCGGTCGCGCGGCGCACATCGAGGGAGTCCTCACAGCCGAGCTGGCCGAGCAGCTTCGCGCGGCGGGCGACCGCGGCTTCGAGGTCGAGGGCGTCGGCGATGTCGAGGGTGGCGGTGACCTCCGCGGTGCCGTCGAACCCAGCGTGGTCGAGGTCGATGTCGACGTGCCGGGTCTCCTGAGCGTCGCGCCGCTTCTCCTCGGCCGCTTGCGGGGTCGAACCTGACCAGGGCCTCCTCGACCAGCCGGTCGATCTGCGCCCAGGAGACCCCGTGGGCGATGGGTGCGAGCTGCCGGTCCACGTACCCCGCGGCTTGTTCGGGGAGGGTGCGGGTGGTGTCGGCGATCCGCAGTGCCTTCCACACCGGAACCCGGCCCTCCAGCACCCGGTCCCAGGTCTTGGGGAGCCGGTAGGCCAGCTCCACGACCTGACCCACGTAGGAGCGGCCGGAGTCCAGCGACCGGCCCAACAGGGCGGAGAGCTCCATCACCGCGAAGTCGGAGATCAACGGCGCGCCGGGGCCGGCGACCGGAAGCCCGGTGTCCAGACCCCGCTCGGTGATCGTGCACGTATCCGCCCCGTCGGCGACGACGTGCTCGCCCGCCCACTCAGCGATCCGACGAACCTCGCTGATCTGGCAGTCGATCAGGACTGCGCGGTTGTCCCGGATGCCGGCCAACAGCTCCCGGGATCGCGAGACCGGGACACCCGGGTCGGCCTCGTCCGCCACCGGGGCGGAGAGGTCGAAGAGGGGTGCGGTCCCGAGATCCATACTGAACATTCAACACCGGAGCACCGACACTTCAAAATGAAACACAGCGGCCTGTGGACAAGCTCCCCACCATCCAGCCAGGTGGGCGAAGGGTTGGCTCGCTGCCTTGGGTTCGAGGCTCGGCGCTGGCGCGCCTCGCACCTCAACCAGAGGGCCGCGCCTTGGCAAGCTCGGCGGACGTCAGCTCGGCGGGCGTCAGTTCTTGCCGGCGGTGGCCGCGCCAGGCCCGAGGCACACGGCGACGAGCTGGCCGGGGCGCTCGTTGTTGAACACGGCCCAGCCGTGGTCGAACGAGACGACGCGGGTCTGACCGGCCTCGTCGCGGATGACTGCGGTGGTGGGGATCACGTCCGGGTCGAAGCCGGTGGTGGAGCAGTTGTTGTGCTCGAGCAGCCGGCTGGTGGCCTCGTCCTCGACCGAGAGTCCGATCTGCGCGGCGGGAGGTTGCGGCGCGGTGAGCATGCTGACCGTGCCGAGTCCGACCAGCAGGGTGAGGGCAGCGGCGGTGAGCGCCGCACGGAGTGATGTGACAACCGTGCGGAGCCAGTGAACACGTGTGGCGGACAACGCCATCCCCCTTCCTCAGGGGAGCACCTACAGATTCAGCGTCGGGACCGGTCACGGCCCGTACCGCGACCTGTGATCCTTCGACGCCCCCTCAACGACCAGAACCGCGTCGGGTCACGAGGCGACCCGTGTGACCTGCGCGCGGAAAACCCAGGCAGGATGGGAGTCATGACCTGGTTCGACTCCCCGGCGCAGGCCGCCGACCGGCTGACCAAGGCGGGCTATCTCGCCGACGCAGCGACCGCTACGACCGCGTTCCTGGCCGGCGCGCTGGAGAAGCCGCTGCTCCTGGAGGGCCCGGCGGGTGTCGGCAAGACCGAGCTGGCCAAGGCGGTCGCCCGCGCCACGGGCGCGGGGCTGGTGCGGCTGCAGTGCTACGAGGGGCTCGACGAGGCGCGGGCGCTCTACGAGTGGAACTACAAGAAGCAGCTGCTCCGGATCCAGGCGCAGACCGGGGCGTCCGACGGTGTCGACTGGGACCAGACCCACGACGACATCTTCACCGAGGAGTTCCTCCTCACCCGGCCGCTGCTGACCGCCATCCGGCGCGACGAGCCCACCGTGCTGCTCATCGACGAGGTCGACAAGACCGACATCGAGGTCGAGGGGCTGCTGCTCGAGGTGCTGTCGGACTTCCAGGTCACCATCCCCGAGCTCGGGACGGTGGCGGCGACGCGCCGGCCGTACGTCGTCCTCACCTCGAACGCCAGCCGAGAGCTCTCGGAGGCGGTCAAGCGGCGCTGTCTCTACCTCCACCTCGACTATCCCGACGCCCAGCGTGAGCGCGAGATCCTGCAGGCGCAGGTGCCCGATCTCGACGACAAGATCGCCGAGCAGCTGGTCGCGACGGTCGGCCGGCTGCGCGAGCTGGAGCTCAAGAAGGCGCCCTCGATCGCGGAGTCCGTCGACTGGGCCCGGACGCTGATCGCGCTCGAGATCCGCGACCTCGACGAGAAGGCGATCGCCGAGACCCTCGGCGCCGTCCTCAAGCACAACTCGGACCAGGCCCGCGCCATCAAGGAGCTCCGGCTGGTCTCGACGACCTCGACCACCGGGCGTCGGAAATGACCTCGGGCCTGCTCGACCGGCACCTCTCCTTCATCGAGGCGCTCCGCGGCGCCGGCCTGTCGGTCTCCCTCGCGGAGGACCTCGACTCGGTCGCCGCGCTCGGTGCCGTCGGCTGGGGGGAGCGGGAGCACGTCCGCGACGTGCTCGCCGCGACGCTGGTCAAGAAGCAGGCCCAGCGCACGACCTTCGACGCGCTCTTCGACGTCTACTTCCCCGCGCTCGTCGGCGACGGTGTCCGGGCAGGCTCGACCGCCGAAGGGGGCGACGAAGCGGCGGAGAGCGCGGACGCGCCGGGTGTCCGCGACAACGCGGCGGCCCTCCAGGCGTTCCGTGACCAGCTCGCCGAAGCGCTCGAGAGCAACGACCAGCAGCGCCTGCGCCAGCTCGCGGCGCAGATGGTCGGCACCTTCGGGGCCATGCCCGGGCGCGGACCCGGCCTGTCGTCGTGGTCGGCCTACACCGCGCTGCAGCGGGTCGCGCCGCAGGAGCTGATCGACCGGATCGTGGCCGGTCTGCTCGGCGAGGCCGGCGACGAAGCCCGCGAGACTGAGGTACGACGCCTCGCCAACCGCCGGGTCGGTGCCTTCACGACCATGGTCGAGGACGACGCCCGCCGCCGGATCGCGGAGGAGAAGGGACCCGACCACGTCGCCGACGTCGCGATCCGCCCGAGCATCGACAAGCTCGCGTTCACCGCGGCGCGTCGTACCGACCTGGACGAGATGCGCCGCCAGATCTTCCCGCTCGCCCGCCGGCTCGCCACCCGGCTGACCAAGGAGCACCACGCCCACCGCCGAGGCGCACTCGACTTCCGCCGTACCGTCCGGGCCTCGATCGCGACCGGCGGCGTGCCGCTGACCACCCACCACCGCCCCAAGCGGCCGCACCGCACCGACCTGGTCGTGCTCTGCGACGTCAGCGGCTCGGTGGCCAACTTCGCCCAGTTCACGCTGCTCTTCGTGTTCGCGCTGCGCGAGGTCTTCCAGAGCATGCGCGCGTTCACGTTCATCGACCACGTGCACGAGGTGACCGAGCACCTGCAGCCCGGCTCCGACCCCGTGGAGGTGCTCGAGAAGCTCGCTGCCGCCAGCAGCCACGCCGCGCTCTGGGGACGCACCAACTACGGGCGGGCGTTCGCGAAGTTCGAGGAGCAGCACCTCGACGCGCTCGGGCCGAAGACCACCCTGCTGATCCTCGGCGACGCCCGCAGCAACTACAGCGACCTCGAGGACGCCACCCTGCGCCGGCTGGCCGGGGCGGTACGACGGTCGTACTGGCTCAATCCCGAGCCCGAGAGCAGCTGGGGTGCCGGCGACTCCGCCGCGCGCACCTATCGCGAGATCGTGTCGATGGTGGAGTGCCGCAACCTGACCCAGCTCCAGGAGTTCGTGCACGACCTGGCCCTGTGACGCCGGCCGGCCCACACCTGGATTTCCGGCGTCTGGTAAAGAATTGTTCGAATACCGGTCTGGCGGCCCGAGGGTCGCCTTAGCCTGAAGTGGTCGTCGTTGCTCGGACAGCCCGAGCAAGACCCCCGACGAGTCGATCCGTGCAGAATCGTCCGCGCTGATCCTGCACGAGGAGGTTCGAGGGATGCACAACTCGTTCGTGCGCGGCGAGAGTCCGTCCGCTTCGGACGGCCGACCGGCAGCCCTGGCCGATGTCGCCTGGCTCGACAAGCTGCGCAGCGCCGTCGAAGGTGATCCGGACCCCAACCACCGGGCCGCGCACGCCGCCACCCTTGCGCTGATCGACCGCAGCGATCGCGCGGCCGAGGGCAGCTATGCCGAGGGTTGGCCGCGCTTCCTGGAGGCAGCCGGCCGACTGATCGGTCAGGACGGGTGGGGGATCCCCGTCGGTGTCCTGGCCAACATGATCGGGGTCGTGCACTTCGCCGAGCACACGGACTTCATCATCGCGAGTCGGCTGTCCAAGCGCTACGGCCATCGCAAGGTCGCCTCGGTTCAGAACACCGTCTACGAGCTCCTCGGCACGGGACCGGAGCAGCCCGTCGCCACCCGCTGGGTGACGACGCTCGCGAGATCCGAGCGGGTCATCGAGAGCCTGGTGGGTGCCGGGATGGACCGGGCCGCGGCCGGCGAAGTGGCGGAGCAGTGCTACCAGGCCTGTTTCTGGCTGGTCATGGCCGGCGTCGATCCGGCAGCGCCCGGTCCCATCCTCACCACCGTCGAGGACGCCGTGCGCACGTGGGACCACGGCGGGCTCGCGGCATGGCGCGGCCAGGTCGCGATCATCGCGTCGAACCCCTGGGCGCCCTACGGAGCTCAGCTCAGGGAGCTGGCGGTCGCCGCCGACCGGCCGGCGGTGGTCCACGCCATCGACGAGGCGGTGAAGGTCTACCGGACCCGGTTCGAGCGCCGCGAGCGGGAGCTGGTCGCCCGCGAGATCCGCCGGCTGGTGGCGGTCAGCGGACTCAGCCAGCGCGAGTTCGCGGCGATGGCCGGGACGTCGGCGTCGCGGCTCTCGACGTACGTCAACGGGCTGGTCACACCCTCGGCGACGATGATGGTGCGGATCCGAAGAGTCTCCGAGTTCGTGCAGAAGCGGAGCGCGGACGGGGTCGTCTAACGCCCGAGGGTGCCGTCGAGCCGGTCCAGGGCCGTCTCGATGTCGGCCGCCGTCCCGGCGAAGCTGAACCGCAGGTAGCGGCCGCCGTCCACGGTGTCGAAGTCGATGCCGCTCGCCACCGCGACGCCGGTGCGGGCCAGCAGCTGGCGCGCGAACGTCATCGAGTCGTCGGTCAGGTGGCCGACGTCGGCGTAGGCGTAGAACGCGCCGTCCGCCGGCGCGAGCCGGTCGACGCCGAGCCGCTGGAGACCGGCGAGCAGCAGCTCCCGGTTGTCGGCGTAGCGCCGGACGTGACCGTCCAGCTCGTCGTACGACGCGGTGTCGAACGCGGCCAGTGCCGCTCGCTGCGCGAGGACCGGCGGGCAGATGCTGAAGTTGCCGGTGAGGACGTCGACCGCGCGCAGCAGCCGCGCCGGCGCGAGCATCCAGCCGAGCCGCCAGCCCGTCATCGAGAAGTACTTCGAGAACGAGCCGAACACGACGGCCTCGCGGCTGGTCTCCCAGGCACAGCGCGCCAGCCTCGGGTCGGCGTACTCGATGCCGTGGTAGATCTCGTCGGAGACCAGCTGCACGCCCGACGACTCGCACCAGCGGGCGATCGCCGCCAGCTCGTCGGGCAGCAGCATGGTGCCGGTCGGGTTCGCCGGGCTCGCGACGACCAGGCCGGCGAACGGCGCGGCGGCATGGAGCTCCGCGAGCTGGTCGACGGTCGGCTGGAACCGGGTGTCCGGGCCGGTCTCGATCTCGACCACCTCGCAGCCGAGGGCGGCCAGCACGTTGCGGTAGCAGGGGTAGCCCGGCCGCGCGATCGCCACCCGGTCCCCGGCGTCGAAGGCGGCCAGGAACGCGAGCAGGAAGCCGCCGCTCGAGCCGGTCGTCACCACCACGTCGTCCGCGGACACGTCGACGCCGTAGCGGCGGCGGTGGTGGTCGGCGATGGCGGCGCGCAGCTCGACGATCCCCGTCGCGGGCGTGTAGCCGAGCGGGTCGCCCGAGCCGAGCAGCCGCACCGCCTCGGCGTTCACCGGCCCGGGGGCACCGGTGCTCGGCTGGCCGGCCAGCAGGTTGACCAGGTCGCCGTGGGTGCGCTGCCGCTCCGCCGAGAGGGCGAGCAGGTCCATCACGTGGAAGGGCGGCACGTTCGCGCGCTGTGCGGCGGCCAGGCGGGAGGTCACGTGCCCCATCCTGTCAGCGGACCGTGTCGGCCACCCTCGCTGCCCGTGCGGCGTGTACGCCGGCGCGACGGCCGAAGAACGAGCCCTCGCCGAGCTGGGTGCCGGAGCAGTAGCCGGCACCGTCCTGGGCGATGTTGGAGGCGCACGCGCCGGCCGCATAGAGGCCGGGGACGACCGACCCGTCGCCCCGGCGCACCTCGCCGTCGACCGTCGTCGCCATCCCGCCCAGCGTGAAGCCGGCGTAGATCGCGGTGCCGAGAGTGAGATCGTAGACGCCCCACGGGCCGTTGGTCTGCGGGGCCAGCCAGTCGGGGTGCTTGTGGAAGTCGGGGTCCTCCCCGCGGGCCGCGTGCTCGTTGTAGCGCGCCATCGTCGCGACCAGCGACCCGGTGGGCAGCTCGAGCGCGGCCTCCATCTCCTCGACCGTCTCGTAGCCGTCCTTGAGCGGGACCAGCGGCATCCGCTGCTCCTCCATGTGGTCGCTGTCCGCGATCAGGTACGCCGTCGCGTCCGGCTGGCGCAGCACGAAGTACGACGTCCGCGCGTGGTAGCTGTCCTCGGCGACGAACCGCTCCCCGAGCTTGTTGACGATCAGGCCCTTCACCAGGGACGACGGCGGGTAGAACGGCGCGGTGATGAACGGCTCGTCCATGTTCTCCAGGGCCGCGCCGACCGACTGGCCGAGCCGGATCCCGAGTCCGTCGTCGTAGGTCCCGCCGAGCGCGAAGAGCTTGCGGGTCAGCGCGGGCGTGTAGGCCTCGAGCATGTCGCGGTTCATCACGTAGCCACCGGCCGCGATGACCACGGCCGCTGCGAGCACGACCCCGCTCTCGTCGTACCGCTTCCAGGCGACGCCGGCGACCGCGCCGTCGTCGGTGACCACGAGGTTCGTCGCGCCGGTCTCGTAGCGGACCTCGACGCCGGCGTCCTCGACCTTCGTGCGGAGCAGGTCCATCACGATCTTGGTGCCCTCGGTGTCACCCGGCACCGGGACCTTGTGGCCGCGCGGCGCCGGCGGGATCTCGTCCCGGAACGGCCAGACCTTCTCGTTGCCGGTGAACATCAGCCCCTCGGTGCCGGGCTGGATCACGGCCTTCCCGGGGAAGTAGGACCGCTCGAACTGGAAGCCCAGCGACTCGAGCCAGTCGAAGTGCTCGACCGAGGCCTCGCAGTAGGCGCGGATCTTCTCCTCGTCGGGGTCCTTGGTGCTGGCGACCAGGTAGCGCACCATCGCGTCGACCGAGTCCTCCTGGCCGGTCGCCTGCTGCACCGCCGTCCCGCCACCGAGGTAGAAGTGGCCGCCCGACATCGACGAGGTGCCGCCGTGCACGGCCGCCTTCTCCAGGAGCAGCACCCGGGCGCCGGCGCGCGCGGCCTCGAGGGCGGCGCAACCGCCGGCGATGCCGAAGCCGACCACGACCACGTCGTAGCTCTCGGCGTCGGAGGGGACGTCGCGCGCGGCGATCGTGGCAGGGACCGCCAGGCCAGCAGGCTCACTCATGGGTCAAATGTAGAACACGTTCCAGTTTGAGGCGACCCGTGCGCCGCCTCGCGGACGGATGCAGACCGATAGACTGCGGACCCGCGCCCCGACGACTAGCCGAGGTGACATGAACGTCGACCAGCTCGACACCTTCCTGCTGGTGGGCTCCGCCGTCACCCTGCTGGCGGTCCTCGCGGTGCGCGTCTCGTCCCGCGCGGGCCTGCCGAGCCTCCTCATCTACCTGCTGATGGGGGTCCTGCTCGGCGAGCAGTTCATCGGCATCCCGTTCGAGGACGCCGAGCTTGCGCACGCCCTCGGCTTCGGTGCGCTCGCGATCATCCTGGCCGAAGGTGGTCTCACCACGAACTGGCGCGAGACCCGAGGGTCGGTTCGGTTCGGCATGGCACTCGCGACGGTCGGCGTGACGGTCTCGGTCGCAGTGGTCGCGCTCGGCGCGCACTACCTGCTCGGCATGCCGTGGGAGCTCGCCGTACTGCTGGGTGCGGTGACGTCGCCGACCGACGCCGCCGCCGTGTTCTCGGTGATCCGGGTGGTGCCGCTGCCGCGTCGGATCACCGGCGCCCTCGAGGCGGAGTCCGGGTTCAACGACGCGCCCACGGTCGTCCTGGTCACCTTGATCTCCAGCGGCGCCGCGGCCGAGCACGGCCCGTTCGCCCTCGCCGGGATCATCGTCTTCGAGCTCGTCGCCGGTGTCCTGATCGGCCTGGGTGCCGGCTTCGGCGGCGCGTGGATCATGCGCCGGGTCGCGCTGCCGGCGTCCGGCCTGTACCCGATCGCCGTGCTCTGCCTGGCGATGCTCGGGTACGGCGCCGCCGCCGCCGTGCACGCGAGCGGCTTCGCCGCGGTGTACGTCGCCGCCCTGGTGCTCGGCAACGCCGCGCTACCGCACCGGTCGGTCACCCGGTCCTTCTCGGAGGGCCTCGCCTGGCTCGCCCAGATCGGCCTGTTCATCATGCTCGGCCTGCTGCTCTCGCCGGGCCGGATCTCGTGGGAGACGATCGGGATGGCGCTCGGCGCCGGCGCCGTACTGACGCTGCTGGCGCGGCCGCTGTCGGTGCTGGTGAGCTCGCTCGCGCAGCGGATGACGTGGGGCGAGCTCTCGTTCATCTCGTGGGCAGGGCTGCGCGGTGCGGTGCCGATCGTGCTCGCGACGATCCCGCTCGCGGCGGAGGTCGACCAGGCCACCCTGCTCTTCGACATCGTCTTCGTGCTGGTCGTCCTCGACACCCTGCTGACCGGGCCGACCCTGCCGTGGGCAGCCAAGACGCTGCGGGTCGCCCGCCGGTCGGAGCCGCGCGACATCGAGCTCGAGGCGGCGCCGCTCGACCGGGTCGCGGCCGACATGCTGCAGGTCGCGATCAGCCCGCGCTCCCGGCTGCACGGGGTCGAGATCGGCGAGCTCCGGCTGCCGCCGGGCGCGTCGGTCGCGCTGATCGTCCGCGACGAGCAGACCCTCGTGCCCGAGCGCAGGACGGTGCTGCGCCACGGCGACAACCTGCTCGTGGTGACCCCGCGCAAGCTGCGGGACGCGACCGAGGAGCGGCTGCGACAGGTGAGCGCCGGGGGCCGGCTGGCCCAGTGGCTCGGCACCGATGCGGAGGGCGGCGACCGGACCCGATGAGCTCGGTCCGGGGGCGCGCCGAACAGAAGTTTGTCAGCCGCCGCGCGGCGTGAGATTGTGAGATCCGACCGGCATTGACACGCCGTTGTAAATTTCGGTCGAACCTGTCGTCTGGGCTCCACCTTCGACAGGCAGGGAGTCGCGACGCTCCAATCGCGACAGCCCGAGGGGGATCAAGGATCATCAACACACTTTTTACGACCACAATGCTCGGGCGCATCGACGCCCTGCGCGGGCAACGTCCCGAGTTTGCCCGTTTGCTGAACGCGATGCAGGGCGACCCCGACCAGGGTCATGCCCCGCTGCACGCTGCCGTGCTGTCGTGCTTCGAGCGGATCGACCGGCTCGAGTCGGGGCACTACGCGGCTTCCTGGCGTCGGTTGGCAGGCGTGCTCGCCGGCCTTCCCTACACGCCCGAGGGCGCGTTCAAGGCCGCCGTGCTCACCAATATGCTCTGCGTGATCGGGCTCGGCGACGCCGAGGACTACGAGCACACCGCGACCCTCGTCCGCCGGTTCGGCCACCAACAGGTCGCGCAGGTGCAGAACGAGCTCGAGGACCTGCTCAAGGCCGGTCCGGACCTCCCGCTCACGACCGCGGCCTGCAACGAGCTCGCGCGCACCGCCCACATCGAGCGGACGCTGATCCGCGCCGGCCAGTCCGAGCAGGACGCCGGCGCGATGGCAGCCAAGTGCTACAGCGCGGCGTTCTGGCTGCTGATGGCCGACATCGATCCCAACGACCCGGCCCCGATGCCTCGGGACGCCGAGGACCTCGCCCAGATCGTCGCCTCGCGCGGCGTCGGCGAGTGGCGGCGGGTGATGGCGATCATCGCGGCGAACCCGTGGGGCCCGGAGGTCACGCGCCTCACGGAGCTGGCGGTCGAGGCCGACCTGCCGGCGCCGGCGTCCGCGCTGCAGTGGTGCGCGAAGGTCTACCGCAAACGGTTCGAGGAGGCCGAGCGGCTCGAGGTCGCCAAGGAGATCCGGCGCCTGGTCGCGATCAGCGGCTGCAGCCAGCGCCAGTTCGCCCAGTACATCGGCACCTCGCCGTCCCGGCTCTCGACGTACGTCAACGGCCTGGTCACGCCCTCTGCCGCGATGATGCTCCGGATCAGCCGGTCAGCGTCGGCCCTGGCCCAGGGTGCCACCTGGTCCGGCGGCCTCCACTGAGCTGAACTGAACCATCAGAGCGTGGGCGGGCTGCAGACGGTGGTGTCCGTCTTCGCCTCGACGCCCTTCTTGCCGTCCTTGATGCCGGGGAAGCCCTCGCCGACGACGACGGTGATCCCGGGCTCGGCCGTCGCCTGCTCGATGATCTGGGTGCCGGGACCGAGGTAGGACTTGAGCAGCGCGGCAGCGGGACCGTCGGGGTCTTCGGTCCAGATCACGGCGCCGCTCTCGCTGGTCTCGGCGGCAGTGTTGCCCCGCGACCCCTCCGCGAAGCCCTTCCGCACCAGGGCGTCCATCGTCTCGCCCGCAAGACCGTCCGTGTTGCTGGCGTTGAGCACGTTCACGACCACGTTGCCGGGAGTGATCCGGTCACCGGCGGCCACCGGGGAGTCGAGGCACGCCGGCTGCTCCTCGGCCTCCGGGAACGGCTCGGTCACCGAGGACCACGCCCAGACGGTGCCGATGACGAACAGCACCGCGAGCACGGCCAGGGTCACCGCCGAGCGGGTGCGCGCGCTGGTGTCCACGGGACTCAGTCTTCCACCCTGATCACACGGGCGTGCAGGACGCTCCGCTGCTGGAGCGCCGCCCGCAGGGCGCGGTGCAGCCCGTCCTCGAGGTAGAGCTCGCCCTTCCAGAGCACGACGTGGGCGAAGAGGTCGCCGAAGAAGGTGGAGTCCTCGTCGAGCAGCGCCGCCAGCTGGAGCGTGTCCTTCGTCGTGACCAGCTCGTCGAGGCGCACCTGGCGCGGCGGCACCGAGGCCCATTCCCGGGAGCCGAGGCCGTGCTCGGGGTAGGGACGGCCGCTCCCGACCCGCTTGAAGATCACGATCCGTGAGTCTAGGAGACGGGTCGTGACCGGCCCCGGGGTGACGTCAGGCGGTCCAGCGCACCGCGTCGTCGACGAAGTCGGCGAGGGCGTGGACGCCGCGCAGGTCGGCTCGCTCCTCCATCAGCCGGGTGAGGCTCTGGGCGTGGCGGCTGCGGAGGACGGCGCGGCGCTCGAGGCTGCGGTCGACGGTGTCGGCCGGGTCGTTCGAGGCGATGCGACGGCCCGCGCTCTGGGTCTCAGAAGAGGTCGTCTCGTTCATGTCGTCAAGAGTGCCCACCGAAATGCGCGTTTCAACGAACCGCCGGTTACAACCTGGTGTCCGGGGCCGTGATCGTCATTACATTCATGGAATGACCGATCGCTGGTGCCGCCTGCGCCTGGCGGGACGGACGTCACAGCCACCGGGGGTTGGCGGTAGGGAGGCGCAACCCGCATACTCGATCTAAAGTAGAACATGTTCTAGATCTGATGGGGGTCGGGTGTACGACTTCGAAGGCGAGAAGGCTGCTGCGAGCGCAGGAGGCAGCGGGCCGCACCGCGCCCTGATGTTCCTCGAGCTGCCTCGGGTCGTGGGCGAGCTCGCCGCCTCCCATGCGGTCGACCTGGTCGCGCCGCGCCGGCCGAGCGGTGCCGGTCGGCCGGTGCTGGTGCTCCCGGGGTTCCACGCGACCGACGGCATGACCGGTCGGCTGCGCAGCCACCTCAAGCGGCACGACTTCCGCGTGCACGGATGGGGTCAGGGCGCCAACATCGGGCTCACCGACCGGCTGATCGACGGGATGGTCGAGCGCTTCGAAGGCATCCGCAAGGAGTACGACGAGCCCGTCAGCCTCGTGGGATGGAGCTTCGGCGGCGTACTCGCGCGGTGGCTCGCCCACACCTATCCGGGCGACGTCCGCCAGGTCGTCTGCCTCGGCTCCCCGTGGCGGGCCGACGGCGAGCGGACCCGAGCGACGGGGATGTTCGAGCGGTCCCGCCGCAAGCACGGGATCTCCGACCGGGCCCGACCGATGGTCGACCTGCTGCGGGGACCGTTGCCGGTGCCGTGCACCGCGGTCTTCTCCAAGACCGACGGCATCGTGCCGTGGCGTGGTTGCGCGGTCGACGTGTCCGCGATCCCGCCGGCCGAGAACGTGGTCGTGCCGAGCAGCCACGTCGGCATGGTCGCCAACCCGCTGGTCCTCGACGTGGTCGTCGACCGGCTCTGCCAGGACCCGGACGACTGGCACGATTTCTCGTGGCGCGGCGCGCTGGCACGCAAGTGGGTCGGAGCGTCATGACCGACCTCCTCGGCGAGCGCGACCCGGCGTACATCGCCAAGGTCCTGCCCCTGCTGAAGCTGGCCATGAAGGGCTACTTCCGGTCCGAGGTGCGGGACATCGACCGGGTGCCGGACGGCGGTGCGCTGATGGTCGGCAACCACTCGGGCGGGCTGATGGCGATGGACGTGCCGATCATCGCGGTGGCGTTCGCCGACACGTTCGGGCCCGACCGGCCGCTGTACTGCCTGGCGCACGACATGCTGTTCACCGGCGTGGCCGGCCCGTTCTTCCGCAAGTTCGGGTTCGTGCCGGCAGACCGGGCGAGCGCCGGCGAGGTGCTGTCGGCGGGCGCGGTCACGATCGTGTTCCCGGGGGGCGACTACGACACGTTCCGCCCGACGCTCAAGGCGAACGTGATCGACTTCGCCGGGCGGACGGGCTACGTCCGGACCGCCCTGGCGGCCGGCGTCCCGATCGTGCCGGTGGTGTCGATCGGCGGGCAGGAGGCGCAGTTCCACCTCACCCGTGGCGAGTGGCTCGGCCGGCTGTCGCCGCTGCGGAAGGTGATGCGGACAGACCTGCTGCCGTTGACGATCGGCTTCCCCTTCGGCCTGGTGCCGGCGGGCGCGGGCAACATCCCCCTGCCGACCAAGATCGTCACCCAGGTGCTCGACCCGATCGACATCCAGGCCGAGTTCGGGCCGGACCCGGACGTCGCGGAGGTCGACGAGGTGGTCCGGTCGCGGATGCAGGAGGCGCTGGACCGGCTGGCGCGTGAGCGAAGGTTCCCGGTGCTGGGATGACCACGGCGAAGGGAAGGGCGACGGGGCTGCGCACCCAGCTGTGGGCCACCGGCCACCTGCTCCGCAGCCGGATGATCGGTCCGATGCGCCCGGACCGCTACGTCGGGATGGCGCGGATCCTGCGCCGCTACGGCCCGCACGCCACGACCGGCTTCGCCCTCGCCGCCAACCGTCGCCCCGACGGCATCGGCCTGATCGACGAGCGCGGCTCGTTGACCTGGCAGGAGATCCAGGAGCGCGCCGACGCGCTCGCGGTCGGGCTTGCCACCCTGGCCGACGGCCCGCCGACCTCGGTCGCGATCCTCTGCCGCAACCACCGGGGGTTCGTCGACGCCTTCCTGGCGGCAGGCCGGCTGGGTGTGCCCGCACTGCTGCTCAACACCGGCTTCTCCGGGCCGCAGCTCGCCGACGTGCTCGAGCGCGAGCACGCCACGCTCATCGTGTACGACGAGGAGTTCGCCGGACTGGTCGCCGACGCGCGGGCCCGGATCGAGGGCCTGACCGAGGTCCTGAGCTGGGTCGACGACGAGACCGCGACCCGTGAGCAACCGCCTGCGGAGCTGCTGATCGACGCGCACCGCGGCGAGCGGCCGCCGCCCACCCGCCCGGGTCGCGTAGTGCTCCTGACGTCAGGCACCACCGGCACGCCCAAGGGCGCCACCCGCAGCGGTGGCGGGCCGGAGGAGCTCGCGGCGATGCTGGAGCGGATCCCGTGGCACGGCGGGGAGACCGTCGTCGTCGCGGCGCCGACCTTCCACGCGTGGGGCTTCGGGCAGCTCGTGATCGGCGCGACGATGGCCTGCACGATCGTGCTGCGCCGGAGGTTCGACCCCGAGGCGACGCTGGCGATGGCCGACGAGCACCGGGCGACCGGCATCGCGATGGTGCCGGTCATGCTCGAGCGGATCATGGAGCTGCCGGCCGAGGTGCTCGACCGTTATGCGCTGGACAGCGTCCGCTTCGTCACGTGCAGCGGGTCGCGGATGCGGGGCGAAGCGGTCGTCGCGTTCATGGACCGGTTCGGCGACAAGGTCTACAACAGCTACAACGCCACGGAGGCCGGGCAGATCAGCGTGGCCGCGCCTGCCGACCTGCGGCACGCGTCCGACACGGCGGGCCGGCCGGTCACCGGCACCACGCTGCGGCTGGTCGACGACGACGGCAACGACGTGCCGGTCGGCGAGGTCGGCAGGATCCTGGTCCGCGGCGCCTCGGAGTTCGACGGCTACACCGCCGGCGACACGAAGGCGTCGCTCGACGGGTTCATGGTGTCCGGCGACGTCGGCCGGATGGATGCGGACGGGCGGCTCTACGTCGTCGGCCGCGACGACGACATGATCGTGTCGGGTGGCGAGAACGTCTACCCGGTCGAGGTCGAGCGCGCCATCGGCGAGCTGTCCGACGTCCGCGAGGTCGTGGTGGTCGGCGTGGACGACGAGAAGTACGGGCAGCGCCTGGCGGCGTACGTCGTACCGGCGCGGACGGAGGCCGTCAGCCCCGACGACGTGCGCGCCCATGTGAAGAGCAGGCTGGCCGGCTACAAGGTGCCCCGCGACGTCGTACTCCTCGACGAGCTGCCGCGGAACGCGTCGGGCAAGGTGGTCGTGCGCGACCTGCCGGGGGTGGGTTCCTGATGGTGAAGCGGATGAGCGGAGCCGACGCGAGCTTCCTCTACCTGGAGACGCCGTCGGTCCACATGCACACGCTCAAGATCGTGGTGGTCGAGCACCACCGCGACCTCACGTACGACAACCTCGTGGCGGGCACGCTCGCACGGCTGCGGAGGATGCCGGCGCTCCGCAGGCGGATCGTGCCGGTCCCGTTCGCCCTCAACCACCCGCTGATCGTGACCCAGCCGAGGATCGACCCGGAGCGCCACTTCTATCGGCACGACCTCGGCGGCAGCGCGACGTTGCGGGATGCGGAGCGGGAGATCGGCCGGATCGCCGGCCGGCCGCTCGACCACGACGTCCCGCTGTGGGAGATCCACGTCATCGAGGGTCTCGCCGGTGGGCGGCGGGTCGTCGTGGGCAAGATCCACCACGCCCTCGCTGACGGCAACGCCGCCAACGCGATGCTCGCCAACCTCACCGACATCCGCTCCGCCGAGATGGCCACGCCGATGCTGCGCGACACCGACGACGACACGACCGTCCCGTCGCGCGGGCGCCTGGCGGTCGAGGCGGTGCGCGATGCCATCGTCCAGATCGCGGTGCTGCCCCGCCTGCTGCTCACCACCGTGCGGGGAATGACGTCGATGCTCCGGTACCGGCGGAGGAACGTGACCGGCGTGCCGCTGCCGATCGCCAACGCCCCGCGGGTGTCGTTCAACGGACCGCTGACGCCCCGGCGCAGCTTCGCCACCGTCACGCTGCCGCTGGCCGACCTCAGGGAGGTACGCCGGGAGCACGGCGTCACGCTCAACGACGTCGTGCTCGCCGTGACCGCCGGGGCGTTGCGCCGGTGGATGGACCTGCACGGTGAGCGGCCGTCGGTCTCCCTGACCGCAGGTGTGCCCGTCGGGCTCGACGCGGCCGGCAGCGGTCCCCGACTTCTCGGCAACAGGGTGTCGAACCTGTTCACCACGCTGGCGACCGATGTCGACGACCCGGTCGAGCGGCTGCAGCGGATCTCCCGCACGGCGAAGCACGCCAAGGAGATGAACCGGCGGCTGGGGAGCGAGATGCTCGCCGACTGGAACCAGTTCGCGCCGCCGTCGGTCATCGCGCTGGGCACCAGGCTCTACAGCCGGTTCCGGGCGGCGCGCTTCCACCCGGCCGCCTTCAGCGCCATCGTCTCCAACGTGCCCGGTCCCCGGGAGCTGATCAGCATCGGTGGCGCGCGGCTGTCCGACATCTTCAGCGTCGGCCCGCTCGTCGACGGGATCGGGCTCAACGTCACCGTCTGGTCGTACGTCGACCGGATGAACTTCTCGCTCCTCGCCTGCCCGGACCTGTTGCCGGACGTCGAGGTGCTCGCGTCGTACTTCCCCCCGGCCCTGGCGGAGCTGCTCGCCGAGCCCGAGCCCGGCGAGTCGGTCCGGTCCGATCCGGACGAGGGCGAGCACGACCACGGAGACCAGGAGTCAGCATGACGTTCGAGACCATCGGCCGGCACTCAGCCCGGGCCGGTCGCAGCGCCACGCGCGTCGGTGGACGGCTGGTCGTGCGTGGCTTGCGCCGGCTCGCGGACGGCGCCACGCCCGACGTACCGGTGCCGCCGCCGGCGCGACCCGTCGACCTGCCGGGCCGCGGGACGACGCACGTCCTCGACCTGCCGGGGCCCACACCCGACGCGCCGGTCCTGCTTCTGATGCACGGGATCGCGACCACCGGTCCGCTCACCTGGTTCTCGGTGCTGGACGACCTGAGCCGGCGCTACCGGGTGGTGACGTTCGACCAGCGCTGGCACGGCCGCGGGATCCTCTCGGAGAAGTTCACCCTCGATGACTGCGCCGACGATGCCGTCGCGGTGCTCGACGCGCTGGGCATCGAGCGGGCGGTCGTCGTCGGCTACTCGATGGGCGGGGCGAGCGCGCAGGTCCTGTGGCACCGGCACCCCGACCGGGTCGCGGGGCTGGTGCTGTGCTCGACCTCGGCCCGGTGGCAGGGCCACCTGGGGGAGCGGGTCTTCTTCCTGATGCTGCGGATGGCCAACGAGGGCCTGCTCTCGGTCGCCGCCGACAAGGTGCAGGCGCATGCCTCGGCCCTGCCGCCGCTGGGCGACGAGGCGGCGGCCGACGCGGACCTCCGTGCCTGGTGCATGGCCGAGCTGCGGTCGACCAGCCTCTGGTCGCTGCCCGTGGTGATGGCCGAGCTCGGGCGGTTCGACGCGACCGGCTGGATCGGCGACGTCACGGTGCCGACGGGCGTCCTGATCACGGCCAGGGACCGCGCGATCCCCACCGAGCGGCAGCGCCAGCTGGCGGCGCGGATCCCGGGAGCGATCGTGCGGTACTCCCCGGGCGGTCACGCGTCCCTCGTGTTCGACATCCCGCGCTGGAAGCCCGTCTTCCTCGAGGTGGTCGACGAGGTCGTCGACGCCGTCGCCGAGCGGCCGGCCCGCGGAGTCGTCAGCGGGTGATCGCAGCGGCGGCCCGGATGCCGCTGCGGAGCGCGCCCTCCATGGTTCCTGAGTGCGGCCCGGCGGTGAACTCGCCGGCGAGCGCCAGCGGTCCGGCGGCATGCTGGAGCAGGCGGGCGGCGTCGGGCGAACGGCCGGCGAGGACGTAGGAGTAGCCGCCGCGGCTCCACGGGTCGGTCTCCCAGTCGGTCAGCAAGGCCTGCTCGCCGACGAGGTCGAGGTCCGGGCGGAGCGCACCCAGCGCCGTGAGCCAAGTCTCGGGCCCGTCGGCGACCGCGAGCCACTCGCGGGCGCCCGCCCCGCCCCCGAAGCAGGTGACCGCCCTGGCTCCGGCGTCGCCGGCCGGGTCCAGGGAGTTCCACGCCCACCAGGCGAAGCGCGGGTGCTGGACCCCGTCCGGGCGGGCCCGGTTGGTCGTCGGGACCGACAGCTTCACCGCGGTCCCGGTCGCCAGGCCCTCGAGGCCGGTCTGCCACGGGTCGGGGAAGCCCGGCTCCCATGCCAGGTCGTCCAGCAGCGCCAGCGGTACGGCGACCACGGCCCGGTCGACCACCAGCGACTCGCGGTCGGTCGTCAGCACCACGTGGCCGCCGTCGATCGCAACGCCGTCGACCGGCGTCCGGAGCCGGACCCGGTCGCCGAGCCCGACGGCGAGCGCCTCGGCGATCCGCTGGTTGCCACCGACCACGCGGGCAGCCGCATCGATCCGGGCCCCGTCGGCGCGCGCGACGTGGAAGCGCGCGCTTGCCGAGTGGGGGTCACCGGCGGCCGACGTCGCGATCCGGAGGAAGGCGGGGTCGCCGCCGTACCTCTCGCCGAGCGCGGCCACGAACGCCGCCGTTACCGTCGTGTCGTCCTCGGGGATCTGTCCCGCGACCTCAGCCAGGGTGTGCTCGAGCTCCTCGATCGTCGGCACCGTGCCGTCGACCCGCCGGCGGTGGAAGCGGATGCCGTGCGGCGCCAGCGGGAGCCCGAGGTCCGCGCAGAACCGGCGGGTCGTCTGCTGCTCGGCCTCGATCCACTCACCGCCCCGTTCGACCACCACGCCGTTCGGCAGGGCCGTCGACCAGGTGCGGCCGCCCACCCGGTCCCGTGCCTCGAGCACCACCACGTCGTGGTGGCGGTGCAGGATCGACGCGCACGCCAGACCGGCCAGTCCCGCACCCACCACGCCGATCCGCATGCACGCAGCATGCCCGATCTGTCCTGCATGATCAGCCCGTGGCTGTCTTCGGGTGGATCGTTCTCGCGCTGGTGTTCGTCGACGAGCTGCTCGCGATGGCGGCGTTCGGCGTGTGGGGCTGGCAGCAGGACCCGCGCTGGCTCCTCGTCTGGATGCTCCCGATCGCCGCGATGCTCGTGTGGTTCTTCTTCGCCTCTCCGCGGGCGCGGTACGGCGGCGCTGTCGTCCGGCCGGCCGCCAAGGTCATCGTCTTCGGCTTGGCGACGCTCGCCCTCTGGGACGCCGACCACGAGACCTGGGCCGTGATGTTCTTCGCCTTCTCGGTCGTCGTCAACGGCCTCGCCCTCCTCCCCAGCATCCGGGTCCTCGTCGAGTCCGAGTAGCTGCCCGCCCGCCGCGTGTGAGGAGGTGGCGCATGCTGCCCCGCGTCGGCCCGGTCCCGAGCCACGAGCTGTTCGTGGGACTCGGAGCACGGTGATCGGAGCCGCCCTGGTGATGATCATCCTGGGCGGCATCTGCGCCGGGTTCATCTACCTGCTGAGCCAGTCGCACGCCTAGCTCTCGAGGCGTCAGACGTTGCGCCGGTACTGCCCGCCCACCTCGAAGAACGCCTCGGTGACCTGGCCGAGCGAGCACACCCGCGCCGCGTCCATGAGTACGGCGAACACGTTCTCGCCGCTCGTCGCCGCCTCCTTGAGCCGGGCGATGGCCGCTTCCGCATCCTCGGCGTGCGCGGAGCGGAACCGCTCGACCCGCTCGAGCTGCGACTGCTTCTCCTCCGACGTGGCGCGCGCCAGCTCGATGTGGTCGGGCGTGCCGTCGTCGGCGCCGGGGCTGCGGAACGTGTTGACGCCGATGATCGGCAGCGAGCCGTCGTGCTTGCGGTGCTCGTAGAGCATCGACTCGTCCTGGATCCGGCCGCGCTGGTAGCCGGTCTCCATCGCGCCGAGCACCCCGCCCCGCTCGGAGATCCGGTCGAACTCGGCGAGGACCGCCTCCTCCACCAGGTCGGTGAGCTGGTCGACGATGAACGAGCCCTGCATCGGGTTCTCGTTCATGGCCAGGCCCCACTCGCGGTTGATGATCATCTGGATCGCCAGCGCGCGGCGTACGGACTCGTCGGTGGGGGTGGTGACGGCCTCGTCGTAGGCGTTGGTGTGCAGCGAGTTGGCGTTGTCGTAGATCGCGCACAGCGCCTGCAGCGTGGTGCGGATGTCGTTGAACGCCATCTCCTGGGCGTGCAGCGAGCGACCCGACGTCTGCACGTGGTACTTCAGCCGCTGCGAGCGCTCGTTGGCGCCGTACCGCTCCTTCATCGCGACCGCCCAGATCCGGCGGGCGACCCGGCCGATCACGGTGTACTCCGGGTCCATGCCGTTGGAGAAGAAGAACGACAGGTTCGGCGCGAAGTCGTCGATGTCCATGCCGCGGGCGAGGTAGGACTCGACGTAGGTGAAGCCGTTGGCGAGCGTGAAGGCCAGCTGGCTGATGGGGTTCGCCCCGGCCTCGGCGATGTGGTAGCCGGAGATGGAGACCGAGTAGAAGTTCCGGACCTCGTGCTCGATGAACCACTCCTGGATGTCCGCCATGCACCGCAGCGAGAACTCGGTGGAGAACAGGCAGGTGTTCTGGCCCTGGTCCTCCTTGAGGATGTCGGCCTGCACCGTGCCGCGGACGTTGCGGAGCGCCTCGGCCGGCTCGATGCCCTTCTCGCGGGCCTGGTCGATGACCGTGTTGAGGAAGAACGCCAGCACGGTCGGCGCCGGCCCGTTGATCGTCATCGACACCGACGTCGTGGGCGAGCCGAGGTCGAAGCCGTCGTACAGCGCCTTCATGTCGTCGAGGGTCGCGACGCTCACGCCGGAGGTGCCGATCTTGCCGTAGACGTCGGGCCGCTCCGCGGGGTCGCGGCCGTAGAGCGTCACCGAGTCGAACGCGGTCGACAGCCGGGTCGCCGGCTGGTCCTCGGCGAGCAGCTTGAAGCGACGGTTGGTGCGGAACGGGTCGCCCTCGCCCGCGAACATCCGCGCCGGGTCCTCGTTCTCCCGCTTGAACGGGAAGACGCCGGCGGTGAAGGGGAAGCGGCCGGGCAGGTTCTCACGGCGCCAGAACCGCACCAGCTCGCCGTGGTCCTCATAGGTGGGTACGGCGACGCGGGGCACCCGGGTGCCGGACAGGGACTCGCGGCCGGCGTCGCCGGCGTACTTCTCGACCACCGCGGGCCATTCGGCGAGCTGGGACTGCACGTCCTCCGGCAGCTCCCGCTTCGCCCGCTCCGCGAGCTCCTTCGCCTCGGGCACCTCGTCGGCCACCACGGCGAAGCGCTGGGCGCGCCGCGCGCCGGCGACGAGCGCCTCGGTCTCGGCGTGGTAGTCGCGCAACGACTCGGCGATCTCGGCGAGGTAGCGCACCCGGTCGCCGGGCAGCACCTGCTGGATCCGCGTCGACGTCTTGCCGGCGACCGGCGCGAGCACGCCCGCGTCGACCGCGAGCCCGTGCTCGGCCAGGAGCCCGCGCAGGAACTGGTAGAGCGCGGTGACCCCGTCGTCGTCGAACGTCGCGGCCGACGTGCCGAAGACCGGCATGTCGTCGGGCTGCTGGCCGAACGCCTCCCGGTTGCGCACGAGCTGGCGGGCGACCTCGCGCTGCGCGTCCCTGGCGCCCCGGCGCTCGAACTTGTTGATCGCCACGGCGTCGGCGAAGTCGAGCATGTCGATCTTCTCGAGCTGGGAGGCGGCGCCGTACTCCGGCGTCATGACGTAGAGGCTGGTGTCGACGAACGGGACGACCGCCGCGTCGCCCTGGCCGATGCCGGGCGTCTCGACGATCACCAGGTCGAAGCCGGCGGCCTTGGTCGCGGCGATGACGTCGGCGAGGTGCTCCGGCAGCTCGTGGGCGCCGCGGGTGGCCAGGCTCCGGAAGAACACCCGGTCCCGGTCGAGCCCGGGCCCGTCGAGGTCGAGGCTGTTCATCCGGATCCGGTCGCCGAGGAGCGCCCCGCCACCCTTGCGCCGGGTCGGGTCGACGGCGAGTACGGCGACCCGCACCTTGTCGTACTGGTCCATCCGCAGGCGGCGTACGAGCTCGTCGGTCAGCGAGCTCTTGCCGCTGCCGCCGGTGCCCGTGATGCCGAGCACCGGGACCAACCTGTCGGTCGAGCCCGTCGAGACCTGCCGCAGCTTCTCGAGCGCGTCGTCGCCGACGGCACCGGTCTCGATGCCGGTGATCATCCGGGCCAGCGCCGTACGCCGCCCGGACAGGACGTCCTCGACGCTCACGTCGCGCAGCGACCACAGGTCGTGGTCGCAGTCGCGGACGATGGAGTTGATCATCCCCGGCAGGCCCATCCGCTGGCCGTCCTCGGGGGAGAAGATGGTGACGCCCGAGGCGCGGAGCCGCTCGATCTCGTCGTGGACGATCACGCCGCCACCGCCGCCGACGACCTTGACGTGGCCGGCGCCGTGGGCGCGCAGCTGCTCGACGAGGTACTCGAAGTACTCGACGTGGCCGCCCTGGTACGACGACACCGCCACGCACTGGACGTCCTCCTCCAGCGCCGTCTCGACGATCTCGGCGACCGACCGGTTGTGCCCGAGGTGGATCACCTCGCAGCCTTGGCTCTGGAAGATCCGGCGCATGATGTTGATCGCGGCGTCGTGCCCGTCGAACAGGCTCGACGCGGTCACCAACCGGATCGGATGGCTCGGCTTGTGCAGGGGCTTGCGGACCACGGTCACCTCAACTAGTTGGACGTCCTAGGAAAATAGTAGGACATCCAAGTAGTTACCCCAAATCCGGGTGTGGTCCAGTGCGGTAGTCCCTGACCTTTCCGTCGTCGCCGGGGTCGATTCACGACAGAAAAGTCAGGGACTACCGCGAAATTCGGCCTGCAGCGCATCGGCGAGGGCGTCGGAGGTCCGCTCGACCATCGCCAGGACGCCGTGGAAGCCGTCGTCGCCGCCGAAGTAGGGGTCGGGGACCTCGGCGCCGGGGTCGACCGGGTCGAAGTCGCCGAACAGGCGGACCCGGTCGGGCTCAAGGTCGCCGTCCGCGAGGGCGTGCAGGTCGTGGAGGTTCTGGCGGTCCATCGCCAGCAGCAGGTCGCAGTCGGTGAGCCAGGACGGCTGTACCTGCTGCGCGCGGTGCGCCGACGCCAGGTCGATGGGGTAGCCCTCGGTGGCGAGGAGGGCGGCCGCCCGCCGGTCCATCGGGCCCCCGACGTGCCAGTCGCCGGTGCCCGAGCTGACCACGGTCACCCGGTCGTGGAGACCGGCTGCGGCGATCCGGTCGGTCAGCACGACGTCGGCCATGGGGGAGCGGCAGATGTTGCCGAGGCAGACCAGGGCGATCCGGTAGCGCCCCGGCGTGCGGGGCGAGGGGAGCGTGGGCACTACGCGGCCTTCTCGTCCTTCTCGTCGACGCCGACGAGGGCATCGAGGATCCAGGTGGTGACGCTGATGATGATCGCGCCGCCGACCGCGGGCCAGAAGCCCTCGACGTGGAAGCCGATGTCGAACAGGTCGGCGACCCAGCCGGTCAGCATCAGCAGCAGCGCGTTGAGCACCAGCAGGAACAGCCCGAGCGTGAGCAGGATGAACGGGAACGACAGGATCACCAGGACCGGCTTCACGAACGCCGTGACCAGGCTGAGGATCAACGCCACGCCGAGCAGCGGCAGCAGCTTCTCCTCCAGCTCCGGCTGGCCCTGACGCGGCCCGTTGAACCAGATGTCGTCCATCACCTGGGCGGCGAGGGCGAGGGCGACGCTGGTGATCGCCCAGCGAGCGAGGAACGCGACCATGCCGCCAGTGTTGCAGGGCGTCAGGTGAGGGCGAGCGCCTCGACGATCTCGTCGGCCGCGTCGTCGATGTGCCGGCGCAGGAACTCGTGGGCCCCGTCGAGGTCGCCGTCCTCGAGGAGCCGGACCAAGGGCTCGTGCGACTCCGCCTGGTCGTGCGCGTTGCGGCGCACCCGGTCGACCTGGGCGAGCGCGAGCTTCAGCTCGTCCATCAGGCTCTCGGCCATCTGGACCAGCCGCGGGCTGCCGGTGAGCTCGACCAGGGAGACGTGGAAGGCGAGGTGCCGCTCGTTGAGCTCCTCGTACGACGCCCGCCCGCTCCGGACCGCGCTCGTGTAGGCGTCCAAGGTCAGGCGGACCCGCTTCCGGGTCTCGTCGGAAGCCGTGGGCCAGGCCCGGACGCCGGCGCCCTCGAGCACCCAGCGCGCCGCGCAGACGTCGCGCACGGAGTCGGCGCGCGGGGTGGCGACGCTGACGCCGCGGTTGGGCTCGCGGGTCGCGAGGCCTTCGGCGACCAGCGCCATCAGGGCCTCACGGACGGTCGGACGGGAGACGCCGAGGGACTCCGCGAGCGCGAGCTCCCGCAGCGGCGTCCCGCTCTCGACCTCGCCCTCGAACACCGCCCGGCGCAGCTCGGCGGTCACGCGCTCGACGGTCGAGGCGTGCTCGACGCTGAGTGAGTCGAACGTGGGGTGGGTGGTCGGCATGCCGCCCATTGTCGCGCACCTGGGAGAAGCCGCTATGCTGTCTCATTGTCAGATTGTCTGACAATCATTCGCTGGTGAAGGGAGCTGGGAGATGACGCTGGACTGGGGTCGCCACTACGCGATGGTCGAGCCGTCGCAGTTTCGGGTCGAGTACGCCATCAACCCGTTCATGAACCCCGATGTCCAGCCCGACCCCTCACGGGCGTCGGCCCAGTGGCACATGCTGGTCGAGACCCTGCGCGCCGCCGGTTCGACGGTCGACGTGATCCCTGGCCGTCCCGACAGCCCCGACATGGTCTACGCGATGAACCTCGGCCTGGTCGTGCTCCGGCCGGAGTGGGAGGGCACCGGCCGCCGGTCGGTCGTCATGTCCCACATGCGCTTCCCGCAGCGTCGCAACGAGACCCCGAGCGCGCAGCGCTGGTTCGAGACGCAGGGGTTCGCGACGTCGTACGTCGGACGCGACGGCGTCGGTGCCCACTTCGAGGCCGGCGACGCCTTCCCGTTCGGCGGCGAGCTGGTCGTCGGCGTGGGCCCGCGCAGCGACGAGCTCGCGCTCAAGCACCTCGCGGCCGACCTCGGCGTGACCGTGCGCGGCGTGCGGATCACGCACCCCGGGATGTACCACCTCGACCTTGCGTTCTGCCCGCTCGACGAGCGCCGCGCCATCGTCTGCCCCGACGCCCTCGACCCTGCGTCGGCCGACGCGCTGCTGGCGCTGGTGCCCGAGCCGCTGGTGATCACCGAGCTGGAGGCGATCGGCACCCTCTGCGCCAACTCCGTCGTCGTCGGCCGCACCATCGTCATGCCGGGCTGCCCCCCGCGGGTGCGCGCGCAGCTCGAGGAGTGGGGCTTCGAGATCGTGCTCGTCGACGTGTCGGAGTTCCACCTCGGCGGCGGCTCGGTGCGCTGCCTCACCAACCCTCTCGACATCACGCTCGGTCGCGAGCTGGAGCCGGTGACCGGTGGCCGGGTGGTCGCACCGCCGAACGAGGACTGGTCCGCGGCCTAGGCATAGGGTCGCAGACATGGTCGAACCGCTGCCGCACGTGCGGGAGATCCCGCCGTACGTCCCGGGCAAGCCGCCGGTGGCGCGCGCCGGGCTGACGACGTACAAGCTGTCGTCGAACGAGAATCCCTACCCACCACTGCCGAGCGTGCGGGCCACGGCCGAGCAGGCGGTGACGGCGATGAACCGCTACCCCGACATGGGCTGCTCCGCGCTCTACGACGCGCTCGCCACCAAGCACGGGGTCGGCACCGACCAGCTGGCCGCCGGCACCGGCTCGGTCGCGCTGATCTATCACCTGCTCTCGGCCTACTGCGGTCCCGGCGACGAGGTGGTGCACGCCTGGCGCTCGTTCGAGGCGTACCCGATCGCGATCACCGCCGCCGGGGCGACCGGGGTGAAGGTGCCGGTCACCGCGGACGGCCGCCACGACCTGCCGGCGATGGCCGCGGCGACCACCGAGCGCACCAAGGTGGTCCTGCTGTGCACGCCCAACAACCCGACCGGGCCGGCGCTCACCCACGCCGAGACCACGGCTTTCATCGCCGGCGTGCCCGCCGACGTCCTGGTCGTCGTCGACGAGGCGTACGTCGAGTTCGTGCGGATGGCAGACCCGGTCGACGGGCTGGCGCTGCTCAGGGACCACCCCAACGTCGTCCTGCTGCGCACCTTCTCCAAGGCCTACGGGCTGGCGGGGCTCCGGGTCGGCTACGCCGTCGCAGCGCCGGAGGTGGCGACCGCGCTGCGGGCCGTCGCGCTGCCGTTCGGGGTCTCGTCCGTCGCCCAGGCTGCTGCGGTCGCGTCCCTGGCGGCGGAGGACGAGCTGCTGGCGCGCGTGGACGCGCTCGTCGTGGAGCGGGACCGGCTGGTGGCCGGGATCGCTGCCGTGGGGTGGACGGTCCCCGAGCCACAGGGCAACTTCGTGTGGTTCGACCTGCCGCAGACCGACGCTTTCGCCGCCGCCGCGGGGGAGGCGGGACTCGCGGTGCGGCCCTTCGCCGGCGAGGGCGTGCGGGTCAGCGTGGGGGAGCCGGAGGCGACCGACCGTTTGGTCGAGGTCCTCCGGGGAATGAAGCGACCGACCTGACCGTCGACCCCGGGGCATCCGGGTGGCTACGGTTGGGCAATCCAAGATCGATGCCTCGAGGAGTACCGGTGCCCGGAGAGACCCCCAACCAGCCCGGCTGGTACCCCGACAGCAACGGCGCGATGCGCTGGTTCGACGGCTCGTCGTGGACCGACCACGTGCAGCCCGGCACCGGCGCTGCCGACGTCACGCAGATCAAGCCGGCCGGGCCCACGCCGACGGCCCAGTTTCCCGCGCAGTCCGGCCAGCCCGGCAGCTGGCAGGGCGGACAGCCCTCCGGGCGGCCGCCGAGCACGCCGCCCCAGGGCACGCCGTACGGCGCCGTACCGCAGCCCGGCCAGTACGGCGGCGCCGGTGGTCCTGGTGGCCCGGGCTTCCCGCCGCCGTCCTCCCGGGGCGGCAACAAGGGCCTGCTGATCATCCTCGCCGTGGTCGGCGCCATCGTGCTGATCGCGGTGCTCGCCGTCGGCTCGTGGGCGATCTTCCTGCGCGACAGCGACAGCGACAGTGGCAATGACGACGGCGGTGGTGGTGGCGACGACAGCTCGCTGCCCGACGAGAAGCCCGAGGAGGTCGTCGAGGCGTTCTTCCAGGCTGTCCGGGACGGCGACTGCGAGGCCGCCCTCGACCTCTTCACCGAGGACTTCCAGGAGCGGGAGGACGCCAACTGCGAGGACGAAGAGGACTTCATGGACGAAGGCTTCGATGCCGACATCGGTGAGTCCACGATCGACGAGGAAGCCGAGACCGCCGTCGTCCCCGTCACCCTGAACGACGACGAGGTCGATCTGGGCTTCGACCTCGACTTCGGGCTGGTCGTCGTCGACGGCGAATGGAAGATCGACACGGTCGACGAGCCGGGCAGCACCGATGACCCCACGGCGACCGATTCGGCGACCGCGGAGACCGTGACGCCGCCGTCCGACTTCTCCACCGACTCGCCCGACTTCCCCACGAACACGGCGGACTTCCCGACCGACCCCTCCGAGCTGGAGACCTATCTGTCGGAGTACTTCGAGGACTTCTCCGAGTACTTCACCACCACGCCGTAACGACATCGTCATGCTCGCTCCCTAGGCTCGCGGCATGACGGTCAAGGTCGCGCTGGAGCACCGTACGACGTACGACTTCGCGCGGCCGGTAGCGGTGGGTCCGCACGTCGTCCGGCTCCGGCCCGCCCCGCACTGCCGGACGCCGATCGAGGCGTACTCGCTGAAGGTCGCGCCCGCCGGGCACTTCGTGAACTGGCAGCAGGACCCGTTCGGCAACTGGCTGGCGCGGCTGGTCTTCCCGGAGAAGGTCACGACCCTCGACATCACGGTCGGGCTCGTGGCCGACCTGATGGTGATCAACCCGTTCGACTTCTTCATCGAGGAGCACGCCGAGCGGTTCCCCTTCGACTACGAGCCCCAGCTCGCGGCCGACCTGGCGCCGTACCTCCGGCCGGTCGACGACGCGACCGCTGCCGCGGCCTGGCGGGAGCGGCTGCCGGCGCTGCCCGCCGACGGCGTGCCGACCGTCCAGTTCCTCGCCGACCTCAACTCCGCGGTGCACCGCGACGTCGACTACTCCGTGCGGATGGAACCCGGCGTGCAGACGCCGGACGAGACCCTGCGGGTCGGCATCGGCTCGTGCCGGGACAGCGCCTGGCTGCTGGTGAGCCTGCTGCGGCAGTACGGCCTGGCGGCGCGGTTCGTGTCCGGCTACCTGGTGCAGCTGGCGCCGGACGAGTTCGCGACCCAGGGTCTCGACGGCCCGACCGGGCCGAAGGCGGACTTCACGGACCTGCACGCCTGGACCGAGGTCTACGTGCCCGGCGCCGGGTGGGTCGGCATGGACCCGACCAGCGCACTGTTCGCCGGCGAGGGGCACATCCCGCTGTCGGCGACGCCGCACCCGAGCTCGGCCGCGCCGATCACGGGCGCGACCGAGCCGGTCGAGGTGACCTTCCGCTTCCACAACGAGGTGCGCCGGGTGCACGAGGACCCGCGGGTCACGGCGCCGTACTCCTCCCACCAGTGGCAGGCGATCGACGCCCTCGGCGAGGCCGTCGACGAGCGCCTCGCGAAGGGCGACGTCCGGCTGACGATGGGGGGCGAGCCGACGTTCGTCTCGCTCGAGGACGCGTCCACGCCGGAGTGGAGCACCGAGGCCGACGGCCCCGAGAAGCGGCGGCTCGCGGCCGACCTTGCCGCGCGGCTCCGGGAGCGGTACGGCGCCGGCGGGGTGGTCCATCACGGACAGGGGAAGTGGTATCCGGGTGAGCCGCTGCCGAGGTGGAGCATCTCGCTCCAGTGGCGCACCGACGGCACGCCCCTGTGGGACGACCCGGCGTTGCTCGCGGACCCGTGGGACACGTCGAGCCGACTCGGCGCCGAGACCCTCGCCCGGCGGACGACCGCGCTGCTGGGGCTGCCGGACGAGCAGCTGCTGCCCGCCTACGAGGACCCGTTCGCTGCGCTGGCCGACCACGTGCGGACGCCGGCCGGCGAACCGCCCGAGGGTCGCGAGGACGCCTCGCTCGCGCTGGTCGCGAAGCTCGACGCCGACGTCGTCACGCCGACCGGCTGGGTGCTCCCGCTCACGACGGGCGAGACCGGGTGGACGAGCCCGGCCTGGCGGTTCCGGCGCGGCCGGCTGGTCCTGACGCCGGGCACCAGCGCCGTCGGTCTCCGACTGCCGCTCGACTCGATCGCGTGGACGGACCCGGAGGCCCCCGCGCAGCCGTCGTACCTCGAAGCGGCCCCCAACGACCGGCCGGCCGACTCCTCGCTGCCGACCGTGACGCTCGCCGATCCCGAGGAGTCCGACCGGACCGCGCTGGCGTTCGAGGAGCGCGACGGCAAGGTGTTCGTGTTCCTGCCGCCGACGACGCGGCTCAGCGACTACGCGGACCTGCTCCACCTGGTCGAGGTCGCGGCGCGTGACACCGGCTGCCCGGTCGTGCTCGAGGGCTACCCACCGCCGCCGGACCCGGCGCTGGCCTCGCTGTCGGTGACGCCCGACCCCGGCGTGATCGAGGTCAACGTGCAGCCGACTTCGACCTGGGCCGAGCAGCGCGACCTGATGACGGCGCTCTACACCGACGCCCGGCAGGTGAAGCTGACCACCGAGAAGTTCGACCTCGACGGTCTGCACACCGGGACGGGCGGCGGCAACCATCTGACCCTCGGTGGCCGGCAGCCGATCGACAGCCCGCTGCTGCGGCGCCCCGACCTGCTGGTGAGCCTGGTCGCGTACTGGCAGCGCCACCCCTCGCTCTCGTACCTGTTCTCGGGCCGGTTCATCGGGCCGACCAGCCAGGCCCCGCGCTTCGACGAGGGCCGTCCCGAGGCGGTCTTCGAGATGGAGATCGCGATCCAGGAGGTACGACGACTCGCAGGAGCGGGAGGCGAGCCGCGACCTTGGCTCGTGGACCGGGCCTTGCGGCACCTGTTGACCGACCTGACCGGCAACACGCACCGGGCCGAGTTCTGCATCGACAAGCTCTACAGCCCCGACTCCTCCCGCGGGCGGCTCGGCCTGCTGGAGCTGCGCGGGTTCGAGATGCCGCCGCACCCCGAGCTCGCCCTCACCCAGGCGCTGCTGGTGCGGAGCCTGGTCGCGATGTTCTGGGAGCGCCCCGACGACGGCGGCCTGGTCCGCTGGGGCACCCGGCTGCACGAGGACAACCTGTTGCCGCACGGCGCGGTCGCCGACATCCAGCAGGTGGTGGCGGACCTCAACGCGTTCGGGATCCCGTTCGACGCGGCGTGGCTGGACCCGTTCGTCGAGTTCCGCTTCCCGCGGATCGGGTCGGTGTCCTTCGGCGACGAGTCCGGCCGGCAGATCCACCTGGAGCTGCGCCAGGGCGTCGAGCCGTGGCACGTGCTGGGGGAGGAGGCGGCCGGAGGCGGCACCGCGCGGTACGTCGACTCGTCCGTCGAGCGGATCCAGGTCGCGGTCGCCGGGCTCGATCCCCAGCGCCACGTCGTCACCTGCCAGGGCGTCCCGGTGCCGCTCACGCCGACGCACGCGGGCGACGGCTCGTACGGCGGCGTCCGCTACAAGGCGTGGCAGCCCTGGTCGGCGCTCCACCCCAGCATCGCGGTGCACTCCCCGCTGACCTTCGACGTGGTCGACGTCGAGGCAGGCGTGAGCATCGGCGGCGCGACGTACCACGTGGTCCACCCGGGCGGCCGCACCTACGACCACCCGCCGGTCAACGCCAACGAGGCGGAGGCGCGGCGCGCGTCCCGGTTCGAGGGTGGCCGGCACACCGCGGGCCGGATCGACGTCGCGCGGATGCGGGCCGCCGGCGCCGCTGCCGCGAGCCCCGACTACCCGCGCACCCTCGACCTGCGGCGGGTGCCGCCGTCAGAGCGGTTGGCCGACTGAGCCCTCCGGGGGCTCGCCGGTGCCGGGCTGCGGGCCGTACCGCTCCTCGTAGTCGGCCGGCTTCCGCAGGCCGAGGTCGCTGGTGTACTTGAGCAGCTGGTTGTCCGGGCCGAGCACGATCAGGTCGGCCAGCGCGCCCTCGCGGCCCTGCCAGAGGATGGCGATCGCCCGGTCGAGCACCTCGAGCGCCCGCTCGGGAGCGGCGACGACGATCTCGCCGCCGTAGTTGTTCGTGCGCGCGAAGCCCTCGACAAAGCGGATCTTCACCTTCGTCACGCCGTCGAGATCGGCGATCTCGGCGTACAGGTCGTCGTCCGGCACCGGGTCGTAGCTGGCCTTCGGGTCGTCCCCGCCGGGCCGGCAGCCGGTCATCAACGCGAACGCGATGGCGAGGGCGAGCACACCACCGGTCCAACGCATCGGTGGCCTCACTCCCCGTCCGGCTTGATCTCGTAGTACGTGCTGTCGCCGTTGCCCCCGAAGAATACGGCGTTCTCGCGACGCCACCGCTCGAGCTCCTCCGCGCTCGACCCGTCGAGGTCGGCACCGAGGTCGTCGTAGTAGTCGGTGTGGGCCGCACCGACGTCGGGCGGGACGCCCTCGGTGGCGAGGGAGTCGGTGACCGTGACCCAGTGCGAGATGTCGGGGTTGTCCCGCCCGTCCAGCTTGGGTACGACGTCCTCGTCGTACTCCAGCGACAGCACGGACACGTCCTCGGGGATGTCGAACCGCGCGATCGGCGACCCCGCCGTGTAGACGCTGGTGATGTTGTAGCTCTCCTGGTACTCGGGGTTGCTCGCGATCGCGGCGGCGGTGATGCCGCCCTGGCTGTGCCCGCCGATCATCACCGGCGGCAGGCCGTCGTCGCCCGGCTGGTAGCCGTCGGCCGCCATCGCCTGGCGCAGCGCCTCCACGACGAGCTCCTGGGTCTGGGTGTGCTCGCCGGCCTCCAGCAACAGGTTGGACGTGAGGTCGACCGGGTTGTCCCCGCGGACGGCGGCCCACTCCTGGGTGCCGGGGACCTGGACGATGTAGCCCACGACGTTGCCCTCGTCGTCGTACTTGCGGACGACGCCGACGCGGGCGTCCTCGGTGCTGACCTGGCCCTGCAGGGTCAGCAGGTCGCCGAGGAAGGTCTCCTCGGTGAGCCTGCCGTCGAGACCGATCGGCTTGTCCTCGGACACCTCGACCTTGAACTCGCCGTCGTCCTGGAACGCGCCGAACAGGTTGCCGAGGGCGATCAGGCCGGCGATCTGGTTCTCGTAGTCCAGCGAGGGCCAGTTGCCGCCGGTGAGCAGGGTGAGCGTCCCCGGTGGGACGAAGGGCAGCAGGGCCTCGATCCGGAAGGCGAGGCCCTGGAGGGTGCCCCCGGCCGTCCGGGTGATCAGCTCCTGCAGCCACGGCTCCGAGAACGCCGTCTCGTTGAGCTCGGCGATGAGCCGGTCCTTGTCGCCGCTGGCGAAGGCTGCCACGAGATCGGGGTTCTTGGCCGCGGCGACCAGCAGCGCGCCGGCCAGGATCTCGGGCCCGGCCACGAACGCGAGGACGTCGATGCCGGCGTCGATCAGGTCGGCAGCCACCTTCTGGGTCGCGTCGACCAGGTCGTAGCCCTCGGCGGCGAGCCGCCAGAGCCGTGCGGACACCTCCATCCGGAGTGCCATCGCCCCGGGGCCGGTCGGGCTGAGCGAGGTCGTGGTGAGCTTGCCCTCGAGCGCGGCCACCTCGCCCGGCGCCAGCACGATCGCCTGCGCGAGGTCGCCGCTGAGGAGCAGGCCCCCGACGGTCTGCGCGGCGTCGGTGAGGTCGTCGCCGGCACCGTCGATGTAGCCGGCGTAGCCGCGGATGTCATCGGTCTTGGCCTCGAGGCTGCCGCTGCCCCCGCTGAGCTGGAGGTCCTCGTCGCCCATCAGGCACTCCTCGCGGCACGGGCGGCGGCCGTGTAGGCGCCGGCGTAGACCGCCACCAGGTCGTTGCCGATCTGGCTGCGGGACCGGAGCTGGTGGCGCACCCGCCCGCCGCGCACGCTCGTGTGCGCCCACCCGAGCTCGCACTGCAACCAGGTCGCGTGGAGCGTCGGCCGGCCGACCCGCTGCAACGAGAGGGTGACCGTCGCGCGGACCTGCTCGGCCAGCGAGATCAACAGGGGCGGCACCTCGTCCCAGCCGTTGAGCTCGGCGACGCCGGCGAGCAGCGCCGCGTCGTGCTCGGCAACGGCACGGGCGAGCGCCCGCGCGTCGGTCGCCGCCATCGACACGACGGGGGCGTCACGGCGGTCCTCGTCGCGCGGCCCGGTCAGGTCGGTCCGGGGCGGGTCCGGCGGGAACAGGCGCAGCGTCTCCGCGACCAGCCGGTCGGGGGTGAACGCCCGCAGCTGGACGCTCTCCGGCACGGTGACCGGCCCGTCGCCGATGGGTTCCGGCACCGTCCGGCTCGGCACCAACGCGCGGATCACGGCTGCTCCGGCGGCCGCGTCGGCGGCGATCGCCGCGAGGAGGCCGTAGCCCGAGCCGTCGGCCACCGTCGCGGACACCACCGCACGGAACGGTTGGGGGGAAGTGAGCAGGCCGACCGCCTGGGACAGCTCCGGCGCGGGCTCAGCGGACGAGGGTTCACCGGGCCGGGCCGGCATCGGTCGCAGGGCCGCCGGGAGCTGGTCGGCGGCGCCGGCCAGTGCCCGCCAGTCGGGTTCGGACAGCGTCGCGCTCAGGCCACCGGGGTGGCGCTCGAAGGCCGTCGTCATATCAGCGGGAGCGCGTCCGAGAGTGCGCCGCCGAGGTCTTCCAGCAATTCCTTGCCCTTCGCTCCCATGTCCTTCAGCACGTTCTCGACGGCCTGGACGCCGTCGTGCACGCCGTCGGCGACCGCCTCGGCCGCCTCCCGCGCCGTCTCGATCCCGGCGTCGAGCAGCAGGCCGACCAGCCGCTGGCGCTCCTCGAGCGTGTTGGCGAGGTCGTCGAAGTCGGCCGCGAGCTCGTCGAGCCGGACCACCACGTCCTCGACCGCGGACACGTCGTCCCGGAGCCGTGCGCGATAGCTGCTCGCCGCGTTGCTGGACCAGTGCACCTCGTCGAGGTGGTTGTCCATCGACGTCGCCCGGGTGGACAGCGTGTCGGCGCGGGTGCGCAGCCGTGTCGCCAGTCGCCGGAGGTCGTCCGGGTCGCCCCCGATAGCCATGAACCGCAGCCTGTCCGGCGCAGCCCCTCGCGAAACCACACCGTGCGAGGATTTCGGCTGTGCCGGTCCTGAAGGAGTACGTCGCCGCGCTCTCCCAGCCGACGCTGGGCACCGAGGCGACCCGGTACGACGAGGTGGTCGCGCCCGACGGCGTCCTCCGGCCGCCGTGGAAGCGGCTGGCTGCCGTCGCGTCCGGCATCGGCGCGGGTGAGCTGAGCCGGGTCGACGAGCAGATCGTCCGCTTCCTCGCCGACGACGGCGTCACCTACTCCCGGCCGGGCGAGCGCCCCACCGCGTGGCGGCTCGACCCGGTTCCGCTGGTGGTCGACGCCGGGTCGTGGCGCGAGGTCGAGGTCGGGCTGGCCCAGCGTGCCGAGCTGCTCAACGCGCTCCTCGTCGACCTGTACGGCGAGCGCACCCTCCTCCGGGACGGGATCGTGCCGGCGGCGGCCGTGCTCGCGCACCCCGGCTTCACCCGGATCATGGCCTACGGGTCGCGCAACGACCCGCGCCCGCTGGTGACGACCGCGACCGACCTCGGCCGCGACGCGACCGGTGCCTGGCGGGTCCTCGGCGACCGGGCCCAGGCGCCGTCCGGCCTCGGCTACGCCCTGGAGAACCGCAAGGTGCTGAGCCGGGTCCTGCCCGAGCTCTACCGGGAGGCCGACCTGCACCGGATGGCGCCGTACCTCTGGGCGTTCCGCTCCGCCCTCCTCCAGTCCGCCCACGGCGAGCTGCCCGACCCGCGGGTGGTGGTGCTGACGCCGGGCACCCACTCGGAGACGGCGTACGACCAGGCGGCGCTCGCGTCGAACCTGGGCTTCCCGCTGGTCCAGGGCAGCGACCTCACCGTGCGCGACGGCTGGGTGCTGATGAAGGCGCTCGGCCGGCTCGAGCGCGTCGACGTGATCCTGCGCCGGGTCGACGCCGCGTGGAGCGACCCGCTCGAGCTCCGCGGCGACTCGCAGCTCGGGGTGGCCGGGCTCGCCGAGGCGGTACGACGCAGCCGGGTGCGGGTGGTCAACGGGCTCGGCGCCGGGGTGCTGGAGAACCCCGCCCTCCTCGCCTACGCGCCGGCCGTGTGCGAGCACCTGCTGGGTGAGTCGCTCCGGCTGCCGACGGTGCCGACCTGGTGGTGCGGCGACCCCGACGCGCTCGCCCACGTGCTCGACCGCCTCGACTCGCTGGCCGTGCGCTCGATCGAGGGCGGACCCCCGCTCGACGGGCGGCCCGAGATCCTGCGCCGCCGGATCCTCGCCGCCCCGCACCGGTTCGTCGCCCAGGAGCGGCTCCCGCTGTCGCAGGCCCCGACCTGGACCGGCGGGCGGACGACCGGTCAGGCAGCACCCCGGCCGGTGAGCGTGCGGGCGTTCACGGTCCGCTACGGGTCGTCGTACCGGACCTTGCTCGGCGGCCTCGGCAACGTCCTCCAGGACGGGCGCACCGTCGCCAGCAAGGACGTCTGGGTGCTCAAGGCCGAGACCGGCGAGCCGGACCAGGGACTGGCCGAGGTGATGCCGGTCAGCAGCGGCCGGTCGCTGCCCGCCACCGTGCCGCGGGTGCTGGAGGACATGTTCTGGGTCGGCCGGTACGCCGAACGCGCCGAGGACCTGCTGCGGCTGCTGCTCGCCGCGCACGTGCTCGTCGAGGACTACCGCAGCCGGCCGCGCACCAGCGGCGGCCTCAGCCTCGAGGTGATCACCGGCCTGATCGGCCGGCTGTCCGGGCGGGCGTCGGACGACTACGACGAGGAATTCCGCTCGCTGCTCCTCGACCCCGAGCGGCCGGGGTCCGTGGCCCAGTCGCTCGAGGCGCTGCGGGACGCCCTGTCCGGGGTGCGCGACCAGTGGTCGTCGGACGTGTGGCGGATCTTCGGCGTCGTCGACCGCGCGCAGTCGACCCTGGTCGGCAGTCCCGGCAGCCACCAGATGGCCGAGTCGGCCGGCCGGATGCTCACCGGGGTGCTGTCGCTCGCAGGCGTGACGGCCAACATGATCCGCGATCCCGGCTGGCACATGATCAGCGTCGGCCGCTACCTCGAGCGTGGTCAGCAGGTGCGCCACCTGCTGGTCGCGCTCACCGAGCGGCACGGGCTCGACGTCGACCGCGAGGTGCTCGCCGCCGTGCTCGCCGCCGCCGAGAGCTCGGTGACCCACCGGCGCCGCTACCGCGACTACGTGCGGCCCGCCGGCGTGCTCGACCTGCTGCTCAAGGACCCGGAGAACCCGCGCTCGCTGGGGTTCAGCGTCGCCCGTGCCACCGAGCACCTCGCCGCACTGCCGGCGTCGACCGGGTCGACCCGACCCGAGCGGCTGCTCGCCGCACTGACGACCGAGGTGGAGGAGACCGACGTCGCGGTCCTGGTGGCGATCGGTGGCGCCGACCGCCCCAACCTGCGGTCCTTCCTCGACACCGCCGGCGCCCAGCTCGACCGGCTCGCGGAGGCCGTCGCAGACCTGCACTTCGCGACCGGCCCGGCCCCCCGCCGGTTCGGGTCGCTTCCGACGCTGGAGCCGGTCCCGTGAGGTACCGCGTGGAGCACCGCACCACCTACACCTACGACGACGACGTCACCGACAGTCTCGGCATCGCCTACCTGGTGCCGCGCCAGCTGCCCTGGCAGCAGGTCACCGACTACCGGGTCGCGGTGACGCCGACGCCGGGCGACACCGCGAGCGACGAGGACTTCTACGGCAACCACCTCACCTACTTCCAGGTGATCGAGCCGCACCGCGAGCTCGCCATCGTCGGGTCCGGCGAGGTCGACGTGGTCGCCCCGCTCGTCGACGCCCGGCGCCTGGACCAGCCCTGGGACGCCGTACTCCCGCTGCGGCAGCCGGGCCTGCCCGGTGCCTGGCTGGCCACCGACCTGGTGCTGCCGAGCCCGGCCGTGCCGACGTACCCCGGTGCGAAGGAGTACGCCGCCCACTCCCTGCTCCCCGGCCGTCCCGTCGGCGAGGCCGTCACCGACCTGATGCACCGGATCCACGCCGACTTCGAGTACGACGCCACCGCCACCACCGTGACCTCGACGGTGCCGGAGATCCTCGCCAAGCGTGCCGGCGTGTGCCAGGACTTCGCGCACTTCACGCTCTCCTGCCTGCGCTCCCACGGCCTCGCGGCGCGCTACGTGAGCGGCTACCTGGCCACCGAGCCGCCGCCCGGCAAGGAGCGGGTCGTCGGCGCCGACGCGTCGCACGCCTGGGCGGCCGTCTGGCTCGGCGACGAGGAGTGGCTGGCGTTCGACCCGACCAACGACCAGTGGCAGAACGACCGCTACGTCACCGTCGCCTGGGGCCGCGACTACGGCGACGTGCCGCCGGTCAAGGGTGTGATCTTCACCGAGGCACGGCACTCCAAGCTGGACGTGTCGGTCGACGTGGCGCCGCTCTGATCCCGTCCATCCGGAGGAATTCGGGCGATTCGGTGGACAGACCCCGACCCGCTCAAACAGGCTGGTGCCATGAGCCAGCCCCCGTACGGTGCCCCGCCCCCGCAGCCCGGCCAGCCGCAGCCCTACCCGGGGCAGCCGGCTCCGCAGGGCTACCCGCAGCAGCCCGGCTACCCGCCGCAGCCGGGTCCCGGCCAGGCGCCGGCGTACCTCCAGGGCGGCGCGCCGGCGGCTGCGCCCGGCGGTGGCGGCTACGGCCCCGCGCTGCCGCCCCCGCCGCCGAGCCAGAAGCGCACCATCGGCCTGCTGATGGGTCTGCTCACCACGTTGGTGCTGATCGCCTTCGTCGTCGTGGTGCTGCTCGTCGGGCTCTCGGACTGAGCTCTGCACCTGAGGTGCCATCCTTCGTCCGGTGAGGTCCTTCCGCTGCCAGGTCTGTGACAGCCAGCTCTTCTTCGAGAACTCGGTGTGCGTGTCGTGCGGCAGCGCCCTCGGGTTCTCGCGGACGGAGCGGACGCTCGTGCCGGTCGACGAGACGGGGCAGTACGTCGACCGGGCCGGCCTGGTCTGGCACGTGTGTCGCAACCTCAACCTCTCCGGCTGCACCTGGCTGGCGCCGCTCGAGGGCGGACAGTGCGCGGCGTGTGACCTGACCCGGACCCGGCCGGCGGACGCCGACCTGGAGGGGATCGCGCAGTTCGCCGAGGCCGAGGCGGCCAAGCGACACCTGCTCGTCGAGCTCGACAGCCGCGGCTTCGCCGTCGACGGGCTGGTGTTCGACATGCTCTCCAGCAGCGGCGACGGCTCCAACGGGGTCGTCATCGGGCACGCGGACGGCGTGATCACGATCGACCTCGCGGAGACGGACGACGCGCGACGGGAGCGGATCAGGCAGGACCTCGGCGAGCCCTACCGGACGATGCTCGGCCACCTGCGCCACGAGGTCGGCCACTTCGTCCAGCTGCGGCTGGTCACCGGCGGCGAGCGGCTGGAGCAGTACCGGGCGCTGTTCGGCGACGAGACCGCGGACTACCAGGCCGCGATCGACCGGCACTACGCCGAGGGGGCGCCGGAGGGGTGGGCGGCGTCGTACATCTCGACCTACGCGACCATGCACCCCTTCGAGGACTTCGCGGAGACGTTCGCCCACTACCTGCACATCGCCGACACCTGCGAGACCGCGGCCGAGCAGGGCCTGATCACCGTCGCGCCGTCGGGCTTCGGCAGCTTCCCCGACCTGGTGCGCGGCGTCTGGATCCCGCTGTCGATCGCGCTCAACCAGATCAACCGGAGCATGGGCAAGGAAGACCTCTACCCGTTCGTGATCCCCGAGCCGGTCCTGGACAAGCTCGACTTTGTCGCCCGCCTGGCGTTTGCCGACACCACCGCCATGCAATGATTCCGGCCATTGCTGCCCGCTGATCTCACGGGCCGACACCAACTTTCCAGGAGCGCACGATGTCCGACCCGAACCAGCCCTCGACCCCTCCGGGGTGGTACCCCGACGGCCAGGGTGGCCAGCGCTGGTGGGACGGCACCCAGTGGACCGAGCACACCCAGCCGCCCGCCGGTGGCGCACCGGCCGCGCCTGCGGCCCCGGCCGCCCCGTCGGCTCCGGCCGCGCCGTCGGCTCCCAGCGCCCCCGGCGCCGACCTGCCGACCCAGGTCGCGCCCAACCGCGCGGCCGGCTACGGCCAGCCCGGCGCGCAGCAGCCGGGTGCCCCGCAGCAGCCCCAGCAGCCGCAGCAGCCGCCGCAGGGCGTCTACGGTGCGCCCGCGGGCGGCTACGGCCAGCCCGCCGGGCAGCCCGGGTACGGGCAGCAGCAGCCCTTCGGTGCGGGCCGCGCCGGCGGCAGCAGCTCCGGCGGCGGCAAGGGCAAGCTGATCGCGATCATCGGCGGCGGCATCGGCGCCCTGCTGCTCGTGATCATCCTGCTGGTGGTCCTGTTCAAGGTGATCGGCGGCGGCAGCCCCGAGGACGTCGCGAAGGACTACCTGGGGGCGCGGTTCGAGGGCGACTACAGCAAGGAGTGTGAGCTCCTCTCCAAGGACGCGCAGAAGGAGTTCCTCGAGTTCAACGATGCCGACGACTGCGACGAGTACGCCGAGAACTCCGAGGACAACGAAGAGGAGTTCGCCGAGGACTACGAGGACGAGTACGGCGAGTCCTTCGACGACATCCGGGGCGACGTCGACTACGAGGTCGAGATCACCGAGCTCAAGGAGAAGGGCGACGACGAGGCCGTCGCCGAGTACAAGGAGACCTTCGAGTACACCGGTGACAACGACGACGTCCTCGAGGACTTCTTCGACGGTGAAGAGAAGAACACCGATGAGGGCTCGATCAAGCTGGTCAAGGAAGACGGCGACTGGAAGGTCGACGAGGAGTAGGCGAGCGGGGACGCAGCACCGCTCATGACCAGACTCGGGCTGGCGGCCCTCGCGGTCGTCCTTGCAACGGTGCTGGTGCCGTTGGGCATCACCTCGACCTGGCTGTCGCTGCGGGTCGACAGCACCGAGGCGTACGTCGACACCGTCGCGCCGCTCGCCGACGACCCTGAGCTGCGCGACGCGCTCGCCGACGAGGTGGCCGGCGCCGCCGTCGCCGCCCTTGTCGGCAACGTGCCGGCCGCGCTGCTGCCCGACTCGCTGGACACCGCCGTGCGGGCGGCGACCCAGCGGGTGGTCGACAACGACGGCTTCCCCGAGTTCTGGCGCAAGGCCAACGCCGACGCGCACCGGGAGTTCCTCGCGATCGTCCACGACCGCGACAAGGGCGTGGTCGCCGACGGCTACGTCTTCATCGATATCGGGCCCTTGCTCGACGACGTTCTCGCGGACTTCGTCGCCGAGCTGCCCGGCGGCAGCAACATCGACCTGCCGCCCCAGTCCCTGCTGGTGCCGGTGGTCCCGGAGTCCAGGCTGGAGCAGGCTCGCGGCGCCTACCAGGCGCTGGACTTCCTGGCGGTCTGGGTGCCGCTCGGTTGGGCGGCGCTGGTGGCCTTCGCTGTCATCGTCGCCCACGGCGTCCGCGGGCGGCTGCGCACCGGAGCGGCCTGCGCGATCGGCGTCGCGATCGGCGGGGCCCTGGTCCTCCTGCTCACGCAACCCGTCACCGATGCCGTGGTCGAACAGGTCGATGCCGAGAAGCAGGACCTGGCGCGGCTCGTCGTCGAGGTCGTGGTCTCCAGCCTCGACAGCTCCGCACTGACGGCGGTGATCGGCGGGCTGGTGATCGGTGCCGGGCTCCTGGTCGGCTCGTTCCTGCCGGGACGGTCTCGGCAGTTCTGACCGCCGACCGCCCGGTCCGCGAGTAACCTCCCGCTCGTGAGCAACCAGTACCCCGGCCCTCCCCAGCAGCCCACGACGCCGCCCGGTTACCTGCAGCAGCAGCCGCCGACGCCGTACGGCGCTCCCGGAGGGGGCGGTGGCTACCCGCCCCAGCCGTTCGGAGCACCACCGACCGGCGGCGGTGGCGGCAAGAAGATCGCGCTCATCGTCGGTCTGGTCGTGGCCGCCGTCGTCCTGCTCGTCGTCGGTGCCTCCGTCCTGCTCTACCTGCTCGCCGATGACGACGACTCCGATCCCCGGCCGAAGGTCACCCGGACCGTCACCGTCGACCCGACCGACGGCACCACCGGCGGCACGCCGCCGACGAGCGACGGGACGACCACGACCACCGACACCGGTGAGGGCCCGCCGCCCGAGAACGCCGAGATCATCGCCCGGGCCTACCTCAACTCGCTGGTCATGAGCGACTGCCTGGCGGTCCAGGGGCTGTCGACGCCGGAGTGGTTCGAGAGCGAGTACGGCGACCAGAGCGGCTGCGAGGAGGCCGGTGGCAACCAGGAGATGGCGACCGTCGAGTACGCGTTCGGGGAGACCGTCGAGAACGGTGACGGCAGCGTCAGCGTGGAGGCGACTGTCTCCGACTCGACCGACACCAGCGGCACGGAGTACACCGCCACCTGGACGCTCGTCCCGAGCCCCGACAACACCAGCTGGCTGGTCGACTCCTTCGCGCTGGCCGACGCCTGAGCGATGGGGGCCGGGCACGGGCACGGCCACGCCGCCTCACGAGCGGAGGACCGGAAGCGCCTGCGCTGGGTGCTCCTCGTCACCGGCACGGTGCTGGTCGTCGAGCTGGTCGGCGCCTGGCTCACCGGCTCGCTCGCGTTGCTCGCCGACGCGGGGCACATGGCGACCGACGCGGGCGCCGTCGTACTCGCGCTGGGAGCGTCGTACGTCGCGTCCCGGCCCGGTGGATCCCGGTCGACCTTCGGCTACCACCGCGTCGAGATCGTCGCCGCCCTCCTCAACGCGGTGGTGCTGCTGGGGGTCTGCGGCTACCTGGGCTGGTCGGGCGTCGCCCGGCTGACCGATCCGCCGGAGGTGAACGGGCCCGGGCTGGTCGGCTTCGCCGTGGTCGGCCTGATCGCCAACGCGGCGTCCCTGGTGCTGCTGTCCGGGGGTGACAGCTCCTCGCTGAACCTGCGCGGCGCGATCAACGAGGTCTTCGCCGACATGCTCGGATCGGTGCTGGCGGTCGCGGCGGGCGTGGTGATCTGGGTGGCCGACTGGCAGCAGGCGGACCCGATCGCCTCGCTCCTGATCGCGGCCATGATCCTGCCGCGGGCGGTGCTGCTGATCCGGGACTCCGGGCGGGTGCTGCTCGAGATGGCGCCCCCCGACCTCGACCTCGACGACGTACGCCACCACCTGGCCCACGCGCCGGGCGTGGTCGGTGTGCACGACCTCCACGCCTGGACGATCACCAGTGGCATGACCAGCCTCTCCGCCCACGTGACGGTGCGGGACGACGTGCTCGAGGAGCAGGGGGTCGGGGCGGTGCTCGACGCGCTCGGCGACTGCGTCGCGACCCATTTCGGCGTCCGCCACACCACGTTCCAGGTCGAGCCGGAATCCCATGAGGAGCACGAGGACCTCGGCGAGATGCACTAGCGGGAGGCACTAGTGGGACGTCCGATTATCGGATGTCCACACTGATTGGTCGGCGCCGAAAGCACCGGCTAGCGTGTGCGCCGCTACGATTGTGGCCTCGCTCACACGGCCGCACCACCCCGCGGTCGGTGAACGGGAACGACCGGCAACCCGGCACGGCGGAGACCCCGCGGTCCGGCGACACCAAGGAGTGTTCGTGACGCAAAGAGACACTGGATTCGGGCCCGACCTCAGCGAGGTTTTCGGGCCGAAGCACGAGGACGGCGGGCCCGAGCTGATCCAGCTCCTCACCCCCGAGGGAGTGCGCGTCCAGCACCCCGAGTTCGATCTCGACTTCTCCGCCGAGGAGCTGCGCGGCTTCTACCGCGACATGGTGCTCGTCCGCCGGATCGACGTCGAGGCCACCGCGCTCCAGCGGCACGGTGAGCTCGGGATCTGGGCCCAGCTGCTCGGTCAGGAGGCCGCGCAGATCGGCGCCGGCCGGGCCGTGCTCCCGCAGGACTTCGTGTTCCCGACGTACCGCGAGCACGGCGTCGCCTACTGCCGCGGGCTCGACCCGCTGAAGCTGCTCGGGCTCTTCCGCGGGGTCGACCACGGCGACTGGAACCCGTCCGACTACAACTTCAACCTCTACACGATCGTGATCGGCGCCCAGACGCTGCACGCGACCGGCTACGCGATGGGCATGCAGCGCGACGGCGTCGTCGGCACCGGCGACCCCGAACGCGACAGCGCCGTACTGGCGCACTTCGGGGACGGGGCGAGCAGCCAGGGCGACGTCAACGAGGCGTTCATCTTCGCCGCCTCCTACAACGCGCCGGTCGTGTTCTTCTGCCAGAACAACCAGTGGGCGATCTCGGAGCCGATCGAGCGGCAGAGCCGGATCCCGCTCTACCAGCGGGCGCTCGGCTTCGGCTTCCCCGGGCTCCGGGTCGACGGCAACGACGTGCTCGCGACGTACGCCGTCACCAAGGCCGCGCTCCAGCGCGCCCGTGACGGCCAGGGGCCGACGTTCATCGAGGCCTACACCTACCGGATGGGCGCGCACACCACGACCGACGACCCCACCCGCTACCGCCTCTCCGAGGACCTGGAGAACTGGAAGCTCAAGGACCCGATCGCGCGGCTCGAGGTCTACCTCAAGCGCAACGGGCTCGCCGAGGAGGCCTTCTTCAGCGACCTCGCCGCCGAGGCCGACGAGCTGGGTCACACCCTGCGCGAGGGCTGCAAGGCGATGCCGGATCCACGACCGCTCGACATCTTCGACCGGGTCTATGCCGAGACCACGCCCGAGCTGGAGGCGCAGCGCGACGGCTACGCCGCCTACCTCGCGACGTTCGAGGGAGCGCACTCATGAGCACCAAGATCACGCTCGCCCAGGGGCTCAACCGCGGCCTGCGCAAGGCGATGGAGGCGGACGACAAGGTCCTGCTGATGGGTGAGGACGTCGGCAAGCTCGGCGGCGTCTTCCGGATCACCGACGGCCTGCAGAAGGACTTCGGCGAGGACCGGGTCATCGACTCGCCGCTCGCCGAGTCCGGCATCGTCGGTACGGCGGTCGGCATGGCGATGCGCGGCTACCGGCCGGTGGTGGAGATCCAGTTCGACGGGTTCGTCTACCCCGCCTACGACCAGATCGTCTGCCAGGTCGCCAAGCTGCACTTCCGCAGCCAGGGGCGGGTCAAGATGCCGATGGTCATCCGGATCCCGTTCGGCGGCGGCATCGGCGCGGTCGAGCACCACTCGGAGTCGCCGGAGGCGCAGTTCGCGCACACCCCCGGCCTCAAGGTGGTCGCCTGCTCGAACCCGGTCGACGGCTACTGGATGATCCAGCAGGCGATCGCCCACGACGACCCGGTGATCTTCCTCGAGCCGAAGCGGCAGTACCACGCGCAGAAGGCCGAGCTCGACGACACCCTCGAGCCGATGCCGCTGTTCGAGTCCCGGCTGGTCCGCCCGGGCAGCGACGCGACGCTGCTCTCCTACGGGCCGACCGTCAAGACCTGCCTCAACGCTGCCGAGGCGGCCGCGGGAGAGGGCAAGTCGCTCGAGGTGATCGACCTGCGCACGTTGTCCCCGCTGGACATGGGTCCGGTCTACGAGTCCGTACGTCGGACCGGCCGCGCGGTCGTCGTGCACGAGGCCCACGTCAACCTGGGACTCGGTGCCGAGCTGGCCGCGCGGATCACCGAGGAGTGCTTCTACTCCCTGGAGGCGCCCGTGCTCCGCGTGGGCGGCTTCGACACGCCCTACCCCGCGTCGCGGCTCGAGGAGGACTGGCTCCCTGACCTCGACCGGGTCCTCGACGCCGTCGACCGCAGTCTGGAGATCTGACCGTGCCCGAGTACCTGCTGCCCGATGTCGGTGAAGGCCTGACCGAGGCCGAGATCGTGACCTGGAAGGTCAAGGTCGGCGACCAGGTCGCCATCAACGACGTCGTCGTCGAGATCGAGACCGCGAAGTCGCTGGTCGAGCTGCCGTCCCCCTACGCCGGTGAGGTGACCGCGATCCTCGTCGCCGAGGGAGAGACGGTGCCGGTCGGTACGCCGATCATCGCCATCGGGGCCGCTGCGCCGGCGGGCGGTGCGAGCGGTCCGTCCGGGTCGGGCGCGATGGACATCGACATGTCCAACCCGGCGGCGAGCGGCGGCGGCGAGGGCGAGTCCCTGGTCGGCCGGATGAAGGCCGACCGTGGTCCCCAGCGCCGGGCGCGACGCCCGCTCGTCGAGGCCGCGGGGGAGCGGACCGCGCGCGCGGACGTCCACGACGTGTTCAACCAGAACGTCACCGACCAGCACAGCAAGGTCGCGCAGCTGGTCTCCACCGTGCTGGGTGATGCCGAGGAGCAGTCCCTCGCGGCAGGTGGCCCGACGGCACCGCCGACCGCCCCGGCGCCCGTTGCGGGAGAGACCGCCACGGCCGGCGTCCGGACACTGGCCAAGCCGCCGGTGCGCAAGCTGGCGAAGGACCTGGGAGTCGACCTTCGGTCGCTCTCGCCGAGCGGCCCGGGTGGCACCGTGAGCCGGGCCGACGTCGAGGCCGCCGCCGGCTCGGTGGTGACGCCCGCCGAGCCTGTCGAGGCGTCTACGTCCGCCGGGCCTGTCCAGGCGTCGGGCCAGCGTGAGACCCGCGAGCCCATCAAGGGCGTGCGGAAGATGATGGCGGCCGCGATGACGGAGTCGGCGTTCACCGCGCCCCACGTCACCGAGTGGGTCACCATCGACGCCACCGCGACCCTGGACTTCGTCGCGCGGCTCAAGGAGCGGCGCGAGTTCAAGGGCGTGAAGGTCTCTCCGCTGCTGGTCTTCGCACGTGCGGTGACCCTGGCGATGCGACGCACCCCGATGATCAACTCGACGTGGGACGAGGCGGCCGGCGAGGTCGTGGTCAAGCACTACGTCAACCTCGGCATCGCAGCAGCCACGCCGCGCGGTCTCGTCGTACCCAACGTCAAGGACGCGCACGCCCTCGACCTCGTCGACCTGGCACGGGAGCTCGAGGCGCTCACGGCGACGGCCCGCGAGGGGCGGACGCAGCCGGCCGACATGGCAGGCGGGACCTTCACCATCACCAACGTCGGTGTGTTCGGCGTCGATGCCGGCACGCCGATCATCAACCCCGGTGAGTCCGCGATCCTCTGCATGGGGGCGATCAAGTCGAAGCCGTGGGTCGTGGGGGACCAGGTGGTGCCCCGCCAGGTGACGACGCTGGCGCTCTCGTTCGACCACCGGCACATCGACGGCGCGACGGGTTCGCAGTTCCTCGCCGACGTCGCGGACATCGTGGCCGACCCGGCGACGGCGCTGCTGTTCTGACGGAGGTTGTGGAACCCGATTGGCTAGGTGCCTGCCCGGCGGGGTAGGAACAGTCCGTGACGACGCCAACCGGGCCCATGGAGGGATTCCCGGAGCCGGGTGAGCGGATCGGTCCCTACGAGATCGTCCGCCAGCTCGGCATGGGCGGGATGGGCGTGGTCTTCGAGGCCGTCGACACGGTGCTGAAGCGGCGGGTGGCGCTCAAGATCATCTCGCCGTACCTCGCCGACGACCCGGCGTTCCGGGTGCGGTTCACCCAGGAGGCCCAGGCGCAGGCGTCGCTCGACTCGCCGCACGTCGTCCAGGTGTTCGCCCACGGGGAGGCCGACGGCGCGCTCTACATCGCCTCACAGCTGATCCCGGACGGCGACCTCGGCAACATGATCCAGGCGTCGGGCGCGCCGCCGCCGCGGATCGCGCTCGACCTGCTCGCCCAGATCGCCACGGGCCTCTCCGACGCGCACGCGATGGGGCTCGTGCACCGCGACATCAAGCCTGCGAACGTGCTGCTGCGGATCCGTGGCGAGGAGGTGTCGGCGTACCTCGCGGACTTCGGCATCGCGCGCCGCACCGACGTCGACCCGGCGCTCAGCCAGACCCTGACCACCCAGGGGTTCGTGGTCGGGACGCCGAGCTACATGGCGCCGGAGCTCCACACCGGGGGCGCGCCGGGTGCGCAGACGGACGTCTACTCGCTCGGCTGCCTGCTCTGGGCGGCACTCGTCGGCCGGTCGCCGTACTCCGGCACGACGGACTACCAGCTGGTCGCCGCGCACGTGTCCGCCCCGGTCCCGCAGCTCGCGGCCGCCGGGCCGTTCGAGCGCGAGGTCAACCGGATCCTGCGGACCGCGCTGGCCAAGAGACCGGCCGACCGCTACCCGTCGGCGGCCGCCCTGCGCGACGACCTTCGCCGGGTGCTGCGATCGTTCCCCGCGCCGGTCCGGGTCCAGCAGGGCACCGGCCTCGAGCCGCCCGCTCCCACGCAGGCGCCGGCATCGACCCATGCGCCGGCTCCGCTGTACGGCACTCCCGTCCCGTCGCCGGGACCGAGCCGTTCCCGCACCCCGCTGCTGGCCGCGCTGGCGCTGGTGGCGGTGCTCGTCATCGTGGGTGGAGCCATCGGCGCGGTCTTCGCGCTCCGCGGCGACGATGGTGGCGGAGGTGGCGGTGGTGGCGGCCCGTCGTCGGACACGACCAACGAGAACGGGCTGACCGCGGAGGAGCAGGAAGCCGCCGACAACATCGCGGCGGCGTTCACCGAGGACGACGACTTCGAGCCCGCCGAGGCCGCGTGCATCTCCCGCGAGCTGGTCGAGCGCTCCGGCATCGAGGGGCTGCAGCAGAAGGGCGTCATCGACGAGGACCTGACGTTCATCGCCGACGACGCCGGCGGGTCGCCCGATCCCGAGTTCCTCAAGGACATCATCGCCGTGAGCGTGACGTGCGTGTTCGAGACGGTCAGCTTCGGCAGCACCCCGAGCCAGAGCTGAGGCGCCGCCCGCTGGTTGAGGTGCGAGGAGTACGGCGGTCCAGGCACCCGGCGAGCCACTTGTGGTCCACAGGCCAGCTTGACGAACCGCCTGTCCACAGGCGGGTTCCGCGCGTTTCGATGTGTCGGTGGTCGGATGTTGAATGTTCAGTATGGATCTCGGGACCGCACCCCTCTTCGACCTCACCGCCACCCCGGCGGACGAGGCCGCCGAGCCCGCGCCGGTCTCGCGTTCGCAGGAGCTACTGGCCGAGATCCGTGACGACCAGACCGCGATCACCGAGCACGAGATCTCCAAGATCCGTCGGATCGCCGAGTGGGCGGGCGAGCATGTGGTGGCCGAAGAAGGGGACGCTTCGACGATCACCGAGCGCGGTCTGGACACCGGGCTCCCGGTCGCCGGACCCGGCGCCCCGTTGATCAGCGACTTCGCGGTGATGGAGCTCTCCGCCCTCGTCGGTCGGTCGTTGGACTCCGGCCGCTCCTATGTGGGGCAGGTCGTCGAGCTGGCCTACCGGCTCCCCAGGACCTGGGCCCGGGTGCTGGAGGGCCGGGTGCCGGTGTGGAAGGCACTCCGGTTCGCCGAGTCCACCCGCACCCTGCCCGCCGATGCCGCTGGGTTCGTGGACCGGCAGCTCGCGCCCATCGCCCATGTGGTTTCCTGGGCGCAGATCGACCGGCTGGTCGAGGAGGCCCTGGTCCGCTACGACCCGCAAGCGGCCGAGGAGAAGCGCACGGCGGCCCAAGAGACGCGGCACGTCGACATCGACCTCGACCAGGCTGGGTTCGACGGCACCGTCGAGGTCACCGCCACCCTCGACGTCGCCGATGCCCTGGACCTCGAAGCCGCGGTCGCCCGCCGGGCGAAGCTGCTCGGCCAGCTCGGCTGTGAGGAGTCGTTGGACGTGCGCCGGTCGGTCGCTCTCGGGGAGATCGCCCGCCAGGATCTCGCCCTCGCCCTCGACCTCGAGGTCGTCGACCCCGAGACCGGGGAGATCACCCGGACCGTCCCCGGCTGCAGGGTCGAGCTGATCGTCCACCTCAACGACAACGGCGGCCACACGGCCGATGGCGCGGTCGGCCGGTTCGCCAACACCCGCACCCCGATCTCACCGGAGCAGGTCAAGCAGTGGATGGGCACCCCGGGCACCAGCGTGCTGGTGCGACCGGTGATCGACCTCAACGGCCAGGCCCGCCGAGCGCTGCGACCTCGACCACAACGTGCCCCACACCCAGGGCGGACCAACATGTCGGTGCAACCTCAACCCGAAGTGCCGAGGCCACCACCGGTACAAGACCTCAGGCCTCGCAACCTGCCGGGTCCTCTCACCCGGCACCTACCTGTGGACCCTGCCCAGCGGCCTGTACCTGGTCGACCCCACCGGCACCTACGACCTCACACCCCGACCCGGCACCACCCAGCCGACCGAGCCGCCGACCGACCCGGCCGACCCGGCCGACCCACCCGACGAGTAGCCACCGAGCCCCGACACCCCGCCTCGGCGGGGCTAATGGCGCGCTCAAGGGTGGGTTTCGAGGCTCCTCGCGAGCGCTCGTCGCGCCGCAACCCCGGACGGCGCGGCCACGTCCTCGACCGCCGCTCAGCCGTCGGCGAGCCGGATCAGGCCGGCGACGGTGGCGACGTACAGCGTGCCGTCCGGACCGAGGTAGATCGCCGCGTAGTGGTTGTTCCACTGGATGCCGGTCCCGGTCAGCCTGCTCCAGGCGACGCGGCCGGTGCGGATGTCGATGGCGGTGAGGTACCACGCGTCGATCAGGTCGGAGCGGACCGGCTTGGTGTAGGCGTAGACCAGCCCGTTGCCGAGCGACGCCTTCGCGACCGACGTCGGCGCGATCACGTCGTTGTTGGTCCAGGCGACCCGGCACCCGTCGCGCTCGATGAGGACCCGCGCCAGGCCTGGCGTCGTCGACTGTCCCAGCATCGTCGCCTGTACGCCGGTGTAGCCGTAGTTGTTCTCGATGATCAGTGAGTTGCCGGCAGCCACCAGGCTGTTCTCGGTCGCGCTCGCGCCCTCGGTCAGCACCGGCACCTGGCAGTGGAGCCGGTCGGTGACGCCGCTGCGCCGGTCGTAGACGATGACCTGGCTGCGGGGCTCGGCGTTGTCCGCGATGGCGATCCACCGGCGGCCGATGAGGGTGGGGGAGGTGCCCGAGCCCTGCGAGAGGGTGCCGGGCTTGACCTTCGTGCCGCGGTCGTAGGCGATCCGCCAGGTCACCCGCGGCTGGCCGGTCGCGTCGGCGTCGAGGCGGTACGTCGCGTGGGTGGTGACGGCGTACATGCCGCCGGTCTCGTCGCTGGAGACCGAGTTGAAGATGCCCTCGCCGGTCGGCAGCGCAAGGACCCCGACCTGGCCGGTGGCGCGGTCGAGGGTGCCGACGACGCCCTGCTGGCTGAACCACCACAGCCGGCCGGACCAGTCGACGCCGGTGGCCACCAGGCAGTCGTCGTCGGAGAGGTACGACGCCATCGGCCAGTCGCGCACCCGGGAGAGGGTCCCGTCCGCGCCGACCGCGATCTCGGCGATCCCGGCGTCGGTCGTGGTCGCGAACGCGTGGTCGTGCGGGTCGAGGAAGAAGTAGGTGCCGCCGCAGATGTCGGTGAGCGGGTTGGCGCCACTGGTGAGGTCGCGCTGCGAGACCTGCAGCTCGTCGACCGGGTTGAGGGTGACCGGGTCGACGACCATCATCGTGAAGCCCTCGAGACCGCCGCAGAGGCCGACCAGCCGGCCGTGGGAGTCGAACGCGATCGTCGCGCACTCACGGATGCCGTAGCTGCGCGACCTGATCCCGAGGTCGTGACCGAGCGGCCCGCTGACGTCGTACGCATCGGTGCTGTAGGCGTCGTTGTGCATGCTGCTCGTGCCGTTGGCCGACAGGTACGGGTGCTGCGGCACGTCCGGGGCCGGGAGCGGCCGCGGGGTGGCCTCGGTGCCGACGAACCTCGGCACCAGCAGGTCGGTCGGCAGCGACGGGATCGGCAGTCCCGGCACGGCCGGGATCGGCGGGAGCGCCGGGTCGTCCGCAGCGACGGGCGCCGAGGGTCCGGTGCCGAGGACGAGAGCGAGAGCGGCGGCCGAGATCCGCACCAGGGAGCGAAGGCGCACGCGCCGAGTGTAGAACCTGTTCTACCTCGACGTCACTGCTTCGGTCTCAGTCCCGGGGCGGGGTGGTCTCGTTCAGCAGCCAGGCGTCGAAGAACGCGGTGAGCTCCTCGCCGGTCCGGTCCTCGATCCAGGTGAGGTACTCCTCGCGGTCGGCGGTGTCGTTCTCCTGCTCCGCCGGCCAGTCGCGCAGCAGCGCGAAGAACTCGTCGTCACCGAGCTGCTGCCGCAGCTCGTGCCACATCAGGGCGGGACCGAAGTAGATGTTGCCCGAGCCGAAGTTGGTCGGGTCGTAGTCACCCGGCGGACCGGCGTACTGCCGCTCCTGGCCCTCGAACAGCGCCCACTGGTCCATCTTCTGGTCGATGGTGATGCCCTCGTCCTCGGCCTCCCACATGCCCTGGAGGTACATCGCCATGCCCTCGTTCATCCACACGTCGCTCCAGTCGGCGGGCGTGACGGTGTCGCCGTACCAGTGGTGCGCGAGCTCGTGCACGACGACCGCCCGCGACGTGGAGTACTCCGTCGCGCCGAGCGTGACCATGGTCTGGGTCTCCATCCCGCTCTCGCCGTCGTAGATGAGGATCCCGAACGTGTCGAAGGGATAGGGCCCGAGGTACTGCTCCAGCCAGTCGATCGCCTCCGGGGCGTACTCCGTCTCGCCGATCGCCTCCGGGTCGTCGGTGGGACCCCAGATGGTGACCGGCACGCCGCTGTCGGACTCGAGCTCGGTCGGCGTGTAGTCGGCGAACGCCACGGTCACGAGGTACGACGACGCCGGCTCGGCGAGGTGCCACGTCGTGGTCCGCAGCCCGTCGGCGTCGGCGGTGTCGGTCAGCTCGCCGTTGGCGATGCCGGTCCACGGCTCGGGCACCGACAGCGTGAAGTCGTAGAAAGCCTTGTCGGCGGGCTGGTCGTTGGCGGCGTACCAGGTGAACGCGCCGTACGGCTCCTGGATGGTCCACACCTCGTGCTCCGGCGTCACGTGCCAGCCGACGCCGAGCCGGAAGTCGGACCGCTGGGTCGGCGCGGCGTACGGCTCCGGCGTGCCGGAGTAGGACATCTCCAGGACGTACTCCTGGTCGGCCTCGACCGGGTGCTGGACCACGAGGTCCTTGTCGGCGCGGTCGTAGGTCGCGTCCTCGCCGTCGACCGTGAGCGTGTCGATCGTGAGCACGTCGTCGAAGTCGAGCTGGAACTGGTCGGCGGCCGACGTCGCGCGGAACGTCAGCCGCTGGGAGGCCTCGAGGGTGTCGGTCTCCGGCGTCCAGGCCAGCGCCAGGTCGTAGTGGAGCGCGTCGACGAGCGGATCGCCGACCTGCGGGTAGACCGAGTCCTCCCGCGTCCGGTTGACCGCCTCTGCGACGTCGTCGGGGGCGTCGGTGCCGGGGCTCTCGGGGCTGGCGGACCCGCTCGGCGGGGGCGTCGCCGGCCGGTGGTCGTCGCCGTCGTCCTCGTCCTCACCGCAGCCGTTCAGGCCCATGACGAGGACGGTTGCGGTCAGGGCGAGGCGGGAGCGGCGGCGGGGCATCGCAACATCATGCCCAAAAGCCGTATCCGAAACGGCTGTCCGCCGTTATCAGAATGCGTTATCCGTATCGGGGGAGACGATACGATCCGGACACTGCACAGCGGTCTCTCGGAGGGAGGGCCGCTGTCTTCTGCCTTGAAGGAGCTCCAGTTATGAACCGTCTTGCCCTAGGGGGGGCACTGCTGGCCATGGTCAGCAGCGTCATCTTGCTTCCGGCCGGCCCCGGCCATGCCGCGCCCGTCGTGCCTGACCAGGCCGCTGCTGCCGCACCACGCCCCACCAACTTCGGCCTCCACGCGATGGGATACGGGACCCTGATCAAGGGTGGCGACATCCCGGTCTCCTCGGGTGCTACCGGCTTCGCGCACATCGCCTGCACGACGCTCGCGGGCCTCGACCGGTCCAACGGCTTGGCCAACGTCGACCTTCCCGGCCTCGGCGAGATCGACACGTTGACCACGAGGGTCAAGACGATCAAGCGGGGCCCGAGGGTCACCTCCGTCTCGCACCACGCCCTCGCCGGCATCACGCTGGTCGAGACGGAACTCGGCAGCCTCTCGCTCGGCGCTGTCGAGTCGACCGCTCGGGTCTGGCACAACGCGACCGGCTTCCACTCGGCGGTCCACACCAACGTCGCCGGCATCGTGCTGACCCCTCCGGGCGGCGAACCCGAGGTGATCGCGATCCCGTCTCCGGGTGAGCCGGTCGAGATCCCGGGCCTGCTCCGGATCACGCTCGGTGAGACCAAGGTCGACAAGCGGGCGCACTCGATCTTCGCGCGCGCCCAGGGCCTGCTCGTCGAGATCCTCCCGACCAACACCAAGGTGAAGGTCGCCCTGTCGCGTGCTCGGATGACTGACGACGTCATCAACTCGCTCATGAGCGGCTACGCGGCCGGCCTCAAGGGCAAGGTCCTGAACGTCGAAGACGACACGATCGTCACCATCGGCCGCACGCCCACCAAGCCCCTCCCCTGCGAGGGCACGGGCGGCGTGGTCAAGCAGACCAAGACGGTCGACATCAACGTCCCGTCCGCGGTCTCCGTCGGCGCCGCACAGGCCAAGGTCTTCGGTGTGCAGGCCGGTCGTCGCCGGGCCCGTGCGTGGACCCAGGGCTCGATCGCCGAGGTCAACCTCGGAGGTGGCCAGCTCGTCATCGAGGGCATCGTGGCTCGCGCCAACGTCATCCGGCGGCCGGGCAAGCTGGTCCGCAACAGCAACGGGACGAAGTTCGTGTCGATCACCGCCGACGGTGAGCCTCATGAGATCCCGGACTCCGGCACGCTCGAGATCCCGGGTCTTGCGAAGCTCGAGTTCGGGGTGGAGACCCTGATCCGTGGCGGCATCGAGGTGATCGCGCTTCGGATCACCCTGCTCGACGGTGTCGGTGCAGTGATCGACCTCGGCGTCGCTCGCACTCAGGTGAAGAAGGCCATCCTCTGACGCCCGTCAGCTGAACGCACGAAGGCCGCTCCCGGAAGGGGGCGGCCTTCGGCGTTCCTGAGCGAGGATTTAACCGGGTCACTTGACCTACATGCCGTCGCCTCGCACGATGTGCGTCGTTGAGGTTGTGGCGGCGGTCACGACGACCGCCTCAGACGCAGCATCAGGGCAGGGGACCGGCGTGGAGCGCAAGCAGTCGATGCGGATCGGACTGGCAGCGGTGGCCGCGGCCGCGGTGGTCGCGACGGCGATGTCGGTGCCGGGTGGCGGCAGTGGCCGCGCCCTCGACCTGGCCGCGGCGGCCGAGGCCGACAAGAGCGCGCTCGGCGTGCCCCACGAGGACCCGCCCGGCACGCCTCCGCACCGCCACGACGACCCGCGCACCAAGAACCTGATCTCCCGGGCCGGCTTCGAGGAGGGGACGGTCGACCCGACCACCGCCGAGCAGCGGCGGGCCGCGGCGTCGTACGTCGAGCGCGAGCGAGCGCTGCGCGACCCCATCCTGAAGCCGGTGTCGGTCTACCCGGAGCACGCCGACGTGCCGGAGACCCGGTTCGCGATGGCCGGCGCCTGCTACACGCTGCAGGCACCGTCGGGGGCCTACGTCGTCCGGAGCGGCACGGAGGTCAGCCTCGCGCCGGTCGCGGCCACGGACGCGGCGCCGTTCTACTTCAAGGCGACCCGCCTCGGCGGCTACCTGCTGCACACCAGCGACGGCGTGCTCGCCAGCCGCAACGGCGTCGTCGAGGTCGTCGCCGAGCCGAGCCCCGCCGCGGACTGGACGGTCAGCCGCAACAGCGTGGGCCGGTTCGGCTTCCGCTCGCTGGCCGGGGACGCCCTCGCCGCATCCGGTGACGACCTGGTGGGCGGCGACCGGGTGTCGGCGTACCGGCTGCGGCTCGCGACCGACGGCTGTGCGGCCTATCCCGAGGCCGACATCGGCATCACCGGCGACCCGTACGGCGGGACGAGCTCCTTCCAGGAGGTCCGCGGGTACGTCGACGCGCACACCCACGGCATGGCGTTCGAGTTCCTCGGCGGCAGGGTGCACTGCGGTCGGCCGTGGCACCAGTACGGCGCGCCGTACGCCCTGGTCGACTGCCCGGACCACACCCTGACCCAGGGCAACGGCGCGATCCTCGAGTCCTTCCTGTCCGGTGAGCTCTCCCACGACCCGGTCGGCTGGCCGACCTTCAAGGACTGGCCCGCGCCGGAGTCCCTGACCCACGAGGGCACCTACTGGCGGTGGCTCGAGCGGGCCTGGCGCGGCGGGCAGCGGCTGTTCGTGAACCTGCTGGTCGAGAACAACAAGCTCTGCCAGCTCTACCCGCTCAAGCGCAACTCCTGCGACGACATGGACTCGATCCGCCTGCAGGCGCGCGACATGTACGAGATGCAGGACTACATCGACGCCCAGTTCGGTGGCCCGGGTCAGGGCTTCTACCGGATCGTGCGGACGCCGTTCGAGGCGCGCCAGGTCATCAACGCCGGGAAGATGGCCGTGGTGATGGGCATCGAGACCAGCATCCCGTTCGGGTGCACGGTCAAGATCGTCCTCGGCCGTGACCAACCCGCGTGCGACGAGGCCGAGATCGACGCCAACCTGGCCGAGATGCACACGCTCGGCGTCCGGCAGATGGAGCTGGTCAACAAGTTCGACAACGCGCTGTCCGGTGTCGCGGGCGACGAGGGCGAGGTCGGGCTGTTCGTCAACTCGGCCAACTTCCTCGAGACGGCGACGTTCTGGCAGATGGAGCACTGCGAGCCGGCCGACGGCGTCAGCCACGACAAGAACCAGACCACGCTGCCGACCCTGCCCGAGCAGGACGCGATCTTCGGGGCGATCTTCTCGCTCTTCGGTGGCGCGATCGCGCTGCCGCAGCTGCCGGTCTACCCGCCGCCCGCCCACTGCAACAAGCGTGGGCTGACCGACCTCGGCGAGCACCTGATCCGTTCCCTCGCCGAGCGGCACATGATCTTCGACCCCGATCACATGAGCGTGAAGGCGCGGCAGTCGTCGATGGACCTCATCGAGGAGCTGGACTACCCCGGCGTGATCTCGAGCCACTCGTGGTCGACGCCCGACACCTACCCGCGGATCTACCGGGCCGGCGGGTTCATCACGCCGTACGCCGGTGACTCGACGGGGTTCGTCGAGAAGTGGCGACGCCACATCGAGTGGGCGGACCCCCGCTACTACTGGGGCATCGGGTTCGGCGCGGACATCAACGGCCTCGGCGCGCAGGGCAGTCCGCGAGGTGCGGACGTGCCCAACCCGGTCAGATACCCGTTCACGGGGCTGGGTGGGGTCGAGGTCGACAAGCAGCGCGCCGGCGAGCGGGTGTGGGACATCAACGTCGACGGCGTCGCGCAGTACGGCCTGTATCCCGACTGGGTCCAGGACCTCGGGATGGTCGCCGACGCGCAGCAGGGTGACGGCGACCTGATCCGCGACGACATGGCGCGCGGCACCGAGGCCTACCTCCAGATGTGGGAGCGCGCGACCGGCATCGCGCCGGACTCGTGCCGCAACGCCGGCCTGCGGAAGCCCGTCGCCAAGGTCGAGAGCGTGATCGAGCCCGGGCTGACGACCGTCCAGGTCATGCGCCGGGTCGGACAGCCGTTCCGCCGCCTCGGCCGGTGGTACGGCGTGTGCGCGAAGACCGCCGACGACCCGAGGGTGATGGTGAACATCGAGTTCGACGCGACAGGGAGGGTCATCCGGGTGCAGACTCCGTAGTCCTGGGAGTGCCCCGCGGCGCTGCCCGGGGGCTGATACCCACGCGAGTGAGGTGATCCTCACGCCGACAGCCAGGTTACTTGCGGGTAAGATCCACGCCTTGGGCGGCTCGCCCCGGATCTGACCAACGGATGCGCGATTCCGTAGTCTGACCCCGATTTCCCCAAGCTTTGGAGTGACGACGTTGGACGGAATGACCCTCACGCTCATCGTTGGCTTGCTGCTCAACGCGATCATCCTGCCGCTGGCGGCCAAGCGGGTGTGGTTCCTCTACCGGCTGGTCTCCCACGGTCAGCCGGCGCCGGAGCGCCTCGAGAACATCACCAAGCGGACCGCAGGCGCCATCGGCGGCCAGCTGCGTGAGGTGCTCGGCCAGCGACGGCTGCTGAAGTGGACGATCCCCGGCATCGCGCACTCCTTTGTGATGTACGCGTTCCTGATCCTCGGGACCGTCTACGTCGAGGCGTACGGCGTACTGCTCTCGCGCAACCCCGACTGGCACTTCCTCGGCATCGGCACCTGGGGCCCGCTGGGCTTCCTGCAGGACCTGATCGCGGTGCTGTGCCTGGTCGGTCTGGTCACCTTCTACTTCATCCGGGTGCGCAACCAGCCCGAGAAGATGGGCCGCAAGTCCCGGTTCTCCGGCTCACACCTGGGCGGCGCGTACCTCGTGCTGTTCATGATCTTCAACGTCATCTGGACGATGTTCCTGTTCCGCGGCGCGGTCGCGGCACGGGTGATCCACGAGGGCACCGACGACGGCTACGGCAAGGCGGCGTTCGTCTCCTTCCTGCTCGGCAAGGTCCTGCCCGACAGCACCTTCCTGATCGGCCTCGGCCTGATCCTGCACATCGGCATCATGCTGGTGTTCCTCATCGACGTGCTCCACTCCAAGCACCTCCACATCTTCGTGGCGCCGCTGAACGTCATGTTCAAGCGTCCCGACGCGGCCTCGTTCGGCGACAGCGAGAACAAGACCTCGGTCGCGCTCGGCGCCGTGAAGCCGATGATGAACGAGGGCAAGCCGGTCACGCTCGACGACGTCGACGACCTCGACGAGGACGCCACGCTCGGCATCGGCAGCATCAACGACTTCTCCTGGAAGGGCGTTCTCGACTTCGCGTCCTGTACCGAGTGTGGCCGCTGTCAGTCGCAGTGCCCGGCGTGGAACACCGAGAAGCCGCTCTCTCCGAAGATGCTGATCATGAACCTGCGGGACCACGCGTTCGCCGCGGCGCCGTACAACCTGGCTGCCGAGGACAAGCGCGCCGGTCTCGACCCGGCCGTGATCGCCGAGGCGGAGCGGCCCCTGGTGGGCGAGACCGAGGGCGTCGCGTGGGAGCCCGAGGGCGGCGCGATCATCGACACCGACGTGCTGTGGTCGTGCACGAACTGTGGTGCGTGCGTCAACCAGTGCCCCGTCGACATCGAGCACGTCGACCACATCACCGACATGCGCCGCTACCAGGTGCTCGTCGAGTCGAACTTCCCGTCCGAGCTCAACGGCCTCTTCCGTGGTCTCGAGAACAACGGCAACCCGTGGAACATGTCGCCGCGGGGCCGGATGGACTGGGCCAAGGACCTGCCGTTCGACGTGAAGGTCGTCGGCGAGACGATCGAGTCGCTCGACGAGGTCGACTGGCTGTTCTGGGTCGGCTGCGCGGGTGCCTACGAGGACCGCGCCAAGAAGACCACGCGGGCCGTCGCCGAGCTGCTCGACCTGGCCGACGTCTCCTTCGGTGTCCTCGGCAACGGCGAGACCTGCACCGGTGACTCCGCCCGACGGGCCGGCAACGAGTTCGTGTTCCAGGGCCTCGCCCAGCAGAACATCGAGACGCTCAAGGAGGCGAAGGCCAAGCAGGTCGTCTCCACGTGTCCGCACTGCATGAACACGCTCAAGAACGAGTACAAGGAGCTCGGCATCGAGCTCGAGGTCATCCACCACACGCAGCTGCTCAACCGGCTGGTCCGTGAGGGCAAGCTGACCCCGGTCGGGACCGGCGACGGCGCCCACCAGCGCAAGATCACCTACCACGACCCGTGCTTCCTCGGTCGCCACAACCAGGTCTACACGCCCCCGCGGGAGCTGCTGCAGATCATGCCGGGCGCCGAGGTCACGGAGATGGAGCGCAGCGGCGAGAAGTCCTTCTGCTGCGGTGCCGGTGGTGCGCGGATGTGGATGGAAGAGACCATCGGCGAGCGGATCAACGTCAACCGGACCAACGAGGCCGTCGAGACCGGCGCGGACCAGATCGCGGTGGGCTGCCCGTTCTGCCGGGTCATGCTCGCCGACGGTCTGACCGAGGCCCAGGACAACGGCAGCGCCCGGGCGGAGGTCGAGGTCCTCGACGTCGCGCAGATGCTGCTCGCGTCGGTGAAGGGCGAGGTCGCCACCAAGCTCAAGCCGGGCGAGGGTGTGAAGGTCGGCGCCACCGCCAAGAAGGCGGACACGTCGGCCGAGCCCGTCGAGGCCGCGGCTGCCGCGCCTGCGGCCGCCGGGTCGTCGCTCTTCGACGCCCCCGCCGAGGCGCCGGCTGCGAAGGCCGAGCCGGCCGGGGGGTCGTTGTTCGACGAGGCGCCGGCTGCGAAGGCCGAGCCGGCCGGGGGGTCGTTGTTCGACGAGGCGCCGGCTGCGAAGGCCGAGCCGGCCGGGGGGTCGTTGTTCGACGAGGCGCCGGCTGCTCCTGCTGAGCCGGCTGCCAAGGCCGAGCCGGCGAAGCCGGCCTCCGGCGGGTCGCTGTTCGACGAGGGTGGTTCGCTCTTCGACACGCCTGCCGAGGCCGCGCCTGCGGCGCCGGCCGAGGCGAAGTCCGAGCCGAAGGCGCAGCCGGCGTCGGCGAAGGCCGCGCCGGCCTCGGGCGGGTTCGACACCGGTGGGTCGCTCTTCGATGCTGTCGACTCCGCTCCGGCGGAGGAGAAGCCGGCCGCCGCTGAGCCGGCGCCGGCCGCGAAGGCGGAGCCCGCTGAGGCTCCGGCTGCCGAGGAGGCACCTGCTCAGGCCGACCTGAGTGGCTCGCTGTTCGACATCGTCGACTCGGCTCCGGCCCCGACCGCAGAACCTCCGATGTGGGACCCGTCGGCCGAGGATCCCACTGCGAAGAAGGCTCCTGCCGCGAAGGAGGAGCCCGCCGCTGAGGAGGAGCCTGCCGCGGAGGAGGAGCCTGCTGCTGAGGAGAAGAAGCCCGCAGCGCCGGCACCCGCCGCCCCGGCATCGTCGGGCGAGAAGAACGAGCCTCGCACGGATGCCAACATCAACGAGGCTGGATCGCTCTTCGACCTCTGACCAGCCTCTGAGCACTGGGTCGTGTGCCTGAGAACCCCGATATCGGCGGTCTCAGGCACACGACTGCTTTTCGGGTCGGTCAGCGCCCCCGGCCGGGCCGCACCAGTCCGTGGTCGAAGGCGAACACGACGGCGGCGGCGCGGTCCCGCAGGTCCAGCTTGGCGAAGATGTGCCCGATGTGGGTCTTGACCGTGCCCTCGCCGAGCACCAGCTCCGCGGCGATCTCGGCGTTGCTGAGCCCTTGCCCGATCAGCGCCAGCACCTCCCGCTCGCGCGGGGTGAGCAGGTCGGTCTCGGGTCCGGGGAGCACGGGCGACGGTCCGTCGCGATAGGCGGACAGCACCCGCCCTGTGACCGCCGGGTCGAGCCACGACCCGCCCTCGGCCACGGTCCGTACCGCTCGCTGGAGGTCCTCGGCAGGCACGCCCTTGAGCAGGAACCCCGCCGCGCCCGCGCGCAGCGCGCCGGCGAGGATCTCCTCGTCCTCGAAGGTCGTGAGGACGAGTACCGGCGGTGCCGCGGGGCTGTCCCGCAGCAGGGCGGTCGCGGCGACGCCGTCGACTCCCGGCATCCGCACGTCCATCACGACCACGTCGGGCGAGAGCTCGGCGACGGCTTCGACCACTCCGGCGCCGCTGGCGAGCTCGCCGACGATCTCGAAGCCGAACCGGGCACGGAGGATGCCCCGCAGCCCGGTGCGCACCAGCTCCTGGTCGTCGACGAGCAGCACCTTCACGACATCGGTCACCGGGGCATCCTCGCCCTCACGGTCCAGCCCTCGTCGTGCGGACCCGCGACGAGCTCGCCCCCGACCGCACTCGCCCGCTCCTGCATGCCGCGGATGCCCATCCCGGCGCCGGCACCAGGCCTCGGCACGCCCCCGTTGCGCACGACGATGGTGACGACGCCGCCGCTGTCGCCTCCGGCGACCGTGACCGGCTCGCCCGGGGCGTGCTTCGTGGCGTTGGTGAGCGCCTCCTGCACGATCCGGTAGGCCGCGAGTCCCCGGGCCGGCCCGAGCGTGGTGAGGCCGCCGTCGAGGTCCAGGTCCACCTCGACACCCGCCCGGCGGAACGACTCGACGAGCGCGGGGATGTCGGCGGCGCCGGGCATCGGGGCCGTCTCGCCGGAGGCATCGGTCCGCATCAGGCCGACCGTCGCCCGTACCTCCTCGAGGCTGGTCCGAGCGAGCCGCTCCGCCTCCTCGAGCGCCTGCCGCGCCTCGTCGGGATCCTCGTCGAGCGCGAGCCGGGCGCTGCTGATGTGGAGCAGCGAGACGGTCAGGGCGTGCCCGATGACGTCGTGCACCTCGCCCGCGATCCTGCTCCGCTCCTCCGCCCGGCTGCGCTCGGCCAGCTGGTGCTGCGCCGCTTCGAGCTGTACGACGGTCTCCCGCAGCCGGTGCGCGAACACGCACGCGACGAGGGTGAACGCCGTACCGACGACCCACGCCGTCCACCCCGGCTCGTCCCGCTGCTGGAGCCACTCGGCAGCGATCCCGAGTCCGAGTGCGCCGCCGGTGACGACCGTGACCGGGAGCGCCGAGGTGAGGGCGACCCAGCCGGCGATGACGCAGAAGCCCATCCAGGCCAGGTTCGCCGAGTTGCCGTGCCCGAGCACGACCAGCCCGGCGGCAGTGGCGAGCAGCGCGATCGCGAGCGGCCACGAGACCAGTCCCCGCCAGGCGACCAGCGCGGCGAGACCCGCGATCGCGGCGGTGACCGTGAGTCCGAGCGGAAGTGCGCGGTCGCCCATGAGCGCGCCGACCGCGGCGAACAGCGCGAGCATCACCGGAGCGATGACTCGCGCTGGTCGGTCCGTCATGACCACGAGGTTAGAGCCCCCTGCCCGCTACAGAGCCGTCCGGCGCGCGGCCAGCGTGGTTGCGACGACGGCGATCGCGAAGGTGGCGAGCAGCGGTCCGGTCCCGTTGCCGATCCCGAGCCACGGCTCCCGGATCGCGTCGTTGGCGAGGGCCAGCGGCAGTCGCTCGGAGATCTCGCGCAACGGCTCCGACATCACCGCCGGGGGCGGACCGCCGACGCCGAGCAGGAACGACGGGAAGAAGAGCATCAGGCCGACGGCTTGCGCGGCGCGGGCGGACGGCAGCAGGGTGCCGAGCAGGACGCCGATGCTGATGAACGCGACCGACGCCACGACGATGCCTGCGGCGACCCGCGCCGGGTCCTCGACGTCCGGGAGGCCGTAGACGGGCGCGGCGACCGCCAGCAGCAGCGGCCCGGCGATGGCGATCGCCCCGAGCCCCATCGCGAGCTCCGCAAGGGAGAACGACCAGCGCGGGAAGCCCGATGCCGCGAACCGGCGCAGCACCCCGCGCTCGCGGTAGGTCGCGATGTGCACCGGCAGCATGATCAGGCCGGTGGCGCCGATGACGACGGTGAAGTACGACGCGACGTACCAGTGCGACGGGTTCACCGGGAACACCTCGTCCGGCTCGGTGCCGAACGAGCCGCCGATGATGAGCATCGAGACGATCGGGAACGCGAGCACGAAGGTCAGCGTGAGCGGGTCCCGGGTCAGCAGCCGCAGCTCGGCCGCGAGCAGGCGGCGGGTGACGGAGCGGCGGCGGGGCTGCTCCGCCTCGGAGGTGGCGACAGCGGCGGGACGGGTGGCGGCGACGGTCATCATGCGGCCCTTCCGGGAGTGGAGTCGAGGAGGGTGAGCAGGGCCGACTCGAGGTCGGGTACGTCGACGCGCAGGTCGGCCGGGATCGAGCGCCCGGTGCCGACCAGCCACGCGCCGACATGGGCGATCGCCGTACGGTCGCCGCGAACGGCGACCTGGCCGCGGTCCCGCGTCACGCCGGCAACCCCCGGCAGGCGGTTGAGGGCCTGGAGGGCATCGGCAGTGCCGTGGGTCTCGTGACGGTCGCCAGACCGACCTCCTCGACCATCGAGGGCGTCGGCCAGGGCGAACCGGACGACCACCTCGCGGGCGTGCCGGGCGACCAGCTCGGCGGGAGTGCCCTGGTCGAGGACCTGGCCGTCGCTCATCGCGACCACCCGCTCGCAGAGCGCCTCGGCCTCGTCGAGCTCGTGGGTGACGAGGAGGACGGTGGTGCCGGCGTCGCGCAGCTGCGCCACGGCCGACCACACCTCGCGGCGCGCCGCGGGGTCGAGCCCCTGGGTCAGCTCGTCGAGGATCACCAGCCGGGCCCGGTTGAGCAGAGCCAGCACGAGGAACAGCCGCTGCCGCTCGCCACCGCTCAGTCCGGCGTACGGCGACCGCCGCTTGCCGGCGAGCCCGAACTGCTCGAGCAGCGCGCCCGTGTCGGTGGCTTGCGGGCCGGCGAAGAGGGTGACGGCCTCGGCGACGCGGAGCCGGTCCGGCAACCCGGAGCTCTGCAGCTGGCTGCCGATCTGCGGCCGGAGCCGGTCCGCGTCGTGGAAGGGGTCGAGGCCGAGCACCCGGATCTCGCCGGCGTCGGGGCGGCGCAGGCCCTGGAGGCACTCGACGGTCGTGGTCTTGCCGGCACCGTTGGCGCCGATCAGGCCGAGCACCTCGCCGGCCTGCACCTCGAGGTCGAGGCGATCGACGACGGTGCGGCCGCCGTACGACTTGGTGAGGCCGCGGACGGTGACGACCGGGTCGACGGGCTCGAAGGGGTGGAGGTCAGTGATGGTCATGCGTCCATCTCATCCGCCGCGACCCGACCTCCACATCGACCGGGAGGCAGAACCCCACCTCTGTCTGCGGACAGACACGGCCCTGCCGGAACCGCCCGGAAGTCGTATCGTCGGCCCATGGACAGCGACCGGACCGCCCCGTTGTGGGACGAGGCGCTGCGTCGGTTGCGTGCTGAGTCTGCGGTGTCGGTCGGGTTCGGTGGCGCTGTCGAAGGCACGACCGTGCGGATCCGCCACCTCGCCGGGGCGCGCACCGAGCTGCTGCGTGGGCTGCCCATCATGGCGGGGCGTGGGCTCGGCGGCCGCGCTTGGCGCGAGGTGCGGACGCTCGGCGTGGACGACTACCGGTCGGCCACCGACATCTCCCACCACTACGACCGGCCGGTCGCCGCCGAGGGGTTGCGCGCCGTGGTGGCCGCGCCCGTCGTCGCGGCCGGAACGGTCCGAGGCGTGCTGTACGCCGGCGTGCGCGAGGCGATCCACCACGGGGATCGACTCCTGGACGCGGTCACCAGGTCGAGCCGGTGGCTGGCCGGCGAGCTCGCTGTCGAGGCCGAGGTGGAGCGACGCACCGCAGTGCGCACGGCGCGCCTGCAACGACTCGAGGCGGCTGCGGGCGAGCAGCTGCGGCTCGCGCACGCCGGGCTGCGGGAGCTCTACGGCACCGTCGCCGACCCCGAGGTCAAGCGCCGCCTCGGTGACCTGCTCGAGACCTTGACGCCCGGCACCCCTGACGCACCGGTGCTGAGCCGTCGCGAGCTCGACGTGCTCACCCAGGTCGCCACGGGAGCGACGTACGGCGAGGTGGCGGCGCGCCTGGGCCTGACCGCCTCCACGGTGAAGTCCTACATGCGCGACGTGCTGGTCCGGCTCGACGCACACTCCCGCCACGAAGCGGTCGTGGTCGCGAGGCGCCGCGGGCTCATCCCCTGACCCCCCATCGGGGGGTGGGCACCCGGCCGGGGCCGGAGCACCATGGAGGGGTGACAGAGTCCTACGCAACCGGCGAGACCACGACGCCCCTGCTCGACGAGACCATCGGCGCGCGCCTGGAGCGCACGGTCGCAGCCCGGCCCGACGGCGAGGCGCTGGTCGAGGTCGCCACGGGGCGGCGCTGGACGTGGCGGGAGCTCAACCACGTCGTCGACGAGATCGCGCGGGGGCTGATCGCCTACGGGATCGAGGCAGGCGACCGGGTCGGGATCTGGGCGCCGAACTGCGCGGAGTGGACGATCGTGCAGTTCGCGACCGCGAAGATCGGCGCCGTCCTGGTGAACATCAACCCGGCCTATCGCACGCACGAGCTCGGCTACGCGCTGAACCAGTCGGGTGTGCGGTTGCTGCTCGCAGCCAGCAGCTTCAAGACCAGTGACTACCGCGCGATGGTCGAGGAGACCGCGTCGGACTGTCCGGCCCTCGAGCGGACGATCTACGTCGACACCGACGACTGGGAGGTGCTCGTCACTGCCGGACAGGAGATGGCAGCGGATGTCGTCGACCGCCGCGCCCATACCTGAGCCCGGCCGACCCGATCAACATCCAGTACACGTCGGGCACCACGGGCTTCCCCAAGGGCGCGACGCTCAGCCACCGCAACATCCTCAACAACGGGTTCTTCGTGACCGAGCTGATCGGCTTCACCGAAGCGGACCGGCTCTGCATCCCGGTGCCCTTCTACCACTGCTTCGGCATGGTGATGGGCAACCTCGGCTGCGTCACCCACGGCGCAACCATGGTGATCCCGGCGCCCGGCTTCGACCCGGCGATCACCCTGCAGACCATCCAGGACGAGCGCTGCACCGGGGTCTACGGCGTGCCGACGATGTTCATCGCCATGCAGAACCACCCCGACTTCGCGTCGTACGACCTGTCCTCGCTGCGCACCGGGATCATGGCCGGCGCCGTCTGCCCGGTCGAGGTGATGAAGCGGTGCGTCAACGACATGCACATGACCGAGGTGTCCATCGCCTACGGCATGACCGAGACGTCGCCGGTGTCCTGCCAGACCCGCAGCGACGACGACCTCGAGCGGCGTACGGCGACGATCGGGCGGGCAGCACCGCACGTCGAGATCAAGATCGTGGACCCGGTGACCGGCGAGACCGTCGAGCGCGGGGAGACCGGGGAGTTCTGCACCCGCGGCTACTCGGTGATGCTCGGCTACTGGCAGGAGGAGGAGAAGACCGCCGAGGCGATCGATGCCGAGGGCTGGATGCACACCGGCGACCTTGCCGTGATGCGTGAGGACGGCTACTGCAACATCGTCGGCCGGATCAAGGACATGGTGATCCGCGGCGGCGAGAACATCTACCCCCGCGAGATCGAGGAGTTCCTCTACGGGCACCCCGACATCGAGGACGTCCAGGTGATCGGTGTCCCGGACGAGAAGTACGGCGAGGAGCTCTGCGCCTGGGTCAAGCTGCGTGCGGGCGCCCAGCCGCTCGACGCCGACGCGGTGCAAGAGTTCGCGACCGGGAAGCTCGCCCACTACAAGATCCCCCGCTACGTGATGGTGGTCGACGAGTTCCCGATGACCGTGACCGGCAAGGTCCGCAAGGTGCAGATGCGGGAGGAGTCGGCGAAGGCACTCGGGCTCGCCTGAATCTGGCGCGACGTCGGCTGGCGCCGTCCGGTAGGAATGGCGCGTGGACTCCATCTCCGGCCTCGCCGACGAATACCAGCAGTTCCGCTACCGCCAGAACCCGATGTGGGCGCACATGACGGGGGAGTACTCCGTCGCCGGCACCTACACCGACGTGAGCGCCGCCGGCGAGGAGGCAGCGGTTGCCGAGGCGCGGGAGTTCGCCGCCCGGGCGGAGGCGATCGCCGACGACGGGCTCGACGAGCAGGAACGGCTGTCGCGGTCGATGCTGGTCTGGGACGCGACGTCGACGGCCGAGCTCGGCGCCCTGCGCTCGGCGGAGTACGGCGCCAACCCGATCTTCGGGGCGCAGGCCTCGCTCGGGATGTTCCTGCCGAAGCTGTCGATCCCCACCCCTGAGGTGGCGGACGCGATGGTCGACAAGCTGCGCGGCGTCGCGTCCTACTTCACCGACCTCGCCGACCGGCACCGCGACGGCGTCGCCGCCGGCCGCACGCCGGCCGCGTTCGCGGCCGCCGACACGATCCAGCAGCTCGACGAGTGGCTCACCTCCCCGGTGGGCGAGGACCGGCTGCTCCGGATCGCGGCCACGCCGGACGGAGTCGACCGCGACGCCCTGGTCGCCCAGCTGCAGAAGGTGGTCGAGGACGAGGTCCGGCCGGCGTTGGCGACGTACCGGGCGGTGCTCTTCGACGATGTGATGCCCTCCGCCCGCGCGGACGAGAAGGTCGGCCTGCTGCACGTGCCCGGAGGTGAGGAGGCCTACGCGACGCTCACCCGCTACTACACGACCACCGACCTGACGCCGCAGGAGATCCACGAGATCGGGCTCGAGCAGGTGGCCGAGCTGGAGCGCCAGTACGCCGAGCTCGGGCCCGCCGTCGTCGGTACGGACGACGTGCCGGCGATCCTCGCGGCACTGCGCGACGACCCGGCGCTGCACCACACCGATGCCGACGACATCGTGGAGGCGTCGAAGGCCGCGATGGTCAAGGCGCGCGGCGTGATGGGGGACTGGTTCGGCCGGCTTCCGCAGTCGGACTGCGAGGTGGAGCCGACCACGAGCGGCGCGATCGCGTACTACTTCCGGCCCGCCATGGACGGCAGCCGGGGCGGCGTCTTCTTCATGAACGTGTCCGACCCCGAGGGGTGGGGGCGCTACGAGATCGAGTCCACGTCGTACCACGAGGGCATCCCGGGGCACCATCTCCAGATCGCGATCGCCCAGGAGCTCGACGACATCCCGGACTTCCGCAAGACCGCCTTCGTGACCGCCTACAGCGAGGGCTGGGGCCTCTACAGCGAGCGGCTCGCCGACGAGATGGGCCTCTACGGCTCCGCGCTGGACCGGATGGGCATGCTCGCCGCCGACTCGATGCGTGCCTGCCGGCTCGTCGTCGACACCGGCCTGCACGCCCTCGGCTGGACCCGCCAGCAGGCGATCGAATACCTGCTCGCGAACTCGGAGAAGTCGGTGGGCCACGCCACCGCCGAGATCGACCGGTACGCCGTCACGCCCGGCCAGGCGCTCTCCTACATGATCGGCCGGCTCGAGATCCTCCGGATCCGCGAGGCCGCGCAGCAGCGGCAGGGCGACCGGTTCGACATCAAGGCCTTCCACGACGCGGTGCTCGAGTCGGGTGCCCTGCCGCTGTCGGTGCTGTCCGACCACGTGGCACGCCGCCTCGCCAAACTAACCGGTTAGTTAGCGGAACCGGACGCGGGGGCTCGCCGGTCTCTAGGGTGACCCGGAGACCAGGAGCCCGCCGCCAACATGGACTTCACGACGTACGTCGCTGAGCGCCGCACCCGCCTCGTGCGGACCGCGGTGCTGCTGGGCTGTCCGCGGGCGGACGCGGAGGACATCGTCCAGGCGGCGTTGTTGAAGTGCTACGGCTCGTGGCGGCGGGTCGCTCGTGCCGACCATCCCGATGCCTATGTGCACCGGGTGCTGGTCGCCACGCTCGCCGACGCCCGTGCCCGGCGCTGGAACGGCGAGCTGCCGACCGAGACCCTGCCCGACGAGGCGCAGGCAAACGACGCCGATCACCCTGACCGGCCTGCCCGAGCCGAGGTCCCGCCGCTGGCCGGTGCTCGCCGCAGCCGCCGCGGTGGTGCTCGCGATCGGCGCGGGGATCCTCGTCGCCCAGCAGCTCGGCGACGACCCCCAGCCGGCGCCGCCGCCCGCGAACACCGACCGGGAGCCCAGTCGCGCTGCTCCAAGCCCGGGGCGTCACCGTCGAGGTAGTTCGCGTGGACCGCTGCGACCAGCCGCGGGGCTACGTGCTCAGCACAGAACCCAGCGCGGGCACGCGCCTCGAGTCCGGTGAGGACGTGTTCGTGAGGGTCACGGGCGGCCCGCCGCCGGCCGCGCGGTGCGTGGAGCCGACGGGCACGTGGCAGCAGGTGTTCGACCTCGTCCGGTTCGCGCGCGGCCTTGGCCCGACGCCTGATCTTGCCGGGGACGTCGCGCTCTCTGTCGGTGAGGACAGCCCCGTTCGCCTTTCGCCCGCCGAGGCGGAGGATCCGGACAACTGGGTCATCTGCGGCGACGACCAGTGCCACTCCGCCCTGGCGGCTCTCGAGGAGACCCTGACTGCACCGCGGCGGTTCCTCGCCGTGGACGAGGGCTCCCCTCGGCTGTGCCGGTTCGCCGAGGCACCGGGCGACCAGGCGCTGAGCGAACACGGTCCGTCCTACGTCTACGGCGACGAGCCGACCGATGGAGTCTTCTGCCCACCGCTGCCCGTCCTCCAGGTCGGGTGGACGGGGGACTGGCGGATTGCCAGCATCCGGCTACGACCTCCTCACGCTGACTGGAGCCGACGCCGCGAGCAACGAGGGTTGGCGTCTTCCCTGCCCGCGCTTCATGTCGGCACCCTGCCCCGAGTCCGCCGTGCAGATCCTCCGACGATACGAGGGCACGACGGTGCGGGTGCCGCTGCCGACCCGTTCGTGCTTCCACGGCAAGGGGCGGGTGTCGGCGGACCTCGCAACTCTGGCGCCGAACCATCTCGTGCGCGTCGATCGCCCCGGCACCAGGCCCTGCCGCGACACCTCGCTGATCGAGCTCTTGTGCCCGCGCCCGACAGTAGTGACGCCATCTGACGCCAAAGATGGCTTGACATGACGTCACCATGACGTCATCATGGTGCGCATGGACATCACCCCGTACGTCGACAGCCTGCGGCGCGATCTGCTCGCAGCTGCCGAGAGCGCGGGCGAGGAGGCGCGGCAGACCGCCGAGCGCCTCGGCTACGCCCTCGACCCGTCCGCCCGGCTCGCCCTGATGGAGGCGATCAGCCAGGCCGCCTCCGAGATCACCGCAGCGATGCCGGCCGGCAGCGTCGACGTACGGCTCGACGGCCGCGACCTCGACTTCGTCGTCCAGGCCCCGCCAGCCACCGCTCCCGCCCCGCCGCTTCCCCCTCCGCCGCCCGCCCCGCCGGCCCCCGGCGACGTCGAGGAGGGACTGGCGCGGATCACGCTGCGGATCCCCGACTCGGTGAAGACCAAGGCCGAGGACGCCGCGGCCGCCGCCGGTCAGTCCCTCAACACCTGGCTGGTCAACCTGGTGCGCTCAGCGACCAGCGACCGCGCCATCCATGTCGACGTGGACCTGTCCAGCCTGCCCTTCGGTGGCGACTTCCCGTTCGGCGGGAAGCGCGGCAACCGGCGCGTCACAGGCTGGCTCTGACCTCCCCTCCCTTCGACCCAGGAGCAACCTCATGACCGACTTCACCTTCGACACCCCCGAACCCGTCCAGCTCTACGTCGAGAACGGCAGCGGCGGCATCGATGTCACCGCCGCCGACGTCGCCCAGACCGAGGTGCGGATCGAGGGCAAGCACGCCGACCAGGTCCAGGTCGTCCACGACCGCGGCCATGTGAGCGTGATCGCCCCGAAGACCCGCGGGCTCTTCGGCGACCAGAAGCTCGACATGGACATCGTGGTGCCGACCGACAGCTCCGTCGTCGCGAAGAGCGGCAGCGCCGATGTCCGGGTCTCGGGCCAGGTCGCGGCCGTCAAGGTCAAGTCCGGCTCCGGAGACGTCAGCCTCGAGCGCGTGACGGGCTCGGGCTCGATCGACACCGGCTCCGGCGACGTCGCCCTGGTCGAGGCCGCCGGCGAGCTGCGGGTGCGCAGCGGGTCGGGCGACATCGCCGCCGAGATCCTTGCGGCCGCCACCTCGATCTCGACCGGATCCGGTGACATCCGGGTGGAGCGCGCTGCCGGTCCGGTCGTGGTCAAGACCGGCTCCGGCGACCTCGACATCGCCCACGCCGAGGCCGACGTGACGATGACGACCGGCTCCGGCGACACCCTCATCCGGCAGGCCTCACGCGGCCGGATCACCAGCAAGGGCGCCTCCGGCGACGTCCGGATCGGCGTACCCGTCGGCACTCCCGTGTGGACCGACATCAGCACCGTGACCGGCACCGTCAGCTCCGGGTTGGAGGGGGTCGGCGAGCCCGAGCCGGGCGCCGACTTCGTCGAGGTCCGCGCCAACACCGTGTCCGGTGACGTCCACCTCGTCCCCGCCTGAGCAAGCCCGATCAGGCAGCCGCCACTGTCGGTGGCGAATGCTTGAGTAGGACTGACGACCACGAGTCCCGCGAGAGGAGGAACCGACGATGATCGAACCGACGACAGAGCTCCGCGTGCGTCAGGAGATCGCCGAGCGGATCGCCCGAGCCGACCGACGCAGGGTCGCCGCCCGGACCAGGGCCAGCCGCCGCGCCCGGCGCGCGGGCCTCGACTCGCTCTGACCGATCCCGCGGATGTCCCGACAATCCGGGCCGCGCTCATGGCAAGGTCTGCCCAGGTCTGATAACCCGGTGTCTGCGACGCAGCGGATCGATAACCGCGCACCTGACGTGTCGTTGAACACGGGAACCGAGGGAGCTCCCGGTGATCGGCGACGACGCGTCGGCGCCGCGCTAGGAGCGCATGGCGACGCCCTCGCGCCAGTAGCCCATGAACGCGACCTGGCCGCGGTCGATGTCGAGCTCGTTGACGAGCCGGCGGCGCAGGCCGGTGACGATCCTCGACTCGCCGGCGATCCAGGCGTAGAGCCCGGCGTGCGGAGTGTCGGAGACGGGCACCTGCGTGGCCTCGGCGACCTCCTCGCCGGACGAGGAGTAGACCGGGGTCTCCCACAGGTCAGGGTCGATCTCGTCGTCGCCCACCTGCGGCGCGGGCTCGGCGCTGCCGGTCAGCCAGGCGATGACCGCGGCGTGCAGGCTGGCGCCGCGGGGGGCGTCGCCGCGCGGGATCCAGGTCAGCTCGATGCCGGCGGGGGCGGCGACGTCGCGCTGGATGTCGCCCGCGGCCGGCACCTCCACGAAGGCGGCGCCGATGGCGTCGGCGGGCAGGTCGCGCAGGATGCCGCGGATCGCCGGTACGGCGGTCTCGTCGCCCACGAGGAGCAGCCGGCTCGCCGCACCGGGGGACCACTCGATGCCGCCGAAGTCGTGGCCACGCCGTGGCGCCAGCACGATCAGCCGTTCACCGGGCTGCGCCCGCAGCGCCCACTCGTTGCCCGGGCCGCTGCGCTTGTCGAGGTTGGGCTCGCCCGGCTCGTGCACGACGATGTCGACCACGATCCGGGTCCCGGCCCCCGAGCCGACCAGGTCCCGGATCGTGTACGTGCGCATGGAGCCGCGCTCCTCCTCGGGGAGCTGCATCCAGCTCTCCCACCAGGAGTCGTCCATGTCGACGAACGACGGCAGGTTGCCCGCCGCGTTGGGGAAGACGATCTTCATCCGCTGGTCGTACAGCGGTCCGGAGGTGCCGCACTCGGCGAGCCCGGGACCGGCGAGCTCGATCCGCACGAACGACGGGGAGACGCGTTCGACGCTGTGCACCTCGACCTCGTCGAGGATCATCGGCAGGCTGGCGACGTACGCGTTCTTGGTGACGGTCACGAAAGTTAGGTTAGCCTAACTTTCAAGGGAGGTCAGATCTGGGTGCGGTGGAAGTTCTGGTACGACCGCGACGGCGTCGGGCCGCGCTGCCCCTGGTAGCGGGACCCGTACTTCGCCGACCCGTAGGGGTGCTCCGACGCCGACGAGAGCCGGAAGAAGCAGAACTGGCCGATCTTCATGCCCGGGTAGAGCTTGATCGGCAGCGTCGCGACGTTGGCGAGCTCGAGGGTGACGTGGCCGGAGAAGCCGGGGTCGACGAAGCCGGCGGTCGCGTGCGTCAGCAGGCCGAGCCGGCCGAGCGAGGACTTGCCCTCCACCCGCGCGGCGATGTCGTCGGGCAGCGAGACGACCTCGTACGTCGACCCGAGCACGAACTCACCCGGGTGCAGGATGAACGCGTCGTCGCCCTCCGGCTCGACGATCCGGGTCAGGTCCGACTGGTCGGCGGCCGGGTCGATGTGGGGGTACTTGTGGTTCTCGAACACCCGGAAGAACCGGTCGAGCCGGACGTCGATCGAGGACGGCTGCAACATCGCCGGGTCCCAGGGGTCCATCGCCACCCGTCCCTGGTCGATCTCGGTCAGGATGTCGCGGTCGCTCAGCAGCACGCACGGCACCCTACCGGGGTCGGATCCGCAGCCGCCGGGGTGAAGGGCACAATCGATGCATGACCTTCCAGCGGTACGTCGCCCTCGGCGACTCCTTCACCGAAGGCGTCGGTGACATCGACCCGACGCGGCCCAACGGCTGTCGCGGCTGGGCCGACCGGGTCGCCGAGGCGCTGGCGCTGCAGTCGCCGGACTTCGGCTACGCGAACCTCGCGATCCGTGGCCGCAAGCTGCCCGCGATCATCGACGAGCAGGTCGGCCCGGCGATCGACCTGGCGCCGGACCTGGTCTCCATCCACGGCGGAGGCAACGACGTGCTGCGGCCGAAGGTCGACGTCGACGCGCTGGCGGCGACGTACGACGAAGCCGTCGGGCGGCTGGCCGCCACCGGCGCCCGGGTCGTGATGTTCACGGTCGCGGACCCCGGGATGAACCCGGTGATGAAGCTGATCCGCGGCCGGACCGCGATCTTCAACGAATGGGTGCGCGAGATCGCTGAGAAGCACGACGCGACCCTCGTCGACTGCTGGCGGATGCGCGACTGGAAGGTCGCAGAGGTCATGGACGCCGACCGGCTGCACCTCAACCCGGTCGGGCACCAGGCGATCGCGATCGCCGTCCTCGACCGGCTCGGTGTCGAGCACGACCTGGAGCCGCTCGCCGTACCCGAGCTGCCGATCCTCGCCCGCCGCGCGCAGCGCCAGGCCGACCTCGAGTGGGCCCGCTCGCACCTCGCCCCCTGGGTGGGCCGCCGGATCACCGGCCGGTCCTCGGGCGACGGGGTGGAGCCGAAGCGTCCCGGCCTGAGCCCGATCGGGTAGCATTCGGCGTCGCGCGGGTCACCGCGCATGCGGGCGTAGCTCAGTTGGTAGAGCGCGACCTTCCCAAGGTCGATGTCGCGAGTTCGAGTCTCGTCGCCCGCTCCGATGACCTACGGTCCGATACATGAGGGCCGATCCATGAGGGCCGCCGCTCGCCGTACCTCCGCCGCCGCGCTCGCCGGCTGCCTCGCGGTCGCCCTCACCTCCTGTGGCGGGGACCCGAGGACCGAGGAGGGTGCGGCGGACACGGTCGAGGCGTACCTCGAGGAGTTCGCCGACGGTGACGGCGCCGGCGCGTGCGACCTCATGACCGAGGACTACGCCGAGGAGTTCGTCGACGACTGGAACGAGAGCGGGTTCGGCGCGGACGAGGAGGCCGAGGACTGCGCGGACGCCGTCGAGGCCAGCCTGGCCCTCGCCGAGGGCCTCGGCGAGGCGGACTTCGACACCACCGACATCACGGCCGAGGTCGACGGCGACCGCGCGACCGCGACCGTCGAGTACGAGGACGGCGACAGCGACGACGAGAGCTACGACCTCGTCTACGACGACGGCGACTGGCTGATCGACGGCCAGGAGGAGGTGGCGGCCGAGCAGTAGGCCGGCGACTACCCTGCGGGGCGTGGAGTTCACCGGTTTCCCCGTCGCCGCGCTCGACTTCTACGACGACCTCGAGGTCGACAACACGAAGTCGTTCTGGGACGCCCACAAGGCGGTGTACGACGAGCAGGTCAAGGCGCCGATGGTGGCGCTGACCGACGCGCTGGCGCAGGAGTTCGGCGATGCCAAGGTGTTCCGCCCGTACCGCGACGTGCGGTTCGCGAAGGACAAGACGCCGTACAAGACCCATCAGGGCGCGTTCGTCGGCGTGGCCCCGGCGACGGGCTGGTACGTCGAGGTGTCGGCGGCCGGTGTGCGGATCGGCGGCGGGACCTACCTCGCGGACGGATCCGACCTGGCCCTGATCCGCGAGGGCATGGCCGAGGAGAAGTCCGGCAAGCGGCTCCAGCGGATCCTGAGCGGGCTCGAGCGGGGCGGCTTCGAGATCGCCGGCGACCGGCTGAAGACGGCGCCCCGCGGCTACGACAAGGACCACCCGCGGATCGAGCTGCTGCGCCACAAGTCCCTGCTCGGCATGAAGAAGTACGGCTTCGAGCCGTTCGTCCACACCGAGGAGCTGCTGGTTCGAGTGCGCGAGGACTGGCGCAAGCTGCGGCCCCTGGTCAGCTGGATGGCCGAGCAGATCACCTGATCGCTACTCCTCGAACCAGACCCCGCTCGAGGCGATCGTGATCAGGTCGTCGACGCTGATCGCCGGCGCGTCCATCACGGGCGGGACGTCCTCGCTGCCGTCGGGGTTCTTGGACCGCGCGACGTTGTAGGACTGGAGACTGATGGCGTAGCCGTGGTTCCAGACCGTGACACCGATCGTGCGCACCGGGGAGTCCTGGGTGGAGGTCAGCACCTCCAGTCCGTCCACGACGGAGCACACGGGTTGCGGAAGGCTCTCGTTGGCCTGCTCGGCGTTGGCGAACTCCCGGCAGGTGGCGAGGGAGTCGGCGCGGGCGATCGTGAACGTGGTGAGCGTGCCGTCGTACCGGAAATGGACCAACCGCTCGTCGGCAGTGTCGACGAGCGGGAAGTCCGCGTTCTCCAAGGGCTCGCTGATGGGCCCGGGCGGCAGGAACGTGCCGATGATCGTCGGCGCCTCCCTGGCCGAGACGGTGGTGGGTCGGTCGGGTTCCTTCGGCTGGGGGCGGGGCAGCTCGACCGTCTTGGTCTCGACCGACTGGGTGTCGTCGGCGAAGCCGGGCTCGGTGCGCGGCTTCCCGCCGTCGCCGGACATCAGCAGGCTGGTCCCGATCGTGAGTACGACGACGGCTGCCGCGACCGCGACGGCGGAGCCGACCCGGCGGCGGCGCAGCCGGGTGCGGCCGCGCGCCGTGCCGTCGGCCACCAGCCGGTCGACCTCGGGCACGAGGTCGCCCGTGGCGCGCTCGAGCAACGCGGTGAGGTCGCGTTCGTTCATCGGGTGGTCCTCTCTCGCATCCGCGCCAGGGCGCGCATGCTGCGGTTCTTCACGGCACCGGGTGAGACCCCGAGGATGCGCGCGACCTCGTCGACCGGCAGGTCGTCCAGGTAGCGCAGCACCACGACCGCTCGGTCCATCGGCGACAGCGCGGTCAGCGCGTCGTCGAGGTCGAGGCGGAGGGTCGTCCGCTCAGCCGGGTCGGCTGCGGCACCCTCCGGGAGGTCGGCGTACGGCATCTCGGTGCTGCTGCGCCTGCGTCGGCTGCTGATGAAGGTGCGGGTCAGCGTCACCTGCGCGTAGGCAGCGGGGTTCTCCAGTGCCGGCCCGAGCCGGCGGTGCATCCGCACGTAGACCTTCGCCAGGGTCTCCTGGACCAGGTCCTCCGCCTCCGCCCGGTGACCGCACAGCAGCCACGCCGCGCGGAAGAGGTGAGGGGTCCGCGCACGGGCGAACTCCTCGAAGGCGTCGTGCGACACGGGGTCGATCATCTCTCTCCTGGGTCGTCCCTCGTCGGGATTGACACCAGTACGACGCGCGACCCGCCCGTCAGGTCACATCAGGGCTTCGTGAAGCTCGCCATCGTCCGGTCCGGCTCCCAGAACGCCTTCATCGACTGCACCCGGCCGTCGTCGTCGACGATGTAGACCATGATCAGGTCCGTGACGGTGTAGCTGCCGTCCGGGAACGACGTCTTGATCCGGCCGATGTTGGCGCAGGTGTTGCTCTCGGGGTTCGCGAACGAGTCGTTGATCTCGAACTCGAACGTCTCGATCGGAGCGATCGCCTTCTCCCAGAAGGCGGAGATGCCGGCGTGGCCGCGGTGGCCGGTGCCCTCGGGGTCGAACATCGACCGGCCGACCGGGTCCTCGAGCACGCAGTCCTCGGCATAGACCGTGAACCACTCCGCCAGGTCGCCCTTCGCGACGGCTGAGTAGGAGCGCTGCGACGCGGCGCGGGCCGGATGCGGGTCGTTGGGCGCGTTCCAGACGATGGCGTCGGAGGTGATCATGGGGCGATCGTACGACGGAAACTAGAACTTGTTCTAGTGATGAGCGTCGCAGAGCGCCTTCCGCCCCAGGTCACGCGGCCGTCGGGAGTCGTTCACAAGCCGGTCAGGTCGGTGCCCCACCCTGCCGGTATGGCGAAGAAGCGGAAGGTGTTCCTGCACGTCGGGATGCCCGGTGCCGGAGACATCATCGAGGCGGCGCTCGTGCACCACCGGACGGCGCTCGTCGAGCTCGGCGTCGACGTACCGGCACGGTCGGCGGACGAGACGTTCCTGTCGACAGTCGAGATCCTGCGCGAGCACAAGGCCTGGGGCTTCGCGCGCAAGGAGGTCGAGGGCAACTGGGCGAACCTGAGCCGGCGGGTGTGGAAGGGCAAGCAGACCGCGGTGCTCAGCCTGCCGCTGATGGCGACGGCGAGCCGGCCGGAGATCGACCTGCTTCTCGACGCGCTGGCCGGGCTGCAGGTCAACGTCGTACTCACCGCAGGTCCTGACGACGACCTCGACGAGGTCACCGCCCGCTGGGGCGCAGCCGTCCGCAAGCCCGAGCGGCTGCACGTCGTACGACTCGAGGAACCCACGCCGAAGCGCGCCTGGAAGGCCTTCGGCAAGGTGGCCGGCTTCGGTACGGCGTCGCTGGGGCTCGACGACGTCCCTGACCCCGTCGGCGCCCGCTCGATCGGCTCGCTCGACGAGGCGCGTCGCGAGATCGAGCGCCTCGCCCGCCGCAACCAGACCCTCGAGCGCTGGCGCGACGAGAGCGACCGCAAGCGGAAGCGGCTGAAGAAGAGGCTCGGCGACGTCGCCTGAGCCCGGGCCCCTACCGGCCTCTGCCAGGGCCTTAGTGGGCCTTCCAGGCGTCCTCGTCGGCGGTGCGCTTGGTCACAGCGGCCGGGAGGTCGGCGTCGGCGAGCTGCTGGATCGAGACCTCCTCGAAGACCTCGCGCAGCGAGCTCCGGGCGGCGATCCAGACGTGCTGGAGCACGTCGGCCGACTCGTTGTAGGTGACCGCCTCCGGCCGGAGGCCGTAGACCGAGACCAGCGGGCCGTCGACCGCCCGGATCACGTCGGCGACGGAGACCTCGGCCGCGGGCCGGCCCATCCGCCAGCCGCCTGACTGGCCGCGCTGCGACATCACGACGCCGGCGCGGCGCAGGTCGGCCAGGATCGCCTGGAGGAAGCCGTGCGGGATGTCCTGGAGACGCCCCAGCTCCTCGGCGCTGACCGCGGGCCCGTCCGCGCGTCCCGCCATCTCGATCAGGGCGCGGAGCGCGTAGTCGGACTTGGCGGAAACTCGCATGGGTCCAGTGTCTCAGATTTGTCGATCGAATCACTTCACATGGGTCCGTGCTTGCCCAGAGCAAGCACCCGCCGTATTATTAAGTTACTCGCGAGTAGCCCTGATGGCTGCTCGCTCGCCTCCTGTTATCAGCGAAGAAACGGTGGGACCGTGAGCCACTACAAGAGCAACCTGCGCGACATCCACTTCAACCTGTTCGAGCTCCTCGGGCGCCAGGACATCCTGGGCGCCGGGCCGTTCGAGGAGATGGACGTCGACACCGCCAAGGAGATCCTGGCCGAGGTCGACCGGATCAGCCGCGAGGACCTCGCTGCGTCCTTCGAGGACGGCGACCGGAACCCGCCGGTGTTCGACCCGAAGACCAACACTGCGCCGGTCCCCGAGTCGTTCAAGAAGAGCTACGACGCCTGGATGGAGGCCGGCTTCTGGAGCCTCGGCCTTCCCGCCGAGATCGGCGGCACCGAGGCGCCGTCGTCGCTCGTGTGGGCGACCGCTGAGCTCATCCTCGGCGCGAACACCCCGGTGTGGATGTACGGCGCCGGACCGTTCTTCGGCAAGGTCGTCTTCGAGAACGGCACCGAGCGCGACAAGAAGATCGCCGAGTTCATGGTCGAGCGGCAGTGGGGCGCCACCATGGTGCTCACCGAGCCCGACGCGGGCTCCGACGTGGGTGCCGGGACGTCGTACGCCACTCCTAACGACGACGGCTCCTGGAACATCACCGGCGTCAAGCGCTTCATCACCAGCGCCGAGTCGCAGCTCCAGGAGAACATCATGCACCTGGTGCTGGCCCGCCCGAAGGGCGTCGACGGCGTCGGTGGGCCGGGCACGAAGGGCCTGTCGCTCTTCCTGGTGCCGAAGTACCACTTCGACCACGAGACCGGTGAGCTGACCGGCGAGCGCAACGGTGCCTACGTCACCAACGTCGAGCACAAGATGGGCATCAAGGTGTCCAACACCTGCGAGGTCACGTTCGGCGACCCGCAGATCGGCGGCGGCGAGCCCGCGAAGGGCTGGCTGCTCGGCGAGGTCCACGACGGCATCGCCCAGATGTTCGACGTCATCGAGAACGCCCGGATGATGGTCGGCACCAAGGCCATCTCGACCCTGTCGACCGGCTACCTCAACGCGCTCGAGTACGCCAAGGAGCGCGTCCAGGGCCCCGACCTCACCCAGGCCGCCGACAAGACGGCGCCGAAGGTGACGATCACCCACCACCCCGACGTACGCCGGTCGCTGATGACGCAGAAGGCGTACGCCGAGGGCATGCGCTCGCTGGTCCTCTACACCGCGTCCGTCCAGGACCGGGTCCAGCTCGCCGAGCCCGGCAGCGACGAGTACAAGTCCGCTGCCGCGCTCAACGACCTGCTGCTCCCGATCGTGAAGGGCTACGGCTCGGAGCGTTCGTGGACGCTGCTCGGCACCGAGTCGCTGCAGACCCTCGGTGGCTCCGGCTTCCTGCAGGAGTACCCGATCGAGCAGTACGTCCGGGACGCCAAGATCGACACCCTCTACGAGGGCACCACGGCGATCCAGGGCATGGACTTCTTCTTCCGCAAGATCGTCAAGGACGGCGGTCAGGCCCTCGGCTCCGTCGCCAACGAGATCAAGGGCTTCGTCGAGGACGAGGCCGGCAACGCGCAGCTGAAGAACGAGCGCGCCCTGCTCGCCAAGGCGCTCGAGGACGCCAACTCGCTGGTCGGCCACCTGGTCAACGACCTGATGAGCGCCGACGTCAGCTCCGGTGGCGACCTGCGCAACATCTACAAGGTCGGCCTCAACACCAGCCGGCTGCTGATGACGCTCGGCGACGTCGTCGTCGCGTGGCTGCTGCTCCGCAGCGCCGAGGTGGCCCTGGCCGCCCTCGCCGGCGACGCGGGCAGCGACAAGGCGTTCTACGAGGGCAAGGTGGCGGCCGCGCAGTTCTTCGTCACCGAGGTGCTCCCGAAGATCAGCGCCGAGGTCGCGATCGCCCAGGCGACCGACCTCGCGATCATGGACCTCGACGAGGCCGCGTTCTGATCGGCTGAACACGCTGCGTTCTGAGCCGGCCCACCCCTGAGGGTGGGTCGGCTCAGGCGTTCCAGGGCTGCGCGCCGAGAGTCGACGTACCTCCTGTCCCAGGCGTCACACCGCCCAGGGAAAACTGGCACTTCTCGGCCGTTGCAACGCCCGATAAGTGCAGGAATCCCCGGTCCGCCGGTGATTCCTGCGCCGCCTCACCGAAGCTGCCCCCGAGCAGCCTCGTGCACCGCGGCGGTGAGCCGCCCGAGGGCGGGGGAGTCGAGGCGCCAGCGCTGCCAGTAGAGAGGTACGTCGACCCGGTTCAGCTGGTCGCGGCCGGGCAGCCGGACGAGGCGGCCGGCGTCGAGGTCGGGCAGCAGTTGCGGCTCGGGCACCAGGCACCACCCGAGCCCGCGGCGGGCGGCCTCGTGGAAGTCGGTCGAGGTCGGCACCTGGTGGATGGTCCGCGGTGTGACGCCGCGGGCAGCGAGCACGTCGTGCTGCAACGTGTCCTTCTCGTTGAAGACCAGCACCGGCATCCGCTCCCAGTCCATGCCCCGCCCCCGGCGCCACCGCTCGACGAACGCGGGCGTCGCGGCCGCGCCGTACCGCAGCACGCCGACGGGCTCGACCGCGCATCCCTGGACGGGTGTCGGCTCGCTGGTCACGGCGGCGAGCACGTCGCCGCTGCGGAGCAGACCGGCGGAGTACGCCTGGTCCTCGACCCGGAGCCGTAGTGCGACTCCATCCCAGCCGGCCGCGGTGGACAGCACCTCGCGGAACCAGGTCGCGAGCGAGTCCGCGTTGACGGCCACCGGGAGGCTGACGACGTGCTCGGCGTCGTCGACCTCGAGCCGGGCCTCGTCGTACAGGAGCCGGGTCTGCCGGCCCAGCCGGACGTACGCCTCGCCCGCCGGCGTCGGCCGGCACGGCGTCGTCCGGCTGACCAGCACCTGCCCGGCGATGGTCTCGAGAGCCCGGATCCGCTGGCTGATCGCGCTCGCGGTCACGTGGAGCACCCGGGCGGCCGACTCGAACGAGCCGTGCTCGGCGATGGCGACCAGCGCTTCGAGCTGGGCGGGCTGCGGCGTCATGAAGCAACGCTAATGGATCCGCAGAAACATCCGCTGGTCTGAACCACGATCGCTCCCTACCTTCGACACGTGACTACCGCTGCGGCCGCCGGCCTGCTCACCGGGCTGTCCCTGATCGTCGCGATCGGGGCACAGAACGCGTTCGTGCTGCGCCAGGGCCTCGCCCGGCAGTACGTCGGACCGGTGGTCGCCGTCTGCGCCGCCTCTGACGCGGTCCTCATCGTCGCCGGCGTCTCGGGCATCGGCTCGATCGTCGCGCACGCTGGCTGGGCGCTGGAGGTGGTTCGCTGGCTCGGCGTCGCGTTCCTCGCGGCGTACGGCGTCCTCTCGCTCCGTCGCGCGCGCCGCCCCGAGACCCTCGAGGCCGCCCGCGCGGGCGCGTCCTCCCGGAAGGCGGCGGTCGGCCGCGCGCTCGCGCTCACCTACCTGAACCCGCATGTCTACCTCGACACCGTGCTGCTCGTCGGCTCGATCGCCAACCAGCACGGCGACGGCGGCCGCTGGTGGTTCGCCGCCGGCGCGGTCGCCGGGAGCGTGCTGTGGTTCACCGGCCTCGGGTACGGCGCCGGCGGGGGTCAGCGACTTCTCGCGACCCCCCGTGCGTGGCAGGTGCTCGACGTCCTGATCGGACTGACGATGCTCGCAATCGCCCTCATGCTCGCCCTCAGTTGATCTAGAGTCCGGCGCGTGCCGCGCTGCCTCCGCCCCGCCGTCGGAGCGCTCCTGCTCGCGGTGCTGTGGACGGCGGCGCCGGCCGCTGCGGCGCCGTACCCCGACCCGATCCTCACCACCGAGCGGTCCGGCGACCCGAGCGTCGTCGAGACCCGGAACGGCCGGGTCCTGGTGACGACCGGGCCCCTGGTCCGTCGAGCCCGCTGGGACCCGGGGGAGGGCTGGCGATGGATCCGCCCGGCCCTCCGGCGACTGCCGCGCTGGGCGGTCGAGGACGACGTTTGGGCCGACGACCTCGCCAAGATCAAGGGCCGGTGGGTGCTCTACTACGCCGCCCGGGTCAAGGGTCTCGGCAAGGGGCGCCGGTGCATCGGGGTGGCGACGGCGCCGACGGCGTACGGCGCCTTCCGGCCCGTCGACGAACGGCCGCTGGTCTGCCACCGCCGGGCGAAGACGCCCGTCGCGTGGGACACGGTGCCGAACGCGCCGGGCCTGCCGCGCCGGGGCGCCATCGACCCGTCGTACTTCGTCGACCGTCCGGCAGGGCGGGGGCAGGTGCCGACGCCGTACCTCCTCTACAAGACCGACGGTGTCCCGTCGTCGATCCGGATGCTCCCGCTCGGGCCCAACGGGCTCGCTCCGGCGGCCGGCGCGACCAGCAGCGAGCTGGTGCGTGCCGACTGGGTGATGGAGAACCCGGTCGTGCTGCAGCGGGGCGGCTTCTACCACCTGTTCACCTCCGAGGACAGCTGGGCGAAGTGCAGCTATCGCACGGTCTGGCGCCGGTCGACCGGCCTCGCGACCTGGCCCACCCGCCCGCGCCGGGTGCTGCTGTCGCGGGCCACGACGGACGGGCTGTGCGGGCCGGGCGGGGCCGACGTCATCGAGGTCGGCGGCCGGCCGCAGTTGTACTTCCACGGCTGGGTGCGCGACGGTACGACGATCCCGCCCACCCCTCCGTTCGTCGCCGGCGGTCGCGGCCCGCGCGCTCATCGAGTGCTCTACGGCGCGCTGCTGCGGTTCGTCGACGACGTTCCGACCGTGGCCCGGTACCTGACGCACTGAGACGCCCCGGGACCGGATCTGAGGCGTCGTTACGATCGCGGGCATGAGCGATGCCGAGCGGTTGGCGACGTACGTCGAGACCTGGTGGCAGGCGATCGGTGACTTCACCGCCCTGCTCGACTCCCTCCCGGAGGAGGCGTGGGCGCTGCCCACGGACCTCGCCGGCTGGGACGTGAAGGCGGTCGCGTCCCACACCGCCCACCTGGAGAGCCTGCTGGCCGGCGGGCCGGACGAGCAGGCCGACATCGGGGAGCCGCCCCACGTGAGGGGGCCGATGGGCCAGTTCACCGAGATCGGTGTCGTCACCCGGCGCGACCGCACTCCCGCCTCGATCGTCGAGGAGATCAGGGCGGTGACGACGGCCCGGCACGAGAGCCTCCTCGCCAATCCGCCGACGGACCCCGCGGCTCCGGCGCCCGGCCTCTTCGGACTCATCGGATGGAACCAGCAGACCCTGCTCCGCAACCGGCCGCTCGACGTCTGGATGCACGAGCAGGACGTACGCCGGGCCGTGGGACTGCCCGGCGGGATGGACAACGCGCCGGCGCAGCACACGGCCGACTACCTCAGCGAGGCGTTCGGGTTCGTGGTCGGCAAGAAGGTGGGCCCGCCCGCCGGCACCACCGCCGTGCTGGCGGTCGAGGGCAGCCCGGTCGTGGCCGTCGAGGTCGACGAGTCCGGCCGGGGTCGGCGGTTGGCCGAGGTGCCGACCGAGCCCACCGTCCGGCTGTCGGTGGACCGTGCGTCGTTCATCGTCCTAGCCGGCGGCCGCCGCGCCGCCGCGCCCGGTGCAGTGACGATCGAGGGCGACGCCGAGCTCGGTGCGGCGATCGTCGCGAAGATGGGGACCACCCCGTGACGGCGACGGCGACCTGGGACGTCGAGCGGATGCCCGACCAGACCGGCCGGACCATCGTGGTGACCGGCCCGACGATGGGCGGTCTCGGTCACTACACAGCGCTGGAGCTGGCCCGCAGGGGAGCGCGGGTCGTGCTCGCGGGTCGCACGCCGGCCAAGATCGACGCCACGGTTGCCGCCATCCGGGAGGAGGTGCCGGACGCCGAGCTGGAGACGCTGCAGGTGGACCTCGCCAGCCTCGACTCGGTGCGGCACGCGGGCGCGGCGGCCGCCCGGTTCGGGCCGATCGACGTGCTCGTCAACAACGCGGGCGTGATGGCGCCGCCGTACTCCCGGACGGAGGACGGCCTCGAGCTGCAGATGGCCACCAACCACTTCGGCCCGTTCCTGTTCACCGGCCTGCTGCTGCCGCAGCTGGTCGCGAGCGGCGACGGCCGGGTCGTGTCGGTCTCCTCGCTGATGCACACCACCGCCCGCCGTGCGCCGCTGGACGATCCGAAGAACCAGAGCGGTCGCTACTTCCGGTGGCCCGTCTACGGCCAGACCAAGCTCGCCAACCTGCTCTTCACCAGTGAGCTCGACCGGCGCCTGCGAGCGGCGGACGAGCCGGTGACCGCCCTCGCCGCCCATCCCGGCTTCGCCGGCACCCACCTGGCCGCGAACGGCCAGTACGGCAGGGCCAGCGGCGGGATCGCCAGCATCCTCGACGCCACCGTGAAGGCGGTCTCGCAGTCAGCGGCTGCCGGCGCCTGGCCGACCCTGATGGCCGTGACGGACGACCTGCCCGGCAACACGTACGTCGGTCCGAGCGGATTCCGGCAGATGGCCGGGGCGCCGCGGATCGTCGGCCGCAGCCGGCTCGCCCGGGACGAGGTGGCCGCGCGCCGGCTGTGGGAGCTGAGCGAGGAGACCGTCGGGCTGCAGTACCCGTGATTTCGTAGCCGCGTGCCCCGCGCCCGCAATACAGTGGACGGCCATGACGCTGCAGGCCCGCCTCGCGGAGCTGATCACTGCACGGGGCGCGGAGGTGCTCGCCGATCCCGGTGAGTTCCGCGCTGCGCTGGACGACTACCTGACGGACGAGGAGATCAGCCCCGGCGACCGCAACGTCCTGGTCGACGCGGTTCGCCTCGACGCCGTACGGCGGCTGCTCGGGCTGCTCGACCAGGGCAGCGACCCGCGCGCCGCCATCAACGAGGCCGGGCTGGCGCTCGCCCGGGAGCGTGGCTCCGACGATCCCCGCCGGTCGCTGCGCGCGACCGCGCTGCTGGGGTACGCGGTCGGCCGGATCGACGAGGACGTGGTGCGCTCCTTCGAGTTCACCCGCGCGCCGGCCCGGCCGACCCCTCCGCCGTACGTGCCGGATCCAGCCAGCGGTGTGGTGCCGCCCACCCGCGTGGTCCCACCGACACCTCCGCCGACGTCCGCGCCGGCCGCTGCTGCTCCAGCGCCTGCTTCTTGGCCTGTTCCAGCAGCTGCGCCCGGGTCGGGAGGCCGGCGACGGATGCCGATCGTGATCGGCGCCGCCGCGGTCGCTGTGCTGCTGGTCGCCGGACTCGCGGTGTGGTGGTTCGCCCTCCGAGGCGAGACCCCCGAGGAGGGCCTCGAGGAGTGGTTCTCGGCCGGCAGCTGCGAGGAGGCGGCCGATCGGATGACCGGATCCATCAAGCAGATGCTCGAGGACCAGATCGACGACGAGGGCGGGATATGCGCGGCGTTCACCGACTACTCAATCGAGTACGACGTGGTCAGCGTCGACGAGAACGGCGACCGGGCGACCGTCAAGATCGAAGGCACCGAGTACTACGACGGCACCGATGAGACCGTGCCCGACGAGGAGGAGTTCTCCGCGACCTTCGACCTTCGCCGCATCGACGGCGAGTGGCTGGTCTCCGACATCCACTGGCCCGACGACGAGTAGTAGACGTCAGCGCTCAACTCAGGCGATGCCGGTGTTTGCCGACAGCGATCACTGCATCACGACTCGGCTAGTCGTGCCCGTGACCTGTCGTGCCCGTGACACTCCCAGGGTCGCGTCGTGGACAGACGCTGGGCCGCTTCGTTCGTACGGTGACATCACGGTTGAACAAGCAACCGCACCCGACACCCAAGGACAGACCAATGTCTCGTATGCACAGGCGGATCGCCACCGTTGGCCTCTTGATCGCCACCTTCGTCGGCGCCGGGAGCGTCCTCACCGCCACCCCCGCGTCGGCGACGTCGAACTCCTTCAAGCCAGACATCTGCGGAGACTTCTGCAAGTAGGACTGAGCGGGCGCAACGGAGGTTGCTGAGCCGGACCGGTTGACCGGCGTCGTACCCCGGCCGCGTCCGGCGCATCGGCGATACGATGCGAGCCGTGGCGTCTGACGACCCACCAGAGGTCAGCCGAATCCTCCCGGGTGGGGGAAGCGCGTCTTGGGTGCGGCCCGCCCTCTGGGTCTTGCACCTGGCGCTCCCGATGCTGGCGTTGTGGCTGCTGATCGGGCGGCCGTCATCCGACGTTCGCTGGGAGCATCACCACGCCCACTTCGGCCTCGTCGTGGCCACGGCGGTCGTCAACGTCGGGCTCGGGCTCCTCATCATCCGGGCGGCGAGCCGGCGGCACGACGCCCGCCTGTTCCTGGTGGCTCTCGGCTTCCTGGTGGCGGCGGGCTTCCTCGGTCTTCACGCGCTGGCCACCCCCGGTGTCTTTCTCGAGAAGAACGCCGGATTCCAGGTGGCCACGCCGGTCGGGCTGTTCCTCGCCGCCGTGCTCGCCGCCGCGTCATCCATCGAGTACGGCGACAAGAGCGCGGCGACCCTCTTCCGCCTGCGCGTGCCGTTGCTCGGGCTGGCCGGAGCGGTCCTGCTCGGGTGGGCGGTGTGGTCGTTGGGCGGATTTGCCCCGCTGGACCGGCCGATCACGCCCGAGGAGAGCGAGGGCCCGCTGCTCGTCACGGCGTACGCCGGCGCGGCCCTCTACGGGGGCGCGGCGATCCGCTACTACCTCGTCTACCGCCGACGCCCGGCCGTGATGCTGATCAGCATCATCACCGCGTTCGTCATCCTCGCCGAGGCGATGTTCTCTGTCGCGTACGGCCGCAGCTGGCGCGCCTCGTGGTGGGAATGGCACGTTCTGATGACGGTCGCGTTCGCGTACGTCGCCTACAGCGCATACGTGCAGTACCGACGGGAGGGCTCGCCCCTGGGGCTGTTCCACGGCGTCGCGCTGTCCCGCACCGTCGAGCAGATCCGACAGGACCATGCGGCCGCGCTCGACGAGCTCGCCACGGCGATGCGTCGTCACGCCGAGGGTCAGCAGGACCGGGAGCTCGCACGCGTAGCCGCCGGGATCGCCAAGCGCTTCGACCTGACCGAGCGCCAGCTCGAGGTCCTCGAGCGCGGCGCGGACGCGCTGGCCCTCGAGCAGACCCAACGGAGACGGCTGGGCGCGCTGGTCCGCGTCGGTCGCCAGGCCATGGTCATCAGCAAGGAGGACGACCTCCTGACGCGAGCGATGGCCATCTGTGCGGAGGCCTTCGCGCCCGACCGGCTGGCGCTGCGCCTGGTCAGCGAAGTCGATCTCGACGAACCGCTGGCCGGGGCGGCACTCCGTTCACTCGAGGCAGCTGAGGGCGACGAGGGGCGTCGCTACGTCGTACCGCTGGACGTCAAGGGTCATGCCGCCGGGATACTCGAGGCGACCCGTGACCACGGCGCTTTCAGCGAGTCCGACCGATCGCTCCTGCGGTCGCTGGCCAGCCAGTTGTCGATCGTCCTCGAGAACGCGCGGCTCTACCACCAGCTCGACGGGCTGTTCCGCACCTACATGTCACCGGACGTCGCCACCGCGCTGCTCGCAGATCCCGACCAGGCAGGTCTTGGCGGGTCCGAACGGGAGGTCAGCGTGCTGATGGCCGATCTCCGCGGGTTCACCCCCTTCGCGGAGATGTCCACGCCCGAGCAGGTCGTCGCCATGCTCAACGCGTACTACGGCGCGATCGTCCCGGTGATCCTTGACGAGGGCGGGACTCTGGTGCAGTTCGTCGGCGACGCGGTGATGGCAGTGTTCAATGCGCCGACGCGTCAGCCCGACCACGCCCGTCGGGCGGCGCGCGCCGGCCTGAGGATGCAGGAGGCCACAGCGCAGGTCGCGGCCGGACGCGCCGAGTGGCCGCGCTTCCGGGTCGGTGTCAACAGCGGGCCCGCTCTGGTCGGCAACGTGGGCAGCGTCGAGTTCCGCAACTTCGCGTGCATCGGGGACACCACGAACCTGGCCGCCCGCTTGGAAGGGCTGGCCGAGCCGGGTCAGGTGGTCATCGGCCCCACCACCCGCTTGCTGCTCGACGAGCTCGCGGACGTCACGTCGCTCGGGCCAGTGACGGTCAAGGGCAAGCGGGACCCGCTGGAGGCGTTCGTGCTTCGCAGGCTGCGGAGCTGAGGAACTGCGGGCGCGGGATGTCGACGGACTGGCGGCCCTTGTTCGACCTGCTCGTGCCCCAAGAGCGGCGTGAGCTGCTCGCGTCGGGTCAGCGAAGGCGGTTCGCGCGCAAGGAGGTCATCTTCCACGAGGGCGACCCTGGCGGGACCATCCACCTCATCCAGTCCGGCCACGTCGCCGTACGGATCCATACCCCGCTCGGTGACGTCGCGACCCTGGCGATCCTCGGCCCCGGACGGACCTGCGGCGAGCTGGCACTGCTGGATCCGGATGCCCGGCACTCGGCGAGCTGCATCGCAATCGAAGCCACCGAGACCTGGTTGCTGCACCGGGAGCAGGTGAACCGGCTCCGTCGCGCGTACCCGGCCATCGACCGGTTCGCGATGCAGCTCATGGCCGCCTACGTACGGAGACTCTCGGAGCAGCTCGTGCAGGCGCTCTACCTCTCCGCCGATCAACGGGTGGCAGCGCGGGTCCTCGACCTCGCTGAGACGTACGGCGAGGGCCGCGACATCCCCGTCACGCAGGAGGATGTCGCGACCCTTGCCGGCACCTCGAGGGCGACGGTCAACCGCGTCCTCGGCGAGCTCGAGGCGGCCGGCGCACTCGCCGTGTCGCGTCGGCGCATCGCTGTGCTGGACCGGGCTCTCGTGGCCCGCGCTGCCCGTTGATCTGGTCCCGGGCCCTTCGAGCTCATCTGAAACTGTCGCGACGTTGACAGTTCTTCCGTGGCGCTGGCGACAGACCTCAAGCACGTCTTGCCGCACGCTCGACGCACAACGGTCCACCTCGAAACCAAGAAGGAAAATCAGATGCGCAGGATCAAGCAGGCAGTGGCAGTGGTGCTCATGCTCGGCACGTCGATGGCGGGCGTGGCCGTCCTGGCTTCCCCCGCGGACGCGGCCCTGAAGCCGTGCTACCCGAACTGCCCGTGGTGACATACCGCTAAGACGTGCCCGCAGCGCTCGCGTGTGGCCGCGAGGGCGCGCTCTCGGATGCCTCCTCGCGAGAGACGAAGGCGCGGCGGAGCAAAACGCCCGTCGGTCCCAGCGTCAGCGACCCCGCGGGCCGTACTCCGGCTGCAGCTTGTTGAACGCTGCGTCCCGCGCCGCCTTGGTGTTGCGGGCGGCGAGCAGGAAGGCCTGCTCGAGGCGCTCCCGGGCGAAGGTACGACGCGACGAGCCGTGGTAGCTGTCGTTGAACAGCCGCTTCGCGGCCGCCAGGGCGTCGGGCGACTTGGTCGACAGGTCGGCGGCCATCCGCCGGGCGCCGGCGAGCGGGTCGTTGTCGAGCTTCGTGACCAGGCCGAGCTCGGCGGCGCGGCTGCCGTCGAAGACCTCGGCGGTCATCGTCAGCAGCTTGGCCTGGTCGATGCCGACCAGCTCGGAGAGGCTGCGGATGCCGGACATGTCGGGGATCAGGCCCCACTTGCCCTCGAGCACCGACCAGCGCGAGTCCGGGGTCGCGATCCGGAAGTCCGCGGCGAGCGCGATCTGCAGGCCGCCGCCGAGGCAGTGGCCGTGGACGGCGGCGATCACCGGCACCGGCACGCGGCGCCACGCCCAGCACGCCTCCTGGAAGAGGTTGGTGCCGCGCCACGGCAGCGGCACGAACGCCTTCGCGATCCCGGCGGGGTTCCGCATCACGCTGGCGAAGTCGAGGCCGGCGCAGAAGGCGTCGCCCTCGCCGGAGATGATGACCGCCCGCAGGTCCTTGTTCTTGCGGAGCTCGTGCGCGGTCGACGCCAGCTCCCTGAGGATGTCCAGCGTCAGCGCGTTGAGCTTGTCGGGCCGGTCCAGCCGCACGTGGGCGACGCCGTCGACGATCTCGCAGGTCACGTTGCTCATGCCGCCGATACTACCCGCAGGTAACTTAGGGTCTCTCGCTGCGCCCCGCGACCGGTCGCTCGGGCTACTCCACCACCGGCCAGACCGCTCTTCCGCCGATCCAGGTCGACACGACTTCGGCGGCGCCGATCGCCGCTGGGTCCTGGAAGGGATCCGTGTCCAGCACGACCAGGTCGGCGTCGTACCGGGAGCCACCCGGCCGGCGCGGTCGAGGCCGTTGATCCACGCCGAGCCGGACGTGCTTCGCCACCAGGTGCATCGCTCCCTCCTGGAGCGTCCCGATCGGAGCGCCGGATGCATCGCGGTCCAGATGGCCGACGTACGTGGCGACGTTACGTAGTTCCACTGACGCCAGGGACGTCGCGCCAGCAGCACTCTGGGCGCATGAGCACCACAGACTGCGACGTACTGGTCGTCGGCGCCGGACCGACCGGCCTCACCCTCGCCATCCAGGTGTTCGGCTCCGAAACCCTCGGCTCCGAAACCATAGGGGCGACCCCTAGGGTGCCCGGCGCTGATCTCTCGGAGTCTGGAGGCATCGAAGAAGCCGCTTCCCGTCCCAGGAGATCAACGTCATGAAGCTCAGCACCAAGATCGCCGCCGTGGCCGCTGCCGTCGTCGCGGGTCCGCTCATCACCGGCGTCGCCATGGCCGGCACCCCGAGCGCCGACGGCACGATCACCGCCTGCGTCAAGACCGACGGTTCCCCGCGCATCATCGACGCCGAGGCCGGGGCGGTCTGCCCCACGGGCGAGCGACAGGTCAGCTGGTCGTCCGGCTGGCGCGTCAAGGGCACGTACGACGGCACGAAGACCTACGCCGTCGGTGACGTCGTCCTCGTGATGCGGCCGTGCCAGCCCAGCGCCTCCGCGCCGCTGCCGACGACCTACGTCAAGGTCGCGCTCGGCGGGGAAGACACCACCTACGGCAAGTGCCCGAACTGGAACAGCTCGTGGCGGCCCCTCACGGCGGCGCCCGCCTTCAACCAGCTGCCCGGCCCGGTGTCGCTGCGGGTGAAGACCACCGACAGCGGCCTCCGGAGCGTCCCGGGTCAGAAGTACGAGGTCACCTCGTTCAACTACTCCGGCATCGTGTGGCTGTTCGTCCCGCACACGGACACGGCGGGCTGCGCCGCGTCCGCTACCGCGGTGAGCGATGCCCCGGTGACGGTCACCCGCGGCACGGCCTACTACAAGAACTGGATCTACTTCAACGTGAAGAACGCCAACGGCAGCTACGCGCACGTCCCGCTCGACGTGATCCTCGACTGCCCCTTGACGACCGCCTGAGGCCGGGGGCCGGAGGGAGACCGCCGTGAAGACCACCGTTGTCCTCGCTGCCGGAGCACTGTTCCTGAGCGTCGCTGCGGGGAGCACCGTCGTTGCCCTGGGCTCTGACGAGCCGACCTCCTCGACCGGGTCTCGGCCGGTCTCCGTGCAGTCGACGAATCGAACCCCCTCGCGGGCAGAGGAGCCGCCCGCGACGCAGGGCCACCGGACCGCGACGCAGGGCCACCGGACCGGACGGAAGGACCGGGATGACCGCGAGGAGCCGAAGGAATCACCGTCGCCGCGGCGGCGTGAGACTGCTCCCGAGGAGGTGCCGCCGGCGGCGCTCGAACCGGGTGCTCCGCTCCCGGAGGCCGGGCCCGCGGCCCCGCCGTCCCCGGTGGTGCCCCCGCTCGCACCCGGTGAGCCGCTGCCTCCGGACCCCGCCGGGCGAGCGCCTACGGGCGATCCGGTCAGCCCGCCGACGCCACCGACTCGCTGAGCACGCCGCTGAGGTCACGTCGCGACGACAACCCCAGCTTGCGAGCGAGGCGGCGCCGGTCCGTGCCGTAAAACGGGGCCGGGCGCCGCACAGCCGCAGCTCCGCCCTGACCAGCGCCGTCTTGCCGATGCCCTCGGGTCCGGTGATCACACAGCTGCCCTCGCACCTCAACCAGCGGCGGCGCACCTCAACCGGCGGCGGCGCGGATCACGCAGCCGGGACGTACTCCTGCCTGGCCTTGCGCTCCAGCAGCTTGAGCATCGTGCGGCGCTTGCGCTTGTCGGCGGTGGAGATCTTGTAGAGCGCGACCAGCTGCTGCGGCAGGTTCTTGGCGTTGGTGGTGGCGAGCCAGCCGTTGGGCAGCGACAGCCGGAAGACCTTGTGCCACGCCGAGTAGACCTGGGGGACCAGGGGGCGCATGCAGTAGTTGAGGTCGTACTTCTCGAAGAGCTCCTGCACCTTCGGGGCGACCTCGGCGTACCGGTTGCTCGGCAGGTCCGGGAAGAGGTGGTGCTCGATCTGGTGCGAGAGGTTGCCGGTCATGATGTGCATCGCCTTGGAGCCGGAGATGTTGGCCGAGCCGAGCATCTGCCGGACGTACCACTCGCCGCGGGTCTCGTTGGCCGGGATCGAGGCCTTCTCGAAGGTCTCGACGCCCTCGGGGAAGTGGCCGCACATGATGACCGAGTGCGACCACAGGTTGCGGGCCAGGTTGGCGATGGCGTTGGCCGCCAGGGTGGGCACGAAGGACCCGGTGGGCAGCGAGAGCAGCGGGTGGACGACGTAGTCCTTGGTCGCCTGCTTGCGGATCTTGGCGAGGGTCGCCTTGGCGTTGGCCTTGAACGACTCAGGCCGCTTGTCCTTGGGCATCGAGAGGTGGCGGCCGAGCTCGAGGTCGTACGCCGCGATGCCGTACTCGAACAGGCAGGCGTTGATGAAGTTCCACATCGGCTGACCGAGGTGGAACGGGTGCCAGCGCTGCTCCTCGTCGACGCGCATGATGCCGTAGCCGAGGTCGTTGTCCTTGCCCACGATGTTGGTGTGCGCGTGGTGGACCTGGTTGTGCGAGTGCTTCCAGGCGTCCGAGGGCGTCGCGTTGTCCCACTCCCAGGTGGTGGAGTGGATCTTCGGGTCGCGCATCCAGTCCCACTGGCCGTGCATGACGTTGTGGCCGATCTCCATGTTCTCCAGGATCTTGGCCACGGAGAGGCCGACGGTGCCGGCGACGAAGGCGGGCGGGAAGACGCTGCCGAGCAGGACAGCACGGCTGCCGAGCTCCAGGTAGCGCTGGGTCTTGATCATCCGACGGATGTACGCCGCGTCGGACTCGCCACGGCTGTCGATGATCTCCTGGCGGATCTCGTCGAGGCGCTGGCCGATCGCCTCGATGTCCTCGGGGGTGAGGTGGGCGATCGGGTTCTCGGACTTCTTGGTGATGGTCGTCATGGGGATCCTTTCGGTTTGCCTTGGTCTCGGGGCTCGGCCGCGGGGCGGCCTCGCACCTCAACCAGTGGCGGTCGGAGGAGCGGGGGAGGAGGTCAGTGGTCGAGGTGGCAGTCGCCGGCAGCGGCGGTGATGCAGGTCTGGATCTTCACGCCGCCGGGGGCGGTCTCGCCCGGGACGGCGACGGTGATCTCGCCGTTGCGGAGGTCGCGCACGGCGCCCTCCTTCATCGGCAGCACGCAGCCCATGCAGATGCCCATCCGGCAGCCGCTGGGCATCAGGACGCCGGCCGCTTCGGCGGCGTCGAGGATCGGGGTAGCGCCGTCGGCCTCGACCACGGTGCCGTCGACGAACGCGACCGTGCCGCCCTCGCCGGCGTCGGTCAGGAGAGTGGGACGGAACCGCTCGGTGTTGAGGGAGAGGCCGCGCTCGTCGTACCACTGCTCGAGGGCGTCGAGGAGGCCGCTCGGACCGCAGGCGTACGCCGCCCGCGTGCCGATGTCGGGCACCAGCGCCTCGAGGCGGGCCAGGTCGAGCAGCCCGTCGCGGTCGTCGAAGTGCTCGAGGAGGCGGAGGTGCCCGGCCGCGGCGTGCGCGCGGAGCTCGTCCTTGAAGATCGAGTGCGGCTCGGCCTGGTTGACGTGGACGAGCGTGATGTCGATGTCGGGCCGCTGGGCCTTGGAGAACAGGTTGCGCAGCATGCCGATGACCGGGGTGATGCCCGACCCGGCGGTGACGAGCAGCAGCTGCCGGGGGATCGGCTGCGGCAGCACGAAGTCGCCCGCGGCCTGCTGGAGGTGGACCATCTGGCCGGGGCGGGCCCGGTGGACCAGGTGGTTGGAGACGACCCCGTCCGGGATCGCCTTGACGGTGATGCTGATGTTGCCGTCGGGGCGGGGGCCGTGGGTCAGCGAGTAGCAGCGCCACAACCGGACGCCGTCGACGTCGACGCCGACCTGGAGGTACTGGCCCGGCTCGTGGCCGACCCAGTCGCGGCCGGGCTTGATCACGATCGTCGCCGCGTCGGCCGTCTCGGGTTCCACCGACACGATCCGGCCGCGCAGGTCGGTGCCCGAGCGCAGCGGGTGGAAGTTGTCGAGGACGTCGTCGAGGGTCAGGGGGGTCACCGCAGCCTCGGCCACGGCGCGGAGGCGGCGGCGGAGGCCGCCCTGGCTGCTCCGGACGAGGAAGGGGGTGGAAAGGCTTGTCGAACTCACAACACCTACAGTTCCTGATCCGGGCGGTAGAGTCATGACTGCTCACGGTGAATCTGAGGGCACTTTTCATCCCTAGCGAACAAAGAGGTCCCCGATGGCGCGCCGATCCGCCGCTCCGGAGCTGGAGCTGCCGCCGGAAGTGACGGTCGCCATGCGCGCCGCGCTCCCCGTCGTCGCCGACGACGTCGTCGCCGCGGTCATCGAGGAGGTGCCCAGCTACACCGACGCGTTCAGCGGGCCGATGGGCGAGACCATCCGCTCGGCCGTGCGGCTCGCGCTCGGCGGCTTCCTCTCGTTGGTGTCCGAGGAGCGCGGCTCCGGCACGCGGACACCGACCGCGCCGGCCATCGAGGGTGCCTACCAGCTCGGCCGCGGTGAGGCCCGCAGCGGCCGCACCTCCGAGGCGCTGCTGTCGGCGTACCGGATCGGCGCCCAGGTCGCCTGGCAGCGGCTCGCGGCGGTCGCCCTCGACAGCGGCGTGGACGCGACGACGATGGCCGCGTTCGCGCAGGCCGTCTGGGCCTACATCGACGAGCTCTCCGCCACCAGCGCCGCCGGCCACGGGGACGAGTCGGCCACGGCCGGCCGGGTGAAGCAGCGGCTGCTGGACCGGATCGGCCAGCACCTCCTGACCGGCGCTCCCGAGAAGACCGTCGTGGCTGCAGCGGAGCGCGCCGAGTGGTCACCGCCGGTCACGCTCACCGCCGTGATCGTGCCCGAGGCGCAGGTGGGGTCGGTGCTGCAGCTGGTCCACACGCAGACGCTGCAGGTGTCCGACCTGCCGGAGCTCGAGGCGGCCGCGCTGCTGCTGGTGCCCGACGTGCACGGGCGGCGGCGCGCGTCGCTGCTGCGGGCGGTGGAGGGTCGCCGGTGCTGGGTGGGGCCGGCGCGACCGTGGCTGGAGGCGCGGACGTCGTACGACCGGGCCCGGAGGGCCCAGGAGCGTGGCCTCGGCGACGACACCGAGGCGCACCTGCCGGAGCTGGTGTTGACCGCCGACCCCGCTGCGCTCGCCGACCTGCGGGCCGCCGTGCTCGCGCCGCTGGACGACCTGCGGCCGGCCAGCGCGGCCAAGCTCGCCGAGACGCTCCGGGCCTGGCTGCTCCACCAGGGTCGGCGCGACGACGTCGCCGCCGCCCTCTTCGTGCACCCGCAGACCGTGCGCTACCGGATGGCGCAGCTGCGGGAGCTCTTCGGCGACCGGCTCGAGGACCCGGAGACGGTGCTCGCGCTCACCATCGCCCTGGGCGTCGAACCGGACCCTGTGGATTAGCGGACGGCCCCCGAAGGAGAAGGGCTACGGTTCCGGCATGCGCCGTGGCCCTGCCGCCCTTCTCCTCACCCTGGTGCTCGCCGCGACGTCCGCGCTGGCGAGTACGACGGCCGCGGCCGGTCCGTCTCGGGCGCCGGCCCCCATGGCGGCCGAGATCGACATCACCCCGCCGACGTTGGAGTGGGGCGAGTGCGCCTTCTACGACGCGCCGGCCGAGTGCGCCACCGCGGAGCTGCCGCTCGACTACGACGACCCGACCGGCCCGACGACGCCGATCACGGTGCTGCGGGTGCCGGCGCGCGGCGACCGGATCGGCACCCTCTTCGTGAACCCGGGTGGCCCGGGTGCCTCCGCGACGGGCTTCGCCGCGGAGGCGGGGCGGCTGATCGGCCCGGGTGTCTCGCGGCGCTTCGACGTCGTGGGCATCGACCCTCGCGGCGTCGGCTTCAGCGGCGCCGCCTGGTGCCGCGTGTCCAACGACGCGTGGAGCGGCTTCGGCTACCCGGTCACCCGGCCGGAGACGCGGCGCCGGATCCGGGCCGACCGCCTGACCAACGCGGGCTGCGCCGAGCGCCGGTCGGTGATCATCGACCACATGTCCTCGGCCGACGTCGCCCGCGACATGGACGTGATCCGCCAGGCCCTCGGCGAGGAGCAGGTCAGCTACTACGGCGTCTCCTACGGCAGCCTGCTCGGCCAGACCTATGCGGCGATGTTCCCGGACCGGGTGCGGGCGATGATCGTCGACGGTGTCCTGGACCCGGTCGAGTGGACCAGCGGACACGACCCCGGACTGCCGATGACCTACCGCCTCCGGAGCGGCCGGGGATCCTACGAGGCGATCACCAGCGTGCTCAACGAGTGCGACCGGGTCGGGCGGGCGCGGTGCGTGCTCGCGGGGCACGCCAACGAGACCTGGCGCCGGCTGGTGCGCGCCGCGCGGACCGGCGAGCTCAGGGTCGGGCGCGACCGGGTGACGGTCCAGGACCTCGTCAACAACGCGCTCAGCGCGCTCTACTCGGCGGACTCGATCAGGTACCTGATCGACTACCTCGCCCACGCAGCCCGGCGCGACGACACCCCGGCGCGGACGGGTGCGACGGACGGCGCGGACCGGGCCTGGGCCGAGCTCGAGCGGATCCGTGCCGAGCGCGAGGCGGTCGGGCCGTTCGGCATCGATCGCGCCGCCGCACCCCTCGCTACGACCCTCGGAGCACAGCGCGGGACGCACCGGGCCTATCTCGCCTTCGAGTCGGTCGTCTGCGGCGACGCGGTGAACCCGCACCGGCCGTTCCGCTGGGCGGGCACCAGCCGGCTGGCCGACCGGACGCAGCCCTGGTTCGGCCGACTGTGGACCTGGTACTCGTCGGTCTGCGCGCGCTGGGAGGGGCGCTCGGGCCAGGACGCGTTCCGCGGACCGTGGGCGACGGTGACGTCGTACCCCTTGCTCGTCGTCGGCAACGCCTACGACCCCGCGACGCCGATCAGCGGAGCCCGCGCCGCCAACCGGCTGTTCGCCGGCTCCGTCCTGCTGATGCTCAACGGGTGGGGGCACGGGGCGCTGGGCAACGGTGACTGCATCCGGAACCGGATGGCTGCCTACCTGATCGATCGCACGCTTCCCGCGCCCAGCACCGTCTGCCAGGCCGCGGTCCGGCCCTTCCCGGGCTGACTGAACCGACCCGGGTCAGCCCCGGTGAGCGACCCGTCCGGCGACCAGGGTGAGGGCGACGTTCGGGCCGACGGCGGTGAGCGGGTCGTCGTCGAGCACGACCAGGTCGCCCGGTGAACCGGGCCGTACGGCGACGTGGCCGCCGACCGAGGCGGCCAGCGCCTCGCGCCGGGTGATGGCCTGCTCGGCGTGCCAGGCGGGGCGGTCGTCGCCGGTACGGCGCGCGGCGGCGTCGATCGCCAGCCACGGGTCGAGCGGCGAGACCGGCGCGTCGGAGCCGAGGCTGACGGTCACGCCGGCGTCGAGGAGCCAGCGGTAGGCGAAGCAGCGATCGGTGCGGTCCGGCCAGATCTGCTCGGTCAGGTCGCGGTCGTCGACCAGGTGGTGCGGCTGGACGCTGGCGCGCAGGCCGAGCCGCTTGAGCCGCGGTACGTCGTCGCGGGCGACCAGCTGCACGTGCTCGACCGAACCGCGGGCGCCGGTGCGCTCGTACGCCGTCAGCGCGGCGTCGACCGCCGCGTCACCGATCGCGTGGGTCGCGACGGCGAGCCCGGCGTCGTGCGCGAGCGCTAGCAGGTCGGTGAGCTCGGCGGAGTCGAGGTTGGGGGCGCCGGCGGGGTGGTCGGGGTCGGCGCCGGTGACGTAGGGGTGCTGGCACCAGGCGGTGGCGGTGTTGAGCGAGCCGTCGCTGATCACCTTCAGCGGCCCCATCGTCAATCGGTCCTCGCCGGGGTGGAGCGGGTCGCCGGTGCGCAGCCCCTCGGCGAGCACCGAGCCCAGCTGGTCGGCGTAGACGGCGACCTCGACCCGCAGCAGGTCGCAACCCTCCGTCCAGCGGTCCCGCCACGCCTGCACGGCACCGGTGAACTCGAAGTCGACCAGGCCGACGACCCCCATCGCGGCGGCGTCGTCGAGGGTCCTGCGGTAGGAGACCGGGTCGTCGCCGACGTCGGTGAGCGCAGTGAGCCGCTCGTAGGCCGCGAACCACTCGGTCTCGGCGACCATCCCCTCCCGCGGTGGCAGGTCGAGCGCCGCCTGGGCGGCCCGGTTGAGCCACGCGTGGTGGGCGTCGCCCGCGATGAGGACGACCGGGGTGACCCCGGAGACGTCGTCGAGGTCCGTGGTCGTCGGCTCGCGGGTCCAGGTGCCCGGTCGGTGGCCCCAGCCGATCACCGGTCGGCCCGGCTGCTCGGCGACCTTGGCCGCGACCAGGCGGACCGCCTCGTCGGGCGACTGCAGGCCGCTCGTGTCCAGCCGTCCCCGCGCGAGCGTCCACTGCCCGAGGTGGACGTGGGTGTCCCACAGTCCCGGCATCAACCAGCGGCCGGCGGCGTCGTACTCCTCCACGCCCGGAGGGCGCCGGATCGCGGGGCCGACCTCGGTGACGACACCGTGCTCGATGAGGACGTCGACCGGGGAGTCGGCGACGTCCGCAACGAGCGGCACGAGGCGCGCGTTGCGGATGAGGATGTCGGTCACGCGGGCAACCGTACGGCGCACGGGGTGATGAACCTGCAATCCCCCCGAACGCCCCGACTCGGCGAGAAGGAAGCAGATCAGCCCTGCTGCAGGGCGGCGATCGCGTCGGCGATGGCGAGGGTGCGCTCGGCCGACTCGACGTGGAGGTTCTCGACCATCCGGCCGTTGTAGGTGACGACGCCGCTGCCCTTCCCGTCCTCCCACGCCTGGATCAGCCCGCGCGCGTCCTCGATAGCCTGCTCGGAGGGCGCGAAGCCCTCGTTGGCGCCCTCGACCTGGCCGGGGTGGATCAGGGTCTTGCCGTCGAACCCCATCTGGCGGCCCTGCTCGACCTCGGCGAGGAAGCCCTCGAGGTTCTTCACGTCGTTGTAGACGCCGTCGATGATGACGATGCCGGCGGCGCGGGCGGCCAGCAGGGCGAGCCCGAGGCCGGTGATCACGGGCTGGCGGCCGGGGACGTGCTCGGCGTACAGCTCCTTGACCAGGTCGTTGGTGCCCATCACGAAGCCGGTGAGCCGCTCCGAGGCCTGCGCGATCGACAGCGCGTTGAGCATGGCGATCGGGGTCTCCACCATCGCCCACAGCTTGGTGTGCTCGGGCGCGCCGGCCGCGCCGAGGGCGTCGACGAGCTCGTAGACCTCCTCGGCGGAGTTGACCTTGGGCACGAGTACGACGTCCGGGCCGGCCGCCGCTGCCGCCTTGATGTCGTCGTCGTGCCACTCGGTGCCGATCCCGTTGACGCGGATGATCAGCTCACGGCGGCCGTACTCGCCGGACTGCACCGCCGCGGCCGCGGCCTCGCGTGCGGACGGCTTGGCGTCGGGGGCGACGGCGTCCTCGAGGTCGAAGATGATCGCGTCGGCGGCGATCGTCTTGGCCTTCTCCAGCGCCCGCTCGTTGGAGCTGGGCATGTAGAGGACGGATCGCAGGGGCTTGAACTCGGTCATGGCTCAGGCCTCCACGGTCTCGATGGCGTCGTACTGGGCTTTCAGGTCGGGGTCGATCTCGGCCAGCTTCTCGGCAAGCTCGACGAGCACGAGGCACTGCTTGAGGGAGGCGTCGTCCTCCATCTTGCCGTCGATCATGACGGCGCCGGTGCCGTCGCCCATGGCGGCGACGACGCGGCGCGCGTGGGCGATGTCCTCGACGCTGGGGGAGAAGACCCGGTTGGCGATGGCGATCTGCTTGGGGTGCAGCGACCAGGTGCCGACGCAGCCGAGCAGGAAGGCGTTGCGGAACTGGTCCTCGCACGCCACGACGTCGGCGATGTCGCCGAACGGCCCGTAGTACGGGTAGATGCCGTGCGTGGCGCAGGCGTCGACCATCTTGGCGATCGTGTAGTGCCACAGGTCCTGCTGGAAGATCGCACGCTGGGCGTCGATCCGCGAGACGCCCAGCTCGTCCTTGGGCGGGTCCTGCCGGACCAGGTAGCCCGGGTGGCCGCCACCGACGCGCGTGGTCTTCATCTTGCGGTCCGCAGCGAGGTCGGCCGGGCCGAGCGAGAGGCCCTGCATCCGCGGCGACGCGCCGCAGATCTCCTCGACGTTGGCCACGCCACGGGCGGTCTCGAGGATCGCGTGCACCAGGATCGGCTTGGTGATCCCGGCCTTCGCCTCGAGCTGGGCGAGCAGGCGGTCGACGTAGTGGATGTCCTCGGCGCCCTGCACCTTCGGCACCATGATCACGTCGAGCTTGTCGCCGATGGCGGGCACCAGCGTGGTCAGGTCGTCGAGCACCCAGGGGCTGTCGAGCGCGTTGATGCGCGTCCACAGCTGGGTCGGTCCGAAGTCAGTGTTCTGCGCGATCTTCACCAGCCCCTCGCGGGCGGCGACCTTGTTGTCGGCCTTGACCGCGTCCTCGAGGTTCCCGAGCAGCACGTCGACGGTGCCGATCATCCCGGGGATCTTGGCGGCCATCTTCTCGTTCGACGGGTCGAAGAAGTGGATGGCGCGGCTCGGGCGGGCCGGGATCTCGCGGAGCGGGGCCGGGGCGCCGACGGCGAGCGGGCGGAAGAAGTCCTTAGGGCTCTTGTGACTCACGTTCCGACAACTTACCGGCGGGTCGCCCACGCCCGGTATGACGGATGTCTCGCCGAGACGGGACCGCGCCTCCCGCCGTACCCTCGCGACATGGCCCCCGAGGAGGTCGACCCGCACGCCCGGGCGCTGGTCGGGCGAGACTCCGAGCTGGCGACGATCCTGGACGTCGCCGAGGCGGGATCTGCGTGGACGGCGGTTGTGGCCGGCCCGGCGGGCATTGGCAAGACGGCGTTGTGGGAGGCGGCGAAGGGCGCGCTCCCCGCCCCGGCCTGGCTGCTGCAGACGCGGTCCCGCGACACCGAGACCAGGCTCGCCTTCGCCGGGCTGACCGATCTGCTCGACCCCGTGCCCGACGCGGTCATCGACGACCTGCCCGGACCGCAACGCGACGCTCTGGCCGCGGCCATCCTCCGCGCCGGCGCGGGAGAACCGGGTGTCGACAGCCGCGCGGTCGCGACCGGTCTTCGCAACCTGTTCGCACGGCTCGCCGAGCGCGGCAGCGTGGTCCTCGCGCTCGACGACGTGCAGTGGCTCGACCAGGCCTCCCGGGAGGCGCTCGAGTTCGCCGTGCACCGCTGCCCGGTGGGCCTGCTGGTCGCCGTCCGCGACCCGGCCGGCCCGGTGCCGGTCGCTGCGGCCTCCACGGTGCCCGTCACCCGGGTCGACCTGGGGCCGCTGAGCGTCGCCGCACTCCACCACCTGGTCCTGGGGGCGACGGGGCGGCCGCTCACCCGCCCGGCCCTGGTCCGGGTCGCGGAGGCGTCGGGCGGCAACCCACTGTTCGCGATCGAGCTCGCCCGGGCGCTGCCCAGGCTCCCGACCTCGCTGACCTCGGCCCTCGCGGAGCGGGTCGCGCAGCTGTCGGCCGACGCGCAGCGCACCGTCCTCGCGGTGGCGCTCGCGGCCGCACCGACGGTTGCCCTGTTGCGCGCGGCCGACTGCCATGCGGGGATAGACGAGGCCGAGGCGGCCGGCCTGCTGCGCGTCGCGACCGGTCGGGTCGAGCTGCACCACCCGCTGGTCGGTCCGGCCGCCGTGGACCGGTCGCCGGCGCCCGTCGTACGCGCGGTGCACGCGGCTCTCGCGCGGGCGCTGGCCGACGACGAGGAACGGGCGGCCCGGCACCTGGCGCTGGCGTCGACCGAGCCCGACGACGCGGTGGCCGCGGCACTCGATCGCGCAGTCGAGGCGACGAGGTCCCGGGGCGCCGCCTTCGCGGCCGCCGACCTTGCGCGGCTCGCCGTGGAGCACTCGGCCGGCGGCGATCCTGACCTGCTGCTGCGCAGGACCCTCGCCCTCGCCGGGCTCACCTTCGAGGAGGGCGACGCCGCCGAGGCCGAGCGCCTGTTCCGCTCCGTGCGGGAGGCTGCGGGCGCGCCCGACCTCCGGGCCACCGCGGCGCTCGAGCTCGCGGAGATCCTCTGGAAGCGCGGCGAGATCGATGAGTGCGTCGAGGCAGCCCGCTGGGCGGCCGCAGCCGGTGCCGGCCCCGAGGTCACGGCTCGCGCGCACCTCACTCTGGTCGCGCTGGGGGACGACCGCGAGGCCAACACGCAGCGTGCGATGGAGGTCCTCGACGCCGCGGGGGTCGACGACCCGCTGCTGCGGAGCTGGGCTGAGTTCGCAGTGCTCGACAACGAGTTCGGAGCGGGCCGCGGGCTCGACGTACCGGCCCTCGAAGCGGCCCTCGCCGCCGAGCGCACGGGACGCGCCTGGCGCAGCGACGACCAGGTGGCGACCTGCCGGCCCGCCCTGCTGAAGTACGCCGACCACGCGGCCGCCGCGCGCGCCGCGCTGGACCAGCTGCGCGAACGCGCGGAGGCCGAGGGCAACGTGGGGCAGCTGATCTACGTCGTCCGCCACTACCCGACCCTGCTGCTACGGATGGGCGAGCTCGCCGCGGCGGAGGCAGCCACCGAGGAGCACCTGGACCTCGCGACGACGACCGGCCAGACCAACCACCTCTGGCAGGCCCAGGAGAACCGCGGCTGGGTCGCGCTGCACGCGGGCCGCATCGGCGAGGCCGTCGAGGTGGTCGCGACGCTGCCCTCGGTGCTGCAGTCCGACACCTACGCCGAGCGCGCCTACCGGGCCCTGGCCGGAGCGCTGGCAGTCGTGCAGGGCGATGCCGAGGCCGCGGCCCGCCACCTCGACGCGTGGTGGCAGGCGTGCCTGGAGCTCGGCGACGACCCCGGGGTGAGCCGGGGACACGGCGACTACGCCGAGGCGCTCGTCGCCGTCGAGAGGTACGACGACTGCCGCGTCTTCCTCGACGTCGCTGATGCTGCTGCACGGAGGGCCGGGCGGGTGTCCGTGCACGCGCTGGTCGCCCGTGGCCGGGCGATGCTCGCTGCCCGGCTCGGCGAGCTGGACGAGGCGCTGACCTGGGTCGAGGCGGCGGTGCGCCTGGACGACGAGGTGCCGATCGCGCTCGAGGGCGCCCGCCACCGGCTGCTCGAGGGCCGGCTGCACCGCCGGCGGAAGGAGAAGCTGCTGGCGCGCGAGTCGCTGGAGCAGGCGCTCGCCGGGTTCGAGGCCGTCGGTGCGGCGTGGTGGGCCGAGCGGGCACGAGCGGAGCTCGCGAGGGTCAACATCCGGCCGGCCGCTCCGACCACCCTCACCGCGAGCGAGCAGCGGATCGCGGAGCTGGCCGCGGGCGGGTTGACCACCCGCCAGATCGCGGAGGCGGCGTTCGTCAGTCCCAAGACGGTCGAGGCCAACCTCACCCGGATCTACCGCAAGCTGGGGATCCGGTCGCGCGCCGAGCTGGTGGCACGACTGCCCCATGTCGAGGGGACTCCCTGATTCGGACCGGCCCGGTCCGCCGTACGTTCCGAGGATCGACACCATCCGCGAGCACCAGGTCTTCCTCGTCGAGCGCTACCAGCCGGGCGCGACGCTCGCCGACGTACGGGCGAGCGTCGCGCGGCTGGACGCGCTGCGGTCCCAGCACGGCACCGTCCGGCACGTCTCGTCCACGCTGGTGCCGCGGGAGGAGGCGGTCTTCGCGCTGTTCGTCGCCGACAGTGTCGATGCTGTGATCCGGCTCAACCGGGCGGCCGGGCTGCAGGTCGACCGCGTCGTCACCGGGGTGTATCTGACCGCCGGCGCCCATGTCGAGGGTGTTCCCTGATTCCTGCGTGGGGCGGGGTTCCTAGCGTCGGAGCAGCACCCACGAAGAGCTCCCCCTGAAGGAACGATCACCATGTCCTACGTCCGCGGCGTCCTCCTGTCCGGCCGGTTCCGCTCCTGGCGCGACCTCCACGGCATGGGCGGGGAGGACCAGCGCAACACGCTGATCACCGAGCTCGCGGCGCGGACCGCCGAGTCGGTCGGCGCGCTCCGGGCACGCAACAACCTCGACCTGTCCGGCGCCGGAGCGGTGTTAGTCCTGCTCCGCACGGCCGGCATCCGCGACGAGGCCGCGCTGCGGACCATGACCGTCGACGACCAGCGCAACACTCTCATCACCGAGCTGGCGGCGATCACCGACCTCGGCAACCTCCAGGGCCTGACCAACCTCGAGCTGGTCCGGCTCGCCCTCCGCGGCAGCGGCGGCGTCCGGGGCGTCCTCCTCGCCGGTGGGTTCCTCGGTTGGCGGGCACTCAACGCGACCTCCGCCGACGACCAGCGCAACACCCTGATCGCCAACCTGGTGCACCTGTGCCGGCAGGAAGGCGGCTTCTTCCAGGGCATGGACGACGCAACGTTGGCTGGTTGTGGGGCGATCAGCGTCCTGCTCCGGGACGCCGGGATCAGGGACGCGGCCACGCTGGCGGGCCTGACTGCCGACGAGCAGCGGAACATCCTGATCGTCGAGATCGACGCGTTCACGAAGCAGGGCCAGGAGCTGCAGCGATTCAACAATGCCGACCTGGTGCGGATCGCCCTCGGCGACGACTTCCTGCTCCGGACCTCGCTCGACATCGACCTCGACGGGCCGGACCCCGAGCTGTTCCTCCCGCCCCTCGTCCTGAGGTACCGCGGGCTGCGGTGCTTCGGGGAGACCGACTGGGACGGCGACGACACGCCCACCGAGGACGAGCCCTACCTCGGCATCATCGCCATCGCGCCCAGCGGTACCACCGACGTCACCACCCGCATCTACACCGGCTTCGACTCCGGCGAGGTCGAAGCGGACCTGCTCGAGCTCTACCGCGGCGAGGCCCGCGGCGTGGGACTGACCCTCGCGCTCTTCGAGCACGACTTCTCCGATCCCGCCGCCATGGAGCGTCTCGTCAAGCAGGTCGCCGAGAAGGCCGGTCCGCTCCTGGGCGGCGCGTTGGCCGCTGTGCCCGCGGTCGGCTCCTTCCTGGCCGCGGCATTCGAGGCGGCGTGGGCCGAGTACGGCGACGACATCGTCCGCTGGCTCAACGACACGTTCGACTTCGGCGACGACCTGATCGGCACCACCAGCCTGTACCTGTCGGCCCGCCAGCTGCGGGAGCTCGCCTCTGCGCCCTGGCAGGAACAGGCGGGCCTCCAGTTCAAGGTCGACTCGCCGCTGATCTCGGGGGACGGCGCGTCGTACAAGGCCGTCTTCGACGTCGTCATCCCTGAGTGAGCACGCCATGACAACGACACAGCAGCAGCCCGAACCGTCCGTCTCGCGCCGCCGGATCCTCGGCCGGCTCAGCGTGGCAGCCGTCGGCGGCGGTGCGATGGTCGCCACCGGCGTCGTCGGCGGCGGGCGCGCCTCCGCGGTGGACGGTGACTCCCTCGAGGTCGGCAGGGACAACGGCGCCGAGAGCCCGACCCTCCTCTACCAGCACGGAACCTCGGGATTCGAGGTGCGGGCCACCACGGAGGACGACGCCTGGGCGTTCCTCGGGAACGGGTCGGCTATCGGCGTCTCGGGCTTCACCCACCAGCGGGCCTCGGGGGTCAAGGCTGGCGTCTACGGTGGCGTCTTCGAGGACAGCGCCCCTGGCACCGGGGTGTTGGGCGTCGGTCCGACGAACAGCCCGAACGGCATCGGTGTTGAGGGCCTGGGATACGGCGGGACCGGCGTCCGTGGCTGGGCCGACGGTTTCGGCAACGGAGTGCTCGGCGAGGCCGGCACCGGTGCCGGCGTGCGGGGTCAGACGACCTCGATCGCGGGCAACGGCGTGTGGGGGAGCGCCCCGAGCGGCGGCGTGGGCGTGCGGGGCTCGGTGCCCAGCGGTGGGCACGGCGTCCTCGGACGCGCCGGGACCGGCTTCGGGGTGAAGGGCGAGGCCACCCACATCTCCGGCATCGGTGTCGGTGGTGTGGGCGCCGACGGCGGCGTCGCCGTCCGAGGCACCGTCCCGAACCAGGGTTACGGCGTCCGCGGTGTCGCCGGCTCCGGCTTCGGCGTCCTTGGCGAGGTGACCACCGGTGTCGCCGGCTCCGGGGAGTCCTCGAACAACGGCTGGGGCGTGCGCGGCAACGCGCTCAACGGCGGCTGGGGTGTCCAGGGGATCTCCGACTCCTCGATCGGGGTGCGGGGCGACTCGACCGGCGGGCTCGGGGTCCGGGGCGAGTCCCAGACCGACGTCGGCGTCTACGGGAGGTCGACCAACCACACCGGGGTGACCGGCTACGGCGGCATCTTCGGGGTCGTGGGTCAGTGCGACGCCGGCGGTACGGCGGTCACCGGGACGTCGAGCAACGGCGGTGTCGGTGTGCGCGGGGCCAGCCAGCCGACCGGGTACGGCGTGCGGGGTGAGTCGGAGTCGGGCTTCGGCGTCCGTGGCGACGCGGTGACCGGGATCGGGGTGTCCGGCATCTCGACCAAGAGCGTCGGAGTCTCCGGCGCGGGCCGGACCGGCGGTGAGTTCAAGGGCAGCCGGGCAGCGGTGCGCCTGGTGCCGACGACGACCTCCGGGCCGCCGACGACCAGTGCCCACCGGCGCGGGGAGCTGATCTGTGACAACAACGGCCAGTTCTGGGGCTGCGCCAGCGACGGCACGCCCGGGACCTGGGTCCGGCTGGGCTGAGAAGAGGATCTGATGAGCAACCACGAAGCAACCCCGTCACGGCGTCGGCTCCTCGGCCAGCTGAGCGCGGCAGCGGTCGGCGGCAGCGCACTGGCCGCGACCGGCCTGGTCGGTGGCGGCCGCGCTGGCGCATCGACGGGCGACAACCTCGTCGCCGGTCGCACGGTGACCTCGAGCGAGCTCACGGCTCTCCATGCGATCGACGGCTCCGGGTTCGAGGCAGTCGCGAGGAAGGACTCGTTCGGTCTGCACGGGATCACCCACTACATCGGCCTCTGGGGCGAGAGTGGCAAGGACCTCGTCTTCGTCGGTGAGACCACGAGAGGTGAGCACGTCGGCGTCTGGGGTCAGACCCACAACACCTGTAACCACGACAAGATCGGCGTCCGCGGCGAGGTCGTGGGTGGCGGCGGCACCGGTGTGGAGGGCATCTCGGCGCCCTTCGGCTACGGCGTCCGGGGCTTCAGCGGGCGCGGTTTCGGCGTGCGGGGAGAGGTGACGAACGCCGAGGGCATCGGTGTCTCGGGTTCCGGGCCGGGCGTGGGCGTGAAGGGCGAGGGCGAGACCGGTGTGCTGGGCGTGGGTACCGCCGGACAGACCGGCGTGCGCGGCACGACGCCCACCAACGGTTGGGGTGTCTGGGGCTCGTCGGAAACGGGGCACGGAGTGCACGGCGACGCCGGCAGCGGTGGGGTCGGCGTCTTCGGTCGGGCGCAGCCGAACGGCTACGGCGTGAGCGGGGAGTCGGCCGCCGGGTTCGGCGTGCACGGCCAGGCCTCGACCGGCATCGGGGTCTCCGGCAACTCGTCGAACAACGGCTGGGGGGTGAGGGGCACGGCAGCCAACGGCGGTTGGGGGGTCCAGGGCATCTCCGACACGTCGATCGGCGTCCGGGGCGACTCGACGGGCGGCACCGGCGTCCGGGGTGAGTCCCAGACGGAGACCGGTGTCTACGGCCGCTCGATCAACCACACCGGGGTGACCGGCTACGGCGGCATCTTCGGGGTCGTGGGCCAGTGCGACGCCGGCGGTACGGCGGTCACCGGGACGTCGAGCAACGGCGGTGTCGGCGTGCGCGGGGCGAGCCTGCCCACCGGGTACGGCGTCCGTGGCGAGTCGGAGTCGGGCTTCGGCGTCCGTGGCGACGCCGTGACCGGCATCGGGGTGTCCGGCGTCTCGACCAAGAGCGTCGGAGTCTCGGGACAGGGGCGCTGGGGTGGTCAGTTCCAAGGCAGCCGGGCGGCGATCCGGCTGGTGCCGACCTCGTCCGCCGGAGCGCCCACCGTGAGCAACCACCTGCAGGGCGAGCTCGTCTGCGACAAGGACGGGGGGCTCTGGTTCTGCAAGGCCAGCGGCACCCCCGGGACGTGGGTCCAGATCGCCTGAGGCACCGCGCGAGCGCGCCGGACCGGGGCCGACGCAGTCGTCAGATTGCGCGGCCCGATCGAGGCGGACGGTGAGATCGGGAATCCCGCGTGGGTTGCGGTGGCGATCGCGGCCGTTCTCCTGACCATCATGGTTCTCCGTTCGACCTCGGACCGACAAGACCCCCTGATTCTTCGACCGCAGCCCGCTCGGATCATCGGAGCCGGGCCCCTAGTTAGCGCCACGAGGTACCCCATTAGGGACGACGACACAGCCGGTGCGAGGCTCCTACCATGAGCCGGTGAACGCCCAGCCGATCGAGCGCACGGTGCTGTGCCCGGTGCTCGTTGAGCGCGAGCGGGAGACCGCCGAGCTGGACCGCCTGCTCGCCCGCGCCCGCAGCGGACGCGGCGGTGTGGCGTTCCTGGTGGGCGAGGCCGGAGCGGGAAAGAGCCGGCTCGCCCGCGACGCCGCCGCGAGCGCGACCGGCAGCGGGATGACGGTGGTGGCCGGTCGCGGCCTGCCTGGTCCGACACCGTCGCCGTACCGGCCGCTCATCGAGGCCTTCGCGGCTCCCTTCCGCGATGGCACCCTGCTCGTCGACCGAGACCTGGCGGCCGTGCGCGCGCGTCTCGGACGTCTGCTTCCGGACTGGGCCGGCACGCCGGAGACAGCGCCGGGGTTGGATGCGAGCGAGTCGCCCCTCGTGCTGGCCGAGGCGGTTGCCCGGCTCCTGCGCTGGCTGGGCCGCGAGGACGGCTGCCTGCTGCTGCTCGAGGACCTCCACTGGGCCGATGTCGAGACGCTCGACATCGTCGACTACCTCGCCGACGCCGTGGTCGACCTGCCGGTGCTGCTGATCGTCACCCTGCGGCCCGAGCAGCGCGTGCGGGATCGCCTGGCGCGATGGAGGCGTGACCCGGACAGCACCGTGCTCGCGCTCGAGCCACTGAGTGAGGACGGGGTACGACGCGCGGTTGCCGCGTGCCTCGACACCGATGCGCCGCCGCCGGATGTCGTCGCATGTGTCGCGGTCAACAGCGATGGCAACCCGTTCCTGGTCGAGGAGCTGCTCGCGGGCCTCATCACCTCTCGTCGGTTGGCGCTCGACGAGGGGACCTGGGCGGTCACGGGGGACCTGCGGCCGTCCGTGCCCTTCGACTTCGCCGCATCGCTGCAGCCGCGTCTCGACGCGCTGGACCCGACGGCGCGCACGGTGCTGGGTGCGGCTGCGCTGCTCGGCCGGCGGTTCGAGTGGGAGCTGCTCGCGGCTGTCGCGGAGGTGGACGAGGACACGGTGTTCACCACCATGCGGAAGGCGATGCGCGAACAGGTGGTCGACGCCGACGGCGACGGCTTCCAGTTCCGCCACGCGCTCACCCGCGAGGCGGTCGTGGAGGACCTGCTCCCGCCGGAGCGCAGGCGGCTCGCCGAGCGCGCGTGGCCGGCCGTGGAGCGTGCGCACCCGGGTCTTCCGGGCAGGTGGTGCCAGCTCGCCGCCGACCTGGCTGAGGCCGCCGGGGCTCCGACCGTTGCGGCCGAGCGGCTCCTCCGTTCGGCGCGCGAGGCCCTGGCGCGCGGAGCGTTGGCCGGCGCAGAAGGAATCGCCCGCAGAGCGCACACGCTGGTCACGCAGGGCGACGCGGACGCTGAGCTCGTCGACGCGATCGACCGGACGCTCCTCGAGGTCCTGGCGTTGTCAGGGAAGGTCGACGCCGCGCTGGCGATCGGTGAACCGCTTGTCGACCGCCTGGCATCCGGCGGCGACGAGCAGGCGGCACAGCGGGTGGCGGTACGCACCGTCCTCGCCCGCGCCCTGGTCACCGCCGGCGACCATGCCAGGGCCGCCGGGTTCGTCCGCACCGCCGCGCAGACCGTCGATGAGGCCGGCCTCGGGCCCGCGGCGGGCGCCCCGGTCGAGGCCGTCGGCGCCTTGGTAGCGCTCGAGCTGGGTCACCGACAGGACGCGGTCTCGCGGGCCAGTGCCGCAGCCGACGCCGCGGCAGCCGCGCAGCAGCCGGCAGTCGAGTGCGAGGCGCGGCTGGTGCGAGGGCGAGCACTCCGCAATGCAGACGACGAGGCCGCACTCGAGGAGTTCGACCACGCGGCCCGGGTGGCCGCCGCGGCCGGGCTCATGGCCTGGGAGCTGCGGGCGCGCCAGGAGCGTGCGCTGTTGCAGGCGTACGGGTTCGGCGACCAGACCGGCCTGCTCGAGACGCGCGAGCTCGCCGTCCAGTCCGGTGCCCTGGTGACGGTGGCCGTCATGGACCTCGCCCTCAGCGAGATCGCCCTGGCGTCCTGGGACGCCGGCCGGGCCGTCGACCACGGCCGTCGTTGCGTCGCCGCCAGCGAGCGCTTCGGCCTGGCCACCGGACCGGTCGCAGCGCTGTGGGAGGCCGGGGGGCACGCACTCGCGGAGGACCTGGATGCCATGGAGGCGGCGTTGGCGCGGGCTCTGGCGCCCGACCCGGCGGACCCTCGGATCCTCGGAGACGTGTGGGGGAAGGTGCGCGCCGTCCGCTCGATGGTGCTCGATGACGGGGCACAGCTTCGCCGCGACCTCGACGAGATGATGACGTGGGTGCGGATCGCCCCGATCACGACCTCGGTGTTCGAGAGCCGCTTCCTGTGGGCGGCGATCCACGCCGCGGAGGACGACGACGGCGGACAGGCAGCACGTGCCGAGCTGCTCGAGGCCACCCACCTGGCCGGGTGGTCGGTCTACGTCCGCGCCGTGCTGGACGTCGATGCGATCGTGGCCGGCCGCCGCGGCGACCGCGACCGTGCCGCGGAGCTCGCGGAGCGCAGCCTGGCCATGAGCGTGGCACGGCCGGACATCGCGAGCGGCTACTACGCGCGGATCATCCTCGCCGAGGCAGCGGTCCGCGACGGGTGGGGCGACGCGGTCCCGTGGTTGCGGGCGGCGGAGGCGTACTTCGCCACCCGCGGCTACGACCGCGTCGCCCGCCGCTGCCGCGTGCTGCTCGGGCAGGCAGGCGCACCGGCTCCGCGTCCTGGACGTGGCGCCACGCCCGTCCCGGAGCGACTGCGGGCGCTCGGCGTGACGAGCCGCGAAGCCGAGGTCCTGGCTCTCGTCGCGGAGGGCCTGAGCAACCGTGAGGTCGCCGATCGCTTGTTCCTGTCGCCCCGGACCGTCGAGCACCACATCAGCCGACTGCTGGGCCGGACCGGCGTGGAGAGCCGCGCCGACCTGGCCCGGTTGACCACGTCCGAGTCGTGAGTAGCGTGCACGGGGAACCGCCAGAAAGGGGCACCGTGACGACCTCCGACGACCTTGAGCGCGCCGTACGTGCTGCGGCGGCCGTGCTCGCCCGCGTCGAGCCAGGACAGCTCGACGACCCGACGCCGTGCACGGCTTGGCCGGTCCGCGAGCTGATCAACCATCTCGTGGGCGGCAGCTTCTTCTTCGCCGCCGCCATCGAGACCGGGACGTTCGCCGGCGACGGCCCACCCCCGCCGGACTTCGCGTCGGGCGACTTCGTGGGTGCCTACGCCGACGGCGCCGCGAAGCTGTCCGCCGCACTGCGGGCGCCGGATGCGCCGCCGCAGCACGTCAGCGTCCCGTTCGGGGAGTTCTCGGGCACCGACTTCCTCGGGATCGCGACGATCGACACTCTCACCCACGCGTGGGACCTCGCCAGGGCCACCGGGCAGTCGACCGACCTCGACCCGGACCTCGCCACCCGCGTGCTGGCCTCAGCGCGGGACCTCGTCCCGGACGCGTGGCGCGGCGACGATCCGGCGCCGTTCCGGCCGGAGCAGCCAGCACCTGACGGCGCGACGGCCGCCGACCGGCTAGCAGCGTCCCTCGGCCGCTCGGTCTAGCGGGATCGCCTGCGGACGCGCCACCGACGGCGCCGCGGCTGCGGAGCCACGGCCGCCGGCCTCGCCGTACGACGCGCTGCGCGGCGTGCCCGCCACGCCGCGACCGTCTGGTCGACGTCGCGCGGCATCGTGATCAGCGGCGGCCCGTCGACCGGGGTGTAGCGCGCCCGGATCACGCGGGCGTTGAACTCCTCGACGGCCGTGCGGACCTCGTCCTCGGTGGCCAGCCGGTCGATCAGCCCGTCGAGCTCGGCGTCGTCCTTGCGCAGCTGCAGCGCCGGCGGCAGTACGACGACCTGCTCCCGCTCGATGAGCTTCTTCACCCACCAGTCCGGGTCGTGCTCGGCGCCGAGACCCTCGATGGGCTTGCCCGCGCCGGGCAGGTTGTCGAAGTCGCCGCGCTCCATGGCCCGTCGGATCTGGATGTCGACCCAGGTCTGCTGCTGCTCGATCCGGGCACGGGCGGCCGCCCGTTCGGCGTCACGGTCGACGGGCGGCGGCAGCTCCTCGGAGGCGCTCATGACGCCCTCCAAGATATCCGGCGGTCAGGAGCGCAGGAACGCCGCGACCCTGGGCGCCAGCTCAGCGGCGCTGGTGACCAGCCCGAGGTGGCCGTCGGAGAAGACGTGCAGGGTCGCGTTCGGCAGCAGCCGCTGCATGATCCGCGCGTTGGCCAGCGGGATGAGCGGGTCGTCGTCGCCGGCCAGGATCAGCGTCGGCTGCCGGACGAACGGCAGCGCCGGCAGGCTGGACCAGCCGACCCCGGCGAGCAGCTGGAACAGGTAGCCACGGCGGGAGCCGACCCGGGAGTGGTCGTGCATCAGCCGCTTCACCAGGTCGGGACGCTCCCGCACCTGACCGCCGTAGAGCTCGGCGGCGACCGTGACGGCGTAACCGGCATCGCGGTAGCGCCGCGGCGTCACCATCTTGCTCAGGACCCGCGGCGACGCCGGCACCATGAGCGACCCGGTGCCCGTGCTCACCAGCACCACCCGACGACAGCGCCGCGGGTGCTGGAAGGCGAGCTGCTGCGCGAGGCCGCCGCCCCACGAGATGCCGAGGACGTCGTACGTCGCGAAGCCGAGCGCCGTCATCATCCGCCCGACGAACATCGCGAGCAGCGCGAAGCTGTACGGCGTCTTCGGGTCCGGCGAGCCACCCACGCCCGGCACGTCGAAGCGAACCACGGTGATCCGCTCGTCGAGCTCGTCGACGAACGGCTGGAGCAGGTCGAGGCTCGCGCCGATGCCGTTGCACAGCAGCAGCGGCGGCCCCGGCTCCGTGCCCGGACGCACCGACACCCGGACGTCATGACCGAGGACGGTGACCTGCCGCAGCTCGGTCGTCACTTGTCGAACACGTAGGTGCCGGGGGCGTCAGCGAGCGGTTGGAGCCGCACCGACCCGAGCTCCTTCGGCGCCGGCACCAGGTCACCGCAGCGCTCGTTCAGCCACGGGACGACGTCCGCCCACCAGGTGCCCTGGTGGGTCTCGGCACCCTTGAGCCAGGTCTTCGGGTCGAGAGTGGTGTCGTCGTTGGTGTGGAAGGTCGCCTTCGGGTTGCCCGGCGGGTTCACCAGAGCGGCGATGTGGCCACTGGTCGACAGCACGAACCGCGACGTCCCGCCGAGCAGCTGGGTCGTCCGGTAGCAGTTCTCCCACGGCGTGATGTGGTCGGCGATGCCGGCCGCGATGTAGGAGTCCACGGTGACCTTGCCGAGGTCGATCGGCACCCCCATCACGGAGACCTCGTCCGGCCGGACCAGCGAGTTCGCGACCGCCATGTCGACGAAGTCGGCGTGCAGGCCGGCCGTCATCCGGGTGGTGTCCGCGTTCCAGAAGAGGATGTCGAACGCCGGCGGCCGCTTGCCGAGCAGGTAGTTGTTGACCCAGTAGTTCCAGATCAGGTCGCTCGGGCGGAGCCAGGCGAACACCTCGGCGAGCGCGCGTCCGTCGAGGAACCCCTTCCGTGCCGACTGCGCCTTGGCCAGCGCGGCCAGGCGCGGGTCGGACAGCGCCGAGACGGTGCCGGCGTCGTGGTTGTCGATGACCGTGACGGCGAGGCAGAGCGCCGCCAGCCGGTCCTGGCGGCCGATCCCGGCGAGGTACGCCGCGGTGATGCTCGCGAGGATGCCGCCGGAGCAGATCCCGCCGAGCGCGGTGCGGTCGCTGCCGGTGATCTCCTCGACCGCGTCGAGCGCATCCAGGATCGCTCGGACGTAGGTGTCGAAGTTCCACTCCGCGTGCCGGGCGTCCGGGTTGCGCCAGGAGATGCAGAACATCTGCCTGCCGTTCCGGACGCTGAACTCGATCAGGCTCCGCTCTGGTGCCAGGTCGACGGCGTAGAACTTGTTGATGGTCGGCGGCACCAGGAGGACCGGCACCTCGTAGACCTCGTCGGCCTGCGGTGCGTACTGGATCAGCTCCAGCACGTCGTTGCGGAACACCACCGACCCCGGCGTCGCCGCGATGTTCTCGCCCAGCGTGAAGCCGGAGGTGTCGACCATCTCGGGCACCCGCGGCGAGGATGCGAGGTCCTTGACCAGCTGCCTGCCGCCGCGGACCAGGCTGAGGCCGGCGGTGTCGATGACGGCCTTCGCCGACGCGGGGTTGACGAGGGGGACGTTGCTGGGCGAGACGGCCTCGACGATGTTCTCCACGAGGAACCGGACCCGCTTGCGGTCCCGGGGGTCGAGGTCGGCGTCCGCGATCAGCTCCTCCGCCGTCTGCCCGCCGGCGAGGTAGAGCTGGACCAGCCGCTTGAGCAACGGGTTGTCGTTCCAGGCGACGTCGCCGAAGCGCCGGTCGCCGCGGCGCGGCGAGACCTCCGACGTACCGGCGACGATCCGGCCGGCCTCGGCGCCCAGCGCCACCAGCCGCCGGGCGGTGCCGCGCGGCTGCCGGGCAAGCGACAGCGCCCACCGGGCCGTGGACATGTCGGGGGCGAACCGGCGCAGCGGCCCGAGCGCCGCGTCGACGAGGAGCACGTCCAGCGGGGCGGCGGAGTCGGCGAGGCTCTGGTCCTGGTCGCTCATGCCCGGCTCGCCTCGGTGGCGGGAGCGGAGATCTCGCGCTTGAGGATCTTGCCGGTGGGGCCCTTCGGCAGCGCGTCGACGAACCAGACGACGCGCGGATACTTGTACGGCGCCACCTGGTCCTTCACGAACGCGCGGATCTCCTCCTCGGTCGCCGTCGCTCCGTCGCGGAGGGCGACCGCGGCCGCGACCTCCTCGCCGAGCTCCGGGTGCGGGATGCCGATGACGGCCGCCTCGGCGACCGCGGGGTGCTCGTAGAGGACCTCCTCGACCTCGCGGGGGTAGATGTTGAAGCCGCCGCGGATCACCAGGTCCTTCACCCGGTCGACGACGTAGAAGAAGCCGTCCTCGTCGGTGCGTCCCATGTCACCGGTGCGGAACCAGCCGTCGGCCGAGAGCACGTCGGCGGTGGCCTCCGGCTTGCGCCAGTAGCCCCTCATCACGTTGTGGCCCCGGATCGCGATCTCGCCCACCTCGCCGACCGGCAGCGCGGTGCCGTCGGGGTTGATGACCTGCATCTCGACCCCCGTCACCGGCGTGCCGATCGAGCCGGGCTTGCGCTCGCGGTCGGGCTTGTTGAAGGACGCGACGGGGGAGGTCTCCGACAGGCCGTAGCCCTCGAGGATCGGGCAGCCGAACCGCTCCTCGAACCGGTGCAGCACCTCGACCGGGAGCGCGGCGCCGCCCGACACGCAGACCCGGAGGTTCGGCAGGTCCGGGGCGTCGGTGAGGCCGAGCAGCGCGGCGTACATCGTCGGGACGCCGGCGAAGACCGTGGCGCCGTACGTCGCGAGCTGCTCGGCGGCCGCCGCCGCGTCGAACCGCGGCAGCAGGAGCAGCGTCGCGCCCGTCGACAGCGCGGTGTTGAGGGTGCAGGTCTGGCCGAAGGAGTGGAAGAGGGGGAGCCCGCCGAAGACGACGTCGTCCGCGGTCAGCTGCAGCAGGTCGGACTGGGTGACCTCGACGTTGCGGGCCAGGTTGACGTGGGTGAGCTCGGCGCCCTTCGGCTGGCCCGTGGTGCCCGACGTGTAGAGGAGGACAGCGGTGTCGTCCGCGTCGCGGTCGACGATGCCGTCGACCGGTTCGTGCTGGGCGACGAGCTCACCGAAGGTCGCCGGGGCGACGGTGACGACCGTGACGCCGGAGGTGCGCTCGGCGCCTTCCTGCGCCTCGGCGGCGGCTCCCTCCCACGCGAAGATCAGACGGGCGCCGGAGTCGGCGAGGTAGTAGGAGACCTCGCGCGCCTTGAGCAGCGGGTTCATCGGTACGACGACGCCGCCCGCGCGCAGGATGCCGTAGTAGACCGCAGCGAACTGGGGGAGGTTGGGCATCATCACGGCGACCCGGTCGCCGGGCTCGAAGCCGTGGGCGGCCAGCAGGCCGGCGACGCGCGCGCTGGCGTCGGCGACGTCGCCGTAGCTCACGGTGAGCTCGCCGAACCGCAGGGCCACGGCGTCGGGCTGGCGCTGGGCGGTGTCGAGGAAGAGCTGGGAGAGATTCATCGTGTTCCTTGCTGGGGTGGCGGGGACAGCTCCACTCTCGGGGCTCACCGGCCCCGGGCGCTTCGGCCGGACGCACCGACTTCTGCCCGCCCCGCTGTGCACACGCACAATCGGCGCTACGGTGACCGGCGTGCGGGAACGTGAGGTCGCCCCCGAGGTGCGGTCCCTGAGTCGGCGGCTGCTGCCGGACGCCGAGGGCCTCGGCACCCGGATGGCGGAGCGGATCTGCGCGGAGATCCCGGTCTACGCCGAGGGCGAGCTGCTGACCTTCGACCAGCTCGCCGACTCGTGCGCGCACAACATCCGCTACATCCTCGGCATCCTCGCCGGAGACCCGTCGACGAGCCTCGACACCCCCCGCGCGACCGGCGCGGCGCGGGCGGGTCAGGGCGTGCCGTACGACGCCGTGCTCCAGGCGTTCCGGATCGGCGGCCGCTACATCTGGGAGCTGCTCGTCGAGCACGCGCCGCCCGACGAGCACGACGTGCTCCTGCTGGCCGCCGCGGACGTCTGGTCCGTCAGTGACGACCTGTCGGACCACGTCACCGATGCCTACCGCCGGGCCCTCGCGGACCGGGCCCGACGGGATGGTCAGATGCGGGCGGTCCTGGTGGGCGCCCTGCTCGACGGGGACGAGGCGCCGGAGTACGTGTTCGAGGCGGCGCGTGTGCTCAACCTCGACGGCGCGCGGGACTTCGTCGTGGTGTCGGCCGAGTCCCCGGAGTCGGGCGCCGAGGGCCTGGTCGACGTCGAGCGGAAGCTGAGACGGTCGAACGTCGCGTCGGCCTGGCGTCTCGACCACCATCACCACGACGGCGTGGTCGCGCTGCACTTCGGGTTCGGCGTGGAGCACCTCGTCGAGGCGCTCACCGAGCTCGCGACGGGTCGGGTGGGTGTCAGCGCCCTGCTCGGCCGGCTCGAACGGGCCAGCGAGGGTCGCCGGCAGGCCCGGGTCGCCTGCACGGCGGTCACCCCGGGGAGCACCGGGATCCTCCGGTACGACGCGAACCCGCTGTCGGTGCTGCTCGCCAGCAGCTCCGAGTCGGCCCGGTCGCTGGTGGACGGCGTGCTGGCGCCCGTGCTGGAGCTGCCCGAGGACGACCGGGAGGTGGTGCTCGCGACCGCGCGCGCCTGGCTCGCGGCCGGCGGGTCGACGTCGACCGCCGCCCGCCACCTCCACGTGCACCGCAACACGGTCCGCTACCGGCTGCGCCGGCTGGAGGAGCTGACCGGCCGCGACCTCGCCACGCCGGTCGACGCCGCCGAGCTGCACGTCGCGCTCGAGTGTGTCCGGATCCTCGGGCTCGGCTGAGCGGCGTTACAGGGAGACGTCCGCGCGGCGATCGTCGTACGGCGACCGCCGGCCGCTCGAGCGCGAGAACTGCTCGACGTACAACCGGGCGTAGAGGCCCTCGGGGTCGGCCAGCAGCTGGTCGTGGGTGCCCTGCTGGACGACCCGGCCGTCGGCGAGCCCGAAGATGACGTCGGCGGACTGGATCGTGGAGAGCCGGTGCGCGATCGCGATCGTGGTGCGCGACCGGGTGGCCCGCTCCAGCGCCTCCTGGACCAGCCGCTCCGTCTCCGTGTCGAGGGCCGACGTCGCCTCGTCGAGGATCAGGATCGGCGGGTCCTTGAGCAGCACCCGCGCGATCGCCAGCCGCTGCTTCTCGCCGCCGGAGAGCCGGTAGCCCCGCTCGCCGGTGATCGTCTCGTAGCCCTCGGGGAAGCTCATGATCCGGTCGTGGATGTTGGCGTCGCGCGCTGCCTGCTCGATGGCCTCGGCAGACGCGCCCGGGCACGCGTAGGCGATGTTGTCGCGGATCGTGCCGTGGAAGAGGTACGGCTCCTGGGTGACCATCCCGACCGCGTCGGCGAGCGAGGAGAGGGTCAGGTCACGGACGTCGTGGCCGTCGATCAGGACGGCGCCCTCGGTGACGTCGTAGAACCGGGGGACCAGGTAGGTGCAGGTGGTCTTGCCCGACCCGGACGGGCCGACGATCGCCGCCAGCTGGCCCGGTTCGACGACGATCGAGACGTCCTCCAGTGCCCATCCGCTGCTCTCCGGCCTCTCCTCGTCCGACTCGATCCGGACGCCGGTGTCGCCGAACCGGTCCCGGGTGACGGTGCCGGACAGCTCGCGCGGCTCGGGGTAGCGGAACCACACGCCGCGCATCTCGACCTGGCCGCGCATGGAGTCGTGGTCGAGCGCGACGGCGCCGGGGCGCTCGGTGATCGCAGGCTCGAGGTCGAGGTACTCGAAGATCCGGCGGAACAGCGCCAGGGACGTCTGGACGTCGAGACTGACCCGCATCAGCTGCAGCAGGGGCATCTGGAGCCGGCCCTGCAGCGTCGTGAAGGCGACCAGGGTGCCGGCCGTGAGCGTGTCCGCGCTGATGACCGACGACCCGGTGATGATCCAGCCGGCGACCAGGTAGATCAGGGCGGGCGTGATCGCGAAGAACGTCTGCACCACCGCGAAGAAGGTGCGCCCCGTCATCGCCTGCTCGACCTGGAGGCGGGTCTGCCGCCGGTTTGCCTCGCGGTAGCGCTCGACCTCCTGCGGCGACCGGTTGAAGACCTTGGCGAGCAGGATCCCGGAGACGCTGAGGGCCTCCTCGGTGATCGCCGTCATCTCCGACAGCGACTCCTGGGTGTGGCGGGCGAGCCGCTGTCGGCGCCGGCCGACCCGCAGCTGCAGCCACACGAACAGCGGCATCAGGATGAGCGTGAGGATGGTGAGCTGCCACGACAGCAGGATCATCGCGATCAGCGCGGCGGTCACCGTCACCGAGTTCTGCACGATCGTCGTCGCGGTGTCGGTGAGCACGGTGCGGACACCGGCGACGTCGTTGGCCAGCCGGCTCTGGATCGCCCCGGTCTTGGTGGCGGTGAAGAACGCCAGCTCCATCTTCTGCAGGTGCTCGAACAGGTCGCCCCGCAGGTCGGCCATCGCCGAGTTGCCGACCGTGGAGGTCAGCCAGTTCTGCCCGATACCGATGAAGGCGGTGACGATCGGGATGACGCACATGCCGGCCACCAGCCAGCCCAGCAACCCCAGGTCGGGCGGGCTGCCGTCGAGCGGGAACAGGGCGTTGTCGAAGACCGCCCGGACCAGGAACGGCACGATCGACGTCAGTGCCGCCGAGGCCAGCACGGCGACGAGGACCAGCACGATCTGGCGCCGGTAGGGACGGAGCAGCTCGGCGACGCGCGGGATCACCGGGTCCCGTCGCTGGAGGTCGTCCGGCGACAGGTGGTTGACGACGGGGCTGGGTCTCATCGGGGGTCTTCGTCGGTCGAGCTTGTGGAGTCCCAGCCTGCGCCGTACCGCCCTCGGTGCGCGACCTCGTTCCACGGCGTACGGCGGCGCCGGCTGGCCGACCCCGCAGCGCCGGTCTCGCGTGGGGCGGGGTGGCCGATGGTGATCGCCCCGATCGGGTGGGGATCACCGGCGTCGGGCAGGCCGAGCGCGCGTCGTACCTCCACCTCCCGGTCGGGCACGATCCCGAAGAAGCACGACCCCAGCCCGGCGTCGGTGACCGTCTGCAGGATCAGCAGCGACGCCATCGCGGTGTCGAGGTCCCAGAACGGCATCGACCAGCGCCGTAGCTGCCTTCCAGTGACGGAGTCCGTCCAGCCTTTGTCCGGCTCGGCGTACCGCTCCAGGTAGGCACCCTTCACGCTGCACGGCACCACCACGACCGGCGCCCGCATCATCCCGGCCAGCCAGCGGTCCGGGTCGTCGACGTTGTCGGTCGACGCGGTCCAGAAGCGCCGTACGTCCTCCGGACGATCGAGGACGACGAACGCCCACCCCTGCGAGAACCCCGCGCTCGGCGCCCGGGTCGCGTGCTCGAGCGCCCGCTCCACCACCGCCGGGTCTACCGGCTCGTCGGTGTAGCTGCGCACCATCCGGCGGCGGCGTACGACCTCGGAGAACTCCACGTCGCCTCCTCCGCATAGTCCCTGACGAATCTGTCGTGAATTGGGCCGATCAACGACAGGAACGTCAGGGACTATCCCACCTCACGCCGGTCAGCGCGTTCCGCCCGACCCCGATCTAAGGCACTTGCCCGATGTGAGTGCCTACCTCAGGCGACGAATCTTGCTCATGTCGTCGAGAGAACCTCAGGAGCACACCATGATTCCCTACCTCATCCAGTCCGAGATGGAATACCGCAAGGAGCGGACCCGCAAGGGCATTGCCGCACAGCGCGGCAGCCGCTCGCGCTCGTCCTGGCTCCGCCGGATGGCCGCCGCGGACAAGTCCATCTGAGATGGCCGGGTCCAACCGCCACCAGAGTCGACCGCCGGGCAGCCGCCCGGCGGTCGCTCGCATTTCCCCGAGGAACCGCCGTCCCCGATGACGCACACCGAAATCAGCGGGCCGATGTCGGCGCTGGGCACCATGATCGAGCCCGTGGCAGTGCACACCAGTCGCACCCTCGTGGGGCGCGACGCCGAGCTCGAGCAACTGTGTGACCTGCTGGGCATCCGGGAGCTGCGGGACCGCCCCGGCGTCGTCCTGCTCAGTGGCGACGCCGGAGTCGGCAAGACCCGGCTGCTGATCGAGCTGCGCGACCGGGCCCAGGCCGAGGGCTGGCGGGTCGTCGCCGGCCACTGCCTCGACTTCGGCGAGAGTGCGCTGCCCTACCTGCCGTTCAGCGAGCTGCTCGGCCGCTTCGACACCGAGGTGGCCGACGTCGTCGAGCAGGTCTCGACGCTGCATCCTGCGATCGCCCGGCTGCAGCCCGGGCGCCGGGTCCGGGCGGCTGCCGAGGGGTCCGGCGACGGCGAGCGCGGCGCCGACCGTGGCGAGCTGTTCGACGCCGTGCACGCGCTGATCGACGCCGCGGCAACAGAGGCGCCGCTCCTCCTCGTCATCGAGGACACGCACTGGGCCGACCAGTCGACCCGCGACCTGCTCGGCTTCCTCTTCACCCGGTCGTTCACGAACCCGGTTGCCCTGGTGGCGTCGTACCGCTCCGACGACCTGCACCGCCGCCACCCCCTCCGCCGCCAGGTCGCGGAGTGGTCCCGCCTCCAGACGGTCGACCGGCTCGCCCTCTCGCCCCTGTCCGACGACGCGGTGCGCGAGCTGATCGACGAGCTGGCGCCCGAGCGGCTGGGGGAGCGCGAGCTCGCCGGGATCATCGGCCGCGCCGAGGGCAACGCGTTCTTCGTCGAGGAGCTGGTCGCGTCGGGCGCCGGCGCCTGGGTGCCCGACGACCTGGCCGACCTGCTCCTGGTGCGGCTGGACCGGCTCTCCGACGAGGCGCGCCAGGTGGTGCGGATCGCGAGCGTCGCCGGCCGCAAGGTCACCCACAGCCTGCTCGAGGCGGCCGCCGACCTGCCCGCCGCCGACCTCGACGCCGGCATCCGGCAGGCCGTCGAGATGAACGTCCTCGTCGCCGGCACCAAGACCTACTCGTTCCGGCACGCGCTCCTCGGGGAGGCCGTCTACGACGACCTGCTGCCGGGCGAGCGCGTCCGGTTGCACGGTCAGTACGTCGCTGCGCTCGCGGCCGGCGCGGGTCGCGGCACCGCCGCCGAGATGGCGCGCCACGCGCGCCGGGCGATGGACTTCGACCGGGCCGTGACCGCCGGCATCGAGGCGGGCGACGAGGCGGTGTCCGTCGGAGGCCCGGACGAGGCGGCCCGCCACTACGAGCACGCCCTCGAGCTGCTCGAGGACGCAGAGCGCGCGGAGCGGCTCGGGATCGACGTCTCCAAGGTCGTCGTGTGGGCGGCCGACGCCCACAGCGCGGCCGGCGACAGCCAGCGCGCCGCCAGCCTCCTCGCCGAGCACCTCGAACGACTCCCCGCCGACGCGCCCGACACCGCACGGGCCCGGCTGCTCAGCAACTACGCGCTCTCCCTGTGCATCATCGAGACGACGCTCGACCCGATCGACATCACCAACCAGGCCGTCGCACTCGTCCCGGCCGGCGAGAGCCCCCTGCGGGCGAAGGTGCTCGCGACCCACGCCCGGGTGCTCGCCGGCACGAACCGGCTCGAGGAGGCCGAGAACGCCGCCACCGAGGCGCTCGCCCTCGCCGAGCGGCTTCGGATGCCGGTCCTCGCCTCCGAGATCGTCACGACCATGGGGAGCCTCCGGTTCAAGCGCGGTGACGGCAGCGACAGCGGCGCCGTACGGGCCGCCCTCCAGGACGCCGTCGCCCGGGCGGCCGAGGCCGGAGCGACGTCGGCCGAGCTGCGGGCCCTCTTCCTGCTCGGTCGCTCACACCAGGAGGCGGCGGACTGGGACGAGGCGGCGCGCTGGTTCGCGGCCGCCGTCGACCGCGGCGTCGCGGTCGGCCTGCCCTGGGCGCCGTACTCCATCGAGGCGCGGTGGCAGCTCGGCTGGGTCCGCTACGCCCAGGGAGAGTGGGACGCCGCTCTCGAGCTCGTGTCGATCGCCGACGACGAGGGCGGCCCGATCATCCCGCGGGCGATCATCGAGGCGACCCGCCAGGCGATCCTCTCCGCCCGCGGCAACGACGTGAGCGCCGCCCTCCGCCGGCTGCGCAAGGTCTGGTCCGACGAGGGCGGGGTCGCCGTGTTCTCGGCCGGCATCGAGATCGAGGCGGCGGGCCACGCGGGTGATGCCGGCGCCGCCATCGGTGCGTACGACGACGTCGTGGCGGTGCTGTCGCGGATCTGGACCGAGCACTTCGCCGCCCGGGTGCGGCTGGCCGCGCAGACCATCGGCGCCATTGCGTGCGCGCTGCCCTCGGCGAGCTCGGTGGAGCGGGTGTCCCTGCTCGAGCGGGCCGCCGTCCTCCGGGCCGACGGAGACCTCGTCGCCGAACGGTTCACGGCGAGTCACGCTGCGTGGGGCCCCGAGGGACGCGCCTGGGTGCTCCGGCTGGCCGCCGAGCACCTCAGGGTGCGGTGGCTCAGTGGCGTCGACGCGCCCGAGCGTGACGAGCTCCTGGCGGCGTGGGCCGCCACCGTCGAGGCGTTCGAGGAGCTCGGCAGCGTCCCCGAGCTGGCGCGCGCCCGGACGACGTACGCCGGCATCCTGCGGCTGCTCGGCGACACCGCGGCCGCCCGCGAGCAGGGCGACCTGGCGCGCGAGACTGCCCACCGGCTGGGAGCCGCCGTACTCCTCGAGGAGCTGCGGGCCTCCGGCAGCGCGCCGGTGCGCGCCACCTCGACCGACAAGCAGCGGCTCACCGCGCGCGAGCGCGAGATCCTGGCGCTGGTCGCCGATGGTCGGAGCAACGGCGAGATCGGCCGCCAGCTCTTCATCAGCACCAAGACCGTGAGCGTCCACGTGTCCAACATCCTCGGCAAGCTCGGTGCTGCCGGCCGCACCGAGGCCGCCGCCATCGCCCGCCGCGACGGCCTGCTGTCTTGAATTGCGCGAGCGTGTCGCGGTCGACGCGGCCAGGGGTGGCGGTGGCCTGGCGTCCAGAGGCGGGAAGATCCGACCACGGTAGGAACCGCGAGGACCGCCGTCGGCGTACCGTCGACCCGTGACCGCAGAGCTGACCGACGACGCCGGGATCGACACGCGTCCGTTGACGATGAAGCGCTTCGAGGGCAGCACCCTGATCGGGGGCCCGAACCAGCCGCGGATCTCCCGGGGCGCCCTGCCTCCCGGTCCGCGCTGGCCGGCGCTGGTGCAGACGGTGGCGCTGATGAGGTTCCGGCACCAGTTCCACCCCTACCTCCACCGCAAGTACGGCGAGGCCTACACCGTCCGGCTGATCCCGGGCTCGCGGCCGCTGGTGCTCTTCACGAACCCTGAGGTCACCAAGGAGATCTTCGCGGGCGATCCCGCGGTCTTCCATGCCGGCAAGGGCAATGCGGTCCTCGGCCCGATCATGGGCGAGCACTCGCTGCTGCTCCAGGACGGCGCCGAGCACCACCGGGCCCGCAAGCTGCTGATGCCCGCGTTCCTCGGGCACGCGCTGCGCGGCTACCAGTCGATGGTCGCGGACGTCGCCGCCGAGGCGGTCGGCACCTGGTCCGACGGTGAGGAGTTCGAGTCCCTCGACCGGATGAACGCGCTGACCCTCGACGTGATCCTGCGCGTCGTCTTCGGGGTCACCGACGAGCGGAGGCTCACCGAGCTCCGTCCGCGGGTGACCGCGACGGTCGACATCAACCCGGCGATCCTGCTCGGCTGGGCGTACCCGCGGCTGCAGCGGTTCGGACCGTGGCGGCGCACGATCGACAACCAGATCGAGCTCGACCGCCAGATCTACGCCGAGATCGGCGAGCGCCGCGCCGCGACGGACGTGACGGACCGCAAGGACGTGCTTTCCCGGTTGATGGCCGCCGGCGACGACACCGACCGCCTCGACGACACCGAGCTGCGCGACCAGCTCGTCACGCTGCTGCTCGCCGGGCACGAGACGACGGCCAGCGCGCTCTCGTGGGCGCTCTACGAGCTCGGCCGCGACCCGGAGCTGCTGGCCCGGACCCAGCGGGCCGCCGATGCCGATGACCCGGAGGGCCAGGCGTGGCTCGAGGCGGTGCTCAAGGAGTCGATGCGGCTGCACCCGATCATCCCGATGGTGGTGCGCACCCTCCAGAAGCCGGCCCGCGTCGGCGGCCACGACCTGCCCGCCGGCACCACCGTCGGTCCCTCGATCGTGATGAGCCACCAGCAGGAGCGGAACTTCCCCGACCCCGACGCCTTCCGCCCCGAGCGATTCCTCCCGAAGCTGTCCGGCGCCGAGGCGCCCTCGCTGCACGTGTGGATCCCGTTCGGCGGTGGGGTCCGCCGCTGCATCGGTGCCGGCTTCTCGCTGATGGAGGGCGCCGAGGTTCTCCGCCAGGTCCTCAGCCGCTACGACGTCACCTCGGTCCAGGACGACGTCCCGCGGGTCCGCAACATCACCAGCGTGCCGCGGAAGGGTGCCCGGATCCGGGTCAAGCGCCGGGGTTGATCGGGCGCAGGCCTTCCTGCTGGTGGCGCGCCGTCGTTGGTTGCGGCGCGTCCCGTCGGCGTCGGCTCCTGGTGGTTGAGGTGCGACGAGCGCAGCGAGGAGCTCTCGAAACCACTCCTGGTGCATGCCGATATCCCCGCCGGTGCAACTCAGTGGCGGGGTGGCGGGGCTCGGTGGCTACTCGTCGAGCGGGTCGGCCGGGTCGACCGGCTCGGACGGCTGAGACGGCTGGGTGGTGCCGGGTCGGGGTGTGAGGTCGTAGGTGCCGGTGGGGTCGACCAGGTACAGGCCGCTGGGCAGGGTCCACAGGTAGGTGCCGGGTGAGAGAACTCGGCAGGTCGCGAGTCCTGAGGTCTTGTACCGGTGGTGGCCTCGGCACTTCGGGTTCAGGTTGCACCGACAGGTTGGTCCGCCCTGGGCGTGGGGGGCGTTGTGGTCGAGGTCGCAGCGTTCGGCTGGTCTGGTGCAGTAGGGGTAGGTGCAGTGGTGGTCGGCCAGGGTGACTTGGCGGCGGATCCGGTCGGGGATCTCGTAGGAGTCGACCGGCTGGTGGCCGTTGAGGTCGATCACCGGCCGCACCAGCACGCTGGTGCCCGGGGTGCCCATCCACTCCTTGACCTGCTCCGGGCTGATCGGGGTGCGGGTGTTGGCGAACCGGCCGACCGCGCCGTCGGCCGTGTGGCCGCCGGTGTCGTTGAGGTGGACGATCAGCTCGACCCTGCGGCCGGGGACGGTGCGGGTGATCTCCCCGGTGTCGGGGTCGACGATCTGGAGGTCGAGGGCGAGGTCGTGGCGGGCGATCTCCCCGAGCGCGGTCGCGCGGCGGACGTCGAGGGAGTCCTCGCAGCCGAGCTGGCCGAGCAGATTGGCGCGGCGGGCGACCGCGGCTTCGAGGTCGAGGGCGTCGGCGATGTCGAGGGTGGCGGTGACCTCCGCGGTGCCGTCGAACCCGACCCGGTCGAGATCGATGTCGACGTGCCGGGTCTCTTGGGCCTCCGTGCGCTTCTCCTCGGCCGCTTGCGGGTCGTAGCGGACCAGGGCTTCCTCGACCAGCCGGTCGATCTGCGCCCAGCTGACGCCGCGGGCGATGGGTGCGAGCTGCCGGTCCACGAACGCCGCGGCATCGGCGGGCAGGGTGCGGGTGGACTCCGCGATCCGCAGTGCCTTCCACACCGGCACCCGGCCGTCGAGGACCCGGTCCCAGGTCTTGGGGAGCCGGTAGGCCAGCTCGACGACCTGACCCACATACGCACGACCGGAGTCCAGGGACCGGCCCAACAGGGCGGAGAGCTCCATCACCGCGAAGTCCGAGATCAACGGGGCACCGGGTCCGGCGACCGGGAGCCCGGTGTCCAGACCCCGCTCGGTGATCGTCGAAGCCTCCGCCCCCTCGGCCACGACGTGCTCGCCGGCCCACTCGGCGATTTCACGAAGCAGGCCGATCTCGTGGTCGGCAATCGCCGCACGGCGGCCGCGAATCGCCGTCAACAGCTCCTGCGAACGCGTCACCGGCGCGCCCTCGACGGCCTCGTCCGCCACCGGGGCGGAGAGGCCGAAGAGGGGCGCGGTCCCGAGATCCATACTGAACATTCAACACGGGACCACCGACGCATCGAAACGCTCAGAACCTGCCTGTGGATGGGCGAAACGCCATGGGACGCCTGTGGACGATTGGTGGGCTCCGCCCTTGGGTTCGAGGCTCGGCGCTAGCGCACCTCGCACCTCAACCAGAGGGCGCACCTCAACCAGCGGGCGCACCTCAACCAGCGGGCGTCGTACGCCTCGACAAGCAAGGCGGGCAGCGGGCGCCTCGACACCCGGACCGGCCCGGCCTAGGAAGCCAGGCGCGGCAGTACGTCGACGGTGCCCGCGACGTCCTCGAACAGGTCGCAATAGGTGAGGTAGTCCTCGCGGGCGACGGTGCAGGTGAGGGTCACGCCGAGGCCGTCGACCTGCCACGCCCACTGGTCGCACAGGACGTCGACGGCGCCGAACCGGTGGGCGAACCGGTGGTAGGCGACGCGCTGGTCACCGAGGTCGAACTCGTCGGCGTCCTCGAGCGCGAAGTCGACCAGCTGGGCGCGCAGGTCGAGGAGCGCCTGCCCTCGCCAGGTCATCAGGTCGAGGTCGACCGGCGAGCACCGGAGCACGATCTCGGGGCTGACGCCGCTGGCTGGCACCGTGCGTGGTCGGGCAGCGAGGACGATGCCGTGCCCGGGGTTGCGACGGGTGTGCCAGGTGCGCGGGACGGTCAGGGTGACGTCGTTCTCGGTGATCATGTGAGTACTCCCTCGACGGCGGTGGGGCTGGGCGTGGGCGGCGGCTCGGGCAGGTGCGCCCAGGGCAGCGGAAGCGCGGCGGAGTGCAGCACGTACGGCACGTACGTGGCCGAGTGCAGGGTCGGGCCTGCCGGTCCGGCGTCGGCGTGGACGGGCTCGAGCGGTGCCACCGGCTCCGGCTCCGGCACCGGCTCTTGCTTCGGGCCGTACGGCGACGACGCGGGCTCGATGGGTGCGAACGGAGCGGCCGTGACCGGCGGATGGGGTTCCCGCTGCGCATCGGCGGGCTCGCGGTCCCGGGTGTCGGTGTCCGACGGCATCTCCGCCGGGCCCGCAGTCGGGTAGGGAAACGGGTCGGAGGTCGGCGCCAACGGCCCGGTGGTGAGGTCCTGCACCGCCTGCCACCAGTCCGACCTGGCCGCCTCCGCCTCGGCGTGCGCCCGGGTCGCTGTGGCTTCCAGGCGCTGGAACGGCAGGTTGACCGTCGTGCCCGCCACCGGCACCGACTCGACCCGCTCCTCCGGCGTGATCGTGAAGCCCTGCGCCATCGCGTCGTCCCGGACGCCGGCCAGCGTCCGTCGTACGGCGGCGATCCGGGCGGCGTAGTCGTCGAGGGCGACGGCCAGGCCGCCCGTGTCGTCGGCAACGCCCCGGCTGTCGGCTCCGAGCGTGGCCGACGCGTCGCGATAGCTCCGCGCAGCCAGCCCGCCGAAGTCCTCGCGAGGCAGGGCGCCCTGGCCGTCGAGGAAGTCGGCCGCCCGCCGGGCAGCGCGCGCGACCGACCGGAGCGTCTCGGCGGCGTCGTGGCACGGGGCAGGGTCGTCCGGCAGCGCGACGCTGAAGTACCAGCCCACCGGTCACCGCCACTGGGTTCCGGACAGGATCACGAAGGTCAGGCTGACCCGGTCGTCGATCGCCTCCGCCTCCCGTGCGAAGGCCTGCAGGCTGCGGCCGTTCGAGCCGATGCGCGACGCGAGTCGGTGCACCCGCCGCTGGAGCCGCTCGAGCGCCGCAGCGTCGTCGACCTCGGTCGGGCCGAACGTGGTCACAGCGCCCGCATCGCGCAGGTCCGCCGCCCGGTCCTCGGCGGTGCGGCCGGCGCGGGTGAGGGCGACCGGGTCGAGGTTGAACGTCATGCCCGGCAGCCTGCGCTGTCCGGGAGTACGGCGAAACCCGGCCGGTCTGCGGCTGTGGATGACCGCCTGCGGAGGGGGTGCCTACTCCTCGGTCGAGCTCGTCGAGCTCGTCGGCGAGGGCTCGTCGGTCGACGCCAGCTCGCCCGATTCGTCGCCGCTGATCAGCCACGCGCCATCGATCTGGGTGAGCTCGTAGGTCTCCGTCTCGTCCGGGTCGGAGGCGAGGGTGACGTCGACCGTCGCGGTGGTGTCGCCGGTGAGCTCGCCGGCCACCCCGGTGACGACCAGCAGCTCCTCGGGCTTCCCGACGATCGTGAACACCTCGACGATCTCGGCGAGCAGGCCCGGGCAGTCGGACACCTGCTTGCCGAAGTCGTTGTCGTTCCAGGTCTCGACCGAGCTCCGGACGTAGTCCCGCGTCCACCGCGCGCAGGCGGCGTCGTACTCCCCGGCCGCGAACTCCTCGTAGAAGGCGGTGACGACACCCTCTGCGAGTGCGACCGGAGCGGTCTCCACGGTGGCGGAGCGCTCGGTCGACCCGGCGGAGTCGGACGTGTCCGAAGGGCCGTCGTCATCGCTGCACGCGGTCAGCACGAGAGCGGCTGCGGCGAGGCTGGCGAGCACGGACGCGCGCAGGATCCCCATGCCAGAGGTGTACCAGAGGTCGATCAGAACGCCGCGCGCACCTGTTCCTCGGTGAGGCCGTAGTCGGCGAGGTCGTAGCGGTGCGACGGGCGGGCCTGACCGGTGCGCGACTCGGCGTCGATCCGGGCGACCTCGGCGCGCGCCGCGTCGCTCCACTCGATCCCGAACGCGTCGTAGATGCCGGCGACGGTGCCGACCGGATCAGCCACGAACCCGCGGTAGTCGACATCGACGAACTGGGCGGCGTCGTACCGCTGCCGGGCCTCGGTGAACCGCTGCCACGACCGCTCGAGCATGCCGAGCTGGGTCCGACCGATCGTCTCGCCGACGAACGTGGTCGACGTCCCCGCCGTGGCCTCTGCCGACAGCGAGCAGGCGGAGGCGATGGAGGTGACCGGGTCGCGGCGGGTGCAGACGATGAGCGCGTCCGGGTAGACCTTCATCAGGGCGTCGAGGGCGACCAGGTGCGAGGGGTTCTTGAGCACCCACCGCTTCTCCTGGTCGTGCAGGCCGATCAGCTGCAGGTTGCGGCGGTGCCGCTCGTAGGCGTCGGTCCAGTCCTGGTCGGCGAGCCACTTCGAGTAGCGCGGGACGTTGGCCAGGGACTCGTACGAGATCGACTTGCCGGTCTGGCGGAGCAGCCGCCAGCACTCCTCCGGCGAGGTGGCGTCCATGTAGTGGATCCCCATGAACTCGGGGTTCGTCACATGGTGCTGCCGGAACGCGTCCTGCATCGCGTTGAAGATCGGGTCCGACTCCCAGGTCTCCCGCGGAGGCCGCGGCTGGGGGAACTCCGTCAGCCACAGCTCCAGGCCCTGGTGGCCGGGGTCGGCGCAGAGCAGCCGGTGCAGCGCGGTGGTGCCGGTACGGGGGAGGCCGACCACGAAGATCGGGCGGTCGATCGGGACCTCGGCGTGCTGCGGGAACTCCGCGAACCTGGCCTCGGTCATCAGCCGCCCCACCAGCGCGCTCTTCACCTGCGCCCGGTGGAAGTAGTTGCCGACCGGCGTCAGCCCCGCCTCCGGCGACGCCAGGTCCTCGACCAGCAGCCGCAATCCCTCTTCGTGCGCGGTGCCGCCGAAGTCGGTCAGCCCGGTCGTCCGTACGGCGGCCGCGGCGATGTCGTCGTACGACCCGACGTCGGGCCGCTGGCGCGGTTCGCTCATACGTGGAACTCGCCGCAGTCGACGTTGAGCATCACGCCGGTGACCGCGGACGCGAGGTCGCTGGCGAGGAACAGCGCGGCATTGGCAACCTCGTCGGGCGTGGCGAGACGCTTGAGGTCGGTGGGCTCGGCCTTCTCCGCGTAGACCTCCTCGTGGGTGCGCCCGGTCTCCTGCGCGATCCAGTCGAAGTAGGCCTTGTTGACGTCCTCGTAGATGTACGACGGCGCGACGCTGTTGACCCGGATCCCGCGCGGACCGAGCTCGGTCGCGAGTGATGAGGCGAGGTGCTCGAGGGTGCCCTTGGACAGCTTGTAGCCGGAGTACTCCGGCTGGCTGCTGTAGACCACGCAGGAGTTGAGCATGATGATCGACCCCTTGCTCTCCGCGAGGGCGTCGGCGAAGAGGGCGGACAGCCGCAGCGGTGCGAAGACGTTGGTCTCCTGCGCCGCCCGCAGCCCGTCGAGCTCGAGGGTGGTGATCGGATCCATCGGCGGGATGCCGAACGCGTTGTTGATGAGGCAGTCGACGCGGCCGAACTCCTCGAGCGTCGCGTCCACCAGGCGCCGCCGCGAGTCCTCGTCGGTGATGTCGGTCGGTACGACGAGCGCGCGCCGCCCGTGCTCGCGCACGAGCGCCGCCATCTTCTCGAGGCGGCGCTCGGTGCGGCTGACGAGCACCAGGTCGGCGCCCATCAGTGCGGCCTGCTCGCCGAGCGCCCGGCCGAGGCCGGGCCCGACGCCGGAGAGGACGATGACCTTGTCAGTCAGGAGGGGGATCACCGGGCCAGACTAGAACGTGTTCCAGTTTTGCGCCAGCGGATCCCGCGCTCCGGTCAGCGCGGCAGGTGCGCCAGGATCTCGTCGACCATCTGCTCGAACAGCCGGACCTGGATCGACAGGTGCCCCTCGCCCTGCTCGAGGTGCGGCACCACGCCGGGGATGTGCGCGGCCAGCCACTCGCCGTGGTGGAAGGGCACCATCAGGTCCGCGCTGCCCTGCCACAGGTACGTCGGCACCCGGATCTCCTCGAGCTCGAACCCCCACTCCTTCGTGAACGCGAGGTCGTCGTCGCACCAGCCGTAGAGCTCCTGGACGCCACCCTGGAGGTTGCGGATGATGTCCTCCCCGACCTCGCTGGAGAGCACCGCCCGGTCGACGTCGGGAAGCAGGTTGTCGAGGGTCCGGATCACTCCTTCGGCGTCGGCCCCGAGGATCCCCGCTCGCTCCTTCTGCAGGAACGGCATGACCGCCGCCTCACCCTGGAGCGCCAGTGTGAACTCCTCGACGTTGTCGGGTCCCATGCCGTCGAGGAAGTCAGGCTGGCCGACGTACGGCTTCACGGAGCAGACGGCAAGGACGGCGAGGACCCGGTCGGGCAGGCCGGCGCCGGTCGCGAGCGCGTGCGGGCCGCCGCCCGACTGGCCGCCGGTGAGGAACCGGTCGGCGCCGAGGTGGTCGGCGATCGCGGCCATGTCGGCCGCGACGTCCGCGACCGTGCGCCCCTCGTTCCGGGTCGAGCCGGCAGCGCCGGCGCGGCTGTAGCTCGCGTAGCGCACGCCCCGGCTGTGGAGGATCCGCTGCTTCTCGCGGCCCTGGTAGCTACACCCGGGAGTGCCGTGGTGCCAGATGATCAAGGTGCCGTCCGCCGGCCCGCTGACCTGGACGTCGAGGACCCGGCCGTCCGGCAGGTCGAGTGCGATGCGCTCCGTCATGCCGGGAGGATCGCACACCGGCACGGCGGGAATAGGGACCAACGAGCCGCGTTGCAGCAACGTGTGAGCACCCCTCGGATCACCCTCAACGACAGCACGTCCATCCCGCAGTACGGCCTCGGTGTGTGGCAGGTGCCCGCCGCCGAGACGGAGCGCGTCGTCGCCGATGCGCTCGAGCTCGGCTACCGCCACGTCGACACCGCCCAGATGTACGGCAACGAGGAGGGGGTCGGCGCGGCCATCGCGGGCTCCGGGCTCGCCCGCGAGGACCTCTACGTCACGACCAAGCTCAACAACAACAACCACGAGAAGGCGGCCGCACGCGAGTCGCTCAAGGTCTCCCTCGACAAGCTCGGCCTCGAGAAGGTCGACCTGTTCCTGATCCACTGGCCGCTGCCCACGCAGTACGGCGGCGACTTCGTCTCCACGTGGGAGGCGCTGGTCGAGCTCCGCGCGGAGGGCCTCGCCACCTCCGTCGGCGTCTCCAACTTCCAGCCCGACCACCTCGACCGGATCGTGGCGGCCACCGGCGTGGTGCCCGCGGTCAACCAGGTCGAGGTCCACCCCTACTTCGGCAACGAGGCCGTTCGTGAGGCGACGACCCGGCACGGCGCGCACGTCCAGGCCTGGTCCCCGCTGGGCCAGGGCGGTGGCGAGCTCACCGACCCCGTCGTCACCGGCGTCGCGGACGCGCACGGCAAGACCCCTGCGCAGGTCCTCCTCCGCTGGGCGCTCGACCGCGGCGACATCGTGTTCCCGAAGTCGCTGCGCAAGGAGCGGCTGGCCGAGAACCTCGACGTCTTCGACTTCGCCCTCAGTGCCGACGAGATCGCGGCGCTCGCCGCGCTCGACAAGGGCGAGGCCGGTCGTCAGGGCCCGAACCCCGAGGTCTTCGACTGGATCCCGCGCTGACCCTCAGCTGATCATCCGGCGGGCCACGGCCCGCTGGCGCGCGGTGATCCGGGCGGAGTACTCCTCGTCGGTGAGCGGAGTGAGCCCGGGGAGCATCGCTGGTACGTCGGCGAGCTTGACGACCTCGACCGTCGGCCCGTCGGCCGCGGTGAGGGCGCGCTCGAGGCGCTGCCAGCGCAGCATGATCGGGCCGGTGCGGTGGCCGGTGGTCTCCAGCCAGTTGGCGATGGGCGCGCCGCGGAGCGGCGGCCGCTCGGAGATGACGAACCGCATCACGCCGTCGTCCTGGGTGTAGGCCTGCGCCTTGGTCAGCGAGGTCTGGTGCGTCTCGTAGTCGGTCGACGCGTACCAGTCCGACCCGATCTGGATCGCCTGGTAGGTGCAGTCGTCGCACCGCGGCACCGAGACGATCATCGCCTCGTCCTCGGCCAGCTCGTAGTGGCCGATCGAGGAGAACTGCGAGGCCAGGCCGCCCGGGGTCGATGCCGGGACGGTCAGGGTGTTGACCGGCTCCTTGTACTGGAAGAACTGGGGGAAGGCGAACCAGGTCTGGATCGAGCCGATCAGCGACCGGGCGGCGACGTCGTACTTCTTCTGCAGGAGCTCGCGGGTCAGCGGCTTCCGCGGCCGGCCAAGGGTGTCGGGGCGCTCGATGGTGAGCGTGCCGCGCTCCTCGCGCTCCCAGTCGTTGAAGACCTCGCGCACGATCATCGTCTTCGCGCCCGGCTCGGCGACGTAGGTGAACTCGAAGGTCCCGCCGGGGGCGATCTCGAGCTCGCGGTCGTCGAAGGCCAGCAGGCTGGTGGCCGCGCTGGTGGCGGTGTAGGCGCCGCCCATCACCTGGAACGACAGGTCGGCGGACGTGCCACGACGGCCGCGTACGACGTACTCGACCCCCTCGCGGAGGTAGGCGTTGAAGTAGACCGCGTCCGGGTTGTCGAGTCCCTGCCGTGAGAACTGGTGGGTCGGGTTCACGAACAACGGCTGCTCGAGGTCGTAGTCGAACGCCGTCTGCAACGCCATCCGGATCCGGCCGCTGAGGTACTCATAGCCCTCGAGCCGGTCCGCCTCGGTCTTGATGAACGGCGCGTTCGCGATCAGCTCCTCGGCCTCCGCGATCGCGTCGGCGAGCACCTTGGTCAGGCCGTAGGCCTCGCTCATGCCGCCCTCCTCATGACTGAGTCTTGGCGATGACGTTCTCGGCGTACTGCTCGAGGTGCTTGATCTTCGTCTCCAGCGGCTCGGTGTCGGGACCCTTGATGTAGGGGATCCGGAAGCCGACGATGCAGTCGGTCACGCCCTTGTCCTCGAGCCGCTTCACGCCGTCGGGGGAGTAGGCGTCGTAGGAGATGACGTGGACCTCGAAGTCCTCCCGGGTGTCTCCTTCCTCCCTGCGGATCTCTGCGAGCCGCGTGAGCAGCCGGTCGAGCTCCTCGCCGTCACCGCCGGCGTGCATCCACCCGTCGCCCTTGCGCACGGCGCGCCGCAGCGCGGCGTCGGAGTGGCCGCCGACGAGCAGCGGGATCTTCTTCGTAGGGGCCGGGCACTGCTGCAGCGGCTCGATGTCGAAGAACTCTCCGTGGTAGCCGAAGAACGTCGGCTCCTCGCCCGGCTGAGTGAGGCCCTTCAGGATGTCCATGCACTCGTCCATCCGCTTGCCACGCCTCTCCCACGGGACGCCGAGCGCCGCGAAGTCCTCGGGCCACGGCGACAGGCCCACGCCGAGCCCGAGCCGGTTGCCGGACAGGAACGCGAGCGACGAGGCCTGCTTGGCCACGAGGACGGGCGGCCGTACCGGCAGCTTGAGGACGAACGGCGTGAGCCGCAGCGTCTCGGTCACCGCGAACAGGTGCGCGCACAGGATGAAGGTCTCGATGAACTCCTTGCCGAGCAGGAACTCGCGGTCGCCCGTGTCGGTGTAGGGGTACTTCGAGTCGGACTCCTGCGGGTAGATCAGGCTGTCCGCGATCGTCATCGACGTGTAGCCCGCGGCCTCACACGCCTGGGCCAGTGGGGCGTAGTACGCGGCCTGGGTCATGCCCTCGGCAAAGGAGAAACGCATGGGCCCACACTAGAACGTGTTCTAGAAATCTGCCAGAGTGGGCGGATGCCGAAGGAGAAGCCCAACGGGCTCGACTCGCCCGTCACCGCGAAGGTCATCAAGCTCATGGCCCGCGCCCACGTGCCGGTCTACCGCCTCACGAACGGTCGGATCGGCAGCAAGTGGCGGATCGGCGCCGGCTGGAAGAAGCCGGTGCCGGTGCTGCTGCTCGACCATGTCGGGCGGAAGAGCGGCACGGAGTTCACGACCCCGCTGCTCTACCTCGAGGACGGCGACCGGCTGGTGATCGTGGCCTCGCAGGGCGGCCTGCCCAAGAACCCGCAGTGGTTCCACAACCTGATGGCCAACCCCGACACCGCGGTCGCGCTCAAGGGGGAGCGGCGCCGGGAGGTGCGCGCCCGCGAGGCGACGCCCGAGGAGCGCGCCGCCCTCTGGCCGCGGCTGGTCGACCTCTACGCCGACTTCGAGAACTACCAGGCGTGGACCGACCGGGAGATCCCCGTCGTGATCCTCGACCCGCGCTGAGAGGGTGAGGGCATGGACCCCATCGACGTGGCCGAGCTGAGCGACCGGACCCAGATCAACGACGCCCTGATCCGCTACACGATCGCGGTCGACACCGGCGAGTGGGACCGGCTGGACAGCGTGTTCACGCCGGACGCGCAGATCGACTACACCGAGTCCGGCGGGATCGCTGCGGCGTTCCCGGAGGTCAAGCCCTGGCTCGCCGAGAACCTCCCTGCCTTCTCGAAGAAGCGGATGCACACGCTCGGCCAGGTGGCGATCTCGTTCGCCAACACGCGCGACGAGGCCCGGGTGACGGCGTACTTCCACAACCCGATGCTCATCAGCGACGGCTCCGGGGGCGAGCGCCTGGTGGAGGTCGGCGGTCTCTACCACCACACGTTCACCCGCACCGAGGCCGGCTGGCGGTCGCGGCGGCTGCACGAGCAGGTCGTATGGACCCGAGGGTTCTGAGGCACGGATTTCGCCACGGTTGGGCCGGTCCGTGACAATGGCGCGGTGAGCGACGAGCAGGAGAAGCCCGACAACCCGGTGGTGTCCGGTCTCGTCGCGCTGCTCGCGGTGTCGCTCGCGGTGGGGCTGGTGCTGGGCGGCGTCGCCCTCGTCGGCACCCGCATCCTCGGCATCGGCGGCGACTCCTCGGGGTCCGCCGACTCCACCGAGCTCGAGTCCGCGGTCATCCCGAAGCCCTCGAAGACGGCCGCCAACGGCCCCCAGCTCACGCTGGCGACGGAGGACACCGAGGAGACCGAGGACACCGAGACCGCGGAGACCGAGGCCACCGAGTCCGAGACCGCGAAGTCCGAGAAGGCCATCACGCTGCAGGCGGGGCAGACCGCGGTCGGCAACTTCGAGCGCATCGACCTCTCCGGGATCTACCCCGGTGGGGAGGGCGCGATCCTCCAGGTGCAGCGGTTGGAGGGCGGCCAGTGGGTCGACTTCAACGCGACCCTCTCGGTGAGCAACGAGACGTTCAACACCTACGTGCAGTCCGCGCAGACCGGCGTCAACAAGTTCCGGGTGGTCGACAGCGCCACCGGCGACTCGTCCAACGCGGTCACCGTCACCGTCGGCTGAGCCTGCTGGGGTGTCGCGGGGGCCGCGTCGCCGTACGGTGGGTCCATGGCGCGGCCGCGACGGTACGACGTACTCCGGCTGCTCGTCGCGTCCAGCCTGATCCTCGTCGCCGGCTGCACCGCTGAAGACGACGACCCGGTGCAGGGCGGCAGCTCGCCGGCCGCCGGACCGCCGAGCCCCAGCGGGATGATCGCCACCTCGCCGGACGACCTGGCCGTGGTCGGCCACGCCACCCGGCCCCAGCTCCGGCTGACCCGACGGGCGGCCGACCGGCTCCTCGAGGGGCAGGTCCGGCGCTGGCGGGGGCTGCGGGTGCTGGTCGGCGGGGAGGGCGACGACGCGGAGCGGGCGGTGCGCGCGGTCGAGCGTGACCCGCGCACGATCGCGGTGGTTCCGCTCGACGCGGTCGTGCCGACCGTGGTGACCGCGATGGTCGCCGGGGTCGACCCGGTCCGCGACCACCCGGACGCGGTGACCGTGACCATCACCGGTGACCTGATGCTGGTGCGCGGCGTACCCGACCCGGTGGCGGCGCTGGCGCCGATGCGCGGGCTCCTGCGGAGCGCCGACCTGACGGTCGGCAACCTCGAGAGCACGCTGTCGACCAACGGGGAGCCGACCCAGGGCGGCGACTCCTTCGGCGGCAGCCCGGCGCTCGTGCCGATCCTCCGCGGGGCCGGCTTCGACGCGCTCTCGCTCGCCAACAACCACGCCGGGGACTACGGCACGACCGCACTCGTCGAGACCGTCGCGACGTTGGCGTCGAGCCCGGTCGTCCCGTTCGGTGCCGGCCCGACGGTCCGCGAGGCGAGCCGACCGGCCGTCCTCGAGGCGGGCGGCACGCGGTTCGCCTTCGTCGGCTTCAACGCCATCGGTGAGACGCCGATGGCGACGTCGGAAGGCCCCGGCGCGCTGTCGGTGCGGATGCCGCCGCGGACCGGGCCGCTGGTGCGCGCCGACCTGGCGCGGGTCACCCGGATCGTCAGTCAGGCCGGGGAGGACGCCGACGCGGTCGTCGTACTCCCGCACTGGGGCACTCAGTACACCCACACGCCCGAGCCGATCCAGCGCGAGGTGGCCCGCGAGCTGGTTGCGGCCGGCGCCGACCTCGTCGCCGGCGGCCACCCGCACTGGGTGCAGGGGGTCGACGCCGTCGACGGGGTCCCGGTGCTGCACTCGCTCGGCAACTTCGTCTTCGACATGAGGTCGCCGGTGCAGACGCTCGAGGGTGTCGTGCTCGAGACGACCTGGTGGGACGGCGAGCTGAAGGCGTTCCGGCTGGTGCCCTACGCGATGGACCCCGCGGACTTCGCCCCGCGTGAGGTCGCAGGCGAGCGGGCGGCCGACGTCCTCGGCGACGTCTGGAGCGCCTCCACCGGCCCGTTCAGAGCCAGCTGACCACCACCCGCGCCGCCCGCTCGAGCTGGCGCGGGTCGACCACGGGGACCACGTCCCCCGGCGAGTGGTAGCCGGCGTACGGCGTGCTCCCGAGCCGGACGCCGGGCAGGCCGTCCCGCACGAACGACCAGTGGTCGCTCGAGCGCTGGCCGCTCTCGACGACGTACGGCGCTCCTGCCCGCTCCGCGGCGGCGACCAGCTCGTCGCGCAGCGGGTCGGCGTCCTCAGCGCTGCCGATCACCACGGCGTCGCCGACGCCGACCCGGTCCAGCGACACCATCCCGCGCAGTGACCGGCGCTGCTCGGGGGTGAGCTGGTCGACGTACGCCCGCGAGCCGTAGTGGTGGTCATCGTCCGTCGGCCCGCGCGGCTCCTCGGCCCCGAACGCGATCAGCACCACCGGCAGCCGGGTACGGCGCCAGGTGACGGCCTGCGCCACCGCGAGCAGGACGCCGATCCCCGACGCGTTGTCCTCCGCGCCCGGCGACTGCGGCACGGTGTCGAGGTGCGCGCCGACCGCGAGCCACGGAGCTCCCGCGCGGACGTCGCCCCGGTGGGCGATGACGTTGAGCGAGTCGCCCGCGTCCACCGGCTCGCCCCACGACAGCCCGCCCGGCACCGGGAACCGCTGGCGGTCGACCTGCCAGCCGAGCCGCCCGAACCGCGCGGTCACCCAGTCCGCGGCCCGGAAGTACGACGGCGCCGTGCCCGGCCGCGGTCCGATCACGCCTGCGAGGTGGCGGACCGCTGCCATCGCGGGCGCGGTCCGCGCGTCGTCCGGGCGGACCCGCCGGCAACCCGCGAGGGTCCCGGCGGCCGCCGCGGCCGCGCCGCCGACGAGCTCGCGACGCCCGAGCCGGGGCCGATCCGCCATCCGTCGAGCCTGCCACGCAACCGATCCGGGGCGACAGCCCTCTGAACTGGGTGGAAGGCAAACCAACAGCCGAGGGCCGGACGAGGTGGAGAATGACGGTCACCATGGGACGTCGAGCCAGGGCCGACGAGTTCACGGCGTACGCCGGACAGGCGCAGCAGCGGTTGTTCCGGCAGGCCGTGCTCCTCACCGGCGAGGCCGAGTCCGCACGTGACCTGGTCCAGGCGACGCTGGTCAAGCTGTACGTCGCCTGGCCGCGGATCGACACTCCGGGGGCCTATGCCCAGCGGACGATGGTCCGGACGTTCCTCGACGGCCGGCGGAAGGAGCGCCGCGAGGCGGAGCTCCATCGGCCGATCGACCCGGGTCGGGCCGAGCCCGACCCGGCCCAGGCGCTCACCGTGCGGCAGGCCATCGCGGCCCTGCCGCCGCGGATGCGGGCCGTGGTGGTGCTCCGCTACTGGGAGGACCTGACCGTCGACCAGACCGCGGCTGCTCTCGGCTGCAGCAGCGGCAACGTCAAGTCCACCGCGAGCCGCGGCCTCGACCGGCTGCGGGACCTGCTCGGGGATGCCTTCGCCGAACGCACATCCACACCTGCAGCGGAGGAACTGTCATGAGCATCCCGACCGACGAACTGCGCGCGCGTCTCGCGCGCGAGCTGGACGAGCTCGGCCCCGGGCCCGACCTGGTGCCGGAGGCGGCGTCCCGGGGTGCCACCTCGCTGCGGCGCCGCCGGGCGATGGGTGGTGCGGCCCTGGCCGTCGCGGCCGTGGTGGGAGGCGCGGTTGCGACCGGCGTGCTCGCCGCAGGCGACGAGGCCTCCCCGACGGACGAGGACCTGAAGGTCGCCGACACGACGAGCGCGGCCCCCGCCTGGGACCCGCTGGCCGACGGGCACGTGACGGAGCAGGAGTGGGAGCGGGCGGTCGCCGAGGCGCTGAGCGCCGCGCTGCCGGCGCGGTACGGCGAGGTCCGGCCGATCGAGTCCGACTTCGACGTCCAGATGTTCGGCACCTCCGGGGGCAGCCCGCAGCTCCAGCTCGACCTCGGTGTCTCGGGCTGGCACCGGTCGGAGCACCCGGTGCGCTACCAGGCCCACTCCTGTGCCGCGATCGACGCCGCACGAGAGCTCCATTCCTGCAGCGACCTGGAGTACGGCGACGGCTGGTTCGCGGTCGTGGAGACCGGCCTGATGCCGCCCGGCAACGCGGGTCCGTTCGAGGAGGGCGAGCGGATCACCATCCCCGAGCACGATCCGGACAACATCCCGGATGACTGGTCGTTCGGCACCGAGCTGCACGTGATGAACGCGGACGTGTCCGCCCGCCTCGGCTTCAGCGAGCTCGGATGGGACGAGCTGTCCGGCAACGACCTGCCCGGCATCACCGACGAGGAGATGCTCGCGGTCGCCCAGGACCCGGCCTTCCTCGAGCTGGTCCGGGTCGGCGTCCAGTGGTGGTACGACCAGCCGCCGCCGGAGCCGCTCGAGATCGATGGCGAGATCGTCCCGACGCTCACCGGGAAGGGCCAGCAGGTCCCGCCGAGGTTCCCCTCCTGAGCGGGAACAACCCCGCCTGTTCCTGCCGTTGCACCCTGTGTCAGACTTGAGTCAACAAGACTCAACTAACTTGCCTGGATCCCCGATATCGAACGCCGGGTCCAGGGTCTCGCACAGAGCAACAGAGGAGCAACACCATGGCACGTGCTGTCGGCATCGACCTCGGGACGACCAACAGCGTCGTCGCGGTCCTGGAGGGCGGCGAGCCCACCGTGATCCCGAACGCAGAAGGAGCGCGGACGACGCCGTCGGTCGTCGCTTTCGCGAAGAACGGCGAGGTCCTCGTCGGGGAGGTCGCCAAGCGGCAGGCCGTCACCAACGTCGACCGCACCATCCGCTCGGTCAAGCGCCACATGGGTGAGTCGTGGACGACCGAGATCGACGACAAGAAGTTCACGCCGCAGCAGATCAGCGCGTTCATCCTGCAGAAGCTGAAGCGCGACGCAGAGGCCTACCTCGGCGAGACCGTCACGAACGCGGTCATCACCGTGCCGGCGTACTTCTCCGACGCGCAGCGCCAGGCGACCAAGGAGGCCGGCGAGATCGCGGGCCTGAAGGTCGACCGGATCGTCAACGAGCCGACCGCGGCCGCGCTGGCCTACGGCCTCGACAAGGGCGAGGACCAGACGATCCTCGTGTTCGACCTCGGTGGCGGCACGTTCGACGTGTCCCTGCTGGAGATCGGCGAGGGCGTCGTCGAGGTGAAGGCCACCAGCGGTGACAACCACCTCGGTGGCGACGACTGGGACAACCGGGTCGTCGAGTGGATGGTCAAGAAGTTCAAGGACAACAACGGCGTCGACCTCGCGGCCGACAAGATCGCCGCGCAGCGCCTCCAGGAGGCCGCCGAGAAGGCGAAGATCGAGCTGTCCTCCTCGAGCGAGACCACGATCCACCTGCCCTACATCACCCACGGCGAGAACGGCCCGCTGCACTTCGAGGAGCGGCTCACCCGCGCGGAGTTCCAGAAGCTCACCGCCGACCTGCTCGACCGCACGAAGAAGCCCTTCCAGTCGGTGCTCAAGGACGCCGGCGTGCCGATCTCCAAGATCGACCACGTCGTCCTCGTCGGTGGGTCCACCCGGATGCCGGCCGTGACCGAGGTCGTCAAGGAGCTGCTCGGCGGCAAGGAGCCCAACAAGGGCGTCAACCCGGACGAGGTCGTCGCCGTCGGCGCCGCCCTGCAGGCGGGTGTCCTGGCCGGCGAGGTCAAGGACGTGCTGCTGCTCGACGTCACCCCGCTCAGCCTCGGCATCGAGACGAAGGGCGGCGTGATGACCACCCTCATCGAGCGCAACACCACGATCCCGACCAAGCGGAGCGAGATCTTCACGACCGCCGACGACAACCAGCCGTCGGTGGAGATCAAGGTCGCCCAGGGCGAGCGCCAGATGTGGGCGCAGAACCAGCCGCTCGGCAACTTCGAGCTGACCGGCCTCCCGCCGGCGCCGCGTGGCGTGCCGAAGATCGAGGTCACCTTCGACATCGACGCCAACGGCATCGTCCACGTCTCCGCGAAGGACCAGGCGTCCGGTCGCGAGCAGTCGATGACCATCTCCGGCGGCAGCGCGCTGTCGAAGGACGACATCGACCGGATGGTCCGCGAGGCGGAGCAGTACGCCGAGGAGGACGCGCAGCGTCGCGCCGTCGTCGAGGTCCGCAACCAGGGCGACCAGCTCGTCTACACGACCGAGAAGTTCCTCGCCGACAACGGCGACAAGATCCCGGACGACGTCAAGACCGAGGTCAGCGCCGACCTGGAGGAGCTCAAGAAGGTCCTCGAGAACGCCGAGGCGACCGTCGACGAGCTCAACGCCGCGATCTCCAAGCTCGGTGAGTCCAGCCAGAAGATGGGTGCCGCAATGTACGCCGCCGCCGAGGCGGACGCCGCAGCGGCCGGTGGCAGCACGGGCGCGACGGGCGAGGCCGACGACGACGTCGTCGAGGCCGAGATCGTCGACGAGGAGCCCGGCTCCGAGGACGACGCCAAGTGACCGACGACCAGGTCACGTCGGCGGACGACACCCCCGAGGAGGAGCCGCAGGAGACGGTGGCTCCTCCTCCGGAGGAGGTCGAGGACACGCCTGCTCCGGCTCCCTCCGGCTTCGGCGTGGAGGCCGCTGAGATGGCGGCCGAGTCCGAGGTCGAGGTCAGTGCCGAGGCCGATGAGCTGGCGGTGACGAAGATGGCGCTCGAGGAGCGCACGCTCGACCTCCAGCGGCTCCAGGCCGAGTACCTCAACTACAAGCGCCGCGTCGACCGGGACCGGGAGCTGGTGCGCGAGAACGCGACGTACGCCGCGCTCACGCCGATCATCGACGTCCTCGACACCATCGACCGGGCCCGCGAGCACGAGCCGCTCGAGGGCGGGCTCAAGGCCGTGGCCGAGCAGCTCGACCGCGTGGTCACCGGCCTGGGGCTGGTGAAGTTCGGCGCCGTCGGCGAGGCGTTCGACCCGACGATCCACGAGGCCCTGTCGCACATCGGCACCGACCCTGAGGTCGAGGTGACGACGTGCAAGGTCGTGGCCAAGTCGGGCTACAAGATCGGCGACCGGGTCGTGCGCGCCGCGCAGGTCCTGGTGGTCGATCCCGCGGGAGAGTGATCAGCGGGGGATGAGTGCAGGAGTGAAGGAGGTGTGCGATGAGTGACACGGACGGCATCCGTTCGGACTGGGCGACCAAGGACTTCTACAAGGAGCTGGGCGTCGCCAAGACCGCGTCCACGGACGAGATCAAGAAGGCCTACCGCAAGCTCGCGCGCGCCAACCACCCGGACTCGCACCCCGACGACGCCGCCAAGCACGAGAAGTTCAAGTCGGTCGCCGAGGCCTACGACGTCATCGGCGACCCGGAGAAGCGCAAGAAGTACGACCAGGCCCGCGACCTGTTCGCGTCCGGTCGGGGCTTCCCGGCCGGGGGAAGCGGGTTCTCGGGCGGCGTCAACATCGACGACCTGCTGCGCGACCGCGCGGGCGGGGGTGGCGGCTTCGGCGACCTCTTCGGCGACTTCATCGGCTTCGGCGGCGGCGGCGGTCGGCGGCAGCAGCCACGCCCGGCGCGCGGCGCCGACCTCGAGACGTCGACGACCATCAGCTTCGCCGACGCACTCGAGGGCATGACCGTCTCGTTGCCGATCGCCTCCGACACGGCGTGTGCGACGTGCTCCGGCACCGGCGGCAAGCCCGGCACCAGCCCGCACCGTTGCCCGACGTGCGACGGCACCGGGTTCGTGGTGGCCTCCGTCGGCGGGGCGTTCTCCATGAACGAGACCTGCCCGGCCTGCGGCGGTCGCCAGCTCGTCTACGACGAGGCCTGCCCGACCTGCCACGGCACCGGTCGCGGCCGCTCCGCCCGCACCATCCGGGCGAAGATCCCGGCCGGTGTGAAGGACGGCCAGCGGATCCGGCTGCGGGGGAAGGGCGCGCCGGGGGAGCGTGGTGGCCCCGCCGGCGACCTCTACGTCGCGGTGAAGGTGACGCCCGACCGGGTCTTCGGGCGCAAGGGCGAGAACCTCACCATCGACGTACCCATCTCGTTCACCGAGGCCACGCTCGGGGCGACCGTGAAGGTGCCGACGATGGGCGGCCCGGCGGTCACGCTCAAGATCCCGCCCGGCACGCCCAACGGGCGCACCTTCCGGGTGCGCGGCAAGGGCGCGCCGAAGAAGGACGGCGCTCGCGGCGACCTGCTCGCGACGGTCGAGGTCCAGGTCCCCGCGCACCTCAGCGACGAGGCCCGGCAGGCGCTGGAGGCGTACGCCGCCGCCACCGCCGACACGCCTCTGCGGGCGGGGCTCTTCGAGCAGGTCGAGGGCTGATCGACCATGCCGACCCGCCGTCTACCGGGTGCTGAGCCACCGCCTCCCGAGGCGGCTGTCTTCGTCATCAGCGTCGCCGCCGAGCTCAGCGGTCTGCACCCCCAGACCCTGCGCACCTACGAGCGGATGGGCCTGATCACGCCCGGCCGCACGCCCGGCGGGGGTCGGCGCTACTCCTACCGCGACATCGAGCACCTGCGGGTCATCGCCGAGCTCACCAGCTCCGGCATCGGCATCGAGGGCGTACGACGGATCCTCGAGCTCGAGTCCGCCGTCGCCACCCTCCGGGGCCACCGCGACGAGCTCCTCGCCGAGCTCGAGGCCACCCGTGAGGCGCTCCGCCAGGCGCTCGCCGCGAGGCCGGCGTCGGACAAGCTCCCCGCCCTGCGTCCCCCGACCCCCTCCCAGTCCATCGTCGTCTGGCGCCGCAACCACTGACGCCCCGCGAAGTGTCAAGGTTGGTCGCGCGAAGTGTCGATCTGGGTTGCTCGAGATGACACCCGCGCTGACCCCTCGACCGACCAAGAGTGACACTTCGGCCGACCAACCTTGACACTTCGGCGGGGGCGCGATTTATCTGCGACAGTCCGTTGCGCGGATGCGGGTGCCGGGCGCCACGGCAGGCACTACCCTCAGGGCACTCGGTGAACGTTCGGGTTACTACATGGGGTGACTCGATCGGCGGACAGGGGTGCGTATGGATGCAGTGCTGCAGTTTTTCGAGGACTGGGCCAGCGGTAAGCTCACCGGCACCCACGGCGTCGACTGGTTCGCATTCATCTCGATCCCGTTCTTCACCGGCACCATCGGCTGGCTGATCAACTGGTCCGGCCTGTGGATGCTCTTCAGCCCGGTCAGGTTCTACGGCTTCAAGGTGCCGGGGCTCCGTGAGGTCGCGACCGTGATCCCGCGGAAGCTCCAAGAGGTGCCCGGCATCCCGTTCGGTCGCGTCGGCTGGCAGGGCATCGTCCCGGCGCGCGCGGCCAAGATGGGCAGCATCGCCGTCGACAAGGTCATCGCGAAGCTCGGCACGCCGGCCGAGTTCTATGCGCAGCTGGAGCCCGACGAGATCGCCGCGCACATCGTCAGCGTCTTCGAGCCGGACCTGCCGGACATCGTCGACCAGGTGATGATGAGCGAGCACCCGAAGCTGTGGCGGGACCTGCCCGCGCCGGTGAAGGCAGGCGTCATCGCGCGGGTCCAGGCCCAGCTCCCCGGTGTCGTCACGACGATCACCGACGAGATCGGTGTGCACATCGACCAGCTGCTCGACCCGAAGATCATGGTCATCGACCACTTCCGGAAGAACCCGGACCTGGTCGTCCGGGTGTTCAAGGACGTCGGTCAGCGCGAGCTCAACATGATGGTGCTCTTCGGTTTCATCTTCGGCTTCCTGCTCGGTATCCCGGTCGCGATCGTCGACCAGACCTGGCACATCTGGTGGCTGCTGCCGCTGCTCGGCGTGATCGTCGGATGGGTCACCAACGCGCTCGGCATGTGGCTGATCTTCGAGCCGCCGGAGCCCAAGCGGATCCTCGGCATCAAGATGCAGGGCCTCTTCCTGCGCCGCCAGGACGAGTGCGCCGAGGTCTACGCCGGGATCATCGCCGACGACGTGATCACGCTGGAGCGGATCGGCGACTTCCTGATGGACGGTCCGCGTGGCGACCGCACCCGCCAGATGATCGCCACCGCGATGCGACCGGCGATCGACAAGGCAGCCGGCCCGCTCCGCGGCGCGGCTCGGGTCGTCGTGGGCGCCGAGAAGTTCGACAACATCCGCGAGTCCTTCGCGATGGAGGCCGTGGGTCGCACGATCACGCCGTTCCGCGACCCCGTCTTCAGCAAGAGACAGTCGGAGAAGATCAAGGTCCTGATCGCACGGCGCACCAAGGAGCTGCCGCCCCGGGACTTCGTCGAGATGATGCGCTCGGCGATCAAGGAGGACGAGTGGATGCTCTACGCCCACGGCGCGATCATGGGCGCCGCCGGAGGGATCATCCACCTTGGGCTCTTCAACTGGGGCTGGATCCCCGGCTTCCCCCCGTGATCACGAGAGACGATGCTGAGTGACGATGACTGAGAACCTCGACAAGGACGGACTCCCCAACCTGCCGGCGCCGACGGGCAACGGGCAGGTCGTCGACTCCCTGCCGGGCCTGGCACGGGTTGCCGCCACGGCTGCGATCAACACGACCGGCTGGGGCCTGCGGACGACCGCCCGGAACTGGCGCCGGGTCGGCCGTGCGGCGACCAACCGCGACGAGGCTGTGGCGCTGATCCGCGAGGTCGGCTCGGTCGTCGGGACCGTCGGCGACATCGCGCGCCAGGTGGCCGACGGCGTGCCGGTCGGCACCGCCCTCCTCCGGGCCGGCGAGTCGCTGGGCGGCGTCGTACCGGGGCCGACGTCGCGGCCGTCGTCGAGCGACAACGGTAGGGTCGTCGGCGGTCAGGTGACCGCAGTGCGGGCGACGTCGCTGCGGGAGCGCGGCCAGGAGCTGCTCGAGAAGTCGCGCGACGTGTGGGCGACCGACGACCGGCACCCCGCCTTCGACCGGATCCTCGACGAGATGGCGCCCGACGAGGCACGGATCCTGGTGATGCTCCTCAAGAACGGCCCGCAGGCCAGCGTCGACGTGCGGACCGGCGGGCCGGTCGGCATGGTCAGCAGCCAGCTCATCGCCCCCGGTCTCAACATGGTCGGGGCCCGCGCGGGCCTGCGCTACCTCGACCAGGTGCCGTCGTACCTCAACAACCTGTACCGGCTCGGCCTGATCTGGTTCTCCCGCGAGCCGCTGCGCGACCACCTCGAGTACCAGGTGCTCGAGGCGCAGCCGGACGTGCTCGAGGCGATGCACTCGGTGAAGTTCGTCAAGGTCGTCCGGCGCAGCATCCACCTCACGCCGTTCGGCGAGGAGTTCGTGCGGTCGGCCCTGGTCGACGAGCAGCTCGCGCAGAGCCCGGCGCTCCCTGAGCACGGCACGCCCCCGGAGATCGAATCGGACTAGTGGCAGGGTGTGCCCCGTGCGCATCGTGCTCCTGGGTGACAGTCATCTCGCCTACGCCCAGCCCTACCTGCGGATGCTCGGCGACCGGGTGCTGAACGCTGCGGTCGGTGGCTCGACGGTCGACGACCTGCCCACCCAGGCGGCGGTCGCGCAGCTCGGCGCCGACGACGTCGTCGTGGTGTCGGTCGGCACCAACGACGCCGCCTTCGGCGGGCTCGCGGCCGCCGACTTCGGCAGCCGCGCGGCTGCTCTCCTCGCCTTGCTCCCGGTGCGCGGGCGCGTCGTGATGACCACTCCGGGCGTCGACCGGGACCGGGTCGTCGGCCTGCCGGGGCACGTCGAGGTGATCATGCAGGCGTACGGCGACGCGCTCGCTGCCGCGGCCGAGCAGACCGGGAGCGCGGTCGTCGACACCCCTGCGGTGCTCGCCCCGCTCGGGTCGCGCGCGTTCGTCGACGACGGCGTCCACCTCACCGAGGACGCCTACCACCTGCTGCTGCCCACGCTCCGCGAGGTCGTCGGCGAGCTGGCCGGAGAGTCCCAGAGCTGAGTGGAGCTCGCCCGGTCACCCGGGCGGCCGAGGCTTCACCAGACCGCACTCGTAGGCCGCGACGATCGCCTCGCCGCGGGTCTCGACACCCAGCTTCGTGAGGACCCGCGCCACGTGCGTCTTGACCGTGGCTTCGCCCAGGAACAGCGCGGAGGCGATCGCCCGGTTGGACCGGCCCTGCGCCACGAGACGCAGCACCTCGAGCTCGCGCGCGGTGAGTGTGTCGAGGTCGGCGGGAGGTGCGGAAGCCTCGGGCGGCACAGCGGACGCGATCAGCGAACGGGAGACGGCGGGATCGAGAACGGTGGCTCCCTGGGCGGCGCCACGGACCGCGGCGAGGATCCGCGCCTCGGGGGCGTCCTTCAGCAGGTAGCCGGTCGCACCGGCGGCCAGCGCGGACTGGACCTCGAGGTCGGCGTGGAAGGTCGTGACGACGAGCACCGCGGGGGGCGGCTCCAGGACCGTCATGAGTCTTCGGGTGGCCTCCGTGCCGTCGATCCGTGGCATCCGGAGGTCCATCAGCACGACGTCCGGCTTCTCGCGGCGGACGACCTCGACCGCCTCGACGCCGTCGGCGGCTTCCGCGACGACGTCGATGTCCGGCTCCGCGGTGAGGATCAGCCGCAGTCCACTGCGGATCAGCCGTTCATCATCGGCGATGACGACGCGGATCATGCCGGCTGGCCCTCGAACGGCAGTACGGCGTGGATGGCGAACCGACCGGCGTCGTCGACGCCGATGTCCAGGGAGCCACCGGTGAGACGGACCCGCTCGCGCAGCCCGGCCAGCCCTCGTCCGGTGCCGACCGTGCCCGGGGCCGAAGCGGACCCGACGGCCGAGTCGACCCGCACGTCGATGCCGCCCGGCAGGTAGTGCACGACGACGCGCGCGGGCGACTTGTCACCGTGCCGCAGGGCGTTGGTCAGCGCTTCCTGCACGACGCGGTACGCCGACACGTCGATGCTCGCGACCCGAAGCGACGGTTGTCCGGTGACTTCGAGCTCGACCGGCAGGCCGGCGGCTCGCACCCTCTCGACCAGGGCGCCGAGCTCTGCGGGGCCGGACCGGACGGTCTCGGGAGCGGCGCCGTCGCCTGGATCGTCGAGCAGCGCGAGCATCCGGCGCAGCTCGTTGATCGCCTCCGTGCCTGTCGCCTCGATGGCGTCGAGTGCGCGTCGTACCTCCTCGGGGTCGCTGTCGATCCAGCGGCGGCCGCCGCGGGCCTGCACGACGATGACCGTCACTGCATGGGCGACCACGTCGTGCAGCTCCCGCGCGATGCGACGGCGCTCGGCGAGCGCGTGGCCTCGCGTTCACTGGCGTCCCTGAGCCGCTCGGACTCGGCCGCCGCGAGCTGGGCCATCTCCGTACGACGGTCGCGCTCGTGGATGCCGCGCCCCACGGCCCAGGCGAGCACCGCCCACATGCTGTTGACGACGACGGAGCCCAGGTCGTAGTCCATCAGCAGGCTCCGGATCGCGCCGGCGGCGACGAGGATCGCCAGGGCGACGACGGCAGGACGGATGGTGGCGTACGCAGCGACGGCGTAGGCCGCCACCAGCAGTGCGAGCGCCTGGATCAGGCTCTCCGCCTGCCCGCGGTCGATCACCGGGTACGTCGCGAACAGCAGCGCGGTGAGCACCGCAGTCGGCAGCGGCGCAATCCGACGAGCCACGAGACCCGCGCACATCAGCAGGGTGACGACGAGCGGAAGGGCCGGCGCCTCGGCCAGCTCCTCCACGCGGACGACCTCGACCACACCGAGCAGCCCGAGACAGCCGGGCACGAGTGCGTCCGACATCCGTGGCAGCCGGGAGGAATCCACGTCTCGACGATAGGGCCGCGCGGGGCGCCGTACATCCGCAATCCGGTGGACTCGTGGATCCGCAGTCAGCCGTTGTGGGGAGGCCGAATGGGTCCTTCGCCGGACGACGACACCCGCGCGGCTTCCTAGCGTCGTCCGCATCATCACCACGACCTGGAGGTAGTCATGACCACGACCACACTGCGACACCGTGCCGCGCTCGCCGGCCTCGTCCTCGGATCCCTTCTCCTGACCGTCGACGACCTCGTCAAGCCCGAGGGCGGCGACGGCGCCAAGGGCATGGCTGAGGCGGTGGCGGAGGCGCCGACCGCGTGGCTCGTCGGCTGGACCCTGACGATGCTCGGCGCGGCCGTCCTGCTCCCAGGGATCGGCGCTCTCAGCGGCCGGGTCGGGAAGCGAGGCGCTGGACTCACCACGGCCGGCATCGTGCTGATGGGCGCCGGCCTGATCGGAACCGCGGCACTCGCTGCCAGCAACCTGGTCCTCGAGCCGGTGGTGGGGGGCGACGCCGCGTCGGCGATCCCGACCATCGAGCGCATGAACGAGAGCGCAGCGCTGCTCGTCGTCTTCCTGCTCTACCTGCCGGGTCGCTTCCTCGGCCTTCCGCTGCTCATCGGTGGGCTCGTCCGGGCGGGCCTGGCCCCGATGTGGACGGTCGTCGCCGGGGTCGGCTCGGTGCTCGTCGGCTTCGTCGGGTCCGCGATCGTTCCCGAGGCCGACGCCGTGTCCTCGGTGCTCATGCTGCTGGCCTTCGGCGGCGTCCTCACCCACCGCCCGGCGGCCGTTCGCGACGATGCGACGGTTCGTGCGCAGGTTTCGCAAACTTGAGTGGAACAGACTCAACTTTGCCGACGTTGGAAAGGGTGGACGTCCGGCCCGTGATCCCTGGGGGATGCGGCCCGAGGCCGGACGCGCCACGATCAGACCAACCGACGTCCGGAGGAGAGCCACCACATGAGCCAGTTCGGGGCCGACAAGTTCACCACTCGCAGCCGGGAGGCGATCGAGGCAGCCCAGCTCGCCGCGACCACCGCCGGCAACAGCAGCACCGAGCCGATCCACCTGCTCGTCGCGCTGCTGCTCCAGGAGGGTGGCACGGCAGCCTCGATGATCGCCAAGGCCGGGGCCGACCCGTCCGCCCTCGTGAGCGCCGCTGTCGCCCAGCGCGACGCGCTGCCGTCGGCCAGTGGGACGACCGTGCAGCAGCCGGCCGGCTCGGCCGCGCTCACCCGGGTGCTGGCGCAGGCGCTCGACCTCGCCACGTCGATGAAGGACGAGTACGTCGCGACCGAGCACCTGCTGATCGGCCTCGCGACCGTCGAGAGCAGCGCCAAGAAGGTGCTGACCGACGCCGGGCTGACCGAGGCCGGACTGCGTGACGTGCTGAGCGCCGTGCGCGGCAACCGCCGCGTCACCTCGCAGGAGGCGGAGTCGACGTACGAGGCGCTGGAGAAGTACTCCGTCGACCTCACCGCCGCCGCCGAGGAGGGCCGCCTGGACCCGGTCATCGGCCGGGACTCGGAGATCCGTCGCGTGGTCCAGGTGCTGTCGCGCCGTACCAAGAACAACCCGGTGCTCATCGGCGAGCCCGGCGTCGGCAAGACCGCCGTCGTGGAGGGACTCGCCCAGCGGGTCGTCGCGGGCGACGTGCCGGACTCACTGAAGGGCCGCCGCGTCCTGAGCCTCGACCTGGCGGCGATGGTTGCGGGTGCGAAGTACCGCGGCGAGTTCGAGGAGCGGCTCAAGGCCGTGCTCGAGGAGATCAAGGACGCCGGCGGGCAGGTCATCACGTTCATCGACGAGCTGCACACCGTCGTCGGCGCGGGCGCCGGCGGCGACTCCGCGATGGACGCCGGAAACATGCTCAAGCCGATGCTGGCGCGCGGTGAGCTGCACATGATCGGCGCGACGACGCTCGACGAGTACCGCGAGCGGGTCGAGAAGGACCCCGCCCTGGAGCGCCGTTTCCAGCAGGTCTTCGTCGGCGAGCCGTCGGTCGAGGACACCATCCAGATCCTGCGCGGCATCCAGGAGAAGTACGAGGCGCACCACGGCGTGCGGATCACCGACGCCGCGCTGGTGGCCGCCGCGACCCTCAGCGACCGCTACATCACGGGCCGCAACCTGCCGGACAAGGCGATCGACCTCGTCGACGAGGCAGCCAGCCGGCTGCGGATGGAGATCGAGTCCTCCCCGGAGGAGATCGACCAGCTCCGCCGGCAGGTCGACCGGATGAAGATGGAGGAGTTCGCGCTCGCCAAGGAGAGCGACGACGCCTCCGTCGAGCGCCTCGAGGCCCTGCGCGCCGACCTCGCCGACAAGGAGGAGTCGCTGCGCGCGCTCGAGGCCCGCTGGGAGCGGGAGAAGGCCTCGCTCGAGGGCGAGGGCGAGCTGCGCCGCCAGCTCGACCAGCTGCGGGTCGAGGCCGACCGCTACTACCGCGCGGGCGATCTCGCGAAGGCCGGCGAGTACCTCAACGGCCGGATCCCCGAGATGGAGCGGCGGATCGCGGAGTCCGAGGCCGCGGAGAAGGCGGACATTGACGACAAGCTGGTCGGCGAGGAGGTCGGGGCCGAGCAGGTCGCCGAGGTGGTCGAGGCCTGGACCGGCATCCCGACCGGGCGGATGCTGCAGGGCGAGACCGCCAAGCTGCTCGAGATGGAGTCGGTCATCGGCAGCCGGCTGATCGGCCAGGCCGACGCGGTGCGCGCGGTCAGCGACGCCGTACGGCGGGCGCGCGCCGGGATCGCGGACCCCGACCGGCCGACCGGGTCGTTCCTCTTCCTCGGCCCGACCGGTGTCGGCAAGACCGAGCTCGCCAAGTCGCTCGCGGACTTCCTGTTCGACGACGAGCGCGCGATCGTCCGGATCGACATGAGCGAGTACTCCGAGAAGCACGCGGTAGCGCGCCTGGTCGGTGCGCCTCCGGGCTACGTCGGCTACGAGGAGGGCGGCCAGCTGACCGAGGCGGTACGGCGCAGGCCGTACTCCGTCGTACTCCTCGACGAGGTGGAGAAGGCCCACCACGAGGTCTTCGACATCCTGCTGCAGGTGCTCGACGACGGCCGGCTGACCGACGGCCAGGGCCGCACGGTCGACTTCCGCAACACGATCCTGATCCTCACCTCCAACCTCGGGTCGCACTACCTCGTCGACCCGACGCTCGACCCCGAGAAGCAGAAGGAGTCGGTGCTCGCCCTGGTCCGGCAGCACTTCAAGCCGGAGTTCCTCAACCGGCTCGACGAGATCGTCACCTTCGACGCGCTGTCGAAGGCGGACCTGGAGCAGATCGTCGACATCCAGCTTCGCCACCTCGAGGGCCGGCTCGCCGTACGACGGATCACCCTCGAGGTCACCGACACGGCCAAGGAGTGGCTGGCCGAGGCGGGCTACGACCCGGCGTACGGCGCCCGCCCGCTCCGTCGCCTGATCCAGACCGCGATCGGCGACCAGCTCGCCAAGGCGATCCTCGCCGGGACGGTCACCGACGGCGGCACGGTCGTCGTGGACCGGACCGAGCAGGGCCTCGAGCTCAAGGTCGGGTGACGGGGCTGACCGGCTGGTCCCGCGTGGGGGTGCGTCTGGTCCAATGGAGACATGTCCGAGAAGGCGCCCCGTCCGGGGCAAGCCACGTTTGCCGCCTGGCTGATCATCGGGGGATCGGTGGTCCTGGTGCTCACGGCGTGGCAGCGGATCTCGACCCTCCACACCCTCGAGGTGCAGGAGGAGCTCCGGCGCGTGCTGTCCGAGCCACCGCTCTCGGGCAGCGGCCTCGGCCTGAGCGGACTGAAGACCACGATCCGGATCATGTGCATGGTCGCGGCAGCCGCGGCGACGGCCTCGGCGATCCTCGGGTGGCACGCGCTGCGCCGCTCGACGAGCGCGCGGCTCGCGCTCACCCTGCTGGCGCCCGTCGTGCTCATCGGCGGGTTCGCCACTGCGGGGGTCTTCGCGCCGCTGGTCGTCGCCGGTGTGGTCATGCTGTGGCTGCGACCGACCCGCGACTGGTTCGCGGGCCGGCCGTGGGTCCCCGCGCGGCCGGGCCTGACGCCGCGTCGGGTCGATCCGTTCGCGCCGCAGGCGAACCCCCCCGAGGAGAGGCACGGCGCCGCGCCCACGGCGCCGGACGCGGCTCCCACCCCGCCACCGGCATCGTCCGTGCCAGCCGCACCCACCTCCGGCGGGCCCGGCCCGTTCGCCGGTGCGTACGGCGCCCCGCTGCCGCCGCCCGCGCCGACAGGGTCGCCCGACTCTCTCCGCGCGAAGCGTCCGGGCGCCCTGGTCGCCGCCTGCGTGATCGTGTGGGCCTCGTGCACGCTCGTCTCCGGCGTCATGGTGCTGTTCTCACTGATCATGGCCGTCGCGCGGGACGAGTTCTTCGCCGAGCTGGAGCGCCAGCAGCCCGACTTCAACATGCAGGGGATGACCGAGGCCGAGCTGGCGGCGGGGACCTACGTCATGACCGCCGGCGTCGTCCTCTGGAGCGCTGCCGCGATGGTGCTGGCCGTGCTGGCGTTCCGGCGGATGGCCTGGGCGCGGATCGCGCTGGCGGTCTTGACCGGCGGCGCGGTCGTGATCCTGCTCGGCGCGACGCTGCTCAGCCCGTTCGTCAGCGTCCTGCTGGTGGCGGCCGGGGTGACGCTCTGGTTGCTGCTCCGGTCCGACGTCACCGCCTGGTTCAAGAGGTAGCCGCCGGCGGCTGCGCACCCGCGGATCGGTGCGCCACAATCACGTGATGCCCGACCAGCGGGATGCGCAGCGGATAGCGACGCTTCTCGACTTCCCCGACGCCCATCCCTACAAGAAGTGGTGGGGGTCCCACTGGCGCCTGGTCGCGCTCGCGGACCTCGGCGCCCAGCCGCCTCCGTCGGCGCTCGACAAGGGCGTCGGCCAAGTGCTCGGCTGGCTCGACGAGCACCGCGACGTCCGGAGGTTGCGCAACGGCCTGCCGCTGCGGCACGCGTCGCAGGAGGGCAACGCGGTCTATGCCTGCGTCCGGCTCGGCGTCGACGACGACCGGGTGGAAGGGCTGGTCCAGACGCTCCTCGAGAGCCAATGGCCCGACGGGGGATGGAACTGCAGCCGGAACGCGAGCGGTCGCCGGTCCTCGTTCCACGAGTCGGTCACGCCGGCGATCGGGCTGGCGGTCTTCGGGGCGGAGCGCGACGACGAGGTCGCACGCGCGGCCGCACGGCGTACGGCGGACCTGCTCCTCGACCACGACCTGTTCCGCAACCGCGCGACGGGCGAGCCGATCCACCCGTCCTTCGTCGTCCTGCACTACCCGCCCTACTGGCACTACGACCTCCTCCAGGGACTGGTGCTCTGCGCCCACCTCGGCGTCCTCGACGACCCGCGTGCGAAGGACGCGCTCGACCTCGTCGAGAGCCGGCGCGATGCGAAGGGGAGGTACCCCAGTAGGTCCTGGGAGTCGTCGACCAACCGGGACGTGATCGCGTGGGGCAGAAGCCCCGACAACGACGTCCTCGCGCGTCGCGCCGACGCCGTGCTGCGCGCGGCCGGTCGCCTCCCGTCAGGCCTCTAGGTCTGCTCCGGCGAGGCGTCGCAGCGCCTCGTCGATGACGTCCGCCTCCTTGCAGAAGGCCCACCGCACGAGCTGACGTCCCGCGCCCGGGGCGTCCGCGTCGTCGTAGAAGACCTCCATCGGCACCGCGACGACGCCGGCCCGCTCCGGCAGGGCCCAGCAGAAGTCGCGACTGCTGGCCCAGCCAAGGCCGGTGATGTCGGTGGTCGCGAAGTACGTGCCCTCCGGGACGTACGGCGTCAGCCCGGCCGTCTCGAGCCCGGCGACCAGCCGGTCGCGCCGCCCCTGGAGGCTGCGTGAGAGCTCGGCCGGGAAGTCCGGGCAGTCGTCGAGCGCCGTCGCGACCGCCGGCTGCAACGGCGCGCCGGACGTGAAGGTGAGCCACTGCTTGGCGGCGAACAGCGCACCGACGAGCGGAGCCGGGCCGGTTGCCCAGCCGACCTTCCAGCCGGTGAACGAATAGGACTTGCCCGCGCTCGACAGCGTGATCGTCCGCTCCCACATCCCGGGCAGGGTCGCGAGGGGCACGTGCTCGTGGTCGTCGAACACCAGGTGCTCGTAGACCTCGTCGGTCACCACCACCAGGTCGTGCTCGATCGCCACGGCGGCGACCGCCTCCAGCTCGGCGCGGCTGAGCACGGTGCCGGTCGGGTTGTGCGGGCTGTTGAGCAGGATCAGCTTGGTGCGCGGGCCGACCGCGGCGCGCAGCTCGTCGGGATCGAGGCGGAAGCCGGGGGCGCGCAGGGTGACGGGTCGTCGTACCCCTCCCGCGAAGGTGATCATCGCGGTGTAGGAGTCGTAGTAGGGCTCGAGCACGACGACCTCGTCACCCGGGTCGACCAGGCCGAGCAGCGCGGCTGCGATGCCCTCCGTGCAGCCGGTCGTGACCACGACCTCCGAGTCGGGGTCGAGGTCGATGCCGTAGTGCCGTTGCTGGTGGCGCGCGATCGCCTGCCGGAGCGCGGGGACCCCGATGCCGGGTGCGTACTGGTTGGCGCCGCCCTGGAGCGCGGCCACCGCACGCGCGATCACCTCCGGCGGGCCGTCGCGGTCGGGGAAGCCCTGCCCGAGGTTGACCGCTCCGGTGCGGATCGCGAGGGCGGACATCTCGGTGAAGATCGTGGTCCCGATGCCGTCGAGGCGGCGGGCTCGGCGATAGGTCACTCATTTATCCAAGCGCACGACGCGAAACGGCCGCAGCATCTCTAGTGTCCTGCCATGACGGATCCGCAGATCGAGATCCGCGAGGTGGGTCAGCCGCCCCGCGTGGTGAGCGTCGACCATGCGCTCGAGATCGGTCGCGACCACATCGGCCTGCGGATCGCCGACGAAGGTGTCTCGCGGCGGCACCTCAAGCTGCTGCCGAGCCCGCTCGGCCTCTCCGCGGTCGACCTGGGCAGCCGCAACGGCACCCTGCTCAACGGGGTGCCGCTCGTGAACCGGGCCGAGCTTGCCGACGGCGACGTGCTGCGGATCGGGCGCACCGACCTCGTCGTACGGCTGCCGATGACCGCAACGCCGGTCCCTGCCGGGCCCCGGGTCCGGGCGGTCGCCTCGGTCGGCCTGGTCCCGGCCCCGCCATCCCTGGTCGCGCCGCCACCGACGCCGAGCGCCGCCGGCTCCCTGGTCCGCCGGGTGCTGCTGGGCGCCGAGACCGACCCCGTCTTCCGCACCTACACCGAGCTGCCGGCGCGGGTCCCGGTCCGGGTGTGGCGGGCGGTGCGGGTCGTCAGCGTCGTGAGCTACCTGGCCCTCGCCGGCGTGCTGGTGGTCTGGCCGGAGACCGGCCTGCGGATCTTCTTCGGCGTCGTGATCCCGCTCCTCCCCGTCCTGTTCTTCCTCGCGCCCGGCATCTGGCGCAACATCTGCCCGCTGTCGTCGGCGAACCAGTCCGCCCGGGTGCTGGGCTTCACCCTCGGCCGGACTGCGCCGCAGTGGATACAGGAGCGCGGCTACCTGCTCGCGATGACGCTCTTCTTCGGGATCGCCAGCGCGCGGCTCGCCGTCTTCAACGACAGCGGTACGGCGACCGCCGTACTCCTGCTCTGCGTGATCGGCGCCGCGTTCGCCGGCGGCGTGCTCTTCAAGGGCAAGAGCGGGTGGTGCAGCAGCATCTGCCCGTTGCTGCCGGTGCAGCGGCTCTACGGCCAGACGCCGTTCGTGCTCTCGCCCAACAGCCACTGCCGGCCGTGCCTGGCCTGCACCCGCAACTGCTACGACTTCCAGCCCCAGCTCGCGCAGCAGGCGGACCTGCACGACCCGGACGCCCGGTGGCACCAGCCGCGCCGGCTGTTCGCGAGCGCGCTCCCCGGGTTCATCCTCGGCTTCTTCGTCCTGCTCGGCCGGCCCGAGCTCAGCACCGCCGAGACCTACGGGCAGCTGGCGATCTACGTCGCGGCCAGCGTGGGCGGGTTCTTCGCCCTGGAGGCGTTCCTCGGCATCTCGTCCGGGATGGTCACCGCGTTGTGGGGCGCGGTCGCGCTCAACCTCTTCTACTGGCACGGCACCCCGCGGGCGGGCGAGGCGCTCTCCGCGCTCCTCGGTGTCGGCGACCTGTCCTGGCTGCGCTGGCCGGTGCTCGGGCTGGTGCTGCCGCTCACCATGCTCTGGCTGGTCCGCACCTACGGGGCCGAGCGGCGCTATCTCGCGGAGACCGGCGTCGAGGAGGTCACCGACCTCGGGATGCCCGTGGTGCCGGCCGCCGCGACGCCCGCCGCCACCCCGGCAGCGGAGGGGCCGGCGGCCGAGGTGGACTTCGTCGAGGCGGCGACCCCGGTCCCGGCCAGCGCCGGCCAGAGCATCCTCGACCTCGCGGAGGGCTGCGGACTGGCCATCGAGGCGGGCTGCCGGATGGGGGTGTGCGGTGCCGACCCGGTGGCGGTCGTCGACGGCGCGGACCTGCTCAGCCCCGTCGAGGACGAGGAGCGCTCCACGCTCCGGCGGCTCGGGCTGGCGCCGAACACCCGGATGGCCTGCTGCGCCCGCGTCAGCGAGGGCCAGGTCCGGGTCAGCCTGACGCCGGAGCGGGGCGGCGCCGTGGGGGAGGCCCCACCCGCCGTCTACGACCGCTCCATCACCAGCGTCGTCATCATCGGCACCGGCGTCGCCGGCGTGACGACCGCCGACTTCGTCCGGCGCGGCCACCCGGACTGCGAGATCCACCTGGTCGGCGCCGAGCCGCACCTGCTGTACAACCGGATGGCGATCTCGCGGGTGGTCTACGGCCGCACCGCGATGACCGGGCTGCCGCTCCTCGACGAGCAGTGGTACGACGACCACCGGCTCACGACGTGGCAGAACACCCTCGCCACCGAGGTGGACCTGAGCCGCCGGGTCGTCGTGCTCGGCACCGGCCAGCGGCTGTTCTTCGACCGGCTGGTGCTCGCCACCGGCTCCCGCGCGACCACGCCGCTGCTGCCGGGCTTCGGGGGCGCCGGCACCTTCGTGCTGCGGACGGCGGAGGACGGGGCGCGGATCCGGGCCTACGCCCAGCGGCACGCGGTGCGCGCGGCGGTCGTCGCCGGCGGCGGTCTGCTGGGGCTGGAGGCCGCGCACGCGCTCGGCCGGCTCGGGCTCCGGGTGACGGTCCTCGAGCGGAGCGACCGGCTGCTGGCGCGCAACATCGACCCCCGCGCCAGCCAGCTCGTGCACCAGCACCTGACCCGGACCGGGATCGAGGTCCGCTACCGGGTCTCCGCGGCCGCGCTCGAGGGCGGGAGCACGCTGCAGCGGGTCCGGCTGAGCGACGGCTCGGAGCTGCCGGCCGGGCTGTTCCTCGCCGCCATCGGGATCACCCCGAACATCGAGCTCGCGGCGGGCGCCGGCATCGCGGTCGATCGCGGCATCGTGGTCGACGACCGGATGCGCACCAGCGTCGCGGGGGTCTACGCGGTCGGGGACGCGGCGCAGCACGACGGCGCCGTGCTCGGGCTGTGGCCGGTCGCCGCCAAGCAGGCCGAGGTCGCCGCCGCCAACCTGCTCGGCGACCACGAGTCGCTCGCGGCCGACCTGCCGGCGATGATCCTCAAGGGCGTCGATCTCGACCTCACCGCGATCGGCCGGGTGGAGCCGGCGCCGGGCGACGAGGTCTTCACCGAGGACCTGCCCGCGCTGCCGTCGTACCGCAGGCTGCTCGTCCACGACGGCGTGGTCGTGGGGGTGCTCGTCCTCGGGCCGCACCCGGAGTTCCTGGCTGCGGCGACCACCGCGGTCAAGCGCGGACTGAGCCTCGACCCCGTGGCGCTGGCCCGGATCCGCGCGGGGGACTGGCTGGCGGTCCGGGACGCCGGCTGACCGGCTGGGTCAACCGGGTCACCGCTCGTCGGCGGGCTTGAAGGTGTAGACGCGCAGGCCGAACCGGAGGCTGTGCCCGATCGGCACCGGCACCGGGTCGAGCCCGATCCGGGTCCACGTCTCGTCGCCCGGCGCCGCGATGAACGTCCCGTTGGCCGACCGTGCGTCGCGCACCGTCACCTCGTCGCCGGTCACCGAGACATAGGCGTGGATCCGCGAGATGAGCTGCTCGCCGTCGTCGATCTGGATCGGCGAGGCAGCGCCGCGCACGACGGCCGGGTCCTGCCGGGGGTCGCGGCCGAAGACGTAGTTGCGGTCGAGCGGCACCCGGCTGCCGTCGTCGGCGTGCAGGACCGGGATCTGGTCGGCCAGGTGGACGGTCTCGTGCGCGACGTTGGCGACGGCGGTGCCGACCTCCTCCACGGTTGGCGGGCGCGGGGTCACGATCGCGGAGCGCGGCGCGGGGGTGGGCTCCGGCGTCGGCGCGGGAGTGGGTGTCGGAGCGGGCGCTGGCGTGGGCGTGGGCGTGGGCGTTGGCACGGGTGCCGGTGCCGGGGCCTGCGCGTCCGGCTCCGCCTCGAGCACCAGCCCGGACCCGATCAGCATGCCGTCCCGCAGGTCGCTGCGGGGTGCGGCCTCGACCTGGCCGGGTGCGACGGTCAGCACCACCCGGCGATGGACGCCGAACGCCCGTTCGCGCCAGGTCCACAGGCCACCGCCGTCGAGCTCCTCGCCGTCGACGACCGCCCGCGCGGAGCCGTGCACCAGCACCCGACGGTCGTGCGGGCCACCGATGGCGAGGGCGAGCGCGGGCACACCGGGCTGGTGGGCGGCCATCAGGCCGACCACCTGCCAGAGGAGGGCGCGCGGGTTGCCGTGCCCGGCGGAGACCAGGCGGAGCAGCTGGTCGGTGAACGTGTCACGGTCGGGGGCCACGACGAGGGCGACCTCGCCGTACCTCGCCACCACCCCGTCGCCGGGCTGGACCCCGGCCCGGAACCTGCCGTCTGTCATGGCACTAGCCTTTCACCTCGTGACCACGACCGATCCTGATCTCGCGGCCGACATCGACGCCACCTGCCGTCTCAGCGGGGAGTTCACCCTCCGCTCGGGCCAGGTCAGCAGCGAGTACTTCGACAAGTACCTCTTCGAGGCCGACCCGCTGCTGCTCGCGCGCGTCGCGCGGGAGATGGCGCAGCTGCTGCCGACCGACACCGAGCTGCTCGGCGGTCTCGAGATGGGCGGCATCCCGATCGCGACCGCGATCAGCCAGCTGATCGGAATGCCCGCCCTGTTCGTGCGCAAGGAGGCCAAGAAGTACGGCACCTGCAAGCTGGCCGAGGGTCCGGCGTACGACGGCCGGCGGATCACCCTCATCGAGGACGTGATCACGACCGGTGGGGCGGTCCGCGACGCGACCAACGCGCTCCGGGCCGGTGGCGCGATCGTGGACACCGTCGTCTGCGCCATCGACCGCAGCCCCGAGGGGGTCAACCCGCTGGCGGACGTCGGGCTGGAGATCCGGCCGGTGCTGACCAAGGCCGAGCTGGACGCCGTACGTTCCCAGGGATGAACAACATCGTTCTCAGGAACGATTGAGCCGCTCGTGAGGCGTCGATCGGGCCTCCCGGGGGATTGGCTGTGCACCACAGTCCAACCCGACCTGGAGCACCCACGATGTCCAAGATGCCTGTCCACCCGTCACCGAAGCGCCGCTTCCTCCGACGCCTGAGCCCCGTGCTGCTCGTCGCCGCGATGGTGGCCGCGGTGGTCGGGTTCACCGCACCGCCTGCCTCGGCGGTCGCGAAGTGGAACTCCGGATCCACCAAGTACACGACGATCACGAACTGCCCGTCGATCATCTGGGGCAACCCCTACCAGGAGTTCGGCATCGGCGCGTTCGTGTCGTACTGGGGCGACCAGACGTCCAACCCGATCTCCCCGGCGGTCGGGGAGACCACCTACCTCGACACCTACGCGATGCGGGTCGGCTCGCACTGCAGCACGCCGATCATCTATCCCCGGTTCGTGCTGCCCGCCGGCGTCGAGTTCGACCGGACCCAGGCGATCAAGTGCTACTACACCCCGCCGGGCCAGGCCCAGCGCCAGGTCACCCACGCCGGTGAGTGCCCGCAGTGGGCGAACCTCTCCGCCAACGGCTACTACTCCAACTCGGTGAGCGGCTGGGGCGGCGGCTGGCCGCTGCCGTCGGTCAACGGCAACAACGGCTCGGCGTGGGAGTTCCTGGTGCCCATCAAGGCCACCTCGCAGGTCTTCGGCGCGCAGCTGACCACCGAGCTCGGCATCGCCGACGGGAACGCGGGCCCGACGCTCAACCTGACCGTGCCCTTCTACACGGGTCCGGCGCCGGTCACCGCGCCCGGGGCGCCGACGAACGCGGCTGCGACCGCGACCTCGCCCACCAGCGCACGGGTCTCCTTCAACCCGCCGGCGAACGACGGGGGCGCGGCGATCACCAGCTACACCGCCCGCTGCATCAGCCCGAGCGGCGGCGCCACCCAGACAGCGAACGGCAACGCCAGCCCGGTCCACGTCATGGGCCTGAGCCCCAACCACACCTACGCCTGTGACGTGCGGGCCAACAACAACGTCGGCAGCGGCGCGTGGTCCAACGCGAGCGGCAACTTCACCACGCCACCGGCCACCACCGCACCGAGCGCGCCGACGAACGTGACCGCCACCGTGCTGACCAAGACCAGCGCCCGGGTGGGCTTCACCCTGCCGGCGTCCAACGGCGGCAGCCCGATCACCGAGTACCGGGCGAAGTGCGTCTCCGGCGACGGAGGGACCAGCCGCGCCGCGGTCGGGACCAGCTCCCCGATCACGGTCAACAGCCTGACGGCGGGCAAGCGCTACCGGTGCACGGTCCGCGCGACGAACGCCGTGGGGTCGACGTACTCGACGCCTACCCCCCGCTTCCTGGCGGCCGTGGCTCCCACGGCGCCTCGGAACGTGGTGGCGACCGTCGCCTCGCCGACGTCGGCCAAGGTCACCTTCGGTGTGCCGGCGGACAACGGCGGCAGCCCGGTCACGTCGTACCGAGCGAAGTGCGTCTCCACCGACGGCGGGGTCGCGGGCACGTCGACCGGCACCGCGTCGCCGCTGACCGTGACGGCGCTGACGACGGGCAAGCGCTACCGGTGCTACGTCGGGGCGACGACCGCGGCGGGCACGACGTACTCCGCCAAGACGCCGGCGTTCCTGGTGCAGTGAGGCGCTAGTCGCTCGGGGTCGCGTCGAGGCCCATGATGTCTCGGTCGGGGTGGCCGTCACCGTCGTTGTCGTCGGCCGCCTTGGCCGAGACACGGCGGTGGCGCCACCACTCCCACACCAGCGGGATCGCGGAGAACGCCAGGATCGCGATCGTGACGTAGTCGATGTTCTCGCCGAGCGCGGGGATGGCCTCGCCGAGGAAGTAGCCGAGCAGGGTGATCGAGATGACCCACAGGACGGCGCCGACCGCGCTCCACACGACGAACCGCCGGCGCTGCATCAGGGTGACGCCCGCGACGACGGTGACGTAGGTGCGGACGAACGGCACGAAGCGCCCGATGACCAGGGCCTTGTTGCCGTGCTTCTCGAAGAACATGCTGGTCTTGTCGAAGTACTGCTTCTTGAGGATGCGGCCGTCGCGCTCGTAGAGCGGGGGGCCGATCTTGCGGCCGATCTCGTAGCCCGCGACGTTGCCGGCGAACGCCGCGATGATCAGCAACACCATCGCGATGACCAGCTCGACCGGCTCGTTGGAGATCCCCACGACGGAGTAGCCGGTCTTGTTGCTCCCGGCGATGAACAGGCCCAGGGCGAACAGCAGGGTGTCGCCGGGCAGGAACGGGAAGAACAGCCCGCACTCGACGAACACCATGGCCAGCGCGATCCAGATGAACGCGGCACCGTACTCGTTCTGGAGCCACTCCGGATCCAACCACTTGATGCCCAGCAGCATCGGTACCACGACCGGCGTCGCGACCAGCGAGTTCACGCCGCCACGCTACCGGCCGGGTCCCAACGACGTGGCGAATAGGGTGCCGTTCGTGGCCACCGATTCTGAGGAGCAGCGGGCGCCGTACGACCCGATGCCGCACGGCCCGGCCGAGGTCGGCGTCGGTCCGTGGGAGGGACCGTGGCCGGAGGGCTCGCAGTACGACGCCGCGCTGCTCGCCGAGGGCGACCGCCGCAACGTCGTCGACCGCTACCGGTACTGGACCGTCGAGGCGATCGTGGCCGACCTCGACACCCGGCGTCACGACTTCCACGTGGCCATCGAGAACTGGCAGCACGACTTCAACATCGGCACCATCGTCCGGTCCGCCAACGCCTTCCTGGCGCGCGAGGTGCACATCGTCGGCAACCGGCGGTGGAACAGGCGCGGCGCCATGGTGACCGACCGCTACCAGCACGTCCGGCACCACGCCACGGTCGCGGACCTGCGCGCCAATCTCGACGTTCCTCTGCTCGGTATCGACAACCTCCCCGGGTCGGCGCACCTCGAGACGATGGAGATCCCACGCCGGGTGTGCTTCCTGTTCGGGCAGGAGGGCCCCGGACTGTCGGAGGCCGCTCGTGCCGCCTGCGACGGGACGTTCTCGATCGCCCAGTTCGGCTCCACCCGGTCGATCAACGCGTCCGCGGCCGCGGCGATCGCGATGCACTCCTGGGTGCGCACCCACGCCGACCTGTCCGACGAGTCGGCCTGGCGGGGATAGACCTCAGCGCGGCCTGACGTCGTCGCCGCGCGTGAGGGTCCGGTCGGGGCAGGTGTTGATGATCTGGCCGTGCAGCGCGAGCGGGTAGGCCAGCGCGACCTCGGTGTCGAAGCCGCGGCCCAGCACCGAGCCCTCGACGAGCATCTGGTCCCAGGTGTCGGCCGACCGCTCGTGGTAGTGGCGGCAGTTGTCGAACCGGACGGTGAGCTCGACGTCGGCGGTGTCCCACGGACCGACGTCGACCGGCAGGTTGTCGCCGACCGCCACGAGCAGGGGGAGCGGGGCGCTCTCGAGGTCAGCCCGGTCGATCCGCAGCGGCAGCGGGCCGCGGTTGCGGATCGGCACCGTCACGGTCACCTCCTCGTGATGGCGGTAGTGCAGCGCATAGGTGCCGTCCGCGCCGTACTCCGGCACGAACAGCCCGGCGTCCACGGGCAGCTCCGGCTCCACGTCCTGGCCGAGCCCCACGGCGAAGGGCAGCAGGGCCCACGCGATCGCGAGGACCACGACCGCCACGACCGCGGGTCGGAGCAGCAGGCTCATCGTCCGCGGGCCCTCCGGGAGCGGAACCGCACCGCTGCGGCGCCGACGAGGCCGAGGGCCACGAGCACGACGGGAACCGCAGGGCCGGGGCCCTGGTCGGCGCCGGCGGACGCCGCGGCGATGCTCTCAGCGGTGGGCTTGGGCGGTGTCACGATCCAGTCGCAGCCGTTGGGGCTCGGGTTGGAGTACCGGTCGTACTGCGCGCAGCCCAGCAGCGAGGTCGTCTTGATCACGTTGCTGATCGGGAGCAGCGACGGCAGCTTGCAGTTCGGGAGGTAGCCCAGCGTCGCGTTGTGGCTGATCTTCACCCCGTCCGGCGTCTCGTTGTCCTGCCAGCAGTTGCCGATCCCGGCGTCGTCCCACCAGAAGTCGAGACCGTTCGGTGCCGCCTCGCCGGTGGGCGTCAGGCCCATCTTGTTGCGCGTGAAGTGGTTGTAGTTGGAGTTGTCGGTCTGGTGCAGCGGGTTGTAGTCGTCGCGCAGGATCGCCGGCGGCACCCAGAAGAGCATGAAGCCCTGCCGGTAGTTGTTCCAGACGTGGTTGCTGTCCACGTAGTTGTGGTTGCCGACCATCATCCCGCCGGTCCCGACCGGCAGGGCGAACGCCGGGCACACGACACCGTGCTGGTGGCCGCGGTCGACGGGCCGCTCCTCCTGGCAGGGGGCGTCCTCGCCGGTGACGTTGCCGTAGTAGTTGACGTTGTTCGAGTAGATCTTGTTGTGGGAGAACCAGCCGTGGTCCTGCGGCATCCCGGGGTGTCCGGCGAGGATCGACTCGACGACGAAGCCGATCCCGTTGTCGTGGATGAGGTTGTCGTGGACGTAGACCGAGTTGCCCGCGGTGCCGGAGAAGCCCAGCGCGTTGTGGTGCATGTTGCAGTCCCGCACCTCGACCGACCAGCGGGTGAGCGGGCCGGTCTTGCGGTTCGTCGCGTTCACGTCGGCCGCGCTGCCGGGATAGATGCCGGAGTCTCCGTTGTGGTAGGCCTCGCAGCGTTGGATCAGGCCGTGGTCGGAGGTGAAGGTGAGGACGCCGTACAGGTCGTTGTTGCGGGTGACGACGCGGTCGATGACGTAGCCGTCGGTCTCGTGCACGTAGACCGCGTTCTCGCGGAACTGCTCGAGCGTCATGTTGGCCAGGTAGAACCCGTCGGCGCGGTCGGCCTTGATCCCGTTGTGCTTGACCCAGTCGCCGTCCGGGCGGAAGCCGCCGCGGAACACGACGGAGCCCGGCTTCCTGCCGGTGCCCTCGATCTGGAGCTGGCACAGCTCGCTGTCGCAGACGATGTCGTCGTCCTCCGGGTCGTCGCCGGCGATCGTCACCAGGTTGACGACCTCGCCGCACGAGTGCGAGAGCTCGTAGCTGACGACGCCGCCGTCGTAGTCACCGACGCAGTCCGGGTCCCACGACGGCCGCTCGCGGTAGACGCCGGGCAGCACGTAGATGTTCGTGCGGGCCACCTCGACGGCGTCGACCGCCGCCTGCAGGTCGCTGAACGCGCACTGCTCCAGCAACCGGAGATTGCGCGTGCGGACGGCGTCCCGGCCGATCCGGGCGATCCGGTCGGCCGAGTCGGGCCGGCAGACCACGAGCACGTCGGCCGCCTCGCTCTCGGTGCGATGGACGGGCACCGAGCCGTTGCCGGGCGGGAACTCCGACTCCCGTTCCTCGTGGGCCCCGGCCGGCGGAGCGACCAGGACGAGGGCGAGCAGTCCGAGCAGGACGAGCACTCCGGGCAGGGCACGACGCATGGGGGAGCCTTCCTCTGACGGAGGCGGCCGCGTGCTGCCTCCGCTGCACTTAGCGGTGAAACGTGTTGCAGTGCGCGAAGGTTACGGATTTCAGGTCGGATGACCCGGATCAGTTCGTGGTCCGCTCTGCCGGGCCGAGCAGTCGACGGGCGGCTTCGCGTTGCTCACGGCCTTGACCTCGTCCAGCGTGAGGTCGAAGCAGCTGCCGACCGCGGGCGGGGTGATGTCGACCTCGCCGCGAGCAGGGGCCGGCGCACTGACAGCGGTGAGCGGGGTCAGGGCTGCCAGCAGTACGGCGGCGCCGAGGCGCATCTTCATCGGTCAGTCCTTGTACAGGCAGACGGCGTGCCGGTAGCCGTTCCGCCATGCCGCCCGCGTCCCGACGTACTCGTAGAAGAACACGGAGGTCGCGCGCGCCCGGCACTTCCGAAGGGCGAACCTCTTGGCCGCGCGGGGGCCCGGGTACGACGAGTGCGGGTACCTGATCGAGAGGGTCGCGCGGAACTGGTGCGGCTGCGAGCACGCCGTGTACGCGTAGTCCGCACGCTTGCCCTGCCGGCACTTAGCGACAGCGTTGGGGAGCGGAAGTCCGCCGAGCACCAGCTCCTGGGGGAGCTTGAGGAGGCGGTCCCCGCCGAGCAGGGTGAGGTCGCACCGCACCCACAGGGCTCCGGCCTCTCGTTGGACCCGCGTGGGCATGAACCAGAACCAGGTGTGCGCCGAACGGCGGATCAGCTTCGGGTTGTCGCCGAGTGCCAGCTCGAACGCGTTGCCGCAGGTGCGCCACACGGAGTCCGGGTACGACGACGGGTCGGTCCAGTCGGGCGCCTGTTCGAGCTCGACGACCGCGACGGTGATCGAGGTATGAGGCCCGGCGCAGTCGACCGCGGGGTCGGGGTCGCTCTCGTCGTACCCCTCCGCCATCGTGAGGTCGTGGCAGCTGCCGACCTCAGGCGGGGTGGTGTCCACTCCAGCGCTGGCGGGCGACGAGGTGGTGACGGCGGTCAGTGGAATGAGCGCAGCAGCCAGTACGGCGGCGCCGAGTCGCAGCTTCAAGAGTTCCCCCAGAGTCGGTGTGTGACGGAATCTAAAGCCCGTCGGCGGGGCGCGTGCGCGGAATGGCGAAGAATTCGCTAGCCGGACTCCGGTTCGATCTCGCCGCTGAGGATCCGATCGCCGGACGAGTCCTGGTCGCCGTCCGCCCGTTCGCGGGTCACCGTCAGGGTCGTGAACTCGAGCGGCGACACGCCTGCCCACAGCACGACGTCCTCGCCCTCGTTGAACGTGCCGATCGGGACCAGGGTGCCGGCGTCGTCGCTGAGCCATGCCTGGTAGTAGTCGCCGTCGTCGAGCCGGGGCAGGTCGGCGTCGAGCTCGATCCGCCACCCCGACGGAAGCTTCTTGATGTCCCCGCTCGCTGTCCCGCCCGAACCGGAAAGGGCGACGGCCAGGTCGGGGTCACCCTCCTCGTCGCGCAGGACGAGCCAGCCGACGACGAGCGCCACCGCCAACGCTCCGACCACGAGCGCGACCAGCAACGGCCATTTCCGCATCTACCGACGATAGACCCGGGTCAGCCCATTTCGCTCGGCTCCAGGGTCAGCCGCAGCGCGGCCAGGCCGCGCGAGGTGTGGCTCTTCACCGTGCCCTCGTTGATGCCGAGCTCGGCCGCCGTCTCCGCGACGGAGAGACCGAGCCAGTGCCGCAGCACCACCGCCGCCCGCTGCTGGGCGGGGAGGTCCTGCAGGGCATCGAAGAGCTCCGAGCGCTCCTCGACGCCGGTCGGCTCAGCGGCCGGCCGGTCGGGCAGCACCTCGGTGGTCCGCTCGCGCCGCCAGGGCCGACGAGACTCGTCGATGCTGGCCCGCACCAGGATCCGCCGTACGTAGGCGTCCTCGGAACCCGACCGTCGGACCCGCGGCCAGGCGACGTAGAGCTTCACCAGCGCCGTCTGCAGCAGGTCGTCGGCCTGGTGCCAGTCGCCGCAGAGGGCGTAGGCCACACGTCGGAGGTGGGGGCGTCGGGCGGTGACGTAGTCGACGTACGCCGTCTCGCGCTCGGCTCGGGTCATCGCATGCCCTCGCTGCCACCCTCGTCGGACGGCCAGGAAGTACGTCGTGCCGTTGCGGACCACCTCGGCCACCGCGGTGGGGTCACCGGGCGCGGCGAAGTTGTCGCCGAGTCCGGGGTCGGCGACCTGCCCGACCACCTCGACGCCGTCGAGCCCGATGACGTGCGAGCCGTTGTCGAAGCGGACCCACTGGTCGTCGGCCGGCAGCACGGAGTCGGGATCGAGCAGCTGTGTGGCCCACTCGCCGACGTCGAGCCCCTGGGTGCCGGCGGGCGCGGAGGCGATGGAGCCGTTCCTCTGGCCGAGGACGTAGTAGGTCTTGCCGCCGAGCTTCAGGACCCAGACGTGGGCTTCCTTGTCTCCGACACTGATGTCGGAGGTCTGCTGGACCTCCGCGCGCGGGTTGACCTCGAACGTGCCGTCCTCGGTGGACCGCACCAGCTCCTCGGCTCCCCACGTGTCCTGGGCGTCAGGTTCCCCCTCGGACTGCTGGTCAGCGACGGGTGCGTCGTCGCGCACGCCGGGCGACCGGTCACCCGGCGCGACCGCCCACGCCGTACCGCCGATCACCAGCGCGGTCGCGGCGGCCCCGACGCCGTACGCCATCCGGCGGCGTCGCAGCGCGCGACGGCCGAGGACCAGGGTGTCGTCGAGGGCCGGTGCCTCGGGCGGTGCGGCCGGGATGGCCGCGTCGATCGTGTCGGCGATGTCGGGCATGGCTTCCTCCGTGCGTCAGTGTCGGTCACCCCTGGATACGGAGCCCAGAGCCGAATCGGTTGCCATCGCCGGCACGCACTAGGGTGGAGTCGACGATCCGAACCTCGTGAGCAGGAGCAGCGCCGCAATGCCGATTGCCACCCCCGAGAAGTACGCCGAGATGCTGGACGCCGCGAAGGCCGGAGCCTTCGCGTTCCCGGCGATCAACGTCTCGTCCTCCCAGACGCTCAACGCCGCCCTCCAGGGCTTCGCCGACGCCGGCTCGGACGGCATCATCCAGGTCTCGACCGGCGGTGCGGAGTACCTCTCCGGGCCCGGCGTCAAGAACATGGTGACCGGCTCGCTGGCCTTCGCCGCCTACGCCGCCGAGGTGGCGAAGAGCTACCCGGTCAACATCGCCCTCCACACCGACCACTGCCCGAAGGACAAGCTCGACGGCTTCGTCCGCCCGCTGATCGAGGTCTCGGCCGAGCGCGTGGCGCGTGGTGAGGCCCCCCTGTTCCAATCGCACATGTGGGACGGGTCCGCCGTACCTCTCGACGAGAACCTGCAGATCGCCGAGGAGCTGCTGGCCAAGGCCAAGGCAGCGCGGATCATCCTCGAGATCGAGGTCGGTGTCGTCGGCGGCGAGGAGGACGGCGTCGAGGGCGGCATGGGCGAGCACCTCTACACGACCGCGGACGACGCGCTGGCGACCGTGGCTGCGCTCGGCACCGGCGAGAACGGCCGCTACCTGACCGCGCTGACCTTCGGCAACGTCCACGGCGTCTACAAGCCCGGCAACGTGAAGCTGCGGCCCGAGATCCTCAAGTCCGCGCAGGAGGCCGTGGTCGAGAAGCTCGGCCTGGACGCCGGCTCCAAGCCGTTCGACCTGGTGTTCCACGGCGGCTCCGGCTCCACGGCCGAGGAGATCGGCGCGGCCGTCGACTACGGCGTCGTGAAGATGAACGTCGACACCGACACGCAGTACGCCTTCACCCGTCCGGTCGCCGGCCACATGTTCAACAACTACGACGGCGTGCTCAAGATCGACGGCGAGGTCGGCAACAAGAAGGCCTACGACCCGCGCGCGTGGGGCAAGGCGGCCGAGGCCGGCATGGCTGCGCGCGTCGTCGAGGCCTGCCAGAACCTGCGCTCGGCCGGCACCACGATCGGCTGATCACTCTTAGATCGCGGCGCCGGAGTAGAGGTAGCCGGCGATCTTCGGTCCGGGCATGTAGCCCGCGTCGAGCTCGGTCATCGAGAACTCCCGGCGCAGCAGGGCCGGGATGTCGCGGTCGAGGTTGCAGCCGCCGCCGATCCGGTTCTGGATGGGGTTGAACCGGCGCTGCCACTTCCGCACGCCCTCGGTCGGCGCTGCGCCGTGCTCGCAGAACAGCAGCTCGCCACCCGGCGTCAGCACCCTCCGCATCTCGCGCAGGGCGGCGGCCGGATCGGGGATCGTGCAGAGCGTGAACGTGCAGACCACGGTGTCGACGTCGTCGTCCGGGAGCGGGATCCCCTCGGCCGAGACGCCGAGGACCTCCACGTCGACTCCCGCCTCCGCAGCGCGCTTCCGGGCCCGTCCGTGCATCTGCTCGGCCGGGTCGAGCGCGATCAGCCGAGTGACCCGCTCGCGGTCGTAGAACGGGATGTTGTGCCCGGTCCCGACCCCGATTTCGAGCACCCGCCCGTGGGCCCTGGGGATCAGCGCCTTCCGCTTCTTCTGGATCGGACCGACCCCGCAGGAGTGCTCGATGATCCACGGCAGCACGTAGCGCTCGTAGGGATTCATGGCCCGACGGTACGCCGCCCCGTCAGCGGCGCCGGCTCAGAAGCCCTTGCATTGGTCCTCCTTGTTGCCCTCCACCTGGTTGCCGGCGCCCACCGGCCGGGGGACGTTCGACTTGCACTGCAGGTTGCCGCCGACCACGTTGCGGTAGATCTGCCACTGGCCGCCGTTGGTGAAGACCTGGATGTCGGCGTTGACGGTGGTGTTCCGCACCTCGCCGCCGCCTCCCTGCTTCACCTGGATGCTGCCGCCGACCTGCGAACGGCGGACCGTGCCGTTGACGGTCCGGTGGGTGACCTCGACCCGCCGGAAGTCGTCGGCCTGCACGTTGCCGTTCACCTGGACGCCTCGGGCGTACAGGGTCGCGTTGCCGTAGACCTTGACGCTGCCGTCGACCCGGGTGCCGATCAGCGTGCAGGTGGCACCCTTCGGGACGACGACGTCCCCGTCGACCTGCACCGTGCGGATCGTTCCGGTGCAGCGGCGTTCCTCCGCGTGCGCGGGGCTGCTGACGGTCACCGCGAGTCCCGCTGCGGCCGTCACGGTGGCGACCTGGACGATGAGCGACTTGGTGATTCGGTTCATGACTTGCTCCTGGCTTGAGGGATGTCTGACGGTTCACCGTCCCGACGGCAGGTGAGGTCGCCGTGAGCCGTTGATGAGAACTCCTTCATCCGCCGGTCCCGGCTCATCGGGCCTCGGGCACAATCGGCGTCATGACTGGACCTGACCTGATGGCCGGACCGCCGCCGACCCACCTTCCCGAGGACCCCGCGACCGAGGCCTTGGGGGCAGGGGAGCAGCCGGCGGCCGTCGTACGACGGTTCCCCGCGTCACCGCTCGCCTGGGCGACCCTCGCCGAGTCCGCCGTCGAGCAGGGTGCTGATGACGTGACCGTCTACGCCTACTCCCGGGTCGGCTACCACCGCTCGCTCGACATGCTGCGTCGCAACGGCTGGAAGGGCCACGGCCCGGTCCCGTGGGAGCACGAGCCCAACCGAGGCTTCCTCACCTGCCTCGCCCTGCTCGCCAAGGCCGCCCGCGCGATCGGCGAGACCGAGGAGTGGGAGCGCTGCTCGACGTTCCTGCGCGACTCCAGCCCCACGGCGTACGAAGAGCTCCTCGGCTGACGGCTCGTTCCGGAGCGGTGCTGCGTCCGCCGCGCCGCGAGCGCTGTAACTCAGTGTTCAGTTCGCTTCGGCGGCAGAAGGTGCGCTCCCTCGGCGTTGGGGCGAGTCACGCCGCCGTGGGAGCGTTCGCAACGCCGGGGTAGTAGGGACGCGGGCGGTCTCGCCCCTCCGGTCGTACGACGCCCGCTGCGTCGCGGATCCACGAGGCCATCCACAGGCAGACCGATGCCGGCTTCCGTCGGCGGCGATCCCGGGAGAGGGTCCGGAGGCATGGATCCTCGAGTGATCGCCGCGTTCGACAACCACGGCGGTGTTCTGTCCCGTAACCAGCTGCTCGACCTGGGTGTCGCGCCGAGTGAGATTCGCCGATTGGTGCGACAGGGTCGCTGGATCCGCGTGCGACGAGGCGTCTACACCACCGCAGAGATCTGGGAGGCCGCCGGAGAACGGGTCGGCCGACAGATCCTGCTCGGTCGGGCGGCCATCCTCCAGATGCGTCGAGGCTGGGTGATGAGCCACGACTCGTCGGCTTACGAGCAGCGGCTGCCGATCCTCGTGCCGTCCGAGCCTCTGGTCCACGTGACCCGCCCCGGTTTCACGAACGCCTGGACCGAGAACGGTGTCAAGCACCACCTGGCCAGGTTCGACCAGAAGCAACGCGTGGTCGTTGACGGCCGTTCGATGCTCGACCTCGCACGCACCGCCGTCGACATCGCCCGCGAGCGCGGCATCAAGGACGGCTTCGTCGCCTGCGATGCGGCTCGCCGGCTGGGTGTGACCAAGGCGGACCTGCAGATCGCGGTCGAGCGCATGGAGCACTGGCCGGGCGCCCGGGCGGCTCGGGTCTGTGTCGATCTCTCGGACCCCGGTGCCGAGAATGCCCACGAGTCGTTGGGGCGCGAGCTCGTCTACGAGGCTGGAATCGGCGAACCCGAGACTCAGTTCCCGATCAGGACCAGTGAGGGCGTGAAGTGGTGTGACATGCGAGTCGGGAACCACATGATCGAGACCGACGGCAAGATCAAGGTCCTGGCGGTGGCGGATGGCGGCGTCGCGACCAAGCCCGCGGCTGAGGTGCTCTTCGACGAGCGCAAGCGCGAACGACTCGTACGGGATCGACGGACAGTCGTGACGCGGCTGTACTGGGAGGACTACTGGGGGCAGCGTCGGGCGGCCGCGATCAGCCGGCTGCAGGGCGATCACGCTGACAGCGTGCGCCTTTACGGTGCCGTTCTCGACCCGACGCTGGCGCGCGAGGCGGAGGAGATCCGCGCCCTTCACGGCCGCGCCCGGCCGAGCTGACGTCGTACCTCTCACTCACGCGGCCCTGCTCGGCGGACGCTTGCTCGGTGTTCAGGCTGCTACCTCGGCGTTGCGACTGGTCATAACGCAGCGGAAGTAGACGCACGTCCGTTGTTGCCAACTGAACACTGAGTTACAGCAGCGGTCAGCACGGAGGAGGCCCGTCCCCCACCCGACTCACGCCGAAGGGGTCAGCAACCCCCGCACCCGGTCGGCCCCGAGCGCGGCGAAGAGGGTGGGAAGGCGCGGGCCGCGCTCGGCGGCGACGAGGAGCTCGTAGAGGAGCTTGAAGAAGGCCTTCTGGTCGGCCTTGACCTCGTCGGTCGGCGGGTCCTCGAGGCTCATCCCCCGGCACAGCTTCGGCACGCCGTAGATCAGCGCGGTCAGCTCGTCGGCGTCGTCGAACGATTCGGGCAGCCGGTCGAGCAGCTGGCGCAGCCACAGCTCCTCGTCCTCGTCGAGCGCCCGCAGTCGGTCGTCGTCCGGCGACGTGCGCACCGAGGTGCGGTCCTCGGGGTCGACGTAGTCGGTCATCCAGGTCGCGGCCTTCGAGAGCCGGGGCTCGAGGTCGGCCACGGAGGCGTGGGCGAATCCGACCTTCCCGACGGTCTGCGAGATCAGGTCGGGCGAGCCGGCGGTCACGTCGGCGACCGACGACAGCATCCGGAACGGTACGACGACCGCCGGCGTCGGCAGTGTGCCGGAGGCCGCGGTCGCGGACGCCCGCTCCCAGGCGAGCACAGCGGCGTCGCGCTTGGCGGGGTCGGCCGCCTTGCGCGTGAGCGCGTCCCACTCGTCGTACAGCCGCAGCACCTCCTGGCCGAAGTCGACGTTGAACGCCTGCTTCGGCTGCCGCCGCACGTAGAGCCAGCGCAGGATCGGCGCCTCGAGGATCCGCAGCGCCTCGGCCGCCGTCGGCACACCGCCCTTGGACGACGACATCTTCGGCATCCCGGCGACGCCGACGAACGAGTATCCGACGAAGGACGGTGCGGTGCCGCCGAAGACCGGCCCGATCAGCTCCTTGCCGACGGTGTACGACGAACCCGGGCTGGCGTGGTCGACGCCGCCCGGCTCGAAGTGGACGCCTTCGAAGGTCCAGCGCATCGGCCAGTCGACCTTCCAGACCAGCTTGCCCTCGTCCTGCGTGGCGACGTTGGTGACGTAGGAGTCGCCGCACACGTCGCAGGTGTAGGCGAGGTCGGTCGTCTCGTCGTCGTACGACGTCAGCGTGACGGTGTCGCGCCCACAACCCCTGCAGTAGGGCTTGTAGGGGAACCGGGCGAGGTCCTCGGTCGTGCCGTGACCGCCGTCGTCAGGGTCCTCCTCGGCCGTCGACTCGCCTTCCTCGACGGGGTCGGCCTTCTTGGTCCGGTAGCGCGCCATCACGGACTCGATCTCGTCGCGCTTGCTGATCGCGGTCAAGATCTGCTCGCGGTAGGTGCCGGCGCGGTACATCTCGGTCTGGTCGACCTCGACCATCTCGCAGCCCATCTCGGCGAGCGCGGCGCGCAACGGAGCCTTGTAGCGCTCCGCCCAGCTCGGGAACTCCCCGGTCGGGTCCGGTACGGCGGACAGCGGCCGGCCGATGTGCTCGTTCCAGGCCTCGTCGACGCCGGCCGGCACCTTGCGGAACCGGTCGTAGTCGTCCCAGCTGTGGAGGTGCCGCACGTTGATCCCGCGCCGGCGGATCTCTTCCGCCACGAAGTGGACGGTGAGGAACTCCCGCAGGTTGCCGAGGTGGATCGGCCCGGACGGGCTGATGCCGGACGCACAGGTGACGAGGCCGGGCAGGGTGCCGCCGTTGACGGTCTCCGCGTGCCGGAGCGCCAGATCGGCGGTCCGGGTCACCCAGTCCGTCGGGTCCCCGTCGTTTCCACGTCCTCTAGCCACGGCGCCAAACCCTAGTCGTCTAGTCCCGGGGCACGATCATCGAGTACGCGCCCGGCTCCAGCCGCCAGGACCGGTGCCGCTCCGGCCCGTAGAGCTCGCCGTCCGCGCTGCACCAGAACTCGGTGCCGCTGACCGTCACCGTCTTGGCATGCACGGTGATCACGTCCTGGTGGGTGCTGTGGGTCCCGACCCCCAGCCGACCGACGTAGGCGAGGCGGGCGAGGGTGCCCTTGGGCCGCGCGATCATCACGTCGATCCGGCCGTCGCCCGGGTCGGCGTCGGGGGTGAGCTCCAGGCCGCCGCCGACCGTGGCGCCGTTGCCGAGGGCGACCATGAGCACCCGGTGGTCGACGTCGTTGATGACCTCGCCGTCGACCTCGACCCGCAGCCGCAGCGACGGGGGGTCGATCGCGGACAGGGCCGCGCCGATCGGGTAGCCGAGCTTGCCGAGGTTGACCGGCCCGACGCCGATCGCGCCGAGCCGCTCCTTCCATGGTGCTCCCTTGCGGCCGGCCTCTGCGCCGGCGCCCAGGTGCACCTGGTTGACCACGATCTGGCCGACCTCGTCGACCAGCAGGTCCATCGACCGGACCACGCCGTCGACGAGCGCCTGGGCGGCTTCCACCGGGTCGAGCGGGATCCCGATGGTGCGGGCGAAGTCGTTGCCGGTGCCGAGGGGCAGCAGTCCCAGCACCCGGTCGGGGCCGAGCTCGTGACGCCGGTGGAGCGCGGAGACGACCGCGTGCAGGCTGCCGTCGCCGCCGGCGACCACGACCCGGCGGGAGCCCGCGCGGTGCAGCGCGCCGTCGAGCTCCCCGGGGCCCGCGGTGGCGCAGACCTCGACCGAGGTGGAACCGCGCAGCACCCCGAGCGCGGCGAGGAGCGCGGTGTCGTCGGCGGTCCCGGCGTCACTGTTGGTGATCACCAGGAGGGGCTCAGGAGCAGGCACCTCACCACCTTAGGGGGCGGGTGAGTGGTTGGATCTCGGGTCATGGGGACGACGAGACAGTGGACCGCGCGCGAGCTGATCGACCTGGTCCTCGACGACGGCTCCTACGAGTCGTGGGACGAGCCGGTCGACATTAGCGGCCACGGCGACGGCTACCAGGACGAGCTCAGGGCGGCGGCGGAGAACGCGGGCACGGACGAGTCGGTCCTCACCGGGCGCGGCGCTGTCAACGGACGCCCGGTGGCGCTCATCGTCAACGAGTTCCGGTTCCTCGCCGGCTCGATCGGCGTCGCTGCCGCCGAGCGGATCGCGAACGCCGTACGACGTGCGACCGCTGCGGGCATCCCGGTCGTCGCCAGCACCTCCTCCGGCGGCACCCGGATGCAGGAGGGCACTCGGGCGTTCGTCCGGATGGTCGAGATCACCCGAGCGCTGATGGAGCACCGGGCAGCCGGCCTGCCCTACCTCGTGCACCTGCGCCACCCGACCACCGGCGGGGTCTACGCGTCGTGGGGCTCCCTCGGTCACGTGACCGTCGCCGAACCGGGCGCGCTGGTCGGGTTCCTCGGACCCAAGGTGTTCGAGGCGCTCAACGGCCACCCGTTCCCGGCGGGTGTGCAGACCGCCGAGAACCTCGCTGCCAAGGGCGTGGTCGACGCCGTGGTCGCGAGCGAGGACCTGCGCCGGCTCTTCGACCTGGCCCTGGCGGTCCTCGTCGACCCACCCACCGCAGCCACCCAGGAGCGTCGTACTCCCGTGCCGGCCGGCACCGACGGACCCGTCGCCTGGGACTCGATCGAGCGCACCCGGGCGCCGGGGCGGGCAGGGGTCCGCGACCTGCTCAAGTACGGCGCCGCGGGCACCCTGCGGCTCCGCGGCACCGACGAGGGGGAGCGCGACGAGACGGTCATCGTCGCCCTGACCCGGCTCGACGGCATCCCGTGCGTGCTCGTCGGGCAGGACCACACCCGGCAGACGGCGGCGACGCCGATGGGTCCCGCCGCCCTCCGCGAGGCGCGCCGCGCGATGCGGCTGGCCGAGGAGCTCCGGCTCCCGCTGGTGACCGTGGTGGACACCCCGGGCGCCGAGCTCTCGCCCGCGGCCGAGGAGCGCGCGATCGCCGGGGAGATCGCGCGCTGCATCGCGACCCTGGTGACGATGACCGTGCCGACCGTGTCGGTGATCCTCGGCCAGGGCTGTGGTGGCGGCGCCCTCGCCCTGCTGCCCGCGGCGACGGTGATCGCGACCGAGCACGCCTGGCTCTCGCCGCTGCCGCCCGAGGGGGCGAGCGTGATCCGTCACGGCACCGTCGACCGCGCGGCCGAGATGGCTGCCTCCCAGGGGGTGCGCGCGATCGACCTGCTCGCGGGTGGCGAGGTCCATGTCGTCGTCCCCGAGCACGACGACGACACCCCCGCCGACCTCGCCCACGCCGTCGCCGCGGAGATCGGGCACCGCCTCCGCGGCTGACAGATGCCGGATCCGGTCGCGATTTGGTAACGTTGCTGCGCAAGAGCCCCGGTCTTGCACCGGGGCTTTCGCATTGGTCAACCGATGGAACAGACAGTTTGTGGTGCGTCGAGCAGCCGGACCCGCGAGGGCCGGAGGGACTCCGTTCCCTGTAGCGAAGGAGCACACAGATGCCAGCGATCGTGATCGTCGGCGCCCAGTGGGGCGACGAGGGCAAGGGCAAGGCGACCGACCACCTGGGCAGCCGGGTGGACTACGTCGTCAAGTTCAACGGCGGCAACAACGCGGGCCACACCGTGGTCATCGGCAGCGAGAAGTACGCCCTCCACCTCCTCCCCAGCGGCATCCTGACCCCGGGCTGCACGCCGGTCATCGGCAACGGCGTCGTGGTCGACCTCGAGGTGCTCTTCCACGAGATCGACGGGCTCGAGGCGCGCGGCATCGACACCAGCCGGCTCAAGGTCAGCGCGAACGCGCACGTCATCGCCGACTACAACCGCACCGTCGACAAGGTCACCGAGCGCTTCCTCGGCAGCCGCCGGCTCGGCACCACCGGCCGCGGCATCGGGCCGACGTACGCCGACAAGATGAACCGGATCGGCATCCGCATCCAGGATCTCTTCGACGAGAAGATCCTGGAGCAGAAGGTCGCCGGGGCCCTGGAGCTCAAGGGCCAGGTGCTCACCAAGATCTACAACCGCCGGGCGCCCACGGTCGACCAGACCGTCGAGGAGCTGCTCGCGCACGCGGACCGGCTGGCGCCGTACGTCTGCGACACCACGCTGCTTCTCGGCCAGGCGCTCGACCGCGGCGAGACCGTCCTCCTCGAGGCCGGGCAGGCCACGCTGCTCGACGTCGACCACGGCACCTACCCGTTCGTGACCTCGAGCAGCGCGACGTCCGGCGGCGCCTGCACCGGCTCGGGCATCCCGCCGACCCGGATCGACCAGGTCATCGCGATCGTCAAGGCCTACACGACCCGCGTCGGCGAGGGCCCGTTCCCGACCGAGCTGCACGACGAGTCCGGCGACTTCCTGCGCAACACCGGCGCCGAGTTCGGTACGACGACCGGCCGGCCGCGGCGCTGCGGTTGGTACGACGCCGTGATCGCCCGCTACGCCGCACGGGTCAACGGCGTCACCGACTTCGTGCTCACCAAGCTCGACGTGCTGACCGGCCTGGAGCAGATCCCGGTCTGCGTCGCCTACGACGTCGACGGCGAGCGGTACGACGAGATGCCGGCCAGCCAGAGCGCGTTCCACCACGCGGTGCCCGTCTACGAGTACTTCCCCGGCTGGTCCGAGGACATCAGCGGCGCCCGGACGCTGACGGACCTGCCGGCCAACGCGCAGGCCTACGTGAAGGCGCTGGAGGAGATCTCGGGCGCGCGGATGTCGGTCATCGGGGTCGGGCCCGAGCGCGAGCAGGCGGTCGTGCTGCACCCGCTGCGCTAGCCGCCTAGAGGATCGCCGGCTGGACGTTGGCGACCAGGGTGAGCGCGGCGCACGCGTCGCCGCTGCAGGGAATGATGCCCCACCCCTTCTGGTCGAACCTGGCGAACGAGCTCCCGTCGGACAGTGCGACTCCGATGGCGAGCCCGTCGCTGCGGTGTGCCGTCGCGACCAGGTCGTCGGCACCGTCGCCGTTGACATCGGAGAGGGTGTGCTCGAAGGACGGGGCGCCGTTGTCGAAGACGTGCTCCTCCCAGTCCTTCTCGGGGATGTCCGGGGCCAGCCACTCGGCGACGTCGCGGCCGAAGGCGCCGTCGTCGTACTCGATGACGCCGACGGCGCCCCCGCGCCCGTTGGTCACGACCAGCTCGTCGTCGCCGTCGCCTTCGGGGTCGCCGGCGACGAACCAGCCGACCCCCCAGGTGTCGGTCTCGAGCCGGGTCGGCTCCTCCGCGGTGTAGGTGCCGTCGTCGTTGCGGAAGGGCTGGACCTCGACTCCGGTGATGGTGTTGCGACGGTGCGTGTTGGACGCCCGGAACAGGTCGTCGTCACCGTCGCCGTCGAAGTCGCCGACGCCCGTGATCGGGTCGTCGGTCTGCCCGAGGTCGAGCACCTGCTCCGGTTCACCGAAGGACCGGTCACCGGCGAGCGAGGCATGCACGGTGACGAAGGTGTCGTTGTCGTAGTTGTCGTCGTCGTTGAAGTCGAGGTACTCGTTGCTGAACAGGAGGTCGTCGCGGCCGTCGTCGTCGACATCGGCGAGGTAGGGCTGGAGGGTCTCCCACTTCTCGATCGCGGTGAGCTGCTGGGTGTGACGCCAGATCTCGCCGGTACCGGTGATCACGCGGACCTCGTAGGTCGCGGCCCTCCCCGAGAGCACCTCGGCACCCGGCGTCGAGAACCACACCTGGTCCATCCGGCCGTCGCCGTCGACGTCGCCGAGGAGCGGGGCGCCGGACTCGGAGCCGAGCTCGGTGGCGGGCCCGAGCGTGGTGCTGGTCGAGAGCAGCTGCCAGAGGGTGCCGCTGCTGGTGTTGAGCGGCTCGAACTGCTCGAGACGGGCCTGCGCGACGACGTCGCCGAGGCCGTCGCCGTCGATGTCGCCGCTGACCAGCTCGGGCACCTCGGGGTCGGGCTCGGCGGTTGGCTCGCCATCGTCCCGGGCGGCGAGCCCCGCCCAGGTCGCGGCACCGCCGAGCAGGGCGATGAGAACGACGCCGCCGACGATGAGGGGCCAGGGGCGGCGGCGCCGCGGCGCTGCCGGCGCCGCGGTCGGGCCGACCGTCGGCGCTGCGTGCGACCCGGATGCCGGTGCTGGCGAGGGAGGAGGGGGAGGTGGCGGCGCGGTCGTCGGTACGGCGTCGCGGGTCACCGTGACGGCGGCGTCCGTCGACGCTGCGCTGACCCGGGCGTCGGGTGCGGCGGCCGCCAGCTGCTCGAGGTCGGCCGCGAGTGCCGCGCCGTCGGCGTGCCGTTCCGCGGGGACCTTGGCCAGCACCCGGGTGAAGAGTCGGTTGAGCCCCTGCGTGAAGTCGTCGCTGCCGGTCAGCTGGGGGGTCGGTGCGTTGGCGTGGGCGATCGCCATCTCGACCGGCGTCCCGGTGAACGGCTCTTGACCCGTGAGGCACTTCCACAGCACGCACCCCACGGCGTACAGGTCGCTGGCAGGTGCGGCCGAGGAGCCCAGCGTGCGCTCCGGCGCGAGGTAGGCCCAGGTGCCGGCGACCATGCCGGTCGCCGTGTGGTGGCTCGCCGCGTCGGAGACCGCGATGCCGAAGTCGCACAGGTAGGCGTGCTCGCGGCTGGTGCCTGGTTCGGCGAGCAGCACGTTGCCCGGCTTGACGTCGCGGTGCAGGACCCCGGCCCGGTGGGCGTCGTCGAGCCCGCGGGCGAGCTGGGCGCACAGCCGCAGGGCGCGCTTCGCGGTCAGTCGGCCCTCGTCGGCGACGAGGGAGCCGAGGTCGGTGCCCACGATGAACTGGGTGACGATGTAGGGGAACCCGTCGACCTCGTCGTGGTCGTGGATCTGGACGATCCAGGGCGACTGCACCCGGGACATCGCGAGGGCCTCGTGGTGGAAGCGGCGCCGGTACTCCTCGGTCGAGGCGAGCGGCCCGGTGATGACCTTGAGCGCGACCTCCCGTCCCAGGCGGAGGTCGGTCGCGGCGTAGACGACGCCCATGCCGCCCTGGCCGATCATCCGCTCGATGCGGTAGTGCCCGAGGGTTCCTCCCGGCTGGGGGATCTGCATCTGTCCTCGCTCAGTACGCCGGCGTGACCGGGTCGAAGTCGTAGCCGCAGTCCGATCCGCAGACGAACGACCCCCACGGCACCGGCGCTGCCAGCGCGCCGTCCTCGGCGAGCCGGACCGTCACCGGCCTGCTGTCGCCGTCCCCGCGAAACTTGAAGAACACCAGGTCGTCGTCGCCGTCGCCGTCGACGTCCGAGATGACCCAGTCGGCCGTGGCGGCCGAGCTGTAGCGCTCGAAGCGGCCCTGCCATGCGGGGTTGTCGGCGGTGGCCCGCCAGATGATCGAGACCTCGTGCGACGACCCCTCCGTGAAGTCGATCGTCGCCAGGCCGTCGGGGCCGACGAGCAGCGGCTCGTCGGCACCGTCGCCGTCCAGGTCGCCGTAGAGCCGGACGCCCTGGGTGTAGTTGCCCGGTCCGAGGGAGAGGACGTCGCCCGAGTCGGCGAGCGCGCTCCCGTCCGAGGTGATCAGCTGGAGCTCGATGTTCCACGGCCGGTCGTCCGCGGGGCCGTCACCCTCCATGGCCGCGAGGATGTCGTGGTTGCCGTCCCCGTCGAAGTCGGCGACGTCGAACTGGGCGATGTCGGCGTCGTGGTCGGAGGAGTACCACTGCTCGGGCTCCGCGAACCCGTCGCCCTCCGACGGTCCCACGAAGAGGCGGATCCCGTCGTTGTGGAGGTAGTCGTCGAAGACGATCAGGTCTGCGCGTCCGTCCTGGTCCATGTCGCCCAGCAGAGCCGTGGCGTTGTCGCCGGCTCCCCAGGGAGTCGTGTCGGCGCGGATCTCCTGGTGCCACGGCTCGCCCTCCGCCGGCACCACGTCGATCACGAGCGCCAGATCCACACTCGTCGTGAAGACGCGGTCCAGCTTGCCGTCGCCGTCGACGTCGGCGAGCTGCAGCTCGGGATTCGCCTCGAGGTCGACCGCTTCGGGGTAGGACTCCGGGACCGGCTCACCGACCCCGTCCTCGCCGGACGGGAGGAGGACGAGGTCGCCGGTGTAGCGGAAGTTCTCGGAGTCGTAGCCGCCGAGGAGCACGTCCCCGCGGCCGTCGCCATCGAGGTCGCCGGTCACCGAGTGCTCAGTGGCCGCGGGCCCTCCGTCCCCCTCGTCCGTGCCGGACAGCAGCTTCCAGGCGACGCCGCCGACGACGATCACGAGCACGACCGCCGCCGCCACCAGGGGCAGGACGAGCCGACGGCGCCGGGCAGGAGTGGGCGGTGCGGCGCTGCCGGGTGCGGAGGAAGGTGGGGGCACGGGCGGCGGCAGGGCAGGGCGGATCGCCGTCGGCGGCGCAGCAGGCGGCCCTGCGGCCGGCGCGGCTGGCGCGACCGGTGGGGCCCAGCGACCGGCGAGGTCCGCGAGCTCGGCACGCAGGGCGTTCGCGTCACCCGGTCGGCCGCCCGGGTCGGCGCTCAGCAGGCGGCCGAGCAGGCTGTCGATGCGGGGGCCGAACCTGCCGGGCGGCGGCGGGGACGCCTCGGGACCGGGGTCGGAGCCGGTCAGGCTCGCGAGCAGCAGCCGCCCGATGCCCCGCAGGTCGCGGTCGACGCTTGCCGAGGGGTCCGCGCCGCCCAGGGGGAACCCGGTGAGCCAGGCGTGCGCCCGCTCGGTCCCGGGATCCCGCGCCAGGACGTGCCGGGGTCCGAGGTCCCCGTGCACGAGCCCGTGCCGATGGGCATCGGCCAAGCCGGCGGCGGCCTGCTCCGCCAGCAGCAGTGCCGCGCGCTCCGACAGTGGGCCGCGTTGCCGCAGCCACGCACCCAGATCGCCGCCGGCGACGTACTGGCTCACGAGGTAGGGACGGTCGCCGCCTGTCTCGTGGTCGTGCACCTGGGCGATGTACGGCGACGCCAGGCTCGACAGGCGGGTGGCCGCCTGCCGGAACGTGTCGGCGAACTCGGGCCGCGCGGCCAGGTCGGACCGGACGACGGTCAGCGCGACGGTGCGCTGGAGCCGCTCGTCGGTCGCGGCGTAGACGACGCCGATGCCGTCGTCGCCGAGCACCCAGTCGATCCGATAGCGACCGAACTGGTCACCAGGCTGAGGAACCTGCACGCCGAACACACCCCCCGAGAAAGAAATGATGGACGCGGCCAGTCTGCCCGACGGTCGCGATGCCGAACCTGAAGGCTCGGATCAACCGGGTCGACGGAGCGTGACGGCCACCCCGGACGCGAGGACGAGAGCGGCGAGCAGGTAGGCGTTGCCGGCGACGTGGTCGGCGACGCCCCACTCGAGCTCGCGCCCCTCGCCCCAGGGCGGCCACAGGATCGGTCGGCTCACGAAGACCGCCGACCAGGCCGCGGCCGCCCACCTGCTGCGCTCCCACAGCGCGACCGCCACGGGGATCGCCCACACCCAGTGGTGCGACCACGCGATCGGGGACGCCAGCAGCATCGCCATCGCCGCCAGGCAGGTGCCCAGCACCCGGTCGCCGCGCCGCCAGCAGGCGGCGCCCACCACGACCACGGCGAGCGCGAGCGGCCCGGCGACGGCGAGCCAGAGCCAGGTCGGCGGTGGTCCGTCGAGCAACCGGGTCAACGCTCCGAACGCCGACTGGTTGTGCGCCAGGGCCGGCGGTCCCACCCGGCGGGCGTCCAGGAGCCCGTCGGTCCAGTACGACGACGCGCCCGGCACTGCCACCAGGCCGACGGCGACGGTGGCCGCGAACGCCAGCACCGCCCGGCCCGCCGCGGCGCGGCGGCCGACCAGGACCAGCAGCACCACGAACACCAGCGGGGTGAGCTTGATGCCGGCCACGACCCCGACGAGGACTCCGGACCACCGGCGCTCCGGGCGAACCAGGTCGACCACGACAGCCAGCATCAGCAACGCGTTCACCTGACCGAACGCCAGGTTCTGCCACACCGGCTCCAGCGCGATCGTGGCGAGGGCGACGGAGGCGACCAGCCATCCGGGCGTGGGGAGCTGGTGCGCCCGTCGTACGACGACGACCGTCGCCGCGACGCAGGCTGCGCTCGCGCCGGTCCACAGGCCGGCGGCGAGCCACCCGGGCACGAGCGCCAACGGCACCATCAGCACGGCGGCGAACGGTGGGTAGGTGAACGGCAGCCCGGTCACCGGATCGTCCGCTGCGTAGACCGACATCCCGTCGAGCACGGTCCGGCCGGCGTACCGGTAGACGTGCAGGTCCGTGAACCCGCCCACCAGCGCGCCGACCACGGTTCCACCGACCGCCAGGACGAGGATCCAGGGCACGTAGGATCGGCGCTCGTGTCCAGCGAACTGAGCGTCCTCGTCATCGGCACCGGTGGGCGCGAGCACGCGCTCGTGCTCGCGCTGGCGGACGACCCCGCGGTCACGGCGTTGCATGCCGCGCCGGGCAATCCCGGCATCGCGGCCCAGGCGACCGTGCATGAGGTCGACCCTATGTCCGGGCAGGCGGTTGCGGACCTCGCCGAGGAGATCGGCGCCGGCCTCGTCGTGATCGGGCCGGAGGCGCCGTTGGTCGCCGGCGTGGCCGACGCGGTGCGCGAGCGCGGGATCGCGGTCTTCGGCCCCTCCGGCGCGGCCGCTCAGCTCGAGGGATCGAAGGCGTTCTCCAAGGAGGTCATGGCGGCCGCCGGCGTTCCGACTGCGCGCTCGCGCACGTGCGCCACGACCGAGGAGGTGGCGGCCGCGCTCGACGAGTTCGGTGCGCCCTACGTCGTGAAGGACGACGCGCTCGCCGCGGGCAAGGGCGTTGTCGTCACCGTCGACCGCGACGAGGCGCTGGCCCATGCCGAGGCCTGCGGTCGGGTCGTGGTCGAGGAGTTCCTCGACGGGCCCGAGGTGTCGCTGTTCGCCGTCTGCGATGGCAGTACGGCGTACCCGCTCCAGCCCGCGCAGGACTTCAAGAGGATCTTCGACGGCGGCCGCGGGCCCAACACCGGCGGGATGGGCTCCTACACGCCCCTCACCTGGGTGCAGCCCGACCTCGCGCAGGTCGTGATGGACACCGTCGTGCAGCCGACGCTCGACGAGATGAACCGGCGGGGCGCGCCGTTCGTGGGCTGCCTCTACGTCGGTCTCGCGCTGACCGACGCCGGTCCGCGGGTGATCGAGTTCAACTGCCGCTTCGGTGACCCCGACATCCAGCCGGTCCTCGCCGTTCTCGAGTCGCCGTTCGGCACCCTGCTGCACGCAGCGGCCGAGGGGCGGCTCGACACCGTCCCGGCGCCGACCTTCCGCGACGCGGCGTCGGTCACGGTCGTGCTCGCCTCGGCCGGCTACCCGGAGTCCTCGTCGAAGGGCGACGTGATTCGTGGCGTCGGCGCGGCCAACTGCGTCAACGACGTCGACGTCATCCACGCCGGCACGGCGATCGTCGACGCCCCTGAGCCGGGCGACCCGGGCCATCGGCACCTGGTCACCGCGGGCGGCCGGGTGCTCGCCGTCCGCGCCGTCGGCTACGACGTCGCCGACGCCCGCTCCCGCGCGTACGCCGCCGCCGACCTGATCTCCTTCGACGGCCTGCAGCGCCGCTCGGACATCGCTGCCGAGCCGCTCGGTGTCGTCGAGGGTGCCGCCCTCAAGGACTCCTGAACCCCGCGAAGCGACCAACCTCGACACTTCGCGCGACCAACCTCGACATCTCGCGCGACCAACCTCGACATCTCGCGCGACCAAGAGTGACACTTCGCGGGGCGGGCGGCATGGGAGAATCAGGCACGTGACTGTGCCCAACGTCCTCGCTACCCGGTACGCCGGCGCCGACCTTGCCGAGATCTGGTCCCCCGAGCACAAGATCGTGCTCGAGCGGCAGCTGTGGATCGCCGTGCTCAAGGCGCAGCGCGACCTCGGCATCGACGTCCCCGATGGGGTGGTCGAGGCCTACGAGGACGTCGTCGAGAAGGTCGACCTGGCGTCGATCGCCGCGCGCGAGCGGATCACCCGGCACGACGTGAAGGCGCGGATCGAGGAGTTCTCCGCGCTCGCCGGGCACGAGCACATCCACAAGGGCATGACCTCGCGCGACCTGACCGAGAACGTCGAGCAGCTGCAGGTGAAGCAGTCCCTCGAGCTGCTCCGCGACCGCACCGTCGCCACCCTCGCCCGGCTGGCCCGTCTCGCCGCCGAGCACGAGGCCACCGTGATGGCCGGCCGCTCGCACAACGTCGCGGCGCAGGCGACCACCCTCGGCAAGCGGTTCGCGTCGATCGCCGACGAGCTGCTGATCGCGCTCGACCGGGTCGAGGACCTGCTCGCGCGCTACCCGCTCCGGGGCATCAAGGGCCCGATGGGCACCGCCCAGGACATGCTCGACCTGCTGGGGGGCGACGAGGACAAGCTGACCGACCTCGAGCAGCGGGTCGCCGGACACCTCGGCTTCGAGCGGGTGCTGACGAGTGTCGGCCAGGTCTATCCCCGCAGCCTCGACTTCGACGTCCTCTCGGCACTGGTGCAGCTGACCGCGGCGCCGTCCAACCTGGCGACCACGATCCGGCTGATGGCCGGCAACGAGCTGGTCACCGAGGGCTTCCAGGAGGGCCAGGTCGGCTCGTCCGCGATGCCGCACAAGATGAACACCCGGTCCTGCGAGCGGGTCAACGGGCTCGCCGTGGTCACCCGCGGCTACCTGTCGATGGTCGGCGAGCTCGCCGGCGACCAGTGGAACGAGGGCGACGTCTCCTGCTCCGTCGTACGCCGGGTGGCCCTGCCGGACGCGTTCTTCGCCGTCGACGGCCTGTTCCAGACCTTCCTCACCGTTCTCGACGAGTTCGGTGCCTTCCCCGCGGTGATCCAGCGCGAGCTCGACCGGTACCTGCCGTTCCTCGCCACCACCAAGGTGCTGATGGCCGCGGTGCGCAACGGCGTCGGCCGCGAGACCGCGCACGAGGCGATCAAGGAGGCGGCCGTCGGCACGGCGCTGGCGATGCGCAAGGGCCAGGCCGACAACGACGTGTTCGCCAAGCTCGCCGCCGACGAGCGACTCGGCCTCACCGCCGACCAGCTGGAGACCCTGGTGGCCGACCCGATCACCTTCACCGGTGCCGCGGTCGCGCAGACCCAGGCGGTCTGCCGGCAGGTCGCCCTGGTCGTCGAGCGCCACCCGGCCGCCGCGGCGTACTCACCCGGCGCGATCCTGTAGGACACTCGGGCCATGAGCGGGTACTTCGACGAGAGGTCGATGGTCGTCCGCGCGATGCGCCAGCGGGCGGTGGGGCTGACCTACGGCCAGCGGGCACTCGTGATCGGCGCCCTGCATCCCCGACTGTTCGTGGGGACCGCCCAGCACACCACCCACCGGACCTCGCCGTACACGCGGCTCGGCCTGACGGCCCGGCTCTTCGAGGCCGTCTTCCTCGGGTCCAAGGACGAGGCGGACCGCGCGCTCGCCTTCGCGGCCAAGCGGCACGCGACGGTGCGCGGCACCATGAGTGTCGACGGCGGCCCCGCGCACCCGGAGGGCGCGGCGTACGACGCGGCCGACCCCGGGCTGATGTGGTGGACCGCGGCGTTCGCGCTGGACTCGGTCGAGTTCATGTACGACGCGCTGGTGCGCCGGATGACGGACCGCGAACGTGAGGAGCTCTTCGAGGGCTTCGTCGCCTGGGCCGAGCTCTTCGGCATGCCGCGCACAGGTGCGCCGGCGTCGTACGGCGAGTTCCGGACGACGTACGACGCGTGGCTGGTCTCCGACGAGCCGCACCTGGTCGACGAGGCGCGCCTGGTCGGCCGGCACATCGCGGGCGTCTCCGGCTACGGCCTGCCGCTGCGCCTGGTCACCTCACCGGCGCTGGCGACCGTGGTGCAGGGCAGCCTGCCGTCCGTCGTCCGCGACCACTACGGGATCCCGTGGGGCCTGCGTGAGGAGGCCGCCTGGCAGGCCGCCAGCCGGGCCAGTCGGCTCGCCCACGGCCGGGTTCCGCTGTTGGCGAGCACGCCGCTGCTGAGGGGGCGCAGCCGGGACTTCTACAAGGTCGTCCAGCGCGGGGAGAAGGCGCTCCTCGCCCGCGGTGGGGTGAGCATCCCGGGCGTCTCCGACGTCGATCCTCCCTATCGAGGCTTCTCCGAGACGGCGTAGCAGGCACCCTGCTCGGTTACCGTGGGGATGGCCGACCGATGGTGTCCCTGGGGGTGTGACGCTCGATGCCGAGGCGGACATGGAAGGGCATGACCCCAACCTCCGACCCCGGGTCGTCGGACGAGCACGACCCGGAGCTCCAATTCCGGGCGTTGTACGACGGCAACTTCGCCGCCGTCCTCGGCTACACGCTGCGCCGGGTCGATCAGCCCGCCGACGCGGCGGACGTGGTGAGCGAGGTCTTCCTGGTCGCGTGGCGCCGGCTCGACGAGGCGCCGCCGGGCGACGGCCGGCCGTGGCTCTTCGGGATCGCGCGGCACACCCTGTCCAACTACCACCGGGGGCAGCGGCGCCGGCAGCGGCTGGGCGGCCGGCTCCGCGACGCGTTGGGCCGCGACGTCGTACCCGACCCGGCGACCGGTGTCGCCGAGTGGGACCGGATCCGACGGGTCCTGCTGCGGCTCCGACCCGATGACCGTGAGCTGCTCATGCTGGTCGGCTGGGACGGGCTGACGCCCACCGAGGCGGCCGGCGTGGTCGGCATCGCGCCGGGCACGGCCCGGATGCGGCTGGCGCGAGCCCGGCAGCGCCTGCGTTCATTGTTGGGGGGCGAGCTCGTCGACGGCGATCAGGTACGGGGAGGGTGTGACGCTCCGGCGATCACCGGACATGTCCAGGCAGTCCCGTTCGAGCACGTGATCGGGGAGAGCCGATGATCGACGACCACCCCGACCTGGGTCCCGACCCGCTGGCCGGCAGGGACCCGCACCCGCGGGAGCAGATCGACCTCTGGCCCCTCCACGACGCGCGCCAAGAGCTCCTGGAGGAGATCGTGTCCCAGCCCGGCCCCGGCAACGCTTCCGCGCCGTCCACCCGTCGTTTCCTGGTACCCGTCGGCGTCGCTGCCGCGGTCGCGCTCGTAGCAGGCGGTGCCTGGTTCGTCGTCAGCAGCGACGACAACAAGGACGACGACCAGATCGTCGCGTCCAGCGACTCGCCGACGGACAGCCCCGACGACGCGACCGACCCCTCCACGGAGGAGGCGGACGAGCCCAGCGAGCCCGCCGACCCGGCGGTCGCCCCGCTGAGCGAGGTCGAGAAGGGCGACGTCCTGGGCCCGCAGCAGTGCCGGAGGTTCCGCCACGCCGATGTCGCCCTCTACCTCGGCAGGGACGGCTCCCACCCGCGGGACGAGGTGTTGGTCACGCTGCGGGAGCTCGACCGGGCACTGGAGCTGACGAGGCTCCGCCGTGACAAGCCCTGGCGTGTCCAGATCATCCGCGTCGGCGATCGCGACGACGCCCGCGACCGCGTCATCAGTGTCGACAAGGCCTGCAAGGTCGTCGCCATCGACGAGCTGAAGGTGCGCGACGGGGGATGACCGCGACGACGCCCGCCGAGCTTGTCGAGGCGCCTCGACAGGCTCGGCGGGCGCAACTCGTCAGGACGGCTTGACGTCCAGCACGACCTCGAACTCCAGCAGGTCGGCGCCGGACGACACCGGCTTCTTCTGCTCGTCGCCCGGCTTGGTCGCGTGGGCTGCCATGCCGGCGCCCTCGCGCCAGGCGTCGAAGGACGCCTGGTCCTCCCAGTGGGTGACGACGAAGTAGCGGTCGTCGCCGGCCACCGGGCGCAGCAGCTGGAAGCCGAGGAACCCGGGCGATCCCTCGACGGCGCCGGCCCGGGCGGCGAACCGCTCCTCGAGGTGCGCCCCGGCGCCGGGCGGGACGTGGATGGCGTTGATCTTCACGACGGACATGGGTCGAGCCTAGGTGTACTCGGCCACCTAGGCCCCTCCGGTACGGCGGCCGCGCGCGTAGTCGACCGACACCCGCCGTCAAGGACCTCGCTTCGCTCGGCCGCTCCGCGGCGCCTGCGGCGTCCTTGACCGCGGGTCCCTGTCGGCCGACTTCCGGCGCGCTCAACGGCACGGGCTCCGCCGCGCCGCCGCTGGCGCGGCCGCCTCGACGCTGGTCGAGACGCTGACAGCCTAAGAGGAAAAGGTTCCGATTGGGACGGCAAAGGCGTGTCATCGAACACTTGTTCGAGTGGAATGGGTGCATGATCTCGGGCCTGCTGTTATCTCGCAGGACAACGGTGACAGTTCTGCATCAGGACATCGGTGACACTTCAGATGGTCTTGGTGGTGACACTTCTGCCCCGATGCTGCGGCGGTGGCTGCCAATGAACCGATAGATCCCCGT
>NZ_QXGH01000054.1 GCF_003515065.1 Nocardioides immobilis
TGGCGACGAGCCGACAGGCGCTGGGGGTCGCGGGGGAGTTCATCTTCAACCTGTCGCCGTTCAGCGTCCCGAAGCTCGAGGATCTCGACCAGCCGGATCTGGATGTGCCCGGGCACGACGCAGTCAGCCTGTTCGCGGAGCGGGCACGGGCGGTGGTTCCCGAGTTCGAGCTCACGCCCGACAACCGCGCCGAGGTGTCGGCTCTCTGCGCCCGCCTGGAAGGGATCCCGTTGGCGATCGAGCTGGCGTCGGCGCGGCTCCGGGCGTTGTCCCTTGTCCAGATCGTGGAGCGGCTCGACGACCGCTTTCGCCTGCTCACCGGGACCCGGGGCACCGAGCCGCGACAGCAGACGTTGCGGTCGGTGGTCGACTGGAGCTTCGATCTGTGCACGCCGGAGGAACGACTGCTGTGGCTGCGGGCCTCGGTTTTCGCGGGTGGTTTCGACCTGGATGCCGCGGAGGCGATCTGTTCGGGCGAGGATCTCCCGCGGGAAGCGGTGCTCGACGTGGTGGCGAGTCTGGTGGACAAGTCGATCCTCAACCGGGAGGACCGTGGGGCGTCTGCTCGGTACCTGATGCTGGACACGCTGCGCGAGTACGGCCGAACCCGGCACGCGGCATCGGGCGACGAGCGGTCCACCCGCGAGCGGCACCGTGCGTACTTCGCGGGCATCGCCGATGACCCCGTGTTCGGGCCCAGCGCCCGGGCTGTCCTGGACCGGTTGCGGGTGGAGCACGGAAACCTCCGGGCGGCGCTGGAGTTCTGCGCGACTGAGCCCGAAGAGGTCGTCCACGGGCTCGACCTTGCCAGCTCGCTGTGGAAGTTCTGGACCGCGATCGGAGCGTTTGCCGAGGGCCGCACCTGGCTCGCGCGCCTGCTCGAGAGCGCCACGGAAGAGACGGGCCTCAGTCACGCGCGAGCGCTCTGCATGGCGGGGTGGCTGGCCTCGCTCCAGAACGATCTCCCGACGGCAGCCGGGCTGCTGCAGCGGAGCGCGACCGAGGCAGCCGACCTGGGCGACCGCTGGCTGGACGGCTGCATCGGGCTGTTCGCGGGAGGCATCGCCACCAGCGAGGGCAGGAACGCGGAGGCGAGAGCGGCGTACGTGCAGGCTCTCGAAGCGTTCCGCGACGCGGACGAGCCGACCGGCGTGGTCATGACGCTGCGCCGATTGGCCATAGCCGAGTCCCTGGACGGTCATCACGACCGAGCAGCGGCGTACTACGAGGAGTGCCTCCAGGTCTGCAACGACCACGGCGAGGAATGGGACAAGGCGTACACGCTCTGGGGACTGGGCATCGAGGCGTGGCGGCGAGCCGACCAGGGACAAGCCAGGGAGCTGCTGAGGGAGAGCATCAGCATCAACTCCACCTTCGGGGACGACCGGGGCGTTGCGCTCGGCATCGAAGGATTGGCGTGGGTCGCTGCGGACCGGGAGGAGGCCGAGCTGGCAGCGGGCCTGCTCGGCGCGGCCGACTCCATCTGGCGGACCTTCGAAGCGCCGATGTCGGGTTACCTCCATCTGGCTCAGGCCCACGACGAGTGCGAGGACGCCGTACGGCGCGCCCTCGGGAAGCGGGCCTATGAGGCGGCGTTCGAGCGGGGAGCCCGGCTGACCCCGGAGCTGGCGACCGAGTACGTCCTGGATCCGGCAGCGTTCGGCGCGAGGTCGCGGCGGCGCCGGCCCCGTCCGGTGCAGGCGTCGACGCCGTTGACGCGCCGCGAGCAGGAGATCGCGCGGCTCGTGGCGACCGGACTCACGAATCGGGAGATCGCCAGCCAGCTAGTGATCTCCGATCGCACAGCCGAGGGCCACGTGGAGCACATCCTCACCAAGCTGGGCTTCCGGTCGCGCACGCAGATAGCCACCTGGCTCATGGAGCAGGAACAGGAACACGCTCCCGATCGCCGCGAACCTCCGCACGAATAGACGGGAGCACGTGGACTCCTGAGTGCTCGTAAGTGGAAGCCGGCGAGTGTCGAGGGCCGGCCACCGGCCTTCTCGGCCTCGCCATCTCCTGACATCGGCCGTGGTGGGCGTCGCTGGTTCGCGACGCCCACCACCGATCCCCGCACGTGGGTGCTCGTCAGATCCGCTCGATGATGGTGGCGTTGGCGAGGCCGCCGGCCTCGCACATGACCTGAAGGCCGAAACGGCCGTCACGCTGCTCGAGAACGTTGAGCAGCGTCGTGGCTAGCCGTGCCCCGGAGGCGCCCAGGGGATGCCCGATCGCGATGGCACCGCCGTTGATGTTGACCTTGTCCAGCGACGCCCCGGTCTCGGCCTGCCAGGCGAGCACGACGGACGCGAAGGCCTCGTTGACCTCGAACGCGTCGATGTCGTCGATGCTCAGGCCGGCCTTCGCCAGCACCTTCATCGTGGCCGGGATGACGCCGGTGAGCATGAAGATCGGGTCGTCGCCGGCGACCGCGAACGAGTGGACGCGTGCGCGGGCCTGGAGGCCGAGCGCGGCTGCCTTGTCCTCGCTGGTCACCAGGAGGGCCGCAGACCCGTCATTGATCGGGGAGCTGTTGCCGGCGGTGACCTTCCAGTCGATCTCCGGGAAGCGCTCGCTCCACCGGTCGTCCTGGAAGGCAAGTCGGAGGCCGGCCAGGGAGTCGGGCGTGGTGGTGGGCCGTATCGTCTCGTCGGTGGCAAGGTCGTTCACGTTGACGACCTCCCGGTCGAAGAGGCCGTCCTTCCAGGCCAGTGCGGCGCGCTCGTGGGAGCTGGCCGAGAACTCGTCGAGCTGGGCGCGGGAGAACCGCCACTTGGCGGCGATGAGCTCGGCGGCGACGCCTTGCGGGATCAGGCCGGGGGCGTAGCGCTCTGCGACCGACGGGCCGGCGAAGTCCTTGCCCTGGGCCTGCGACCCGATCGGGATGCGCGACATCGACTCCACGCCAGAGGCGACTGCGACGTCGTACGCCCCTGCGATGACGCCCTGCGCCGCGAAGTGCAGTGCCTGCTGGCTCGAGCCGCACTGGCGGTCGACGGTGACGCCCGGCACCGACTCGGGGTAGCCGGCGGCGAGGAGCCCCCAACGAGCGGTGTTGCCGGACTGTTCGCCGATCTGGGCGACAGCTCCGCTGATGACGTCGTCGATGATCGCCGGGTCGATGCCGGTCCGTGTGACGAGCGCACGCAGGGACGCGGCGTGGAGGTCGACCGGGTGGATGTCGGCGTACGCTCCGCCGGGCTTGCCCTTGCCGAGCGGGGTCCGGACGGCGTCGACGATGACGGCTGCAGTCATGGCTGTGATCCCTTTCCTAGGTTCTGGTGGGACGCTAGAGGGGTGGGTAGGAAAACACAACGGACTGGGTTGTGAGTTCCAACTCACCTATACTCGCCGCATGTCCTCCGATGTACGCGTCTGCTCGGTAGCCCGCACGCTCGAGCTGGTGGGTGCGAAGTGGACGCTTCTGGCAGTCCGGGAGCTGCTGCTCGGCAACCATCGCTTCGATGAGATCGCGCGCTTCACCGGCGCTCCACGAGACATCCTGACGACGCGGCTGCGCACTCTGGAGACTGAAGGCCTGCTCACCCGCGTCCAGTACCAGGACCGCCCGCCCCGCTTCGAGTACCACCTGACGAAGCTGGGGCTGTCGCTCGCGCCGATCGTCGAGGTGATGCGCGAGTTCGGGGACCGGCATCTCGCAGGCGAGGCCGGGCCTCCGATGACCTTCCGCCACACCTGCGGAGCCGAGTTCCACGGGGTGGTCGCCTGCCGGTCCTGCGGTCAGCCCGTGCGGGCGGCCGAGGTCGTCAGAACTGAGGCATGACGACCAAGTCGTCCTCGACGGCGACGTTCAGGCGAGCAGGTCGTCGCGGCCGTCGGCCTTGAGACGCTCGACGTAGCTGGCCTGGATGGGCTTGGCAGCAGGGAGCATCGCGATGAGCTTGGGCAGTGCGCCGGAGATCTTGATCGTGCCGCGGGCCACGGCGAGGGGCACGCTGACCTTGCCCTGCCAGAACCGGTTGGCGACCTCGCCGCTCAGCTCCAAGGTCATGTTGGGTTCGGGTCCGTCCCCGCCGACGTGCACCTGTTGCGCAACGAGGTCGGCGGTGACGACGGTCTCAGGGTCGGAGAGGTCCATCCGAAGGATGACCCCCGACTTCTGCAGGGCGGGACTGATCACGGGGTCGGCGAAGCCGGCTTCGAAGACCGCCGAGAGGTACTTCTCCGCCTCGGCGGCGTCGGTGAAGGTGGGCATGAGATCTCCTTGGGTAGGGGTGGAACGAGAGGACGGAGGCGATCAGAAGATCAGGCGGAGGAGGCGCTGGGTGAGCCTGTTGTAGGGCGGGTAGACCAGACGTGGATCGGGACGTGCCGCCCGCGCTAGGTGCGATTTCCGGTGGCTGAAGGTCTCGAAGCCCCACTTGCCGTGATAGGTGCCCATGCCGCTGTTGCCGACGCCGCCGAACGGGAGGCTGGGGCAGAGCACGTGCATGGCGGCGTGGTTGGAGACGACGGCCCCGGCTGGTACCTCATGGCGGAACTTGTCGATCAGTGCCCGTGAGCTGCTGAAGACGTACGCCGCGAGCGGCTTCGGTCCGCGGTTGATGAGCGCCATGGCGCATTCCGCGGACTCCACCGTGACGATGGGCAGGAGGGGGCCGAAGATCTCCTCCTGCATCAGCGACGAGTCCTCAGCGGGGTCCAGGACCAGGGTCAGGTCGACCTGCCGGTGCTCGGGGGAAGTCGTGCCGCCGTGGAGGACCTCCCCGCCGTGATCCTCGAGGAGTCGTGAGAGTCGCTCCGCGTGCCGCTGGGAGACGATGGGAAGGTTGCGGGCCCCGTCCCCCTGGGGGCTGAGGTCCGTGAACGCCTTGCGCAGCAGCGGGATGAAGTCGTCACGGACAGACGCCTCGACCAGCACGTAGTCGGGCGCGATACAGGTCTGACCTGAGTTGAGCAGCTTGGTCCAGGCGATGCGGCGGGCGGCCACCTCGAGGTCGGCGTCTGCGGCGATCAGCGCCGGGCACTTGCCGCCCAGCTCGAGGGTGACCGGCGTGAGGTGTGCCGCGGCAGCGGTCATCACGGCCTTGCCGATGTCCGGACCGCCCGTGAAGAAGGCGTGGTCCATCCCCTGGGCCAGGATGTCCTGGGTGACGTCCGGGCCGCCCAGCAAGACCGCGAAGGCGTCGGCGTCCAGGTATTTCGGTACCAGGTCGGCCATGACCTTCGCGGCGGTCGGGGTGTGCTCCGACGGCTTGAGGATCGCGCAGTTCCCGGCCGCGATCGCACCGACCAGAGGCCCCAGCGTCAGGTAGACCGGGTAGTTCCACGGTCCGATCACCAGGACGACTCCGAGTGGTTCGTAGTCGTACCACGCCTTCCCCGGGAACTGGGAGAGCGGCAGGGACACTCGTGTCGGCCGAGCCCAGGACCTGAGGTGCTTGATGGCGAATCGGACCTCGGCCAGCGTGGGTGCGATGTCGCCGAGGAAGCTGTCGTTGGCGGGCCGACCGAGATCCTCGGCGAGGGCGGCGGCGATGGCGTCCTCACCCTCGACCAGCATCAGCTCCAGCGCCCTGAGCTGTTCGAGGCGCCAGTCAAGGGGCCGGGTGGCTCCGGTGGCGAAGGTGTCGCGGAGGCGAGCAACCTCGGCAGCGGCAGAGGCATGCTGCTCAGTCGTGGGCATTTCTGTTCGCCGCCTCAGGACCGCTTGACGCGGTCGTCGTACGCCGCTCGCTTGTCGCGGTCGAACGTGAGGAACGTGTCGTAGGCGCCGAGCCGGCTGTTGAGGCTGTCGCGCAGGCGCCGGCCGAACAGGGGCTGGGTGCGCAGGATCGCGCCCACCAGCTTCGGGACGTAGACGTCCTTCGGCTTGCTGGCGACCGCGTCGGCGATGGCCCGGGCGACGTCCTCAGGTTCGACCACCGGGATCAGCCTCGTGGGGCGGGTTCCGGCGATCAGCTCGGTGTTGGTGAAGTGCGGCATCACGCAGGTGAACGCCACGCCGGAGCCACTGTGCTCGACGCGGGCGGTCTCGGTGAGCGCGACGACCGCCGACTTGGTGGCGCAGTAGGCGACGCCACCCGGGACCGGCGACTTGCCCGCGGTGGAGGCGACATTGATGATGTGCCCAGCACCGCGGTCCAGCATCGGAGGCAGGGCGAGGCTCATTCCGTGGAGGCAGCCCAGCACGTTGACCTCGAGCGCACGTCTGAGCGTCTCAGGTGACTGTTCGATGAAGCGGCCGATCGGCATCACTCCGGCGTTGTTGACCAGCACGTCGAGCGGTCCCTCGGCGGTGGCCGCCTGGAGGAACGCGGCGTACGAAGCGTGGTCCGAGACGTCCAGGGGGAGGCCGAGCACGTCGGCGCTGATGGCGGTCGCCGCCTGGGCAGCCAAGTCGCCGTCGAGGTCGCCGATGACGACAGCGGCTCCCCGGGCGTGCAGCTCCCGGGCAGTGGCCAGACCGATGCCGCGTCCTCCACCGGTGATGGCGATACGCAGGCCGTGGAGAGTTGAGCGGCTCATCGTGTGCTCCCTTGGGGGTCGGGGTTGAGGGTGATCTGTTCGTGCAGGGACTCCAGCTCTGCCCTGAGGTCGTCCGCGATCTCGCTGCCGTGCGGGACTCGACGGGGGTCGGTGGTGACCATGAAGGAGAGCGTGCCGTTGTAGCTGAGAACGGCGATCGTCAACGCATGCCGCTTCGTCAGCGGCGTGGCGCCGAGGATGAGCTCGAGCTCGCGGCCGAGGAAGTGGACCGGTCCCGGCGGGCCCGGGACGTTCGTGACGGTGAGGTTGAACATGCCGGCGCTGAACTGGGCGGCGCGGTTGAGCGACCTGGCCAGTGGCGCGGGGGCCAGCCCGAGCAGTCCCATCATGGTGGCTGTGGTGGAGGCCTGTCCGGAAGCAGTCGCTTCGGCCACGCTCTGGACGACCTGCTCGACTCGTGCGTCGGGTGCGGCCTCACCCACGGGCAGGGCCGGGTAGGTCATCCCGATCTGGTTGCCGAGGCTGCCACGGGCGCCCTGGGGGCGCCGGTTGACCGGGACGAAGGCGTGGAGCTTGTCGACCATGGCGTCGTGGCGGGTCAGGTAGCGACGCAGCGCCCCCGTCACGATCGCGAGCACGATGTTGTTGACGGTCGTGCCGTGGACCTTGCGGATGTCGTGGATGGAGTCCAGCGGCACGGTGACGTACTCCGTACGCCGCGTCGGACCCGAGGTCCCGGTGTTGAACACAGACGTGGGTGCCTGGCCCAGCAGCTTTGCGGCGCCCTGGAGTCGGCGAAGGGGGGCAGGCACCTGCGCATTGACCGGGGCAAGCTCGCGGCGGGCGGGGTTCGATCGGGTCGGCGGCGCACCCAGGTCGGAGTCCGGTGCGAGCAGGGCGGTGAAGATGTCGATGATCGACAGGCCGTCCACCATGCAGTGATGCACCTTGAGCGAGACGGCGAAGCCCTCGGCCAGTCCTTCGACGAGTCCGACCTCCCAGAGCGGCCGGCTCAGGTCGAGAGGTGCCGACGTCATGTGGTCGATGTGCGCGGCGATCTCGTCGTGACCGCCGGGACTGGGAAGGGCGATGCGGGAGAGGTGGTAGTCGAGGTCGAACGAGTCGTCGTCGACCCAGCTGGGTCGGCCGAGGCCGAACAGCGACGGGTTCAGCCGCTCCTGGAAGCGAGGCAGGCCGAGCAGTCGTTCGCTGACGGCGGCGCGGAAAGCGGCTGGGTCGGGCGCCTCGCCCTTGAAGATGAGCATGCCCGCCAGCTGCATGCGGTTCTGCCGGTCTTCGACCTGGAGGAAGGCGGCGTCGAGGGCGGAGAGTCGGGCTGACATCCGTCTGCCTCAGAGATCCAGGACGAGGCGGGCCGACGTGGCACGCGAGACGCAGGGCATGAAGCATCCCTGTTCCCGGTCCTCCTCGGTGAGCACGGAGTCGCGGTGCTCGGGCTCGCCATCGAGGATGACGGTCTCGCAGGTCCCGCAGACACCTTCGCTGCATGACCGAAGCACGAAGAGGCCGTTGTCGGTGGCGACGTCGAGGATGGAGGTGCCCGCAGGGACCGCCGCAGTGACACCGGATCGGGCGAACTCGACCTCGAACTCGGTGTCGACGACGTCGTCGCCGAGCGCCTTCGGTGCGAAGCGCTCCAGGTGCAGGGCGCCGGCCGGCCACGGCTGGCAGCGCTCCTCGACTGCGTTCAGCAGCGGCTCGGGCCCGCAGCAGTAGACCGCCGTGTCCTCGCGCGGGCTGCCGAGCACCGAGTCGAGATCCATCAGCCCGTCGGTGTCCGCAGGCTGGATCCGCACGCGGTCGCCGTACTGCTCGAGCTCCGGGAGGTACGCCATGGACTCGCGCGAGCGGCCGCCGTAGAGCAGATGCCAGTCGGCGCCCGCCCGCTCCGCCTCACGGATCATGCACAGGATGGGAGTGATGCCGATGCCGCCGGCGATGAACTGATAGCGGGGCGACTCCACCAGCGGGAAGTGGTTCCGAGGGCCACGAATCTGGATCTGCTGACCCTCCTTCAGCTCGTCGTGCACGTGCTCGGATCCACCGCGGCTCTCCGGCTCCTTGAGCACTGCAACCTTGAGGTAGCGCCGGTCGGCAGGATCGCCGCACAGGGAGTACTGGCGAACGAGGTCAGGCCCGAGGAGCAGGTCGACATGGGAACCCGGCTCCCACGGGGGGAGGGTTGAGCGTGCCTTGAGCTGGAGCTCGACGACGCCGTCGGCCAGCACCGTCTTCCGATCCACCGTCAATGTCAGGTTCAGCTCGGTTGTCAGCTGCGTCATGGCTTCTCCTCCAGGTTGGTGCCACCGTCTGAAACATAACGTAACCTATATTTGGTTAGGTTTGTCAAGGGGTTGACATTCCGAGTAACGAATGTAATGTAAAGTCTGTTACATCCCAACACCGGAGGCTGACGCATGACGATCGCATCGAGCAAGCGCGTACACGACGACGTAGAACTGTCCAGCGAAGCGTTCTGGGCACAGACCGCTCGCGAGCGCGATGAGTCCTTCTCGGTCCTGCGCAGGCAGCGGCCGGTCTCCTGGCAACCGCCGGCTTATGGCTCGCTGATGCCGGACCCGAACGACCCTGGCTACTGGGCGGTCGTGGGACACGAGGACGTGATCGCAGTCAGCAAGGCGCACGACGTCTTCTCGTCCTCGCCCGACCTCGGCGGCGTCATGTTCGAGAACGTCCCGGCCCAGCTCCTCGAGGAGACCCAGTCCATCCTGGCGATGGACGAGCCGCGACACGGCATCACCCGCCGACTCGTCCACTCCGCGTTCAGTCCGCGTCAGCTCCGTCTCATCGAGCAGCAGATCCAGAACCAGGCATCCGCGATCGTCACCGCCTTCCTCGAAGACGGCCCGCGCGACTTCGTCGAGCAGGTCTCGATGCGGCTGCCGCTCTGGACGGTCTCACAGATGCTCGGAGTCCCGGAGGAGACCCGAGACCGGATGGTCAAGGCGGTCGACGACATGGTCGGCTACAACGACCCCGAGTACATCGGGGACGGCGACCCCTTCACCTGCCTCCTCGGTGGCATCGCGACCCTGCATGACATCGCCCAGACCCTGATCGACGAACGTCGCTCGAAGCCGCAGGACGACGTGATCACGGCCCTGGTCCAGGCAGAGATCGAAGGACACAAGCTGAGCGACGACGACATCCGCTCCTACTTCTGCCTCCTCGCCATCGCCGGCAACGACACCACGCGCAACACGACCAGCCACGGCATGAAGGCACTGTTCGACAACCCGGACCAGAAGGCCCTGCTGTCCGAGAACTTCGACCGGGCGATCCCGGGCGCTCTCGAGGAGTTCGTCCGCTGGGGCACGCCGGTCATGACATTCCGCCGTACCGCCAAGGTCGACGCGGTGGTGGGCGGCATCGACGTGGACGCCGGGGACAAGGTCGTCATGTTCTACTCGTCGGCGAACCGCGACGAGCAGGTCTTCAAGGACCCGTGGCAGTTCGACATCACCCGCAACCCGAATCCGCATGTGGGCTTCGGCGGCGGCGGGGTGCACTTCTGCCTCGGCAACCACGTCGCGCGGCTGCAGATGCGCGCACTCTTCGGCCAGCTGCTCACCAGGGTCCCCGACCTTCAGCTGGGGGAGCCGGAGTACGTCGGCGGCCACTTCATGCACGCGATCAAGCGCATGCCCTGCACGTTCTGACGACGAGACGAGGACACGATGTATCCGGGAACCCATGCGGCCACCACCCCCGACAAGCCCGCGGTCATCATGGCCGGCTCCAGCGAGGTGGTGACCTACGCCGAGCTGGACGACGAGTCGCGCCGGTTGGCCGTCGCACTGCACGACCTCGGCCTGCGGAAGGGTGACGTCGTCGCGATGCTGAGCGACAACGCGGCCGAGTGCTTCACGATCTACTGGGCCGCCCTTCGCTCGGGGCTCTACCTCACCGCGATCAACTCCCACCTGACTCCGGCAGAAGCGGCGTACATCGCTGAGGACTGCGACGCGAAGGTGCTCATCTCCTCGGGCCGGCTCGGCGACCTCGCCGAGCGGGTCAGGGAACTGGTGCCCCAGATCGCCCACGCCTACAGCTTCGGCGGCGACCTGGAGGGCCATTCGGCGTACGCCGACCTGCTCGCCTCGGCCGGCGACCGTGAGCTCGAGGAGCAGCCGCGGGGGAGCGACATGCTCTACTCGTCGGGCACGACCGGACGTCCCAAGGGCGTCAAGCCTCCGCTCCTTCCCCTCACGGTTGATCAGCCCGGTGACCCGCTCACCGGTCTAGCCGCGCAGGCGTTCGGCTTCGGCGACACCGACGTCTACCTGTCACCGGCGCCGATCTACCACGCTGCCCCGCTTCGCTGGTCCGGCGTCGTCCACGCCCTGGGCGGGACCGTGGTGGTGATGGAGAAGTTCTCTGCCCTCGAGGCGCTCGCCGCGGTCGAGAAGTACCAGGTCACCATCACCCAGATGGTCCCGACCATGTTCGTCCGGCTGCTGCAGCTCGACGACATCGAGCGACTGGCGTGCGACACCTCGAGCCTGCGCCTTGCGATCCACGCTGCGGCGCCGTGCCCGCAGGAGGTCAAGCAGGCGATGATCGACTGGTGGGGCCCGATCCTGCTCGAGTACTACTCCTCGACGGAGAGCAGCGGCCTCACCCTCATCACGTCCCAGGAATGGGTCACCAAGCGTGGCTCGGTGGGCCGCAGCATGTTCGGCCCCGTGCACGTCTGCGACGAGGACGGTCGCGAGCTCTCGGCCGGTGAGATCGGACTGCTGTACTTCGAGCGGGACGTCCGTCCGTTCGAGTACCACAAGGACCCGGAGAAGACGGCGAAGGCCGAGCACCCGGACCACCCGAACTGGACCACGGTCGGGGACGTGGGGTACGTCGACGACGACGGCTACGTCTACCTCACCGATCGCAAGTCGTTCATGATCATCTCCGGCGGGGTCAACATCTACCCGCAGGAGGCGGAGAACGCCCTCACGCTGCACCCGGCCGTCTTCGACGTCGCGGTGATCGGCGTGCCTGACCCGGTGATGGGCCAGCAGGTCAAGGCCGTCGTGCAGCTGCGCAAGGGCTTCACCCCGGGTCCCGAGCTGGCGGAGGAGCTCCTCGATCATGCCAGGTCGAAGGTCGCCGCCTTCAAGGCGCCGAGGACCATCGACTTCGTCGAGACCCTCCCGCGGACCGAGACCGGCAAGCTCGTCAAGGGTCGGCTCGTGGAGCAGTACGCCGCGGCGTCGGAGGTGTCCGCATGAGCGCGCCGGACCGTACGTTCATCGCCCGGCGGCTCATCGGCCGCGATGTCACCGGATAGCACCCGCGTCCCCACCGAGTGACCAACCATGCGCCGGATCGTGACGGAGGACGACTACTTCGAAGCCGCCCTCGATCTCCTCGTCAGCGATGGGCACACGAGTCTCAAGGTGGGTTCGCTCTGCGAGGCACTGGGAGTGACCAGTGGATCGTTCTACGGATACTTCTCGGGCCTCCCCGAATTCGTGAGCGAGCTGATCTCCACGCGATTCTCCGACCGGAACGAGCTGCTGCGCGAGCTTGCCGCAACTGATCTCGGGCCGGAGGTGAGGCTCGAGCGGCTGCGGGATCTCGCCTGCGGAGTGCAGCACCGTGCGGAGTCAGCGATCAGGGTGTGGGCGCAGCACCAGCCCGAAGCCGGATCCCTGCAGCGTCGGTTGGACCGGGAGCGGGCGAAGGCTCTGGTGCAGGTCCTCGAACCACTGGTTGGTTCGCCGGAGGCGGCGCAGCGGCTGGGAAAGCTCGGCATGGCTCTCCTGGTCGGGTGGCAACACCTGCAGGTCGATGCATCTGCCGGCGACTTCGACCGGTTGTTCGACGAGTTCGAGCGCGTCGTCCTTCGGGCGAGGCCGTGAGGTGCCGGGCAAATATGGATTACTCTATATCCGGGGCCGATGTGGCCTCGGGCAATCTTCGGGAGGGGAGCCATGCGCCTTCTGGTCACGCGCGACGACTACTTCGAGGCCGCGATGAGACTGCTCGCCGCGGAGGGTGCGGGGAAGCTGAAGATCGGCGTGCTGTGCAAGTCGCTCAAGGTCACCACGGGCTCGTTCTATGGCTACTTCGGGAGCTTCGAGGGTTTCGTCTCGGAGTTCCTGGCCTATTGGGAGGAGTCGCAGACCGAGCGCATCGTGCAGATGTCGAACGCGCCATCGGATCCGGTCGAGCGCATCCACCTCATGAAGGAGCTCGCCGCGCAGGTGCCGCACGACGCGGAGGCCGCGATCCGCTCGTGGGCGCACACCTCACCGCAGGTCGCCGAGGCGCAGAAGCGGGTCGACGAGCGTCGTCTCGAGGCACTGGCCGGTGTCCTGCGACCAGCCGTGAGTTCACGCCGCGAGGCCCGCACGATGGCAATGATGGGCATCACGCTGCTGGTCGGGCTCCAGCAGTGGCGCTCGCCGGTCAACCGGAAGGAGTTCGACCTCCTGTTCAACGAGTTCGAGGGTGTCGTGCTGGCTCGGATGGCGGATCGCGCCGTCTCCTGAGCGCCGGGTTGCGCGCGGAGCCCGGGCGTCCGAGCTCGAGGCTTCGGAGACCTTCCCCGGGACGTTTCCCGCACCCTCGGGCGATCCGGTCTGCGGCTGCACGCGGGACGTCCCGGTCGAACGCTAGATGTGCGAGGCGAAGGTCATGCAGATCTTCGAAGGCACCAACCAGATCCAGCGGCTGGTGATCTTCAAGAGCCTCGACAGGAACGCTTGATCGTTCCGCTGGTTCAAGGAGAACCGGAGCTCGCCGCCGGCTGGTTGACAGGGTGCACCGTGCTACGTAGTCTCTATAACATACTGTATCTTACAGTTGATAGCGCGTCTGTCACTGACGCACCCAACTCGATGGGGTCGGAAACTATGACGACAGTTCTGGAATCGGCTGCCAAGCCGACCCGGGTTCTGGGCGGCGTGCTCGCTATGACCCTGGACGCGCTGGTCATCTTGTGCACGCGGCGGTTCTCCTGGCGGGAGGCGGTCCAGCAAGCGTGGTTCATCGCTCGCGTGTCCCTGGTTCCGACGTTGCTGGTGATGCTGGGCTTCACGTTGCTGGTGATCTTCGAGGTGAACCTGCTGCTGAAGGATCTGGGCGCCCTGGATCTGGCCGGTGGGATCGCCGGGATCGCCTCTGTCCAGCAGATCGGCCCGTTCGTGACGGTGGTGGTGGTCGCGGGCGCCGGGGGTACGGCGATGTGCGCGGATCTGGCTGCGCGCACGATCCGCGAGGAGATCGCGGCGATGCAGGTGCTGGGCATCGACCCGATCCAGCGGCTCGTCGTACCCCGGATCGTGGCGGCCGTGCTGGTCTCGCTGGTGCTGAACGTGCTCATCTGCGCCGGCGGGTTGGTCGGCGGCTACTTCTTCTCGGTCTACCTCCAGGGCGTGACGCCAGGGGCGTACCTGGCCAGCATTCCCCTGTTCACCGGGCTCCCGGAGCTCGGGGTGAGCATGTTCAAGGCGCTGGTCTTCGGCCTGATCGCCGCGATCATCGCCTGCTACCGCGGACTGAACGTCGCCGGCGGGTCCAAGGGGGTCGGGGATGCGGTCAACCAGGCCGTGGTGATCACCGTCGCCGTTCTGGTGCCGGTGAGCCTGTCCATCACGCTCGTCCAGTTCGCCGTCCTCTAAGCGAGATCTTCCATGTCATTGACGAGTCCCCGCCTCGGCGTACTCCGCGATGCCTCTATCAGGGGCATCGACGCCATCGGCGCGCACGGCGTCTTCTACGCGAGGGTGTTCAAGAGCATCCCGCGTACCTTCCGCCACCACCCCGGGGAGATCCTGCGTCTGATCGCCGAGCTCGGCACCGGCACCGGTGCGCTGGCCCTGGTGGGCGGATCGGTGGTGATCGTCACCTCGATCACCTTCTTCGCCGGCGCGGTCGCCGCCGCCCAGGGCTTCGAATCCTCATCCAGCATCGGCGTCGGCTCCCTCAGCCCGCTGCTCGCGGCGTTCTTCACCGCCCGCCTCTCCACCCCGCTGCTCGCCGGGGTCGCCCTGTCGGTAACGCTCGGCGCGGCGACCACCTCCCAGCTGGGCGCGGCCCGGATCAGTGAGGAGATCGACGCCCTCGAGGTGATGGCCATCCCCTCCGTCCCCTACCTGGTCACCACCCGGCTGCTCGCCGGGATGATCGTCATCACCCCGCTCTACGTCTTCGCGACCCTCGGTGGCTTCCTCGCCGACTACCTGCTGCTGGTCTTCTTCTACGACGTCGGGCAGGGCAACTTCTCCCACTACTTCTTCCTCTACCTGCACCCCCTCGACATCGTGTTCTCCTACATCCAGGTCCTGGGCATGGTCGTCGTGGTGATGCTCGTCCACACCTACTACGGCTACACCGCCAAGGGGGGGCCCGCAGGCGTCGGGGAGGCTGTCGGCCGGTCCGTCCGCGCATCGCTGAGCGGCGTCATGATCGTCAACCTCCTCATCGCCATGGCGATCTACGCCAACTTCAACACCTTCCACCTGGCGGGCTGACGATGTTGAGCGATGCAATCAAGCTGCGGATCGGCGCCGTGGGCCTCGTGCTCACCGTGCTGAGCGCCTTCGCCCTGACGGTCGCGCTCTACAACCGGGCGTTCGCCGATCCGGTCCGGGTCACCGTGGTCAGCCCTCGGGCCGGCCTGGTGATGGACCCGGGCAACAAGGTCAAGCTGCACGGCGTCGAGATCGGCCGGGTCGGCTCGGTCGAGCTGGTCGACGGCCGCGCGCGGCTGGTGCTGGAGATCGACCGCGACAAGTTCGAGGGCATCCCCGTCGGAGTCAGGGCAGACATCCGCTCCACCACGATCTTCGGTGCGAAGTACGTCGAGCTCGTCCCGCCGCGCCCGAACACCGGGACGGATGCGGGTGGCGACCTGCGCGAGGGGGCGACGATTCACACCCTTGGCGTCACGACCGAGGTGAACACGGTGTTCGACAGCCTCGAGCGGGTGCTGTCGGGGGTCGACGTGGCCGACCTCAACCAAACGCTGACAGTCCTCGCCCAGACCCTGAGCGGACGGGGTGGGCAGATCGCCGACGTGGCCGCGCAGGCCGACGCGTACCTGACGAAGCTCCAGCCGTTGTTGCCGCAGCTGCGCAGGGACTTGCTCGAGATAGCCCGGTTCGCCCGGCTCGCCCTGGACATCTCCCCGGCGCTCCTCGACATCCTTCGCAACGCGACGGTGACCGCGGGTACGGTCGTGGACCGCCGTCAGGCTCTGCACCAGTTGCTCGTCGACCTGTCGATCCTGGGTGGGCGCGGCGCACAGGTCCTCGGCGTGAACGCAGACGCCCTGGGCACGCTGGTGCGCGGGCTGCGGCTGCCGACCGGAACGCTGCGGGCGTACTCCACCGAGCTGCCCTGCTTGCTGATGGGTCTGGACCGCACCAGGGAGCTCATGGCGGACGCGATCGGTGGCACCGATGCCAGCCTGCGCGCCGTGATCAGCTTCCGCTCCGGTCTGTCGAAGTACACCGCCCCCGCTGACCTCCCGGGCATGCCCGTGGGCCGGGGTCCGGCCTGCCATGGCCTTCCTGTGCTCTCCGCCGACCAGGTCCCGGTCCCGGAGCGGGGTGAGCCCCAGTGAACGTCCGTGGCGAAGCGATCCGGCTCACGGTCTTCGGCCTGGTCGGCCTCCTCACCGCCGGGCTGCTGTACCTCACGCTCGGTGAGATCCGGCTCGGGCCAGCCAACAGCTTCACGGTGGAGATGGACGACGTATCCGGCCTGGAGCCAGGAGACGTCGTGCGGGTGGCCGGCGTCCGGGTCGGGCAGGTCGACGGGCTCGAGGTCATCGACGACAACAAGGTCCGGGTCGCCTTCCACGTCGAGGACGGCCAGGAGCTGACCGACCAGACCCAGGTCCTGGTCCGCTACGAGAACCTGCTGGGCGACCGCTACCTGGAGCTCCAGCAGCCGCCAGGGACCGGCTCGCCGCTCGCGCCCGGCGCCACCATCCCCGCCAGTCGCGCTACACCGGCACTGGACCTCGACGTACTCCTCAACGGCTTCCGGCCCTTGTTCCGGGGCCTGCAGCCCGACCAGGTCAACGAGCTGGCCACCAACCTGATCGCGACCTTGCAGGGGCGTGGCGGCACCGTGGAGTCGCTCTTGCAGGAGACCGGGGAGCTGACCAACGGGCTGGCTGATGACAGTAAGGCGATCTCCTCGCTGATCGACAACCTCAACGTGCTGCTCGGCAGCCTCGACTCCCGCGATGCCCAGCTGCGCCAGACGATCGGGGAGTTCCGCCGCCTGGTGACCGGGCTCGCCGAGGACCGCGACCCGATCACCCGGTCGGTCGTGGCCATCAACCAGATGGCATCGGAGCTGACCGGCCTGTTCACCAGCGCGCGCGGCCCGTTCAGGTCCACCGTCATCGCAGTGGACCAGCTCGCCCGACTGCTCAACACCAACACCAAGACCCTCAACAAGGTCCTCGACTCACTCCCCGATGCCTACCAGGTCCTCGACCGGGTCGCCTCGCACGGGAACTTCTTCAACTTCTACCTCTGCGCCGTCCAAGTCATGGTGACGGGGCCGGGCGGTCGACCGATCAAGACCCCCGTGGTCCGCAGCCAGGTCGAACGGTGCAACTGATGGGCAACCGATGGGGCAACCGATGAACCTCAAGATGTTCCGCGAGCGCAACCCACTCCCCCTCGGCCTGATCGTGGTCGTCTGGCTGGTCGTCGCTGTGCTCCTGGTGCTGAACATCTCCTCCGTGATGCGGCTCTGGGGCGGCCACTACGAGGCGGTACTGCCCGAGGCCGCCGGACTCGCTGCCGGCGACCCGGTCCGCGTCAGCGGCATGCACGTCGGCCGGGTCGACAGCGTCGAGCTGGGCGAGGGGTCGGGTGGAGGCGTCGTGGTGGAGTTCACGATGAGCGAGCCCGGCATCGAGCTGGGCGAGGAGACCACCGCCGAGGTCAGTGTCGACACCGTGCTCGGCGACAAGGCTCTGCAGCTCACCTCCGAGGGTGAGGGCCAGCTCGCCGAGGGCGCGACCATCCCGATCGAGCGCACCTCCGCGCCCTACGACATCACCGAGGCACTCACCGACCTCCACGACGAGACCACGTCGATCGACGTCGACAAGGTCGCAGGCGCCCTCGATCAGGTCGCCCGCACCGTGCAGGGCGCCACTCCCGAGCTGCGCCGCGCGCTGCAAGGGGTGAGCCGGATCTCGGCAACGATCAGCGGCCGCGACCAGGCGCTGCGTCAGCTGCTTGCCAACGCGGACCAGTTCACCGACATCCTGGCCGATCGCAGCGGCGACATGACCGCCCTGGTCCGCCAGGGCAACCTGCTCTTCGCCGAGCTCGCTGCCCGCCGCGACGACATCTCCTCCCTGCTCGCCAATCTCTCCAGCATGGCCCGACAGCTCAGCGGTTTCGTCACGGACAACCAGGCTCAGCTCGGCGCGACCCTGGACGGCTTGAACGACGTCATCGACACCCTGCGTGAGAACAAGCAGAACATCAGCGCGACGCTGAGCGGGCTGTCGGTCTACGCGACCGGCCTCGGTGAGGTCGTGTCGTCCGGTGAGTTCTTCTCGGCGTACGTGCAGAACCTGCTGCCCGGAAACCTGCTCCAGCCCGACCTGGACGGGCTCCTCGTCGATCCCCAGCTACTGCAGGGGCTGCAGCGGGACTCAGGAGGCAACCGATGATCGACCGCTCTCTGCACCTCGCCCGGCGTCCCTGGTTCTTCGGGCCGCTGGCGCTGATCCTGGTCGTGGTCGGCACCACCGGCTGGAACCGGGCCGATCGCACCGACCTCGTCGCCTACTTCGCCAGCACCGACGGCATCTACGCCGGCGACGAGGTGCGGATCCTCGGCGTACCTGTCGGGAAGATCGACGACATCGAGACCGAGGACGGTCAGGTCCGGGTCGAGTTCCACGTCAACGGCGACGTCAAGGTGCCCGCCGATGCCAAGGCCGTCATCGTCGCCCCCTCGCTCGTCAGCAGCCGTTACCTGCAGCTCACCCCTCGCTACGACGGCGGTGCGGAGATGGCGGAAGGCGCCACCATCCCCCTGGACCGGACCGCGGTGCCGGTCGAGTGGGACCAGATCAAGGGGCAGGTCAACGATCTCGCCGTCGCACTCGGACCCCACGGCGCCAACGAGGACGGCGCCCTCTCGGACCTGGTCGACGCCTCCGCCCATGCTCTACGTGGCCAGGGCGGCACCATCAACCAGACCATCGCGGACCTGGCGAGCGCGATCGAGGTGCTCAACGCTGGCGGCGACGACGCGTTCTCGACGGTGAGGAACCTGCAGGTCTTCGTCTCGGCCCTCGCTCACAGCGACGTCCAGATCGCCGAGTTCATCCAGCGACTGGACACGGTCTCGCAACTGCTCGCCGACGACAAGCACCTGGTGCGCGCGGCGCTGCGCGACCTCGGAACAGCTGTCGGGGACGTCGAGGGCTTCGTCCGCGAACATCGCGGTGCGCTGTCGGAGACGATGCGCGGCCTCACCGACATCCTCGGTGTCGTGGCCCGTCAGCAAGGCGACCTCGCTCAGATCCTGCATGTGGCCCCCAACGCGATGGCGAACATGGCCGAGGCCTATCACCAGCGCCAGAACGCCATCGGAGTCAACGCCGTCGGCGCCAACATCCACAGCCCCGGCCAGCTGCTCTGCGGGGCTCTCGGCGGCGCCGCCGCGACCGACGAGGCCGGCACCGAGCGTCTCTGCAATCGGCTGATCGGCAACTTGCTCAACCAGGTCGCCAACGACCCGCAGTCCCAGCAGCTGCTCTCGGCACTCCTGGTGCTCCTGGCAGGTGCGCGATGAATCGGGCCGCATGGGGTTGCCTGGTCCTCGCTGCGGTACTGGGCTTGTCGAGCTGCCGGTTCGACGGCATCAATGAGATGGCGCTGCCCGGTGGCACCGGCACCGGCGACAACGCGATCGAGGTCACCGTCGAGCTCCCCGACGTCGGCACGCTGACCCCCAACGCACAGGTCAAGGTCGGTGACATCGCGGTCGGCACCGTCCGTGAGATCAACGTCGCGGACTGGCACGCAGAGGCTGTGCTCAGCATCGAGCCCGACGTCGACCTTCCTGCCAACGCCAGCGCAAGTGTCGGCGTCAACACCCTGCTGGGCGCCGCCTACGTCGAGCTCGCGGCACCTGACCATCCCAGGGGCGAGCTGGCCGATGGTGCCCGCATCCCGTTGGAGCGCGGCCACGCCTACCCCTCCACCGAGCAGGTCCTCTCCGCAGCCTCCCTCGCCCTCAACGGCGGCGGCCTGGAGCAGATCAGCACCATCACCGCCGAGCTCAACAGGGTCCTCGGTGGCAACGACCGAGCGGTCGGCGACCTGCTGCCCCGCCTCGAGGGCTTCGTCAGCGCCCTCAACGACCAACGCGCGGAGATCCTGGCCGCCGTCGGCGACGTCGCCACCATGTCCGAGAGGTTCGCCGGACAGCGGCGCGTCATCACCCGCGCCCTGGACGAGATCGGACCGGCCCTGGAGACCCTCTCGACCGAGCGGCCGAACATCACCGGAGCGCTGCGGTCGCTGACCGACCTCGCCCACGTCGTCGTACCCCTGGTCACCGACATCCGCGACGACCTGGTCTCCGACCTGGAGAACCTCGACCCGGTGATCCGCGCGCTCGTGCGCGCCGGTGACTCCACCGTCTCCGCGCTCGGGTTCGCCGTGACCTTCCCCTTCGCCCCCGAGACGGTCACCAACGCGTGTCGCGGCGACTACTGCAACCTCACCGCGATCTTCGACCTCACCAACACCGCCCTGGCCACCGGCTTCATCAATCCCGACGGCACCCTCGGCATCCCCGGCTTCCCGGGCCTCGACCTGGCCGGCCTGGTGGGCTTGCTCGGTGGCAACGGCACCGTCGGCGGAGTCCCCGGGCTGATCAACGGGCTCACCGCGGGCCAGAACCCCGGTGGCCCCGTCGGCCGGCAGCCGGACCTCTCCCTCGACGGACTGCTCGGCGGCCTGACAGGAGGCAACTGATGTTCCACCTCATGAAGGGCGCATCGCCGTTCGTCAAGAAGCAGCTGGTCGCGTTCGCGATCGCATCGGTGGTCGGCATCGTGTTCCTGGCCATGACGTTCCTCCGCGTGCCCGAGACCCTCGGCGTCGGCAGGTACCACGTGGACGTCCAGTTCGCCCGTGGCGCCGGCTTGTACGAGGGCGCCGAGGTCACCTATCTCGGCCACCCCGTCGGCAAGGTGAGCTCGATGACCGTTGACGGCGACGGCCTGACCGCGGAGCTCAGCCTCGACACCGACACCGAGATCCCGGCGACCGTCAGGGCCGACATCCACAGCCGCTCCGCGGTCGGCGAGCAGTACGTCGCCCTCAGCGACGCCGACCCCGACAATACAACTGGGTCCGAGCTCCTCGCCGACGGCGACACCATCCCGGAGTCGCGCACCTCAGCGCCAGTCGAGATCGGCCCGGTGCTCGACAACATCTACGCCCTGGTCGAGAGCCTGGATGCCGACCAGCTCAACACGGTGCTGACGGAGATCAGCCGCGGGCTCGAGGGCCGCACCGGCGACCTGCAGACCATCCTCGACGACGGCGCCCAGCTGCTCGCCCTCGCCGACCAGAACTTCGGGCCGACCGTCTCACTGATCCGCGGCACCGGGCCCCTGCTCGGCACGATCAACGGCACCTCCGACCACGTCCGGCGGCTCTCCCGCAACCTGGCCCAGGTCACCGCCGAGCTCAGGGCCGGCGACGACGACATCCGCAACCTCCTGGCTGACGGACCTCGCTTCGCCGAGACCACCAACGGCCTCATCGACGACCTCGAGGGCAACCTCCCGCCCCTCCTGCAGAACGCGAACACGATCGCCCGCGTGCTTTCCACCTTCGATCCCCACCTCCAGCAGGTCCTCAGCGACTACCCGCTCGTGGTGGCCATCATCCAGTCGGTCACCCTGCCGGCCGCCAACGACCACGCGGGCCGACTCACGGTGGCCAACGTCAGCGACCCACCCGAGTGCACCCAGGGCTTCGTGCCCCCCAGCCAGTGGTCGTCCCCGTTCGACGCCTCACCCCGCCGGACACCGCTGGTCTTCTGCACCGCCCCGCACAGTGATCCCCGGGCAGTCCGCGGCGCACGCAACATCCCCTGCCCCGTCGACTCCGCACGCCGGGAGGGAGACGTGTCCCGATGCTGACGGACCGGTGGGCAACAGCAGGATCAGCTGCGGCTAGCTCGTTCGTCGTAGGTGTTCGGCTCCGGGCGGTGCGACGATGATCCGGTGGGCGCGCTGGCTTCGGAGAACCTGGCTCGGCGGAAGGACAATCTGCCGGTCGAGGTGACGAGCTTCGTGGGTCGC
>NZ_QXGH01000007.1 GCF_003515065.1 Nocardioides immobilis
CCGTTGATGCTTCTATGTCAAGCCGCCTGCTGGCATCTGGTGATCTGGTGCGTCCAGGTCGCCTGGTCCTCGAGCATCGCCCGGTGGACGACGTCGACCAGGTGTCGTTGGAGGATGCGGCGAGCGCCACGGCTGCCCTTGGCCGGCTGGTGACGGGCTAGCAGTTGCTGCGCGGCCGGCTCCCACCGTTTCTGGACGATGGCCGCGGTGTAGAAGACGCTGTTGAGCCGACGGTTGCCCCCTCGGTGCAGACGATGGCGCTCGTTGTCTGAGGAGTAGACGGGGATCGGGGCGCAACCGACGTAGCGGGCGAGCTTGGCAGAACTCGAGAAGCGAGTGATGTCCCCGATCTCAGCGATCAGCACCGCTGCGGAGGTGTGGCTGATCCCGGTGATCTGCAACAAGGCCGGAGCCAGCGGGGTGACCAACTCCCTGATGGTGGTGTCGAGGTCGCGGATCCGCTTGTTGAGGTCTGCGACCTCGGTAAGCATGTCGTGCAGCGTCTGACGGACGTGCGGGCGCAGAGTCGCGTCCGCGACCAGGGCCGTCACCGAGCCCACTGTCTTGGCCCGCAGGAGATCTCCTGGTGTGTGGTCCAGCCATAGGTGCAGTTGAGCCTTGAGCTGGTTGATCACCATGGTGCGTCGTTTGACCAGGTCGGAACGATAATCCGCGAGGACCCGCAGCTCACGTACTCGCTCGTCGATGCGGTGACGGTCCAGTCCCGGCGTCGCGATCGCAGCGTATGCCACAGCAGCAGCGTCAACTGAGTCGGACTTGGCGCCGGTGGCGGCGTGCAGTCGGCGATGAGCCAGCATGAGGCGGGTTGGGACCCAGACCACCTCTTGGCCGGCCAGGAGCAGGCCGTCAGCAAGTCGGCGGGCGAATCCGTGACCATCCTCGATCGCCCAGGTCACCGGTGCCTCGTCGCTGATCGAGCGGACCCAGGTCAGCAACCCGGTGATCAGATGCGGGCCGTTCTTGATGGTCAGCGGCTTGCCGACCTGTCTGCCGGCGGCATCAACGGCCACCGCCACGTGCACGTGCTTGTGCGGGTCAACGCCCACTGTCAACATCGAGATGCCCCTTCTGCTGTACCTGTGCGGATGACGGGACAGCGGGCGAGGGCCCTGACCGAGGGACACACCTATTGCGAGTTGACGGCTCAGCAAGCTCCTATCAAGTCACTCCCGGCCAGGGCTCTCGCCCACCGGGCCGCCATGGACATATCAACGGAAAGCCTCTTGGCACGTGTTCTCCGAGTCACCCGGCGGCGCGCACCGGAGCGACTCCCGTCGAAGGCGCTTCCGGCCCAGCCATCTTGTACCAATAGGTGTTCTCGTTCGTGCCGCGCTGCCACGGCGAGTTGGGGTCGGCGAAGAAGACCGGGATGCCGGTCTCGACGGTGAACTTCGCGTGCGCGGACATCTCCTTGCCACGGTCCCAGGTCAGCGATCTGGCCAGCTGGGCCGGCAGCGTCGACATCGTGGTCGCCAGGGCGTTCTTCATTGTGAGCGCGCCGTAGCCGGCCAGGGCCGGGCCGTTCTTGGGGGTCTCCTTGTGCCGGTATCCCTCCTCGCGCGGAAGGTGGACCAGCATCGTGAACTTGGTCGTTCGGTCGACGACGGTGCCGATCGCTGAGCGCTCCAGTCCGATGAGCAGGTCGCCTTCCCAGTAGCCGGGAACGGCGCGGTCCTCGGCTTCTGCGGGGCGTTCGCTGATCAGCGTCTCGGGCGTGACGTGTGCCCACGTCTTTCGCCGTGATCGTTCCCGTGGTGCCCGCAGTGCCCGGCCGGTGCGTAGGCACCAGACGAGCTCGCGCTTCAGCGCGCCGCGGCCCTTGATGTAGAGCGACTGGTAGATCGCCTCGTGGCTGATGCGCATGGATTCATCATCAGGGAAGTCGACCTTGAGCCGGTTGCTGATCTGCTCTGGGCTCCACGCCGAGGACCAGGCGCGATGCTTGCGGTGTGGCTTGTTGTTGCCGGTGAACCGTGGGGGTTCCGGACCGCGGACAACCTTGCCATCGGGGGTCTTGATCTGTCCCGACAGCCGTTCGTGGACGTAGGCGTGCAGCCGCGGGTTCGCGACCAGTTTCGCGGTCTTGGGACGCTTGGCCGCCATGTCGGCCTTCCACTGCGCGACCGATGCGCGGTAGTCGAGCTTCCCGCCGCGAGTGGCGGCGTTGCGGCGCAATTCCCGCGACACGGTTCCGGGGTCACGGCCGATGGCCCGGGCGATCTCACGCACCCCCTTGCCTTGGGCCTTGAGCAAGGCGATCTCCTCGCGCTCTGCGAATGACAGGTATCGCCCCGATGGCTGGAACTGAACGCCCTGGAGCCGCCCCCGTAGGAATCGGGACAGGCCCCTTACCCTGCCGCTTGACAGGAAGTCGATCCATGTCAAGTGGAGGGCAGCGCCGCGCGGTGCATCGGGATGCCGAGTCGCTTGCGGAGCTCATCGACAGTGGTCCCGAAGGTGTCACGGACCGTCAGGCCGTCGGGTCCGATGTCGAAGGTGGCCAGGTCGGTGTACACGCGGTTGACGCATCCGATGCCGGTCAGGGGATAGGTGCACGCCGGAACCAGTTTCGGTGTCCCGTCGTTGGTGAAGAGGCTCATCATCACGAACACCTGTTTGGCGCCGATGGCGAGATCCATGGCGCCCCCGACGGCGGGGATGGACTGCGGTGCGTCAGTGTGCCAGTTGGCGAGGTCACCGCTCGTGGAGACCTGAAAGGCACCGAGGACACAGACGTCGAGGTGTCCGCCGCGCATCATCGCGAACGAATCTGCGTGGTGGAAGTAGGAGGCTCCCGGCAGTTGGGTGACCGGTAGCTTCCCGGCGTTGGTCAGGTCAGGGTCGACCTGGTCGCCGTACGCTGCGGGACCCATGCCGAGCATGCCGTTCTCGGTGTGCAGGACGACACCGCTCCCGGCGGGGAGATGCTCGGCTACGGTGGTGGGTTGACCGATACCGAGGTTGACGAAGGCCCCCGGTGGGATGTCAGCTGCGACAGCCGCCGCGATCTCGTCCGTGGTGCGGGTCATGGGACCACGACCCGGTCGACGTAAATGCCGGGGGTGACCACGTTCTCGGGGTCGATGAGGCCGGCCTCGACGATCTCGGTGACCTGGGCGACGACGGTCGTTGCGGCGGTTGCCATCACCGGACCGAAGTTGCGAGCCGTCTTTCGGTACACGAGGTTCCCCGCCCGGTCGGCACGGTAGGCACCGACGAGCGCGACGTCGCCCTTGATGGGGTACTCGAGGACGTAGGTGCGACCGTCGATGTCACGGGTCTCCTTACCGTCGGCGAGCGGAGTGCCGGCTCCGGTGGGGGTGAAGAAGGCGCCGATGCCAGCCCCGGCGGCGCGGATTCGCTCGGCGAGATTCCCCTGGGGGACGACTTCCAGCTCGATGCGCCCGGAGCGGTACAACCCATCGAACACCCAGGAGTCGGACTGCCGAGGGAAGGAGCAGATCATCTTCCGGACGCGCCCTTTCGCCAGGAGGGCCGCCAGCCCGGTGTCGCCGTTCCCCGCGTTGTTGGACACCACCGTGAGGTCGCCCGCGCCTTGTCGGATGAGGGCGTCGATGAGGTCCACAGGCATCCCGGCCATCCCGAACCCGCCCACGAGAATGGTGGAGCCGTCGGCGACGTCGGCGACGGTGTCGTCGGGGGTTTCACACACGAGCACCATCACGACCACCCGCTTGAGTCGGCGGCGACGTTCTCGAGGACGACTGCCAGCGCCTGGCCCACTCCGATGCAGATGGCGGCGACTCCCCACCGCTGTCGGGTCACTCGCAGTCGCTCAGCGAGGGTGCCGAGGAGGCGTCCGCCGGACGCACCGAGGGGGTGGCCCAGGGCGATGGCACCGCCCTTGGTGTTGATGAGGCTCGGGTCCAGACCGCGGTCAGACCAGGCGTCGGCGCACGCCACCACTTGTGCGGCGAAGGCTTCGTTGAGCTCAACCGCGGCAATGTCACCCCAGCCGATGCCGGCCCGCCTCAGCGCCTGCTCGGCGGCCTCGACCGGTGCGAACCCGAACAACTGTGGCTCCAGGGCGTGGGCGCCGCGGCCCGCGATCCGGGCGAGGGGGCAGACCCCCAGATGGTCGGCTGCGCGTTCCGAGCCGAGGAGCACCGCGGAGGCACCGTCGCTGAGCGGGGAGGCGTTGCCGGCGGTGATGGTCCCATCAGGCCGGAAGACGGGCTTGAGCCCGGCGAGCTTCTCCGGGGTGCTGCCTGGGCGAATCCCCTCGTCCCTGTCGACGTCGACGCCTGCGACCGGTACGACGAGGGGGCTGTAGAACCCTTCGTTCCAGGCGCGATCGGCCAAGCCGTGCGAGCGGGCGGCGAGCTCGTCCTGGCGCTCGCGGCTGATGCTGAACTTCTCGGCCAGCTGTTCGTTGCATTCCCCGAGGGAGACCGTCCAGTCCGCTGGCATTCGCTGGTTGACCAAGCGCCAGCCCAGCGTGGTGGAGGCCGCCTCGAGGCTAGTTGCCGGAAAGGCTCGTTCAGGCTTGGGCAGTACCCAGGGTGCGCGTGTCATCGACTCCACGCCGCCGGTGAGGACGACGTCACCGTCGCCGGTCTCGATGATGCGGCTGCCGATCATCGCTGCGTCGAGTGAGGATCCGCACAGCCGATTCACGGTCGTGGCGGGGATTGACACGGGCAGCCCCGCAAGAAGCACCGCCATGCGCCCGACGTTGCGGTTCTCTTCGCCGGCGCCGTTCGCGTTGCCTAACACGACCTCGTCGACCCGGTCCCGGTCCATGCCGGGCATTTGGTCGAGGACGCCGGTGAGCACCGTAGCTGCCAGATCGTCGGGCCGTATCCCGGCCAGGGCGCCACCGGATCGTCCGAACGGGGTGCGAGCAGAGGCATAGAGGTACGCGCTGGACATCACAGGTATCCCCTCGACTGTGCCCGTGCACGCGTGGCTCCGTGGCGCCCTGACAGGTTCGACCAGGCCTGACGCAGCACAGCGGCCGCGACCGACGGTTCGAAGTCGTATTGGCATTGGTCCCCGCTCTCGACGAGTTCCGAGGCGAGGCTGTCGAGATCGTCTGATGTCACGCCGAGCTGCTGCAATGTGGTCGGCACGCCGGTGGCCGCCGCTATCTGCTGCAGCAGGGCGGCCGGGGTCGAGGTGTGCAGCGCGTCGGCGAAGGTCTGGTAGACCCCCGGCGCGGCCTCAGCGCAGGTGGCGAGCACATGAGGCAGCAGCACCGCGTGGGTCTCGGCGTGCGGCAGGTTGTAGGTCCCGCCGAGGATGTGGCACAGCTTGTGGTGCAGCGACATCGTTGTTGAGCCGAGGACGTGTCCGGCTAGCCACGCCCCCTGGAGTGCATGGCTGCTCGCGGTGGCGACTGGGGTTCTGGAACTGTCTGGGCTGCTGATGATCCCGGTCGTGTCAGGTTCGCTGAACGAGACCACTGCTGCGCACAGCTCGGCGATGGCACGTGTGGCGATCGCCTGCGACACGGGTGTGGCATCGCGGGCGTACAGCGCCTCCATGGCGTGTGCCAGGGCGTTGTAGGCGCTGGCGACTGATGCAGGGATCGGCATCGTCTCGGTCAGGGCGACGTCGTAGATGACGACCTTGGGACGCACGGTCTCGTCGCGACCGGTGGTCTTCCGGCCGTCGGAGGTCTCCCCCCACACCGGGGTCATCTCGGATCCGGCGTAGGTCGTAGGTGCCGCGCCGATCGGTACCTGCCGTCGGCGGGCCAGGGACTTCGCCAGACCCACCGCCGATCCTCCGCCCACCGCAAAGACTGAGCGGGCGCCTTTGTTGTCGAAGGCCTCCAGGGCAGTCGCAATCTCCGCGACGGGAACGTGCATGGCGGCGCCGACCTGGGTGTGGGCGTGTCTGGTTCCCAGGCGCCGCGCGAGGTCGTCGACCGGCTCGGCGAACCGCTCGGTGGTGATGAGGAAGATGCCATCGAACTCGGAGGGGAGCAGGTCCTCGATGTGCGAGATCAGCTCGCGCCCGAAGTGGACGGTGCGGTCCGTCTCCGTGTAGGTGAACGCCGCGGTCATCGCGAGGTCCTCTCCGCGGCTAGTTCAGGTCCGGTGCCGGCGCCGGCGCCGGTGCCGGTGTCGGTGTCGTCGAACGGCGCTAGGACGAGGTTGATGTGGGCGTGGGTGAACGGAACGTCGAGCCCGTGGGCTGCCGCGAGGGCGCGGTCGCGGCTGGTCTCGAACCTCACCACCAAGGAGTCCTTGACTGCGAAGACTGCGTCGGATTCCAGGTAGGGACTGTCGGCGACGAACACATGGGTGGTCAGGTCGCGGAACCCGACCGCGCTGGCGATGAAGTGGATGTGCGCGGGCCGGTAGGGATGCCTGCGGGCAACGGCTAGGAGGTCGCCGACCGGGCCGTCGGTCGGGATCGGGTAGTGGCTGGGCACCACGGCCCGAAAGCGGAAGCGTCCCTGCTCGTCGGCGCGGAATAGGCCGCGCCCGTTGCCGGCGGGCACCTCGTCGGGCCTCTGGACGTCGTAGAACCCCTCGCCGTCGCACTGCCACACGTCGAGGCTGGCGTCGGCCAGCGGTGTTCCGTCGGGGGCGCGGACCGACCCGGTGATGACGCAAGGCACTCCCACGCCCGTGAGGTCGGTGCTCTCGCCGAGCTGCCGCGTTGGGGAGGCTGTCATGTGGAAGGGGCCCAGGACGGTGGAGTCGGTGACGGACTCGATGTCGGCGTCGTTGATGGTCTCGGCCAGCATGGAGAGGCCCAAGACGTCGGAGAGCAGAACGAACTCCTGTCGGGTCTCCGTACACGTTTGTCCGACCCGGGTGAGGAACTCGACGCCTGCCTGCCACTCCTCGAGCGTTGGCGCGATCTCGCGCAGGAGGGCATGGGTGTGTCGCACGAGGGCGTCGAGGATGACCCGCGCCCGCTGATCGGGGGTCTCGGCGAACGAACCCCGCACCTGCGCGAGCAGCGCATCCAGCTGCGCGGCGTCGGTGTCGTGGTCCATGGCGGTGGTGGTGGTCATGCGGAGAGGTCCCGGTCCTCGAAGTGCGTCACGGCCGGCGCCTCGGTGAAGAACCCGCCGATTAGGTCTCCCAGGGCAGCCCCTTGGGTACTGGCCGGGAATCGCTCGAGGTGGTCCTCGATGGTGTCCCAGCCCACGCGCAGCAGGTACAGGTCGGGATCGTCGACAGACTTGCTGATGAGCACCTCGCGACACCCTTGTGCCGAGAGCAGGATCTCGCGGGCTTTGGGAGCCGCCTGCTCGAAGGTCGTCTGGTCGTCGGCTGCGACGCGCAAGTAGGCGTGTTCGTAGATCACGGGATCGTTCTCCTCAGGGTGGGATTCGGTGGCTGGCGGGAACGGCGACGTCGGGGGGACCCGCGGGGTGCGCGCCCGACGTCTGCTGTCACAGCTTCAGGAAGGCGCCGCGGTAGAAGACCAGCGGTAGGTCGGGTGCCTGTGCCTGCATGGCGCGCACCCGGCCGACCACCTGGACGTGATCGCCGAGGATCTCGATCTTGTAGCGACTGCATTCCAGGGCCACGCTGGCCTCGCGCAGCACCGGGTTCCCCGAGGGCGAAGGAGACCACTCGATCCCCTCGAAGCGATCTGCTGATGGCCGGCTGAAGGCTCGACAAAGGTGCTCGTGGTCCTTGCCCAGAACGTTCACAGTGAACGTGTTCGCCTCGTTGAGCTTCAACCAGGTCCTGGACTTCAGGTCGATGAAGAAGTTCACCAACGGCGGGTCAAGCGAGACCGAACTGAACGAGCCCACGGTCAGGCCTACAGGCACCCCGCGGGCCATCGCGGTGACGACCACCACGCTGGTCGGCACGTGGCTCAGGACGTGGCGCAGGTTCGCCGGGTTGGTCGGGTCCGCGGACTCATCGGTCATCTGGATGTCCTCACTCGCGATGTTCCGGGTCAGGGTGCTTTGGCTCATGGCACGCCTCACAGATCCATCGTGAGGTCGTTGTTGCCGAGCAGGAGCTTGCCGTAGACCTCTTTGCCGACCTCGGGGCTGACGTAGGCGTGCCGGCCAGCGATCTCGGCATCTCGCCAGATCCGGCTCATCGTGTTCGCGTCGGCGAACGAGCCGGCACCGTTGGCGGTCAGCAGGGCGTCGATGCCGTCCTTGACCAGTTCGGCGACCACACCGGTGTCGTTGCGGATGCGGCCCCGGACTTCCATCGTGGGCAGGTGGCCCTCTGCGGCGTTCGTGTCGATGTCCAGGCAGGCCTGCTTCATGAGCAGTTCCGCTAGGTGGAACTTCGTCGCGGCGTTGGCCACCCCGATTTGATGGGTCGGGGAGTTCTTCGCCGCCGTGTAGACCGAGTACGCCACCGGCTTGTCCGGCAAGCTGCTTCGGGTGCGCTCCAGGGCGTGCCGGGCGAGTCCCAGCTGAGGGGCCACCAGGATCAGCGCGGCGACGGGGATGAACGCCATGTGCGAGTTCTGTTCGCCGGTGTACGGCGTGAGGAAGTTGGCCTCACGCATGTCCGGGAAGCGCTGGACCATGTGGTCGGGCACGAAGTGGTCCTCGACCACGATGGTGTCGGAGCCCGAGCCCTTCATCCCGGTCACGTACCACGTGGGATCAATGGTCCAGGCACTCGACGGGATGGCCGCCAGTGCCCGGGGGTCTTCGCCTTCGGCCACGTCGATCGCGATGCCCAGCGTTGCCCAGTCTGCGGCGAACGAGCCCGACGAGTACGGCCAGCGGCCGCTGACCAGATATCCGCCTTCGACCCGCTCGGACTTGCTGCCGGGGGTGAAGATGCCGCACACCTTGGCGTTCGGGTTTGCCCCGAAGATCTCCTCCTGCGCGTTCTCGGAGAACGTGGTGGCAAACCAGGTGCACACGTTGAGCAAGGACACCGCCCAACCGGTGGACCCGTCCGCGCGCGAAACCTCGCTGATCACCTGTACCGCGGTAGCCATGTTGGCACCGTGGCCGCCGTAGCGTTTGGGCACGAACAGGTTGAGCAGCCCGGACTCCTCGATGGCAGTCATGACCTCGGGGACCACTCGTCGTGCCTCGGAGGTCTCCTGCGCGTGCTCCCGGATCAGGGGGACCAGGGCAGTGGCGCGCGCAACGAGTTCCGTATCGACCTCGACGCCCGCGCCTGCCTTCTCGGCGCCCAGCGTGGGGGTTCCTTCCAGCAGATTCGTCATTGCGACTCCTTCATCGTCTGTGGGTGGCTGTGATGGCCGCCACAAACGACGCTAGGTTGGAGTGGCGGGGGTCACTAGCCGGTCCGCGCAGACCGCTGGACGATTCGCGAGGCACCGCGTGGGTGCCCGTGTTGGATGCCCGTGCAGGCGTCTCAGCAGCCATGGTCGATGGCCGCGCGATGTAGGCGTTGGGGAGGGAGCGCCGACGATGAGTCAGCCTGGGGCGCTTTGGAGTGTGACGCGTACCATAGGTGGGCTGGCGTGACTAGAGGACTGTGAATGGACTGGGATCTGGACGTGGCCGCACCGGCCAAGCCCGCCGTTTCCTCGGACGGGTCGCTCTCTGGCGTGGCAAGGCAGACCTTCTTGGGGACCAACGAAGTCTCCGGTGCGGACTTCGGCCAGTTCCGCGATGTCCTGAACTCGCACTTCTACCCCGCCAGTGTCGAGCCGCTCGACGGGCAATCGTCCTTGCTCAGTCCGGCTCTGTCTGCGCTGCACCTACGCCACATGACCATCGCCTACGTCCGGTTCGGTGCTGCCGCCCGCGTCGACCCGGGCGACCTCACCGGGTACCACGTCAACGTGCCGCTGCGAGGCATCGTCCTTTCCGCGTGCGGCGACCAGCGCGTCTCCGCCTCACCCCGCCAGGCAGCCGTGTTCAGCCCCGGTGCCCACACCATGCTGGCGCGATGGGAGCCAGACGCCACGCAACTGTGCATCAAGCTCAACCGCGCCGCTGTAGAGAAGGAGCTCGCCGGCCTACTCGGCCACTCGATCACCCGGCCCATCGCGTTCGACCTCGGTTTCAACCTCGACCACGGGGCCGGTCAGCGCTGGACCTCGCTACTAACGACCCTGGTCCAGCATGCGCACGCCGCCCGCGACCCTGGCCACGGTGGCTCGGTGGTCGAACTTCTCGAACGCAGCCTGCTCGCTGACCTGGTGACGACGCAGCGCCACTCCTACTCCGAGGAACTGCACGGAGATGTCGTGAGCATCTCCAACCGTGAGGTGGCACAAGTTGTCGAACTGGTCGAGAGAGCACCCGAGTCGCCGTACACGGTCGTCGACCTAGCCCGGGTCGCAGGGATCTCCGCCCGTTCGCTGCAGGCGGCGTTCCACAGACACATGGGAGTAAGCCCGATGGCCTACCTGCGGCAAGTTCGCCTAGAGCGAGCGCACGAGGACCTGAAGCTCGGCCGCGGTCGTGTCTCGGAGGTGGCCTACCACTGGGGTTTCACCAATCTGGGCAGATTCGCCACCCTGTACCAAGAACGATTCGGGGAGCTTCCCTCCACCACCATCGCCCGGATCTGAACGCTCTCAACTGTTGCACGAACAGGTGACGGGTCAGACATCACCCATCCGCGGCTCGGCGGCTCTTGTCCATCGGCCCCAGCTGCGGTGCAGTGCTGGCCGACCAGCGCTGATCGCCCTCCCCCACGGCGGTGGCGAGGTCGCGGAGACGAACCCCGCCCGCAGCTTTCGGCCCAACCTTCGCCACTGACAGCTTGCTGTCGGCCAGCCTCCGCAGCCGGGTCGCCTCCCGCTGCGTGAGCAGCCCGTCGCAACACTCGACCATCTCGGGCAGCGTCAGACTCTCGGCCTTGCTCTTCTCGCGCAGCGCCTGCCGGCACGCGCCTCGGTCTCGGCCACCGCCTGATCCGCTCCCCGAGCGCCACCATCACCTGCTCGGCCAGGTCCGACATCCGGGCCTCCTTCGCCGCCGCGCCTGACGCCGCCGCCGGCCACCTCACGCGCCGTACGCCGCGCTGCTCAATCAGTCTGCTGGCTCATCTTTGCGTTCCCTCGCTCCTTGTCGACGGCACCAGTTCCTCAGCCTCTGTCAGCGAGTATCGAAGGCACCGCAAGCATCGGTTCCCGCTCGACGCGTACAAGACAGCGACCGCCACTGGTGGGAGCGTCAGCGCATACTGCGGAATCGTGCGAGCGGTCCCGAAAGCCAACCCGGCGGACATTCAGGAAGTTGCCGAGGCCGGCACCGAGGACTGCGTGACCTATGTCGACCTCTGGCTGGGTCAGAAGTGGGTGCGGCTGTGACCGACGAGAGGATGGACCAACGGCCAGGATTGAAACCGCGGAACCGAGCGCTGTGCTGCGTCTGCGGCGAGCTCCGAACCGTGGCACCGTCCTATGGCGGCAAGAAGCCCCCCGAGGCCGAGGACCCCGACCCAACAGCCGCTCCCTGGTGCCGGTGGCTGAAATGCAGCGCATGTCGCATCGTGACCCTCCACGCGTTGATCGCCGACGCCGTGACCGATGGTTCGCACCGTGACGGGTGCCCGATGGAACGCCAGAACCGACTCCTAGACCGGTGTCGCCGGCGGATTGAGCGACGCCTCACCGCCTTCGCCGCCGAAGGCATCACGGTCCGGCGACGGACCCAGCCAGAGGACATGGAAGTCGAGGACGCTGCCCTGGAGATTGTGGAGTACGGCGATGCCGGAAGGCTCGAGACCCGCCTTGCGCGAGACGCCGCGCCACACCAGCTTCTGCGGGCCATCGAGGAGGCCGAGGAGATCGTCGACGAGCCGACGAAACTCGGTGCCTGGAACGTCACACCGACCGGCCGCTGGCGTGGACTGGCCCTGCGGCAATGAACGCGGGACCGTGGCCCCTACCCAGCTGGCGCTCGCCACGGCGGTGCCAATGCCGAAGCGGTGGAGGCCCTTGACCCTCCTGTTCACGTGGTAGGCGGGATCGCATACCTCGCAGTCAGTCCACCGTCGATTCGCCAGTCCGCGGCAGTGACGAAGGACGCCGACGACGAAGCCAGGAAGCACACCACCTCCGCAACTTCTTCAGGTGTCCCGATGCGCCCGACAGGGTGAGCGTCGACGACCACCTGTTCGAGCTGCGGGTCCGGGTGTCGTGCCAGCCACTCGTCAACCAGCCCGGTGCGGATCCATCCGGGGCTGACGGAGTTGACGCGGATGCCGTACGACGCCACTTCGAGCGCGGTGCTGCGGGTCAGTCCGACGAGTCCGGCCTTGGCAGCTGCGTAAGGGAAGTAGCCGACGCTTGTTTGCTCGGCGTGGATGGACGCGACGTTCACGATCGAACCGTGTCGGGACTCGATCATCGCGGTCAGCGTGGCCCGCGTGGTCAGCCAGGCGCTCTTCAAGTCGACGGCCATCAAGGAATCCCATTCGTCGCTGGTCATCTCGACAGGATCTGCGTACGAGTTCCGGCCAGCACTGTTGACGAGGACCGTAGGCGCACCCAGCCGGCTGGTCACCGATGCGACGGCGGCGTTCACCTCGTCTTCGTCGGTGACGTCAGCTTGTACGAAAGCGGCCAGGATTCCGCCATCCGCGAGAGCCTCGGCGACATCGTTTCCGCGCGGATCTATGTCCAAGATCGCCACGGCCGCACCCTCGCGACCCGCCACCGCGGCGACGGCGGCCCCGATGCCGCCTGCGGCACCAGTGATAAGGACGATCTCGTCGGCGAGGCGACCACCAGCCATGCTCTGTCTCCGTTCAGCGTTTGTCGGTGCTCTGCAGTGTGAGCCAGGGGACCTGTCCCGAGCGAGGGTGCTCCACGTGGTGTTCCGTTGCAGGGCCGGCGCCTGGGGCGGCCGATCGATCCAGCATGCAGGAGCGTCGGAGCGGCCCGGTGAAGAACTGCCGCTCGGCCACCGTACCTACTCCAACGGCGTCTCAGCCCGCTCATGACCACCAGCCGGGCAGGAACTCTGCCGCGGTCCGGCCCCGCGCGGTGCGGCTGCGTCTACCAGTCGAGTAATGCGCCGTCTGGCCCGTCGACATCGATGAGCGGTTCGGGCTGGTAGCCGTGGGACACGGCTGCAGTCTCGTCGATCTCGATACCCCAACCCGGGGCCGTAGGTGGGAATACGTGACCATCGATGATGGGGAGTATGCCTTGCAGGACATCTTCGCGCCACGGGACGTCGGCCCGCATGACTTCTTGGATGAGGAAGTTTGGAGTCGCGAAACCTATGTGCTGGTTGACGACGGTCGCGATTGGACCCAGCGGATTGTGCGGCGCCAGGGGAACGTTCCACGTCTCGGCCATCGCGGCGATCTTGCGCACAGCGGTCGGTCCCCCGACATGGCAGACGTCGGGCTGGAGGACAGCGCACGACCGGGCCGCGAGATGGTCGCGGAACTCCTGAAGCGAGATGAGTCGCTCACCGGTTGCCACTGCGAACGGAAGCGCGCGGGCCACATCTGCCAGGGTCTCGGGGTTACCCGGCTGGCAGGGCTCTTCGAAGAACCACGGGTCGTACTCGGCGAGGGCGTGACCGTAGGCGATCGCGCCGGCGGGCGTGGTGCGTCCGTGCAGGTCGACCATGATCTGCACGTCGGGTCCAACAGCGCTGCGCACCGAAGCCATGGTTTCGGCGGCACGTCGAATGCCATCTGCGGTCGGCAGTGCGAGCCCCATGGGGACTGCGAGGATCTTCAGCGCTGTGAAGCCCTCCGCGACACTCTCCAAGGCAGCCTGGGCGAAGTTGTCACCGCTGGCGGCGCCATAGACGACCGAGGCGTCGCCGCCTCCGAGGTGGTCGTACATGCGCACCCTGTTGCGTGCGAGCCCGCCCAGCAACTGCCAGCAAGGCGTGCCGAGGAAGCGGCCCTTGATGTCCCACAGGGCTTGGTCGATGCCCGAGAGGGCGCTCATGGTGACTGCGCCGCCCTGGAAGAACTGGCCACGGTTCATGAGCTGCCACAGGCGCTCGGTGTCTAAGGGGTCGCGTCCGATCAGCAGCTGACTCAGGTCCTCGACCGCCCCGGCGACGGCGCGCGTCTTCCACTCGAGCGTTGCCTCGCCCCAACCGTAGAGACCGGGTTCGTCTGTGAGCACCTTGACGAAGACCCAGTTGCGCAACTTGGCGTTGACGATCAGTGTTTCGACGGCTCTGATTCGTACCATCGGTGGGGTCCTTCCCAGGCTTGTTGAACGGCTACTGCCGTACGAGTGGGGAGTGTGGCGGGACGTTCGCCGAGCCTCGGACAGGCGCGGACCTGTGTCCGGCCTGCCGGCTTGCAACGCGCGTCGCCGCGCGTCGCAGTGCGTGTGAGGAGGCCATGCGTGCGGCGATGTATGTGAAGGGCTATGGCAACCCGACTGCCCTCACCCCGCGACGTCGCTGCTGGACAATGACGGCGGCGACGAGCAGCAGCCCCTGTGCGATGTCCTGCCAGAACGAGTTGACGTTGAGGATTGTCAGACCGTTCTGGAGGACGCCCAGCACAACAACGGCGATGACGGTTCCAGCGATGGTGCCCTTGCCGCCCTGCATCGCGACTCCGCCGAGCGCAGCAGCGGTGATGGCCTGCAGTTCCAAGCCCTGGCTGCCGGAGGTGGGCTGACCCGACCCGGTCCGTGCGGTGAGCATGATGCCCGCAATCGCTGCTACGAGACCCATGAGCGCGTAACAGACGACGATGTACCGGTTGAGGTTGATGCCTGCGAGTCGGGCGGCGGTCGCATTGCCGCCGATTGCATAGATGTTGCGTCCGATATCGGTGTACCGCAGCAGGCAGTGCACGAATATTGCGACGCACACGAGGATCCAGATCAGGACCGGAACTCCGAAGAGAGATCCTCGGGCGATGAAGACGTAGATGGGATCCGTCCCGGTGTACCCCTGAGCGCGCCCGTTCGAGATCAGGTTCGCCAAGCCGCGGAACCCTGCATAGGTTGCAAGGGTTGCAATGACGGCGTTCACGCGACCGTAGACGATGACCAGACCGTTGAATAGACCCGCGGCGACGCCGACGCCCAAGGCAACCAGGATGCTGACTCCAGCGTTCTGGTTGGTCATGAAGACCATTGCCGAGACCACTGAAGTGAGCCCGGCCGCGCTGCCCACCGAGATGTCCAAGCCTCCGAGCAGCATGATGATCGTCTGCATGACGGCGAGGATTCCCACGATCGAGATGGCCGTGCCGATGGTGCGCAGGTTGCTGACGAGGAAGAAGTTCGGGTTCTGGCTTCCGATCACAATGACTAGAAGCGCCAGCGCGAACAGCAGGCTCAGGTTCTGGACGCCGATCGCGTTTAGCGCAGTGCGGAGCCAGGAGCGGGACACGCCGGCATAGGAGCTTGGAGTCTCCTGGCGACCTTCCGTATCGCGTTTAATGTGGACTTGGCTGCTCACGTGAGCTCCTTGGTAGTAACTGGTTCGTGGTCCATCGCGAGCGCGACGAGGCTTTGCTCGGTCGCTTCACGTCCTGGCACCTCAGCAACAATCCGTCCGGCTCGCATGACGAGGACGCGATCGGAAAGCGCCAGGATCTCGGGCAGCTCGGAGGAGATGACGATGATGGCCATGCCGTCTCGAGCGAGCTCGTTGACGACGTCGTAGATCTCGGCCTTCGCGCCGACGTCGACACCTCGTGTCGGTTCGTCGAGGATCAACACGCGCGGCTTTGGCGACAACCATCGCGCGAGGACAACCTTTTGCTGGTTTCCTCCGGACAGGTTGGCTACCGGGTTCTCGATCGAGGACGTTCTGATGTTCAGGCGCCGTACGAATGACTGAGCCAAGGCACGCTCGGAACCTTGTCGTACGACGCGCATCACGCTGAGCTTGCGCAGCACAGTGAGGCAGATGTTGTCGCGGACGCTGCGGTGCATTAGCAGCGCCTGCGCCTTCCGCTCCTCCGGCACCAAGCCAATCCCCGCCTTGACGGCATCGCCCGGATTGGCGATGCGACGCTCCGTCCCGTCAACGAGGATTCTTCCCGCTTGCCTTGGGATGTCGCCGATAAGTGCATGTGCGAGCTCGGAGCGGCCGGCTCCTACCAACCCGGCGAGACCGATCACTTCGCCCCCGCGGACCTCGAATGAGCAGTCTTCGACGTCGTCGGTGGTCAGCCCTTCGACGGCGAGCACGACGTCGCCTGGCTCGTGGGCTTGCCGATGGAATATGCCGGACAGATCGCGCCCAACCATCAAGCCTACCAACTGCTCCTGGGTGGTCTCGCTGACCTCGCGGGTCTGCACGACGGCACCGTCGCGCAGCACGGTGACTCGATCGGCAATCCGAAAGACCTCCGGCATGCGATGCGAGACGTAGATGATCCCCACCCCTGCGCCGCGCAGCGTGCCGATCAACTCAAACAACCGCTCGGCCTCGACGTCGGAGAGCGAGGAGGTCGGCTCGTCGAATGCGATGATGCGAACCTCGCCGATCAGCGCCCGCATGATCTCGACGAGCTGCCGCTGAGCAGGGCTCAGGTCGCGTCCCAGCGTCTCGGCGTCGATGGCGTTGTCGAACCCATACCGCGCCAGCTCCGCGCGGGCGCATTCCACAACGCGACGCTGAGAGAACAAACCCCCTCGCGCGGGTAGTGCGCCGACGTAGATGTTCTCGGCTACCGAGACGTGTGGGATCACCTCGGGCTCCTGGTAGATCACGCGGATTCCGGCCGCGTGCGCGTCGTCGGGGCTGGAGAACTCCTGGACGTTTCCGGCGACAAGCATCGTTCCGTTGTCTTGTTTGTGGGCCCCGGACAGAATCTTCAGCAACGTTGACTTGCCGGCTCCGTTCTCGCCCATGAGAGCCATGATTTCCCCGGCCCTCACCTCGAGGGAGGCGTCTCGGAGGGCCTGCACACCCGCGAAACCCTTCGAGACGTTCTGCATCACCAGGACCGGCTGGCCTGTGCGAGCGGTGGGTGCTTCAGCGGGGATAGCCACCGCGCACCTTCGTCCGGTCGGTCCCGATCTGGCCGGCCGAGCCTCGATGGGGTGCAGTCAGCACGAGCTCATCTCCTGCTCCCAGGTCTCCGCATCGACCATCTTGGTGGGCACCTGGGTGTTCTCCGGGAGCGGCGTGCCGTCACGCAGCGCCGTGACGACTGTGTTGACGGCAGTGTGACCAACCTCGTTGCCGCTGATGTAGAGCGCTGCCTTGTTGCCCGACTTCACGCCCGCCTGCCAGTCCTTGCAGGTCAGGTACGCGCCGAGACCGACGCCGATGATGTTGTCAGGCGAGATGCCCGCGTTCTCCAGGGCCGTGACGACCCCCGTCTCGCTCTCGTCGTTACATCCCCAGACCACCCAGTTCTCGACGTCGGGGTTAGCGGTGACGGCGGCAGCGGCCTTGTTCTGCGCATCGACGTTGGAGTTGTCGGTTCCGAGCGTCACAATCGGCAGGAGCTCCCCCGCCTTCTCCTTGAAACCGGCCTCCGCCCCCTTCTGGCGGTCCTGGCAGCTAGTGAGACCCTCGGAGTAGGCGGCCATGATCTTGGTGTGGGAAGTGTCCCAGCCGGACTCGACGAACAGTTCGCCTGCCTTCTGCCCGACCTGCGTTCCCATAGCCACGCTGTCGAATCCCACAAACGGGGCCGGCTCTCCGCTTCCGTCCTCGATCGGGTCAGCTGAGGCGAGCAGCGGGATGCCGGCCTCACGTGCCATATCAATGACCTGAGGACCAATCTTTTGGTCCGGGACGATGATGACGATCGCGTCGACCTGCTGGGCGATCATCGCGTTCATCTGGCTGATCGCCTCGTTGGAGTCTGTGCCCAAGTCGACTACCCGGATCTCCACGTCGCCGAGCTCCTCGGCTTCCTCCTTCGCGCCGGTGGCCTCGTCGACGAAGTACTGCTGGTCACCCTGCTTCTGCATGTACGCGATCGTGATCTCCCCCGACTTCTGCACGGGGTCACTGCCGCCGTCCGAGGTCAGGGCCCCGGTGTCTACTGCCCCGCAACCCGCGAGGGCCATTACGGCGGAAGCGGCAAGCACCCCGAGGTGAAGTCGGTGTCGATTGATGGTCATTTGCGTCTCTCTCAGGGATCGATGGGATGTACGGCAGGGGCTTGGAGGCGTCTGAGCGGCGTGTGGTGCCGATCGCATGCCGATGCCGTATCGTGACGACTCACACATACGACTGTCAATAGTATTGTCATATAAATGACTGAGGAGCCATCGTGACCGCTGCAGAACAGAGCTCGGATCTCGTCTCAGACGCAGACGTCGTCGCGCCCTCTACGTCAACCCCCACGGCTCGGGCCGCGGAACAGCAACTACTGCGCGGCCTGCACGGGCAAATCGTCGACAACCTCGGTAGGCGCATCGTCAGCGGGCAGTACGCGCCAGGCGAGTCCCTCTCGCAGGAGTCGCTGCTGGATGAGTTCGGTATCAGCAGGACCGTATTGCGTGAGGCCATGCGAGTACTGGCCGACAAGGGCCTCGTCAGCTCCCGTCAGCGGCTGGGTACGCAGATCGCGGCACGGACGTCGTGGCGCCTGTTGGATTCCGACATGTTGCGCTGGCTAGGCTCCCAACCCGACGATTCGTTCCTCGACCAGCTGGCAGAGGTTCGCGCCATCGTGGAACCCGCCTCGGCGCGCTTCGCAGCCGAACGTCGGAGCGACGAGGATGTCGCCAAGCTACGCTCGGCGCTGGACGCCATGGCGACCGCGGCGGCGAACAGCGACGCCGAGGCGGCTATCGAAGCAGACCTCGCCTTCCACAGAGCTCTCCTCGACTCGATGCACAACGAGTTGATGAGTCGGATGGAGATCGTCATCGAGGCCGGGCTCCGCGCCCGAAACGAGAGAGTACACGCGGGCCAGCACGTGCCGGAGTTCGTTTCCGTGCACGCGGCGATCGTGGACGCCGTGGAGGCCGGCGACGGTGAAGCCGCGGCAGCAGCGACGATCGCACTGCTGGAACAGGCCACTCGGGACACCTCCATCGCTGCCGACTAGGGCGTGTCTCCTAAGTTCCGGGACGTATGACTGTTTTGATGCGGTCATGTCTCGCGAACGGGTGCTGTCCGACGATCAGTGGGAGCGGATCGCGCCGCTGATGCCGTCTTCGGATGGTGTGAAGTCGCGGCCGTTTCGCGATCACCGCCAGGTCGTGGAGGCCGTGATCTACCGGTTCCGGACCGGGATCGCCTGGCGTGACCTGCCGGCGTCGTTCGGGCCGTGGCAGACGGCGTGTAAGCGCCACCACCGGTTCTCTACCGACGGCACCTGGGACAAGATTCACGCCCGCCTGCTGGCCGAGGCCGACGCGGACGGAGAGATCGAGTGGATGGTGTCCGTGGACTCCACGATCAACCGCGCCCACCAGCACGCGACCAACGCCACGCGGACCGAGCCGCCTGTTGGAACCTCGCGTGCCGCTCGTGCGGCCCGCGCGAGCCGCGCGGGGGGCTGAGTCGAACTACAGGGATCTTCGATCCGAGCCGGCGACCACGAGCGGACGGCCAACACACGATCCGATCCGCCGGGTCGACCCGGAAGACCGAGGACCTGCTGCTGGGCTCCTGGGAGCTGATCCAGCAACTGGGCCGGGTGCCACGGCGGCTGATCTGGGACAACGAGCCCGGCATCGGCCGCGGGCAACGCCGCGCTGAAGGTGTCGCGGCGTTCATGGGCACGCTGGCCACCAAGCTGGTGTTGCTGCCACCCAACGACCCTGAGTCCAAGGGTCTGGTGGAACGTCGCAACGGCTGGTTCGAGACCTCCTTCATGCCCGGTCGGACGTTCACCTCAGCGGCCGACTTCAACACCCAGTTCGCCGACTGGCTGACCCGGGCCAACGCCCGGGTGGTGCGCACGATCAAGGCCTCACCACTCGATCGGCTTGATGCCGACCTGGCTGCGATGTTGCCGTTGCCGCCGATCCCGTTGCACCTGGGCTGGCGCAACAAGATCCGGCTGGGCCGCGACTACTACGTCCGCCTCGACACCAACGACTACTCCGTCGACCCCAACGTGATCGGCCGGATGGTCGACGTGGCCGCCGACCTCGAACGCGTCCGGATCCGCGCGGACGGGCGGATCGTGGCCGAACACGCCCGCGTCTGGGCCAGAGGAACCACCATCACCGACCCCGCACACGTCGAGGCAGCCGCCCGGCTGCGCAAGCAGTTCCAACAACCCCGCGCCGTCGTCGCTGGTGATGACCTCGCTCATGATCTGGTCCGGGACCTGGCCGATTACGACCGTGCGTTCGGCCTGGCCGACGGTCTGGGCGACGGTCTGGGCGACGGTCTGGGCGACGCTGAGGAGATCGGCTGATGGCCACGAAAAGCACCACGAAGGCCGCCGCGAGCACCGAGGCGGTCAAGCAGATCACCTACCTCGCCGCCGCGTTGAAGGCACCACGGATCACCGAGGCCGCCGCCCGGCTCGCCGACCAGGCCCGCGATGCCGGCTGGACCCACGAGGACTACCTCGCAGCCGTCCTGGAACGCGAAGTCTCAGCCCGCAACGCCTCCGGCGCCCGCCTGCGGATCCGCGCCGCCGGGTTCGGCAATCCCCTGAAACCGTAGAGACCTGAATTTGTCGGATCTCGGGGGCCGGCATCCCGCTCGTCGCTCGGCGACCGCGCCCGGAGTCGGGGTCAAGGCTGGCCATCGGCCACCCGGAGGGCTTGG
>NZ_QXGH01000055.1 GCF_003515065.1 Nocardioides immobilis
CTTCTACAACCACCAGCGCCGACACAGCGCGGCGGGCATGATGAGCCCGATCAACTACGAGAACACCGCGGCCCCCGACCGGGAAGCCGCATAGGGAAGCCCTCCACGATTCGGGGGGAACCACACTCCCCTCAGTCCCGCCGACATGTCGGGGAGTTCCCCGGCCTCCGTGATGAGGGAGGTCGGGTGCGCGTCGCCTCCGGCCCAGATCCGCCAGGTTCGAGCCGGTGCGTCTTTGAGAGGCGTAGAACGTCGGTTTCTCGCGTATGCCTTTCCGCCACGCTCGCCACACCCGCGTCGTCTGGCAGTGCCGACACGCCATGGCTTTGTCGGGGCCGCTTGCCACCCATCCCGGCATCTCCCGGAACAGGCTGCCCCCAGCTTCACCGCCCCGCTGCGACGGGACGGAGGCGAAGGTCTCTCACCTCCACTCAATCAACAAGCGCCTCACGGCGCACCGGCGGATAGACGCACGTCCGCAGCCTCGCTGAGCGTGGTGGATCGTGTGTCCTCGGCCTCTACCCCCGCGGGACGAATACCCGCCCACTATCGTCACGTCATGGCGATCTACCGAACCACGTTCGCTGTCGAGGCGAGTTCCGACAGGGTGTGGGAGGTCATCAGCGACTTCGACAGCTGGTCGGAGTGGAACCCGTCTGTGCCCTCGATCAAAGGTGACCTCAAGGTCGGCAACACGTGCGCGGTGAAGCTAGTGATGCCGGGCCGCCCGTCGGTGAATGTGAAGGTCAGGCTGACCGCCGTTGACCCGGGTCGCCGCTTGGCCTGGCACGGGAACATCGCCCACGACCGGTTCTTTGCCGGCGACCGGTCGCTCGACATCGAGCCGCAGGCAGACGGCACCGTCTTGGTTACCCACACCGAGGTGGTCACCGGGGCGTTCTTTCCAGTGTTCAAGGCGCTGATGGGCCGGGCCGCCATTCAGGCTCATCACGACAATCTGAACTCGGGACTCAAGCAGCGCGCCCAGCACTGACCGCACTGTTCCGAGTGCCAGCGATCTGGTGGTGGTGCAATGAGCGGGGGTAGAGCCACCTCCACTGGCCGAGACGCGCCCGATGCGCGCGGCGGGTGATGTCGCGGAACCCTCGGCGCCGACTGGCGGCGATAGGACGCAGGTCATTGGGGCGACCGCTGGAGCAGGTCGCCCGCGCGATGACGCCAGCAGATGCGAAGACCGTCGAGCAGGCGATTTGTCGGCGGTCGATGTCAGGATGCGGTTCATGCACCCTCCCTTTCCGCCCGGCTCGCTTGTCGTTGCCATCGGTCCCGGTGGCCGAGCCGGCCAATACATCCAGGTGCGAACGCAGATGGACGCCGCGATGTCGTTGAGCACTTCGCTTCGCGCAGAAGGCATCAAGACCACCTTCTCGATCCAGGAGTCCATCGAGGTTTCAGAATTGGCGGCGTTGGTGGTCTCGATCGGCACCGGACTGGGCGGTGTGGCCGCGGTGCTATCGACCTACCTCAGGCGCCATCAGGACAAAGCAATCCTGGTCGAGCGTGATGGCACGCGGTACGAACTGAAGGGCTTGGACCCGGACGAGATGGAGCGGCAGCTCGATCGGCTGCTAGAACGCGCGGCTGATGATCAGCGCCGAACGGAGCACCTGTACCGCGGCATACCCGGCGCGGAGGATGACATGGACGGTGACCTGGCGCCGTAGCCGGCTCGCGGCGGTACGACGCAACTTTTAAGCTCACCTCAAACACTACAGGGCTTTTAGCTCAACATCGGGAGGGCCCGAGTGTGACCCTGAACGGCAGTTCGCGCGGATGCTGGCGCACCCACGTCGACGTCGAGGCAGGGCGCTCGCGCGGGATCGCCGCTAAGCCGAAGCGCAGGAGTCTCGCGTTCGGTGAGGCCGACCCTCGGACGTCGACCGACTGAGAGCAGATCGGTACCCGGTGTGTAGGCGGCACGGGTACGGAACGGCGTCTGTCTGCGAAGGAGCGGGCGATCCAGGCAAACTGGGCTGGTGGACGTGGAGGAGCACGACCGAGCACTCACCTATCTCATTGCGTCATTGGAAGGAATGGGCGCCCCGGAATTGCTGCAGGCGGTGGTGGCAGCCGGGTCGGATTCGACGTCGACGGGCGGGCAGTTGGTGGCGTCCCTCCGCGCACTTCGGAACAACATCGCGGCATCCGACCGTACGCGCGTCCGCCGAGTGTTGGACGGCCTGAACGCGGTCGCTTCTACAGAGACTGGGGAGCCAATCTCCGGGGTGTACCTGGAATTGACCGAGGCTGAGGCGCGCGCGGCCGGTACTGATCGGCTAGATCTCACGGAAGACGGGGACGACCTCCGGGACCTGCTTGTCCTACTCGATGACCTCATCAGTGAACTGCTTGACGATGGAGCACTAGACCATGGCTCTGAGTGAAGCTCAGTTCCGCGCCCGCTTGGACGCGATCCTATCCGGCTATCAATCCGGTGGCACTGGGTCGAGTGTGATTGCTCCGGGGGCTAAGCAGGGCAAGTTGTACGAACTCTGGGTAGCCGCTGAGGTGCTGCGATGCTTGGCCTTGTACGAGGGCTATACGGCTACCCTCCGCGGTGCCACATCGCTCGTACTTCGCGATCAGGGTGGGCCTATAAGCAGCCGGTACGCGCACTTCGAGCTCGCGCACCCGCGACGACCCGCGCTCGAGACGTGGACGGACATCGAGCTTGTCGGGATGAGTTACGCCTTGGCGCATCCCAAACCAGCATTCACGGGAGCCTTCTACCACGAGCTAGACCTAGTGGTCGTTGATGCTGGGGTCACCGGACGGCCGCGCCATGACCAGATCGTCATCACATTCGATGCCGTGCTCCTTGGTCGCCGTGTTGGCCACCGACAGGATCCGCCACCCGTCGGCCGCCAGCGCGGTCACAAGGGGGTCCTGGACGTTGGCCTCGGTGTGCCACTCCCCCGACACCTCAGTTGGCCGCTCGAGGTCCCGCAGCGGCGCCGCAGCAACTGGGGACGTGAACGCGCTGTGGACCGCCGGCGGCGCGGTGCGCGGCTCGACGTTGCCGGCGACCTCGTGCCCCAGTGCCGCCAGATGCCGGCGGGCGGTGTTGGACACGAACTCCGATCGCGGGATCCCGGCGGCGACTTCGAAAGCCTGGATGACCGGGAACCAGGTGCCGTTGACCCTCACCGCATGCTTTGCGGATTGCGTCGGGCGCGACGTCGGCGAGCCGATTCGTCACGTCCTCGCGGGCCAGCTCCCAGTGGCGGCCGTTGAGGGTGGGATGCCGTCGTCGGCCAGCCGGCGGGCCGAGGGCCCCGCGCGGGGATGCGCGGGGCCCTCGGCTACGGATCGGTCCTTGGGGGGTATGCCGATCCGCTTGGTCTCGTCGGCCGGTGGGGAAGGCCGAGGAGACGACTTGGGGTGTCGTGGGTCAGGTACTGGTCGGGACCGCCGACGTTGTGCTGGTGCTGGTGCTGGCGGGTGAGGGGTTTGTGCTGGTTCGGTAGCGGTAGGTGATGCCGTCGTCGTGGACGATGTAGGTTTCCACGTCGCTGCGGGTCCAGTGCATGACGAGCAGGCCGTACCGTTCGGCGAGCCTGGCCAGTGCGGGGAAGTCGGTGACGTCGATGACCGGCCGGCCGGGTGGGCTGGTCACCGGTTCGACGTGGAGCAGGATCGGGGCGTAGCGACGCTTGATCGCGGCGGCCTCGTTCGTGGACCTGCGTCCGGTCACGAGACCGAGAAGGCCCAGCGTCAGCAGTCCGGTGAGGGCGAGGAGGATCGATGCGGTGCGCAGCGCCGAGACGGACACCTGGTAGTCGCCGATGCCCAAGGTGTTGTCGGCGCGGGTTGCGCGGTCGGTTGCGGTGGTGTCGGCGACGGTCAGCGAAGCGTTGCCTCCGACGAGGGTGAGCTGGGTCGGGGTCAGCGCGAAGGTCAGCCGGGGGGCGAATACGTCGCCGTCGGCGGTGGTGATGGTCGCCACCACGGCGACGTCGACCTGGTCGCTGGGGATTCCGATGGCGTCGGCGGCGGCCTGGGCGCGGGCCTCGAGCCGCTTGGCGTCCAGTTCGACGGTGCCGGTGTAGTCACGGTCGTCGAAGCTGACGGCCTTCTGCAGTGGCATGTGGGAGCGCCAGCCGTTGGCCGTGGAGAGTTCGGCGGCCACGGTGACGGTGCCGGGATCGCCGCGGTAGGAGTAGCGAAGGTCCAGCTCCTCGGTGACCTTGCGGAAGATGGGCGCGGGCGAGGTGACCCGGGTGCTGTCGTAGGCCGGCGAGGGCGGCACCTCGGCGTGGTAGGAGAACCTCATCGTGCGTTCGCTTTGGGCCGTGGCGGTCTCCAGCTCCGTGGTGGGCCGGGTCCAGGAGACGGCGCCGAGCAGCAGGCCGATGGCGCCGGCAATGGAACCGATGGCGACGGTGGTGCGTAGCCACGGTGCCCAACCGGCGGCCCGGCGTGGGGTTCTGGTTGATGCTGCGTGCTGTGACATGGCTCTGCTCTTTCGTCGGTGTCTGCGTCTACGTTTGACGTCGAGTGCGGTGCCGCCGGCGGCCAGCAGGGCGAAGGCCAGCACGCCGAGGACGGCCGGGTGGGTCAGGCGGTCCAGCCAGATCCCACCGGAGGGGATCCGGACCAGTTCCTTGCCGAGGAGTTGTTGCCGGGTGGGTTGTTCGGGGTCGTAGAAGTCGTTGTGGTCGCCCCTGAAGGTGTACCGACCGTCATCGATCGATGTCACCCGGTGCAGGACCATCTGGTGCAGGTCGGCGCTGTCGTAGGCCACGACCTCGCCGACCGCATAGGTGTTCGATGCGCGGACGATGACGAGGTCCCCGTCGCTGATCCGCGGCTCCATACTGTTGCCGGTGGTGGACACCCAGGTTGCGGTCCCGCCGAGCGATGTGGGTGCGAGCAGGACGAAGCCGACGACCAGTACGGCGGTGGCCAGCACCGTCGCGGTCATCCGAGACCAGGTCAACTGCTTCATGTGCCTTCTCTGATTGCTCTGGCGACGGTTCGCCACCCAAGCCGGTGGCGGATGGCTGCAGCCTCACGCGCCCACGCCTCAGACGCCGAGCGACCTGGCTCAGCTGACCGTGACGTGGAATTCGCCGGCCGTGGAGGTGCTGAAGGTGGGCGAGTACGTGCAGGTGGCGGTGTCAAGGGTCGGGGCGGTGTTCAGTGTCACCGTGCACGACTGCAGCGCGGCGGTGCCGAAACCGGCCCTGACCTGATGGCCCGAGTTCAGGTCGGTGGTGAAGGTCAGCGCGGTGGCGTTGATGGTCGTGCCGCCGCCACTCAACGTGTGCTCGATGCCCTGCACGATCGCGCCGGTTACCGCCGAGGTGCCATACCCCGCGACGTTGTCACCGTTGAGCGTGTTGCTGGCCGTGTACGCGCTGTTCGCGCTGATTCCGACCACCACCACAGCGCCGATCACGGCGAGCTTCCTAACCTGCATCGGGTGTTCCTTGCGTGGCCCGGTGTGGTGGGTGCGGGATATGCGCCCGCACCCACCACACTCGTCTCAGGTGTCCAGCCGAGGTGCTCAGCTGACCGTGACGTGGAAGTCCGCGGCGCTGGAGGTGGTCGGAGCGGTGCTGTAGGTGCAGACGGCGGTGTCCTTGGTCGGGGACACGTTCACCGTCACCGTGCACGACTGCAGCGCGGCGGTGCCGAAACCGGCCTTGACCTGGTGGCCGGAGTTCAGGTCGGTGGTGAAAGTCAGCGAGGTCGAAGTGATGGTGGTGCCGTCGCTGCTCAGGGTGTGCTCCATGGCCTCAACCGTGGCGCCGCTGACTGTCGAGCTGCCGTAACCGGCCACGTTGTCGCCACTGAGCGTGTTGCTGGCGGTGAACGCGGATCCAGCGCCAGCGATGGTTCCAGCGGCCGCGACAGCCACGAGGAGCTTGATTGACTTGCGCATTGGGGGTTCTGCCTTTCATTCGAGGTTCTCGGCAAACCCTGCTGGTCCCCGAGACTTGGTACATCCAGTGAGCACCAGCCAGGGGCGGCAAATCCGGTGCTTCGCGACAAATGACTAGACCTGACTAGGAATCCTGGCCGGTCGCCGGAACGGCATCACTACGACGAGGGCCGAACGACTCCCCGTCTGGCTGGGATCGACGGGCGGCGCCACGCGACGGCCGGATTCGGGTAGTCCTCGCGTGTCGGGCCCGGGTCGGTCACGAACCGTTCTTGCGGTGTCCCGGTCAGGGCATGGCGAGCGGAAAGGCGGCGACCCGATCAGGGGGCACGGCAGCGGATCCGTCGGCCGGCAACGACAGATCACGGCCGCGCAGCAGCGCCAGCGCGTTGGCCCCCGTGCCTGTCGAGGGTTCCCACGGCCATCGACATCACCGGTCTAGGCAGTTCGGGGGATCAGGTCGGTGTGTTGAACACACCCGTCTGAGGTCGGTCGGATCGAAAGACCTCTGAAGGCTCAGGACTTCGGGAACGGTCGGAGCTCTCAGGAAGTCTGACCGGCCGGACCAGCATGGTGAATACAACGAGACCACCGCAACGCTGACCGTGAGCAGCTACGCCGCGGGCAGTATGTCGTTCGTGCCAACCGAGGACACCGAGATCAAGGCCAAGGACAGCGACAACTCCGACGGCAGCGACGACCCGATCCTGACCCCGGCTGACCTCCAGCCCGGCCTGGTGGTGGCCGGGGTCGACGTCGATGACGACACCGGCACATTGGATGAGATCAAGATCTACCTGCCCTGACGCCACACCAAACTGAGTGCCCGGCAACCCCTTTTGAGTTGCCGGGCACTCAGCATTGGGACGATCAGCGCTCACGACGGCCGATGCGTCCCCGCTCTTACGGGGTAAATCGCCCTGGGTGTGATGGGTCTGCTGCACGTACCGGTGACTGATCCAGACGATTGCGCGGTGCTGATCCCACGGTTCCGGTCCGACCCATGACTCCGGCTGCTGATCTCTCCGGCGCGGTCCCGCTAGCGCCCTCGGACGACTGTTGGCGGCCACGAGAAATTGCCCAGCGGCGGCCGCATCGACCACGAGTTTGCGCGCTTGTGAGTGCCTCGACCGACAGGGTCCCAGACGACCTGCAAGCGCAATCGTCGATGGGCCTCGATCGCGCCGCACAAACCGCGTCGGCGGGCGTCTCGTCGGCTGGGCGGCGACGGCACCGATGTCGAGCCGTCGGCGCCCGTCTCCGGAGGTGAATCCGGCGTAGTTGAGGGGTATCCGGCGCATTGCGGCCCCAGGAGCGACAGCTGTACGCGCGTCGGCGCAAGTCACCGAGACGTTGCCGACGCGACCGCGCGTGACAGAGCCTCGGAAGGGTGCGCAGCCCTCATCGACGCAAGCTCCAGACACAGCCGGTGGCCGCGAGCGGGCAGCTTCCATGGCCGCGAGTGGGCCGAATCTGGTGACCGCCTCTGGGAGATTTCCGATGGCCGCTGACAGACGACCGACATGGGCGGCGCACGTCCGCGCTCGAACCCCGACCCTTCGGGTCAGTTTTCAACCGGCGCTGACACGAATCGTGCCGGACCGGCGCAGCGCCCTTTTACCACTTGCACTGAGCAGGCGAGGAACGTCTCGCCAACTCGCCAGGCCTCTGTCTCAACCTGAGGCGTGACCATATGGTCGGCTCATGAATACCCAGAGAAGCGATGACGACCTTCTGGATATTCTCGGGGACCTAGCCGCATCGTTACGTGCCATGCATGCACGGCAAGAAGGCCTCCGCGCCAGGATCGGGATGCTCGAGGAGCGGGTCGTATCGTAATACCGGCCTGGCTCGTAACTCGACAAGCAGCCGCTCGCTGAAGTTCCTCCGCGACGAGACCAGGCAGCCGTCCCACTGGGAAGAGAATCTGCCCTCGTCGTCTAACACCGAGGCGCGGGCGCGCGCCGCTCCCGTCCGGATCCCTTTTGTCCGAAACCAGCGTCGCGCCCAGCCGGGGCTGGACCGATGCGCCCCCCGACCCCTCCTTCGGGCGGCTCGACCAGGTCTCCTCAAGGAGTCGTAGAACCTCGGCGGCGGTTGTCAACGGCCAAGTCGTGGTCCCCGCTGAGGGCCATCTGAAAGTCCCACTCTTCGGGGTTGATCAGTTGGTCTTGATGCGGGTTCCTCCCTCTGCTCGGACCTGTGAACCGCCAATGGCAGCACACCGGCCGTCCTGGTAGATCGCCTTCGGACTCCCATTAGGCGCACACATGGTCAGGAGTCCTCCGCGGACGGGGACGGTCACCACGGCGGTCGCCGTGATCGGGAGTGATTGCCTTCACGCTGTCGCTCGTCGTGGTCTTCGTCGGATCGCAAGGGGCGAGCGGCCGGCGCCACTGGGCAACTCTGCTCGGCGCCGCGATCCTGACCGGCCTACGGATCCTCTCCCGCTCGGCCGACCGAGTCGAAAAGTGTGGACCGCCTGTCGGCTCCAACGACAGGCGGTCGAATGCCGGGCGTGGGGGATTCACCCGACAGGGAGGGACGGCGGACCGGGTGTCGGAGCAGTGGGAGGGGACCTTACCCCGTACCGTCCGGGCTGTTCGTCACATCTTGTAGCGAAGCCTAGTCGGTTTGACCACGGGATGTGACGGAATGTGACAGATTTTTCTGGGCTCCACTCCCGGACCCTGACCGATTACTCCGCACCCAGGGATGACTGATGAACAAGACAGCCAAGATGGCGATCGCGGCACTCGTGGCGGCGCTGGCTACCACCGTTGGAATGGCGACGCCGGCCGACGCCAAGCCGGTCTCGACAGACAGGACCGTGTACTGCTGCTGACCCGCTCCGGTCAGCAGCGCGCCGAGTCGTAGCGCCGCACCAGCCGCCGGGCCACGAGCCCGGTGGTGGCTGCGGCGCTTCGATAGGCCTGACGCGCTCCGTCCAGGTCGCCGGCTTCCTCCAGCAGGTCGGCCAGCTCGAACCACAGCTGCGCAGCCGATCTGTCGGCGCCGGCACCGGTGAGGGCGTGTACCGCCTCACGGAAAGCCGTACGCGCCTCTTCGGCCCGCCCGATCGCAGCCAGCGCCTGCCCGCGGACGACGATCGCCGCCGCAACCACCTGGTAGGCACGGTCGCCGGCCATCGCCTGGGCGGCGGCAGCGGTCTGGATCGCACGCTCGGGATCGCCCGCCATCAGGTGGGCCTGGGCGATGGTGACCTCGTTGTGCGCGCGGTCGACCTCGCTTGCGCTGGACGCGGCGAGCTCCTCCCGGGCCCGGGCGAGGTTCTCGAACGCCGTCGCGACATCGGGCGGGTCGAGCTGGAGCTGGAGCTCCCCGAGCTGGACGCGCAGCCGCGCCAGGTTGCGGGCGTCCTGTCCCTCGCTCAGCAGAGCCAACGCGCGGGCCGCCAGAGGCAGCGCTGTCTCGACGTCGCCGCGCTTGGCATAAACGATGCTGGCATTCCAGTAGGCGCCCGCGCGGGCGCGAGGCGTCGCGAGCTCCTCGGCACGCCGGACGGCCTCCGCGCAGATCCGGGCAGCCCGGTGCAGGTCGCCCCGCTCGGTGTGCGCGGCCGCCACGGTGGCGGTCAGCTGGACCGCTTCGTCGGTGGTCTCGAACCCGCTGGCGGAGACCTCTGCCTCGATCCGCTCACCGGTCTCGATCGCCAGGGCCAGGTCACCGGCTTCGCGGTAGCAGCGGCTGAGGGCGATGCCGGTCCTGATCAGCAGGAGGCCCGATGTCTCCGAGGCCAGGGTCTCGAGCTCGGTGATCGCCCCTTCCAGATCGCCGAGCGTCTCCAGCGCCCGCGCCAGGAGATAGCGGCCGCGGTGCGCGAGCTTGGCCAGCGATGCTTCCTCGGCGCGCGCCAGCTGTTCCCGCGCCTGACGCTCGGCGTCGACGGCCTCGCCGTGCTCGAGCGCGAGCTCGGCGTAGTCGAGGCCGAGCCGGATCTCGTCGTACTCGCTCGCGGTCACGCCCTGGAGCAGCTGCTCGACGGGCGTATCGAGTCGGCTGGCCAGGTACGTCAGCACGGCAAGGCTGGGGCGTCGCGCGCCGCTCTCGATCCGAGAGACGTAGCCGACCGAGATCTCGTCACCGGCCAGCTCGGCCTGGGTCCAGCCGCGGGCGAGTCGCGCGGCGCGCACCCGGGGTCCGAGTTCGGTCAGGTCGACGAGGCGCAGCAGCGCGGCGTTGCTCGGGTTCATGTGCGGCATTGTGACAAACCCACACCGGATCGCGGGCAAAATCGGGTCAATTGTCCTGACCATCTTGCGAATGTCAGAGTTTGCCTAAGGCAACTGACAAACGTCGGTGTCGTGTCAAGTTGGAGCGACGCCCTCATGGCATCGCGGGCGAGCCGCGCGATCATCACGATCGTCACCATCCTGATCTTCGACGTCGCGTTCGGGCTCGAGAACGACGACAGGCACTACCGCTGGATCCCCTATCGGCCCCTGGACTGACAGATCCCGGTCTGGCGGCACAACTTCGTGAACGCGTTGAAGGTGTGCGGGTACCAAGCAGCAGTCGGTGTGGCAGATGACACGCTCGGGCCGGCTCGTCGCCGGCAGATCGCGACCTTCCCGCCCCGCGGGCGTCGCCGGCCATCTTGATCGCCGCGCACGCCAGCTCCGGGTCGGGGGTGCAGACCGGTCGCGGCGCCGAGCAGACGCCACGAGTACAGGTCAATGACCGTGGCCCGCCCCAATCTCGGGCCACGACCATCAGTGCCGGCGGGGACCTCCGCAAGGCCACCCACCCACCTCGCGCGGACCGGTCGGCCGCGAGTCCCGCCTCAGCAGTACGTCACCGGGGCCATCGCCCGGTTCTACCGCTGCAACTCCGTCGACGTGCGGGCTCGCACCGAGGCCGGCGAAGACTTCTTCGAGGTCACGATCAGCGACGGGTGGGTGGGGGGCATGCACCGCCCCGCCCGGTTCGCGAACAACGTCAAGGCCCTGACATCAAGGACGTCGACGTCGAGGAGATCGCCACTTCGCACATCGGGCCGCCGATGAGGTGACAGCAGTGCTTTGGCAAGACGTGACTCGAATTGACTATGTCTCCTCGGTCGTTCGGCCGGATGTGCCTCTTGTTGCGACTTGTTGTGACTCGACGGGCGCTGTTCTCGCTAGGGTTTTTTCTCGTGGCCGTCGTCGGACGGTGCGGGACGAGGCTTGGGAGGGCCGTCTGGTGAGGGATCAGTTGGACGGTCGACGGCTGCCCGGGCCGCGGCCAGACGCGAGCCGCTGGTTCGGATGCAGGCGTGGGAGGGACGAGCGGGGCGCGGTCGCGCTCTTCAGCGTGTTCATCCTCGGCGTCCTGATGGGCGTCGCCGCGCTCGTCGTCGATCTCGGGATGGAGCGGGTGACGCGCGCGGACCTGCAGGCGTTGGCCGACGTGGTGGCGCTGGACCTTGCCCGGGAGATCCACGACGATCGGACACAGGCAGACCTCTCGGCCGAGGGGGACTGGAGCAGCTCATCGAGTGCGGTTCGCGAAAGCGCCGCACGCAACCCCGACGTCTTCGGTGAGAACCTGCGCATCGAGGTCGACTGGGGCTCCTACGACGAGGGAGTCTGGGACACCGCCACCGACCCGCCGTCGGCGGTGTGGGTGACGGTGAGCGCCGACACCGACTACGCGGTGGCGTCCGGTTCGGGCGATGTGACCCGGTCGGCGTACGCCGTCGCGTCGAGCTCGGCGTGCTACCGGCTCGGCTCGTTCACAGCTGCCATCCGCTCGGACGACAGCACCGTCCTCAAGCCGCTCAACCACCTGCTGGGGGTCAACCTCGACCTGGCCAGCTACCGGGCGCTGGCGGACGCCAAGGTCACCCTCGGCGACCTCGCCTCGGCGTCGAGGATCGGCAGCCCCGAGAAGCTGCTCACCGGAACGGTGACCTACGCCGACCTGATCCTCGACATGGTGGACGTCCTGTCGAACGCCCCTGGCTCGAATGCGGCCGCGATCGACGCGCTCAAGGCGATCCATGCGGTCGCGGGGCCGATCGGGTCGATCGCCCTCGGCGACGTGCTGCACGTGGCGCCGACCGACCGGGCTGCGCTCGACATCGCGCTCAACGTGCTCGACATCGTGGGCGCCGCGCGGCTCGCGACCGGGGAGCACTTCCTCAAGGTCGAGAACATCCAGGCTGGCGTGCCGGGCGTCGGCTACCAGTTCACCGGGGGCATCGCGCTGGTCTCCGCCGCCCAGCTCGCGTGCGGCAAGCCGAACTCGCCCGAGAGCGTGGCACGCAACGCCCAGCTCAACGGCACCCTCGGCATCGCCTTCGTCAACCTTCCGAGCCTCAACGTCCCTGGCGTGGGGACCCTCCAGACCGACAAGGGGACGGGCAGTCTCGCGGTCAACCTGGCCGACGGGTATGGCCAATTGGTCGCGCCACCGGCGGTCCACTGCGGCGACGGCACAGCAGCGAACCCCCACACCTACTCGGTCAGGGTGCAGACCCAGCCAGCGTCGTACTCGCTCGGCTCGGAGCTGCAGGTGAACGGCGACGTCCAGGTCGGGAACCTCCAGGACCTCGGACTCGCAGAGCTGCTGAAGGCGTTGTTCGGGGACCTGAAGAGGAACGACAAGCTGACGGTGGACGTGAAGGTGCGGCTCGACGTCACCACCACCGACCCCGGGGGTGCGGACACGGTGAACCTGCAGATGCCGCCCAACGACGAGACTCCTGTGGAGACGGGTAGCGCCGTCTACCTCGACCCGAGGAATGTCGTGCCGACCGTGACCGAGGTCACGATCGGCGGCAAGACGATATCGCTCATCGACGCCAAGCCACTCACCGACACGATCGTCAACGAGCTGACCACAGCCGGCAACGCGTTCGTGTCGAAGACCCTGGTACCGCTCATCGACAACATCAACAACATGCTCATCGGCCCGGTGGCGCGGATGGTCGGGCTCCGGTTCGGTGGCGCCGACGTCTATGCCGCCGGCGCGGTCTGCGCGAAGCCCGAGCTCTGGGGATGACCCCCGACCCTCCCACAGTTGACCACGTCGAAAGTACGCCTCCGGGCGTGGTGATCCCTGGGATCACCAAATCCGGTCGGACCACGTTCCATCGCTTCTGGAGCTTGACGACTTCCTCGTTCGGTCACCGGTCTGCCTCTGACTTCGACGAGGGGTCCCGGCGATCTAGAACCCAACCAGGTCCGGTGTGCCTGACCGGAATGGAGAGTGGTTGTGGTGTCGGATCGGACCGTGACCGGGAGGAAACCCCGGCGGCGGCTGACGACGTCGCAGAAGTACCAGATCTTCGTGTCGGCGTTGACCGGGCAGGCCACCGAGCGCGAGGAGATTGAGCGGCTGCACGCCACCATCGCCGAGCAGGCGATCGCGCTGCATCTGCACGAGGGAAGGGTGTCCTGGGACTGAATGACGCCGTACGGGCCTCCACCGACCTCGGACAGCCACCGCACCGACCACGCCCGCGCCACCGACATCACAGGACCGACGATGACCAAAGAGGACTATTCCGGTAGCCACCTGAAAGGCAACGGCGAGTGGACCATCACCAGCGGGAGTCTCTCCCGCTGCGCAGGGACGGCCTGGTGCCGATGTAGGGCGGGTGCCACGGCGCACGCAGCCGCCCCATCGGTGAGCGGCCCGCACACGCGCCGGTGGCAGCAAGCCGGCAGTCCTGGCGGTCGCCCGACAGTTCCGGCCTGGGGAGGAGAGTCGAACCTGCTCGATCCGTATGCGGGCACCGGCGGACGTCGCCGGAAGGCGCCGCAGGGCACAATGTCTCCATGATGTCCGCGCCGCGCGGTGGCAATCCCGAGCTGCGGGTTCGTCTCGCCGCGGAGGTCTCCAGCGTCCCCGGTGCGCGGAGGTTCGTCACGGACGGGCTCTTGGACTGGGGCCGCGAGCACCTCGTCGACGATGCTGCGCTGTGCGTCACCGAGATGGCGGCGAACTCCGCTCTGCATAGCGGCAGTGCCTACATGCACGTCGGGATGATCGATCTCGAGCCGGCCGTGCGGCTCAGCGTCGAGGATGCCGGCGGGCTGGTCCCGGTTCCGGCGGTGGCCCCGCCTCCGGTGCTGAGGGGCGGCGACGTACCGCCAGTCGAGGCGCTGGGTACCACGGGGCGCGGGCTGGCGATCGTTTCGGTGCTGGCGGAGTCCTGGGGGATCGAGGAGCGCGCCGACCGACGGCGGATCTGGGCCAACCTCGCCGGTGATGGCGTCGAGCACGAGGTCCGGCCGCCGATGGTGGATATCCGTGGCGCGACGACGCCGGAGACGGACGTCCTGCCCGCGGGCTGGGCGAGGGTGCGGATGCTCCGGTGCCCGGTGCAACTCGGGCTTCGCGTCGACCGGCGGCTCGACGACCTGATCCGGGAGCTGCAGCTCATCGACTCCGACGTGGGCGCGACCCCGCCACGAGAGCTGGGCCGGCTCATCGAGCGGCTGGTGACGCGGCCGGCCTTCGCGCGGCATATGGGCCGCCGGATCGCGCTAGATGCTGCGGCGGCGGGGCTGGAGTACGTCGACATCGAGATGACGCTTCCTCGCGATCTGGCCTCGAGTGTGCGCGAGCTCCTGGTCGCCGACAACTTGGCAGATGAGATCTGCGAGACCCATCATCTGCTGACCCCGCGGTCCACGCCGGAGATGGTGTCGCTCCGCACCTGGATGACCGAGTGCATCGTCACCCAGGCGGAGCGCGGCGCCACGCCCGTGCCCTACGGCGAGTGGTTGCGGCAGAGCGGGTGAGACCAAAACCTCACCCCGATCCCTCGGAGTGGGCAGCGCGACTTCTCCGCCGGCAAGATCGCACGAGCCGCCCCACGGTCAGAACCGCCTAGGTCAGTCAACCTCGGGACCCGCACTGGCTGCCGGCGGCCAGCCGGGAGCCCGACTGACACTCGCTGCTGAATCCCTCGCATCCCCCGGGCGAACCGGCGCAGCACACTTACGCAGGTGACAACGCCCTCGACAACCGGGGACCCAACGGGGTCAGGTGGGCGCTGTCCGCGGCACTCGGAGATCCGGTCCGAACGGTCCGTCCCAGTGCCGGGAGGGAACCGACGTAAGGTCAGGCCGAGGTGTGCTCCGGCTCGAACACGTCGTCGATGTGCCGGGCCAGCCGTTCGAGCACCTGCCGGGCTCTCTCGTCGTCGCGGCGCACCAGCCAGTCCAGGGTCAATCCGTCGAGCAAAGCGGCGCAGTAACGGCCGACCACCTCTAGCGGCTCCCCGGACGGGCTGCCGATCACCTCCAGAATGGCGGTGAGGGCGTCCGCGTAGTGGTCGTACTGGTCGCGCGCGACATGGGCGTACCCCGGCTTCCGCAGGCAGTACTGCGTGAGCTCGTAGGTGAGCAGGTGCTCCTTGGGGTGCGAGGTCACGTGCAACCAGTAAGCCTCGAGGCCGGCGCGGATCATCTCGGCGGGGCTCGCGCCCGGTCGGAAGGACTCCTCGGCGAGGTTGACCGTCGTGCTTACCAGGGTCTTGATCACGGCGTCGAGCAGCTCCTGCTTGGAGCCGAAGCAGTAGTGGAAGACACTCAGCGACGTCTCCGCCTCGGCCGTGATCGCCCGAGTCGTCGCCTTCTGCACGCCCTCCCGGGTCATCACCGCGATCGCGGCGTCGACCAGTTGCTGGCGCCGCTGCGCCAGGGGCATCCTCGTCATTCGGTCCTCCTCGGCCTCTAGTCGTGCCAACGGGTCGGGCTCCAAGATCGTGTTCGGCCACGCAGATGGACGACGACTCCCCCTGCCCGGCACAGGGGTCCGGCCGACGTGTCAATCGCGTCCAGAATGATCCAAGGCGGAACGCTCACCGCGGTGCAGTGCGGTCTGTTGGCCGCTCGACTGCGTGACGGCCTCCGCGATGAGGCGCTCACGAAGCCCTGCCACGAACGCCGGGCGGGCGGAGATTTTCGGCACCACCGTCAAGGCCGCGACGACCCTCAGCAACCGTTCGAGTGAAAGCTCCTCTGCGGCTTCCTCGAAGAACCGCGTGCCACGTCCCTCCTGCGCCTCGTGCCAGTCGCGGTGGAAGACCATCAGAGCCCGGGGCATGACGGCACCGCAGATATTGCAACTCGGGCCCGAGAACTCCGTCACGAAAGGCAAATCTAATGGACGTAAGCCATGCAGTGCCGAGATACCGGTCGGTAGCCGGCAACGCGCTAGTTGGTTGCGCCGCCTTGCGGTAGTCCGCACCTCCCGCGCGTCTCGAGTGGGTACTTCGCTCGACGACGAAGCTGAGACGCCCGTTAGGGTCGTTTGTCCTGGATTCGGTCGAATGTCCTGAAGGTTGAATTCCAGCCCATTGTCCCAATGGTTTCGGATTCGGTCGTTTGTCCTGAAATCGCGCCGAACGTATACCGCAGGACAGCATCCGCGTCATTGACCGGCGTCAATGTCGGCTCGTAGCCGGCCCCCGCAGTGGTCTAGTACGTGTACCCGTCTCCCGCGGTCAGCTTGTGCACACCCATCACATCGCAGATAAGCAACCGCGGCGGGTGCGTTTCGGACACCTCCCGAGCACGAATGTCGGCGGACGTACATCGTTGAGGGCGAGAATTGTTTGGGGTTCTGTCGAGGTGGTGCCGGTAAGGGGCGGCGTTTGAGGGCTCTTCACCGTTGAGGGTGTACGGAGTGTGACTGTGGTTCCCCCCGAATCGTGGAGGGCTTCCCTATGCGGCTTCCCGGTCGGGGGCCGCGGTGTTCTCGTAGTTGATCGGGCTCATCATGCCCGCCGCGCTGTGTCGGCGCTGGTGGTTGTAGAA
>NZ_QXGH01000056.1 GCF_003515065.1 Nocardioides immobilis
TAGCTTGGGCAAGAGAGTGCGCCTGACGGCCGCGCCGCCGGCGTACGACGCATCCGCTGAGGAGCTCAGAGTCCGAGCGTTGGCTCGTGGCGCTCTCGTTCAGGGAGACGGGCGAGCATGGCGCGCTCGAAGTCCCCTACAAATCCGAAGATGGGGCCGTGATCGTCCGTTCGGATCGCCATGATGACTAGTTCGGGTCACTCGCCGAATCCCCTCGGTCACACTCGCCGGCTTCCGGCGGCTTTCCGCCTGCACCGCTGCCACACTCGTCACAGTCTTGGAGAGGCGTCGTGCATCCGCTCGATCGCCGATCGGTCTGGTGGGGGAAAGCGTGTTCAACCTGGTGCGAGCAGCGACGTCGTTCGCGCTCATCGCCGTCACGTGGTGTGCGGCCGACGCCGCCGCCACGACGACGGCACACGGGAACTCACAGCGCCAGGCCCCTGCCTCGAGGGTCTTCTACATCGACCCGCTCAGGGGTGACGACGCAGCGTCGGGGCGGTCGACGCGAACGCCGCTGCGGACGCTGTCCCAAGTCGCCCTGCTCGACCTCCAAGCGGGCGACCGCGTCCGGCTGCGTGCCGGGGTCGTCCATCTCGGCACGCTCACCGCCTGGCAGAGCGGCGCAGCCGGGCAGCCGATCATCGTGGACTCCTACGGCACGGGCGGACGTCCGGTGGTGCAGCGAGCCGGCTGCGTCGACGTCCCCGGCAATCACTGGCGGATCACCTCGATCGTCGCGAAGGACTGCGCCTTCGCCGGCTTCCAGGTACGGGGCGACAACGTCAAGCTCCGCAACATCGAGGCGACGGGCAACGTCATTGGGGTCGCGATCGAGCCCGCGGCCTCGAACGCCGTGGTGCGATCAAGCCACCTCCACGACAACAACCGGATGGCGCCCGACAACCCCGGCCCCGACGACGACTACGGCGCCAACGGTCTTGTCGTGAGCGGAACCGGCGCCCTCATCGTCGACAACCTCATCGAAGGGCACCGCGCCCCGTCGGCGGACTACGGGCACGACGGCGCAGCGATCGAGGTATACGGCGCGACGGGCACCCGGATCTACCGCAACGTCGCTCGGGACAACCTCGCGTTCGTCGAGCTCGGGCACGCGAGCACGACTGGGACCCGCATCAGCTACAACTCGGTCACCTCGGTACATCCCTCGTCGTCCTTCGTGATCACCCGGGGCGAGTCGACCTTCGGACCGGTCCGCGACACCGTGGCGACCCACAACTCCGTGCGCCTGACTGGGGCAGGCTCGAAGGGCGTCTCCTGCCATCCGAACTGCACGGCGGGCATCCTGAAGATCGGCAGCAACGTGATCCAGGCTGCCGACGTCGGGTACGCCGAGGCGCCGAACGGATCGCTCGCGGCGATCAGCCTCGGATACAACGTCTACGACGACCTCGACGACGACGGTTGGTTCGGCCTTCTCCGGGCCGCGACGGACGTCCGTGCGGCGGCGCTGTTCGACCTCATCGGTGCCCGTCTCCTGCTGCGCGCGACCTCGCCGGCCGTGGACATCGGCGGCCCGTCCTGGTCGACGGACATCCGGTACGCCCCGGCGCCGGCCGACGGCAACGGCGATGGGCGGGTGGATGCCGATGCCGGAGCCTACGAACGGCAGCCCCCAGTTCGCTGACCGGTCCGCGACGCCACCGGGTTGTCGCGACTGACGACGTTTGTCAGGGCGGGCTTGACAAATTTTGCCTTTCCGGGGATTACCGGCGCCCTGCGCGGGTAATCGGTCTATTTACAACGTTCGAGCTCCACGGACGCCCATGCCCTGCGGGACGCGCACGGTAGCTCGACCGCTGGTTTCGCGGAGGCCGCAACCCGGACACAACTGAATCACATGGGGAAATCGATGATGTATACCCTGGTCGCCGCACGCCGTCGCCAGTACGACGTGGTCCGTTCCTCTCGCCCCTCCCAACCCCGGGTGAGCCTGATCGTTCCCGCGTTGAACGAGGCGCGAAACCTCGCCGAGGTACTTCCGGCTATCCCCGCCGTGCACGAGGTCATCCTCGTCGACGGCGACTCGGTCGACGACACCGTTGCTGTTGCCCGCCGCCTCCGACCCGAGGTGCGGGTGTTCCGCCAGACCCGGCGTGGAAAGGGAAACGCACTGGCGGTCGGCTTCGCCGAGGTCACCGGCGATGTCATCGTGATGTTCGACGCCGACGGCAGCGCGGACCCTCGCGAGATCCCGCGGTTCGTCGACGCCCTGGTCAGCGGCGCTGACTTCGCCAAGGGATCTCGCTTCCTCACTGGAGGTGGCAGCGCGGACATCACCACCGCCCGCCGGTTCGGTAACGCCTGCCTGATTCGTAACGCGAACCTGTTGTTCGGCACCTCCTACACCGACCTGTGCTACGGCTACAACGCGTTCTGGTCCGACATCGTCGACATCCTCGCCCTTCCGGATCCTGCGCTGCCGCCGCTCAGCAGCGGCGCCATGCGGTGGGGCGACGGCTTCGAGGTCGAGACGATGATCAACTGCCGGATCGCGGCCGCCGGCCTGAGGATCGTCGAGGTCCCCAGCGTCGAGCTCGCTCGGATCCACGGCGCCAGCAATCTCCACGCAGTGTCCGACGGGTGCCGGGTGCTGTGCACGATGTACGCAGAAGTCGCCAAGGCGCGCAGGCTCACGCGACGAGTGGACGCCGAGGCCGCCCCACGAGCGCCGCGGATGACGCCCCGCCGTTCGACCGACGTGGTCGCTTCCGACGAGGGTTCGAAGGTGGGGCGATGACGAGCTGCTCGGTGGTGATCGCGGCCTTCGACGAGCGAAGAGTGCCGCTGCTCGCGCGCGCCATCGCGTCGGCAGTCACCCAAGCACCTGATGTCGAGGTGGTCGTCGCCATCGACAACGACCCGCGCCTGCACCGGATGGTGCGCCGGCTCTTCCCCGACGTGCTCGTCGTGCTCAACGAAGGCCCGCGCGGCGCGTCGGGCACCCGGAATGCGGGCGCCCGGTCCGCGACCGGGGAGATTCTCGCGTTCCTCGACGACGACGCGGAGGCCACGCCGGGCTGGCTGTCGCGGCTGGTCGCCCCGCTCCATGCCGATCCGTCCGTCGTCGGCGTCGGCGGCTGGGTCGAGCCGGACTGGGCGGGACACCGCCCTCGCTGGTTCCCGATGGAACTGGGCTGGGTGGTCGGCGCCAGCTACACCGGGCTGCCCAGCCTGCCCGGAGAGGTCCGGAATGGGTGGAGCGAGAACATGGCCGTGCGCGCCGCCGACTTCTGGCAGGCCGGCGGTTTCTGCGAAGGCTTCAGCAAGGTCGGTGACGCATCGCGTCCCGAGGACACTGAGCTGTGCATGCGGATGGCCGCGGTCCGCCCCGGAGGGCGGTGGTGGATCGAGCCGACGGCTGTGGTCCGCCACTACGTCCCCCTCGACCGGGCCACCCTGCGCTTCCTTTGGGGAAGGTGCCGGGCCGAGGGCGCCGGGAAGGCAGAGCTCGCCCGGATTGCAGGCGCAGGACCCGGACTGGCCACCGAGCGCGACTACACCCTGAAGGTGTTGCCCCGGGGTGTGCTGACCGGGTGTCTCGACCCCCTGCGCGGCCGGATCGCGGGTCCGCTGAGGGCAGCGGTCATCCTGATCGGTCTGTTGGCCGCCGCAGTGGGTTTCGCCGGGAGCCTGCTCCGTGCCGGGTGCCCCCCTCGAACGGACGCCGGTGACGCGCCCGTCCCACGGTCATCGCAGGCGCCCGGCGTCCCTTCCATCGTGAGACCGGCGCGGGTCCTCACGGTCGACGTCGCCTCGCCACTCCGAGACCTCCCGCACCCGGAGTCGGGTGAGCCGGACGACGCCGTCGCCCTCGTGACCTTGTGCGCCCGTCCTGTGGGCATGGTCATGGTGCCGCGGTCGGCGACCGCCGACGCTCTTGCGGCGACGATCGAGGCCGAGCTCGGGGCGCTCGCCCGCGCGGAGGCGTCGAGCCACGGTCTCGCCGTGGGCGCCTTGACCAAGGACGGGTGGTCCCACGAGCGCTGTCCGGTCGCGGTGCACCGACAGAGCCTCGCGGTGGAGGGTCCGGGGATCACGGTGGTGGTCTGCACCCGCAACCGGCCTGCCCAGCTGCGCCGGTGCCTCGACAGCCTCACCGGGCTGGACTACCGCAACGTTCAGGTGCTCGTGGTCGACAACGCGCCTGCCGACGACGTCACGGAGAAGCTGTGTCGCGACCGCGCCATGGAATCCATCCCGGTGGGTTACCTCCGCGAGCCGCTGCCCGGACTGTCCCGCGCGCGCAACCGGGCGCTGGGGGCGGTTGAACACGACCTGGTCGCGTTCCTCGACGACGACGAGGTCGTCGACCCGCACTGGCTGTCGGCCCTGGCTGAGGAGTTCACCTCAGATGCCGCGGTTGCCGCGGTCACCGGTCCGGTTCTGCCGGCCGACCTGTCCGCCATGCCGCAGGTCCGGTTCGAGCAGTGGGGTGGTCACTCCAAGGGGCGAGGCTTCGTGCGGACGGTCCTCGACCCGGAGTACCAAAGCGCGGTGCAGCCTGCGGTCTATCCCCGGCCGACGTTCGGCGCGGGTGCAAACATGGCTTTCCGGCTCGACGCCCTGACCGCGATCGGAGGCTTCGACCCGTGCCTCGGGGCCGGCACCCCGACCCGCGGCGGCGAGGACACGCTAGCGCTCACCGAGGTGATGCTGGCCGGGCACACCCTCGTCTACACACCGCGGGCGGTCACCTGGCACTTCCACCGCACCGACGAGGCGTCCCTCATCGACCAGCTGACCGGATACTCAACCGGGGTCGGCGCCTACTACACCGCGCTCCTGACGCGCGACCCCTTCCGGGCCCGGCCACTCACCCGCGCACTCCTCCAGGTCTGCCACCGGTCCCTCCAACGTCTCGCAACGCAGCGCTCCGGCCGTGGTGAGACCTCACCGGCGGTCAGGCCGTTGCGCCGAGCGAGCGCCCTCGCGACCGGTCCGGTCGCGTACGTGAAGGCCCGCCGGGCGATCCGCCGAGAACGCCTCCGATGAGTGTCATTGACAGCCGCACAACCCGCGGCACGCCGGATCCCCACGGTCCTGCGCGCCGGTCGGCGGCGACGTCGTCGGTCGCGCTGATCGCATCGGCCATCGGCACTGCGGCGACGACGTACCTATTCTGGGTGGTCGTCGCCCGGCGCGACGGCGCGGACGCCGTCGGTGCGGCAGCCGCCCAGATCGCCACGATCACCTTCCTGGGCAGTGCCGCCAGCCTGAATCTCACCGACGTGCTCGCGAGGTTCCTTCCCCACGCCGGCGAGCACACCGGGAGATTGATCGGCCGCAGCTACCTGGCCGCCGGGTGCGCGGCCGCACTCGTCGCCGTGGCCTTCCTCGCGACGCCGTGGGGGTCGGCGGCGTCGGCCGGCGTCGGGGTGGTCGGCTTCGTCGGTCTGGTTGTCCTCAGCGCGATCTTCCTTATCCAGGACGGTGGGTTGATCGGGCTGGGCAAGGCAGCGTGGGTGCCCATCGAGAACGTGACCATGGGGGTCGCGCGCCTGGCGCTGCTGCCGGTCTGCGCGCTGCTGGTGGCGACATCCGGGTACGCCGTACTGGCCTGGGGAATCGCCATGGGAGCGGCCGTCGTCGCTCTGAACGCGATCGTGCTCGGTCGGCTGGCTCCCCGCGCACGGGGACGCCCGCGGCTGCCGGAACCACGCAGCCTCCGCAGGTTCGTCGCCGTCGAGTCGGTGAACACAGCCGTGACCACGGCCGTGGCTACCTTTCTGCCGGCAGTCGTGACCTTCTCGATGGGGCCTCGCCTCGGGGGCTACTTCTACGTGCCCTGGATGCTGATCGCGATCGGCACGCTGCTGCTGAGCAACGTGCTGATCACGGCGGTGCGCGAGTCGGTCGCGGACCCCGCCGCCGCGCCATCGGTCCTCCGAGGTCAGCTGCGGCTGGAGGCTGCCCTCGTCGCGACAGGCACGGCCGGGTGCGTTCTGCTGCCACAGGTGCCCCTCGCGCTCCTCGGCAGCGACTTCGCGCAGGAGGCCGATGGGCTACTGCGGTGGCTCGGTCTCGCGTTGCCCGGCACGGCTGTGCTCCTCCTGTTCTGGGCGCTCTGTCTGATCCGCCAGCGTCCGTGGCCCCTCCTGCTGGTCAACGTCGCCGTCGCCGTATGCACCCTCGGCGCCGTGGTCGCCTGGGGCGAGGCTCTCGGTCTCGCGGGCGTCGGCGTCGTGTACTGCGCCGTCCAGACCGCTGCCGCGCTCGCCGTCCTGCCCGTGACGGCGCGCTGGCTCAAGCCGATGCTCCACCCACACCCGCCCGAGAAACCCGGAGGCGAAGCATCATGACCGAATCCACCCAGGCTTCCGCTCCCGGCGTCGGCCGGGTCGCGCCCGACCCGCCGCACCCGCCCCGCCTCGACGAGCTGCGGACCGCCCTCGTGCTCCAGCGAGAGGCCGACGCGATGATCGCTGAGGCACTCGACACCAGACGTTCGGCCATCGAGCGCGCCGAGACCCTCGTGCGCGAGGCTCAGCAGGCGACAGCGCGGGCGGAGGAGGATGCAGCAGCTGCCGCAGCCAAGCGGATCGCTGCCGCTCGGGAGCAGGCGGACTGCCTCATCGCCGAGGCCGAGGAACGGGCCCACCGGATCACGAGTGAAGCCCAGGCGGAGGTCACCGCCCTCCGGCAGGACGCGGCCGAGCTGCGGGATTGCGCCATGGAGACGCTCGATGCAGCGGAGCTGGGACTGGAGCGCGCGCGGCAGACGGAGGAGAACCGCGAGCGGCAGCTGCTCGTCACCCGGTCCGAGGCGATCCGCATGATCGAAAGTCTCGAACACGTCACCGCGACGCTCGACGAGATGCTGGAACACGTCCGCTCCGAGGTCGCGTCGGCGCGGCGTGCGCTCGCGCAACTGGACGGAGACGCCGCCTCCGCCGTCGACGACGAACCCGTGCCGTCGGTCGTGCTCCAGTGGCCGCACGCACCGGCCACCACCACAGTGGCGGACCCCGCGACGACGGACGCGTCGGAAGCGATCCAGACGTCCAAGCACCGACGGGCCGAGCACGGCGGACGGCGCGGTCGCCTGCGCAAGGCGCGAACCTGAGATCGAAGTTGAGCGAGGGCTCGGTGGCTAGACAGTGACGTCGACAGGCGACGCCGACCCGGATCTGACCCAGGACGCGTCCGATCCCCTCCCGGCGGTCCCACGCGCCGTCCAGAGGTCGCGTGCGCTCTGGCGGCGCGCACGCGCTGCCCGCGACGCCGCTGAGGGGGATGCCGATGCCCTCCTCGCGTCCGCCCGCGCCGACGCCGCCGAGATCCGGCGCTCGAGCGAGAGGCGGGTCGGCCCCATCCTCGCCGCCGCCGATCAGGATGTTCGAGACATCGTGGCGGCGGCCGAAGCCGAGGCGGGGCGCATTGTTGCCGCGGCTCGGGCGCAGGCTCCTGCGGCCGCGGCGGCCTCGGCTGGTGCCGCCTGGCTGCTCGTCGCCTGGACCCTCCTCAGCACCGCCGTGATCGTCGTGGGCCAGGGTGGCCCGCTGGCCGTCGCCGCGGCGGTGGCCGTCTCCGTGGTGTGTCCTGGTCTCGGCATCGTGCTGGCGCTCGGCCGGGCGGCCGGTCCGGATCGCGGGGTGACCATGGTCCTGCTGAGCGTCTGCTGGTCCGGGGCGGTCGCGCTGCTCTGCGCGTGGACGACCCTCCAGCAGCCGATGGTCCAGTACGGCGCTCTCGTCGCTCCCGCGCTGGTGGGCGCAGCGGTGGCGATTCGACGGGGCCGGGCATCGACCGAACGTCCATCTCCCTCCACTCCCCCGGGATCACGGTCGGGCGCGCGCACCGGCGCCCGAGCAGGCTGCGTGTTGCTGCTGGCAGGCGCGTCGGCGTACGCCGTCTCGCTGGTCGGGAGCAGAGAGGAGCCCATCGGCGAGTACGGCCTTCTCCCCACCCTCGGACCCTGGTTCGTCGCGGCGGTCATCCTCGCCGTCGCTGCCGTGGTCGTCGCCTGCCTGCTGCGTCCCGTTTGGGCCGGGCTGGGGACCGCGGGGCTGGTCGCCGTGGGTCTCCTGTTCACGCCGCCGCGGGTCCTCTTCGACCACAACCTTCTGGCGGGGTGGGCGTACAAGCACCTCGGCGTCGTCGACCTCATCGTCCAGCAGCAGCCGTTGCAGGATCCCCGCGACGTCTACCAGCAGTGGCCAGGGTTCTTCGCGGTCGCCGCACAGGTCCAGGTGATTTCCGGCGCGGACCCGCTGACCTCCGCCAATCTCGCCCAGCCGCTCTTGGTCGCGATGGCCGGCGTCGGTCTTGCAGCGGCAGTCCACCGGCTGTTCGGCGGCGTCCTGACACCGATCGTCGCGACGTTGCTCTTCCTCTGCACCATGTGGGCCGGCCAGTTCTACTACTCGCCCCAGACCATGTGCTTCGCGCTCGTGATGCTCTGCCTCGCTCACGTCGTCACGCTCCTGAAGTCGCTCCCCCAGGACCGGCTGCGCACGGGATGGTTCGGCCGCTCCTGCGGTTGGGCGCTGCGCGACCTGCCTGCGTCGCAGCCGCTGGAACCCGTCGCGCGGGGCGTACTCGTCGCGACGGTCGTGGCCACCTACCTGCTGATCGTGGTCTCGCACCAGATCACGCCGTACGTCCTGGTCCTGCAGCTCGCGCCAGCGGCCCTCGCGGGATGGCTGGCGGGTCGTTGGCGTTGGGGGTACGTCGTGCTGGCGACGCTGCCGCTGCTGTGGCTGTATCTCCACCGCGAGGCCCTCAGCACCAATGCTGCCCTCACCGGCTTCAGCTTCGCCAACGCACAGAGCCTGGTCACCGGCCCGTCCTCCGACGCGCAGGAGCTCGCCGCGACAGCGGCACGAATCGTGGCCGCGCTGGTCCTCGGGGGCGGCGCACTTTCGGCCCTGACCTACCTCCGCCGGTTCGGGACCGTCCTGCTTCCGGTCATGTTCGCGGTCATGCCGGTGTTCGTGCTGCTCGGGGGCAACTACGGGGGCGAGGCGCCGTACCGGGTGTGGCTGTTCGCGTCCCCCTGGTTCTGCGCGCTGATCGCGAAGCGGGTGTGCGACCCGGCCCGCCGGCGGGCCGCCGCCGTCGTGACGGTGGGCGTGCTCAGCGTCGGGACGTTCCTGGCCAGCGCCCAGGCGACGTCGTTCGGGATGTACCCGTTCCTCAGGGTCTCGGACGACGAGGTTGCCGCATCGCGGTGGCTGTCGGAGGAGACTCCGCCCGGGTCGACGATCGTGCACCTGACCCGGACCTTCCCCGGGCGGATATCAGCAGGCTACGCCGAACGGAATCCGCTGCACACCATCAACGACCCCGCCCTGATCGACTACCCCCAGTTCGACCGCGCGCGCCTCCTCAGTCTCTCGATGGCCGAGCTCCACGCCGCGGTCATCGCCGAGTTCGGCGACCGGCTCTACCTGGTGCTCGCCCGATCGATGGAGGAGGAGACGCGGTACTACGGCGCGCTGCCGGAGGGTGCGGTCCTCGACCTGGCCGGCGCGCTCGCGGCCTCGCCGTACTGGACCGTCGCCTACGCGAACAACGAGGTGTGGGTGTTCGCACCCCGATGAGGCGCGGGGCTCACCACGCGTCGGTGGGGACGGTCCACTCCGACACCGGATCGGTGGTCACTGCGCTCTGCACGATCGAGGTCAGCGTCGCGCCGACGGGCACCGGGATCGCGATCCAGCCGCTCGTGCACTGTCCCGGCGCCAGCCGCCCGTAGCCCGGGTATTGCGGGACGGGCCACCCTGCGTCCTCCGGTTGGACACCCGGGTAGGAGATCGAGTGCTCACTCACCGCCGAGAACAGGTACGACCCGATCTCCAGCTGCCGGTCGAGCTCGGACTCGAAGCACGTACTCACCCGGGCCCCCACCCACTCACGGCCGGGGCCGGGGCCGGGATCGTCGCCGTACGACGGGAGGGGGCGCCTCACCTCCAGCAGCGTCGTGTGGTTGCCGCCGACGACGTACTCGTCGCCGAGCGCGAGCCCGAGGGCATCCTCGCCGAGGTCGGCGAGGTCGGTCGGTCCTGCCTCGGGCAGCTCGCCCTCCTCGACGGGCACGGTCGGGTCAACTCCGAGCTGCGGGTCGGCGGAGGCCCCGCTCCCGGCGTACGGCCGTTGCGGCGGATCGGAACTGCAGGAGGTGACGCCGATCGCCAGGACGAACACCACACCCGTGGCGACGAGCAGTCGGGGGTACTGTCTCCGCGATCTCATCCTCCGACCTCCTCCGGGAGCCGCCACTCGCCCAGCGGGATGCCGTCCGGGTCCGAGAGGCGGACGGTTGTGACAGGCGCCGCGACGACGACCGGGATCAGCAGCCAGCCGTCGACGCACTCACCCGGGTCGACCGTCCCTTGCGGATACTGCGGCCGAGGCCATCTCTCGTCGTCCCAGGCGGGGGCCGGATAGCGCTCGGAGGAAGGGCCGTGAGCGGCGAACAGATACCACCCCGCCTCGACCGATACGTCGCCGGCGCACGTCTTCGCGCGCACTCCCAGCCACTCCTTGTCTGGGCCGGGTGGCGCTTGGGAGGCCCGGCCGAGCGGGCGCCGGACAGCAGTCACCGTGGTCCGAGAGCCCTGCCACTCCACCGACTCCCCCATGGTGAGGAGTCCTGCCGGAGGCGTGGCAGTGATCTCCCCGGGGGCCGCCGACTCCGAGGCAGACCCGTCACGGTCCACTGAGCAGCCAACAGCGAGGCTGGCGCCGACCGCGACCTGCATTACCCGAGCCGAGAGCCTGCGTCGCTTCCCCATGATCGAGCACTCGCTTCCTTCCGCCTTCTGGCCAGGCCTGCCGACGCGACCGCAAAAGGCGAACCGCGCGGTGTCGGAAACGGCGGGCGGCGGAACCAGTTTGCCCGGTCTCGTGAAATTCGTGCGAGATTGCCCCAACTGGTGTTCCATGAAGGGACGCCGTGGTGCCCGCGGTTTGGGGACCCTGGGACCCGCGGCGACAGGGCGTGGGGAGCGCGAGCGTTACCCGCACGTCTGTGGTGAACCTGCCACGGAGGGAGAACGTAGCAGTGGCGAGTCCCACGAGTGACCAGTACCTCGTCCGTGCCTCGGAGAGGCCATCTCCGATCGACTTGAGCGTGGACCGCTTTGCCCTGCGGCGCGATCCGGATGATCTGTGCGTGTGCGGGCATCCGCGGAAGGCGCACGAGCACCTGCGGCGCGGCACCGACTGCTCCCTGTGCCGGGCGGGCGAGTGCCCGCGGTTTCGCCGGGCTCGGAGGGTCAGACTCAGCGCGCAGGCGTCGTTGCGGCCACGAAGACCCGCCGGAACGGCAGTACGACGCCGTGGCCGTCATCCGGGTAGGCCTCGCGCAGCGGCCGCTTGAACTCCGCCTCGAGTCGGGCGCAGGTCGTCGGGCAGCGCCTGCAAGGTCGGACGGGCGCCGGTGCAGGAGACCCAGGCGAAGACCGGGTCCTCGCCGTGCAGGACGTGGAGTAGGTCGTCGCCCACGCGTCCGCCTTGCAGTCGAGGCGCTGGAGGGCGCGGAGGTAGGTCGCGGCGTCGTACGACGACGGCACCGGCGGCGCCCGCCGCGTGCGCGGCGTACGGCGGCTCGGCGGCCAGCTCGGCGCGGATGGTGTGGCTCGGCTCGTCGAAGTTGCCGGGCACCTTGAACGCGAACCAGCCCCCGGGCCGGACCTGCTCCACCAGCCGCGGCCGCAGCTCGAGGTGGTCGGGCAGCCACTGGACGGTCGCGTTGGAGACGAGTACGTCGACGCCGCCGGGTGCGGACCAGTCGCGAACGTCGCCGATATCGAACGCGACCGCTGAGGCGGCCGCGCTCTCCCGTGCCGCCACCATCATCCCGGCTCTGCTGTCGACGCCGCTGACCGTCGCGCTCTGCCAGCGTGCGATCGCTCTTGCGAGCTCGCGGGCGTTCGATGTCAAGGACTTGTCACCCGTCAAGAGAAACTCTGAGCGGAGTTGGTGCTGATGACGAAGATCCGGTTCGTCGTTGCGCAGCCGATCCAGCGGATGCACGACCGGGACGTTCCAGCGAGCTACTACTGGGCTTAGAACCGCCGCGGGCCGGACGTCCCGGGGCGGCTGAACAGTTGTTGTGGTGGGTGAGCGTTGCGGGCGCATTCTGAACGGCGGATTCGCAGTGCGGACAGAGGAGCTGGGCGAATGTTCGGCCAGGGTGCGGCAGACGGTGGCGACGATGCGTCTGGGATCGAGCCCGTCATCGGGTCCGCATTGGAGCTCCTCGACATGGACGTCGTCTACGTCGCGGAGTTCTCCGATGGCCGGCAGGTGTTCCGGGCAGCGGTTGGGGACGCTGCATCGTTCGCCATCGAGGTCGGCACGGGGCCGAGGCTTGAGGAGACGTACTGCCAGCGCATGGTGATCGGGGAGATCCCTGCGGTGATCCCCGACGCCGCTGCGGACCAGCGGGTGGCGCACCTGGAGTCGACCCGGGAGATGCGGATCGGCGCTTATGTAGGCGTCCCGATCTACCGGTCGGACGGATCGCTGTTCGGGACCTTGTGCTGCTTGAGCCACGAGCCCCATCCGATGTTGCGGGAGCGGGACGCGAGCTACTTGGCGATGATCGGCCGGCTTCTCGGTGAGCGGCTCCACCTTCAGGCCCAGCGGGCGCGAGCGATCTCGCAGATCCGCACGGTCGTCGACAATGAAGGCCAGTTGCTGGTCGCCCTCCAACCCATCATCGAGGTCGACGGCGGCCGGATCGCGGCGGTCGAGGCGCTCGCCAGGTTCCCCGACTTGCCCGATCCACCGGGGTTCGTGTTCTCACAGGTCTGGTCGGTGGGTCTCGGACATGACTTGGAACTGGCCGTGATCGACCATGCGCTGACCTTGTTGTGCGAGTTTCCCGCCCACTGCCGGCTCGCGGTGAACGTCTCACCGGACGTCATCACCTACCAGGGATTCACCGCGCGGTTGACAAGGTCCCCGGCGCCGCTGGAGCGCCTCATCGTCGAGGTCACCGAGCATGCCGCCGTCACCAACTACGAGGCAACAACCACGGTCTTGGCGCCGTTGCGAGCCGGTGGGCTCATGCTTGCCGTCGACGATGCGGGCGCAGGGTTCGCCTCGTTCGCCCATGTGCTGCGACTGCGGCCCGACATCGTCAAGATCGACCGCTCACTGCTCGCGGGGATCGGATCCGGGGAGCCGGCGCCACGGGCGTTGTTCGTCGCGCTGGTGAACATCGCGACCGAGATCAATGCCTCCGTGACGGCCGAGGGCGTAGAGACGCTGGAAGAGCTTGCCGAGCTCAGGGCGCTGGGCGTCAGTCATGTGCAGGGCTTTCTGCTGGGGCACCCGACGACTGACAGCTCGACGTGGCGGTCGTGGCGCGACCCGCTGAACGCTCGATCCCATGCTGCGACTCAGTGACGCAGCAGCGGGCCGCAGGCGCCCGCCAGTCGCGAGCAATTGAACGGCACGCATTGTGGGACGGGTTGGGTGTGACTCGGGCGCCCGATGGTTGAGCTGGGCGACTGCTCCCTGCAATGCCGTGCGGAGGTCTGCAGACTGCGCCAGCCGTCTGTGCCACGACAGAGCCAGAGGTTGTGTTCCCCCCAGCCCGGTCATTATTGACACGCAGCTCAGCGGGTTCCACCACCAGGCCGGTGGCCCCCGTGCGACCCGCTGCGGATCGAAGACCCACGGCCGGGACCCGGCCGCAGCGCGAACGTCCCTAGCCGCGTCCGGGAGGTCGCGCTGTTCGCAGTGGAGCAATAGTCAGAACCTGTGGATGGCCCTCGGCCTCGTGAGGTGAAGGCCCGCACAGAGTCGGTGAGGTTCTTCGAGGTCACCATCAGCGACACCTGGGTATGGGAGATGTACCGCCCGGCGCGCTTCGCGAAGAACGTCAACGCGCTGACGTTCAAGGTCGTCAACGACGAGGAGCTCAAGCTCGCCAACTCGGACATCGAGCCTCCCAACAATTGACTATCCACATCCGACGCTTCGGCCAGGTTCCTAGCGATGTGACTCATTTTGCCAACGGGACCCGCCGCGCCGACATACGGTCTTTCTCGGGTCCGCCAATCGGGCGGCCGGGGGACGGGTCGAATCTTGGGAGGGCCGTCACGTGAACCGGAAGCAAGTGCGCCCGAAAGACGAGCGTGGGGCGGTGGCAGTCTTCTCCGCGTTCGTCCTCGTGATCCTGATGGGCATCACCGCCATCGTCGTCGATCTCGGCCTGGAGCGGGTGACCCGCGCGGACCTGCAGGCGCTTGTCGACATGGTCGCGCTGGACCTCGCCCGCGAGATCCACGGCGGCCGCACCCAGTCCGCCCTCGAGGCAGAGGGCAACTTCAACAACCCGGCCAGTGCGGTGAGCCACAGCGCCGCTCGCAACCCCGACGTCCTCGGCGAGACCCTCGACATCGAGGTCGACTGGGGCTCCTACGATGGCGGGGTCTGGAACACCGCGACTGACCCGCCGTCGGCGGTGCATGTGACAGCGAGCGCGGAGACCGACTACGCCGTGATGGACGGGTCGGGCGAGGTGACAAGGACGGCCTACGCCGTCGCCTCGAGTTCGGCCTGCTACCGGCTGGGAACGTTCGTCGCCGCCATCCGCTCGAACGACAGCACCGTCCTCGAGCCGCTCAACCACCTGTTGGGCGTCAACCTCGACCTGATCAGCTACAAGTCGCTGGCGGCTGCCGACGGCACCCTGGCCGATCTCGCGGCCACTTCGGTGATCGGCAGCCCCGAACGGCTGCTGAACGGCACCGTGACCTATGCCGATCTGCTCAGGGCCGTGGTCGAGGTGCTGTCGAACGAGCCGGGCTCGTCGAACGCGTCGGCGATCAGCGCTCTGCAGAGCATCATCGCCGTCTCCGCATCGGTCGGATCGATCGTCCTCAGCGACGTGCTCCACGTGGCGCCGACCGACCGGGCGGCGCTCGACATCGCGCTGAACGTGCTCGACATCGTCGGCTCGGCACGGCTCGCGAACGGTGAGCACCTCCTCGAGGTGGAGAACATCCAGGCCGGGGTGCCGGGCGTCGGCTTCCAGTTCACCGGCGGGATCTCCCTCGCCTCGGCCGCCCAGCTCGCCTGCGGCGAGCCCAACTCGCCCGCCAGCGTCGCGCGCAACGCCCAGCTCCAGGGCACTCTCGGGATCAATTTCGTCAACCTCCCGAGCCTCAGCATCCCCAAGCTGGCGACGTTCCAGACCGCCAAGGGCACGGGCAGCCTCGCTGTGAGCCTCGCGGACGGCGAGGGACAGCTGGTCGCGCCGCCCGAGGTCCACTGCGGCGACGAGACGGCGACCAACCCGCACACCTACTCGGTCGCGGTCCGCACCCAGCCGGCGTCGTACTCGCTCAACTCAGAGCTGGACGTGAACGGCGAGGTGAAGGTGTCGGTCCTGCAGGACCTCGGCCTGGGTCGTGTCCTTGACGAGCTGTTCGGGCCTCTGGACCCCAACAGCAAACTCACGATCGAGGCGCACGTGCGGCTCGACGTCGCGACCACCCACAACGGCGGAACATCGGTCGCGAACCTATCGATCCCGCCCAACGACGTCACCCCGGTACAGACCGGGAGCACCGTCTACCTGGACCCGCGAAACCTGGTCACGGGAGTCACCGACGTCAAGATCGGTGGCAAGACCGTGCCCCTCAGCGACGCGCACCCGTTGACCGACCCGATCGTGAACGAGCTGACGACGGCGGGCAACGCGTTCGCAGAGAAGACGCTGGTCCCGCTGATCGACAACATCAACAACATGATGATCGGGCCGGTCGCACGGATGGTCGGACTCCGCTTCGGCGGCGCCGACGTCTACGCCGTCGGAGCGGTCTGCGGAGAGCCCGACCTCTGGGGGTGATGCCGAGAACTGACCACCCGGCCCCCGGGACCTT
>NZ_QXGH01000057.1 GCF_003515065.1 Nocardioides immobilis
CTCTCGCCCGTCTGGGTCCCGGTAGGCGCCCTTGTAGGTGGTGCCGCGTGCTCCGTGACGTTCCACGACCCATGCCATGCGAGTTCCCTCCCGAAAAGTGTCTTGGCAGCAACTTGGCAGCAAACGTCGCCGGATCAGCCTGGACCAACTTGGACGTGTGGGGAACGAAGAAGTGGCCTCTGACCTGCGACTTTACCGAATTTCCCGCGTGAGCGACACCGGAGGAAATCCGCTGCGATTTCGCTCCTGACCCAGAGGTCGCAGGTTCAACCGCCGCGGACACCGCCCTGGCTACGAATTTCAGGCTGGGATTCCTTTGCGATCCGATCGTCCACGCCGTAGAGCGAGTCCGCGCCATCGGCCGGTCGATGTGTCGGTCCAGGCGCCGAGTTTCGTTGGCTCGTCGATGATGTCCTCGGCCTCGTCGATGGCCTGCAAGAGCTCGTGTGAGGGGACTGCTCGGGAGACGCGGATCTCGAGGCGTCGGGTGCCGTGGTGTTCCAGGATCTCGAGGGCTGCGTCGTCGACTTGCATGTCCTCTGGCGCGATCTGTCGCCGGACCATGATGCCTTCGGCGACGAAGGCGGTGAGTCGTCGCTCGATGCGCCGGCGACACTGGTCTTGGAGTCGGTTCTGGCGTTCCATCGGGCACCCATCACGGCGCGAGCCATCGGTCGCGTTGTCGGCGATCAGTGCGTGAAGGGTCACGGTGCGACAGGCGGTGCAGGTCAGCCACCTACACCAGGGAGCGGCGACCGGGTCGGGGTCCTCGGCGCCGGGGGGCTTCCTTCCGCGATAGGACCGTGCCACTGTCCGGAGCTCCCCGCACTCGCAGCACAGGGCTCGGTTCCGCGGGCGCACCCCCTTCCGCCCGTCGGTCCTCTCCTCGATCACAGCCGCACCCACTTCCGACACTGCCAGACGTCGACACAGGTCACGCAGTCCTCGCGGCCGGCCTCCGAAACCTCCTGAACGTCGGCTGGATTGCCCTTCGGGACCGCTTGAACGAGCCCGCAGTACGCGCTAACGATCCCGCCGACGGCGGTCGCCGCCTTGTACGCATCGAGCGGAAACAGATGGTTGCGATGTCGTCGATACTCCCTGACAGGAGCTGAGGTAGGTGCGATGGCGGTGGCGGACTCATCGGTCGCCTGGCGGGCAGTGGAAGATGTCGTCATGGTCTGGGTGGCCTCCACGCACTCGGTTCTAGGCGCCGGCGCTCTCGTGCCGGGCTCATTCGACGATAGGATGTAAATCATTGAGAGGCAACCCCTCTGGAAGGAAGTTGTTGGGACGGATGGGGTTGGTTCCATGGTTCGACCCGCAGGCAAGCCGCCACTCTCTTCGGCCGCGGCCGAGTTCGGCGCCCGGGTGCGCGCTCGTCGCCACGAGTTGGCCCTGAGCCAGGAAGCCCTCGCTGATCGCAGCGACTTGCACTGGACCTACTTCGGTCAAGTGGAGCGGGGCCAGGTCAACATCTCGCTCCACAACATCCTCAAGATCGCCGACGCCCTGGAGATCGATCCGGGGGACTTGGTGACCGGGCTGACGTAGTTCACCCACGTCGATCGTCGTCCGAATCGCGCACCGCCTCACGGGTGCGTGCGCGAACTCGGCACCTGGCGTGCGGCCACGGATATGCGCACGTGTTGGGCTCCGCCTCCAGTCGCGACAAGAGACTGCGAGCGGCTCGTAAGCCGCAGTCCGGTGCCTATCGGCCGAAGGGACCAGAGGCAGATGCGGCCGCACGTACGCTCGCTCGCCGGCGGACGCGAGCGAGCTCGACCATGAGAATGCTGGTCCGCTCGACACCCCTTGGGCTCCGGCGTGGGTACCAGATCCTGGCTCCTGCGCCAGTAGGTTGACTGTTGTGCTGACTCGTGAGCTTCCGCCAGTCAGGCCATTTGAGGTTCGCCTGCGCCACCACCGCGAGGGGACGCCCATGGCTGACGACGAAACCTACACCTGGTCAGGACAAGCGACCGACGAGGCTCACGCCGTCGTGCTTGCAAAGCGCGCGGCAAGCGAGGACGGCTGGTCACCGGACGGACCAATCGGGTTTCGCGTGGTTGAGGCCCGCGGCTTCCTCCCTGTCGCTCACGAGTGGGTCGACCGCGTGTCCTGACACGTACGTCAGTGCGATCCCCGCCCCTCGCGAGCCGCTCGGCTCACGGGCGGAGGCCGCCGAGTTACTAGAGGACCTGGGTCGGCGGCTATGGAGCTGCATGCCCTCCGGGGAATGTCCGAGCGGCGGCGAGCACCCAGTTGCGAGCACCAGTTGCGTACGGGTTGAGTTGGGGTCGGCCGCGTTGTGTTGCCCCGCGCGCGGACCGTACGGTGGCACTGATCCTTAGGGGGCGTGGTGACAGTGGAAGAGCGCGGCGCTAGCGCTGGTGACGGCACCAGCGCGGTCGCCCGGCTGCTTGAGGTCGCTACTCGCAATGCGGACGAGCTCCTCGCGGAGTCGAGGGCCGAGGCTGCCTCGATGGTGGCCACGGCGCAGCGCGATGCGGACCGTGTCACCGGGGCGAGCCAGGCTCGGGCGGAACAGCTGAGAGCGGAGGCCAGCGCGGAGGCCGATCGGGTCCTGACTGCGGCCCACGCGGAAGCCGAGCGGGTGCACGCCGAGTTGGAGCGGGCGCGTGCAGAGCAGAGCGCCGAGCTCGAACGGCATCGCACGACCGTGCTGGGCGACCTGGCCGAGCAGCAAGCCGCCCTGGAGGCCGAGATCGCACGGTTGCAGCAGGTTGAGCAGGATCATCGGGAGCGGATGCGCAGCTACCTGACCCAGCAGCTCGCGCAGATCGAGCCGACCACCCCACGCTGAGGTCTCACCGCATCGGAGCGCCTCCGCGTGTATCCGCAGACCCACGCTAGGTATGCCAGAACGGCACCAAAACCTGCACGTTCATCGTGGCCCTTTGAAGGGGCAGAGCGTGATCGCCGCCCCCATCCACCGAGACGGCACCGCACTCGGATACGGCCACGGCCGCCGCTCAGCGGGTTGAGGTGTTGTTCGACGCAGCGTCGGCCATGAGGCGGGCGCGAAGGTCGGCCACGAACTCCGGGCGCGCCGAGATCGGTCGCACGGCTTCGAAGACTGCGATGACGCGGTCCAGTTGGTCTCGGGATGGGTCGGGGACGGTTTCCCAAAATGGCCTGCCCCGCCCCTGCTGCGTCGCGTGCCACTCGCGGTGGAACGCCATGAGCCTGGGCGCAACCCACGCGCCGCACGTCTCACAGCCCCGAGGCGATGTGCTCACATCCACATCAACTATCGGTGCGTAAGCCAGTTACGGACCGCACTGCTTAAAAGGGACCAGCAAGGCGAATCGATCACGGCCGCCGGACAGGAGGCTGTACCCCGAGGAGCATTCATTCCTCGTGGGCGGGAATGCCGCGTTGGTCTCGCCGGAGCGGATGGTCCTCGGGGATCTCGACCATGACGATAGGAATCTTGTCCGGGTCCTCGATCCACAGCTCCACGAGCCCCCATGCCTCTCGTCGAGGTCCGCGGAGAATGGATACGCCGGCATCCAACAGACGCCGATGCTGCTCGTGCACATCACGGATCTGCATCCACAACGCGATCCCGTCTCCGCGCGGGTCCATTGTCTGACCGCTGACCTCCAGGAGGCTGTTGCCGAGGAAGAACACCAGGCCGGGTGCGTCCGGGCTGCCGAACTCCCGATAGATCGCCAGACCCAGTGTGTCTCGGTAGAACCGGTGACTGCGTGCGAGGTCTGAGGGGCGTAGGAGAATTCGGCTGCTGAGGACCTCCATGAGGTCATCTTGCCCGGCCAGCGGCATCGCCTCCTCAACCCAAGCAAGCTGGCTCGCAGAGACAGGACGCGCCTTCGAGGGATTGGGACCCGCCGGCGCGTTTGCCACCATCTCTGTCCGAGGGCGAGGCAGGGACTGATGTGTCTCTACTGCGAGGCGCAAAAGCTGGGCGACCGCGGATCCGGACCGGAGGGCCTGTCATCGAGACGTGGTGAATTCCTGATGGCAGAGCCCTACTTTTGCGCCTGAGCGGTTCCTTGCTTAGCGTTGCCGACCTGCGTCGGCTTGGCTGCCGTGCTGCGCGGACATGTCGAAAGGTGATTGTTTTGAAGCTCACACTTGATTCCACCGAACCGCTTGAGGACGCGATGCGTGTTCTCGGCGCGCTGTACGGCGTCACGCTCGTCGTTTCTCCCGACGAGAAAGACGGGACAAGGGCCACGACCGCGTCCAAGCCCGCCAGGAAGATCGCGAGCAAGGCAAAGGGCAGCCAGCGGACGGTTAACAGCGCGCCGTCGGCGAAGAAGAAGACCCCTGCCGTCGCGTCCTCCACCAAAGCCGCCAAACCCCGGTCGAAGCAGCAGACCGCTCAGCGCTCAGTTGGCGCCTCCAGCAATGCCGAGGTCCGTTCCTGGGCGCGCCAAAATGGATTCACCGTCAGTGACCGCGGGAGGCTGCCAGCCTCGGTCGTGACGGCATATCGCAACGCGCAAAGCGCCTGACCGAGCGCCGCGGCTCCGACCTTCAACACGGGTCCGGTCGTGAAAGGACGCACCTCGGCGGGTGCGCGGGCGTGCCGTCGCCTCCGCGAAACGACGAGGCGCGCGGGAGTACTCGGCTGCGTAAGCGAGTACCTCCGGGCGCCTCGTCAGACCCATGTCTAGCGAAGGCTCGCCCCGCTCACAACGATGCTTGAAACTGCAACTTCAAGAGATCCCACCTCGGCGAATCCAACTTCGACCCACAACCTCCGGCGAGCACCCTGGCCGCGAGCAACACGGAGAAGACCTCATCGGTCCGCAGCGGGCGGAAAGCCGCGGATCGACAATTATCTAGTCCACGGGAAGTTCGCGCGCTCGCTCCACTCGGCGCAGCCAGTACTCCACCGCCGAGATCTGCTTGTCGAGGTAGGCGTCATCGATCCAAGTAAGGTCGACGTTTCCAGCCTTTCCCACACGCAGCTTCTGTAGCCTGACGTCTTGAATCGCCCTGGGTCTGATGGAGAGCCTCCAAGAAACCCAGGGCGATTCATCTCCCGATCGCGTCCTACCCGGTCTCGCATGGAGAACCATGTTCCGGCGCGCAGCGACGTTGAGCAGCGCTCTGGCGGAGGTGGCGACAAAGTGCTGAACGTTCGGTCGGCTCTCGAGCTCTGGGACCACCGTCTCCACAGCCCGTCCGATGGCGCCTGTGGGTAGGCCATGCAAGTCGACGGCATCGATCGAAGTGGTCGCTAGCCGAATGTCGTCGATGATGAGCCACTCGAGCTGTGACACCCGGTAGGCGAGTTCGCCGACCTTGGCTAGATACTCGTGCGACGCCTCCACACCTGCACCCTATTTGGGCGAAGCCCGCAGTCGCGGCGATCGCGCGCAAAGACTCAGGTGCAGCGTCCGCTCGACGCGGCATGGTCGGACGCTACGCGCCTACAGCGGCACAGGCGGGCGCTCGTCCAAGCCGGCCCGCCCCAGAAGGCACAGCGGATCGATGCTGCCCCGCGGCCGATCGCTCTCAGGACGCCGCCCATACGCCGAGCTCATTGCCGCTCGGGTCCAGGAAGTGCAGGCGGCGGCCGCCCGGGAACGCATAAGGCCCCTCCACAACGTTCCCTCCGGCCGCAGCGATCGCGGCAGCCGTGGCGTCGAGGTCCTCCGAGAACAGCAAAACGAGCGGTCCATTCCGGCCCGGCTCACGACCGGGGTTCAGTCCGCCCGCCTCGCCCTCGCCCCCAGGCGCGACGAAGCCGGCGTAGTCCGGGCCGTACTCGTTAAATGTCCAGTCGAAGGCGGCCGCGTAGAACGCCTTGGACAACGCGAGGTCCTTGACGCCGAGTTCGATGTAGTCGATCGCGTGGTGGGTGCTCATGCTTCTCATCCTCTCTCGTCGCCACAGCCAGCATGCCGTAGAGCACCGACACACGTGCTGGTCGTGCGCCCCGTCATCGGCACGGCCGACGACGTGCAAGCCCGCGGATCGGCGCACTGGCAAAGCGTCCGACCGTCCGCATCTCCGGGCGGATCGACAGCGCCGACAGGCGGCGCAATGACGCACGGAGGCGAAGTCAGCGCCCGGGATGTCCGCGTGCAAGGTGACGAAGGGTCCGACGCGACTCGAGGCGCTGGCGGCGGAAGGCGCGGGACTACGCGCACCCGAACTGGACCGCGTCTTCTACTTGCGGGAGCGTCGACTGAAGACTTGGGGATCGACGCCCAGCACCTCGACGTTGCGTCTGCACCAGCTGAGGATGTAGTGCGCATTCTCTCCGCACCATTGGAATATCAGGGCCTGGCGGTTGGGCCCGCGCACGTCCCGCCATTCCCCCCGAACTTCGAGCATCGGGCGAAAGGCGTCGGGAACCCTGTTGGCCGTCGCCGGTGCGACATGCAGAGCTCGCGCGATCTCCTGGTAACTCGTCACCCGGCCGGAGGCGATCACACCAGCGAAGCGGGCTAGTCGCTTGGATTTACTGAGGAAGTAGCCGATAGACCGTTCGGGAGGCGTGATCTCGGAGTTGATCATCGGGTCCTTGAACTTCCTCCCGGCCGCGACGGTGCGGATTGCCAGGAGTGCTTCGCGCTGCCGGCCCTTGAGCACCACGCCCTTAACGAGCGGATGCTGGCTTCCCTCGTCGAGGAAAGCACGCTCGAATCCGTGTCCTTGACAGGCAAGGAGGACGTCCTCCCGGCGCCCTCGCGCAAACATGCCGGCGAGTACGTCGAGACCGTCGTACTCCCACTCGAGGTCGAAGTCGTTCCACATCAAGTCGACGAGAATCGCGTCGAATTTGAGACGGTCTGCAGAGACGATTTCAGTCACCTCCGCCGGCGTGCACGCAGAGCGCTTCTCCCGAAAGGTGTGGCCCAGAAAGGACGTCTGATGGTCAGCGCCACCGAGCGGCGAGACCACCAAGAGTCGCAAGTCTTCAAGTGCAGGTAGGTCTCTCAACGGGGAAGCCCTCTATCGCTGGACCGACAAGATCTTGCAAACGCTAGTCGCCAACCTTGCATCATCTGCAGGCGCGGTGGCCTATGTCCCCTCCCCAGGATGAGTGCCAACACTGACCCCTTGTCCCAAGGAGGGCAACCATGTCGACCATATCTAGATCTCGGATCACCCGCTCCCGCGCTGGATTCCTGTTCATCGCCGTGGCCATGGCCTTCATCGCCGCCACACACCCCGTGAGGCTCCGCTACTCGCGGCGGTCCACAAAACCCGCCGGAAGGAGCAAATGAGCAATGCGTGCCCAGACCGTTCGAAGTGCCGCGGGGGCGCTCATGGCCGCGACGCTCGCCGGCGGCGGTCTCGCCGCCTGCGAGAAGCCGCACAGCCCGCCCGCTCTCACGCTCGCGCTGACCGCGACCGCCGCCGACCCTCACACCGCCGTCGACACGATCCTCCGCGAGGAGATCATCGAGCACGCTAGCGAGTCGCTCTACCCGGGAGACGGGGAGGTCGGCCTCGTTGTGCAGGGCGCCGCGGGCCTGGTCGACACCATCGACCTGACCCCGATGCGCGGCGATGACGTCGAAGCGGACCCGGACAAGGCGGCCGCGCAGATCGCCGAGGATCTGTCGACGCTGCGCACAGCTCTTGTCGACCTCCACGCGCAGACCGACGGCCAGGACGTGCTCGGTGTCCTCGACAACGCCATCCAGGTCACCCCAGTCGGCGGCACGATCGTCGTAGTCACCTCCGGGCTCAGCACCACCGCGCCGGTGGACCTGCGGCAGGCCGGCGAGTGGATGCTCTATCCCGAGCGCTTCGCGAAGGGAATCGATCAGGCGAACATCCCCTCCGCCCGCGGCCGGAAGGTCGTATTCGCGGGTCTCGGGTATCCCGCCGCGAACAGCGAACAGGACGTCCCGGGCACCGCCGCGCGAGTCGCTTTGACCCACCTGTGGCTGGCGGTCTGCCAGCGTACCGGCGCGGCGTCGTGTGAGGCATTAGACGGCCCGGTCGGCACCGAGGCGTCGACCGCCACCAACACGGTACCGACCGTGAGCCTCGACCAGGTGGCCACCAAGTGTGTCGGAGCCCTGACCGTCAGCAGCGACGTCGCGTTTGAGTCGGACAGCGCGGTCCTCGCCCGGCAAGCCGACGTGGTGCTCGCGCCGATCGCACGGTCGCTGCGCCACTGCCCCGCCGGACGAGTCGTCGACGCGATCGGGCACGCGGCCGAGGTACCGGGAGGCGGGGACGGACAGGAGTTGTCCGAGTCCCGTGCTCGAGCCGTCCTGGATCGACTGATCGTCCTCGGCGCCCCCATCCGGGTCATCGGCACCGCCACTGGCTTCGGGAACACCTCCAACCAGATCGTCGACAACACCCCGGGCGACCACGGGGTGTACGTCGAGGAGCTCGCCCGGCTCAACCGGGTCGTGGAGCTCGTCATCACCGCCAAGAAGTAGCGAAAGGAGCACGCCCATGTCCATCGACAACAACCACAACTCGCAGCTGATCAACGGCAGCCACCCGGCCGCTCACCGCCAGGAGATCGGATTCGACTCGTCGGCCACCAAGATCCCCCGGCGCCACACGATCACCTCCTGCATCGGGCTCGGGCCGATGCCCCTCAACCAGGTCATCGCCGTCCACAACCTGGCCGACGAGGCCGTCCGGTTCCCGCTCCCTCGCGACGGTCGATGCCTGACCTACAACGAGGCCGCGGTCCGGGCCAAGCCGCAGCAGGCAGCACAGCAGCAGCTCGACCGGAAGGTCACCAAGATCATCGAGCCCGAGATCGAGGCGATCCGGCCCCTCATGGCCGAGATCAACGTCCTGACCGCGCACCTCGACCAAGTCCGGAGCAGCCCCATGCGTGGCGCGGTGGGGGAGAAGCTCACCCCCGAGGAGGCGGAGGCCCACCACGACCAGACCCGCTCTGAGATCCACAACGCGCTGCAGCACGGCTCCAAGAAGCACCTCATCAAGGGGCGCAGCAAGGCCAAGGAGATCGCGCTGCTCCTAATCGACTTCCCAGTCTTCCTCTACGCCCTAATGTCGCTGCTCAATGTCAACTACCGGCTGATCGGCAGCGAGACCGGCACGACGATCAAGGCGACCGTCGCCGGGATCTTCGCGCTGCTGGGGACTCTGATGCTCGCTGTGGTTGCCCGCGGCATGGGCCGCCAACACCGCGCCTTCAAGGGAGACTCCTCCACGATCGAGACCGACCCCAAGAACCGGCGACGGATCCGCCTGGAGCTCATCGCGGTCGCCGCCGTGGTGATCGCAGCCGTCTTCGTGATGGCCTCCCGCGTCATCACCGACGGGCTTGAGGCCGACGTGATGCCCCTGCTCGTTTACGCGCTCGCGGCCCTGTTCGGGCTCCTAATCGGATTCAGCGCCTACCTGAACTACGCCAGCGAGTACGACAACGGCTCGGAGCAGACCGATCGTGTCCAGCACCTCAGCGTCCAGCTCCGCGGACGCGAGGCCACCCTCGAGGGCATGGCCAACGCCCGCAAGCTGAGGGTCGAGGAGACCGGGATCAGGATCGCCAAGCTCAACCGCCTGATCGAGCAGACTCGCACGGGCGCGGAGCACCGGGTGACCGGCAGCAAGCAGGACAAGGCGATCAAGCTGGCTCGGAGCTACCACGGCCTCACGGGTTCGAAGGCCGGACTGCCCTCGCCTGCGCTGGACTATCGGCGGCTCGACCTCGCGGCCGCCCAGGCCCGTGAGCTCACCGACGACCAGGCGTACCTCGCGAACCTCACCACGGAGAACTGACCATGGGCTTCAAGAAGATCACCGACATCGGCAAGAAGGTCCTGGTTAGCGGGCAGATCGCGACGAACGTCGCAACCGTGCCGGTCACCAAGGACCTCACGCCGACCCTCACCAAGCAAGTCGCAAAGTACAGCAAGGACGTGCGGCTCCCCGAGACCCGACGCGAGATCGAGCGGCAGATCAAGAAGGACATGCGGCCGGTCGCCGCACTCGACAAGCGCTCCTCCAAGCGCCTGCGCAAGTCGTAGGACTGTCCGATGGAGCGCACGTACACGTCGTGCGCCCCGTCGGCACGCCCAGCCCTTGACGCGCTCGTCACCTGTGGGCGTCAACTTGGTCGATCTCGACCAGGGTGACCGATCCACCGAACCACTCATCGAACGCGTCCTCGAGCCGCGAGAGCGGGGCTTCGATGATCCCGCCATCCGCTGCCCGTCGACCCGTTGTTCTACGGAGTATTCGCCGACACGGCCGCGGGCCGGCGGCCATAGGCGGCGGAGTGACGCGGTGCGGTCCGTGTGGACTTGGCCGCACACAGCCTTGCCGCTCCCGGTCGCGCGGGGTGCCACACTCAGGGTGGAGGTACCACAAGTGACTGACTACACCCGGGCGGTCTACAACTACCTGCGCACGTTGGGCGATGTGGGCGACGAGGTACGCACTGCTATCCATCCGTACCTCATGACGAAGTTCGACCTCACGTCCGAGGAAGCCCACAGTGCCCGCGCGCAAGCGATGCGCGACCTGAAGTCGCGAGGGATGGTGGAGCGGCTGAATACGCGCGGTCCGTACGTCAAGATCCTGACTGAGTTCTACCCCGATCCGTGGAAAGACCCCGACGGGAAGTACGTCGAGTCCGGCCTTGAATCGGTCGACTGACGTACCCACCTCCGGTCACGGTTCTTGCTGGCGACGCGGCGTTCAACCGCGGGTTTGCCCTGATCTCTTCGACCCGCCTACAGGCGGCGAAGTGACGCAAGCCTGGAGCGCGCGCGCATCGAGCAGCTCAGCCTTGTGGCGACTCCGTGGAATTGAGTCAAGCCAGACCGTCGACCAGCGGGTGAGGTCAGGAGTTCTCGCGTCTCAAAACAACGCCGCCGTACGTCCGTCACTCGATGTTGGGTCCACCGGCCTCTGCGATCTGGTCGACCACACTGATCTCCTCGTCGGCCCTGTCTGTGATGTCGCCGTCGACCTCGACGACCGTGCCGAACGTGTCGCCGTCACCCAGGTGGGGGTACTTCTCAAGAAGGAACCGTCGCCGATAAGCGATGTCAGCGGCGTCGACAATGCCCTCGAGGGTGGCCCAGTTGAGCCCGCCGCCGACAACGATCCCGGCAGCGGGGACAATCTTTCCCAGTCCTTGCTTGGTCAGGCGGAAGCTGAACCGCTTCGCGAACTCCTGCGCGACCTTCGCGACGATGGACTCGTTAAGCACCTTCCACGTCTTGTCACGGACCAGCGCCTGGGTGAGCTTCGAGATGTCGGCCATCGCAGCCGTCTTGGCGCCCGCCGACATCGCCGACCCCGCATTGACCACGGACATTATGAAGAGCTTCTCCGCAGGTGACTCCGGGTCATAGCCGTACAGAAGGGCCGTGCGGCCGACTGCGCGAGACCCGAGAGCGAGAACCGTCGCGGCGTCACCGACGAACGCGCCCGTGATTGCCGCGCCCGACGGCGCCGCTGCGGCGCCACCGGAGACTGCGGTGACTAGTTCCCCGCCGGAGATCACAAGTCCCGCGCCTGCCCCGGACAGCGCAGCTCCGGCGGGGTACAACCAGCTCGCTGTGCGTCCACGCACGGCATCGATTTGCTGCAGATCGAGGCGCCGGAGGTCACGCAGCAATGAGACGTCGTGGCCGCGCCTGCGGTGCTTTGCCACCACTCTCTTCGGCGAAAGACCTGCTCTGGAGATTCGGCCCGTAGTTCGTCGCACCGAACTTCCCGCGGTACCAGCCCAACCGGGAAGGGCGTCGCTGGCGGTGCGGGCCCCAGCGCTTACGATCTGGGTGCCCTTGGCCGCGACCCCCTGTCCGCGCTCCAGAGCGGCTTGGGCCCGGGGATGATTCTCGAGGTACTTCGTTGCGCGGTCGCCGACGGCGGCGGTGCCGTCGGAGACCTTCTGGCCGACCTCACCCATACGCCGGGATGCCTGGCGTCCTTTGAAGGCCTGGATGTCACTCCACGCGTCAAGCTCGTACTGCGACGGGTCTGCCATGGCGCCAAGGTAGCCGCGAGACCCGACACATTGGAACAGCGTCTGATACAAGCAACACCGTTGCCCGACGCCCCAAGCTTTCAGCGTCTCGGTCACAAGCATCGGCTGCGGGGATCAGAAACCGGTGCGGTCGCGGCGCTGTGACGCGACGGTGGAGGACGCAGTGCGGCGCGAGCCGGCTTCCGCTTGGTCACCCGCTCCTGGCGCACGCAATCGCCTCGACTGCTCGCTCGTCACCAGTTCTGCTGCGCCGCGAAAGGAACTGGTTGACACTAGGCCTCGTCAGTCAGGTCTCGTCAACTCGGAGTTGGACATGCGCGCCATCGTCGCCGCAATCTCGTCACTCGCCCTCTTCGGGTTGGTCGCCTGCGGCAGCGACGAAGCCGCTGATATGCCCGCCGTTGAGGGCGAGCGACTGGATCTTGCGCTGAGTGACATCGACAATGCTGGTTTCAGCAAGGACGACGTCGAGATCGTTGGCGGCGGGACGTTTGGCGTGGTCGATGAATCGAACTGGCAGGTCTGTCTGCAAGATCCTGCCGCGGGTGAGCCGATTGGCAGCTCGCCCCGACTCACCGTCGATCGGACCTGCGGCGATCTGGATCACGGAAGCCCCGAGCCCGATTCCGTGACCAACAACGACGACCAGGGCGGCGACGCAGACGACTCGGCCAGCAGCACGTTCACTATGCCGGCTCTCGTGGGACTGAATCTCCAGGACGCCCAGGACACGTTGCAGGCTCTCGGCAGCTATCTACTGACGCAGACCGATGCCACGGGGATGGAACGATTCCAGGTTCTGGATTCGAATTGGAAGGTCTGTTATCAGGATCCCCAGCCCGGCGCGCCGGTGCCGCTAGAGACACTCGTGGAGCTCGGCGCTGTCAAACTTGACGAACGCTGTCCGTGACGCGTGTGTCGCGTAGGCGGCGATAGGACGCAGGGTCTGCCTGGTTGGTCGGATCAGGCAACACGTTGTCGCGCACAAGACAGGGGAGATGGGCGAGTCCAAGAACTCGGTTCGCCGCGCTGCCTCGCTAGGCTGAGATCGTCGAAGGGACTGCCATGGAAGACTGTTGCGCTCGGCATACTCGGCGAGAAGCTGTTGGCGGAGGCTCGGTCCGCCTCAAGCGGCCGGTACGGCGTCACTATCCACGGCGGACATGTTCATTCGTTGCGCCAGACGTTGGTCGGGGTTGCCGCCGGCCACGCGCTCGAGGAGCACGAGAACACCGGCGAGGTGACCCTGCACTTGATTCGCGGCCGCGCGCGGGTGATCGCGGGGTCCCACACTGCTGAGCTTGCCCCCAGCGATTACGTCGTGATCCCGCTCGAATGGGACTCCTTCGAGGCGCTCGAGGACACCGTGGTTCTACTCACGGCCACCATTCGGGGCACACCGGACTGACATCCGCGGGGCAGCAGCGGGGTTTCCTTTACTCCGGTCCGTCAGCCGGGCGAAGCCACTCGTCTGGCGCGAACTCTCGACCGAAGTCAACACAGGCTTCGTTCTCGCACCTGCCTTGCGTCTCGAACGAGATCCCGGGGTTGCCGGAGGCGGTGAGGAACGCAGCGTTCTCGCGCGACATGTGTCCGCCGTGGCGCAGCGGCTGTCCACACGTCGGGCAGCACGGATCGGAGCTCGCCTGCGCGTTGCTCATCCCTCCACGGTAGGCGTCGAAGACCTGCGTGACCATGCCCTCGGATCTGCTACTCGTCCGCGTGGCCGCGGAAGATCAGGACGCCTCCGAGCGCATCCGTAGCCGGAATGGGACATTGCCGCTTCGCGAAATGACGCGTTTCCGGGCGCCTCGCGGCGACTGGATCGACGGCACCGCCGATCGAGCGACCCGGACGCGAAACGTCCCTATCGCGTCAGAACGGCATCGGCACCTGGGGAGACGCGCGCGACGGGTCTGCAAACTCCGCGTCGCTGAGCGCTGGATCGGTCGCGCCGTAGTCCTCGTCGTCGTACACATCGAAACCGCCAGGTGTGGCGCTGTTGGCGTGGAATCTATAGATAGGGCTCACGAGCGCGCAGGCGGGCAGAACGAAGTGCTTGACGAACGGTTCGGATTCAGCCTCGAGCTGGACGTAGGCGCGTCCGATGGGACCGGCGAAGTAGAACGGTCGGTTTCCGATGGGCGTGAACACTTCCTGGATGATCTTGCCGAGCAACAGCACTGCTGCGAGCGCAGGTTCACGAGCATCGCCCGAGTCGAGCTCCGACCGATAGTGGACAGCCCCGTGCCGAAGCTTCATGAGCTTCCTGTAGTCGCTTGCCACGTCGGCGGTGAACAGGCCCCACTCCGTCAGCGCGCGAATGCACTTGTCCCACTTGTCGATCGACTGCTGAGTGGCGACGTGCTTGGTCGCCTCGTGGTTGGCGTAGTCCGCCCGCAAGGTCAACACCAACTGATTGAGGATCCGCTCACCGAGGCCACACGCTCCGAGCAGAGCCGGGTAGTAGTTCATTCCGACGAACGCGTATCGGATCTGCCGAAGGTAGACGTTGTGCAGGGCGACTAACGACCACGGCTCAGTTCCGAGGTCAGTGAAGTTCTGGATCTTCTGCTCGTGGTCCTCTGCTCCGAACTGGTGGATCAGATGTTCACGGACCGAGGCGATGTTGCCGAGCCATTGTTCCCTGATCGCCGGTTCCCAGTCGTCCTCGACCACCGTGTCGAGGATGTGCGCCCTCGTGTCGAAGGAGTAGTTGACGGGAGTGAAGCGGCGCGACCCGTCCTTGTCGGTTCGCTGCGCTCCGGGTGAGCTTGTCAAGATTTCTGTGTAAGTGATCGATCCCTTGTTGTTGATTTCGCTTACAGGTAGGGGTTGATGCGGTCGGGGTAGGCGATCGCGAGCTGGCCCAGGGCCTGCTTCCAGTTGGTCACG
>NZ_QXGH01000058.1 GCF_003515065.1 Nocardioides immobilis
CCACCCACATGGGCAAGCAGATGGCCGAGTACCTCAACGGCACCCCCCAGGCCAACCCCTGGCGCGACCTGACCTTCAAGCGCATCCCCGGCCACTTCGGACCCCCCTGGTTCCTCCCCTTCGCCGGCACTTACTACAAGGCCAAGGACATGGTTCGCTGAGGCGAGACCGGCTTCAGCACGACGATGATGCGGACAAGTGAAGTAATGACGATCCCGACGAACGCCCACCCGACCGGCCCGTCGACGCCTCGGGTCGAGTGGGATGTGGACGGGTCGCACCTTCGCTGCCTGGTCCGCTGGCCTGCAGAGCGACCCGTGCTGTCGCGGGTCCTGCCGATCTTCGAGCAGCTGGGGCTGCGGCTGATCGACCACCGGCCCGAGGCGGCCGCCGACGCCTTCGTGTTCTCGCAGGTCGAGCAGTCGTCGACGGAGGACGTGCTGCCGCTGATGACCGAGGCGTTCGTCGCGGCCTGGCACGGGTCGGTCGACCAGGACGTGTTCGCGTCCCTGGTGACCGAGACGCACCTCCGGGCAAGGCAGGTCCAGCTGGTGCGGGCGGCCTACCAGTACCTGCGGCAGGCCGGCCTCGGTGCCAGCCGGTCCTACGTCCGCGGCATCCTGTCGGCGCACGGTGACTTCGTGCGCCACTGGGTCGACGCGTTCGAGCAGCGGTTCGACCCGGTGTCCGCGGCGCCGGCCGAGAACCTTCTGGCGAAGTACGCCGAGGCGGCCGAGACCCGCGACGAGTTCCGGGTCCTCGACTGGTACTCGGGCCTGTTCGAGGCGGTGACGAGGACCAACTACTTCCGGACCGATGCTTCCGGCGCGTCGGTGCCGACGATCGTGCTCAAGCTGGATCCGGCCAGGCTGCCGTTCCCGACCGACCCGGAGGTGAGGGTCGAGACCTTCGTGCACCATCCCGACGTGGAGGGCCTGCACATCCGGTACGGACGGGTCGCGCGGGGCGGCCTGCGGTGGTCGGACCGGATCGAGGACTACCGGGACGAGGTGCTCGCCCTCGCCAAGGCCCAGCAGGTCAAGAACTCGCTGATCGTGCCTGCGGGGGCGAAGGGCGCGTTCGTCGTCAAGGTGCCGACGGCAGGGCTCGCACCCGCCGCGGCGGCCGCGGAGGTCAGGCGCTGCTACCGGCTCTTCGTCCGTGGCCTTCTCGAGGTCACCGATGACCGGGGACACGACGAGGTCGCGCATCCGCCGGGCGTGGTGGTCACGGACGGGCCCGACCCCTACCTCGTGGTCGCGGCCGACAAGGGCACCGCCGCGTTCTCGGACCTGGCCAACGGGGAGGCTGTCGACGCCGGGTTCTGGCTCGACGATGCCTTCGCCTCCGGCGGCTCGACCGGGTTCGACCACAAGGCGCTCGCCGTGACGGCTCGCGGCGCCTGGGTCGCCGTGCGCCGGCACTTCACCGAGCTGGGGATCGACCCCGACACCGACGAGTTCTCAGCGGTTGGTGTCGGCGACATGTCGGGCGACGTCTTCGGCAACGGTATGCTGTTGTCGGACAAGCTCCGCCTGGTGGCGGCCTTCGACCACCGGCACGTCTTCCTGGACCCCGATCCCGACCCTGCCGCGTCGTTCGTGGAGCGGACCAGGCTCGCGTCGCTGGCGGGCTCGTCATGGGCCGACTACGACCCGGCGCTGATCTCCCGGGGCGGCGGAGTGTTCCCGCGGACCGGTCGTTCGGTCCGCCTCTCCCGCGAGGCACGGCACGCGCTGGGGATCGAGGTCGAGGAGCTGCCCACCGACGAGCTGGTCCGGGCGGTTCTCCGCGCTCCCGTGGACCTGCTGTGGAACGGCGGCATCGGCACCTACGTGCGGGCGTCCCACGAGTCCGACGCCGATGTGTCCGACCGCGGCAACGACCGGGTCCGGGTCACGGCCGACCAGCTGCGGTGCCGTGTCGTCGGTGAGGGCGGGAACCTGGGACTCACGCAGGCCGCTCGGATCGAGTTCTCCCTCGCGGGCGGGCGACTGAACGCCGACTTCATCGACAACGTCGGGGGTGTGAACACCTCCGACCGCGAGGTGAACCTGAAGATCCTGCTGCGCGCGGTGGAGGAGGACGGCCTCATCGATCGTGCGGAGCGGGACCGGATCCTCGCCGACTGTGCCGCGGAGGTCGTCGCCGAGGTGCTTGCGGACAGCGATCGCCAGACGCTCGCGATCAGTGTCGCCGAGGGATACGGCGCCGCCGTGCTGGACCGGCACGACCAGGTGATGCGCAACCTCGAGGAGCACGGCCTCGACCGTGGGCGGGAGCACCTGCCGACAGCCGCCGAGATCGAGCGGAGGCGGGCTGTCGATCGCGGTCTCACCCGGCCCGAGATCGCGGTCATCCTCGCTCACGCGAAGAACCTCGTCCACGAACTGCTGCTCGAGGGCGACATCCCCGACGACCCGGGAGCAGCGGTCGCGCTGGCCCGGTACTTCCCGGGGGCGCTCCGGGAGCGGTTCCCCAAGCAGATCGCCGCTCACCAGCTCGGCCGCGAGATCATCGCGACCAGGATCGCGAACGACCTGATCGATCGGGTCGGACCGGGCTTCGTCTACCGAATCGAGGACCGCACCGGTGCGAGCACCGACCAGGCGATCCGCTCGGTCCTCATCGTCAAGGACCTGCTCGGCATCGACGAGCTGTGGGACGGTCTCGCGCCGTACCCCGTCGCTCCGACGATGCCCATCCGACAGGCGCTGGAACGAGCCCTCGAGCACAACGCGTCCTGGTTGGTACGCCGGAACAGCCGGCTCGGAGCGATCGACCAGGAAGCGGCGGCCTACGCGCCGACCGTCTCCCGGCTGCGGCAGACCCTGATCGCCCGGCCTCCCGTCGGAGGTGGGTCGCCGCTGGCCGCCGGCCTCGCCGCGCTCGTCGAGCTCGGTGCTCCGGAGCAGCTCGTCACCGCCTGCCGGGCGGTGGCCAGCCTCCAGGCCGCGCTCGCCCTGGCGTCGGCCGCCGACGAGAGCGGCATCGACGTCGTCGAGCTCGAGGAGACCTGCGCGAGGATCGGCGACACGGTGGGACTCTCCTGGCTGTACGCGACGATCCCCGTCAACGCGGCGGACCCGCACTGGGTCCAGCTCGCGAAGGCGGCCCTGCGCGACGAGCTGGCCACGTTGACGATCGCCATCGCCACCGACGTGCTCGCCTCCGGGGGGCTGGCGGCGTGGGTGCGCGAGCACGAGGACGCGCTGGCCCGCGCACGCTCGGCGTACGCGGGCCTCGCGGGGAGCGGCGACGTGGACGTCGCGATGCTCACCGTGGGCGTCCAGGTGCTCCGCGACCTTTGTCACGCAGTCGGAGCCTGAGTCAGGAGACCTCAGGCACCGCGATGGTGTAGACCTTCCGGATCGTCTCGATGACGTCCCAGCGACCCCACCATCCCTTCGGCTGCACGATCACGTCGCCGGCCGAGACCTCGTAATTCTCGCCGGTCGCGCCGTCGGTGACGATCAAGCGTCCGCTCACGATGTAGCAGGTCTCGGTGTCGGCGCGCTCGGCGATCGGCCAGCCGCCGGGCTCGCACTCCCACACGCCGAAACGCACCTCGGCGGGAGCGTCGAACGCGATCGAGGAGATCTGCGGATCCCCGCTGTCGGCGCCTTCACGCTGGCCCTTCGCCTCGAGGGGGCCGGTCACGACGGAAGCCTGCTGGTGGACGTAGGACATGGTGTCACCTCGTAGATAGTCGATTGTTGACAACAGCCTACCGGGGCGGGGCGCGCTGCTCTGGACGGCCCGACATGCGAACGAGGTCGCTGCCGAAAATGCGCGTTCGACTGGTGAGGATAGGTTTATCTATCTTCTTATCCAGCCCTTTGCGAGCCCTTTAAGAGAGCCTTTCCTTCGTTGCGGACGATACCCCCCCACCGTAAGATATCCATCATGTCTCACGCACCAATTTCTCTCTCCGGTCCAGCCGAGATCGGACATGTTCACGCCGATGTCTCCGGTGGTTGGCTACGTGCCTCTGTCTTCGGTGCGATGGACGGTCTGGTGACCAACATCGCCCTGGTGGCGGGGGTTGGCGCCGCCGGCGCAAGCCCGCGGTTCATCGTGCTCACCGGTCTCGCCGGCCTGGTGGCCGGAGCGTTTTCCATGGCCATGGGCGAATATGCCTCGGTAAAAACTCAGAATGAGCAGGTCGATCGCGAATGGCGGCGCGAAATCCTCGAAATTCAGAACAATGCGGAGATGGAGGAGCGCGAACTGGCGCACATGCTGGCTGATATGGGAATGACGGAACAGACGGCCCTTTCGGCCGCCCGCGAGATCCACGCCGACCCCGACCGGGCCGCGCTGGTGCACGTCATCCAGGAGCTCGGTCTGGACCCGACCGACAAGCCGTCGCCCCAGGTCGCCGCCGTCTCGTCGTTCTTCACCTTCTCGCTCGGCGCGCTGGTGCCGCTCATCCCCTTCCTGCTCGGCTACGCCTCGCTCGCTGCCGGCCTGCTGGTCGGTGCGTTCGGCCTCCTGGTCGCCGGGGGGCTCGCGTCGCTCGCCACCAACCAGTCGTGGTGGTGGAGCGCGGTGCGCCAGCTCCTCTTCGGAGCGGTGGCCGCCGGGGCGACATACCTCGTCGGCCTCGCGATCGGTGTGAACGTCAGCTGACTCCCGTCCAACCCCCGTCAGGGGCCCCGCGCCGAGAGCGCGGGGCCCCTCTCTCGTTCCTGCTCGCGGTGTCGCGCGGGGTCAGACGGTGGCGCCGACCCGCAGCCACGCGCCGGACCGGTAGCGCCACGTGATGGTGACGAGCCGGGCGAGCAGCCAGGCGACCAGGGCCCACCACAGCGCCACCACGCCCGCGTCCGTCGCGAGGACCAGGGCGGCGAGAGGGAGGAAGACGGCGAAGGCCGCGAACATGGTCACGGCCAGGTAGCGACCGTCGCCTGCAGCGATCAGGACGGCGTCGAGCACGTAGACCGTCGCACCGACCGGTTGCGTCGCGGCCACGACGACGGCGAGTGACCAGACGAGGTCCTGGACGGCGATGTCGGCCGTGAAGAGCGGGACGTACGCCGCCCGGAGCACCACCAGCAGGACGGCGACGGCCAGCCCGGTGCCGAGACCCCACGCGATCGCGCGACCCGCGATCGACCGCGCACCGGCGCGATCGCTGGCTCCGAGCGCGTGCCCCACCATCGCCTGCCCGGCGATCGCGAATGCCTCGGGCGCCGTGGAGAGGAGGAACCACAGGGTGTAGGCGATCTGGTGGCTGGCCAGGGAGACGTCGCCCTGTGCGGTGGCCACGAACGTCATCCAGAGCAGGGTCAGGCGCAGCAGTGCGGTGCGCGCCAGCAGCGGGATCCCCGCTGTCGCGGCGGCCAGGACTCCCGCCCGGTCGGGTCGGAGGGGCGCTCCCTGGGCGCGGGCATCGCGCACGACGACGGCGGCCAACCAGACGGCGGCGCCGGTCTGGGCGAGCACCGTGCCCAGCGCGGAGCCGGCCACGCCGAGGCCGGCGGGGTAGACGAGCAGCAGGTTCAGGACCACGTTCGCCGCAGCGGCGACGGCGACGGCCAGCAGTGGCGTGCGGGTGTTCTTCAGGCCTCGCATGACCCCGGTCGCCGCGAGGACGACGAGCATGGAGGGAACGCCGAGCAGGCTGATCCGGAGGTAGACGACCGCATGGGGCGTCGCTTCCGCAGAGGTGCCGAAGAGGTCGACGAGGGCGGGGGCGAGGGGGAACCCGACGACGAGGAGGGCGATACCGATCGCGATCGCCAGCCAGATGCCGTCGATGCCCTGGGTGAGGGCGGCCCGGACGTCACCGGCTCCCGCCCGCCGGGCGACGGTAGCCGCAGTGCCGTAGGCCAGGAAGATGCACAACATCACCGCGTTGAGCAGCACGGCCGACGCGACACTGAGACCGGCGAGCTCGGCAGTGCCGAGGTGCCCGACGATCGCGCTGTCGGCGATCAGGAACAGCGGCTCGGCCAGGAGCGCGCCGAGCGCCGGGAGTGCGAGCCGCCACATCTCCCGGTCGATGGTTCGACCGTTCCCGCTGGTCACCACTCCAGCGGCTTCCTCATGCGCATCAGCGCTCCTGGTCGAGCGCCCGGTTGAAGTCGTCGATGAGCAGGTCGGAAGGCTCGACGCCGCACGAGACCCGGATCATCCCGTCGTCGATGCGGGCGGCGCGGCGCTCGTCGGGCGTCAGCGAGAAGTGCGAGGAGTTGAACGGCGTGCTCACGAGCGTCTCCACACCACCGAGGCTGGTCGCCTCGCAGGCGATCTCGAGGCGCCGCATGACCCGGAGCGCCCGTTCGTCCCCACCGTCGACGGTGAAGGACACCATGGCGCCGGCGCGCAGCGCATCGCCGTCACGACGCAGCACCCGCTGTGCCACCTCGGCCCGTTCGTAGTCCGGCAGCGACGGGTGGCGCACGCCGACCACGTCGTCGCGGGCCGACAGCGCGGCGGCCAGTGAGCGCGCGGTCTCGTTCGACCGCGACATCCGCAGCTCGAAGGTCTGCAGCCCCCGCCAGACGAGGTAGGCCGCGTGGGGGTCGAGGCAGGTGCCGAGCGTGATCACGCGGCGCTGCACCTCCCGCACCAGCTCCGCCGGCCCGGCAACCACGCCGGCGATCGCGTCGGAGTGACCGTTGAGGAACTTCGTCGCCGAGTGGACCACGACGTCCGCACCCAGGGCCAGGGGCTGGACGTTGTACGGCGTCGCGAAGGTGTTGTCGACGACGAGGACCGCACCCGCCTCGTGGGCGATCCCGGCGATCGCAGGGAGGTCGGCCAGGTCCAGCTGGGGATTGGCCAGGGTCTCGACGTACACGACCCTCGTCGGGCCCGCTGCCACGGCCGCGCGCCAGGCGTCGAGGTCGGTCGCGTCGACCTGCTCCACGTCGAAGCCCCAGGTCGGCAGGTCCCGCACCAGCAGGTCACGGGTGTCGCCGTACACCTGCCGGGCTGCCACCACGCGGTCACCGCGGCGCAGCAGCGTGAGCAGGGTCGTCGCGATGGCGCCCATGCCGGACGAGGTCATGAAGGCCGCCTCCGCCGACTCGGCGTCGCGCACCTCCTCGGCCGCGACGTCCACGGTCGGGTTGCGGAACCGTCCGTACCAGACCTCGTCCAGGCCGCCTTCCTGGACGTCCTTGTAGGCAAGGTCGTCGAGGAAGTACGTCACGGACTGGTGGATCGGCGGTACGACCGGCCGGGTCCGCGGCATGAACCGCTCCGCCCGGGCCGGTCGCCCCGCGCTCATGCGAGCCGGTCCAGGACCGCGGTGGTCACCTGCTCGGTCGACGCCGTGCCGCCGACGTCGGCGGTGCGGGTCTCCGGTCGGCGCAGCGTGTCCTTGATCGCCGACATCAGCAGGGCCGCGGCCTCGTCGGCCTGCAGGTGCTCGAGCATCAGCACTGTCGACCACAGCATCCCGACCGGATTGGCGATGCCCTTGCCGGCGATGTCGGGTGCTGAACCGTGCACCGGCTCGAACATCGAGGGGTGCTGCCGGGTCGGGTCCAGGTTGCCGGAGGGCGCGATGCCGATGCTGCCGGTGACCCCTGCTGCGAGGTCGCTCAGGATGTCGCCGAAGAGGTTGCTCGCCACGATCACGTCGAACGACTCCGGCTTCAGCACCAGCTTCGCCGCGAGTGCGTCGACGTGCTCCTCGGTCAGGTCCACCTCGGGGTGCTGGTCGGCACGCTCGCGCACCACCTCGTCCCAGAACGGCATCGAGTGCACGAGGCCGTTGGACTTGGTGGCCGACGTCAGCCTCCGGCGGCGCTCCGCGCTCAGCTCGAGCGCGTAGTCGGCGATCCGGGTGATGCCGCGGCGGGTGAAGACGGCCTCCTGCACGGCGGTCTCGTCCGCCAGCCCCCGGTTGAACCGTCCCCCGATCTGGCTGTACTCGCCCTCGTTGTTCTCGCGGACGATCACCAGGTCGATCGGGCGCTGCTCGGCATCGGCGAGCGGGCTCTTCACACCCTCGAACGACAGCACCGGCCGCAGGTTCACGAACTGCTGGAACGCTCGGCGGATGGGGATCAGGAGTCCCCACAGCGAGACGTGGTCGGGCACGTCGGGCCGGCCGACGGCACCCAGGAGCACGGCGTCGTACTCCTGGAGGGTCGCCAGACCGTCGTCCGGCATCATCGCGCCCTCGGCGAGGTAGCGCTCGCACGACCAGTCGTACTCGTCGATGTCCAGCCCGAGGCCGAAGCGCTCATCAAGTCGTCCGAGGACCTGGCGTGCCGAGTCCGCGACCTCGATGCCGATGCCGTCGCCCGGGATGAGGGCGATGCGTCGCCCGGCGGCGGGATCTGCCATGGCTGCGCGCACCTCAGGCGGTCGTCGCGACGGCGACGTACTTGATCTCGAGGAACTCCTCGATGCCGACCCTTCCACCCTCGCGCCCGAGCCCGGAGTGCTTCATGCCCCCGAACGGGGCGGCGGGGTTGGAGACGATGCCCTGGTTGAGGCCGACCATCCCGGTCTCGATCCGCTCGCTCACGCGGAGGGCGCGGGCGAGGTCGCGGGTGAAGATGTACGACGCCAGCCCGTACTCGGTGTCGTTGGCGGCGGTGATCGCCTCCTCCTCGGTCTCGAAGGTCGCGATCGGCGCGACCGGTCCGAAGATCTCCTCGTGCCGCATCCGCGCGTCGCGAGGGACGCCGGTGAGGACCGTGGGCGGGTAGAAGTAGCCCTCGCCCTCCAGCGCCTCGCCTCCCGTGAGGACCTCGGCGCCACGCTGCACCGCGTCGGCCACCAGCGAGCTCACCTTGTCGCGGGCGGCGGCGTCGATGAGCGGACCGACGACCACGTCGTCCTCGACGCCGCGGCCGATCGGCAGGGCGCTCATGCGCTCCGCGAGGCGGCGCGCGAACTCGTCGGCGACCGACGAGTGGACGTAGAAGCGGTTGGCGGCGGTGCACGCCTCGCCGATGTTGCGCATCTTGGCGAGCATCGCGCCCTCGACGGCGACATCGAGGTCCGCGTCCTCGAACACGACGAACGGTGCGTTGCCACCGAGCTCCAGCGACGTGCGCATGACCTGGTCGGCGCACTGCTCGAGCAGCTTGCGGCCGACCGCGGTCGAGCCGGTGAAGGACAGCTTGCGCGCCCGCCCGTCGCGGATGATCGGCTCCATGACGGCTGCCGGGTCGGTGGTCGTCACCACGTTCAGCACGCCGTCCGGGAGGCCGGCCTCCTTCATGATCGCCGCAAGGGCGAGCATCGAGAGCGGCGTCTGCTCTGCCGGCTTGATGATCATCGTGCAGCCTGCCGCGACCGCCGGGCCGATCTTGCGGGTGCCCATGGCGATGGGGAAGTTCCACGGCGTGATCAGGACGCAGGGGCCGACCGGCTGCCGCATCACGAGCAGGCGGCCCTGTCCGTTGGGCGCCACGGCGAACCCGCCGTCGATGCGGACCGCCTCCTCGGAGAACCAGCGGAAGAACTCCGCCGCGTAGGCGACCTCGCCGCGGGCCTCGGACAGCGGCTTGCCCATCTCGAGGGTCATCACGAGGGCGAGCTCCTCCTGGCGCTCCAGCAGGAGGTCGTACGCCCGGCGCAGGATGTCGCTGCGCTCGCGGGGCGGGACCGCCGCCCATCCGGCCTGTGCCTTCTCGGCGGCGTCGAGCGCTCGCATGCCGTCGGCGGGGGTGGCGTCGGCGACGTCGGCCAGCTTGGTGCCGGTCGAGGGGTCGTCGACGGCGAAGGTGGCGCCGTTCTCGGCCGGCTGCCACTCACCTCCGATGAAGAGTCCGGTCGGCACCGACCGGACGACCTCCCGCTCACGAGTGCTGTCGACCATGGGGCTCTCCTCAGTTTTGTCTGTAGTATGACTGTAGGTTGTCGACACTCTACCAAGGAGAAGGCCTCATGGCATCCCTCTCGCCTCTGTTGAAACAAGCCACCCCCGTCATCGTCGAGCGTGGCGAGGGCGTCTACCTCTATGACGAGGACGGCCGGCGCTTCCTCGACTTCACTGCCGGCATCGGTGTCACGAGCACGGGGCACTGCCATCCGCGCGTCGTGGCGGCCGCCCAGGAGCAGATCGGGAAGCTCATCCACGGCCAGTACACGACCGTCATGCACCGGCCGCTCCTCACGCTGGCCGAGCGGCTCGGCGAGGTGCTCCCCGAGCCGCTCGACTCCGTGTTCTTCTCCAACTCGGGCAGTGAGGCCGTCGAGGCAGCGCTGCGCCTGGCGCGCCACGCGACCGGGCGACCCAATGTCGTGGTGTTCCACGGGTCCTTCCACGGACGCACCATCGGTGCGGCCTCGATGACCACGTCCGGCACCAAGTTCCGCGCCGGCTTCTCCCCGATCATGGGCGGGGTCGCGATCTCGCCGTTCCCGACCGCGCACCGCTACGGCTGGGACGAGGCCACGGCGACCGAGTTCGCGCTCCGCGAGCTCGACTACGTGCTGGCCACCGTCACCGCCCCGGCAGAGACCGCCGCGTTCGTGATCGAGCCGGTCCTCGGGGAGGGCGGCTACGTGCCTGCGAACCCGGCCTTCATGGCCGGCCTTCGCGAGCGGGCCGACAAGCACGGCATCCTCCTCGTGGTCGACGAGGTGCAGACCGGCTGGGGCCGGACCGGCCGGTTCTGGGGCCACGAGCACTTCGGCGTCACGCCGGACGTGCTCGTCACCGCCAAGGGCCTGGCCAGCGGGTTCCCGCTGTCCGCGATCGCGGCCTCGTCCGACCTGATGGCCAAGGCGTGGCCGGGCTCCCAGGGCGGGACGTACGGCGGCAACGTGGTCGCCTGTGCTGCGGCCCTCGCGACCCTGGACGTCATCGCGGACGAGAAGCTCGTCGACAACGCCCGCGACGTTGGTGCCACACTCGAGGCGGGCCTGAACAAGGTCGCCGCCGACACCCCTGCCATCAGCGACGTGCGGGGCCTCGGCCTGATGCTCGGCAACGAGTTCCGGACCGCGGACGGGGAGCCGGATGCCGCCACCGCGGCGCGTGCCCAGCAGGAGGCGGCCAGCCGTGGGCTGCTGCTGCTGACCTGCGGGCCGTTCGGCAACGTCGTCCGGATGATCCCGCCGCTGGTGGTCACCGAGCAGCAGGTCGACGACGCCCTGGAGATCTGGTCCGGCGTCGTCGCCGACGTCGCCGGCTCCTGACCTCAGGAAGACCCCAGAAAAGAAGCCGGGGCCTGACGCGGGCTGGAAGGGAAGGCGTCAGGCCCCGGTGGGGGGTGATGGAATCAGGTGACGGTGTGGATGGCGACGATCTTCGGCTCGGTCATGGCGTCGACGGCGTACGGGACGCCCTCGCGCCCGACGCCGGACCGCTTGCCACCCCCGAAGGGCATGGCGTCGATCCGGAAGTCGCCGGTGTCGTTGATCATGACCGCGCCGACGCGCAGACGTCGCGCGAGGTCGAGCGCCGCGTCGATATCGCGGGTGAACACCCCGGCCTGGAGGCCGTAGTCGGACCCGTTGACCTCGTCGACGGCGACCTCGAGGGTGTCGACGGGCTCGATCGAGACCACGGGGCCGAAGACCTCCTCGGTCAGGACCCGCGAGCCGGCCGGGACGTCGGTCAGCACCGTGGGCCAGTAGTACGACCCGTCCCGCTTGGCGCCGATCTGCACGGTCGCCCCGGCGCTCACCGCCTCCGAGACCCACGCCTCCACCCGCTCTGCTGCCGGCTCGTCGACGAGGGGGCCGATGTCGGTGGCCGGGTCGGCCTTGCTGCCGACGACGAGCTCGCGCGTCCCCCGCACGACCAGGTCGAGCAGCTCCGCTGCGCGCTCCCTTGCGACGAACACGCGCTGGACCGAGAGGCAGTTCTGCCCGGTGTTGCCGAACGCGCCGTCGACGATGGCAGCGGCTGCCTGGTGGAGGTGGGCGTCGCCGAGCACGAGCACGGTGCCGAGACCGCCGAGCTCCATCAGCGTCTTCTTCGCGCCCGCGGCACGAGCAACCGCGTTCCCGCTGGTCCAGCCACCGGTGAAGGAGACCATGTCCACGAGGGGGTGGCTCACGAGCGCGGCTCCCGCCTGCACGCCCCGGCTGGGGACGACGGCGAGGCGGTCGGCGGGGACACCGGCGTCCAGGAGGACCTCCAGGAACGCGAGCGCGGTGAGGGGTGTCTGCTCGGAAGGCTTCAGCACGACGCCGTTGCCAGCGATGAGGGCAGGAGCGACCTTGTGGGCGACGAGGTTGAGCGGGTCGTTGAACGGGGTGATCGCTGCGACCACCCCGACCGGCTCGCGGGTGAACCAGCCGATCCGGTTGGCGCCGCGCGGCGTGTCGCCGAAGGGAAGAGTGCGTCCTTCCAGGCGGTCGGCCTGCTCGGCCGAGAGACGGACCGTCTCCAGTGCGCGCCTCACCTCGGCCTCCGCGTGACGAACGGGCTTGCAGGCCTCACGGGAGAGCAGCCGTACGAAGAGCTCTCGGCGCGCGGCCAGCAGCCGCGCAGCCTCGTGGAGGGTCTCGCGACGGCGCCACACCGGCCACGCCTCGCCCTGCAGCGCGGCGTCGGCGACGGCACGCACGGCCGCGTCGACGTCAGTAGGGGAGCAGTCCCCGACCTGACCGACCTCGGTACCGTCCTCGGGATCGATGACCGGGAAGCCCTCCGACGGGGATCGCCATGCGCCGTCCCAGAAGGCGCCGGCAGGAGGGGTCCACGGGGCCGACAGGTCGCTCATGGCGTCTACTGTGACGGGAGGAAAGCAAGATCGTCAACTCCAGGTTGTTGACAATCGGCAACACTCGATGAATCCTTAGTGACCTAGGACACACCCTCGGGAGCTGTACGCCGGGTGGCCGGCACGACGAGAAGGAAAGCCCAGAGATGACGCGACTTCGTTGGACAAGTGGGATCGCCCTTGCTGCCCTGGCCGCTGCAGGCTGTGGCATGAACAGCAACGGTGGCGGCGGTGCAGGAGGCCAGGGCGGTCACCTGGTCTACGACGAGCTGATCCCCCCTGGTGCGGCGTGGGCGCTCGAGAGCGGCGACGCCCACGGGCTGGTGCGGGCGGGGTGCCTGGAGACGCTGTCGAAGTACGGGTACGACGGCGAGCTCGAGCCGATGCTGGCGACCGAGTGGTCGCAGATCGACCCCACCACCTGGGAGTTCGTCCTTCGCGACGACGTGCAGTTCCAGAACGGCACGCCGATGGACGCGGAAGCCGTCGCAGGAGCCCTGAACCACCTGCTGGAGGCCGAGGTTCCCGCTCTCGCGTTCAACCCCGACGTGATCGCCACGATCGAGGCCACCGACGAGTCCACGGTCCAGATCACGACGCCCAAGGCCGACCCGCTCGTGCCGCTCCGGGTCGCCAGCCCCAACGCCGGGATCATGGCCCCCGAGGCCTACGAGGGCAAGGAGATCGACATCCTCGGGACCTGCACCGGCCCGTTCGAGGTCACCGAGGAGGTGCCCCGGCAGTCCCTGCACCTCGAGGCCAACGACGACTACTGGGGCGGCGACGTCCAGCTGGACTCTGCCGAGATGCGCTTCGTCATCGACGGTGCGACCCGGGCCACGCAGGTCCAGACCGGCGAGGCGCACATCGCCCGCGGCATCCCCGCCGCCAACCTCGCCACGTTGCGGGACGACTCCAACGTCGAGCTCCTCGAGCTCTCGGTGGCGCGAACCACGGTCCTGCTCCTCAACAACAGCCGGCCGCCGTTCGACGACCCGTTGGTGCGCCAGGCGCTCCAGCACGCGGTGGACAGCCAGGCGATCGTCGACAGCATCTACGAGGGCACCGGTGAGCCGGCCGTCGGGCCGTTCGCGCCCGACTCGCCGTGGGCTCCCGAGGGCGCCGAGCCCCCTGCCTACGACGTCGACGAGGCTCGGTCCCTCCTGGACCAGGCCGGCGTCGATCCCTCCGACCTGTCGATCGAGCTGCTGGCCTACAACGACCGTCCCGAGTTCGGTGACGTCGCGGCCGTGATCCAGGACCAGCTGGGGGAGCTCGGCATCGACGTCAAGATCAGGGGTGGCGAGTACACCGCACTCGAGCCCGACCTGCTCGGCGGCAATTTCGACGCCGCTCTGCTCTCCCGGGGCTACCTGGTGGACGTGGCCGAGCCGGCCGGATACCTGCTCTCCGACTACACCTGCGAGGGTGGCTACAACCTCGCGAAGTACTGCGACCCCGAGGTCGACCGGATCCTCGAGGACGTCCTCTCCATCGAGGACGCTGAGGCCCGGAACGAGGTGTACGCCCAGATCGCCGAGAAGCTCCAGAGCGACGCCGCGAACCTGTTCCTCCTGCACGAGGGCGCTGCCTGGGGCACCCAGGCCGCGGTGGAGGGCTTCGAGCCCCACCCGCTGGAGTACTACGTCCTCACCGCCGACCTCGCGCTCGGTGGCTGAGGGAAGGGTGAGGTCGTCATGAAGTTCACGTCGTACTGGCTCGACACTGCTCCGCAGGGGCCTGATCGGTCGCGGACCGAGGTCGGTGGTCGGGCCGAGGTGGCGGTGGTGGGTGCGGGTCTGACCGGCCTGTCCGCGGCGCTGCACCTGGCTCGGAAGG
>NZ_QXGH01000059.1 GCF_003515065.1 Nocardioides immobilis
CCCACGACCAAGACCCGGAGAACCGGCGGCACCAGCGCCGGCGATCGCGCACGCCCGAAACGGATCCCGATCAGCGCCACGGCACCGAACCGCTCAGCGAGCCGCCCCGTGAAACGTCGAGGCTAGCCGTCGACCTCGACCGGCACCTGCAACGGCCGCACCCCGCCGAGCCGCCGGTGGTAGCGCACGTGATGGCCGTGCGCCTCGAGGATCCGCCACAACGTCTGGCGGGCCGCCCACGGCAGCGGGTCGGCGCCGTCGTACCAGCTCTCGCCGAAGCTGATCCAGACCGGCGTCCACTCCGCGGCGACGTCCCACGCGCCGCGCTGCCGCATGAGGAGGGTCCGGCGGACCTGGAACGCCATCCGCGGACCATCGACGCAGATCGGCGCGGTGGCGACCGGCCACAGCCGCAGGTCGAGCTCCATCAGCTCGAGCTCCAGGTCCTCGAGCGCGCGCGGGTCCACCAGGACCGTGGCGACGTTCTCGTGCGGCAGCCGCATGTCCGCACGGTAGCTGCTGGCGACGACACCCGTCAGGAGCTTTGCCTCAGCTCCGGCTAATGCGGTCGACCGCCTCCCGCGTGGCATCGAGGAGCCAGTCGGCGTGCTCCTCGTCCCTGCCGATGGCGGTCAGCCCGAACCGACCGTCGATGGCCAGGCACGACAGCATGTGCAGCACCACCCCGGTCCCGGCGACGTGATCGAAGTCGAGGCCGGCGTCGGACACCGCGGCGATGACCGCGGACGGCGCAAGCCCGAGCCACGCGATGTCGACCATGTTGTCCGTGGCGCGGTAGGCACGGGAGGACCCATCGGCCTCGGCTACCCAGCGGCCGGTTCGGACGTCGTACGCCCCGGGCACCAGGTTGCGCAGGACGGCGAACGGGTGGGTCGTGCCGCCGTTGCGGAGGTTGATCTCGAGGGCGTAGCAGTCCCAGCGGCCTGCGTCATCGCCAGCCACCGCGAAGTCCACCCCTGCTCTGCCGACGGCTCCCCGCGCGGCCAGGGCCTGCCCGACCGTCTCGGCGTGGTGGGCGATCTGGGGGGCGTACGCCCGGTCAGCCGGGAACCGACAGCCGGTGAAGACCTGGGCGCTGTCACCGCCGAGGACCTGCTCGTGCGACGCCAGCACCGTCACCTCGCCGTGCGGTGAGATGCCGACCTGCACGCTAGGACTCCGGAACTGTGGCGCACTGACCAGCTCCTCCACCACGCCTCCGGCAGCGAGGTCCGTCAGGTACCAGCTTGCCAAGGTCTCGACACGCTCCCGGATCTCCGCGAGGTCGGCTGCAGAGCCGTCAGCAGCGCGCAACCCGACCACGACGTTGCCGTCGCCCGCCCCGCTGTCGTCGAGCTTCATCACGACGCCCCGGGCCTCCGGCCGGGCTGTCTGGATATCGGTGACGGCTGCGACCACGTCATCGACCGACCGGACGTCCTCGTGGCCGTACGGCACGGGAACCCCGGCTTCCCTCATCATCCGGCGGCCGGCGCTCTTGTAGCCCAGGGGCCAGAGCTCCGGGGACGTCCCGTTCATCGGCATACCCAGCTCCAGCGCGACCCGGACCTCCAGGTCGGTCACGTTCCAGGGCTGGACGAAGGCCAGGCGGCCCCGCCGGCAGGCTCGCAGTTCCTCGAGCAGGTCGGGACGGTCGAGCAGCTTGGCGCTCACCGATCGCGGCGTTCCGTCGTCGACGACGACGACCCGGAACCGTTCGAGTGCGGACCGGCCGGTGTGCGCGGCGACCAGGGAGTCGTAGTACTCGATGACCTCGTGGTCCGGCTGCTGCGTGCACAGGAAGACGAGCTCGCAGTGCGGCACGCGGTGAAGCATCAGGTAGACGACGAGGTAGCGGTGCTCCAGGGCGCGCACCCGTGGGCCGTAGTGCGCAAGCAGCGACTCCGCCACCGAGTGGGACGGCAGGGCGATCAGCGAATGGTCCGCGTCACTGCCGGGGAGGTTGGCGAGCCAGGCCTCGGCGAGGTCTGCCTGCAACGCGGAGAAGCGCTGCGCCGTCGGAGTGTCCATACGACTCCACCTCCTCAGCCGGGCTGCCCGGAGTCACGCCAGGAGCTCAGCCACCTGTCTTACCTCGTCGGCGCTGCGGCAGCTCAGCAGCAGCGTCGTCACACCAGTGTCCTCCCAGGCCGCCACGCGGTCCTTGACGTAGGCGGCGTCGCCGATGATGTGCATCTCCTCTACGAGCTCGTCGGGGATCAGCGCCGTCGCCTCCTCGCGCTTCTGCGAGAGGAACAGTTCCTGGACCTGGTCGGTGATCGCGGCGTAGCCCATCCGCTCGAAGACGTTCTTGTGGAAGTTCTGGTCCTTGGCGCCCATGCCGCCCATGTAGAGCGCGACCACGGGCTTCATCGCGTCGATGACAGCGCGCCGCTCGTCCTCGCTCGTCGTGATCTGGAGATGGCAGGTGGCGGCGATCTCGAAGTCGGCACGAGTACGACGAGCCCCCTCCCGCGCGAACCCCTCATCCAGCCACGGTTGGTACATCCCGGCACTCTTCGGCGTGTAGAAGATCGGGATCCAGCCGTCGGCGATCTCGGCGGTCTGGGCGACGTTCTTGGGTCCTTCGGCTCCGAGCCAGATCGGTATGTCCGCTCGCAGCGGGTGGACGATCGGCTTCAACGGCTTGCCGAGCCCCACCGAGCCCGGACCGTTGTAGGGCAGGGGGTAGTGGGGACCGTTGTTCGTCACCGGACCCTCGCGGGCGAGGACCTTGCGGATGATCGAGACGACCTCGCGGGTGCGGGCCAGCGGCTTCTCGAACGGCTGGCCGTACCAGCCCTCGACGACCTGCGGACCGCTCACGCCCATCCCGAGGATCACCCGGCCACCCGTGAGGTGGTCGAGCGTGAGCGCGTGCATCGCGATCGACGTCGGTGCGCGACCGGACATCTGCACGATCGAGGTCCCGAGCCGGAGCCGGGAGGTCTCCCTGCCCCACCACGCCAGCGGCGTGAACGCGTCACTCCCCCACGCCTCCGCGGTGAACAACGCGTCGAACCCCGCGTCCTCCGCGGCGGTGACCAGCTCCGCGACTCCCTGCGGGGGCTGTGCCCCCCAATAGCCCAGCTGCAGTCCAAGCTTCATGGTCACATCATGGCGCACACTTGAGGCGAGAACTAGAACGTGTTTCACTTTCGCCCATGACCCGCACCTTGCAGGCGCCGGTGACGGTTGCCTTCGACTACACCCGTTCGACCGGACCAGTGATCGGACGCTTCCTCTCCGGGCTTCGCGACGGCGTGGTCGTCGGTGGCCGGACCTCCTCCGGCGACGTCGTCGTGCCGCCGCTCGAGTTCGACCCCGTGACGCACGAGGCGACGACCGAGTTCGTCGAGGTGTCCTCCATCGGGACTGTCACGTCGTGGACCTGGGTGCCCGAGCCGGTGAAGGACCAGCCGTTCGACCGGCCCTTCGCGTTCGCCCTGGTCACCCTCGACGGTGCCGACGTCCCGCTGCTCCACGCTCTCGACGTGGCGTCACCCGCCGAGGTCCGCACGGGCATGCGGGTCCGCGTGCGCTGGGCCTCCGAGCGCACCGGCCACATCAACGACATCCTCTGCTACGAGCCTCTCGCGCCCGGCGAGGCCGAGACGCCGAACGAAGTGGCGGGCACGAGCGGTGACGACCCCGTCACCGGCGTCGTCACCCCGGTCTCGCTCGACTACAACTACGCGGCCTCACCGGAGGAGTCGCTGTTCTACCGCGGCCTCAACGAGGGACGCATCATGGGCCAGCGCTGCCCGACGTGCCAGAAGGTCTACATCCCGCCGCGCAGTGCCTGCCCCGCCGACGGCACTCCGACCGCGGAGGAGGTCGAGCTCTCGCAGACCGGCACCGTGACGACCTTCTGCATCGTGAACGTGCCGTTCCTCGGGCAGAAGATCACCCCGCCCTACGTCTCGGCGTACGTGCTCCTCGACGGCGCCGACATCGCCGTGCTGCACCTGATCCTCGGCGTCCCCGCCGACGAGGTCCGGATGGGCATGCGCGTCAAGGCCGTGTGGAAGCCGAGGGACGAGTGGACCTTCTCCCTGGAGAACATCGACCACTTCGCACCGACCGGCGATCCGGACGCCGACTACGACACCTACAAGCACCACCTCTGAGGGAGAACATTCGATGAGAGACGTCGCCGTCGTCGGGTTCGCCCAGCGACAGATGCCCGAGTTCGACGGGTCGCCGACCTGTGTCGAGCTGCTCGTCCCGCTTTTCAAGGAGTGCTACGAGCAGACCGGTTGGACCCGCCGGGACGTCGGGTTCTGGTGCTCCGGCTCCTCCGACTACCTGGCCGGCCGCTCGTTCTCCTTCGTCCAGGCGGTCGACGCGATCGGCGTCATCCCCCCGGTCAACGAGTCGCACGTCGAGATGGACCTCGCCTGGGCGATGTACGAAGCGTGGATCAAGATCCAGACCGGCGAGGTCGACACAGCCCTGGTCTACGCCTTCGGGAAGAGCTCGGCCGGGGTGCTTCGCCGTACACTCGCGCTGCAGCTCGAGCCGTACACGATGACACCTCTGTGGCCCGACACGGTCTCCCTGGCGGGCCTGCAGGCCCGCGCCGGCATCGACGCCGGGCTGTGGGACGAGCGGGCCATGGCCGAGGTGGCGAACCGGTCGCTGACGGACGCGGAGAAGAACGAGTACGCCATCCGCAAGGGCGGCTCGTCGGTCGACGAGCTGCTCGCCCGCCCGATGTACGCCGACCCGCTCCGCAAGCACGACTGCGCCCCGGTCACGGACGGCGCGGCGGCCATCGTGCTCGCCGCAGGCGACCGCGCCCGCGAGGTGCGCGATCGACCGGCCTGGCTGACCGGCATCTCCCACTACGTGGACCCGATGGGCATGGGCGTGCGCGACCTGACCCGCTCGCCCTCCGCACAGCGGGCGGGCGCGGCGCTCGAGCTCGACGGGGTCGAGGTCGCGGAGCTGCACGCCCCGTTCAGCCACCAGGAGCTGATCCTGCGCCGCGAGCTCGGACTCACCGACGACGTGGCGATCAACCCGTCCGGTGGGGCACTTGCCAGCAACCCGATGTTCTCCGGAGGCGGGATCCGGGTGGGCGAGGCGGCCAAGCGGGTGTGGTCCGGTGAGGCCACCAAGGCGCTGGCGCACGCCACCAGTGGCCCGGCACTGCAGCAGAACCTTGTGTGCACCCTGGCTTCGTCGCCCGGATCGACCGCCGCTACCGAAGGAGCTCGGAACTGATGGGCAAGCAACCTGCCGCGATCATCGGCGTCGGCCAGACGCACCACCGCGCCAAGCGCGAGGACGTCTCGATGGCCGGCCTGTGCCGGGAGGCGATCGACCGCGCGCTCGCCGACGCGAACCTGTCGCTCGACGACATCGACGCGATCGTCGTCGGCAAGGCCCCGGACCTCTTCGAGGGCGTGATGATGCCCGAGCTGTTCCTGGCGGACGCGCTCGGCGCTGCGGGCAAGCCGCTGCTGCGGGTGCACACGGCCGGGTCGGTGGGCGGATCGACCGCGATCGTCGCCTCCTCGCTCGTGCAGGCAGGCGTCCACAAGCGGGTGCTGACGGTCGCCTACGAGAAGCAGTCGGAGTCCAACGCGATGTGGGCACTTTCGGTGCCGCTGCCGTTCAACATGCCGGTGCACGCCGGCGCGGGCGGCTACTTCGCCCCGCACGTCCGCTCCTACATCCGGCGATCGGGGGCACCGACCCACGTCGGCGCGATCGTGGCGGCCAAGGACCGCAACAACGCGCTGAAGAACCCCTACGCCCACCTGCACAACGAAGGCACGACGGTCGAGTCGGTTCTGGCCTCCCAGATGCTCTGGGACCCGATCCGGTACGACGAGACCTGCCCCTCGAGCGACGGCGCGTGCGCGCTCGTGATCGTGGACGAGCAGACCGCCGCATCGTCCCCGAACCCGGCCTGGATCCACGGCACGGTCATGCGGTCGGAGGCCACCACGGCCGCCGAGCGCGATCAGGTCAACCCGCAGGCCGGCCGAGACGCGGCCGCTGCGCTGTGGAAGCAGGCGGGCATCACCAACCCGCTCGAGGAGATCGACGCCGCCGAGATCTACGTCCCGTTCTCGTGGTTCGAGCCGATGTGGCTGGAGAACCTCGGCTTCACGCCGGAGGGCGAGGGCTGGAAGCTCACCGAGGCCGGAGAGACTGGCATGGACGGCAAGCTCCCGGTGAACTGCTCCGGTGGGGTGCTCTCCTCCAACCCGATCGGGGCGTCCGGCATGCTCCGCTTCGGCGAGGCAGCCCTGCAGGTCCGCGGGGCGGCCGGCGAGCACCAGGTCGACGGCGCGCGGCGCGCGCTCGGCCACGCCTACGGAGGCGGCTCGCAGTTCTTCGCGATGTGGGTGGTCGGCGCAGACAAGCCGACGAGCTGATGGGCGACTCGAACGGGTTCGTCCTGGTCGACCGGCCGCGTCCCGATGTGGCGGTCGTGACCCTCAACCGCCCGGAGCGGGTGAACTCGATGGCGTTCGACGTCATGGTGCCGTTCCGTGACGAGCTGCGGAGGCTCGGCGACGACAACGAGGTCCGGGTGGTCGTGCTCACCGGCGCCGGGCGGGGCTTCTGCTCAGGCGCCGACCAGAGTGGCGAGCGGGGCCGGATGCCCAACATCGACGGGCTCACCGGCGTGACGATCGCGCTGCGCGCCATGGAGCTGCTGGACGACATCATCGTCACCCTCCGGCGCCTCCACCAGCCGGTGATCGCGGCGGTCAACGGACCGGCCATCGGCGGCGGGCTCTGCCTCGCGCTCGCGTGCGACGCACGGGTGGCCGCGGAGTCGGCGTACTTTCGTGCGGCGGGGATCAACAACGGCCTGACCGCCAGCGAGCTCGGACTCAGCTACCTGCTCCCGCGCGCCATCGGCACGTCCCGGGCCGCCGAGATCATGTTGACCGGACGCGACGTCGACGCGGTCGAGGCGGCGTCGATCGGGCTGGTGTCGCGGGTCGTGCCGGACGACCAGCTGCTGGACAGCTGCCTCGAGACCGCTGCCGACATCACCCGCTGGAGCCGGCCCGGCATCGAGCTCACCAAGCGCACGCTGCAGGACAGCCTCGACGCCGCGAGCCTCGAGCAACACATGCACGCTGAGGGCGTCGGCCAGCTGCTGGTGCGGCTCATGACGCAGAACTTCGAGGAGGCCGTGGCCGCCCGCAAGGAGAAGCGCGAGCCACGTTTCCTCGACTGACCCGGCCCCGCCGTACCCTTGACCGCGTGATCGAGCTCCGAACCCCGACCCAGATCGAGCAGATGCGCCCCGCCGGGCGCTTCGTGGCGTCCGTGATCGGTGCGCTCGCAGAGAAGGCGGACGTGGGGGTCAACCTGCTGGAGCTCGACGAGCTGGCGCACAGGATGATCAAGGACGCCGGCGCGGAGTCCTGCTACATCGACTACCACCCGTCGTTCGGCGCGATGCCGTTCGGCAAGGTGCTCTGCACCTCGGTCAACGACGCAGTGCTGCACGGGCTGCCGTTCGACTACACGCTCCAGGACGGCGACCTGCTCTCCGTCGACTTCGCCGCGTCGGTCGACGGCTGGGTCTCCGACTCGGCCCTCTCGGTCGTCGTCGGCACACCGCGACCCGAGGACGTCCGGCTGATCGAGATCACCCAGCGCGCTCTCGACGCCGGCATCAACGCCGCCCGGTCCGGCAACCGGCTCGGGGACATCTCGAACGCGATCGGATCCGTCGCCCGCGCCGAGGGCCTCAAGGTGAACCTGCAGTTCGGCGGCCACGGCGTCGGCCGCACCATGCACGGCGACCCGCACGTCGCCAACGACGGCCAGCCTGGCCGCGGGCTCAAGCTCCGTCCCGGCCTGGTCATCGCGATCGAGCCGTGGTTCCTGCACACCACCGACGAGATCCGCTTCGACCCCGACGGCTGGACCATCCGCAGCGCCGACGGCTCCCGCGGTGCCCATGTCGAGCACACGGTCGCCATCACCGACGGCGACCCGATCGTGCTCACCGCCCGCAGCTGACCCTGAAATCAGAGGGCGTCCAGCCAAGGATGTCCGGGCGAGGCGACTCGTAGCGCCTCGGCGAGCCAAGCTCGTCGTTCTGGCTCGAGGGTCGGGACGACCGCGGCGAAGTCGGACTGGTCCTTCGGCCGGAGGCCCTTGCTCTTCTGGAGAAGCTGGACCTCGGGCGCCAGCACCCGCATCGCGTCCGTCGACGCCGGTCCGTCGAGGTCGTCGACCGGGAGGGTGATCCGTGGTTCGCGCCGGTAGCGCCAGGTGCCGTCGGGAGCGTCGTCGATCATCACCTGGAGGCTCCAGGGCGCGGTCGTCGTACGACGGCACCAGATGTCGTGCACCTCGACCGGCAGGACCTCACCCGTCCCCCACGGTCGGAGTCGGCCGGGTGGGTCGGCGGCGTGCAGATCCCAGCCGCCCAACGCATCCTGCAGTGCGCCCTGCTGGTGCCGAAGGATCAGGACGTCGGTGTCCTCGTGCTCGCGGCTCTGCCGACCCAGGTGGCGGTCGAGCGCCCAGCCCCCAGCCAGCCACCAACGACCGGACATGCCGGCGAGCACCTCGGGAAGCTCGTCCGGCCCGATCGGGTCCCACACCCTGAGGTCACCCACGCCCGCCATCGTCACATGCGGCGCGCCGGCCCAGCCGCGCTGGGAACGGCCCCGCCTGTCGGCGGCGTCCTGGCGCGGTCGTGGGCGTACCACCTGCGTCCTACCGCCCAGATAGGGCGTCCACTCCCGTGCAGCAGTTTCGATCCGGCAGGAATGCCGCGGGCGTCCCGTTCGGTGCGACGGCGCTAGGGCTAATCTCGCCTGCGTGGACGCATATGCCTGCAACGGGTCGGGAAGCCCCAGAAGCCGATGTGGGCCCCCAGACGCATACCGACGTGCACTGAATGCCGAGTAACTGATGGCTGGCGCGGAGGCTGAGCGGCGGCTACGGGACCTCGCCGACCGCTACAAGGACAAGACCCCGACCCTCCGCTACGAGGAAATGTATCGCGGGGTGCCCCAAGGGGACGTGCTCGCGTATCTCCACGAATCCCTCGACAAGCACTTCACCACCATCAACAAGTGCGCCAAGACCAACCGTCATTTCTGGGCTGCTAACAGCGTCGATCTGCTCGATCTCATGGCAGCGATTGAGGAAGACCTCGACTCTCTACAGAGGGCCGGCGTACCGGTTGTGCTGCTGGATACGTACCAACGGCAAATTGACTATCTCAACGAGTGGGTCTCCTACAGCGGTGGCAGTCCTATCCCTGACGACTTCACTCCACTTGATGTATCTCGTTACGCGCCGGTGTTCGTCAGTCGCAACGATGCAACGATGACGGTCAGGGCTGCCGACGAGAAGGTCGAACTCAAGATCGTCGGCGAGGGTTCGTACGCAATCGTCTTCAGCTACGTCGATCCGAAATATGGGAAGAAGTACGCTGTCAAGAGGGCGAAGCGCACCAACAGTCCAAGGGACTTGGAGCGCTTCAAGCGGGAGTTCACGAAGCTGAGCGAGTTGAGCTTTCCTCACGTCGTGGAGGTTTACCGCTACGACGATGAGCTGAACCAGTACACGATGGAGTATTGCGACACCAACGTCCGCGACTACATCAGGAAGCACAACAGCACGCTGCCGTTCCACGTGCGACGGACACTGGCCCTCCAGTGCCTCTACGGCCTCAACTATCTCCACCAGAGCGGCATCCTCCACCGCGACGTGAGCCCGCAGAACGTGCTCCTTCGGCTCTACGACAAGGGGCGTTCTCGGCAAAGATTGCGGACCTAGGGCTGCTCAAAGACCTCACCCAAGACTTCACGAAGACCCAAACAGAGCTGCGCGGGACTCGACTCGATCCAGCTCTTGAGTCAATGGCGGACTTCCGCATCGAGCATGAGATGTTCGCCGTCGGCTGGCTGCTCTGGTTCATCTTCGTGGGTCGCGATGGGCTCGCCCCCAAGGACGCCGGGCCGGTGGCCGACCTGGTTCGACGCTGTGTTCACAGTGATACCGGACGACGCCCGAGCTCGACGCTGGAACTCATCGAAGCCGTGCGTGCGCTTCGTGCGCCCGTGGCCCCCGCCGGACAGTCGTAGTACTGGACGCAGCATCTGCCGGATCGGCCCGACGAGCGACGCCGTGGTCGCGAGGTTCCAAGCGCGCGGGAGTCGTGAGGCGGCGCCGAGCATCCGAGCGATACGAGCCACCCAGCAGCCAGATCAGAAGGCGGCGGGACCAGTCAGGCTGTCTGAATAGCCACTGTCAGCGATACGTGCAGCAGTCCCACCGCTCATCGCGTCGCTTCCGCCGCGATCGGGGAACAAATTTGCCGGGCGGCGGATGCGGACGACTTACACGCACGAAAAAGCGCAGACTGGGCTTTACGATCCTTGATATGGCGGGTCTCACCTCGGATGAGCGAAAGCGACTTACCGACGTCGTTGCACGAAGACTGGGTGCGCGATCGGATGCGGCGGTTCTTGTCGAGGCGTACCTCGCCGCCGTTGAGAAACACGCGTTCGCGCGCACATGCGACGCTGGACCGGTCCCAACCTCACTGAACGTCGAGCGCTCGGCGGTGCTTGTCGAGATCAGCCGTCAACTCAAACGAGTCATCGAGGACTTCGAGATCGAGGCGTTGTTTCGAGTGACGCGGACCCAGGCGCGGACTATGCGCACCACCCTGCTGGCCACATACAGCGACGTAACTGACGATTTGACGCTGACCTGGTCCCTAGTCGGCGCACGGACTCTTGGCCGAATCAGCCAGGGCTCGGTGGTCGGCTCGGAGATTCAGTTCAGTTCCGAAGAGCGTCGAGATGCATTCGTGGCGCAGATGGACCGAGGAGCGACGCCCACGGAGGTCCTCCTCGGAGATCCCAAGAAGCCGTGGCGGGTAGTAGTCGACGATGCGTTTCCGAAGGATTCGCTTCCCCCTGCAGTCGGCAAGTAGATGCCCCCTGACATCGAAACAGCTAAGGACCTGCTGCAACTCGCAGGAGGGCCATCCATCCTTGGAGTCGGAGCGCTGTTGACGTACACCACTTCCGTATTTGGCGACAGCCGACGCGATTCTTCGAAAGGCTGGCTCGCGCTGGGCGCCGGCGCGGCGCTTCTCGTGTGGCTGGTTCTCTTTCTTGCACTCTCGGCGACGACAGTTTGGGCATCGTTGACTGCGGGTGGGCCTATGGAACCCGTATTGGTGCTGCTGGTTGCCGCGTGGATTGTCTGCGCGGGCCTTGTGGTGGTCGTTTTCTGGAAGACACCTGTCGCGTTGCGGTACCTAGTCGAGTCTTATCGGCCGGAGGAGACACCGTGCGCACTTCGCTGGATCCGTCGGCGGCTGTTCGAGTAGGAGCCGTGGCGCACCGGATGCTCGCGCCGTCATCTCTAGCCTTGTGCTGCGGCGTCTCGACCTCTGAGCAACCTGAAGCCGCCACTACCCACATTTGGCCGCGCTCGGCGAACGAGGCCGCGACATTACGCCGCATGAGCAGCTGAACGGCCGCAGGGTGTCGCTCCCAGCCCAGATGTCCCTCGGCTGCGAAGACAAGACCCTCCGGAAGGTCGAGATCGGAAGGGATGGCCGCGGCGATCGGGGTGTTGCGTGCGCCGGTCGAACGCCGTGGCGAGGCCAACGTTGTTTGTGTCGGGTCGGCGACGTTACGGCGGTCCGTGCGGCGCGATGTTGTCGCCGGTGGTGTTCGCGGCACCGATGAAGCGGTGCTCGGACCCTGGAGGCGTCAGGACCCGGTCGGCACCAGGTCGGGGCTGTCGGAGGTCCGGCCCTCTTCGAGGGTGACCTCGACGACATCCTCGAGCTGGGCGGCGGGATCGGCCGACAGCGGGACCTCCGGGTCGGACTCCAGGAAGCGGTGCCAAGCACCGTCGTCTCCGACCGCGAAGACGTAGAGCGTGCCGAGATCGCCCGACTCGGTCACCACGCACGAACCGGGCGCGACGGTCGCGTCCACGCCATCGCCGGCGATCGTCTCGTCGAACACCTCGGCGGTGAACGCGTCGCCGGCGAAGGTGCCGGTGAGGATCGGCGGGCCGTCGGCGTGGCTCAATCGGATGAGCCGCGCGAAGCTGTCGGGAGCGTCGGCGTTGAAGCTCTCCGCGCAGGACTGGCTCGACGCGGACGTCTGGTCATCCGGTGGATCGTCAGTGGATCCCGCGTCGTCCGACCCGCAGCCGGCCAGTGCAGCGGCCGCGACCATCGTGACCACGCTCGTGCGGACCATGGTCGGAATTGTCGCACCAACTTCCGGGTTCCGAAACAGGCCGTCGCGAGCATCAGGGGGGCACGAAGGAATCCACGACGTGCCTGCTGTGGCCCGATGTCGCCAAGGGCATCTGCATCCTGCTGGTGGTGCTCCACCACATCGCCGGCGAGCAGTACGGCATAGTCGTCCCGGCCGGTCTCGGTCAGGCCGAGGACGCCTGGCTGTGGATCACCGCGGCGCTCAAGCCGATCCGGATGCCGCTCTACTTCGTGGTGAGCGGCCTCGTCGCGACCTCCTCGGTCGCCCGACCCTAGGCCGCGGCGCGCAAGCGGATCCCTAACTCATAGACCTATTTGAGTCATTCCGCCGCCTGTCGGACTCTCGATCCGTCCGCATAATGCCGATGAGCGGACGGGGCGCCGGCGCGAACCGTGATCGCTAGTTCCTCTTCTACAGAACAAGACCCAAGCCTCCGACTAATGTGCCACGATCCACAGAAGGTCCTTCTCGACCTGGCACAGCGACACGATCAGGTACGACGCAATCGTGGCGAGCGTCGCTGTCTACTACGTCCCCTGGGAGTTCTCGTTTATGAAACATCGTTCTGCCGTACTCAGCCTCGCCGCTCTTGGCTTCGTGTTGGCAAGCCCAATCGCGGCAATGGCAGCACCGAGTGGACCTGAGGGTCCCGATAACTGCACCTTCGACAAGGGCGTAACGACGTGCGCCCAGTCGGATGCGCCGGTCGTAACCGAAAGCAGCAGCGCGCCAGACTCGCGCACAGGTTGCGTGACCGTGACGACCACGACCGCGACCACGACCACGTACACGGCTCACCGAGGCACCTACAACAGCAATGGGTCCGCGGTCACCGCACCGCCGCCTGCGAACAGTTCATCGTCGACGCAATCGCAGGAATGTCCGGTTCACGGGTCGGTGGGTTTGTATGCGGCCGACCCCTCCGGTGCCCCGTGCGAGGGGGTGGCCCCCACCGACACAGACACGCAAATCGGAACGGTCTATTTCTACGAGAACGGCCCCGATGTCGTGTTGCACGTCGAGTTGACCGAAGCAACCCCGAACAGCCCGTATTACTTCGCTCATGCCTGTGTCGCTTTCCTGCATACCGGGGTTACCAATGGCGACGGGGACGACTCGTTCGACACCGTTCTTCCTAATGCAGCCGGTACGCAGGTGAACTTCGACTATCGAGACAGTGCCATCTATGCGCAGACGGGCCCGGTCACCCTGTAACAAGAATCGGCTCGGGCCAGGCAACCGGTGGGTGGGGCGGGCGACCATCTCGCCCACCGGGGCCGTGCCTCGCTGAGGGCACTGCGTGCTCGCGGAGCTGCACGCTACTGGCACCCCTCTGTGTCAAGACGCAGTCGGTAGCGGGGTTCTAGGGTGGGGTCTGGCGGGTCCGGGAAGTGGCTTGTCCGAAGAGCCGGTGTGGGGTTGTGAGCCGGTC
>NZ_QXGH01000060.1 GCF_003515065.1 Nocardioides immobilis
GGACCGCCGCGGCCTTCTCCTCCGGGGTGTAACGCCGCGTCTGCGGCTTCCCGGGCACCTGCTCCTTCGGCATAGCTCCATCCTCGTTTCCAAGGTCAGGAGCCTCCAAGAAACCCAGGGCGATTCAAGCCCTTGGCGGTGCCGGCGTATCGCCGGAAGGCCACATGGTGGAACCTGCGGAATGCGAGCAGGATTTTGGCTGCGAGTTGTCCCGTGGTCACGAATGGTTGGTCGCCTAGGTGCCGTTCGACGGTTCTAGCGACTCGGTGGCAAACTTCTGAACCTCCTCGTCGCTTTCCCCGCGGCCTTCCGACGCGACTCCGAAGCGGCGATCTAACGGTCGAACGGCACGCGGCTACCCAGCACCCATCGTGCGGCGAATCGGTCCCTCGCTCTGGCACGACTCGGTAGCCTGCGTAGCCAGACCGTCTGCCTGGGCCCACACGGGACAGATCCGGCAGATCGACGAGATGCAGAGACCCATCGAGGGCGCCGAACTCTGGGATGCCCTCGATACATTCCGCACCGCCTGCTAATCGGATGCGACCAGGTCCGCCTTCGGGGTCGCCAGCGTGCCACCACCGCAGGGACAGGGCGGCGCGAGGCATCATCAGTCGACCTTTCGATAGGTGGAAACGAGACGAGCGCGCAGCACGGCCGCCTGTGACACTGCTGAGGTGGCGGGGTAGACGCTCGCGGTACAGCCGTCTTTACCCTCGCAGGTCGAATGCGCCTACACGCGCTTTCGGCGCCGACCGCGCGTGGATGGAGGCACACTGGAATGACGACGGTTCCCAAAGGGCGAGCCTCGGAGCGACTCGATTCATGGGGCGTGGGGACCCGTCTCGGAATCATCATCCCCGCCGAAGATGTCGGGCAGGAGTCTGAGCTTCAGTTCTTGGCCACGCCCGAGGTACGAATTCACACCGCGCGCGTCCAGACACCCGAACGGACGGCGTCGCAGCGCCCTGGGGACATCGCGCGGGCGTTCGTGACTCCGCCCAGGCTCGACGATGCGGTTGCCTCGTTGGCCCAAGCATCCGTCGACGCAATTGCATGCGCTTTCACCAGTAGCGCCTATGTGCTGCGCGCAGAAGGCGAGGACGCAGTGCTCGATCGCGTGTCTCCTCGGACAGCAGGCATCCCTCTAGTCACGTCGAGCGTGGCCGTTCGTCTCGCTCTAGAAGAGCTCGGGGTGCAACGCGTGAGCATCTTGCACCCCCCATGGTTCGACGTGACGCTCGACGAACTCGGGGCGGCCTACTTCGACGCTGCTGGTTTCGAGGTCGCAAGTCACGGTCGCTTCACGGGCGCACCCGAACCGCGACGTATCGACGCCAGTGACCTGATCGATTACGTGGAAGGGGTTGTGAGCGCTCATTCCCCCGACGCTGTCGTCTTGGCCGGAAACGAGTTCGCCGTTACCCGGCTGATTCCTGCCCTCCAGCAGATGCTGGGTGTTCATGTGGTCACGTCGAACCAGGCCCTCTACCAGTGGCTGATGCAGGCTGCTGCGGGCAACCCGCCACCGTCTGTGACGACTGCGCCTCAAAAGTAGTTCTGACGCGCCTTGATTCACGACCGTCCCAATACCAGCTCCTGGGTGGCTATACGAAGGAGAATTCGGACCCGCGGGACATGACTTCGACGTCTTCGGCCATGCGCCCGGTGGCGCACGCCCGTCGCTAACTCACTTCCAGGCCAGTAATCAGGCCGACCAGCCTCTCGGTCGTGGCGTCTTCCCGGGCGATGACGGTCACGAGTCGCCCCCGTCGAAGCACGGCGATCCTGTCGGCAATCTCCAACACGTGAGGCAGCTGGTGACTGACTAGGATCGAAGCGATGCCCTTCGCGCGCACTCTGTCGATGATGTTGAGAACCTCGCGCTGCTGTTCAACACCGAGCGCTGCCGTCGGCTCGTCCAGGAGCATGGCTCGCTTGCACCATGCCACCGCGCGAGCAATCGCGATCGCTTGCCGCTGTCCGCCAGAAAGGGCGACGTGTTTCGGTGCGGAGGTCCGGGATCCGAATGTGCACGTCCTCGAGCGCATCGCGTGCCTCGGCGAGCATGCGCTTACGGTCCAGCCACTTGAGAAGGTTGAGGGGAACAGACCTGGCCGTGAGCTCGCGCCCCAAGAACAGGTTGTCTGCAACGTTCAGGTCCAGAGCGAGGGCGAGGTCCTGATAGACAGTCGAGATGCCAGCCTCGGTGGCATCGGCTGGTCCGCGAAGGTGCCGGACCTGCCCATCGATGAGCAGTTCGCCGCTAGATGGGGTCGAATTGCCGGACAGGATGCTCAACAGGGTGCTCTTGCCGGCTCCGTTGTCGCCGACCAGAGCGAGTACCTCACCTGGGAAGAGTTCGAGGTTGATGCGGTCGAGCGCCGTGAGGCCGCCGAAGTTCTTGGTGACGTCGCGAACCGCGAGGATGGGCGGTCCATCGTTGGCGCCAGGCGTACTTTCGTCCAACATCGTGTCTTGCACTTCAGCTCCGATCTAGGTCGGCGTCGGGGCGGCCACGCGCGGGCATGGCCACCCGCGACGTCAGTTAATAGCTGGGCCGTACAGAACCTCAGCGATTTCGGGCTGCTCGATGTTCTCCAAGTCGACCCCGACGGTGTCGAGGACCACGTGCCGCTCGACGCTGTCCTCATCGCCGTTGAGGTAGTCGACGGCGAACTGCATCGCCAGTTCACCAATGCGCTTGGCGTTCTGCGCCACGAGGAAGTCGATCTGGCCCTCCTCCAGATACGACACCTCGAGCGGCGTTGCGTCGTAGGCGGCAATGGGAATGTCCTTGCCGGCAGCCTTGAACGCGGCGGCGGCGCCCTCAGCATTCACCTCGGTGACCCCGAAGACACCCGCGAGGTCGGGGTAAGCCACCATGAGCGACCGAGTGGTGTCCTGAGACTGGGAGGGATTGCCACCAGCGTTCTGGACGGGAGCCAGCTCGATGTCGGGTGCGGCATCTTGGAGGGCATTGGTGAAGCCCTCGACTCGCGCATCGAGGCTGGGGACTCCTGAGACGATGTTGATGACCGCCACGGTGCCTTTGCCGTCGGTGAGTTCTGCCATCCGCTCGCCGGCAAGACGACCTCCTGCCTCCTGGTCGCTCTGGATGGTGCTGATGATGCCGTCCTCGTTCTCGAGGTTGCCGTCGATCAGGATTACCGGAATGTCAGCGGCGAGGAACCTCTCTACCGGAGCTCGAAGCGCCACTGGGTCGGTTGGGGCCAGGATCAGTAGGTCAGGCTTCTGAGCCAGGACGGCGTTGAGGACGTTCGTCTGCTCCGTAGGGTCGAAGTTGGGTGTGCCCTGGTAGTCAACGGTGATGTCGTTCGCTTCGGCAACCGAGTCCATGGCTCGCTTGATAGTTGAGAAGTAGGGGTTCTTGGTCACCCCCGGGACGTATGCGACGGTGAAACTCCCGCCCGAGGAGTTGCCGTCGCCGTTCGTGATTGCGCATCCCGGTGCCAGCGCGACAACGGCAGCAAGCAGGAATGGGAACACCCAGCGAGACTTGCGAAGGAATCTACCGGTCATGAGTTGCACATCTTCCTGTGTTGGGTTGGGTCCCCGAGACGCTTGGTGAACGGCGGTCGCTATCGCGCGGTGCGAGCTGCACGCAGGCGCTGTTGGTCCGCCAGGAGGGCGCCGATGAGGATGGCGCCGACGGCTATTAGCTGCCACGCGGAGTTGACGCGGGCGATGACCAAGCCGGTCTCGAGCACGGCCACGATGAGCGCTCCGAGCACGGTGCCGGCGACAGAGCCGCGGCCTCCGACGAGACTTGTCCCACCGATCACGACCGCGGCGATCGCTGCTAGCTCGGTGTTTTGACCGGCCGTGACAGTAGCGACGCCCAACTGGGCCATGGCGATGAACCCTGCGAGTCCTGCAAACAGACCTGACACCATGTACACGACCACAAGGTGGCGGGAGACGTTGATCCCCGTCCGCTGCGCAGCTTGGGCGTTGCTGCCGATGGCGTGGGTCCTGCGCCCGAACCTGGTCTTGGAGAGCGAGATCCAGGCGATGGCGGCAACACCAGCAGTGACGGCGACAGGAACCGCCAACCAACCGTCCAGGATCACCTTGTTGCCCCAGATCAGCAGATCGAGTGGGATGTTCGAGATCTCCTGACCGCCGTTGGCCAGTTGTGTGCCGCCCTGACAGATCCCCAAGGTGCCGAGGGTGACGATAAATGGGATCAGGGAGAAGCGAGTGCTGATGAGTCCGTTGACGGCGCCCACGACCATGCCGACCGTAAGGGCGACGACGAGTCCGATGAGCATGATTGTCGTCTGGCTCATTCCCGACGTGAGCAGTTTCGACATAACGAGCGCCGACATCATCCCGGCAAAGCCCAGGACGCCGCCGACCGACAAATCGATGCCGCCGCTGACGATTACGAAGGTCTGTCCGATCGCAAGGAGAAGGATCAGCGTGGCCGACACAGACACGGCTTGCCATCCCTGCTGAGTGAAGAAGTTCGGCGTCGAGACGGCGAAGCCGACAACGATGACCAGGAGGACTCCCGCAGTCCAGACAGAACCGTTGTCCTCGATGAACTTGCCGAGGTTTCGCTTGCCTTCGCTGGCCTCCGTGCCTGCGCTGTTCGTCTGGGTTGGCGTGTCGACAGACTCGGCGACGACCGGCCCTTGCTGGGTCGCGTCAGGTGTGGAGGCAGGCGTCATGGTGTTCCCTCTGGGTGAGGTGAGTCTCTTGAGCCCGGGAACTATGGCATGTGACGGCGGTTACATCGCCTCGTCTGTTTTCGCCAAGTGGAAAGCCGGCCAGCACACTTTCTCGGCGCCGCGGAGTGTGAACGTTGGCGCTCATTCCGGACGGACGGTTCGGGACGGGCTTGTGGTCACCAGTCCGGGCGCCGAGCTTGGCGATGACTGCCCGGGCAACTACGCCACCGGGATTGCGAGAGTCGCTGCGGTCGTCCCGAACCTCGGCCGCACACGACGGCGGCCGGTGCTCTGGCGCGAGCGCAGTCCCCGACGGTTCGCTTCGATCATCTGCTTCAGTGCAGCAATGTCGCGAGGAAAGGGCCGAAGGAACGAGCGCCCCCGCAGGTCAGACCCCAGGGGGCGCGAACACTGCAATCAGACCCCAGGGGGCGCGAACACTGCAGTCAGCGTGTCCTTGGCTCGCGCATCGTGTGAGTCAACGGTTACAGGCCCTTCCTGACTCACCGTGACTCTTGCGACAGCGCTATCCGTCCGGGCCATCACCCCGAGTACACGCGCTCGAGAGGAACCCGAACATCACGAGGTTGTCGCTGGTCGAGAGAAGCCGGTGACGAATCCGGCATGGCGAGGTGGACGATGAGCGCTCATCGGTTCTCCCAGGGGGTTCGAATGTCGGGCGACTTAGCCGCGCAAGGTGTCCTGCCCACGCTGGTACTCGTTCACGGCAGCTGGCACGGTCCATGGGCCTGGGAATCACTCCAGCTCGAGCTCTCTGCCCGGGGCGTCACGAGCGTGGCGGTCACCCTCCCAGGCAAGGGTCGGAAGTCAGGTGCCCCCGACTTCGAAGGCCACTGTCGAGAGCTCGCCGCTCTACTGGACGGGCTGGATGGGCCGAGCGTGCTAGTGGGCCACTCGTATGGAGGTGTCGTAGTGACACAAGTAGGACTGCGGCCACAGATCCATGGACTCGTTTACATTGCGGGCTTCAATCTCCGGGAGGGAGAAACGATCTCCTCTGTCGTGGACAGCGCCAACGGATCGCAAAGTGGCGCCGATTCTTTGGCGACCGACGACGATGGCTTCTTGCTCATCGACCCCGCGACTGCTGTCGCATCGTTCTACAACGATTGCCCGACTAATGTCGCCGAGGCAGCTGCTGCGCGCTTGACGCCTGAGCACCCGTCTTCCCGCACATCCACGGTGACGCAGGTCGGGTGGCGCAGCGTGCCGAGTCTCTACGTGGCTTGCTCTCTCGATCAGGCGCTGCCGCCCGCGCAACAAGAGATGCTTGCTCGACGGGCGACGGCGCGCGCCGAACTCGCTTCCAGCCATTCTCCGATGCTCTCGATGCCGTCCGAACTGGCGGACGTCCTGGTCGACGCGTTGGATCTGTTCAGTTCAGGGCCTATGCGGTCACCGGCGCAGACGACACCAGGCACTAGCGGTGAAAGCGGTGCGTGACTCGGGCCCATGCGGGAAGAAGCAACCGACGGTCGGGCTTCCTTATCTGGCGGCTCGGCGGTCGGAACCGAACAGCTGCCGCCTGAGCGGTGGGCAGAAACGGAGTCGAAGAGATGGCAGGAAACGTCCAGACTCCGGGAGCGAGTGTGTCGGGGCGTCTTCTCGCGGTGCTGGGTGCCTTCGACGTAGCGCATCCTGCCCATTCTTTGACCGAGATCTCCAACCGCGCCGACCTCCCCCTGTCGACCACCAAGCGGCTCGTCGTCGAACTCGAGCGGTGGGGCGGGCTCGAGCGGCTTGTCAACAAGCACTACCGGATTGGAATTCGATTCTGGGAACTGGGCTCGTTGGCTCCACGCCAGCGCGGCCTGCGCGACCACGCGCTACCGCATATGCATGACCTTTACGCGGCGACACATCAGAACGTCCAGCTCGTTGTCGTCGACGGCCTAGGGGCGCTGTGCATCGAGAAGATCTCCGGAAGCAAGGCCGTGCCGACAAAGACCGAGATCGGGGGGCGGCCGCCACTGCATGCGACCGCGGTCGGCAAGGCGCTACTCGCCTGCAGCAAGGTGGACCTATACCGCCAGGTCTGCCAGCAGGGGATGCCTAAGTACACTCCGTACACCATTGTCGAACCTGGTCGGCTCTCGGCGAACCTGCGCGAGGTTCGCCGCAAGGGTGTCGCCTACTCGCGCGAGGAGATGTCCACCGGCGCCATCTCGGTCGCCTCGCCCATCGTCACGTCGGACGGTGTGTTGCGCGGCGCTCTCGGCGTCGTGATGCGCGCGAATGCGAACCTCGACGTGCTCGGGCCAGGCGTCCGGACCGCCGCTCTGCGCATCGCGCGAGCCAGCGGCTGACGGGGTCGGCATCGATGCATGCCGCTCAGTGGCAGAGGTGCTTTGTGCATTCGGTGCCCGTCGCCTGACGTCGCGGTCCACGATGAGCTCCCACTGGCAGACCGCCGACCAGCACCCTGGCGCCACACCCGCTCAGATCGAGTTCGCCCACCACTGGCAGGACATGCCGAAGGTGGTGTTCTCCTCGACGACCAGCGCGGTCGACTGGAACAGCCGCCTGGTCACCGGCGACGCCGTCACCGAGATCACCCGGCTCAAGACCGAGGACGGCGGTCCCATGGACGTCGCCGGCGCCACCCTCGCCGCGGCGGCCATGCGGGCCGGGCTGATCGACGAGCACGCGATCGTCACCCACCCGGTCCTGGTGGGCGGCGGCACGCCGTTCTTCACGACCCTGGACAACTGGGTGAACCCTGAAGCTGGTGCAGACCCGGACGTTTCCCGACGGCGTGCTCCTGACCAGGTACGAGACCAGGCACTGAATACCCGACTTCGGATCGGCGCGGGCTCGGGCCACTCAAGGATCTCGTGGCCGTGAGGGGATCCGCTTGCGGCGCTCGTCCTCATGGTGAATGCACAGGGGACTCCGGAGCCGCCGCGGCGAGTGGCCTCCTGCAGGTGGGCTGGGCACAACGTCAGGCGCTGCGTCCGTTTGCCGACAGCGATCCCCTCGCTACTCCTTCGATGACCGACCACCCCGCACTGGCCCAGCTCACCCCCGGATGGCCCAGGAATCGGCGGAGGCGTACCTCGCCGGCGACCTCGACACCTACGCCAGGGTGTTGCCGCACGCGGACAACTTCACGCTGATGCCACCGTTCGGCGGGCCAATCAGGCAAGGCTTTGTCCTGGACGACGAGACACGCGAGGCCACCCGAAGCACCTTCCGGGGCGGCCGGGTAAAGGTCGAAGTCGACGCGTCGTACATAACCGACGACCTTGCCGTGCTCGCGGTAGTGGAGCGACAGCGCGGCCTGGTGGGCGACCTCACCGAGCAGGACTGGTCCCTCCGCGTCACGCTCGCCTTGTCTCGAAACCCAAATGCCCTGGGAGCCAGTTCGTTGCGTTCGTGTGAGGCCGGCCGGTGAGCGGTCGGCCGCCGATGCCCCCCGGGACTTGGGGAAGATCAGCGTCACGCGGACCAAGACCGGGACCTACCAGGCCGAGGCTCGCTATGCCCTCTTCAGTGGCCGTGTAGCCAAGCAGCGCGCTCGGGCTCACAGCGAGTCGGCCGCCCGAACTGCCCTCATCCAGAAGCTGCAGGCCCTGAAGGGCTCAGATGTGGGGGATGGCGAACTGACGCCACAGAGGTCGATCGCCGAGTTGGCCGCCTTCTGGCTGAAGGAGAAGGAGGTCGACAACAACGTCAGCGCCAATTCGCTGCGCGCCTATCGGAGCGTGGTGAACAACCAGGTGCTCCCGGCAATCGGGCAGCGGAGAATCGCCGACTGCCGCACGAGTGTCATCGACCGAGTCATCAAGGAGCGCGCCGCGACTGGAGCGGACGTGGCGAAGTTGCGGAACGCGCTGCACCAGATGTTCGGCGTCGCGGTGCGGCATGACGCCATCCCGGCGAACCCGGTCAAGGAGGTCGCTCGGATCTCACGGCCGCGGAAGTAGATCACCTACCTCGACCTCGAGCAGGTCGACCAGGTCCGTGCGCTCATCGACACCGAGATGAAGCGCAAGCGACCCGGGCCGCGGATGACGGCCGACCTCCGCGACATCGTCGACCTGATGCTCGCCACCGGGTGTCGCATTGGCGAAGCAGCCGGGTTCATCTACCCCGAGATTGACCTCTCGTCCGAGACGCCGACCCTCACAGTGTCGGGCACGATCGTCACCGAGACCGGTAAGGGGACGTTCCGCCAGCCGTGGACGAAGTCGGACGCCGGCTACCGGACCCTGTTTCTCCCACCATTCGCCGTCGACATCCTGATGCGCCGAATGATAGAGAGTCCCGCCAATAGGAACGGCGCGGTGTTTACGACCCGAAATGGAACGTGGCGTCAGGTTTCCAATTGGGAACGGTTGTGGAACCGGGTAGTCGATGGCACCGCCTACGACTGGGTCACCTTCCATACCTTCCGCAAGTCGGTCGCAACCCTGATTGACCAGACCGTCGACTCGAAGGCGGCGCAAGCCCAGCTGGGTCACGCCAACGAGGACATCACGCTGGAGCACTACATCCACAAGGCCAAGGTCGCGCCTGACCTGACCGACTACCTCGAACGGTTCCGGCCGCCCATCACGCCAACGACGTGACGGGGCCCACTCGGCGCCCGCCCACTCGAGAGTGCCCGCGCTGTCTTCACGGCGAGGGCACTTGCGTGTTCGCGCCCGCGGGGACGCGCTCCAAGTGCCCACACAAAGAGTCCAATTTCCGCCCACTTATCGCATCTGGTCAGAAACCTGAAAGGCCCTCTGACCGGCGTTTCCGCTGGTCGGAGGGCCTTTCTTCGTAGCGGGGGCAGGATTTGAACCTGCGACCTCTGGGTTATGAGCGAAATCGCAGCGGATTTCCTCCGGTGTCGCTCACGCGGGAAATTCGGTAAAGTCGCAGGTCAGAGGCCACTTCTTCGTTCCCCACACGTCCAAGTTGGTCCAGGCTGATCCGGCAACGTTTGCTGCCAAGTTGCTGCCAAGACACTTTTCGGGAGGGAACTCGCATGGCATGGGTCGTGGAACGTCACGGAGCACGCGGCACCACCTACAAGGGCGCCTACCGGGACCCAGACGGGCGAGAG
>NZ_QXGH01000008.1 GCF_003515065.1 Nocardioides immobilis
GGCGGTTTCCAGCGATCGTCGCGAATCAGATAGTGATGAGTTGTTGCCGCCATCGTCGCATGAGCTGCGATGGGGACCGGTCATCGAGGCATGCGCGGGGGCGGTCGTTGAGTTCCTCGGCCACCTCCCGGAGCCGCTCGTCGGTGAAGAGGCTGAGATCGGCGCCCTTCGGGAAGTACTGACGAAGCAGCCCGTTGGTGTTCTCGTTGGTGCCGCGCTGCCAGGGCGAGTGCGGGTCGGCGAAGTAGATCCGCACCCCGGTCGACTCCTCGATCCGCTCGTGGTGGAACATCTCGTTGCCCTGATCCCAAGTCAGCGTGCGGCGCAAGACCGGCGGCAGCGGGGCGAAGACCGCGGTCAGTGCATCGCCGACGACCTGAGCGCTGTGGTTGCCCCGGATCGGGACCAAGATCGTGTGCCGGGTCTTGCGTTCGACCAGGGTCGCGATCGCCGAGCGCTGGCCGGCTCCGACGATGAGATCGCCCTCCCAATGCCCGATCTGGGTGCGCGTCTCGACGATCGCCGGGCGGTCGTGGATCGAACGCATGTTGGTGCACTGCTTCAGCGCACCCTCCCTACTGCGACCCCGGCCGTGGCGGTGCCGGTAGGTCCGACCAGTCCGCAGCATCTGCTGGTCGATCACGCTGAGCAATCCCCGATACGCCGCCTCGTAGATCGTTTCGACACACAGATGCCACGCCGTCCGCTGGGGCCAGCGACGCCGCAGCCACCGGCTGATCTGGGCCGGTGACCACCGCTTTCCCAGCTTGCCTGCCACGGCGGCTCGCAGGGCACCATCGATGGCGAGCCGCCGCGCTTTAGGACGACTGCGCCGCAGGTGGGCCTGGTTGTGGGCGAACCATGGCTGATAGCTCCCGTCTGGCTTCCTGTTGCGGGCGATCTCCCGATACACGCTCTGGTAGCTCTTGCCGATCCGTTCCGCGATCGACTTGACTGATTCGCGAGAAGCGAGACCTTCGGCGATCTCGATCCGGTCGTCCTGGTTGAAGTACCTGCTGCCGATCGGCTTCTCGATGACGCTCACGCTGCCAGCGTCGATGAACCACAACGACCCGCAGCTGAGCGACACACCGACCTTCTGCGATGCAGCCGAACCGCTGAGGCCTTGCCGGATGAGTTCGAAGTAGCGGCGCTTCACATCAAGCGACGACTTGTTCCATGCGTGCCTGGGCATGCGGATCCCTTCCGGAGGGATTCGCGACGTTCGTTAGACATCGCCGGAGGTCCCCGCCGACCTTGATGCCACGCGGCCCCAAGCCCCGGGTTCGCCAGGCGTACAAGGTGGCCTTCGGTTTCCTCAGCCACAGAGCAACCTGATCCGCAGTCAGCAATGGGTCGAACAATGGAAGTCCGTTGTGATCGACCGGCACTGTGACCGGCTGTGCGGTGCGCTGTCCCGGAGCGGGATGGCTGCGCTGAGTCGTGGTCTTCGCTGGCTTGGACGCCGTCGTGGTGTTCTCAGGCGGGGTCGATGCAGGCTGCTGGCCGACCGCTCTACGGCGGGCCTGGAGTTCGGCCTTGGACGGACGACCCATGGCGGTTCCCTGTCTCACTGGCCGTAGCGGCTCGTGCCGAGGCTGCGGGCGGCGGGGAATGGGGACGGCGGCCGGGGTGCGGTCGGCGTCATGTCGAGAGTCTGACGCAGGGCGGCCCGTTGCAGGGGATTGCTGAACTGTGCGACTGGCGACCTGGGCGCTGGCAGGTTGACCAGGTCGGCGAGGGTGGCCTCCAGTCGTGAGCCTCTGCGGACTCGGACGGGCCCTCCCACGTGACGAGGGCTGCCATCACGCAGGTTGGAGCTGGAGCGAAGCAGTTCCCGCCGCAGCGACCTGCCTAGGTTGTGGGTGACCTCGTGCGTGGCGTTGGCCAGGGCGAGCATCTGGTGGGGCTGGAGAGTCACCACCAGACCCTGGTCCTCCATCCGGGTGATCGCCGCGGTGATCTCGCCCTGTTGCCAGAACCGGCGCATGTTCGGTTCCTGCGGACTGACGTCGACCAGGTGCCGGAGCTGCGGCTGCAGCGATTCCAGCACCTCGCCGCGGGCGTCGAAGAACGACACGAACGTCGCAGTCTTGGGAGCGCGGGCCGCCATCTTCGAGAAGACCCGGCACAGGTGAAGCTGGCTAGCCGTCAGCTGACGGGCAGAGTCGGCGCTGACCTCCGGCTCGCCCGAGAATGCGGAATCGAAGGCGACCATCGGGCGCAGGAACGTCGCGAGTCGCTGCTGGGCGGCCGCGAGGTCTTCGGGCACCGAGACCAGCGACACCGGGTGGACCACCTTCGAGACCGCTCCTGACGTGCGTGGCGTGGCCAGGTCGGGGGCGTCGCTGGTGGCACGTGGGTGTGCAGGTGAGGGTCGGAAGAGCGGGCGTCGCGGTGGGTGAATATGCCCGCGATCAGCCCCTTCGCCTTGACCTGCTGGAGCCCGCCGCGGCCGCGGCGCGTGAACAGCACCTCTTTCTCCAGCCACGACAGCGTGGCCTCGACGGCCGAGTGGTGTGCGGCCTCGATCTCTTTGGCGACGTCGCGGGCGGCCAGCGCCCACAGCGTCGAGACGGACTTCACGGGTGCGAAGGTGAGGTCGTAGCCGGCCACCGCGGTGGTCTGCTGGCGGGTGGCCTTGGCCATGAACGAGCCACGCTCACGGTCATCGATTGGGGCCCGACCGTGCTCGCGGAGGAAGTGCTCGTTGGCCAGTTCGGTGCGGATCTTCGCCCGCACCTCGGCCGGCACCGGGGTCTTCCAGTGCGCACCGTGCTGCAGGTTGTAGGCGATGTAGCGCTTGGCGGTCTCCTGGATGAGCTCCGGCTGGTTGCCCCGGTAGATCGCGAAGATGCGACCGAGCTGGGAGGCGTTCTTGGCCTGCGCGACGCTCTTCCCGGCGTCCAGGGCGGCGTTCTCCAGCCTCTCCGCATCCGGGTGACGACCCTCGCCGAAGAGGTTCCGCATGTGGGTCTCGGTGACCTCGGAGCCGACGGCGACCCCCAGTTCGCCGAGCCCGGCGCCGAACCAACGACCCGGTGACTCGCCCTTCTCCGCGTAGTAGTCGGCCAGTCCCGCATGGCCGCGGTCGGTCGCATCGTGCACGGCGACCTGACGGGTCAGGTACGTGTACCCGTCTCCCGCGGTCAGCTTGTGCACACCCATCACGTCACGGAGAAGCAACCTCGGCGACCCGGTTTCGGACGTCTGCCCGGCACCAATTTCCGACAGTGCATGGGGTGCGAGGCAGGTGAGGGGGTCCGCGGCGCGGTGGCGAGCGGCGGCGGTGCTCGCCTCGACGGTGGGTCCGAAAGTCGGGCGCGGGCTGTCCGATCGGTCGGGCGCGACGTTGCTTCTGTCTTGTGAAGGCGTCGCGGTGACGTGGCCGCGACCACGGATCAAGGAAGAGGTGGTTGCCAGTGAGCACCGCGGCACAGGCGCAGGCCGGTCGTGACCGCGCCCGGGAAAGCCGGCTGAAGGCGGCGCGGGAGCGCCGGCGTCAGCTGGACCCGCTGCAGCTGGCCCGAGAGCAGCGGATCGATGAGGCCACGGTCGACGTCGAGCTGGCGTGGGAGGCCCGGGCCGAGGCCGAGCGGGCGATGGACGCGGCTGAGGTTGCGGCTGGGACCGCGGTCGAGCGACTGCTGCGTGAGCAACTCTCGGTGGCTGACGTGGTGCAACTGACCGGGTTGGGTCAGCCAACGGTCCGGCGGCTGCGGCGGACCGTTGCGCTGCAAGAGCAACCCCGCGGTGAGGAGATGGGCTCCCTATGAGCACCCGGCGCGCGGCCAACCAAACCTTCGCCTACGCCCGGCGCCGAGTGCGATTCCCCGGCTGCCCTGCACCGGCACACCCGGGGTCGCCGACGTGCCTGAACCACCTGTTGGTTCGGATCTCCGGCTGCGGGTCGTGGGTCGACGATCGGCACGCGGACGGGGGACATGGCTGATGGCGACTACCGTGCCGTCGTACCTGGACGCTCCACTCCAGCCGCTGCTGTCGGGAGCACGGCTGGCGCCGAGGATGCACGAGGTGTAAAGCACTGCGACTTCGTCGCTTCACCGGGGGGAAGAGAATCGTGGTCGCGTTCGCTCGGCGACGTCGGCACACACTGGTGCGGGTGAGCCCGATGAGGTATATGGATCGGGGTCTTCGGCTGCCTCTGGATTGTTGCTGCGAGCACGTGGGTTTGTGTCCTGGCAGAAGGCCTTCCGAGCGGCGTCGGCTCGGCCGTCCGGGCGGGCCGGGTTCGCAACGAGGAGCTGATCAAGATGGAAGTGCTCTACGAGCGGGTCGCGGGACTCAATGTCGGCAAGGCGTCGGTGACGATGTGCGTGCGCACGCCGGGTACGCGACGTGGCAGTCGGCACAGTCAGACGCGCACGTTCAAGACGACGACGGGGTCGCTGGCAGTGATGCGGGACTGGCTGCTCGAACACGGCGTGACGATCGCGGCGATGGAATCGACCTCGACGTATTGGAAGCCGCCGTTCTACTGCCTGGAGGAGGCGATGACGGTGTGGCTGCTCAACGCCGCGCACATGAAGGCGGTGCCGGGCCGGAAGACCGACCTGTTGACCGAACTACCGGGTGGGTCTTGCCGGCGGTGCGTGTGGGGTTGCGCGGTGATGGCTAGGTTCACCGCTCGTGACCGTCGACGGAGATGTGCCCCGGGAGTTGTCCGGGCTGGTGGTGCCGCGGCAGGGGTCGCTTGAGGCGACCGGGGATCTGTTCCAGCCGTACCGGCTCGTTGACGCCGGTGGTGAGGTCGTCGTATCCGCCTCGGCGTTCTTCGCCGAGCTGGTGGCGTGCGGGCGGCCGGCGACGACGCAGCGTTCGTATGGGATGGACCTGCTGCGCTGGTTCCGGTTTCTGTGGGCGCTCGGGGTGGGCTGGGATCAGGCGACCCGAGCCGAGGCGCGGGACTTCTTCCGGTGGCTGCAGATCACGGTCAAGCCGGTCCGGCCGCATTGGCGGTATCCGGCCGGTGACGCTCCGGGATCGGGCACGGGACCGGTCGCGGCGAAGGTGAACGCGGTGACCGGCAAGCCGTCTCGTGGGGACGGCTACGAGGCGGCGACGGCTGCGCATTCCGAGAGCGTGCTGCGCGGGTTCTACGACTTCCATCTGGAGGCCGGGACCGGGCCGATGGTCAACCCGTTCCCGCTGTCTAGGCACCGCGGGCCCGGGCGGGCGCAGGCTCATCACCATCCGATGGACCCGTTCACCGGGCAGCGCAGCGGCCGGTACCGGCCGAAGGTGGTGACCCGGGCACCGCGGTGCATCCCGGATGAACGGTTCGATGAGTTGTTCGCGCAGCTGGGTTCGCACCGGGATCGGGCGCTGGTCGCGTTCTGGGTCTCGACCGGCGCGCGGGCCTCGGAGCTGCTGGGTGCCAGGGTCGCCGACGTGGACCCGGGCCAGCAGCTGCTCACCGTGATGCGGAAGGGAACCCGGGTGCTGCAGCCGTTGCCGGCCGCGCCGGACGCGTTCGTGTGGCTGCGGCTGTATCGGGCGCAGTTGGCCGATCTGGTGCCACCGGGCCGCGACGAGCCGTTGTGGTGGACGCTGCGGCGTCCGTTCCGGGCGTTGAGCTACGACGCGGCCCGGGTGATGTTCACCCGCGCCAACGCCGCGTTGGACGCGAACTGGTCGCTGCACGATCTTCGCCACACCGCGGCGTATCGGATGGCCAGGGATCCTCAGATGCCGCTGACCGACGTGCAGTGGGTGCTGGGCCATGCGCACCTGTCGACCACGCAGCGCTATCTGAACCCGGTGACCGAGGACGTGATCGCCGGGGTACTCGCCTTCCACGCCCGGCAACGCGATCGCGCCCCGGCCGCTCCGCCGGCGCCGGGATATCGGGCCGAGAGCCTGCAGATCTTGTTCGGCGAGGACGGCTCGTGACCGCCAGCAGTCAGCGGGTGATCGCCGAGGTGATCGTCGGGGCGGCCACCGATGCCGCATCGGCGTCGAGCGGGCCGGTGAAGCCGACCGGGGCCCAGTTGCTGGCCGCGTTCCCGCCCCGCCCGATCGCGTCGTCGTGGCCGGCGACCGAGGCGAGCCGGTCCGCGGTGTTGGCCCGGGTCCTGGCCGCGCCGTTCACGTTGGACAACCCGGCCAGCCAGCAGACCCGCCGGCTGGGGGTGCTGGCGGTGCTGAACTGGCTGCAGACCCACCCCGGGGACAGCTGGCAGCAACGGTGGCGGGCCAGCGGCGCGGAGGATCGGAGCGACTGGCGAGACCTGCTCACGACCGCGGCGGCCGGTCGGTCCCGGGCCAGGACGGACACCGGGACACACCTGCCGCACCTGAGCCCCGGACTGCTGGTGCTGATCTGCGCCGACGTGATCCGACCCAGCGTGGGGTGGCTGCTGCGCTTCGCCCCGGCGCGACGCAACCTCGCCACCGAGATGGCCCGCACCCGGGATGCGGCGGCGTTCGCTGCGCTCGCCGAGTCGTGCACCCAAGGCCGGGTCGGACTCCAGAGCGGACAGCAGGCGCTGACCCGGGTCGCGGTCATCGTGGCCGCCAAGGGCGGGCCGGTCGCCGCGGTCCGGGTCGGTGACTGCGTCGAACTCCTCCAAGTCGCCGCCGGCATGCGCGCCACCTCTGAGGGGCACGCGCACAGCCCGCTGTTCTACCACCTGCTGCGCAGCCACGGTGTCTTGGGCGAGGACGCGCCCGCGGCGATCGAGATGTTCTCCGGCCGCGGACAACCGACCTGCGAACAGCTGATCGACCGCTACAAGATCACCTGCCGCCCCGTGCGTGATGTGCTGGTCGACTACCTGCGCGAACGCCAGCCGTCGGTGGACTTCTCCTCGCTGCAACGCTTCGCCTACCTGCTCGGGAAACTGTTCTGGGCAGACCTAGAAGCCCACCATCCCGGCATCGACTCGCTCCAGCTGCCCCGCGATGTCGCCGTGGCCTGGAAGCAGCGGGTGATGACCCGCACCCGCACGACGACCTCTCCCGCCGGCGAGCCAGTGACGCAGGTGTCGGTGCGGCTGGACGGGCGCAGCGTGCTGTCGGCAGTGCGCGCCTTCTACCTCGATCTCGCCGAGTGGGCCGACGACGACCCGGGCCGGTGGGGGCCGTGGGCGGTGCGCTGCCCGGTCAGCGCCAGCGACGTTTCGCACAAGAAGGACCGGTCCCGGCGCAAGTCCCGGATGGACGCCCGCACCCGGGAACGGCTGCCGGTGTTGCCGGCGCTGGTGTCCTGGGTCGATGCCGAACGGGCCCGCACCGCCGAGGTGCTCGCCGCCGCCGAACGCACCCAGCCCGGCGGGCTGTTCACCACCGCCGGCCAGACACTGCGCCGGGCAGTGATGAAGACCGAGACCACCGGCCGGATCTGGGCCGAGCATCCCGACACCGGGCAACGACGCGACCTGACCTTCGAAGACCACCGAGGCTTTTGGACCTGGGCGATGGTGGAGGTGCTGCGCCACACCGGCATCCGGATCGAGGAGCTGACCGAGCTGTCGCACCACAGCCTCATCCAGTACCGGCTGCCGGCCACCAGCGAGCTGATCCCGCTCCTGCAGATCGCCCCGTCCAAGACCGACGCCGAACGGCTGCTGGTCATCTCACCCGAACTCGCCGATGTGCTGTCCACCATCGTCGCCCGGGTCCGCAGCGGTCAGCATCACGTGCCCATGGTGGTCTCCTACGACAAGAACGAACGCGTCTACAACGCACCGATGCCGCTGCTGTTCCAATGGCGCCGACGGCTGGAGAACCGCCCCGTCAGCGAGACCTCGCTACGCGGCTACCTCGACCACGCCCTGACCGCGCTCGGCGTCAAGGACGCAGGCGGCCGTCCGATGCGCTACACCTTCCACGACTTCCGCAGGCTGTTCATCACCGACGCGATCATGCACGGCATGCCGCCACACATCGCTCAACTCGTCGCCGGGCACCGTGACATCAACACCACCATGGGCTACAAGGCCGTCTACCCCGAAGAGGTGATCAACGGGCACCGGGCGTTCATCGCCCGCCGCCGCTCGTTGCGCCCCGGCCAGGAGTACCGCGTCCCGACCGATGAGGAATGGGCCGAGTTCATCGGCCACTTCGAGCACCGCAAGGTCGCCGTCGGCGACTGCGGCCGCTCCTACGACACACCCTGCATCCACGAGCACAGCTGTCTGCGCTGCCCGCTCCTACGGCCCGACCCCGCCGCCCGACCCCGCCTGACACAGATCCGCGACAACCTCATCGACCGCATCGCCGAAGCCGAGTCCCACCGCTGGCTCGGTGAAGCCGAAGGGCTGAAAGTCAGCCTCGCCGGCGCCCGCGCCAAGCTCGCCCAGATGGACCAGATCACCGCCCGCCGCAACCAGACCGTCCACCTCGGCACCCCCAGCTTCGCCGACACCGCCGGCCGCACCAGCTCCGACCCGCACCACCTCCGGAACCATCAGTGACCCCCGCCGGCAAGCAGCCTTCCCAGATCATTTTCTAGTTCGGAGAAGACGTCCGCGACGCCACCGACCTGGCCGACCTGCTCCGAATGGGGCGACTGCCCGAGGCGTGGATCGCACCGCCGGCGACCCGGGAGCTGCGGGAGCTGGTGCGGCACCGGGCCAAGCTGGTCGGGCTCCGCTCGCATTGCAAGGCCGAGGTGCACGCGGTGCTGGCCAAGTGCGGGATCCAGGTGCTGATGACCGACCTGTTCGGTGTCGACGGCACCGCCTTGTTGGATCGGCTGAAGCTGCCCGCGCCGTACGCGGCGCGGATCGCCTCGCTGCGTCGGCTGCTGGAGGACCTGGAGTTCGAGATCGACCTGTTCACCAACCTGGTCCAAGGCCAAGTCCGCACAGACCCCGGCTACGTGGCGCTCCAGCAGATCCCCGGGATCGGCCCGGTACTCGGAGCGGTGTTCGTCGCCGAGGTCGGCGACGTGTCTCGGTTCGCCACCGCGCCACAGCTGGCCTGTTGGGCCGGGCTGACCCCCAAGCACCACGAGTCCGACACCCACGTGCACCGCGGCCGGATCACCAAACAGGGCTCCCGACTGGTCCGCTGGGCCGCGGTCGAGTCGGTCCAACTGGTGAGCCCCCACACCCGGGTCGGCGCCCTACGGGACCGGGTCGCCGCACGACGCGGGACCAACATCGGCAAGGTCGCCGCGGCCAGGCTGCAGATGGAGTACGTCTACTACGCGCTGCGCGACGGCCACGTCCGCGCACTCCAGCATCCATCGCGGGAGTCGGCATGAACGGCACCCACAGGTTCCCGGCCGGTCGCGAGGTCGTGCAGGTCATGACCCCCGTCCGCGGCGAGGTCGCGCTGACTGATTGACCCCGACCGACCGGACTGGCGCACCCCATCATGCCGCCCGGCCACGACCTACTGGCCGACCACGCGGCGAAGGGATGACCGAGCAGCCACACCGGCCTGCTCCCCACGGCAAAGCACCGGCACTGATGCGAGCCACGTCCACCAACCTCCACCCAGACGACTCCGGGGAGAGGACTGCCACACCCACCCCTCGACACCCGAACAGGATGCGCCGAACGGCGTCGGCGTCAAGGCCCTGCCGGCCGCTCCGCGGTCGGGCTCCGCCCGAGCCTGGACCCCCGCCGCCTCATCAGCGCGCGCAACTACCGGGTCGAGGACAAGAAGAAGGCCGGCCAACACTCTTGACCGGCCCCGCTCCTTCAGGGATGACCTCCGTAGATGAATTGGCGAGTCGGCCCGGGTAGGGGATCGTGCGAGGGGCTTGGGTCGTCAAGCCCTGTACGACAATCACATGCAGGCCGGGCAAAGTGCGGGCACGCAACTCCGTTGACTGGTCCAACAGCCGAGCTGGGCCGGTGCCGTCGCGGACTGCAGTGAGGTCTATGTCACCGTCACGGACTTGTCGCCACGACGGGTGTGTAGTTCACCGAGCCGGGTGATGAAGTCGAACGCCTGATGTACGGGTGAAGCTTGATGTGCTGCCTGGCTGACTCGATGTTCACCAACCCGTCCGTGGCGACCGGGACGGTGATGCGACCGACTATCGTACGCGAGCCCGCCCTTGCCACCGGCTTCCGAGGCGTCGATATGCTCGTCATCAACGACGATTTCTTCCGCTTCTATCGGCTGGCGTAAGCAGCCCGCCGCCTGACGTGCGGCAACGGCCGCGCGGGGCCACGAGTGGCCTCAGGAGTGTGACGCGAGAGTGCACCGGAACGCGTGCGGCCTACTGGGCGAAGTGCAGCGGGGCTTCGCGTCGCCTGCATCAAATCGTTCCGCAAGCCGATCAGTGGTCGGGGAGGCACGTCTGAACACACGCGTCAAACCGCAGTGGTCCGCGAGTTCGCCACCGTGCGAGAGCTTGCGCGGTCGGGGGACCCCGTCTTCCTCGTCGGCGACTTCAACGACGGGCAGGACGACCCTCGAGCACATTGCCGGCTTCGCGGATCAATGACGAACGCCTTCGGGGCGGGTGTTGCTGTCCCGTGCCAGCCGCCCGCCCGCGACCGGGGTGTCGATCACATCTTCGGCGCAAACACCTCGTTTGTTGCCGCAGATGTTGATCCTGCACCCCGGCTGCAGCGACTCAGTGACCACCCGCTGGTCACGGCGACCGTCGCGGCAGTGCCGCCCGCCACGGTTGTGCCCCCGGTTCCCCCAGCGCTCGTCGGCACCGACGTAGACAATTGGGGTGATGACGGGGGTAGTCATTGGGACTCGTGGCACACCGGCACCGACTTCTCCGTCCCGTGCGGGACCCCGGTCCGCGCTGCGACGAGCGGCACCGTCGAGGTTGACGCCAATCAGCCCTGGGCGGGCAGGTGGCTGGTCAAGGTCGTCACCGGGCCGGACTCGGTCGCCACCTGGTACGCCCACATGCAGACTCTCGACGTCCATGCCCGGCAGTCCGTACGTGCCGGTCAGCAGATCGGCGAGGCCGGTGCCCGTGGGAACGCCACCGGCTGCCACCTTCACTTCGAGGTCCACCTCCACAACGGGAGCATCTACGGACCCGACAACGTCAACCCGAGCCAGTGGCTGGCGCAACACGCGTCCAGGACGGGCGCTGCACTGCCGGCGGTGTAGGTTCTCATTCGATCTGTCTTGAGCATCTCGCCGCGCAGCCATTCGACTCGGTTGGGCACGATGGTTGGCGGACCGCAGCGATGGGGGGCAACCGGGTGCGGGCCTTGCCCGCCTCCTCGTAGGCGGCTCGGACGGTGGGTGCGGCGAGCGAGGCGTACAGCAGGGTCATCTCGGTGGACACGTGGGCCCCCGCCCGCGTCCTCGGCGTCGCCCGGCAGATCGTGCTCTATAACGGGTCACCGCATCGACGGCGACGGTGCCGAGGTCGATCCGCGCCGTTCGGCCATCGCCCGGGTCGACGCCAGCCCTCGGGGACCTCGGGCGCGATGCGGTCGCGGACACGTGGCCTCTTCGAGTTCGCCGTCATGATCGGAGCGCTTGAGGACAATCCAGTGCCAGCGGCACCTGAGCCCCGCCTGTCGCTTGGAGCCCGGAACCTTGCCGTTCAGGGCGTGGAACTGGCCGACGGCCAGCGTCGTCGCTCGGGCACCAGCAGCCGGCCGGCACGCGTGGCCACGCGCAACGCCCACCAGTCAGGTTCCCGGACCTGCTGGATGAAGGCGCCGGTACTCGTGCGGATTGATCGTTCGGCGTCGTCGGCCGCAGCCGGGTCGGTGAGCCGGGAGAAGTTGAACCAGGCCATACCGCGGGAAACGCGGATCCCGTAGTTGGAGAACAGCTCGTCGTTGCGCGCGAAGATCCGGTCGAGGTCGGCCAGCCACCAGCAGTAGCGGGAGGCGAGTTCGTCCTGGACGAAGTCGATCGCTATCCCGAGGACGTCGTTCATCAGGTGGAAGTCGGCGATATGGCTGGTGACATTGGACCTGGCGGCCATCCGCCTCATCGCGACGGGGAGGTCGTAGGTGATGTGCGCCATCATCGAGAAAAGTGCGTCCTCGAGGACGTATGAGCGTCCGCCGCTGATGGCCGCGAACACCTCTCGCCACGGCTCGGGCACCGTGTGAGGGAGTTCCTCGGGGGCCACTGTGGTCTGCGGGGTAGTCCCGGTCCTGGCTGCCCAAGCATCCATCGCGTCGGAGGCGGCGAAGTACTCACCGGCCAGGCTCTCGGCGAGGTCGGCGACCCATGACGGGTCCCGGAACACGGGGTCACCGACGCTCAGTGCGGTGGCCAGGGATCTGGTCAGTTGCAGGTAGAGGTAGGCGAAGACAGCCCGGCTGTCGCGTGCCGCTTCGTAGCGGACGACGTACTCGGCGAGTCGCTCCGCGACGTCCGCGACCGCCTCTTCGGCCAGACGCGCTGATTCTGTCACGGCCGGTCACCTCGGGTTGCCTGCTCGTGCGCTTCTGCCCACGTGCAGCGCAGTTCGCCGGCGAGGCTGCGGCGGTCCATTCCGACCTGGTAGGTGGCCGTCCACGGGCTGCCCAGCAGCGGCATGTGGTAGGTCGACCCGAGACCGTCGGACCTGATCTGCGCCGGATACTCGAAGCTGCGGGAGAAGATGCGCGGGATTGGCCCGAAGTGCTCCTGGGCAATCACCCTCACCCCTTGGCCGTCGGGGGACAGGATGTAGCGCTCGTGCAGGTCGTACAGCGGGATTCGGAACTTGGACAGCCGGACGGCGTTGTCGACCACGCCGCGCTCGCCCTCGTCAGGATGCGGCACGACGACCGAGGTGAGACGGGACGGTCCGGTGACTGTCTGGGTCGCCTGCATCGCCGCGACCAGTAGAAGGTTCTTGACGCCGATGCGGGCGCGGCGCATCTCGCGCCACCCGGTCACCTTGAATCTGAACGTGCCGGCCCAGCCGCCCGCGCCCACCTCGAAGTAGTAGATATGGCTTGGCAGCTGTGCGCTCATAACGCGTCCCGAGTGTCGGTCAGCAGTGGGCCCGGACGCTTCGCCGGATCTGTGACAAGAGTCCTCTCGCGGGTAGGGACCGTCAAGGTTACGTTTCAAGGGCATATTGACGTGAGGCAGCACGCGTCTCCCGCGGCCGTTTGCCCTAGCCTCGAACCCGAAGGCGCGGAGAGGGAGCCGCCCCTCCGACGATCTCAAGGGAAACTGATGGACGATCGCGACGTCGCGTAGGCGGCCAGGAGCCGCTCGTCGTCCCAGACTCTGGAGGAGTCCGCGGTGCCAGGCAGTCGACGTTTCACAGGATCGAACCGCGATGAATGAGGAAATCGAGTCGGGTGACGCAACCGATCACCCTCGAGCACAGTCCGAACCAGTGGAGGCGCGTCCGTCAATCCCGTCGACGTGTGAAGTACCACGCGGCGGTCTTGGCCGCCGTTGTGACCGTGACGAGTTCCCATCCGTCGGCTCCGAGTCGGCAATCTTCTGGTCGGCGCCGTCGACTTCCTCGGACTCGGTCGCGTCTTGCTGCCAGAAACGTAAGTGTCTTCAGGTCGTCCGACACGAACTGACGCACGACCCCGCGCTCGAACTTCCTCATGCCCCAAAGGATCCCTCACCGGGACGGCTCAACGTCCGGCAGAAGAGTGCGTTTGCGACGAGCCGCGTGGTAGTCGGGCCCCGCGTCATTGGCGGCGGAAAGACGCGAGCCTCCTCGGGTCATGCTCCGTCGAAGGGGACGCTGAACAGGTGGGATCCGACGTTGGGTCCTGCGATCATCGAGCATGGCCACAATCGCCGAGCGCATCCTCGAAGCGATTCGATTCAGACCCATGGACGACGACCAGCTTGCCCGACGACTTGGGGTGAGCCAGCGACAGTCGATTAACCAAACGGCGCGACGGCTAGAAGCCAAAGGGCTTCTTCGCCGTCACGTCGGTCCCGACGGAAAGATCGTCAACGCGCTGCCAGACGCGACGGCGCCGGGCCCCACGGTTGCGTCAACGCGTTCTTCCACGATCGCCGCGGCTGGCACTTCCACCTCAATCCAGCCAATCAGCGAGTGTGGACGGCGCTCGAAAGCTGGTCGATACCGGCGCTTGAAAAGTGATCGGTTTCGGGCCGAAACTGTTCAGTTTTCGAGCGCCGCCGACAGCGAGGACGAAGTGAAGGCTGCGGTACGGGACATGCTGGCCGCCGAAGGCTTCGAGGTCCAGGTCGCCTGGGGCCGAACCCCTGGTATCGATATCGCCGCGAGCCATCCCGACGGTCGTCGATGGGTGGTCGAGGCGAAGGCCGAACTGGGTGCGGCGGGCCCTCAGCAGCACAACTACTTCGTCGGCATGCTGGGCGAGCTGGTGCAGCGGATGGATGACCCGACCGCGTCCTATGCAATCGCGATGCCCGACAACCGGCAGTACCGAGGACTCGTGCAGAGGCTGCCGACCCTCGCGCGCGAGCGCCTCATGCTTTCGGTGTTCTGGGTGAGCCGGACCAACACATCGTTGGTCGTCACCGCGGACCCACCAGCTTGACGCTCACCCCCGGTCAGAGCGCACGACTACGGGAGCTACTCGCCGCGTAAAGACACAGATCCACTAGCGAAGCGATCGGATAACAGGTCCGGTCACGAGCGCTCGACATCTCGTGATGACGTCGAACAACATTTCGACCGAACTTCCGTCCGACCCGGTCGAGTCGACGGCCCGTTACGTCAAAGGCGCGCGGTTGATCACTGTCTTCTCGTCGGGTGGGTCGCTGTCTCCCTGTGGCCCCATCGCCCAGTACTTGTGTTTACCGAGCACTAGGTAGTGGTTGTGGTAGATCGGGCGCGCGGGAGGGGGTGGCCACGGCTCCTGAACTCCGTGCGCGCCGATCAGCTGGCAGAGTGCCACGAAGTCCTCCAGCAGGTCGGGCCGCCAGGCCTTCACGGTGTATTCGTGTGGCCAGTCCGGCATGGTCGTGGCGAACTGTCAGCGCACGGCAGCGATGAACTCCCGTGCCTCCTGCTCGGCAGCCGATCGGGACGAGGTCTGCACGGCCCTCACCACTCCAGCGCCAGGGGTGCGTGATCGCTGAGCTCGGAGAGGTAAGGCACCTGCAAGACCTGGCATGACTTCAGCGTCTTCCACGTTTGGTTGTCGGTGAAGAGGTGGTCGATCTGGTAGAGCTCCTCGCGCCCCTTCCGGAAGAGCGTGCGTTCCTCGCCGGCGTGGAACTTGGGATGGGCTGCTCGCCATTTGGCGTCGCGCGCCCGCGTGAACCACCTGGTTGCCGAGTCCTTGTTGTACATGGCATCGAACCGCACGCTGGTGTTCAGGTCGCCGCCGACCACGAAGCGGCTTCCGCGCGGCCGGGTCACGGTGGCCAGGTCTTCGAGGATCAGGTCAAGTGCGTGGTGGCGGCCGCCTTCGTAGGTGGGCACGTCGGTCAGGTCTAGCCCCTCGATGAGATCAGGGGACAGTGGATTGACCACGGCGTGGATGCTGGCGAACAGCATGGCTGCTGGTCCCACCGTGATCTGTGCAGTCGTCACGAGGTCACCGACCGCCGGATGGAACCGGCCTTGCAGCGGCGACGCTTCCAGGCCGTTCTTGCTGTAGACCAGCGTGCCCCGGGCAGGAGTGATGTCGCGGTACGGCGTGAACGCCCAGAGTTCGGCTGGGATGTCGGTCGGCGCGAACGCTTCCTGGAGCAACGCGACATCGGGGTCCCATGCCAGGACCTGCTGCCACGCTCGCGGGGCAGAGCGTGCGTAGGCGATTCCGCCCATGTTCCAGGTGATGACGCGCATCGAGGCCTCCTGCGGATAGCGGATAGGCCGCCGAGGCCGGGGCGCCTCGGTCGAGCTATGTCATTAAAGCCGGAACCTCCGACGCATGGCTGGTGGTCCCGATGCGACGATCACGGACCTCGGTGGCTCTTCACGAGCGTTCATCGCCATGTGTAGGTGATCGCAGATCCAATCCGATCACCCAACCGAACCGTAGGCCCAGGGCTGCTGTCGCGGCGGAGTGACGCGGGTAGCGGGCTGGCGTCCCGAAGCTCGCCGTGGTCTACATCCGCGATCAGGCAGGTCGCCACTCGGGTGATCGCGGTTGAGGTGCAGCCAGGCAGGTGGGCGTAGCCTGTCGAACCGATGTATCTCTCCTCCGGCTCGCCGCATCTCACCCCAGATCAGGTCGCGGAACTGGACGACACGTTCTTCAGTTCGGACCCCCTGGGGCATTTTCGCAGCGCGATAGAGATGCTTTTGGTGGAGTCGGCCTGGGGCGCGGTGCCGGCATTGCTGCTGGTCCGTTTCCCCAGGCCGCTCGCCGAACCCGGCGTGCGACTTTCACCGCACCGGGCTCTCCATGGTCTCTGCCGTGAGGTTGGTTCAGGCAGCGCTGACCCAGGGGTTGGGGATCTGGTTGCCCCGGTAGCGGTACCTCGTGATGGGTATCGTCTCGGGGTTGAACAGGTCGATCCCGTCCGCGCTGATGGGATGCCACCGGCCGGTGTGGTCGGTGAGCCAGCGACGGATGTCCTTCCACTTCCAGCGGTGCCGGGTTCGCATCATCCGCACGATCCTCCACCACGTGTAGTGCTGGAGCTTGCTGAACGTGCGTTGTGCGATGGCGTGCTTGAAGTAGTTGGTCCAGCCCCGCGTGATCTGGTTGATCCGGATCAGCAGAGCCCTGAGGTCGTGCTGTGACGTCCTGGGGGTCAGGGCACGGATCTTGGCCTTCACCGACCGGAACGGCCGGTCGGCGATGAAGGTGTAGACGTACCACTTGTTGGTGCCCCTCTTGCGTTTCCACTGGATGCGGAAGCCGAGGAAGTCGAACCCCTGGCTCATGTGCACGATCCGGGTCTTGGTCGCAGAGAACCGCAACCCGAGTGGAGCGAGCACCTGAGCGATCTCCTCGCGCAGTTCGGTGAGGTGCTGGTCGGTCCCATCGGTGAGCACCACGAAGTCGTCCGCGTAGCGGACCAGGCGCCAGTTCGGCAGGTCTTTCCTCTTCCTCACCTGACGTCGATACGAGGTCGACATCGGCCCGTCCGGCTTCCACCCCGCGTGCAGGTGCTCATCGAGCACCGACAGCGCGATGTTGGCCAGCAGCGGGGACAAGATGCCGCCTTGCGGCGTGCCGGTGCCGGTGTCCTCGTAGTCGCCGAGTTCGGTAAGGATCCCGGCCTTGAGGAACGCCTTGACCAGCCGCAACACCCGCTTGTCCTTGACCCGGCCTCGCACGCGGTCCATCAGGGCCACGTGGTCGATGGAGTCAAAGCACGCCTCGATATCCGCGTCCAGCACCCACCGATAACCCTGGGTACCGAACTTGTGGATCTCGGCGATCGCGTCGTGTGCGCGCCGCTCGGGCCGGAACCCATAGGAGACCGGCTCAAAGTCGGCCTCGAAGATCGGTTCCAGCACCAGTTTCAACGCCGCCTGGACGACCCGGTCAGCCACCGTCGGAATCCCGAGGCGCCGCACTTTGCCCGACCCGCCCGGCTTGGGGATCTTGCGCTCCCGCACCGGTTGCGGTCGAAACTCTCCGGACTTGATCTGCATCCGGAGGTCGTCCAGAAACCGCGTGACACCGACCTCGGCTTCGATCCGGGGGACAGTCCACCCGTCCGAGCCAGCGGTCTTGGCCCCGCGGTTGGTTGCGACCCGGTCCCACGCCACGATCAGCGTGGCCGGGTCGTGCACGAGGTTGAACAGGTCGTCGAACCGGCGACCAGGATCGGCCGCCGCCCAACGGTGAAGCTTGGCCTGCATCTCCGATACCCGCCGCCGCGGCCCCACCGGCGCATCACCGGTGTTGTCGTCGTCGGTCCGGGCGTCACCATTCGGTAGCGCCTCTTTCGGCATTACAGCCTCCAATCTCTTCTCGATACCACTGCCGCCCTTCGCCATGTGACCGGCTCTCCCGGCCTCGGACTACTACGGCGGCTCCGTCCCACCCCAGGCCGTTCGACCGACGATGTGCCCAGCCCGACAAACCTCGCTGGTCGCGACGTCCCGGGCGGACCCAAGGTGGTTCCCGTGTTCACTTGTTGATCGCTCGACGGAGGAGGCATCCGACTCGACCCCTGCGACATCGCCGTGGCTACCCCGCAGCACGTCACCGCGGCCTCCTGAGGTTCCCCCCGGACCGTAGAGGCATCGACAATGAGGATCGAGATGCCAGAGAAGCGGAAGAAGTACGACCGGGAGTTCCGTGAGGGAGCTGTCCGGATCGTCGAAGAGACCAACAAGCCGAT
>NZ_QXGH01000061.1 GCF_003515065.1 Nocardioides immobilis
CGGGCCCTGCAGAACTCATCGTGGACCTCAAGGGGTCGAGCGAGCAGGGCAGTGACCCGACGGCACCTGGGGTGCATCAGCGGCCCGTCCAGGACCGCCGACGCGAGGAAGGTAGTCCAGTGAGCAAGGTCCACGACTTCGTCGCCGTCGGCCTCGGCCCGTTCAACCTCGGCCTGGCCTGCCTGACCGATCCGCTGCGCGAGTCGGACGGCTTCTCCGGTGTCTTCCTGGAGGCGCGGGACCGCTTCGACTGGCACCCCGGGATGCTCCTGGACGACGCCACGCTGCAGGTGCCGTTCCTCGCGGACCTGGTGACGATGGCGGACCCGACCTCGCGCTGGTCCTTCCTCAACTACCTCAAGCAGCAGGGCCACCTCTACCCGTTCTACATCCGGGAGAGCTTCTACCCGCTGCGCCGGGAGTACGACGACTACTGCCGCTGGGCGGCCGAGCGGCTCGACACCGTCCGGTTCGGGCAGCGGGTCACCGCGGTCGAGCACGACGGGCGGACGTACCAAACCCTCACCTCGACGGGGGAGACCCTCCGCAGCAAGCGGCTCGTGCTGGGGATCGGTACGTCGCCACGCATTCCCGTCGCACTCCAGTCGTTGGTCGAGGAGGTCGCGCAGCGACCGTCACGAGACCTCGAGGCCCCGGCCGTCACCCACTCCGCCGACTACCTCACGCACAAGACCGCCCTGCAGCAACAACCGACGATCACGATCGTGGGGAGCGGCCAGAGCGCGGCCGAGATCTACTACGACCTGCTGACCGAGGCGCCGGGCCACGGCTACGACCTGGTGTGGCTGACCCGCAGCCCGCGGTTCTTCCCGATGGAGTACACCAAGCTCACCCTCGAGATGACGTCGCCGGAGTACGGCTCCTACCACCGCGCCCTGCCCGTCGAGACCCGCGACCGGCTGGCCCGCGAGCAGCGGCACCTGTTCAAGGGGATCAGCGGCGACCTGGTCGACGCGATCTTCGACCTGCACTACCAGCAGCGGGCCGTGGGCGACGGTCCCCGCACGACGCTGCTCACCAACACCGAGGTCCGCGGGGCCCGCAGCACCGAGGCCGGCCACCAGCTCGACCTCCTGCACGTCGAGACCGGCGAGGAGTTCGGCCTGACGACCGGGGGCTTGGTGCTCGCCACGGGCTACACCGCGACGGCACCGGACTTCCTCGACGGCGTCCGCGACCGGATCCGGTTCGACGAGCGGGGCCGGTACGACGTCGCCGGCGATTACTCCGTCGACGTTAACGGCGGCGAGATCTTCGTCCAGAACGCCGAGGAGCACACCCACTCGCTGCTCGCACCGGACCTCGGCATGGGCTCCTACCGCAACTCGGTGATCATCGCCGCGATGCTCGGCCGCGAGGTCTACCCCGTCGAGAAGCGGATCGCCGTGCAGACGTTCGGCGTGCCCGACCACCTGCGTCGCTCGCCCGCCCCGCACGCCGAGCTTGTCGAGGCGAAGCGATGAGACTGACGATCGAGCCGCTCGACCTCGAGCGCGACCTCACCCTCCTGCACGCGTGGGTCACCCACCCGCGCTCGGTCTTCTGGATGATGCAGGACGCGACCCTCGACGACGTCCGTCGCGAGTACGACGGCATCGTTGCCGACCCGCACCACCACGCCTTCCTGGGGCGGGCCGACGGTCGACCCGCGTTCCTCGTCGAGATCTACGACCCGGCGTACTCACTCCTCGCGGGCCTGCCCGAGCTCCGGCCGGGCGACCTCGGCATGCACGTGCTCGTCGCGCCGCCCGACGGCGAGCCCGTCCCCGGCTTCACCTCCCAGGTGTTCGCCGCCGTGATGGAGCACTGCTTCGCCGACCCGGCCGTCGAGCGGGTCGTGGTCGAGCCCGACGCGCGCAACGACGCCATCCGGCAGAAGAACGTCGATGCCGGCTTCGTCGAGCTGCGCGAGATCCCGCTGCCGGGGAAGACCGCGATGCTCTCGGTCTGCACGCGCTACGCCTACGAGGCGGCGTGCGGCACCGATCGCATCGCCGGCGACGGCACTGCCCACCTGACGCCCGCCCTGATGGACCGCGCGCACCGGCACCTGGTGGCCAAGGCGATTGGCGAGTACGCCCACGAGCGGCTGCTGGCGCCCGAGCCCGACGGCAGCCGGCCCGGTTGGTGGACGCTGACGGCGGGGACGTCGACGTACTCCTTCAGCGCGCGGGTGCACGCGCTCGAGCACTGGGTGGTCGACCCGGCCTCGATCGAGCCGGCACCCGACGCGCAGGCGTTCGTCGCCGAGCTCGCGCCGACGCTGGGGATCCCCGACCAGCTGCTGCCGACGTACCTCGAGGAGATCGCCTCGACGCTGGCCGCGGCGGCGTGGAAGCTGCGGCACCGCCGGGTCCCGGTGGCCGAGCTGGTGGATGCGGACTACCAGGCGATCGAGGCGGCGATGACCGAGGGCCACCCGGCCTTCGTCGCCAACAACGGACGGATCGGGTTCGGGCTCGACGACTACACGGCGTACGCGCCGGAGACAGGGGAGCCGGTCCGACTGCACTGGCTGGCTGCCCGTCGTGCCGTCACCCGGCTGACCCTGGGTGACGGGCAGACCGAGGAGACGCTGTACGACGGCGAGCTCGCTCCCGCGACCCGGGATCGCTTCGCCGCTCGGCTCCGCGGGCTCGGACTCGATCCGGTCGACTACCTCTTGCTCCCGGTGCACCCGTGGCAGTGGGTCAACAAGCTCGCGGTGACGTTCGCGCCCGACGTGGCCCGCCGCGACCTGGTGCACCTCGGTGCGGGCGACGACGATCACCGGCCGCAGCAGTCGATCCGGACCTTCTTCAACCTGAGCCGGCCGGAGCGGCACTATGTGAAGACCGCGCTGGCGATCCAGAACATGGGGTTCCTGCGGGGCCTGTCGCCCGCCTACATGGAGGCGACCCCGGCGATCAACGACTGGGTGTCGGCGACGGTGGCGGCCGATGCGGAGCTGCAGGCGACCGGGTTCACGGTGCTGCGCGAGCTCGCCGCCATCGGCTACACGGGCGATGCGTTCCACCAGCACGCGGGCCCGTCGCCGTACCGGAAGATGATCGCGGCGCTGTGGCGCGAGAGCCCGATGCCCTCGCTGGATGCGGGCGAGCGGCCGATGACGATGGCCGCGCTGCTGCACCGCGACGCCGACGGCGATGCGCTGGTGACTGCGCTGATCAAGGCGTCGCCGGTCGATGCGGCGACCTGGGTGCGGAGCTACCTGCTCGCCTACCTGCGGCCGCTGGTGCACTGCCTCTACGCCTACGACCTCGCCTTCATGCCGCACGGCGAGAACCTGGTGCTGGTGCTGCGCGACCACGTGCCGGTGCGAGCGCTGATGAAGGACATCGGCGAGGAGGTCGCGGTGATGGGGTCGCTCCCGCTGCCGGCCGAGGTGGAGCGGATCCGGGGTGAGTTCCCCGACGACGTGAAGGCGCTGGCGATCCACACCGACGTGTTCGACGGGGTGCTGCGGTTCGTCGGCGCGATCCTCGCCGAGGACGGGGTGCTGGACGAGGAGGAGTTCTGGGCGCTGGTGCGGGCGACGATCGAGGAACACAGTGCGGACCATCCCGAGCTCGCGAGTGCCGCCGCGCACTACGACCTGCTGCGGGCCACGTTCCGGCACAGCTGTCTCAACCGGCTGCAGCTGCGCAACACGCTGCAGATGGTGGACCTGACCGACCAGGCGGAGTCACTCATGTTCGCGGGCACTCTCGCCAACCCCGCGGCCCCGGTCGCATGAGCGCCTCGCTGCGGCCGGTCGACCCCGCCACCGATGCCGCGATGCTGCACGGGTGGGTCACCGAGGAGCGAGCGGTGTTCTGGGGGATGACGGACTGCGACGAGGCGCGGGTCCGGGAGATCTACGAGTACATCGACGAGCAGGAGCACCTTGCGGCGTACCTCTTCGTGGTCGACGGCACTCCGGTCGGGATCCTGCAGACCTACGACCCCGAGGTCGACGAGATCGGCGAGTGGTACGACCGGCAGTCGGGCGACGTCGGCGTCCACCTGCTGCTGGCGGCGGTGCCGGAGCGCGCCGGGCGGACCGCCGAGGTGGTCGCCGCCGGGCTGGCGTTCGTCTTCGGGCTGCCGGGCTGCACGCGGATCGTCCTCGAGCCCGACGCGCGCAACGCCCCGTCGCTCGCGCTGATGGAGCGGATCGGCGCGGTACGCGGTCCGCTCGTCGACATGAGGACGAGCATCATGGAGAAGCCGGCCCAGTTCTACTTCCTGGAGCGGGACGAGAAGTAACCGAAAGGATGAATCACGCGGGGGCCTCCCGGACTCCTCCTCCTGTCCTGTCTTCCGACATGAAGGAGCCCCTCGTGGCCATCAACCGCACCCTCCTGTCCATCATCGCCCGCCTCAACCCGCGGGCGATCGACGGGCTGATCCCGCATGGCCCGGTCCTGTCGAGCAACCTCGACCTGGTTGCGCTCAACCCGCAGCCGCTGCCCCCGATCGACGAGGGCATCCGGTTCGGCCGGTCGCTGGTCCACCTCGCGTTCGTCGCCGACAAGCTCGGCCAGGAGGTCGCACCGATCGCCCGCTGGTCCGAGGGCGAGGGTCTCGACCCGCTCGGCGAGCCCAACCCGGTGCTCGCCGCGCTGATCGCCGAGTGGGTCAAGGCCGGCAAGCCGTTCCCCGAGCCCGAGCCGCAGCCGGACTGGAGGAACGAGGTGCTCGCCGGCATCGCCCTCGGCATCGCGTCCGCCGGTGCCGTCGCCGACTCGAACGCCTTCCTCCGGGACGCCTTCGAGACCGCGGTCACCGGCGTCGGCGACGCCCGCGACGTCCGTCGTACGGCGGCCTGACCCCCCACCCCACCCCAGCCGGTCGAGGGCCCGAGCCCTCGGCCGGCTGGCGGGATCTCTGGCCGGCGGATCGACGAGCCTTTCGAAGGGGCGCGGTGGCGCGAAGCCCACCTTTCGTCCACAGGCCAGGAAGTGTGAATCGTCAGTCCACAGGCGGGTTCCGCGCGTTTCGATGTGTCGGTGGTCGGGTGTTGAATGTTCAGTATGGATCTCGGGACCGCGCCCCTCTTCGACCTCTCCGCCACGCCGGCGGACGTGGCCGTCGAAGGTGTCCCGGTGACGCGTTCGCGGGAGCTATTGGCCGGGATCCGTGACGACCAGACCGCGATCACCGAACACGAGATCTCCAAGATCCGTCGGATCGCCGAGTGGGCGGGCGAGCATGTCGTCGCCGAGGGGGCGGAGGCTTCGACGGTCACCGAGCGGGGTCTGGACACCGGGCTTCCGGTCGCCGGACCCGGTGCCCCGTTGATCAGTGACTTCGCGGTGATGGAGCTCTCCGCCCTCGTCGGTCGGTCGTTGGACTCCGGCCGCTCCTACGTCGGGCATGTGGTGGAGCTGGCCTACCGGCTCCCCAAGACCTGGGGCAGGGTGCTCGAGGGCCGGGTTCCGGTGTGGAAGGCATTGCGGTTCGCGGAGTCCACCCGCACCCTGCCCGCCGATGCCGCGGGGTTCGTGGACCGGCAGCTCGCACCCATCGCCCACGGGGTTTCCTGGGCGCAGATCGACCGGCTGGTCGAGGAAGCCCTGGTCCGCTACGACCCGCAAGCGGCCGAGGAGAAGCGCACGGCGGCGCAGGAGGCCCGGCGGGTCGACATCGATCTCGACCGGGTCGGGTTCGACGGCACCGCGGAGGTCACCGCGACCCTCGACGTCGCCGATGCCCTGGACCTCGAGACCGCGGTCGCCCGCCGGGCGAAGCTGCTGGGCCAGCTCGGCTGTGAGGAGTCGTTGGACGTGCGCCGGTCGGTCGCGCTCGGGGAGATCGCCCGCCAGGACCTCGCCCTCGACCTCCAGGTCGTCGACCCCGACACCGGGGAGATCACCCGCACCGTCCCCGGCCGCAGGGTCGAGCTGATCGTCCACCTCAACGGCGCCAGCGGCCACACGGCCGACGGCGCGGTCGGACGGTTCGCCAACACCCGCACCCCGATCTCACCGGAGCAGGTCAAGGAGTGGATGGGCACCCCGGGCACCAGCGTGCTGGTGCGGCCCGTGATCGACCTCAACGGCCACCAGCCCGTGGACTCCTACGAGATCCCCGACCGGATCCGCCGCCAGGTCACCCTGGCCGACCACCACTGCACCTACCCCTTCTGCACCAGACCAGCCGAACGCTGCGACATCGACCACAACGTGCCCCACGCCCAGGGCGGACCGACGTGTCGGTGCAACCTGAACCCGAAGTGCCGAGGCCACCACCGGTACAAGACCTCAGGACTCGCGACCTGCCGGGTCCTCTCACCCGGCACCTACCTGTGGACCCTGCCCAGCGGCCTGTACCTGGTCGACCCCACCGGCACCTACGACCTCACCCCCCGACCCGGCACCACCCAGCCGTCCCAGCCGCCGGCCGACCCGGCCGACCCACCCGACGAGTAGCCACCGAGCCCCGACACCCCGCCACTGAGCTGCACCGGCGGGGATATCGGCATGCTCGCGCCCGGTGGCACGATGCCGATATGCCTGCGTGGCCCGTGTTGGACACCTTGGAGACCGATCGCCTGATCCTTCGGCGTCGGCGGGTCGAGGAGGCGGACGTCTACCGTCGGCTGTGGACGGAGCGGGATCCCCGGGTGCCGGCGCACCGCCGGATCGATGCCGCCGGGCGGCCGACGGTGGAGGACATCGCCGATTGGATCCGCAGTGAGCGTGAGGATCCGCGGCCGGGTGTGTTGGCGGTGGAGCGGAAGTGCGCGGGCGATGTCATCGGGTACTGCGGGCTGGTCTTTCACGGGAACGGCGTGCCCGACGAGCCCGAGCTGGCCTTCGAGCTGCTGCGTCGGGCGCAGGGGTTCGGCTATGCAACCGAGGCGGGTGGAGCCGTGGTCGCCTGGGCGACCGCGGCGGGATGCGAGCGGCTGTGGGCAACCGTCTGGGCTTGGAACGTCGCCTCCCGCCGCGTCCTGGAGAAGCTCGGGTTCCATGAGACGGGCCAGGTCGAGGTCGACGCCACTCATGGCGACAACCTGCTGACTGTCCGTTCGGTGACCAGCCCAGCCTGACAGGCGAACCTCGGACCGGTGGCTCAGCTCACTCCCACCCACGGATCCTCCCGCTCCCACACCGTGGGGAAGTGCAGGCTGACCCCGTCCTCCTCCGCCAGCGGCACCAGGACCCGCATCGTGGCGTCGAGGTCGTCGCCGAGGTAGGGCAGCGCGCGCAGCGGCCGGTCGAGCGGGCGGAAGAAGTCGTCCCAGTGGATGAGGACGACGCGGCGGGCGCCGACGGCCCGCACGGTGTGCTCCCAGTAGGCGCGGATGTAGGTCTCGTCCTGCTTGCCGAGCTGGCCGATCCCCAGGTACGCCACCTCGGCCTGGCGTCCGGCGAGGGCGCCCTCGACGTACCCGGCGCTGCCCTGGATGAGCAGCCTTCGGCTGCTCGCATGCTCGACGAAGATGCTCCAGGCCTCGCCGCACTTGTAGGCGGCGGCCTTGACCGGAGGTACGACGGGCTCGGTGATCTCGCCCGGGAAGCGATCGGGCGGGCAGTGCTCGGACCCGATGAACGTCAGCGAGAAGCCGCCGACCTCGAGCTCGTCGCCGTCCGCGACCGTCCGGAGCTGGTCGTCCGGCAGCCCGCCGCCGCGGCCGATGTTCGTCGTCGACTCGCCGCCGACGAGCAGCGCCCCCGCCAGGTCCGCGACGACGGCCGCGTCCAGGGTGTGGTCGTAGTGGCTGTGCACGGGCGCGACGGCTCGCACCCGGGCCGCGCCGGCGCGCGCCAGGCAGGCGCCGATCCGCACCGGATCGGGGGCGATCCGTCGCAGCCCGACCGACAGCAGCCCGGGCCGGGAGAAGAACCCGTCCGTCAGCACCTGGGTCTCCCCGTCGTCGAGGAGCAGCGTCGCCACCCCGAGGAACGTCACCGACATCGAGTCCTCGGCGACCGGGACGTCGAACCGGTCGGCGTACGGGTCCAGGCTCGGCCGACCGAGCTGCGCTCGTCGAAGGGCAGGCAAGCGCATGCGGTGACGTTACTTCAGCAGCGCCACGACCGCAGCCGGGTCCTCGAGGTGCGGGTTGTGGCCGAGCCCGTCCATCGCGACGACGTCGACCCCGAGCTCTCCGTAGTTCGCCGGCCGGACGAACTGGTCCTCCGACCCGAGGCCGAGCGTGACCGGGCACGACACCTCAGCGAGGAGCGCCGGCATGTCCGGTACGCCGAAGTCGAACGTGCCCATGTCCTGCGCGATCCGCCAGCCGTCCTCGACCTGCACGATGCCGGCCTCGTGCCCGGGATCCTCCGGATCGGCGAGCCCGTGCAGCCCGGAGGCCTTCAGGTAGCGCTCGACCGCCTCCTCGCGGCTCGCGAAGACCCGGGCCGGCTTCAACGACTGCGCCCGCATCCCCTCGACCTGGTCGGCGGGCCACCAGGTCTTGATCGAGAAGCCCACGACCCGCCGTACTCGCGGATGGAAGCCGGCCATCGCCAGCGCCACCATGCCGCCCATCGAGTGCCCGAGGAGCACCAGGTCGCGGTCGTCGGGCAGCGCCTCGGCGACCAGCTTCGCCTGCGCGTCGAAGGAGTACGACGACGCGCGCGGCGAGCGCCCGTGGCCGGGGAGGTCGGGCGTCGACCAGCCGCCCGGCCAGGCCTCGGGCAGCAGCGCCTCGACGCCGCGCCACACCTCCGCCGTACCGCCGAGCCCGTGCAGCAGGACCAGGAGCGTGCCGTCGTCGTGGCCTCCGGTTCGGTTCCAGATCACGGCCAGAGGCTAGACGGTATGACGTGACGCCGTCGCTTTTGACGGGGTTGCGGGCCGGGGCCTCACTCACAAGATTCGTGGGTTACCGAGCAGGGGCTGCCTGCTCGGCCTATCCGACAATTGTGGGAGGCCCCG
>NZ_QXGH01000014.1 GCF_003515065.1 Nocardioides immobilis
GCTTGGCCGCCAGGGTCAGCTTCCCGGTACGGGCGAAGTCACAGTCGATGCCCTCCTCGCCCACCAGCTTCTCCACCGTGTCGATCGCGTCGTCATAGGCCAAGAAGTAGGCCTTCGCCGCCTCCAGGCCGTACCGCTCGATCGCGGTCCGGAACCCGATCGAGAGCCCCGTGGTCGCCATCCCGCCGTTACGGCCCGAGGCCCCCCAGCCCACCGACTCGGCCTCGAAGACCTCCACACTCGCACCCTTCCGAGCCAGGTGCAGCGCCGCGGACAGGCCGGTCAGACCCGCACCCACCACCGCCACCTCGGCCCGACCACCGACCTCGGTCCGCGACCGATCAGGCCCCTGCGGAGCAGTGTCGAGCCAGTAAGGGGTGAACTTCATGAGCATGTCCTTCGACTTGGTGGATTCTTGTCATCTACAGCTACGTCATCGTGGGCCGCGCGCGGCGACCCGCTCGGGGGTCACAGCACCGACTCGAGGAACTTCTGGGTCCTTCGCTCCTTCGGGTTGCACAGGACGTCCTTGGGGGCTCCCTGCTCGACCACCAGCCCGCCGTCCATGAACATCACGGTGTCGGCGACCTCCTTGGCGAAGCCCATCTCATGGGTGGCGATGAGCATGGTCATGCCGCGCTCGGCCAGGTCCTTCATGACGGCGAGCACCTCCCCGACCCGCTCCGGGTCGAGGGCGCTGGTGGGTTCGTCGAAGAGCATGACGTTGGGGTCCATCGCGAGCGAGCGCGCGATCGCCACTCGCTGTTGCTGACCTCCGGAGAGCTGCCACGGGTAGTGGCCGCCGTGCCCCTCGAGCCCGACGCTTGCCAGCAGCGCGTCCGCACGCCGTGCGGCCTCTGCCTTCGGCTTGCCCTTGACGAGCACCGGTCCCGACATGACGTTCTGTCGCGCCGTCATGTTGGGGAAGAGGTTGAACGACTGGAACACCATGCCGATCCGAGACCGTTGCGCCGCGACCTCCTTGCGCTTCCTGGCGCGGTACGACGTCGCCGTCTCCCGGAATCCGAGGTCCTCGCCGTTGACGCGCAGGACTCCGCGGTCGACCTCCTCCAGCCCGTTGATGCAGCGGAGCAAGGTGGACTTGCCGGACCCGCTCGGCCCGATGACACAGACGATCTGGCCGCAGACGACGTCCAGGTCGATGCTGTCGAGCACCACCCGGTCGCCGAAGCTCTTGCGCAGACCGCGCGCGAATACTGTTCCGTCACCGTTCACTTGGCATCACCTATGAGTCCGATCTGCGAGGGGACAGGGTCGTTGCCGACCCGGGCCCTGGTGCGAGAGAACCTCTTCTCGATCAGCGACTGCGGATAGCTCAGGAGCACCGTCATGACCAGGTACCAGACACAGGCCACCAGGAGGAGCGGGATGGTCTGGTACGTGCGGGCGTAGACGAGCTGCACGCTCTGCAGCAGCTCCGCGACCCCCAGCACGCTGACCAGTGACGTCTCCTTGAACATCCCGATGAACTGGTTGCCCGTCGCCGGGACGATCGTGGGCATGGCCTGGGGGATGGTGATCCGCCTCAGCTTCGTCAGCCGGCTCATGCCCAGGGCGTCGGCAGCCTCGATCTGTCCCTTGTCCACCGACGCGAACCCACCCCGGACGATCTCGGCCTGGTAGGCGGCCTGGTTGAGGGACAGTCCCAGCACCGCCGCCGTCGTCGCGCTGATCAGTCGGTTGACGTCGATGTCCTGCGAGATGTCGGTGAAGGGGATCCCGATCGCGAGCTCCGGGTAGAGCGCGGCGATGTTGAACCAGAAGATCAGCTGCACCAGCACCGGCGTACCTCGGAAGAACGTGAGGTAGGCGCCGGCCAAGATGCGGACCGGCCTGAGCGGAGAGACCCGCAGGACCGCGATGACCACGCCCAGCACGCTTCCGAAGAACATCGCCGCGAAGGTGAGGACGACGGTCAGGACCAGGCCCCGGATGATCGACGGCGCAGTGAGGTACTGCGCCACGACGTCCCACTGGTAGTTCTCGTTCGTGACGAGAGTGCGGGTCACCCCGATCGTCACGAGGACACAGACGGCCCAGGCGACGTACTCGAGCGTTCCGCGCCGGTGCACCCGAGGCTTCGTTGCGGCGTCCTCGTGTCCGTCCGGTTTATGGCGGTCGGTACGGGTCGGTTCTGTCGTGGAGGTCATGGGTCACCTCAAGATCTGCGACTCGGAGATCGCGCCGGCGCCCAGACCCCAGCGGTCCAGGGTCGCCTGGTAGGCCGGGGAGTCCATGAGCACCTGCATCGCGGCGTGGAGCGCCTCGGTGAGCGGCGAGTCCTTGGGCAGCCCCAGGGCGGCGGTGTCGTCGCCCACTTCCTTCACGTACTGCGGCGAGAGCAGCTCGAACGCCTCAGGCTGCTGCTGCGCCGCCCACGCCAGCTGCGAGGTGTCGGAGAAGACGCCGTCCAGCCGCTTCGACGAGAGCTGCGTCAACGCACTCTCGACGTTGCCGAGGTTCACGCCCTCGACCGGCTCCTCGCCGGCGGCCTCGCAGTCCTCGGAGATGAGGGGGAGGTAGTCCTGCTGCTGCGAGCTGCCCGTCATCACGGCGATCTTCTTGCCGCAGATGGACTCGTCGGCGATGCTCAGGTCCTCGGGGTTGCCCTTCTGCACGATCAGGGACGACCCGGGCGCCCAGTAGGTGATCATGTCCAGGACCTCGAGCCGCTCCGGCGTGGGAGTCATGTTGGTGGCGGTGAAGTCGTAGCGGCCGGCCGCGATCCCCGGGATCACGCCGTCCCAGGTGACGTTCTTGACCTCGACCTCGAGCCCGAGCACCTGCGCGAGAAGCGTGGCGATGTCGACGTTGTAGCCGATCGGCGTCTTCTGGTCCTCGGCGAGGAAGGACGTGGGCGGGTAGTGCAGGTCAGCCGCCATGGTGATCACGCCGGCCTCCTTGATGTCCGCCGGCAGCAGAGCGATCGCCGCGTCATCAGGCTTCACCTCCGCCGAGATGTCCTCGAAGCTGCCCTTCGCACCCGATGCCTCGTCGCTCGACGACGCGGTACCGCCACACGCGCTGGCCGCGATCAGCAGCAGCGATCCGAGGCCTGCCGCCGCGGTAGCTCTCAACTTGTTCATGCTCTTGTGCCTCCTGGTTTTGGGCATAGGGATGTTCATCAGTTGCCGGCAGAGACTCCGGAGGAGCCGCCATCGACGGGGAGATTCCTGGCCGCCCTGCACAGGGCGGTTCTTCACGACGCCGGGCAGGCGTCAGCGCCTGCCCGTGCGAGGCGGGCGGCGGGAAGCGGTCAGATGCCGAGCAGGGTGTTGAGCTCGTCGAGGGACTTGACCACCGTGAGGTCGTAGCCCGGCGGGACCGGGTCGTAGCCGCGGTCCAGCAGCACGAGGTTGCGGAAGCCCATGTCGTGCATCGGCAGCGGGTCGTAGCGGGTGTGCGACGAGACGTGCACGAAGTCCTCGGGCTTGGCGTCCAGCTGCTCGAGCATGTACTCGAACGCGCCGTAGCGGGGCTTGTAGTAGCCGGCCTGCTCGGCGGTGTAGACGGCGTGGAAGTCCGCCTCGAGCCGCGGCACGCTCTCGGCGAGGAAGGAGTCGTCGGCGTTGGAGAGGATCACCAGCTTGTAGTGCTCGCCCATCTTCTTCAGCGGCGCGACCACGTCCGGGTGCGGGCCCCAGCTCCGCACGCCCTCGGCGAAACGCTTCCCCGCGGCGGGGTCGGACTCGATCCCCCACTTGCGGCAGATCCGGTCGAAGGAGTCCTGGAGCACCTGCTCGTAGGGGTAGTACTCACCGCAGACCTGGTCGTAGCGGTAGCCGCGGAACTCCTTGACGAACTGGTCCCACTGCTCGGCAGGGATCTGGTCGCCGACGAGCTCCTTGGTGATGGGGGTCATCGGCCAGCTGATCAGGGTGCCGTAGCAGTCGAAGGAGACGTACTTGGGGCGGAATGTGGGCTGGGTCATACGGGCAAGCGTAGGTCTGCAGATTGACGATTGTCAACAATCTTGCGTCAGTCCACCTTGTGCGGTTACTATCTACGTATGCGCGCAGATTCGCAACCACATGAGGCAATGCCTGAGCAGGAGAAGGTCGACCTCGCGGTCGAGATCTTCCGGATGCTGTCGGACTCCACCCGCGTCAGGCTCCTGTGGGCCCTGCTCGACGGCGAGCGGTCGGTCAACGAGCTCGCCGAAGCGGTGAAGAAGGCGCCGGCGGGCGTCTCCCAGCACCTGGCCAAGCTGCGGCTGGCGCGGCTCGTGCGAACGCGCCGCCAGGCGAACCAGATCTTCTACCGGATCGACAACTCCCACGTTCGGCAGCTGGTGGAGGACGCGATCTACCACGCGGAGCACAGCGCGGGGGGCATCCCCGAGCACCACCGGGCCAAGGCGGACGTCAGTGAGCTTCGCAGAGCCGACCAGTAACCGGCTCCGACCCGTCACCTGAGCTTCACGAGCAAAGAGAGAGCGACATGAGCAACGCAGCACACGACCACGGGCATGGCCACGGGCACGGCCACGGCCACGGCCACGGAGACCACGGTGACCACGACCACGGGTCGGGCGTGTGGGCGAAGATCAAGCACATCGTGGTGCCCCACTCCCACGACTCCAACGAGGCCATCCAGTCGGCCGAGGAGTCCAGCAACGAGGGCATCCGGGCGGCCTGGATCGGCCTGGCCGGCATGGGCGCCACCGCGATCCTGCAGGTCTTCATCGTCGCGATCTCCGGATCGATCGCCCTGCTGGCCGACACCCTGCACAACGTGGGTCACGCGGCCACCACGATCCCGCTGATCATCGCGTTCCGGATCGGACAGCGCGCCGCGACCAAGAAGTACAGCTACGGCTACCGTCGCGCCGAGGACCTGGTCGGTCTCTTCATCTCACTCATCATCGCCCTGTCCGCAGGGCTGATCATCTGGGAGTCCGTCAACGCACTGGTGAACCCGCGTGAGCTCACCAACCTGTGGTGGGTATTCGCTGCCGGCCTGGTCGGCGCCGGCGGCAACGAGCTGGTCGCCGTCTACCGGATCCGCGCCGGGAAGCGGATCGGCTCCGCCGCGCTCATCGCCGAGGGCCAGCACGCCCGCGCCGACGGCTTCACCTCGATCGCGGTCGTCGTCGGAGTGATCGGCGTGTGGCTCGGTTTCGAGCAGGCCGACGCCATCATCGGATTCCTCATCGCGGCCGCGATCCTGTGGATCCTCGTCAGCTCCGTGCGGACCACGGGCCGCCGGCTGATGGACGGCGTCGACGACGATGTCATCGACCAGCTGACCGAGGTCATCACCTCCACTCCGGGCGTCATCAGCGTTGGACGGGTCCGTGCCCGCTGGAGCGGTCACCGTCTCGAGGCTGACGCCAACGTCGCCGTGGACTCCCGGCTCACCGTCCTGGAGAGCCACGCGCTCGCCGAGAAGATCGAGCACAACGTGCTGCACACGGTCGCCCACGTCGAGAACGTCGTCATCCACGTCAACCCCGTCGTCGACGGTGTCGAGCCCCCGGAGCTGCACGAGCTGACCCACCACCACACCAGTGCGGCGGCACGCCAGGAGTACCTCAGCCGCCAGGCAGCCCACCGGTCCTGACCGACCAACGAGAGAAACCGACGAGGACCAAGGAGTACTTCGCACATGCTCGACTTCGAACCGAAGTTCATCACCTTCGACTGCTACGGCACCCTGACCGCGTTCGGGATGTCCGCGGTGACCCGCGAGCTGGTCGCAGACCGCGTGCCGGCGGAGCGGATGGAGGACTTCCTCGACGACTTCGAGGCATTCCGGATCGACGAGGTCCTCGGCGCCTACAAGCCGTACCACCAGGTGATCAACGACGCCCTGGCTCGGACCGCGAAGCTGTGGGGGATCGAGCACCGCGACAGCGACGGAAGGGCGATCTACGAGTCGGTGCCGTCCTGGGGCCCGCACCCCGACGTACCGGAGCCGCTGGCCGCCCTGGCGGAGCGGTATCCGCTGGTCATCCTCTGCAACGCTGCCGACGAGCAGATCCAGAGCAACGTCGACAAGCTCGGCGCGCCGTTCCATGCCGTCTACACCGCCGAGCAGGCGCAAGCCTACAAGCCCCGGCTCCAGGCGTTCGAGTACATGCTCGACCAGCTCGGCGTCGGGCCGCAGGACATCCTGCACGTCTCCTCCAGCCTGCGCTACGACCTGATGCCGGCCCACGACCTGCGGGTGAGCAACAAGGTCTACGTCAACCGGGGCTACGAACCCAGCACGCCCTACTACGGCTACCACGAGGTCTCCGACATCGCCGGCCTCGCGGCACTCCTCGACGTCTGACGCCCCGGCCCGGGCGCGGGACTCCAGATCCCTCGCCCGAGCCGGTCCACCCCCACCTGCGGCCCAGGCCGCAACCCGAACGAGAGGAAGCACATGGATCGCAAGCGCCGCGACATCTTCATCAACGTCGCCAAGCCCGGCCACGGGGACGAAGCAAGGAAGTACCTCGGCGAGTGGCTCCGCTCGCTCGACGGCCACCCCGGATACCTCGGCGGCTCGGTGCTCGAGGAGGTCGCCGGCGAGCTGCTGCCCGACACCGTGGTGCTGATTCTGGAGTTCGAGTCCACCGAGGCTGCCCGAGCGCTCTGGCCCAAGATCGAGAGCACGATCAACCCGCTCTACCCCGACGACAAGAGCGACAAGACCCCCGACCAGGGACCCGCCTTCTTCGACGGCACCAAGGACGCCGTCGCCGCCGGCGGCGAGGTCCCGCTGAAGTTCACCCGGGGAGACGGCCTCTTCGCTCGGATGCTCCACGTCCACGCAGCCGTCGTGGAGGAAGTCGCTGCTTCGGCCTGAGCACGGACTGGCGCTGCGTCGTCCGCGGCCACCGTCTCAGAAGGCGGGCACAGCCTGTTCCGCAGGCCGGCTCTGGCGACGCGATTCCAGCACCGCGACCCGCAGCCGGTTCCGAGCCGCCCGCAGGCCGGCGTACACCGCTCCCTGCGCCACGGACAGACCGAGCACCTGGGTCGGCGCCTTCACCTCCGGGGCCGAGGGAAGGCTGTCGTCCAGCCGTCGTCGTACGTCGGGAAGGACCTCGTCGACGAGCGGCTGCAGTCGACCCACCAGGAAGACCGTCTCCGGATCCATCGTCACGGCTACGGCACTGACAGCGGTAGCCACCGCCGTGGCGAACGCATCCAGCACCTCGGTGCGCGACTCCTCCTCTTGCGGTTGCAGCCACAGGTCCTCGACGCGATCCAGCTGGAGCCCCCGCCCGCGCGCGAACCGAAGCAGGCCGCTCGTGCTCAACAGGCCGTCGAGGGGCTCGTCGCCGACCCCGGAGAAGAGCACGCCGATGTCGCCGAAGGCAGGCGTGCGTCCCCGGACGAGCTCGTGGTCCGTGCAGCTGGCGAAGTTCAGGATGCTGCTCAGGCTGAAGAGCGCGGCATCGCGGAGAGTGGCGTCCTCGGTGAGGATCCGGAGCAGGGACGCGTTGGCGTCACTGTCGAGGCGCACGGGCGCGTCGACCAGGTCGGCGAGGGCTCGCTGGAGGCCGGAGCCCGCGAAGGCCTTCATCGCCTCCCCCGAACCGAAGAACTCCGTGCCGGCCAGCACACGGCCGGGCATCGCAACGACCACCTGGCGCAGCGGCCCCTCTGCGGACCTGCCGGCTTCCGCCACCAGGCCGACCAGCCAGCGGGCGGCCTCGCTGATCCCTTGGTGGTCCCCGGTGGGCACCAGCACGTGCTGCACCTCGCGACCGACGAGATCGGCCACCAGGACGCAGGTGCTCTGCACGCCGAAGCTGATGCCGACGACGTGTCCCGTCGTGCCCGGAACGTCTAGGTAGGTGGACCGGCGGCCGCGGCCGGCGACCTCGTCCACTCCCCCGTCGACGACGAAGCCGTCCGCCCGGAGCTCCTCCACTGCTCGCGACACCGTGGCCTTGCTCAAGCCGGTCAGCTCGATGAGCTCGTTGCGTGTCAGCGGGGCACGGGAAAGCACCACATCGAGGACCGACGCCTTGTTGTAGTCGCGCGACGTGGGGTTGCTGGTCACCCGACGACCCTATCGACGGTGGGCCGTTCAGCCGTGGCCACGACGGCCCGCCCGGAGCTGCGCGACGACGTCCGACATCGGTACGGCGATGGCCCGCTCCACGTTGATCCAGTCGTCCTTGGCATGGGCCAGGAGGTAGTCGCGCCGTCCTGGCACGCGCTCCGCGCGCCAGTTCGTGATCAGTGCGCGCAGGGTGAGTCGTGCCAGCGCGGCCACGGGCAGCAGCGGGAGCTCACGGTCCGTGATCGGCCGGGCCCGTTCATAGCCCGCGACGAAGGCGCAGGCCTCCCACCAGGGCTCGTCCGGCGTCCGGCCGACGAGGTTCGCCAGGGACACCGCGGGATCGAAGATCAGCGCACTGCGCATGGTGTCGCCGAAGTCGATGACGCCGGCGACGTAGTCGTCGCTCTGCTCGTCGACGACCACGTTGTAGGGGCTGTAGTCGCCGTGGATCACCTGCGCCTCGAGGTCGTCGACCCTGGGGACGACGGCTTCCTCGAACAGCCGGAAGACCTCTGCAGCCAGCCGGCGGTGCTCGCCGCTCGGCGTGTGCTCGACGAGCCCCGTCAGGTGGTGGAAGTGCCGGATGTCCCACATCAGCTCTCGTCGGTCCGCCGGGTGCGCGAACGCCTCGAGCGCCACGTCGACGCGCCCGAGGACCTCGCCCACCTGCGCGAGCTGGCCGGCGTCCGGGTCCGCCTGGGCCCAGAGCGCGCCCTCGACGTACTCGAACACCCGCAGGATCCGAAGGCTGCCGTCGTCCTCCACGACCACGTTGTCGCGTCCTTCGACGGTCAGCCTCACCCGTTGGACGGGCAGCTCCGGGACGGCGTCCTCGAGGAACCGCATCGCGGCGGTCTGCAGCCCGACGATCGCCGGAGCCTCGTCGGGCGGCGAGACCTTCACGAGGAACTGGGTCTCCTCGGCCCTGAGCCGGAACGTCTCGTCCTTCTCCGTCGCCACCGGCTGCAGACGCCCGGCGAGGCGGTAGTGCCTGTGCAGGAGGCCGCTCACCACCACCGGGTCGACGGGCTCGTGGGGGGACGCCAAGCCGCTTCCGGCGAAGAGCCGCTGGGCGAGGCCCGAGGACGGTGAGGCATTCACTGTGAGTCCCTTCAGCCCTGCTACAGACGGACTTTCGCGACCTCGGCGAAGGTCTCCAGGAACCGCGTCACGTCGGCGGAGCTGAAGGCCAGCGGAGGACGGACCTTCAGGACGTTCGCGCCCTTGCCGGTGCCGCTGATGAGGACTCGACGGTCCCGCAGGTCGTTGATGATGTCCTCGGCTCGTGCGCGATCGGGGTCGAGCGTCTCGCGGTCCCGGACGATCTCGATGCCGACGTACAGACCGCTGCCGCGCACCTCGGAGACGTACGGCGACGCCTGCGTGATCTCCTCCAGTCCGGCACGCAGGGCCTTGCCGTTCACGAGGACGCGCTGCTGCACGTTCTCCTCCTCGAAGACGTCGAGCACCGCCGCCCCGGCCGCGACCGGGATCGAGCTGCCGGCGAAGGTGTTGAAGTAGCGGACGTTCTGTCCGAAGTCGTCGCAGACCTCGGGGCGGAAGACCACGCCCGAGAGCGGCAGTCCGTTGCCCATCGGCTTGCCCATGGTGACGATGTCCGGCACCACGCCGTGCCGGCTGAAGCCCCACATGGTGTCCCCGAGCCGGGCGAACCCGGACTGCACCTCGTCCGCGATGTAGACACCACCGGCCGCACGCACCTCCTCCAGGACGCCCGCCATGTACCCGACCGGGTCGGTGAAGATGCCGTCGCTGCTGTAGGCGCAGTCGGTGACCAGCGCCGCGAGCCGGTAGCCGTGGCGCTCGAGGTCGTCGATCGCGCCCCGCACCTGGTCGCGCATGTGCTCGGCCAGCGTGGACCCGGGCGCGACGAGTCTCGGGTCGGGAGGGTCGATGAGCCGGACGTTCGGACCCAGCGGTGAACCCTTGCCCAGTGTGGGCGAGAAGCTCGAGACCTCACGGGTGATGCCGTGGTAGGCCCAGCGCGTCACGATGACTCCCTCGGCACCGGTGTGGAACCTCGCCACCCGCATCGCGAGGTCGTTGGCCTCGGACCCGCTGCACGCCAGGCTCACCTTCGACAGCTCCTCGGGGAACGTCTCGAGAAGCCGCTCTGCATAGTCGACCAGCGGTTCCTGGACGTAGCGGGTGTTGGTGTTGACGGCTGCCATCTGACAGGAGACCGCCTCGACCACGTAGGGGTGGGCGTGCCCGACGCACGGGACGTTGTTGTAGGCGTCGAGGTAGTCGTTGCCGTCACGGTCGAACAGGTGGGCTCCGCGACCGGAGACGAACTCGACAGGTTCCCGGTACATCAGCATGTAGCCGGGACCGAGCACCTCGTTCCGTCGTTCGATGGTCTCCTGGAGATGGTCGGGAAGTCCGCCCATCACACCGGGGTCGAACCGGTTGGGGAAGCTGGCGAGCGCTCGACTGAGGGTGGTAGGCATCGGGAGCTCCTTGCCGGCTCAGATACCGAGCATCGTGTTGAGCTCGTCGAGGGACTTGACCACCGTGAGGCCGTAGCCCGGCGGCACCGGGTCGTAGCCGCGGTCCAGCAGCACCAGGTTGCGGAAGCCCATGTCGTGCATCGGCAGCGGGTCGTAGCGGGTGTGCGAGGAGACGTGCACGAAGTCCTCCGGCTTGGCGTCCAGCTGCTCCAGCATGTACTCGAACGCGGCGTACCGGGGCTTGTAGTAGCCCGCCTGCTCGGCGGTGTAGACGGCGTGGAAGTCCGCCTCGAGCCGCGGCACGCTCCCCTCGAGGAAGGAGCCGTCGGCGTTGGAGAGGATGACCAGCTTGAAGTTCTCGCCCATCTTCTTCAGCGGCGCCGGGACGTCCGGGTGCGGCCCCCAGCTCCGCACGCCTTCGGCGAAACGCTTCCCCGCGGTCGGGTCGGACTGGATCCCCCACTTGCGGCAGACCCGGTCGAAGGCGTCCTGCAGCACCTGCTCGTAGGGGTAGTACTCACCCAGCACCTGGTCGTAGCGGTAGCCGCGGAACTCCCTGACGAACTGGTCCCACTGCTCGGCAGGGATCTGGTCGCCGACCAGCTCCTTGGTGATGGGCGTCATCGGCCAGCTGATCAGGGTGCCGTAGCAGTCGAAGGAGACGTACTTCGGGCGGAACGTGGGGGTGGTCATGGCGGTGCGCCCTTCCATCGGTGTGGTTGTCGAGGCAGGCCCTCTCGGCCGCTGCCCCACCATAACGCATTTCGTTCCCGTTTGAAACTGAAACTTTGTAGGGCGGTCACGACCTCGGAGCGACCCCGGACAGTCCCATCTCCTTGCCGACGACGGGCACCGCGCTCCTCCAGTACGGCGGGGCGGGGACCCTTGTGACCACGGACAGTCGCGGCCCGCCGAACCGAGGGGTGGTGAGCTCGCGGTCGCCCTCGGCGAGATAGGTCCGCAGCAGGGACCGCGGCATGACGACCGGGTGGCCGAGGAGGCGCCCGAGCCGCACCGCGGTCTCCGCCGTCGCCGCGCGGTACGGCGTGGCCCCGAGGGCGACGACGCGCTCGTCGAGGTCCTCCCCCGAGTAGTCGGTGGTGTAGGTGACGACGGTCCTGCCGGCGAGCTGCCGACGGTCGGTGGAGCGGAGGTCGCAGGTGGCGGGTGCCAGGACGCCGATCCGGTCCACTCCCACGAGCCGGCCGGTCACGCCCTTCGGCAGCTCGATCTGCCCGGCGATGGCGACGAAGGCCGCGTCGAGCGAGCCCTCGGCCACCCACTCGACGAGCCGGGGGCCGTGGTCGACGACCTGGCTGGTGCGCAGGTGGGGCAGAGCGACGTGCAGCGCAGGGAAGACCAGCATCGCGAGGCTCGGGATGGTGCCCACCGTGATGGTCGCCGACTCGGCTGCCGCCCTGCTGCGTTCGAAGACCCGCTCCAGGTGCTCGAGGATGTGCCTCGCCTGGACCATCATCTCGCGGCCGGCGGGCGTCGGGCGCGCTCCGGTGGTGTCCCGGTCGAACAACCGCACGCCGCACCGCCGCTCCAGGGCCGCCAGCCGCTGGCTGGCCGACGGCTGGCTGACCAGCAGCCCTCGCGCCGCCGCGCCGAGTGAACCGTGCCGGCCGACGGCGTCGACGAGGCGGAGGTCCGCAACCTCCGGATATGGATCCATAAGGCCAGTCTATGAGTGGTTGCCCGGCGATGCTCGCTACCGGCCGCTGCCTGCTTGTCCGAGCCTTGGAGCATGAGGAGAGATCTGGTGCGCATCCTGATGGCCACCTTCGTCAGCTGGATGGGCCTGCGGATCACGGAGGTCGCTCTGCCCCTGATCGCGCTGCAGCAGACGGGCTCGGTGTGGGCCACCGGCCTGGTCGCCGGATGCTCGGGCATCTCGCTCCTCACCTCGCCGTGGTGGGCGGCGCGCCTTCGCCACCGGGTGACCGCCGGGCCGGCCCTGGCCGCGGTCCTCGGCCTGCAGGCTCTCGGCTACGTCACCGTGGCCGTCGCCGCGACGCTCGACTCCCTCACCGTTGCGCACCTGTGCCTCAGCGGCCTGGTCGTCGGCGCAGCGACGTCGGTCGGAGGTCCCGCGACCCGCGCCATGCTCGCCGACCTCGGAGACCGCATCGGACCCGGTGTCGCGGTCCGCGCCCTGGCCTGGCAAGACCTCGCCCACCGGATCAGCATGGTGGCCGGTCCGCCCGTCGCCGCCTGGGTCGTCACCCGGCACGGGGCGATGCCGCTCATGTGGGCGGACACGATCGCTGTGCTGCTGGCGGCTGTGCTCGTGGCGAGGGTCGGACAGTACGGCGTACGGCGGGCCTCTGCCGGTGCGGTGCCGCGCCGGGCGCGGGAGGTCCTGCGCGCCCACCCCGTCGTCGCCGACGGCATCGCGATGGCCGCGGTGGGCTGGTACTGGTGGTTCGCGTTCGCGCTCGGCCTCGCCATCCTCGGCGCCGAGACGGGCCGGCCGGGACAGCTGGTCGCGGCCGGGATGGCCGGGTACGGCGTCGGCTCGCTGGCGGGATCGGCGACGGTCCCGTTGATGGTGACGCGCCTGCCGCGCGTGCCGACGATGGTCACCGGGTGGGTCGTGCTGGGCCTCATGTTCGCGGCCCTGCCGTGGCTGGACGGCTCCCTGCCGGCCCTGGCGGTGGTCTCGGCGGTCGGCGGCTTCGTGACTCCCTTCGGGCTGGCCGCACTGAACGCAGTGATCACCGAGCACACGAGCGGCGAGGAGCGCCGTACCGCCTTCGCGGCCCAGCACGTGGCCGGGAGTGGTGGCTCGTCGGTGGGGATGCTCACCGGCGGCGCCGTCATCGCTGTGCTCGGCGCGGAGAACACGCTGCACGTCGCGGGGTCGGTCCTCGTCGCGGTGCCGGTCGTCCTCGTGGCAAGAACCCTGCTGCGACGACGCCGTCGGGACGCGCGCGAACCAGTGCCCTTCGGCGATCCTTCCTCGACTGCAGCGTGCCGGGCCGGCTAGCTGGGCGGCAGGAACGGCGCCACCAGACGCACTCGCTTCGCCTGCTTCCCCGTGCGCTCCTCATAGGCGTCGGCCGACGCGAGCGTCTTGTGGATGAGCCTCGAGGCGATGAACCGGAGCGGCTCGGGCTCCCAGTTCCGGGTGCGGTGCCCGACCCACGGAAGCGATGTCAGGTCGGTGCTGCGGCCCAGGACCAGGTCGCGCATCGTGCGGCCCGAGATGTTGGCTGCGGTGACCCCGTGGCCGCCGAAGGCACCCACGAATCCGAGTCCCGTAGCGCGGTCGAAGGTCGTCGTCATGCACCAGTCGCGTGGTACCGCCAGGGGGCCGCCCCAGTGATGGGTGATCCGCGCATCCGCTGCAGCAGGAATGGCTGCTCGCAGGGTCTGGACCAGCCGCTCGTAGACGTGGGCGTCCTGCTCGTTCTCGGGGGAGATGGGTCTGGTGAGTCGGTACGGCGCACCTCGGCCGCCGACCACGATCCGTCCGTCGACCGACCGCTGGGCGTAGTAGTAGAGGTGCCCGAGGTCTGCGAACCCGAGGCCGTCCCGCCACCCGAGCTCGTCCCAGGCCTGCTGGGGAAGGGGTTCGGTAGCGATCACCAGGGAGTAGAGCGGCAGGAACCTGCGACGCTGGCCCCGCTCGCGAATCGTGTAGGACTCCGTCGCCCGGACCACGACATCGGCCGAGATCCGGCCGTCGCTGCACTGGACCACGTTCGGGCCCAGGTGCTCAGCCGGGCTCTGCTCATAGATCTTGACACCCAGACGCTCACAAGCCGTGGCCAGCCCGCGAGCCAGCCGAGCGGGATCGACGCGAGCACAGTGCGGCGTGAACGACGCACCGAGAAGACCCTCCGGCCCGCGGACGAGGTCGGCGGACTCGTCGGCGGTGAGGAGCCTGATGTCCTCGGGACCGAGCCCGGAACGGTGCTTCGCCTCGACCCTGGCGCGGAGACGCTGCAGCTGCGGCTCGGTGGTCGCCACCGTGAGAGCCCCCGCCTTGTTGTAGCCGCAGTCGATCCCTTCCAACGCCACGACGCGACCGATCTCGTCGATCCCGTGGTGGACCTCGCGCTCGGCGCGAAGGACGCTGTCCCAACCGCTACGCCGGGCGTAGCGCGCGGCGCTGCCGGCGATGCCGGCAGACACGAAGCCGCCGTTACGACCCGCGGCGCCGAAGCCCGCGATCTCGGCCTCGACAACGGTGACCCGCAGGGAGGGGTCGGCTTTCTTGAGGTAGTACGCCGTCCACAGCCCCCCGAACCCGGCGCCGACGATCGCGACGTCGCACGTGTGGTCGCCCGACAGGCGCTCCCTCGGCGTCAGGTCCTGGACGACTCCCTCGAGCCACAGGCTCCGTGCCCACGGGTTGTCGGGTGCGGGGGGCGGCGCGGTCGCACCGTCCGGTCCGCCCTTCGGTCGCTCGACTCGAGCCATCGCAGTTGCCTCTCTGCTCTTCGGGATCGGAACTCAGAAGGCGGTGTAGCCGCCGTCGACGGGCAGGACCGCGCCGGTGATGTACGTCGACTCCGGCGAGGCGAGGAAGAGGACCGCGTCGGCCACCTCTTCCGGGGTCGCCAGGCGCTGGAGAGGGATCTGTGCCTCGCGCTCGCGGCGGTAGGCCTCGGGGTCCGGCCGGCGCTGGAAGGACGCTTCGATGACCGGCGTGGTGGTCAGGCCGGGCGCAACCACGTTGACGCGGATGTTGCGGGGAGCCCACTCGATCGCCGCGCCCTTGGCGAGCATGATCAGGCCACCCTTGGCCGCGGAGTACAGCACCTCCTCCGGCTTGCCGACCATCCCGAGCCGCGAGCCCACGCAGACGATGGAACCGCCGGCTGCGGGCATCAGCGGGGCGAAGTGCTTCATCACCAGGAACGCGCTGAGCAGGTTGCTGTGCAGCACGTCCCGCGCGTCGTCGTACGCCATGTCGACGAGGGGGCTGCTCCGTTGCAGGCCGTGGTTGATGACCACCACGTCGACGGACCCGAAGGTGTCGGCCGCCTGCTGGGCCAGGCTGGAGACGAAGGACTCGTCGTTGGCGTCGCCGGCGACGTATACGTCGTCGGGCTCGGCACTGTCGAGGTGCTCCCTGCGCCCGGTGAGCAGCAGACGCGCGCCTTCGCGGCGGAAGTGGGACGTCACCGCCTCTCCGATCCCGCTGGTCGCGCCGGTGACCAGCGCGGTCTTCTTGTCGAGTCTCATCTCAGCTTCTCCTGGTTCATCGGGGTGTGGGTCTGGATCGGGCCCGGCTGACCCGTCAGCTGAGCAGGCCGCGAGCCGCGACCGGCCACCGCTGCAGCGTGGTGCCCTCGGAGTCGGTCACGACCAGCTCCTCGAAGCTCGCCACCACCGGGCAGACGTGGTTGGGCACCACCGGGACGACCGTGCCCACGCGGGGCCGCACCTCCCCTGCCGGCACCGCCACGAACCCGTGGTACTCGTTGAGCTTGGCCAGGACGGCCTTCTTGCCCGCGATCCCGCCGTAGCCGATCTCCGGGTTGCCCTCACGGCCCATGGCCTTGGTGCCGACGTCGAGGATGGCCTGGTCGGGGACCCAGTCGCTGACCACGGTCGCGGCCACGAACAACGCGATGTCGTCCTCCGCGCACGCCCCGAGCCGGGTGTTGTTGAGGTCGCAGAAGACGTATTCGCCCGGGCGGATCTCGGTGATGACGCTGCCGGTCGCGAACGCGACCGTGGGCGTCGAGCCCGCGCTGACCACCTCCGCGGCGATGCCGGCGTCGTCGCAGCTGCGGACCGCCGCCCTGAGCGCGGCCTCCTGGTCCTGCGCCGCCGGCTCCCGCGAGTCAGGCCCGGCGCTGCCGTGCCCGGGGTAGGTGTAGACCCCCACGGGCACCAGACCTCGGTTGCGCGCGGCACGCGCCAGGTCACCGGCGACCTCAGGCGGGGCGCCGGAGCGGCGAGCGCCGCAGTCGACCTCGACGACCACCTGGAGCCGGTCCGGCTCGCCGCCCATCGCGTCGGCGAGAGCGTCGATGGCCGCGGCGTTGTCGACGCCGACGCGAAGCCGCGTGGTCTGCGCCAGCCGCCGGATCCGCTCGCCCTTGGTCCCCGAGGGCCAGACCGGGTAGGCGAGGAAGATGTCGTCGAAGCCGGCGCCGGCGAACACCTCCGCCTCACCGACGTTGCCGGCGGTGATCCCCACCGCCCCCGCCTCGACCTGGAGGCGTCCGATCTCGATGCACTTGTGCGTCTTGACGTGCGGCCGCACGTCGAGGCTCTGCTCGGCGGCGAAGGCCTGCATGCGCTCGATGTTGCGCTGCATCACGTCCGCCACGACGATCGGCATGGGGGTGTCCACTCGGCCGGCCAGGTCGTCCAGCACTCGTTGGAGCCGGTTCATGGTGGCCTAGACCGCCGTGCAGATCATCTGGATCTCAACCGGGGTGTTCACCGGCAGGCTCGCCACGCCGATCGCGGTCCGCGCGTGCCGACCGTTCTCACCGAGCACCTCGACGAGGAGGTCGCTGGCCGCGTCGGCGACCTTCGACTGCAGGCCGAAGTCGGGCGTGCTGGCGACGAAGACCAGCATCTGCACGATCCGGACCCGGTCGAGGCCGCCCACGGCGTCCGCGGCGACCGCCAGGCAGTTGAGGGCGGCGTGGCGCGCCAGCTCACGACCGGTCTCGAGGTCGACGTCGCGACCCAGGACGCCCTGGCCCAGCAGCTCGCCGTCCCGGTAGGGCAGCTGACCCGCCACGTGCACGCTCGAGTCGACCCTCCGATGGTGCACGTAGTGCGCGTTGTCGGGGATGTGGGGCAGCTCCAGGCCGAGGGCGTCGAGCCGCTCGGCAGCCGAGCCACCCCGGGTGTGCAGGTCGGTCATCTGATCTAGGTCTCCTTGTCGGGGGGGCCGGCACTCAGGGCCGACTGGAAGTGGGCGGCCAGCTCCCGCCGGAACGCCTCGACGTCCCCCTCGAGTGCGACCGCCGCCAGCCGCTCGTGATCGTCGGCGATCTCGTGGAGGTCGTCGTAGGAGCGATGGTCGACCGAGAGGTAGAGGCGGAGCTTGGTTTCCCAGCCGCCCCAGAGTTCCCGCAGCACCCCGTGTCCGGACAGGTCGTAGAACAGCCGGTGGAACTGCAGGTGTGCATCGATGCTGGCCGGGATGTCGTCCTCGTCCGTCGTTCGGCGCAGGTCTTCGGTCGCCTTCACCAACCGGTGCCGTTCGGCCCCGCGCAGCGCGTCGGCAGCAAGCTCGCCGGCGTACGGCTCGACCAGGAGCCGGACCGACGCGATCTCGGCGACCTCCTCGGCGCTGACCTCCGCGACGAACGCGCCGCGGAAGGGGACCTTCACGACCAGCCCCTCGTTCTCGAGCAGGGTCAGCGCCTCTCGGAGGGGTGATCGGCTGATCCCCAGGTCCGCCGCGATGTGCGCCTCGCGCAGCTGTCCCCCCGGCGGCACGCTCCCGTCGAGGATGGCGGCACGCAGCACGCGGTAGACGCCGTCCGGGGTCGTCGTCCGCTTCTCGTGCCACTCGAACATGGCGTCCATCCTGCGGCTCGTCCTGTCAGGGACGGGGCAGGCCGAAGAGGACGGGGAGGTCGGCGATGTCGGTGATCCGCTCGTAGCCGAGCCAGTGCTCGTCATGCTCGAAGCCGCGGTCGACGTAGACCTTGTTCTTGATGCCCATGGTCGCCGCGGACCGGTGGTCGTACATCGGGCTCGCGGAGACGTGGACGAGCTCGTCAGGCCTCACGTCCAGCTTGTCGAACAGGTACTCGAACGCGGCGAGCCGGGGCTTGTAGACCCCCATCTCCTCGGCGCTGATGACGACCTCGAACGGGGCCTCGAGGTTCTTCGAGAGGCGCTCGGCGTGCGCGGTGTCGCTGTTGGTGATGATGACGAGCGGGACCTCCTCCGCCAAGCGGTTGAGCGCGTCGGTGACACCGGGGTACGGGCCCCAGGTCGGGATGATCTCGTAGACCTCCCGCGCCTCCTCCTCGCGGTACTCCAGCCCCACCCACCGCGACGCACGCTCCATGGACCGCGCGACGACCTGGTGGAAGGGTTGGTAGGCGCCGGTGCACTCGTCGATCCGGTAGGCCTTGCAGACCCGCAGGTACTCCTCGGCGACCTCGGCTGGCAGCCGGTCGCCCAGGACCTCACGCATGGCGTCGTTGATGCTGAACTTGATCAGCGTTCCGTTCATGTCGAACGTCACGAACTTCGGCTTCACATCGAATGCCACGGCTACTCCTCACGCTCCGCCCGAGCGGCCTCGGTTACCGCTCTGGTCGATTGTCGACAATACGTCCATCGTCGTCGATTGTCAACAATCTAGCCATGCGCGGCAGAGGTGTCGCCGCTGTGCCAGGTCCTTCGGGCATTGACACGCCGGTGGTCGGCACGCAGGCTCGAAAATGGCGCAGTCCTACTCCGAAGACGTCCCGGACAGAAGCGATGGGCAATGGGTGTGAAGTGAAGTCGGAAACGCACCGGGCATTGCCTGCGGAGCTGACCAGCTTCGTCGGACGGCGCCAGCAGTTGGCAGAGATCCGCCGCCTGCTGTCCAGCAGTCGGCTGCTGACGCTCACCGGCATGGGCGGTGCCGGCAAGACCCGGCTCGCACTGCGGACAGCCACGGAGACACAGCGTGCCTTTCCCGACGGGGCGTGGTTCATCGAGCTCGCGGCGCTGAGAGACCCTCAGCTGCTGCCGCACACGATCGCGACCGCACTCGACCTACGTCACGTGTCCGGAAACCCGCTGGCCGACCTGACCGATCACCTGCAGGAGAAGCAGCTGCTTGTCGTGCTCGACAGCTGCGAGCATCTGACCGAGGCCTGCGCGGTCGTGGTGAGCAAGCTGCTTGCTGAGGCACCAGGCCTTCGGGTGCTGGCGACCAGTCGGCACGTGCTCGATGTCGAGGGCGAACAGGTCCTCGCGGTGCCACCGCTGTCCATCCCGGAGGATGCCGCGGTGCCCATCGGCGAGGCTCCGCACTATGAGGCGGTGACTCTCCTCGTGGAGCGGGCTAGGGCGGTGGATCCCCAGTTCCAGATCACCGAGGAGAACCGGGGGGCGGTCATCGAGCTGTGCCAGCGGCTGGACGGGCTGCCGCTCGCCCTCGAGCTCGCCGCGGTCTGGCTGCGAGCACTGTCGCCGGCGCAGATCCTGGACCGGCTGGAGGACCGCTTCCAGCTGCTCACGACTGGGCGCCGCACCGGCCCTGCCCGACATCAGGCGCTCGACGCGGCAGTCGCTTGGAGCTTCGACCTCTGCTCGCCCGAGGAGCAGCTGCTGTGGACGCGCCTGTCGATCTTCTCGAGCGGGTTCGACCTGGAGGCGGCCGAGGAGATCAGTGCGGGCGACGGCGTGCCCCGCGAAGACGTGCTCGAGCTGCTGGCCGGGCTGGTCGGCAAGTCGATCGTCGTCCGCCAGCACGACATGGAGCACGGAGACTCCTGGTACCGGATGCTGGAGACGATCCGCGAGTACGGCGCTCGACGGCTGCCGTCGGCGCAGGTCGACGCGATCCACCTCCGGCACCGGGACCACTACCGGAGCCTGGCCAACCGGTTCGACAGGGAGTACTTCACCTCGCACCAGGGCGAGTGGTACCTCCGGCTGCGCCGGGAGCACGACAACATCCGCGCCGCCATCGAGTTCTGCCTCTGCCATCCGGGAGAGGCCGACGCCGCTCTGGACATCGCGGCACCGCTCTGGCCCTGGTGGCACGCCGGCCATCTCCAGGAGGGATTGCTGTATCTGGTGCGGGCACTGGACCTCGCGCCCGGACCCACCCGCAGCCGTGGGTACGGGCTGTTCGCGGCGAGCAACCTGGCGATCCGTCTCAGCGAGTTCGACCGAGCACTGGCCCTCCTGGCTGAGAGCGGCGAGATCGCAGAACAGCTCGACGACGAACTGCTCGCGTCCCGGGTCAAGCAGTGCCAAGGACACGCGCTGCTGCACAGCGGTCACCCGGCCGAGGCCGTGCCGCTGCTGGAGGCGGCTCTCGATGACGCCCGGCGGCTCGGCCAGCCCAGGGATGAGTGGCGCGACGTGAATCTCCTCTGCTTGGCCATGATGTTCGTGGGCGATCCGCGCGCCGAAGACCTTGGCCGGAAGGCCGTGGAGCTGGCTGAGGACCACGGGGCAGAAGCCTCGAAGGGCTGGGCATTGTGGGACCTGGGTCTGGCCCAGTGGCGCGCCGGCCGATACCAGGACGCCGACCGGTCACTGCGGGACGGCATCGGAATGTTCCTGCCCATGCGGAACCTCGACGGCGTCAGCGTCTGTGTCCAGGGCCTGTCCTGGTGTGCTGCTTCTTCCGCCCGACGAGCACGCTGCCCATCTGCTCGGAGCTGCAGAGGCGGTCTGGCGCGCCATCGGTGGGAATGTCTCGCAGGCGGTCTATCGCGAGTTCGACCGGCGCGCAGAAGAGCGGCTGCGGTCGGCGATCGGTGACCACCGTTTCGAGGCGGCGTTCGCACAGGGCGCGGCTTACCCGCTGGACCAGGCCGTGGCGGCGGCGCTGGGTCAGGACTCCGCTCGCCCGTCCGCCACCCCGTTGCCCAACGTGCACCCCACGATCCCCGGCGGCCTGACCCGTCGGCAGTGGGAGATCGCCCAACTATTGGGCGAAGGGCTGAGCAACAAGGAGATCGCCGCCCGCCTCGTCATCTCACGCCGTACGGCCGAGGCCCACGTCGAGAACATTCTGACCAAGCTGGGCTTCACCTCTCGCACGCAGGTGACCAGTTGGGCGATCGACCAGCACGGCCGCAGAAACTAGCCCGCGCAAACGCGCCGAGTCACACGTTGAAGCGGAACGTTCCCGCGGGGATCTGGCTGCTAGTGACCGTTGTTGGATCTCGCTGGAAAAGTGGCTCTGACCTGCGTAAACGCGGACTTGTCGTCGTTGGCAGTCGTTGACTTCTCTTGGTCTCGGCTGAACTTTTTGCGGACTTTTTGCGGACTAGCGGCGTCAGTCGACGCACCGCGCCCTGGCCGCTGACACCACCCAAGGGGCGTGCCTCCCGTTGTGGATGTCATCACGGGCTCGACCGGCCAATGGAATAAGGATCCCATCGATGTAATTAATGACCGCCCTGACCAAGCTCCGGGCGCTCAGCCGACACCGAGGACCGCGACAAACCCAAGCGAAGGAGTCCCTGTCAGTAGCCATCACGCCACCGATAACGCCTCGCGCGGCTCCATAGCGGCCCCTCGTGACGAGCGCCCGGGACGTAGCCGAAGGGGTTCTACTCCCGAGTTGCTCAACAAGAAGGTGGAGCCAATTGCTGCACTCCCCTTGCCGATGTTCTCCACCGCCAAGGTTACAAAGGGGACGTGCACGGTCTTGGCCGAGATGACCGCGCGGTCACGCGCTCGACTTGGTCATGCTGTCACCAGATCATTCAGCGCAGGGGCACGGTTTAGTGGACTGCTGGCCGCGCCATCTGTTCGAGCGCGGTGCCGGTTCCACCAGCACTGGCACCGCCCTGAGGACTCTGTGACGCCACGAGCACGTTCCGTCCGATTGCTTTCCTCGCGACGCGCCTCTCCCACATTCCACCGTCAGATGCTCACCGGCGCAGCGGGAGGGTCCGAAGTGGGAACTGGCATCACTCGGCGGATTCGGATTCGTGGAGCCAAACCTGCCCGATCTTGCCCTCGCTTATCTCGTACACAGCGTTCTGTTGCCACCCACCTGGCCGGGCGTCGGACACCATTCGAATGACAGCCGCGGCGTAGCGCTCGCCGCCGAGATGGTCCAGGACGTACCAAGCAAATCCGGCGCCCTCGTTGTCGCGACGCCGCGCGTACCAAGCGAGCAGATCGTCAAAGTCACCAGTGAATCCGCCGTCGACGGCGTGGAGAGTCGCGCCCTCGGCCCACAGGTCACGGGCCGCTCCTGGGTCCTCGGCGAAAGTGGCGAACCAGAGCTGCAACGTCTCCAACGGGCTCATGGTCGGCACACTATGACTCGGCGGCGAGGTTGCCGACCCCGGTTCGGCTCCGGACGCAGACCACGGCACGTACGTTGTGACGATGGTCGAGATGGACGTCTCGGTCGGTGACCGAGGCCTGCGAGTGCGCGACGTTGGTGACCCGCGAGGTAGTCCGGTCCGGTCCTCTACTTCCACGGCATCCCCGGCTCCCAGGTTGGACATGGCGTTCGCCGATCAGCTCGCTGCTGACCTGGGGGTCCGCCTGATTTCCTTCGATAGACCCGGGTACGGGGCTTCGCCCTCCGCGAGGTTCGGGCTGGCTTCGATAGCGCGGGACGCGGCGAGAGTGGCCGATTAACTGGGGATCGACAGGTTTGCCACACTGGGGCAATCAGGTGGAGGACCTTTCGCCCTGGCGGCAGGTTGTGTCCTGGAGACCGCGTCACGCGGGTCGCTGGCGCCGCTCCGTTCGAGCTGGTTCTAAGCGCGGTGGACATGCTGGACGACAACGACACGGCGGCGCTCGCTCTGCTACCCGATGCCCCGGTCGACGCGGCGCGTCGCTTTGCCGACGGCTTCGAACCTCTTGTCAGATGGTCCGCGAGACCGTCATAGCCGAGCTGGCGAGTAGCTTTGAGAACTTTCTCTCAGCGCGCGACCGCGAGCTGATGAGCGACGAACGGCTATCCACCGCGTTCGCAACCAGCATGCAAGAGGCGCTGAGACAAGGCGCAACCGGTGCGGAGTGGGACAACGTCGCCTGGGTAGGCCCGTGGGAGGTCGACCCCGCCAGCCTCAACTGCCCGGTCCTGCTCTGGTACGGCAATGAGGACCTGTTCGTCCCCCCAGGGACAGCAGAGTGGTTGCGCGACCACATCCCCGACGCCCAACTCGTGCTGCGCTGCGGGGAGGGGCACCTGGGCTTCATGGAGCACGCCGCGGAGAAGCTCCACGCGCTCACGGAGCCCACCAGTTGAACTCTGTGGCAACCTGGGTCTGATGGAGGCTTTGGGGCAGTCCAGCTCAGCCGATCCTGACCGCAACGGGTGGGTCACTGGTCTCCGCGGTGTACCGCGGCGCGGCCGGTTCGGCTCTCGTGTTGCGAGCGTCTCCGGTGAACCTCGTGAGCGGAATCGTGACGTGCGCGGTGCCATCCACGGTTCGGACGTGGCACTGCAGACCGCAGCGCCGAATCGTCGGCAACAACGCCCGGTTGTCCGGCTCCATGATCGCAAACATGGCCGTCTTCTGAAGCCCGGCGGCATGAGTGGCAGCCGCGTGCAACAAGGTCGAGCCGATGCCCTTCCGTTGCCATCCGTCCTCCACGAGGACCCCTACTTCCACGACATCGTCCTCGTACGGCGCGATGACGACCATCCCCACGACCTCGTCCCCCACAGCGGCAACGAACGACGCTCCCCCATCGGGCTCGAGAAGTCGTCGCTCCCACCGCCGGGACAATCGGGTGGTCGGCGAGTGGAAGCGGCGCGACAGCGTCTCAGTCGAGCAACGCTCGTGCAACCGACGTACCACCGTCGCATCCGACGGCCCCGCGCGTCGCACGGTCGCCGTGGCTCCCAACGGGCTGACCGGGCAGGGAGCGTCAACGATGTCGCCATCCGGCTCGGAACGACTCAACGCCCACCGAGCGAACTCCGTCAGCACAGCCGCCCGAGCACGCTCGACCTCGGTGAACGGGACTGGGCGTTTCACTTCGGCGCTGGACCCTTCGACCTCCACACTGAGAACGTCCTCCTCATCGCCGCCCTGTGCTGAGCCATCGACACCGAGTAACTCCCCCAACGCCTCGGCCAGGGCGTACGGCCTGTCGAGGAGCTGCAGCGCGGTCCGAAGATACTTCGTTGGCGCGTCGACGAGATCGCGCTCTGAACAGCGGCCCACGGCCACCAGATCCCCACCAGAGGCCGCAACCAAGGCCCTTACCTCCTCTGCGTCCCAGTTGCCGGGGACAGACAGCAGCACCTCGTCGGTGACACTGCCGAGGTGCGGGAAGATCTGCAGGCTCAATATGTTCACGCCGTTCTCCCCGCAGCGACCTGCCAACGCCGCCAACGCTCCCGGTCGGTCTGCCAGAGTCGTGCGTACTTTCCATAACAAGGCGTTCACCCTTTCGCCGGCACGGCCGACTGGCAGCATGCCGCGGGTAGGTTGCAGCCCCGGGGCGGCGCCGTTTCGACGAGGTGAAGGTTTCCCGATCGGTCCGACCGCAGCTTCGAATAGAGCACCCGACCGCCAGCTTCGGACCCGAGCGGCTCACGAGTCTCTTCCGTCAACAGTCCAGGTGGACAACCCGTCTGTGATCTACAGCCGGTGGGAGTACAAGAAGCACCGACGGGCGCACGGTTTAGCGATCGCAAGGCCTCCGTAGCGCTGACGGGGTGGTCGTCGGCGACACCGCAACTCCCTAGGGCCAGGGCACTGATGAAGCGTCGTTGACGGCGCTCGTCTGAACCTCCCCAGTTCTGCTCACTGAAATTCCCCACCCTGTGGCTCCATCCGGAAGCGGGTGGGGCTCCTTCGAAGACGGCGGTCTCTGACCACACGCCGTCTATCGAAGGAGCCCTCGCTTCCCATGCTGACACGGGAGGAAGACATCGACGCGCACGCGTTGCACCGGCGGGGTTGGACGATCTCCGCGATCGCCCGGCATCTGGGTCGGGACCGCAAGACCATCCGCGCCTATCTGGCCGGTGAGCGGGTCGCCGGCGTGCGCAAGCCCGCCGAGGACGATCCGTTCGAGCCGTTCGTCGAATACGTCCGTGAGCGGCTCCGTGAGGATCCGCATCTGTGGGCGGTGACGTTGTTCGACCAGGTGACCGGGCTCGGCTACGACCGGTCGTATCCGACGTTCACCCGCCAGATCCGCAGCAGGAACCTGCGTCCGCACTGCGAGTCGTGTGCCGGGGTGAAAGGCCGTCCCGCGGGGGTGATCGAGCATCCGCCGGGTGAGGAGACCCAATGGGACTGGGTCGAGCTCCCCGACCCGCCCGAGCATTGGGGGTGGGGCAAGACCGCGCATCTGCTGGTCGGCACCCTCATCCACTCCGGCAGGTGGCGCGGCTACCTGGCGCCCAACCAGCAGCAGCCACACGTGGATCGCCGGGCTGGACTCGGTCGCCCGAGCGCTCGGCGGGCTGACCAAGACCTGGCGGTTCGACCGGATGGCCACGGTGTGCCATCCCGAGTCGGGGAAGGTCACCGCCTCGTTCGCTGCGGTCGCCAAGCACTACGGCGTGAGCGTTGCGATCTGCCCGCCACGCAGCGGGAACCGCAAGGGCGGGTGGAGAAGTCCAACCACACCGCCGCCCAGCGCTGGTGGCGCACCCTGGCCGATGAGGTCACCGTCGAGGAAGCCCAGGCCGGCCTTGACCGGTTCTGTCAGCTGCGCGGCGATGCTCGGCTGCGGCCAGCCGGTCCGGGCGGGAAGGCCAGCGTGCTCACCCTGGCCGAACGCGAACCCCTGGCCGCTGTCCCCCACGACGCCGTTCCCCGCGACCATCACCGCCGAGCGGATCGTCTCGGCACAAGCACTGGTCGCCTGGCGGGGGAACTTCTACTCCGTCCCGCCCGAGCTCACCCGCGCCACCGTCGTCGTCGCCCAACGCCTGGGCACCCAGCACCTCGACATCGCCACGGTCAGCGGGATCGTGATCGCCCGCCGGCATCCGCACCCTGCGGCGCCGGCGTGATGGTCCGCGACCACGGCCACGTGATCGCACTCGAGCAGCTCGTGCTCGCCGCGCACGACACCCGGGCACCGCACCGGAAGAAGGAACGCATCCCACCCGGACCCGCAGCACGGGCCGCTGCCGAGCAACTGCGCGCCCGGACCGCCCCCGACGACGCCGGCAATGCCCTCAGCGCCGACGTCGTGATCGACATGTCCAAGTACGACCGAGCAGCCAATGGAAGGAACACCCTCCCGTGACCACCACCGACCCGATGCCGATGTCTGGCACCCAGCCCAGCCTCTACCAGCAACTGCGCGGGCACCTGGCCGCGTTGAAGCTCACCGCCGCGGCCGAGCACCTGCCCAGCGTGCTCGCCCAAGCAGAAGCCGAGCAGTGGTCGATGACCGCGACCCTGGAACACCTGCTCGCCCGTGAGGTCGAGGCCACCGAAGCCCGCAAGCTCGCCGGCCGACTCCGCTTCGCGTCCCTGCCGACCCCCGCGACACTGGCCGGCTTCGACTTCGACGCCGCGCCCGGCATCGACCGCAAGCTCCTGGACGAGCTCGCGACCTGCCGCTATCTCGAATCCGCGACCAACGTCTTGTTGATCGGCCCGCCCGGAGTCGGGAAGACACACCTCGCCGTCGGACTCGGACGGGCCGCAGCCGAAGCCGGCTACCGCACCTACTTCACGACTGCCGCCGACCTCGCTGCCCGATGCCACCGCGCCGCGATCGAAGGTCGCTGGGCCACCACCATGCGGTTCTTCGCCGGACCCACGCTCCTGGTCATCGACGAGCTCGGCTACCTCCCGCTCCCCGGCGAAGCAGCATCGGCGCTCTTCCAAGTCGTGTCCCAGCGCTATCTCAAGACAAGCATCGTCCTGACCACCAACCGCGGCGTCGCCGGCTGGGGCGAGGTGCTCGGCGACACCACCGTCGCTGCCGCCATGCTCGACCGGCTCCTGCACCGCTCCGTCGTGTTCAACCTCGACGGCGAGTCCTACCGACTCCGCGACCACCACGCCAAGAACGACGCACTCCGACAGACCGCGACCGGCACCCGCCGACCGCTACAGTGACCACCGCCCAGGGGTGAGGACTTTCGATGAGCATCACTGGGGAATTTCGCGAGCGCCATCATCGTCGGAGGGCAGTGAATCCGAGACCGCCCGAATGCCGATGACACAGGTATGGTGCGCGCGGACGGCAACTGGAAGTGCGCTCGCTGGTCACGCGGGTCAGCGACGCGTCTGGTGACCACCAGGGACGGTCGCGCGAGGCGATGATGCCGAGAAGCGCGGACCTCGTGACCAAGTCCGACCCGGTGGCCGATCTCCCCCCGGTCGCAACGAATGGCTTGTCCAGCCAGGCGCGGAGAGCCTTCCGGGGGTTCGTGCTTGCGCGTTCAAGGGGAGACTGATCCGCAACGTCCTTGAAATCCCGCGCCCCTACCCTGGACACGGGGCCGCCGGCGCAGGTCGGGATGGGTTCACCCTGCCCCACGGCGCAAAGGGGGCACAACTGCGCGAATCGCTGGTCAGCCGCTCGGCCCGGCAGGGTGAGGCGGGCTTGATTCGCAGCGGATCAACATTTGGTGCCTTGAGGAGGAGAGCATGACGAACGGAGCATCGCTTGAGGGCACCGCCATATCAGTGGACGGACTGCGGGCCGCTATGACTCGGTTGGACCTCAAACGTGGGGACGTTGTGTTCGCCGAGGGAAGCCCGGGCGACTCCCTCTTCGTGGTGCAGACCGGGGCTGTCAAGGTCTTCAGACCAAGGACGGTCCAGCGATCCACCTCTCCGACGATCCTCGCGATTCTCGGCCCCGGCGACCACTTCGGCGAAATGTCGTTGCTGAACGGTGAGCTCCGCACCGCCACGGTCACCGCGGTCAGAGCGACGACCCTGCTGGAGCTGACACGCGATGCCTTCGACCACGAACTGGAGGCGAACAGCGCCCTCGCTGCCACGCTGATGCGCGACCTTGCACGTCGGATCAGGTTGTCATCGAACGCCGTCGCCGAGCTGGTATACGCCGATGTTCCGAGCCGTGTCGCGCGCGCCATCGTGGTGCTTGCCGAGAAGTTTTCCGTGTCGACTGCGCCCGGAGAGACGCGCGTCGACCACCAACTGACCCAAAGCGAGCTCGCGGAGTTCGTAGGGGCAGCGCGTGAAAGCGTCAACAGGGCTCTCGGGATCCTCGAGCGAGCCGGCGCCATCGTGGCACGACCGGGATTCGTCAAGGTCACGAACTACGAGCGCTTGCACGCGTACGCAGGCCTGAGCGCTGTCCGAGCGCCGGATCCCGGCGACCTCGCCTCCATCCCCTGATGGGCCGGCGTGCTCACCGATCAGTAGCGCTCAGCTCCGGGTCGGCGTCATCGTCTGGAGTGCCTGCCGATGTCCGGAGCGCTGGGAACAGTCGGCCGACGACGGAGCACAGGTGCCCCACCTGTCGCAGAACGGCGGATGCGACAGCCTCGCGACCTCTGCGGAGCCCGACCGAGTTTGGCGAATCGCGTGATCGTCGTGCACTGCGCGAGGCAATCATTGTGTTGGGCGTGACCCACCGGAGAAGGCTCGTGAAGGCGCCTCTACCGGCCACCTAACGCACAGAGAGCCTGCAACTCAGCTGACGCATGCAGCCTCCGGCGCCGGCTGTCCCACGCGATCGACACCACGACTCCGCGTCAGTGGATGACCGGAGAGGCCGAATCGATGCCGCACGAGTAGGTCCCTCGGGCGAAGTCGGCGACACGTCGGTCGCTCAGGCCGGTCTCACCAGCGATCCGCGCGAACGACCATCCTCGGCGCCGCAGCGCGCGCACGGCGCGCGGACCGTCGACCTCCAGCTCGTCCAGGCACGCCATCAAGTGCCGACGCAGCCGCTCGGCGTTGCGGAGCGTAAGGACCGGGTCGCCGAGATCGAGAGCGCGGTGCCGCTCGGTGTCGAGCATGCGCCGGATCGCGTGACCAACGTCGACGTCGGCAGGATCACGCGTCACCGCCCGCCTGGCCGGTCGCGGCACATCAAGACGGACAACCGACTGACTGAAGCCCCATGGGGTGTAGTCATCCATCCTGTTCAGGAAACGGGCTGCTCGGGACACCACCGGCTCCCTCCGGTCAAGCACAAGCACGGACGGCACCCAGTCTGAGGGCCGCTCGTGTCCTGACGATTCGACCGTCGTGACGGGTCCGTAAACTGGTCGAGCCCGGGCGGTGAAAATGAGGACCAGGGCATTCTGTCTCAGCAAATCAGCGGTCCCGGTGGCGGTGGCTCGCACCGATCCGGCGGCTTGTGCGAGCGGCGATGGTCCCCGCGCAGGCGAGCCGCGTCGCCCGGCCTCCAGGAAGGTCGAGACCGAGCGCGTTGTCCGTCTGGTCAAAGGCGCGTGGCTGAACCCAGCGTCCCGAGAAGTCCCGTCGTGGCGTTCCAGAATGAGGGCGACCGCTGGTCCGTTCGACCCGGCCGGGAAGGGGCTGAGTGATCAGACTGTCGCGCCAGCCCTCGGGCAAGGGCGCAGCCTCGACGTGGATGCCCTCGGCGTAATAGCCGCGCAACTGGTGGAAGGCGAAGTCCTCCCCGATGGCGGCGGTCACGAGGTCCGCCTTCGCCCGGTCCTCGTCGCTGAGGAACGCGGTCTCGGCCTCCATCGACACGGTGGCGGCCGGTGGCAGCACGTCTTCCTCGTCCGTGCCCAGGATCGCCTGCGATCCCATGACCAACGGCCGATCATCGCCCCGTTGGCTGACTCCCCGGAACACCTCGGCGCGCTGCTCGCGGCTCATCGCACCAGGCTCTTCTCGGCAACAGCCGCGGTTGTCGGTGCGCGGCGCTCACACTGGCGGCGGAAGGCCGCCCGCGCCTGCGCGCGGCTCCTGGCCGAGCACGCCGGCGAACGGAGAGTTCTGCCGCAGGTCCTCCCCCTCCTCGCTTGGCCCGATCAATGCTGCCGCAACCGACTCGACGCCCTCCTCGAGAACCTCGCTCCCCCGCTCCAGCGCCGACAAGATCGACGGCCTACCCGCGCGGATCTCGCGCCACTGCGCGATGTCGTCGCGCGCGATCGCCAGGGACACGATCGGGGTCGCGGCTCAACTTGCCCACGACGAGCCGGTTCAGCCGCATCGACCGCTGCTTCCCACGCCGCACCTCCCCCGCCCGGCCTCGAGCAACCGCAACTCGAGATGCAGTTCCGCACCCAGTCTGTCGAGCACCCGAATCAGCGTTGTGACGCCGCTGGCCTGCGTCTGGACGGACTCAATGGGAAAGCATTGACTGCGGGATGCCGTACACGTGGGCCGGGCGCTGGCTCAGGCCCAGCCCGTGCGGCGCGCCCTCATCAGTCCACCGGGGGTTCGGGGGTTTCTCGTTCACTCCGATGACACGCAACAACGCCCTGTCTTCTTCACTAGTCGACACGGCCCCACTCCGCGCTCACACGGCGGCACGGGACTTGCCGCCCGACATTCGAAAATCCTCGTCTACACCGGCGCACTGGGCCGCCCCCGCGGCGCGCTACCTCGCGGTCGAGCCGCAGTAGGCGGCCCATCCGCCGTGTGCGGTGATGTCCTCGGCCCCGTCCAGTCCCCAGGGTTCGCAAACGAATCCATGCACGAAGGAGCCGTCGGCGAGCTCGACCTGTCCGATCGCCAGCGGAGCGGCGACGTGTGCGAGGAACCCGCCGACCTCTGCCAACGGCAGCCGATAGACCTCGACGGCGATCTCGCTGCCGGAGCTGCCTGTGCGGCTGAGTGCCGGTTTCGGCGGGTGGGCGTCGAGGAGCCGGTAGAGCCGGTAACGAGGCGCCGTCGCGGTGCGGGCAACGAGCTGAGCGCCTCGCTCCACCAGCTGTTCGTGCAGCGGGAACCCGGCGAGGTGGGCACCGACGACCGCCAGGTCCAGGGTCGCCGCCGGAGGTTCGGCCCAGGCCGCCGCGGGGGTCGGAGCGTCTCCGAGGAGTGCCTCGATCGCCGCCCCCACAGCGGAGATCGTCGCGTCCTTGCCCGCAGCGGCCTGCACGGTCACCCCGAACGGGTGACCGCCTGCACCTCGACCGGCCGGCACCGCCAGCGCGCAGAGGTCGAGGAGGTTGGTGAAGGTCGTGAAGCGCCCCAGCCGGGCATTGAGGGCGACCGGGTCCGCGACCATCTCGGCCACGGCGAATGTTTCGGTGACGGTCGGCGTGATCAGCACGTCCACGGTCGCGAGCAGCCGGGAGACGGTCCGCCGCAGCGCCTGCATGCGGTCGAACGCACCGAACGCCTCGACGCCGGACACGCCGCCGGCGCCGAGGAGGACCTCGCGGATCTCGGGCAGGACCTCGTTGGACCGCTCGCCCAGGAACGTGGCGAGCCCGTGCAGGCGCTCGGCGAGCCAGGCGCCGCCGTACAGCTGGTCTCCTGCCTCGAAGAACGGCTCCATCGGTACGGCGACCAGCTCGGCGCCAGCACCGGTGAGACGACTCAGCAGCTCGTCCCAGCACGCCCGCTCGCCGCGCGCGCCCCAGGCGCAGATCTGGTCGGGGATACCGATCCGGAGGCGGTCCAGCGGCATCCGCAGCGGGGGCGACGGCTTCCCAAGCGGCCTGGCGTAGGGGTCGAGCTCGTCGTACGAAGCGAGTACGGCGAGCACGGCTGAGGCATCTGCTACCGACGTCGTGAAGACGGATGGGCAGTCGAGCGAACGGCATGCCGGCACGATCCCGCGGGTGCTCACCAGCCCGTGGGTGGGCTTGAGGCCGACGACGCCGTTGAGAGCGGCGGGCACCCGGCCGCTCCCTGCGGTGTCGGTGCCGATGGCGAACGACACGAGGCCCGCCGCGACGACGACCGCGGACCCGGAGCTCGAGCCGCCCGAGATCAGGTCGGGGTCGGCGACCGACACCGGGACGCCGTACGGGCTCCGGGTCCCGTTGAGGCCGGTGGCGAACTGGTCGAGGTTGGTCTTGCCGACCAGCAGCGCACCGGCCTCGAGCAGGCGCTCCACGACGGGTGCCGTCGTCGTCGGCTCGTAGGCGAATCCCGGACAGGCCGCCGTCGTCGGCATGCCGGCGACGTCGATGTTGTCCTTGACGGCGAACGGCACTCCCCACAGCGGCAGCCGCTCGCGATCGGCGGGGTCGAGGGCAGCGGCGGCGTTCCGGAGATGGTCCGGCTCGACCATGCAGATCCAGACACCGTCGTCGCCGCGGGCAGCGATGCGGGCGAGGACCGTCTCGACGACCTGAGCCGGCGTGCATCGTCCGCTCGCGTAGCCGCTCCGCAGCGACCCGGGCTCGAGGGTCGGGTCGGTCATGCCGCCCCGGCCGCCATGCCCAGGCTGGCGAGCAGCGCCGATGACGGGGCGATCGCCCCAAACACGCCGCCCTGCATCGTCACCATCTTCAGCGCCGCCTCGTAGTTGCCGCGGTCGGTGGCACCGGTGCAGTCGGTGAGCAGCAGGCACTCGTAACCACGGTCGTTGGCGTCGCGCATCGTGGTGTGGACACAGACGTCTGTGGTGATGCCGGTGAAGATCAGGTGCGTCACGCCCCGGGTGCGCAGCAGCAGGTCGAGGTCGGTGGCGTAGAACGACCCCTTGCCCGGCTTGTCGATCACGAGCTCGCCCTCGATCGGCGCGACCTCGGGCACGATCTCCCAGCCCGGCTCGCCGCGCGTCAGGATCCGTCCGCAGGGTCCGTCCGACCCGATCCCGGCGCCGATCTGCTGGCTGCGCCAGAGCTTGTTGGGAGGGCAGTCGGCGAGGTCGGGACGGTGCCCCTCCCGGGTGTGGACGATGAACATGCCGACCGCTCTCGCCGCGGCGAGCACCGCCTGCGTGGCGGGCAGCCCGGCCCGGGTGAGTGACAGGTCGTAGCCCATCCGGTCGACGTACCCGCCGGGGCCGCAGAAGTCGACCTGCCAGTCGATGTTGACGAGCGCGGTCGTGGCCGGCGAGAACGAGCCGTCGTACGGCCACGCGTAGGGCTGGGCGTCGAGCTTTCCGAACCTGGTGGTGTCCATTGGCGCTGTCCTTTCAGGCGGAGGTGATCGCGGCGCAGACGTCGACCGACTGGCCAACCGCGCCGAAGATCCCTCCGGACATCTCGATCTGGGAACGCGAGGCCGCCTCCAGGGCGGGCTCGTAGGCAAGGCACGCGTCGAGCACCAGGAGGCACTCGAAGCCGCGGTCGTTGGCGGACCGCATCGTGGAGTGGACGCCGGTCTCGAGCCAGGCTCCGGCGAGGAGCAGCTGGTCGCGACGGAGCCGCCGGAGCAGGCCGTCGAGCGGACTGCCGTAGAAACCGTCGATGCCGGCTGCGTCGAGGACGTGGTCGGCACCGACGACGGCGTGCTCGTCGCGGACGCCGGCGGACCGGTCGGGCGGTGTGGTCGTCACCTGGACCACCGCGCCGCCGACCGACTGGACCGTCCCGGCCGTCGCCCGCACCTCTTGCCAGATCCGCGAGTCCGGCAGACGGTCGCCTCCGAGCCGCGGGCTGATGACGACCAGCGCCACCCGCCCGGGATCCAGGGCTCCGTCCCACGGCCAGGCGTACGGCGTGGTGTGGGCGACGTTCCGGGTCATGTCCGTCCGGCCGTCACTGGGCCAGGTTTCCGATGACGCCCTGGACGAAGTAGTCCATCACGTCGTTGTCGGCGTACGTCGGTACGCCTCCCTCCTCGACGCGGACCTCGCCGTCCTGGTCGAGCACCGGTCCGGCGAACGGCGAGCCCTCCTCGGTGCCGAGCCACTCCTGGGCGGTCTCGATCGCCGTGATCGTCTCCTCGCTCACGCCCGGCCCGTACGGCGCCAGCACGAACGGGTTCGTCCCGGTCTTGTAGCCGACCCGGAAGTTGTCGTTGTACGCACTGCCGACGAAGTCGCCGTCGACCACCGTCTGGACAATGTCCGTGTAGACCGGCCCCCAGTCCCAGACGGCGCCGGTGAGCCAGCCCTCGGGGGCGATCTCGGACGCGTCGGCGTGGTAGCCGACCGTCATGGCGCCCGACTTCTCGGCAGCCTGGATCACCGTCGAGGTGCAGTCCTGGTGCTGTGTCAGGACGTCCACTCCCTCGTCGAGCAGGCTTTCGGCAGCAGCCTGCTGCTTGCCCGGGTCGCACCATGACGAGGTGCTGACGGTGATCGTCTCCACGTCGGGGTTGACGGACTGCGCACCGCGCTCGAACGCGTTGATGTTCGCGATCGTCTGCGGGATCGGGAACGCGTAGACGTAGCCGAGCTTGTCGCTCTCGGTCGCCGTGCCCGCGGCGATACCGGCGAGGTACATCGGCTCGTACACGGTGCCGAAGTAGGTGCCCGAGTTCTCCGGGATGTCGTCAGTGATCGTGTTGCCCTGCTGGACGACGACGACGTCGGGGTTCTCCTCGGCCACGCTCAGCGCGGCGTCGAGGTGCCCGTAGCTGGTGGCGAAGATCAGCTCGGCGCCCTCGTCGATCATCTGCTGCATGGTCGTCGCGGCCGTGTCGTCCTCGGGGACGTTCTCCGCCGTAAGCACCTCGAGGTCGGGGAACGCCGCCTCGACCGCCTGACTGCCTTCGTAGACGGCTTGGTTGTAGCCGAAGTCGTCCTTCGGGCCGACCATGATGAACCCGACGGTGGTGGTGTCCTTGCCGGGCTCACCGTCACCGGAGCTCCCGGCCTCGGTCGCCGAGGTGCACCCGGCGACCACGAGCGCCGCGCACGCGACGGCCAGGGCCCGGACGGTAGATTGATGGACGGACATGGGAGATCTCCTTTGTTCACGCACTGCGCCACGGCTGACGAGTTCTCCAGACCAGGAGCCGGGGCGCGGTGTCTTTTTCTGGGGTCCTTCTTCGGTCAGTTCTGTCGGGCGATCGCGGGTCAGCCGGATGGCGGTGCGTTCTCGAAGACGCGTTTGAGCTCGGCCGGCGACGCCGACAGCGTCCGCTTGCCGAGGATCGTGAGGACGGCGAGGGTCAGCACGAACGGCACGGCGTCGAGCAGGAACTGGTTGATCTCGAACGCCCGCGCCTGGAGCGCGGGTCCGAGCGCGATCGCGCAGCCGAACAGGTAGGCGCCACCGAGGACGCGCCACGGGCTCCAGGTCGCGAAGATGACGAGCGCGACGGCGATGAACCCGCGACCGGCCACCATGTTCTCGAACCACGCGTTGGCGTACGCCGTCGCGAGGTGCGCGCCGCCCATGCCGGCGAGCACGCCCCCGGCGGTCACCGCGCCGATCCGGATGGCGTGCACGCTGTAGCCGTGCACCGTCAGTGAGTCGGCTCGCTCACCGGCGGTCCGGCCGAGCAGCCCGACGCGGGTCTTGAACAGGACCACCCACACCAGCGGGACCACGAGGTAACCGAGGTACAGCAGGGGGTCGTGCTGGAACAGCACGGGACCCAGCACAGGGAGGTCGCTGAGCAGCGGGACCTCCCAGGTGTCGAACCCGACGACGGGCTGTCCGACGTACGGCGCACCGAAGAGCGAGGTGAGGCCCAGGGCGAGGAAGAGCAGGCTCAGCCCGGACGCGAACTGGCTGGCGCCGCGTCGTACGACGAGGTAGCCGTGCACCAGGGCGAGCGCCCCGCCGGCGGTGGCACCCGCAAGGACGCCGATCCACGGGTTGCCGGTCTCGACGCCGGCGGCATAGGCGCCGAGCGCCCCCACCAGCATCGACCCCTCGGTGCCGAGGTTGATCACGCCGGCGCGCTCGGAGACCGTCTCGCCCACGCCGGCGTACATGATCGACGTACCACCGCTGACGCCTCCACTGAGGACATCCACGACCAGGCTCATGCTGCGGCCTTCCTGCGCGAGGCCGTGAACCCGAGCACGGCGATGAGGATGAATGCGGTGAGGACGTGGATCGACGCAGCGGGCACGCCGGCGTCCAGCTGGAGGCTGTCGCCGCTCACCGAGAGCGCCGCGAACACGAAGGCAGCGACCAGGATCGGGAATGGCTGGTGCCTGGCGAGCCAGCACGCGAGGAACGAGGTGTAGCCGAGCTGGTAGCCGAAGCTCGGTCGCAGCTTGTACTCGACGCCGGCGAACTGGATCATCCCGGCGATGCCCGCCAGGGCACCGCCGATCATCAGCGCCGACAGCACGAGCAGCCGCACGTTGAGCCCGGCGCGCCGGGCCGCCTCGGCGTTGCCGCCGGCGACTGAGATCTTGTAGCCCCACCGGGTGCGGCTGAGCGCCAGGTAGACGACCACGGCGAGGACCAGCGCGAGCACGATGCCGACGTTGATGCGGGTGGCGGCGACGAACGGCAGCTTCGCGGCGTCGACCAGCTCCACCGTCGCAGGCTGACCGACGGGGCTCTCCCGCCAGGGTTGGTAGATCAGGAAGAGCAGGACGTCGAGGGCGACGAAGTTGAGCAGCAGCGTGCTGATCGCCTCGTTGACGCCCGCTACCAGCCGCATGGCGGCGGCGATACCGGCCCACACCGCTCCGGCGACCATCGCCGAGACCAGCATCGCGACCAGCAGCAGACCGGGTGCGGCGGTCTCCCCGACGAAGAGGAAGGCGCCGCACGCGCCCACTCCGCCCATGATGATCTGTCCCTCGCCACCGACGTTGGTGAGGCCCGCGCGCGCAGGTACGGCGACCGCGAGCGCACCGAGTACCAGCGGCGTCATCTGGACGACGATCTCCTGGAGCGAGCGTGACCTGAGGAAGGTCGACTCCCAGATCCCGGTGTACGCCGTGACCGGGCTCGCGCCCTTCAGCAACAGGAGGACGCTGAACACGACCAGCGCGACCGCGAGGGTGCCCACCCAGCGCATCACCACGGGGAGTGCCCGGGAGAGCAGCGGGGCAGGCGTCTGCTCGGCCTCGGGATCAGCCACGACGGCGGTCACGCCGCACCCCCGGTCATCAGGCTGCCGATGGACTGTCGGTCGAAGGCGGCGGGCAGGACCTCGCCCGAGATCGCCCCGTCGTGCATGACGAGGATCCGGTCGGCGAGCCCCATCAGCTCGTCGAGGTCCTCGCTGACGACCAGCACCCCCGCACCGGCATCGCGGCGTTCGAGCAGGATCTCCTGGGTACGGCGTACGTTCGCGATGTCCAGGCCTCGACTCGGGTAGGCCGCCACCACCAGCGTCGCGTCGAGAGACAGCTCCCGGGTCAGGACGACGCGCTGGATGTTGCCGCCGGACAGCTCGCTGACCCGTCGGTGCGGAGCGGCCATCCGCAGACCGAGCCGCTGGTCGGCGTCGGCGGTCGTCTCGCGCACCTTCCGCCAGTCGATGCCGAGACGTCTCGCTGGGAGCGGCCGTCCGTTGAGGATCATGTGTCCGGTCACGTCGAGCCGGCTGACGACTGCATCCGCGACGGGGTCCTCGGGCACGCTCGCGGCTCCGGCAGCAAGTGCTGCGGCCGCGGAGCGCACCTGCGTGCCGTTGATCCGGACCGTGCCGGCGCGGGGGCGGCGGAGCCCGAGGGCGACCTCGCACAGCTCACGTTGTCCGCTTCCCGCAACGCCGGCGATCCCGACCAGCTCGCCGGAGCGGACGGCCAGCTTGATCGCCTTGAGCGCGAGGTGGCCGCCGTCCGACGCACATTCGATCCCGGCCAGCTCGAGCGCAGGTGCGGCGCCGTTCGGCTCGCTCGTGCGCGCTGGCGGCCGTTGCAGGTCGGCGACACTGCGCCCCACCATCGCCTCCACCAGCTCGGCGTCGGAGTGCTGGCTCGGCACGATGTTGCTGAGGACGGCCCGGCCGCCGCGGAGCACCGTCGCCCGGTCCGCGATCGTGCGCACCTCGTCGAGCTTGTGGGTGACGATGACGACACCGAAGTCCTGGCTGCGCAGGTGCTCGACGACCCGGAACAGCGCTTCGACCTCCTGGGGCGCGAGGACGCTGGTTGGTTCGTCGAGGATCACCAGCCGCGCGCCGGTCATCAGGACCTTCAGGATCTCGACGCGCTGGCGCTCCCCGATCGAGAGGTGGCCGACCCACGCCCGGCTGTCGACCGCGAGGCCGAACCGTTCGCTCGCCTCGTCGATGCGCGCGCGCAGCGCTCCCAGGCGGAGCCGGACCCCGCCGGGGATCGCCAGGGCGATGTTCTCCGCGACGGTCAGCGCCGGGACCAGCCGGAGGTCCTGGAAGACCATGCCGATGCCGAGCCGGCGGGCGTCGGACGGGCTGGCCACGACGGCCTCGTGGCCGTCGAAGACGAGCTGGCCGGCGTCGGGGTGGTAGACGCCGTAGATCATCTTGAGCAGCGTGCTCTTGCCGGCACCGTTCTCGCCGACGAGCGCGTGCACCTCGCCCGGCCAGACTTCCAGGCTGACGTCGGTCGCGGCCTTGATCTCGCCGAAGCTCTTGGTCAGCCCGAGCACCTCGAGCAGTGGATGGCAGAGGGTCATCTCAGGCTCCTCGGTTGCGGCGACTGCGCAGCGAGCGCTGCCGGATCGCCTCGGCTGCGCGCTGCTCGACGACCTCGAGTGAGGCGCCGATGTGGTCCCTCAGCCGGTCGACGGACAGCGCGATGTCGTCGTCCAGCAGGGCCTCGACGATCCCGAGATGCTCGGCGATCGAGGAGGTGATGCGGTCCTCGGTCAGGAAGTCATAGGTGCGGACAGCCCGGATGCGTCCGTTGACCGACTCCAGGGTCTCGGCGAGCGCCAGGTTGCCCGATGAGCGCAGCAGGGCCAGGTGGAAGCTCTCGTCGAGCTCGATGAACGAACCGTCCGGCTCGGGTGGATCCGCCTGGATCGCTAGCCAGGCCTCCCGCAGCTCGACGAGTGCATCGCGGTCGTGGGAGATCCCTTCTTCCAGAGCACGGGTCAGGCCCCGCAGCTCGAGCGTGAGCCGCAGCTCGTAGAGGTCGCGCATGTCGAACAGGTCGATCTCTGCGACGTAGTAGCCACCGTCGTTGAAACGCTTGAGCAGGCGGTCGGCGTGGAGCCGTACGAACGCCTCGCGGACCGGCGTACGGGAGACGGCGAGCTGCTCGGCGATCGGCTCCTCGGCCAGGCGTTGGCCGGTCGGGAACTCTCCCAGCATGACCATCCTCCGGATCTGCGTGTACGCGCGCTCCCGCAGCAGCTGTGCCGCGGTCGCGCGTGTCGCTGTGGTCTCGACGTCCATGTCCCGCTTCCGTTTCCCGAGTGACCCGACACGTCGTATGCCGCGCTGTATACAAGGCTGGACACTGAATGTTTCGGCGCTCAGCGACGGCCTATGACGTTTGCGTAACCGGCAGGACCGACGTCCCTCCCCGCACGGGAGAGGCCTACGTTGGACCCGTGCATCCCCGCGCCCCCCGCGTCGTGCTGGTCCACGGGACGGCCACCGCCCCCGTGGTGTGGGACCGGCTCCGACCTCTGCTCGACGGCTACGACGTCTCGGCTCCGGAGCGGCCGCGCACCGGCGACCTGAAGGCCGAGTCGGCCTGGTTGGCGAACCACGCGAGCGGCGCCTGGGTGGTCGGCATGAGCGGCGGAGCGACCCTCGGGCTGGAGCTGGTCCGGAACGGGACACCGCTCGCCGGCGCGATCCTTCACGAGCCCGCCGTGGGGAGCCTGGTGACGGACCTGCTGACGCCCGTCACCGAGGCATTCGCCACCGACGGAACTCCGGGCCTCGCCCGCGCCCTGTACGGCAGCTCCTGGCACCCTGACATGGTCGAGACCAGCGATGACACCACGGCCGGCGAGCTGGCGATGTTCCGAGGGTTCGAGCCGGGCCCGGTGTCGCCGGCCTCCGGCAGGGTCCTGATCACGTACGGCGCCGCGTCCCCGGAGCCGCGTCACCGGGCCGCGCGGGCGCTCGCCGAGCGCTTCGGCTACGCCATCCGCGCGCTGCCCGAGGCCAGCCACTTCGTGGCGTGGGACGACCCGACCGCGTTCGCTGCCCTCATCCGCGACGTGATCGGCTGACTCGGCCAATGCCCGCCCGGAATAGCGTGGAATCCGAACGGGCGTCCATTCCCCGCTTTGCACGGGCTGCGTCGTTCCGCCGCCCATGGCCTGTCAGGTCGCCGACCTCGGGTCCACCGCCCGCTGGCGAGCCACCTCAGCCGATAGTGGGGCAGCGTGCACTTGCGGAAGCGGCCGGCTCGTCATCACGATTTAATACCATTTGGTAATAGTTGGAAACGCCCTCTCCCTAGGTTCCTCGGCAACCGGGGACACATCGATGTGTCCCAGCCAGCACACGGCGGCCGTGTCGCCGTGCACCCTGATCGAGAGGGCTGCCCACCCGTGTTCTCACCACGCTCCCGCCTCGCGACCGGCACCGTCGTCGCGCTGACCGCGACCCTCGGCCTGTCTGCCTGCGGCAACAAAGACGGAGAAGGGACGGCAGCCGAGAGCTGCGTCGACACCTCCGGCGACAGCATCAAGCTCGGGTTCCTCAACTCCACGTCAGGCGCCATGGCGATCAGCGAGCAGACCGTCCGCGACTCCCTCTCGCTCGCGGCGGAGGAGATCAACGCTGACGGCGGCATCCTCGGCAAGGAGATCGAGTTCGTCACCGAGGACGGCGCCAGCGACCCGGCGATCTTCGCCGAGAAGATCGACAAGCTGCTCACCGGCGACTGTGTCGCGGCGGTCTTCGGCGGGTGGACGTCCGCGTCACGGAAGGCCATGCTCCCGGTCGTCGAGGCCAACAACGGCCTGCTGTTCTACCCGGTGCAGTACGAAGGTCTCGAAGCGTCGGAGAACATCTACTACACCGGCGCCACCACCAACCAGCAGATCATCCCGGCGATGGACTTCCTCGCCTCGGAAGGCGTCGAGTCGCTCTTCCTCGCGGGGTCCGACTACGTGTTCCCGCGCACGGCCAACAAGATCATCAAGCAGTACGCCGCGGAGCTGGGCATCGAGATCGTCGGCGAGGAGTACGTGCCGCTCGACGACGACGACTGGACCACGCAGGTCGCCAAGATCGTCGAGGCCGATCCGGACTTCGTCTTCAACACCATCAACGGCTCCTCCAACGTGGGCTTCATCAAGGCCTACTACGAGCAGGGGCTCACCGCCGAGACGAATCCGATCATCTCCGTGTCCATCGCGGAGGAGGAGGCGCCGGCGATGGGGAAGGACGTGACCGGGCAGTACGCCGCGTGGAACTACTTCCAGTCCGTGGAGAGCCCGACCAACGCCACGTTCATCGCGGCGTTCCAGGACAAGTACGGCGCGGAGCGGCCGACGTCGGACCCGATGGAGGCGGCGTACACGTCGCTGTACCTCTACAAGGCCCTGGTCGAGAAGGCCGAGTCCTTCGAGGTCGACGACATCAACGAGTCCGCTGACGGCGTCACCTTCGATGCGCCGGAAGGCACGGTCACGATCGACGGGGACAACCACCACATCGCCAAGACCGCACTGATCGGACAGATCAACTCCGACAACCAGTTCGACGTGGTCTGGTCCTCGGAGAGCCCGATCGAGCCCGACCCGTTCCTCGAGGGCTACGACTGGTGGGACCCCAGCGCGGAGTGACGACGACCGGCTCGGTGCGCCCTCTCGGGGGGCGCACCGCGCTGACCAGCCCCATCCGCTCCGGGCTTCAGGAGACCCTCCTTGGACTCGTTCACGACCCCGCTGCTCGCCGGTACGGCCACCGGCGCGCTGCTCCTCATCGCCGCTCTCGGACTGGCGCTGACGTTCGGCCAGATGGGCGTCATCAACATGGCGCACGGTGAGTTCCTAATGGCCGGCGCCTACACGGCCTTCCTCACCCAGCAGGTCGTCACCAACGCGGACGTCTCCATTCTGGTGGCCCTCCCGGCTGCCTTCGTCGTCGCGGGACTGCTCGGGCTGCTGCTCGAGGTCACCGTGATCGCCTGGATGTACCGCCGCCCGCTCGACACCCTGCTGGTGACCGTCGGCGTGGGGTTGTTCCTCCAACAGCTGGCCAAGGACGTCTTCGGAGCCCAGGGCGACCCGGTGCGGACCCCGAGCTGGCTGGAGGGGAACCTCCCGGTGTTCGGCTACCACTGGCCCTACCGGCAGATGTTCACGATCGTGCTCGCGGTGGTCGCGCTCGCAGCCCTCGCCGCTCTCCTGAAGTACTCGTCGTTCGGACGGCAGATCCGCGCGACGGTCCAGAACCGCGACCTGGCCGAGACGGTGGGCGTCAGGACGCGCGCGGTCGACCGGATCACGTTCTTCGTCGGATCCGGGCTCGCCGGGATCGGCGGCGTCGCGGTGTCCCTCATCTCCGGCACGAACCCCCGGCTCGGTACGGCGTACATCATCTCCGCGTTCCTCGTCGTCGTCGCGGGCGGTCTCGGTCAGCTCAAGGGCACCGTCATCGCCGCCTTCGCGGTCGGCATCGCCACGTCGTTCTTCGCAGACTGGACCAGCGCCAGCATGGCGCAGGTCGCCACGTTCGCGCTCGTAGTGGTGTTCCTGCAGCTCCGACCGCAGGGCCTGTTCACCGTGCGCAGCAGGGGGCTGGCATGAGGACGGCCGTCCGCACCTTCGGGCCGCTGGTGGCGATCGCCGCGCTCGCGGTGCTGCTCCTGGTCGTGGCGCCCGCCGTGCTGAGCCCGTTCCGGCTCAACAACCTCGGGAAGTACTGCTGCTGGGCGATCGCGGCCGTCGGGATCGGCCTGGCGTGGGGCCGCGGCGGGATGCTGGTCATGGGCCAGGGCGTGTTCTTCGGCATCGGCGGCTACGCGATGGCGATGCACCTCAAGCTGGAGGCGGCGGGTCCGGAGGGCGTCCCCGACTTCATGATGCTGTACGGCGACGGCACCATGCCAGTCTGGTGGGAGCCGTTCCGCAGCGGCGCGTTCACGCTGTTCGCGATCGTCGCCCTGCCTGCGGTCGCCGCCGCGATCCTCGGCTACGCGATCTTCAAACGCCGGGTCAAGGGCGCCTACTTCGCGATCCTCACCCAGGCGCTCGCGGTCGTGTTCGCGACGCTCCTCATCGCGACCATCCAGGAGACGGGCGGCTTCAACGGGCTCAACCAGTTCACCTTCTTCTTCGGCTACAACCTCTACGACCCGGTGAACAAGAAGATGGTCTACTCGATCGCGGCTGCCTTGCTCATCGGCTGCCTAGTCGTCGTCTGGCAGCTCTACCGCAGCCGGTTCGGGGAGCTGCTGGTCGCCACTCGGGACGCCGAGGAGCGGGTGCGGTTCCTGGGCCACGACCCCGCCAACGTCAAGCTCGCAGCGTTCGTGATCGCCGCGGTGATGGCCAGCATCGGCGGCGCCATGTTCGCTCCGATCGCCGGCATCATCTCACCGTCGGACGTCGACGCGACCGCATCGATCTTCCTCATCGCCGGGGTCGCGCTCGGCGGCCGGGCGCTGCTGCTCGGTCCCGCTCTCGGCGCACTTGCGGTCGGCTACGGACGCTCATCACTGTCCGAGTCCTTCCCCGACCAGTGGACCTACTTCCTCGGAGCTCTGTTCATCGTGGTCATCCTGTTGTTCCCCGCCGGGCTCGGCTCGGCGTTCGGGCGGGCGGCCGCACTGGTGCCCCTTCCGCGCCGGAAGGAGACCACCTCGTGAAGCTCGACCACGCGACGCCCGACGAGGTCGGCCTCGACTACCTCGAGATCAGGGACCTGACCGTCCAGTTCGACGGGTTCACGGCGGTAGACGCCGTCGACCTGACCCTGATCCAGGGCCGGGTGCACTTCCTCATCGGCCCGAACGGCGCCGGCAAGACCACGTTGGTCGATGCCGTCACGGGGCTGGTGCCCGCCACCGGTCAGGCCCGCTACCGCAACCAGAACCTGCTCGCGATGCGTTCCCACCGGATCGTGCGGGCCGGCATCGGCCGCACCTTCCAGACGGCGACCGTCTTCGAGCAGCTCAGCGTGCTCCAGAACCTCGACATCGCCGGTGGCGTCCACCGCTCCCCGTTCGCACTGCTCCGCGCGCGGCGTGGAGTGCCGTCGTACGTCGCCGACGCCCTCGAGACCGTCGGCCTCGCCGACCTGAGGGACAAGCCGGCAGGCGTGCTCGCCCACGGGCAGAAGCAGTGGCTCGAGATCGGCATGCTGCTGGTGCAGGACGCCAAGGTGATGCTCCTCGACGAGCCGGTGGCGGGGATGAGCGCCGAGGAGCGGGAGGAGACCGGCGCGCTCCTCCAACGGATCGGGAAGGAGCGCACGATCGTCGTCATCGAGCACGACATGGACTTCGTCCGCAGCTTCGCCGACGTCGTCACCGTGCTGCACGCCGGGAAGGTGCTGACCGAGGGCACCGTTGCCGAGATCCAGGCCAGTCCCGAGGTGCAGGAGATCTACCTCGGCCGCATCGTCGAAGGCGTCGTCGAGGAGGGGGCGGACCATGCTTGAGGTTCGCGACGTCACCGCCGGCTACGGCCGGACGATGGTGCTCGAGAAGGTGACCCTCGCCGTACCACCAGGAGGTGCGGTTGCGGTGATGGGCCACAACGGGGCCGGCAAGACGACGCTGCTCCGCGTCGCGGTCGGCCTGCTCCCGGTCCGCTCCGGTCGGGTCTTCCTCGACGGCGACGACGTCACGGGCCTCCGTCCGAGCGCGCGGGTACGGCGAGGCCTGGGCTACGTGCCGCAGGGACAGCAGGCCTTCCCCCAGATGACCACGCTCGAGAACCTCCGGCTGATCACCACCACCCGCGAACGGATCGACGACGTGCTCGACACGTTCCCGGCGCTCCGTGGCCTGCTCTCGCGACGCGCCGGGCTGCTCTCCGGCGGCCAGCGCCAGCAGCTGGCGATCGCCCGGACCCTGCTCACCCAGCCGCGGATGCTCATCCTCGACGAGCCGACCGAGGGCATCCAGCCCAACGTCGTCGCCGAGATCGAGGGTGTCATCAGCGCGCTCACCGAGCGTGGCGACCTGTCCGTGCTGCTCGTCGAGCAGCACGTCGGGTTCGCCCTGCGGGCCACGAGCAGCTACTGCGTGCTCGAGTCGGGGCGGATCACGTCGCGTGGTGATGGCGGGCCCGCAGCGATCGACGCCGTGCGCGCGGCGATGGCAGTGTGACGCCGTGCACCTGACCCCAGCGGACACCGAGAAGCTGTTGCTGGCCGTCGCGGGAATGGTCGCCCGTGACCGGCGCGCCCGCGGCATCCGGCTCAACTACCCGGAGACCGTGGCGCTCCTCAGCTGCTGGGTCATCGAGGAGGCCCGGGCCGGGGCGTCGGTGCTTGACCTGATGTCCCGGGGCCGCGAGGTCGTGTCCCGCGACGAGGTCATGGACGGGGTGGCGGACATGCTCGCCGACGTCCAGGTCGAGGCCACCTTCCCTGACGGCCGCAAGCTCGTCACCCTCCACCACCCGATCGCTTAGGAGCACACCATGGGACTCACCACCTCCGGGCCGGGCGCGATCCGGGTCGCCGAGGGCACGATCGTGCTCAACGGCGACCGCAGCGCCGACGAGCGCCGTCGCCTCGTCATCACCAACACCGGGGACCGGCCGGTCCAGATCGGGTCCCACATACACCTCGCCGAGGTCAACACCGCGCTGTCCTTCGATCATGCTGCCGCAGTCGGCTTCCGGCTCGACATCCCGTCCGGGACCTCGCGACGGTTCGAGCCGGGTGCCTCCCAAGAAGTCGACCTGGTCGCGCTCCGCGGCCGCCGCCTGGTCCCCGGAATCCAGGTCAAGGCTGACGGACGCCGTGGTTGAGATCAGCCGCGCGTCGTACGCGGCGCTCTACGGGCCGACCGTCGGTGACCAGGTGCGTCTCGGCGACACCGATCTGTGGATCGAGATCATCGAGGACCGCACCGTCGGTGGTGAGGAGGCGGTGTTCGGGGGTGGCAAGTCGATCCGGGAGTCGATGGCGCAGTCGACGGCCACGTCGGCCGAGGGAGCTCTCGACACCGTGATCACCAACGCGGTCGTGCTCGACCACTGGGGGATCGTGCGGACCGACGTCGGCATCAGGAACGGACGGATCGTCGGTCTCGGCCGAGCCGGCAACCCCGACGTCGCCGACGGCGTTCATCCCGACCTGCTGATCGGTCCCGGCACCGACGTGGTGTCGGGCGAGGGCAAGATCCTCACCGCAGGTGCCATCGACGTCCACGTGCACCTGCTCTCGCGCTCGCAGATCCACGAAGCGCTCGCCACAGGAATCACGACCATCGGCGGTGGCGGCACCGGGCCGTCCGAGGGATCGAAGGCCACGACCGTCACGCCAGGCAGGTGGCACCTCACCTCCGTGCACCGGGCACTCGACGACCTGCCGGTCAACGTGCTGCTGATGGGCAAGGGCAACACGGTGAGCGCCGCCGGCCTGGCCGAGCAGGCGCTCGCCGGCGCCGCGGCCTACAAGGTGCACGAGGACTGGGGATCGACGCCCGCCGCGATCGACGCCGCGCTGCGGGCAGCCGACGAGTTCGGCCTCCAGGTGGCCCTGCACTCCGACAGCCTCAACGAGGCCGGGTACGTCGACTCGACGATCGCAGCGATCGCCGGGCGCGGCATCCATGCCTTCCACGCCGAAGGAGCCGGCGGTGGCCACGCGCCCGACATCCTGACGGTCGCCTCGCTCCCCCACGTCATCCCCGGGTCCACCAACCCCACGCTCCCCCACACCGTCAACACGGTCGCCGAGCACCTCGACATGTTGATGGTCTGCCACCACCTCAACCCGACCGTGCCCGAGGACCTCGCGTTCGCGGAGTCGCGGATCCGCGCCAGCACGATCGCCGCGGAGGACCTGCTGCACGACATCGGCGCGCTGTCGATCACGTCGTCGGACGCGCAAGCGATGGGCCGGATCGGGGAGGTGGTGTGCCGCACCTGGCAGGTCGCCCACGTCATGAAAGCCCGGTACGGCGACCACGCCGACCTCGGAGGCGGGCACGCGGACAACCTCCGGGCCATGCGCTACGTCGCGAAGTACACGATCAACCCGGCGATCGCCCACGGCATCGACCACGAGGTCGGTTCGGTCGAGCCCGGGAAGCTGGCCGACCTGGTCCTGTGGGATCCGCGCTTCTTCGGCATCCGGCCGTCCGTCGTGCTCAAGGGGGGCGCGCTGGTCTGGGGTGCACTGGGCGACCCCAACGCATCGATACCGACACCGCAACCGGTGCTGATGCGGCCGACCCTGGTGAGCGACGGCAGCCCGTACGCCTTGACCTTCGTCGCGCAGGCAGCGCTCGACGACGGTCTCGCGGGGCGGCTCGGACTCCGTCGCCGGCTGACGGCCGTCAGCGCCACGCGTGACGTCACCAAGGCGTCGATGATCAACAACGCGGCGCTCCCCCGGATCGACATCGATCCCGAGACCTTCGACATCGACGTCGAAGGTGAACGGATCGTCCCGCAGCCGGCCGAGACGCTGCCGCTCGCCCAGCTGTACGCGATGTTCTGATGCACCCCGAGCTCATGCTGATGCTCCTCGCCGACGCCCGGCTGCCGGTGGCCGGTCACACCCAGTCCGGCACCGCCGAGGCCGCCCTCGCGAACGGGCTGACGGCGTACGACGTCCCGTCCTACCTCCGGACCCGGCTGCGCAGCGTGACGCTCGTCGAGGCCGGCACCGCTGTCGTCGCGCGCCACCGAGCTCAAGTCGGCGAGCCGCTGGCCGACGTCGACGTCGCCTGGGCCGCCCGCACTCCGAGTGGCGCCCTACGCCAGTCCTCCCGCGGCCAGGGCCGAGCGCTGCGGCGGCTCGCCGAGCGGCTCTGGCCGGACGCGCTGGCGCCGGTCGGCGAGCTCCGCACGCCGTCGAGGGCGGCGGTGCTGGGAGCTGTGTCGGGCTACCTCGGCCTGGGCTCTGGTTCGCTCGCGCGGTTGGTGGGGTACGACGACGTGCAGACCGTGTGCGCGGCCGTGCTGAAGCTGGCCCCCCTCGACCCGGCGGTCGCGACCGGTTGGGTAGCCGGCGCGCTGCCCGAGATCGCCGCGCTCGCGGCCGAGGTCGCTGACCTGAAGACGCCGGACCAGATCCCGGCTGTCGGGTGCCCACAGATCGAGGCGTGGGCCGAGGCCCATGCCGTGACCAGCAGGAGGTTGTTCCGTGCCTGACCACCCCGACCGTCACGAGCACGCCCCGCACGCCCACCCTGACCGCGCCCTCCGGCTCGGTGTCTGTGGTCCGGTGGGCACCGGGAAGAGCTCGCTGATCGCTCTGTTGTGCCGCGAGCTCGCCTCCTCGCTCGGACTCGCCGTCGTGACGAACGACATCTACACCGACGAGGACGCCCGTTACCTGCGCTCGGCCGGGGTGCTGGCTCCGGACCGGATTCGAGCGGTCGAGACCGGCGCGTGCCCGCACACCGCGATCCGCGACGACATCACCGCCAACCTGCTCGCCATCGAGGAGCTCGAGGAGCAGTACGACGACCTCGACCTGGTGATGGTGGAGTCGGGGGGCGACAACCTTACGGCCACCTTCTCCCCCGCACTCGTCGACGCCCAGGTCTTCGTGCTCGACGTCGCCGGTGGCGGCGACGTGGCTCGCAAGGGTGGACCGGGGATCGAGCGCGCCGACCTCCTCATCGTCAACAAGACCGACCTGGCGCCGTACGTCGGCGTCGACGTCGCCCAGATGGTCACCGACGCCACTGCGGTGCGCGCCGACCGGCCGGTTATCGGCCTGTCCCGCTCCGACAGAGCCAGCATCGATGCGCTGCTCGCGTGGGTCAGGTCCGTGCTCGACTCCCACCGTGCGGGCACCCTCGTGCCTCGCGACCCCGGCCCGATGGCGCGCCACGTCCATGCTCACCAGCACTGAGCGAGTCGGCCGGACACGCATCAGGGTGACCGCCGATTCGGACGGCGGTCGCTGCCGGGTGCGGACGGCCATGACCGGGTCGGACCCGACCGCAGCACTGCTGCGTCCGATGGTCCTCCACCACGACTCGGAGGCGGCCCGGATCAGCCTGGTGCCGGAAGGGGCGCTCCTGCTCGCCGACGACGCGATCGAGATCGACGTCACGGTCGACGCCGGCGTCCGGTTGGACCTGGTCGAGCCGGGCGGCACCGTGGCCTTCGACATGCGCGGTCGCCGGGCGCGGTGGGACGTCCGCATCCGGCTGGGCCGCGACGCCGTACTAACCTGGGCGGGCGAGCCGTTCGTCGTCGCTGCTGGGGCCGACGTCGCCCGCCGCTTCGACCTCGTGCTCGCCGCGGGCGCCGCAGTGGCGATCCGGGAGACCCTCGTCCTCGGTCGGTACGGCGAGGGGCCGGGCCGGATGAGCCAGCACTCCAGTGCGGTGCTCGACGGCGTGCCCGTCCTGGTCGAGGACCTTCCGCTCGACGCGACGACCGCACCGGGCCTCCTCGGCGGCCACCGGGTGCTGTGCTCGGTCCTCCTGCTGGGTCGCTCGGCACTCACGGACCCGGAGGCCGCCTCGGACCGGCTGGACCTGGAGGCAGGTGGCCACCTCTGGCGGCGACTCGGTGCACACGCCCACGAAGCACGGCTTCCGGATGCATGGGCAGCAGCCGTGCGGGCGATCGGCTGAGTCTCAGTGCGCGCGTGCGATCTGCTGCTCCACCCGGAACGCCAGGCCGTCCGCAGCAGCGACGTAGACGTCCTGGTCGAGCAGGTTGCCGTCGAGGCGCATGAGCCCACGCGGACTGGAGTAGAAGTGCCCATCGCGCATCCGCCGCACCGCACGCACGTCGATCGAGCCGCACACCTCGCCCAGCCTGGCCAGGAAGAACAGCGCCTCGTAGCACGACTCCCCGACAGCGTTGAGCGTCGGTGCCCACCGTCCCCAGCGGGCGTAGTAGGCCCGGGCCAGCTCGGCGCTCTCCGCGGTCCCGAGGGCGTCGAAGAACGCCGCTGCCGCATACAGGCCGTCGTTGGCAGCCGCCCCGCCTGCGAGCAGCGTGTTCTCCTCCACCGCCGGGCTGAGCCTCGGCATGGCCGCGCTGAGACCGGACCGTCCGAACTCCCGGTTGAAGTGCACCGCGTCCTGACCCATCAGCAGCATGATCACGCCGTCCACCGGCTCCCGGGACAGGTCCGAGATCACCTGGCGGAAGTCGGTCGTCCCCAACGGCACGTAGGTCTCGCTGACGATCGACGACCGGGTGTCCTCGAGGGCGAGACGCGCGGTCGCACCGGTCACCCGCGGGAAGACGTAGTCGTTGCCGACGATCGCCCAGCGGCCGATCGAGAGCTCCTCGCGCATCCAGTGCGCAGCCGGCAACAGCTGGTTGATCGGGCGCTCACCGATCATGAACACACCCGGGGTGGCGTCGCCGCCCTCGTGCATCGCGGCGAACGCGTAGACCACCCGTCCGCCCACGCGCCGGGTGATGGCCTGCCGGACCGCCGAGGTGTGCCAACCGGCCACGGCCTCGACCCGGCCCGCATCGACCAGGCGGCCGACCTCCGCCGCCACGACCACCGGGTCCCGACCCCCGTCGACGACGACCAGCTCGACCTCACGCCCCGCGATCCCCGTCGCCGTGTTCAGCTGCTCGACCGCCAGCTCGCCGCACGCGAGGCACGACGGACCGTAGATGCCGGTCGGGCCCTGCAGCGGGACCACGAACGCGATCGAGAGCTGGGGGCCGGGCAACGGACCTCCGGGCGGTGGAGGGCGGGTGCGCCTGGCGACGGTGCAAGGTGCGCTTCACCCGGAGATCCCGGGCGTCCGCCTAGGATAGGGACCGACGCGGCGGCTCGTTGCGCTGCTGACCAGAATGTGACCCATCACCGGTCGGTCCGGCTGGTGCGTGCCACCGGAGGACGGCTGTGACCGAGGACGCTAACGTCGATCTGTCATCCAGTCTCGCCGTGCGCCTGCGCCGGGCCGAGGCCGCGATCCGTGCGCGACTCCACCCGTTGCTCGACGACAACGGGTTGTCGATGGAGCACTGGCGCATCATCGCCGTGGTCGACGATAACCCCGGCATCAGCATGCGTTCCGTGGCGATCGCCGCGGTCGTCCCCGCCGCAACCCTCACGCGCCACATGGACAAGCTCGTCGAGCACGGCGTCGTCGTGCGCCACGTGGACCCTGCCGACAAGCGGCGCGTGGTCGCCGCGCTCTCGCCCCGGGGTCGAACGCTCGCCGCGCACCTGAGGGAACAGGAGAAATTGGCAGACATCCCGGCGAACGTCGAGCTGACCGACAGCGATGCCGGGCTTCACTTCACGGCGTAACCCAAGTTCTCGCGAAGCTCTCGGGCAGACTTCGAGTCCCAGTAGGGGATGGGTACCTCATGTGCTCGCCTACGAATGCCCGGCACCTACTCGATGCCGCGGAGCATTGGAGAGCTCTGTCGCAAGACCGGATCGATCCGTCTGAGCGATACGGCTCGTCCGGGATGCTCGTGAGGTAGCGCACGCCTGGAACGTCAGATCACCACCTGTTGTGTGACGTTCGCGCAACCGGCAATGGCCGGCCGTAAATGCTTGATTTCACTGGCTTGTCGGACTCACGGGCCACCGGGTGCGGGGCTACCGTTAGTGCTCCCCAACCCCGGGCGCCATGGAGAACGATGCCAGACCCCCTTTACCGCCAGCGGTACCGCGCACTCAAACTCGTGATCGAAGAGATGGACCGTCGTCGCGACGGCGTGATTCCTTCTCAGGTTGCCGAGCTCTGGGAGGTCTTCGAGGACGACGTTGACCTCGTAGGGGCTCTGCAGATGCGCTGGTACACCCGCCTGAGTGGCCGAATCGACTTTGAACAGTCGCGGGGGCACGACCGCGATCAAGCCGTCGTGTCGGCGTGGCGGCTCACCCATGCTGAGATGCCCGGGGTGCGCATGGCGCTCGATCGACTTCTCGAAAGCCCGACATGTCCCCAGATGGGCCTGATGCTGGCCAAGGCTCAACGCAACGAGCACATCATGGTCGCGCTGTGGCCGGTCTTACCTGGTTTCACAACGACCGCGCCGCAGCGCTCGGCTCCGACCTCGAGCGCACCGCCCGCCACGTCACGCACGTCCCAGACGTTCAACGCTTCGATTCAGTGACGAGGCGCTGCTCCCTAGCCGCGCGACTGAGGAGAATCCTGGCAGCGTAGTCGACTGCTCGTGCTGCCACGCCGAGTCTGCTGGGTTCGCTGCGCGACCCGTGACAGATCGAGCCGATTGCGACACCTCTCGATCTCTTGCCATGCTCCTCTCGCTGATCGATGTCGCAGAACTCCCGCGCCGGGCTCAGGCGGGACACCTCCGTCGAGAACTCCACGGCATTACGCCGCTCGAGAATCAAGAGCCCACACACCGCCCGCTAAGCCCCGAATTCTCCTCCATAATTGAACGTTGACGAATATCACGTGTCGTTTAACTTTCTGCCTGCGCCGTCACTCGACACGCTTTCCTGACCCTTCAAATCGTCGGCACGCATGCTACGAAGGTTCGTAGATGGGCCGCCCGACTCGGGTGGCCCACGAGTCATTTTCGGGCGACTTGTTGGACGTGATTGGTCATGCATGGTGGCGTCAAGATCTACAACCGATCACCCGCTGCAGCGCGCGCTTACGTCGAGGCCGACCGGTCCCGGGTCGATGACTACTACCTCACCGAGGGCACCGGAATCGCCCGCCGTTTCGGCGCCACCCCCGACGGCGAAGGTGTGATCGATCTTGGGGTGCTGGACGGCGAAGGGTATGAGCAGTGGGTCGCCGGCTTCGACCCGGTGTCCGGTCAGGCGCGGGATCGGCGCCGCGAGAACGGCAATCCGGTGCGGTTCGTGGAGATCGCGGTCAACGGCCCGAAGACCTGGTCCCTGGCCGCGGCACTGAACCCGGAGGTCTCGGCGGCCTACGACGCCGCGCAGGACCGGGCCGCCGAGCAGATCATCGGCTGGGTCGCCGAGCACGCCACCACCCGGGCCGGGCAACGCGACCGGCAGGTCCAGGTCCCGATCGAGGAACTCGAGGCGGTCACGGTGCGGCACTACACCTCGCGTGCCGGGGACCCGCACCGGCATCTGCACCTCCAAGTGAACGCGAGGGTGTTCGCCGTCGGGCAGTGGCGGGGCCTGCACACGGTCGGGTTCCGCGACTACATCGAGGCCCTCAACGGCATCGGCCACGCGGCGGTCATGTGTGACCCCGACTTCCGGGCCGCTCTGGCCGGTGCCGGGTTCACTCTCGATCCGGCCACCTGCGAGATCGTCGAGCTGGCGCCCTACGTCGGGGCGTTCAGCGAGCGGGCCGCGCAGATCGGCCGGAACATCGACCGTTACGAGGCCGAATGGCGCTCCGCGAACCCCGGCCAGGAGCCCGGCCCAACGGTCCGGCGATCCTGGGACCGACGGGCATGGAAGGACGCCCGCCCCGACAAGATCGCACCCAAGGACGGCGCCGAGTTGGTCGCGGCGTGGAACCAGCAGTTGGCCGACCTCGGCTACCAGGACCCCACGCCGCAGTTCGGGCTGCCGATCATCGTCGGCGCCCCGCAGGTCGGTGAGTTCGACCGCGACGCCGCCGCCGAGACCATCCTCGTCCGTCTCGGTGCCCGACGGTCGGCGTGGAACGCCGCCGACATCCGCGGCCAGGCCGAGAAGGCGATCGCCGCAGCCGGGCTGGTCCTCGACCCAAGTGTGCGGATCGAGCTGGCCGAGGACATCACCGCCCGCGCCATCGAGGCGTGCGTGCCGCTGCTGCGCCACCCGGGTGTGCCCGAGCACATCCGGTCGCTGTCCTCACGCCACGTGCTGGATGTCGAGGCCGACATCGTGGCCCGGCTCGCCGACCGCGCCAGCATCCCCTCAACCCCGGCGGTGCTGTCCCCCGCCACCGGGACAGGGCTGGATGAGCCCCAACGCACCGCAGTCGGGGTTCTAGCCGGGGACGCGGAGCTGGTGGTCATCGAGGGCGCGGCCGGGGCGGGGAAGACCACCACCCTCGCCGCCACCCAGACCCTGCTCGGTGAGCAGGGCCGTCGGATGCTCGTGGTCACCCCGACCCGGAAAGCAGCCCAGGTCGCAGCCCGCGAGGTCGGCACCGCGGGCTCGGTCGCCTGGCTGGTCCACCAACACGGCTACCGGTGGGACACCGACGGCCGGTGGACCCGCGTCCCCGCTGAGCCAGCGTCCGAGGCAGTACTGGGTCAAGGTGACCTGCTGCTGGTCGACGAGGCCGGGATGCTCGACCAGGACACCGCCCGCGCGCTCCTCACGGTCGCCGACGAGATAGGCGCCCGCCTCGCCCTCGTGGGTGACCGGCATCAACTCCCCGCCGTCGGCCGCGGTGGCGTCCTCGACCTCGCCGCACGTTGGGTCCCACACCAAGCGCACGTCGACCTCGACATCACTCACCGGTTCGCCGACCCCGAGTACGCCGCGATCAGCCTCGCCCTGCGCACCGGGTCCTCCACCTACACCCTCCCACCGCCAGCCCCATGCCAAGCAGACGGTGAGCCGGTTGGTGAGCGAGATGGTGAGCCGACCCGGCAGGTGTGGGCAGCGTTGTGGCGCCGCGGCCAGGTCCGGATCTACCCCAGCGAGACCGAACGCACCCAGGCGCTGGCCCAGCTTGCCGCCGACAGCATCGTGAGCCGAGATCGGCGCGCGCGCCAGATGTTGATGCTGGCCGACACCCGCGAACAGACCACCGCACTCAATGGCGCGATCCGCGACCGGCTCGTCGCCGCCGGCCGAGTCGAGGACACCCACGCGGTCGCCACCGACGCCGGGGAACGGCTCGGGGTCGGGGACCGGGTCGCTACCCGCCGCAACGACCGCGACCTCGGCGTCACGAACCGCGACACCTGGACCATCACCGCCATCGGCCACGACGGCAGCCTCGCCCTACGCGGCCGAAAGGCCACCGACCTGCGCACCCTTCCCGCGACCTACGCCCGCAAGCACACCGAGCTCTCCTACGCCACCACCGTCTACGGCGCCCAAGGCGAAACCACCCGCACCGGACACCTCGCGTTGGGCGAGCACACCTCCGCTGCTTCCGCCTACGTCGCGATGACCCGCGGCCGGCACGACAACATCGCCCACCTCGTCGCCGAAGACCAGGCCGACGCACGGCGCCAATGGGAGCAGGCGTTCGCCCGCAACCGGGCCGACCTCGGCCCCACGATTGCTGCCGCACAAGCTGCTGAGGACATCGAGCGCTACGGCACCCAGCAACCCACCCGCCCCCTCGACCAGGTGCTCGGCGACCTGTGGAACGCCTGGACCCGGCAGGCCGACCTCCACGAACAGCACCAGCGACTGGTCGGCGAACGCGACGCCCTCGAACAGGTCGCCGCGATCCAAGCCCGCTACACACCCGACCGCGACCGCCTGAGCGGAGAAGAGATCCACGCCAGACGTCGCTGGCTGCAGGCCCGCCAGCAGGTCGCCGACCTCGACACCGCACTCAAGTCCGAGACAGCCGACCTCCAGACCCGGGTCTGGGACGCGTGGCGCCAAGACCTCTCTGAGGCCCGCCTTTCCGCCGACGTTGTCCGCGCCGGCGCCGGACGACTCGGCCAGAACCGGCGCCAGGTCCGCGACGCCACGACCGAGCTGACCGCCTTCGCCCAACGCTGGCACCCCGCCGTACCCGACCTGCCCAGTAGCCCCGGGGAGCTCGCAGACCAGGTGATGTGGCTGCACGGGCACCGCGTCCAGGACCCGATCAACGCCTACGTCGCCCGCCAGGTCGCCGCCGCCCACCCCGACGCCGACCACATCCGCGACGCCGAGCACGACGCCTACGCGGCGTACAACCGCGCCGAACGAGCACGCACGAAGCTCGACGAGGCGATGTACGCCGAGCTGCGCCCGTACGGCAAGGCAGCACATACCCGCGACGCCGCCAGTCGGCTCGCAGCTGTCGCAGACGAACTGGCAGCAGTCGAAGGCGACCTGCACACCGCCACCACGCGCGTCGGTGCCCTCGCGAGTGAACCGTGCCTCCGGACGCTTCCGGACGGAGGATTCGACGTCGAACACGACCGATGGGCCGCCGACCGCCTCGTACGGCAGCAAACCGCCACCCGGGAAGCGTGGGAGCGCCGCCAGGAGCAGACGCGGCGTATCGAGCCACCCCCTCCCAGCCGGAGCACTCCTGACCACGGGAGAGGAATTGGCCGCTGAACCAGTCACTCCAACAAGCACCGGCTAACGGCGTCCGATCCGCACCACCACCTGTTGCTTTTCCTGGTCGAGACACCCGCGCGTGATCGCTCCGGGAGGTGCTGCACACCTAGGAGAACAAGCGCAGTCGATCCGGCACCCGCCCCCCGCGCTTTGTAGATCACCCACCACCGATGAGGAGAAGCAACATGAGCACCGCGCCCCACCACGACGACAATCACGCAGACGACGAGATCCTCAGCATCGAGGAAGCCGCCGGGTTCCTCCGCGTCCCCGTCGCCACCCTGCGCTACTGGCGCTACTGCGGCGACGGGCCCGTTCAGCTTCAAGGTCGGTCGCCACGTCCGCTACTGGCGCACCGACCTCATCCTGTGGCGCGCCGAGCAGGGACGCCGACCCAACCCCGACTCTTCGCGGACAGACCGCAGGTGAGACGACAATGTCGGACCGGCGGGTCACGATGGTGACCCAGGAGAGGAGCGGCCATGGCCGGGAACATTGCTAAGCGCGCCGACGGGAAGTGGCGCGCACGCTACCGCGACGAGGCAGGCAACGAACGCGCTCGCCACTTCGACCGCAAGATCGACGCACAACGCTGGCTCGACAACGTCACCGCCTCGGTGGTGGCGGGCACCTACGCCGATCCCAAGGCCGGCAAAGTCACGTTCGCCGCGTTCTTCGGCGAGTGGTCCGCGCGCCAGGTTTGGGCTCCCGGCACGGTGCTAGCGATGTCGCTCGCAGCACGCTCCGTGCCATTCGGGAGCAAGCCGATGAAGCTTGTCCGTCGCTCCGATGTCGAGGCCTGGATCAAGAGCATGGACGCCGCCGGGCTGGCCCCCGGGACGATCAAGACCCGTTACGTGAACGTCCGCTCGGTGTTCCGCGCGGCGCTGAAGGACAGGATCATCGGCTCCGACCCGACCGAGGGAGTACGCCTCCCCCGCGGCCGTCGCGCTGAGGCCGCGATGTCGATCCCAGCACCCGAAGAGGTCGGACAACTGCTGGACGTGGCCGATGACCGGTTCCGAACGTTCGTCGCCCTCTGCGCGTTCGCCGGTCTACGCCTTGGTGAGGCGGCCGCCGTCCAAGTCGGCGACATCAACTTCCTCCGCAAGTCACTGACGGTGCACCGTCAGGTGCAGCGCGTGAACGGCGGCTCCGTCGACATCCGCTCCCCCAAGTACGGCTCGGAGCGCGTCATCTATCTGGCCGACAGCCTCGTCGACCTGCTCGCCCAGCACGTCGCCGCCTTGGGCGGCAACGGATCACAGCAGTGGTTGTTCGTCGGTGAGGGCGACGATCCGCCCCACCAGAACACGGTCGGCTACTGGTGGCGTAAGACCCTGCGCGACGCGAGTCTTTCCGGCATCAAGCTCCATGACCTGCGCCACTTCTATGCCTCGGGCCTGATCGCCGCTGGATGCGACGTGGTGACCGTCCAGCGCTCACTGGGTCACTCGAAGGCAACGACGACGCTCAACACCTATGCCCACCTCTGGCCGACGGCGGAGGACCGAACGCGCAAGGCCGCCGAGTCGATCATCGCCGCGTCCCTCGGACGACCTGATGACGCCGCTCAGTCCGACGCAGACTCAGCGAGCGTCCTTCGTTCCCGCTATCCCGAGAGGGCATCCAGCCGCGCGACGTAGTCGTTCAACCAGGCCACCGCGTCAACGACGCTCGGGAGCACGTCAAGGCCGTCCGCGGCTTCGGAGTACAGAGGCCCCCAGTCGACACCTGGGGAGAGCATCGGCGGCCACTCGTGCTCCGCGCGGAATGTGAACAGTCGTCTGGTCGTCGCCGCGACAAGGTTCGACGCCGTCATCGGCGCTATCAACTGGAGGTCCACCAGGTCGTGCGCTCGGTCGCTGCGAGGCGCAGTGCAGGCATGGATCTTCTGGGCGATCTGGTGATGCAGCGGTTGGACGCGCACCGGCGCCGGCGCCGGGAGGCCAAGTGCACCGAACAGGCGGAGCACCTCGTCGGACATCTCGAACTCGGGCTCTTCCCGTGTGGTGGCCTCGAGCTCGTCGTAGCCCACTTCGAGGTCGACGCCTTTGAAGGTGCGGTCGTGATACTTCATCGTCACCCGGAAGGGCTGCATGACGTACGCCTCGGGCACGGTCTGCGGGCTTCGCTTCGCGCCCATTGTCACGGTGCCGGTGAACCCGCCCCAGCCCAATTGCTAGCGTCTCGGAAAGCCGGTCGTGGAACTCGTCAAGATCACCACGGAACGCCGTATCGAGGTCGGGGGTGTCCCGGGTCAGGCTCTCCCCGAAGCGGAGCTTTAGTCCAGTTCCTCCCTTGATCGCCGAGTCGGGCAGCATCTGCGACAACGCAACGTTGCCGACCAGTGCAACCAGACGCCGCTCGGTCGTATCGACTTCCTTGCTCAACGCCGTGATGGCGCGGAAGAGGTCAGCGACCCGCTTCGGTGGTTCGGTCATTCCTGCTCCAGTTCCGAGATGATCGCTTCCGCTTCGCGATGGTCGATCAGGCCACGTACGTCAGCTTGCCGTGCGGCGTCGATGAGCCTCGAGGTCCTCACTCTGTCCCGGCTGGCGCGGATCGCGGCGGCCAAGGTCATCGCGGGCAACCCGTCGATGTCGGTGCGCTGGTCGGCCGGGACCGTACGAGCGATCACCTCGATGGTGGGCGGCAATTGTCTGCGCACCCTGCCGCCCGTCGCGACCTGGATGCGTCGTAGGTTCACCTGTGCGAGGTCGTGGGCCGCCAGCACGGACTCGTCGGCCAGTACCGCGTCGCCGCCGACCAGTGCCACCGCGGCCGCGAACTCCGTGAGGGCATCGGCCGGAGCCTCCTCCATCCGGTAGACCCCATGTCCGAGCCTGGTGAGCGCGCCGCGGGAGGCGAGCTTGCGGACTTCGACGGCGGGCACGCCACTGGACTCCGCATCGCGCAGCGTGACGATGCCATGCGAGTCGAACGCCAATTCGCGTAGTTCGCTTCGGTAGCCCACGGCTCTGCCTCCTGCCAAAAGCGTACCAATAACAGTACGGTTTTGGCATGGGCGGCAACCAGCGCTAACGGGTCGGCGAGCGGCGTCCCTGAAATTCTTGCGGACTATTTGCGGACTTGGGGCACCTACACCCCCTCTGACCTGCGCAAACGCGTCGATTCACACGTTGAAGCGGAACTCGACCACGTCGCCGTCCTGCATGACGTAGTCCTTGCCCTCCATCCGGACCTTGCCGGCCTCACGGGCCTTGAGGACCGACCCCATGGCGATGAGGTCGTCGTACGAGATGATCTCGGCCTTGATGAAGCCCTTCTGGAAGTCGGTGTGGATGACACCGGCCGCCTCAGGCGCGGTGGCGCCCTTCTTGATCTCCCACGCGCGGACCTCCTTGGGCCCGGCGGTGAGGTAGGTCTGCAGGCCGAGGGTGGCGAAGCCGACCCGGGCCAGTACGTCGAGGCCGGGCTCGTTGATGCCGACCTCGGCCAGCAGCTCCCGTGCCTCCTCGTCGTCGAGCTCGACCAGCTCGGACTCGAGCTTGGCGTCGAGGAAGATCGCCTCGGCGGGGGCGACGAGCGCGCGCATCCGGTCCTTGAGCTCCTCGTCGGCGAGCTCGTCGGTGTCGCAGTTGAAGACGTAGATGTAGGGCTTGGCGGTGAGCAAGGACAGCTCGCGGATCAGGGCGCGGTCGATGTTGGTCGCCACGATCGGCGTACCGGCCTCGAGCGCCTCCTTCGCCTGCTTCGCCGCCTCGAGGTTGGCCACCAGGTCCTTGACCTTCCGCGACTCCTTCTCCAGCCGCAGGATCGCCTTGTCGACCGTCTCGAGGTCGGCGAGGATCAGCTCGGTCTGGATGGTCGAGATGTCGCTGCCCGGGTCGACCTTGCCGTCGACGTGGGTGACGTCCTCGTCGCGGAAGACGCGTGTGACCTGGCAGATCGCCGCAGCCTCGCGGATGTGCGCGAGGAACTTGTTGCCCAGACCCTCGCCCTGCGACGCGCCCCGCACGATGCCGGCGATGTCGACGAACTCGACCGTGGCCGGCAGCAGCTTCTGCGAGCCGTAGATCTCCGCGAGCCTCGGGAGCCGGTCGTCCGGGACGCCGACGACCCCGACGTTGGGCTCGATCGTGGCGAACGGGTAGTTCGCCGCCAGTACGTCGTTCTTGGTCAGCGCGTTGAAAAGCGTCGACTTGCCTGCGTTGGGGAGACCGACGATGCCGATGGTGAGAGCCACGGGCGGTCACTCTACGAGGGAGTGCGGCTCCCCTGTGAATCATGCAGCTCGCTCTCCTCTGCGACGGCGTCACGCCGCTTCAGCCGAGCGCGAGCGATGAACGCGGCGCCACCGAGCATCAGGATCAGACCCACGACCCTCATGTTGAGCCACGACGAGTCGGCCTTGAGCGCGAACGTGAAGATCGCACCGACGATGAAGAGGATGATTCCGGGAGCCATGCGCGACCGGTACCCATCCTCACGGTCGCGATCCGACCAGGCTCGGCAAACCGCTCGCACTCCGTCGTCGGCCGCGGGCAGAGTGGGCCCATGGCGATGACCGTGAACAACATGACGTTCGACTGTGCCGACGCCCGCGAGCTGGCCGAGTTCTGGGCGGCGATGACGGGATGGATCGTCTTCTACGACGACGACCCTGAGGTGCTGGTAGCGCCGCACTTCCCGGCGACCGGGCCGACGATGCTCTTCATCCCCGTGCCGGAGGGCAAGACGGCGAAGAACCGCCTCCACCTGGACCTCCAGCCGAGCGACCGCACCCGGGACGAGGCGGTGGCCCAGGCGCTCGCGCTCGGCGCCACCTTGATCGGCGATCATCGCAAGGACGACGGCACCGGCTGGGTGACGCTGGCCGACCCGGAGGGCAACGAGTTCTGCGTCGAGCGGTCCGCCGCCGAGCGTGGCGAGCCCGAGGGCGTCCGCAGCTACCGGATCGGCAGCTGACCCTCCTCAGCCTGCGCTCACACCCAAAGGGAGCGCGGCACGCCGCCCGTCCTTTCCCACTGGTCCCCGTCGAGTCACCACAGGAGAAGGAAGGCGGCGTGCCGCTTTGGGGGGAGGTCGGTCAGGACCCGTAGAGGGCGCGCACGCCAGCGGCGTCGGAGGCCTGGAACTCCAGGTCGTCCGAACCGCCGTTGCACTGCGGGTAGTGCATGATCGACTTGTTGTCGTACGGCGTCAGCGGCCGCCAGTTGTTGTCCTCGAAGCAGGTGCCGGACTCGGGCCGGGTGTGCTCGTGCCGGAAGCCGAGGGTGTGGCCGAGCTCGTGGGCGATGATGTCGATCGGCTCCCAGTTGCCCGAGGTCCAGATCGAGTCGTCGATGAGGACGTTCCGCGAGCGCTTCGACGTGCTCGGGAAGAACGCCCGGGCGATGTACTGCGTCGTGCTCACCGGCTCGACCGAGAACAGCACGTTGTTGTTGCGGGTGTTGCACTTGCTGTCCTGTGACGGCACGTAGACGAAGTTGACCTTCGTCGTCGCGGCCTCCCAGAGACCCGCGCCGCCGGACATCGCCGCCACGACGTCAGCGTGCCGGGTGCCGAACCGGGTGCTCACGCAGTAGGTCATGTTGGCCGCCGTCGCCGCCGACCACTTGTCGTCGTTGCCGTTGACCGTGTTGACGATGAGGCCACCCTCGAGGGTCTTGCCGGTCTTCTTGTTGCCCACCATCTGGCTGTAGAACTTCTTGAGGTCACCGTCGTTGCTGATGACCTCGTCGCCGTTCACGACGTACTGACTGTCGAAGTCGACGTACGTGTCGGCCTTGAACTGCTTGTACGTCGGCGCGCCCGCGTCGGTGGCGGTCGCCGCGGTGCCCGCGAACCCCGCAACCAGGCACGCGGCCCCCACCCCGACGGAAATCTTGCTGAACCTCGAGAACTTCATTGAAAACCCTTCGTCGACAGACCCTTCCGGGCTCATCGAAGCCGTCGAGAGTCGGAATCGACAAGAGGTCCTCCGCCTCACAAACTGGCAGGGTCGAAAGCTGCAGGGTTCTGCACCGCCGCTACCCTCACCGGGTGCGGATCGCCACCTGGAACGTCAACTCGCTGCGCTCGCGGATCGACCGGGTCGAGGCGCTGCTCGACCGGCACGAGATCGACGTACTTGCTCTCCAGGAGACCAAGGCGCGCGAGGACCAGCTGCCGCTGATGGGCCTCCAGGCCAGGGGGTACGACGTCGCCGCCGCCGGCGTGAACCAGTGGAACGGCGTCGCCCTCATCAGCCGCGTCGGCCTCGACGACGTCGAGGTCGGCTTCCCCGACATGCCCGGCTGGGGCGACCCGATCGCGCCAGAGGCGCGCGCCATCGGGGCGACCTGCGGCGGTGTGCGGGTCTGGAGCCTCTACATCCCCAACGGCCGCAAGCCAGACGACCCCCACTACCTCTACAAGCTCGACTGGCTGGCCCGGCTCCGGGAGGCGGCGCGGCCCTGGCAGGACGTGCCGACCGCGCTCGTCGGCGACTGGAACATCTGCCCGACCGACGACGACGTCTTCGACGTCGCGCAGTTCAAGAACTCCACGCACGTGACCCCCGCCGAGCGCGCCGCCTTCCAGGCGTTCCTCGACGACGGCTGGGCGGAGGTGACCCGCGCCCACGCGCCCGGCTACACCTACTGGGACTACTACCGCCAGCGGTTCGAGCGCGACCGCGGGCTGAAGATCGACTTCGTGCTCGGCTCCCCGGGCTTCGCCGCGCGGGTGACCGGGGCGTTCATCGACCGCGAGGAACGCGCCGGGCAGGGCGCCTCCGACCACGCCCCGGTCGTGGTCGACCTCGACCCGGACTCCGAAGCAACCTGAGCCGCGCTCGCGCGTCCTAGGTTGCAGGGGGCACCAATCCGGCGACCAGCGGAGGCGGACATGCACAGGCGACGAACCACCAGGGCCGTCGGGACGGCCGTTGCCGTCCTCGGGGCCTTCCTGTCGATGCTCAGCCCGGCGTCGGCTGCCGCGAGGCCGGTCGTCGACACCGACTTCCCCACGATCGACGAGGTCGCGGCCATCTACCCCTTCTACGCGGGCGGCTGGCGCCAGTTCGTGGACGACCCGGAGCTCATCCTGATCACCCGCGACTGTCTGGGCAACCGGGCGGGGCCGACGGCGCCGTACGGCGGCCGCGGGCTCTACTGGGGCACCGACGCCAACCCGTCGCCCCTCGACGACGGCGATCCCGAGCCGACGGTGGAGGTCTACCGCTTCAACAGCCGGGCCCGCGCCCACCGGGTGCTCGACAGGGTCCGGGACAACGTCGCCCGGTGCTACGGACGCTCTGCCGCGGGTCAGCTGGTCCGCCGGCGCCACGCCATCACGGTGCCCGACCTCGGTTCGGAGCCGCCGCTCGCGTGGCGGACCCGCCTGCGGAACCGGCCGGACCGGGAGGAGGTGCCGGACTACCGCGGCATCGACATCTGGATGCGGCGCGGGCGGTTCCTGATCCTGGTCAACGTCTTCCAGATCACCGCGCCGACGAAGGCCCCCGTGGTCACCCTGGCTCAGCGCGCGCTGGACGCGATCGGTTGACCGCGCCTCGTCAGATGCCCTGCCAGGTGGGCTTGGCGTCGTAGACCTCGCGGTAGTGCCGGAGCCGGCCCAGCCCGGACGCGGCCGGCGGGTCGACCAGCACGGACACGTGCGGGTGCAGCTGCAGGACCGAGGCCGGGCAGGAGGCGGACACGGGTCCTTCGACGGCCGCTGCCAGCGCTTCGGCCTTGCCGGCGCCGGTCGCGAGGAGCAGCAGGTGGCGGGCCCGGAGGATGGTGCCGAGGCCCTGCGTCAGCACGTGCCGCGGCACGTCGTCGACCGACCCGAAGAACCGCGCGTTGTCCCGCCTGGTCCGGTCCGTGAGCGTCTTGATCCGGGTCAGTGACCCCAGCGACGAGCCGGGCTCGTTGAAGGCGAGATGACCGTCGGAGCCTATGCCGAGGAGCTGGAGGTCGACTCCCCCGGCCGCGCGCAGCTCGGCCTCGTAGCGCTCGCCTGCGGACGGGAGGTCCGCCTCCGCCGGGTCCGGTCCGTGCACGCGCTCGGCCGCGATCCCGAGCGGGTCGGTGAGCTCGCGGGCGATGGTGGCGCGGTAGCTCTCGGGGTGGCCAGGAGGCAGGCCGACGTACTCGTCGAGCGTGAAGCACCGCACGTCGTCGTACGACGGGCCCCCGCCGGCCCGGTGCCGCCGGATCAGCTCCTGGTACGTCGCCAGCGGGGTCGACCCGGTCGCGAGACCGAGCACCGTGCCGGGCTGCGCACGGACCGCGGCCTCGATCGTGTCCGCGGCGAGCGCGGCGACCTCGTCGGCGGAGTCGAGCGGGACGACCTCCATCAGTCCGTCCCTCCGTGCACGAGCCGCCCGCCCACGATCGTGGCGACGACCCTCAGCTCCGGGTCGACCAGCGTCAGGTCGCCGCGGGCGCCCGGCGAGAGCCGCCCGCGCTCTCCGTCTCCGACCACGCGGGCCGCGGTCGCGGTGCAGGTCGTGACGGCCTCGGCCAGCGTGCAGCCCGTGGCCGAGCGCAGCGTCCGCAGGCACTCGGGCAGCGAGGCCGCCGAGCCGGCGAGGGTGCCGTCGGCGAGCCGGACCGTGCCGCCGCGAGCGACGACGTGCTGCTCGCCGAGTCGCCTCGGGCCATCGGGCAAGCCCAACGCGGCGGTGCAGTCGGTGACTGCGAGCAGCCGGTCCCGCCCCAGCGCCTGCCACAGCGCGGCCAGGGTCACCGGATCGAGATGATGGCCGTCGGCGATGACGCCCGAGACCAGACGTGGATCCGCGAGGGCAGCGCCGACCGGTCCCGGCTCCCGGGCGCGCAACGGCGGCATCGCGTTGCCGAGATGGGTGACCACCCGGGCACCTCGCGCCACCGCGGCCGCGACCTCGCCGGCGGACGCCTCCGTGTGTCCGACCGCGACCACCACCCCGCGCTCGACCAGGGTCGCGATCACGTCGAGGACCCCGGGCAGCTCCGGGGCGACCGTCACCATCACCACCCCGGCCTCGCGCGACCAGCCTGCGACCAGCTCTGCCGACGGCATCGCGAGCCATCGCTCCGGATGAGCACCCTTGCGTCCTGCGGCGATCATCGGACCCTCGAAGTGCCAGCCCAGCGGCGTTGCGCCGGACCACCCGGTCGGCGGGCCTCCGCCGAACGCGGCGAGCGCCCGGTCGCGGATCTCGGGTGCGGAGCTGATCACGGTCGGGAGGAACGCGGTCACGCCGTACGCCGGCAGCACCGCCGCCGCCTCCCAGAGCCGCTCGGGTTCCAGGGTGAGGTCGATCCCGGCGACGCCGTTGACCTGGAGGTCGATGAGGCCGGGCAGAACCGTCAGGCCGTGGGCGTCGTACGTCGGTCCGTCGGCGCGCCCGGAGACGATCCGTCCTCCCGACATCCCGACGTCGTACGGCGCCCCGCCGGCGTCGCGCCCGCCGCGTACGAGGAGGCTGCTCACGACGGGACACCCGCCAGCAGTGCGGCCCCGAGAGCCGCGACCGGCACGTCGCCCGGGACCAGCAGCACCCGGCCCGGCAGGTCCAGCGAGCGCAGGAACGGCGACGTGGCCGCCTGCTCGGCGAGCGCGTGGGCGACTGCCACGCGCAACCGCTCGCCGACCTGGGCGACACCGCCACCGAGCACGACGTACTCCGGGTCGACCGTGAGGCAGACCAGCCGGATGGCGTCCGCGACGCGCGCGGCGAAGGTGTCCCGGACAGCGACCGCACGCGGATCGCCGGCCGCGGCGGCGTCGAACAGCGCCTGCGCCGGAGCGATCCCCGCGACGGGCCACGCTTCCGCGACCGCCGATCCCGATGCCGCCGTCTCCAGGCACCCGACCTGGCCGCACTGGCACGGGTGGCCGCGCGGATCGACCGGGACGTGTCCGATCTCGCCGGCCGCGCTCCGGAACCCCCGCCGCAGCCGTCCGTCCAGGATGGACGCGGCCGCGAGGCCGGTGCCGAGGCTGAGGTAGACGAGGTCGTCGTGGCCGGTCACCTGCGCCGCACCGAGCGCGGCGGCGTTCACGTCGTTGTCGACGACGACCCGGGCACCGGTCCGTTCGGCGAGCCGCTCGGCGATCGGGAACCAGTCGTCGACGCCGAGGTTGACCGCGTGCTTGACGTTGCCGCCGGCAGCGTCGACCAGGCCGGGTACGCCGACGCCCACGACGCCGTCGAGCACGTCACCCACGCGGGCCCGCAACTGAGCCACGAGCTCGGCCGCCGCGGAGACGACCGCGTCGCCACCGGTCGGCGTGGTCGCGAGCACGTCGGCGAGCACCGTGCCGTCGGACGTCGCCGCCACGCCGTGCATCTTGGTGGCACCGATGTCGATGCCGACCCGTGCCTTTGCTGCGCTCACCGTCGCAGACCCGCCTTCTGCATGATCTCCTCGACCGCGGCGACCGCCGGCTGCGAGCTGCCCCGGGTGCAGATGCGCGCGTGGCCGCTGTCCGGCCAGCCCGTGCGCGGGCCGGGCCAGCCCCATTCGACGACCAGGGCGGGACCGCGGAGCGCCGCGAGCATCGCGCCGACCTCCGGGTGGCGATGTGCATCGCGGACCTGCACCACGAGCGGTCCGGCCGGCAACGCCGCACCCGGAGGTACGACGAGATCCGGGCGGGCCCCCCACGGCACCTCACCCACGGCGATGTTGGCAGGGGTGCTGATGCTCAGCACCTGGGCGCCGGTCAGCTCCGGCAGCTCACCTTCGACCACCAGCGACCGCAGAGCAGCCTCGCTCATGACCGCGCAGACGTCTTCCCCGGACGGCGTGCCCGTCGACGGGCGGCGGATCCGACCGACCCGCGCAGCTGCCTCCGCGAGTCGCTCCTCCGTCAGTCGTCCGGACCGGACCGCGTCCACGACGACCGACTGGACCTCGCGGACCAGTGACTCGTCCTTGTCCGGCCCCACGCAGAGCAGGTCGACGCCGGCGGCCAGGGCGAGCACGGATGCCTCGGGAATGCCCCGCCCCGCGGACGCCCCCGCCATGTCGAGCGCGTCACTGACGATCGCGCCGTCGAACCCCAGATCCTGCCGCAGGACCGAGAGGATCGGCCGGCTGAAGGTCGCCGGCAGCTGCGGATCGATCGCCGGGACGGAGATGTGGGAGGTCATCACCGCAGCGACGCCGGCATCGATCGCGGCCGCGAACGGCGGGATGTCGCGAGCCCGGATCTCGGGCACCGGTGTGTCGAGGACCGGCAGCGTGAGGTGACTGTCCTGCTCGGTCGCGCCGTGGCCCGGGAAGTGCTTGACGCACGCTGCGACCCCGCCGGACTGCAGCCCGCCGACCCAGGCCGCGACGTGGCGGCCCACGAGTCCCGGGTCCGATCCGAAGCTGCGGGTCCCGATCACCGGGTTGTCGGGGTTGCTGTTGACGTCGGCGACAGGACCCAGGTCGAGGTCGACACCGGCGGCGACCAGGTCCGCCGCAACCGAGCGCCCCGCCGCGGCTGTCAGCGCAAGGTCGTCGACGGCACCCAGCTGAGCCGCCCCCAGGACCGGGCTCCCGGTGCGCGCGTGCAGTCGGGTGACATCGCCACCTTCCTCGTCGACCGCCACCAGGGCATCGGCCCGCGCACGCCGTACGGCGTTCGTCAGCGCGCGGGCGTCGGCGATGCTGCCGGTGAGGTTGGAGCCGAACAGGCAGACCCCGCCCAGCCCCTCCTCGAGGAGCCGCGCCCATCCCGCTGCCAGGTCGGGTCCACGGAACGACGGCATCAGCACGCGCAGCGCGAGCGAGTCGAGGCTCATCCCTTCACCGCGCCCGCGGTGAGACCCGAGACCATCCGCCGCTGCACGATCAGGAAGAACACGATGACCGGGATGGTGATCAGCGTGGACGCGGCCATGATCGCTCCCCAGTCGACGCCGCGGCTCCGCGACTCGGAGAAGCCGACCAGCCAGACCGGCAGCGTCTCCTTGGCCGGTTCGGTCATCACCACGAGCGCGAGCGTGAACTCGTTCCACGCCTGGATGAACCCGAACAGCCCGGTCGCGACCAGGCCCGGGGCGAGCAGGGGCAGGGTGACCGTGAAGAACGCCTGCACCCGCGAGCAGCCGTCCATCATCGCCGCCTCCTCGAGCTCGCGCGGCACGCCGTCGACGAACCCGCGCAGCGTCCAGACGGTGAACGGCAGCACGCTGGCGACGTAGACCAATGTCAGCCCGAAGACCGAGTTGAGCAGGCTGACGCCCTCGAGCATCTTGTACTGGCTGATGAACAGCCCCTCCGCCGGGATCATCTGGATCACGAGCAGAGTCAGGATGAAGGACCGCCGCCCCCGGAACCGGAACCGGCTGACCGCGACCGCGGCGAGGAACGCGAAGAGCAGCGCCACCCCGACCGTCATCAAGGTGACCGACAGGCTGGTGACCAACGCGTTCCGGAAGCCCTCCCCCTCGAGGATCCGGTCGTAGTTGGCCAGCGTGCCGTCGGTCGGCAGCCAGGCCTGCTCGTCGCTCTTGATCCGGTTGCGCGGCAGGAACGACCGGCTGATCATCCAGTAGACCGGGAAGATGCTCACGACCAGGATCACCAGGCCGGCGGCGTTCGCGACGAGACGCGCGGGCGTCGGTGTACGGCGGGCGGACATCAGTCCTCCTCCTGACGAAGCATGACCCGGACGTACGGCGCCGTCAGGATGACGGTGAGCACGAGCATGAACATCGCGGCGGCCGCAGCAGTGCCGAAGTCGCCGCCCTTGATCCCCAGGGTGTAGATGTAGGTGCCGAGCAGGTTGGTGTCACGGGTGATGCCGCCGGCCTTCTGGAGCGTGTAGATCTGGGTGAAGACCCGCAGGTCCCAGATGATCTGCAGGAGCAGGACGACGAGCAGCACCGGCCGGACGGTCGGGAGCACGACGTGCACGAACCGCTGCCACGCCCCCGCACCGTCGATCTCGGCCGCCTCGACCACGTCGTCCGGGACCTGGGTGAGCGCCGCGTAGGTCGTGAACACCACGAACGGCACGCTCATCCAGACCACGATCATCGTCGCGATGGTGAAGAACGACATCGGCTCGATCAGCCACGAGTGGCCGTCGTAGTCCCAGCCGAGACCGGTGAGCACCGCGTTGACCACTCCGTAGTCGGTGTCGAAGAGGAACTGCCACACGATCATCGCGGCGACCACCGGCGTCGCCCAGGTGAGCAGCAGCCCGCTCTGGACGGCGATCCGCACCCAACGGCTCATCCGGGTCATCAGCAGGGCGATGCCGACCCCGATGCCCATCGTCAACGCCGCGTTGACGAAGCAGAACGCCACGGTCCGCCCGACGACTGTCCAGAGGTACGAGTCACCGACCAGCTCGCGGTAGTTGCCCAGCCCCACCCACTCCGGGGGTCGCCCGAACTGCTGGGCGAGGCCGAACTCCTGCAGCGAGAGGACCACCTGCCGCCCGAGCGGGTAGCCGAGCGCGAGGGCGAGGAGCGCCGCGGCCGGCAGCACGAGGCCGATGGGCAGCGGCGTACGTCGTACGGCCGGTTGGCGTCGAGCCATTGCGCGAGTCTCCTTTCGTTCGGGTCGTGGTGTCGAGGGCACGCTGACGCTCGCCGAGCCTGTCGAGGCGAGGCTGCCTCGCCAAGCTCGGCGAGCGAGCCGGTCGAGACCAGCTAGTTCAGCTCTTCGGTGATCCGCTCGTCGGCGTCGGACGCGAGCTCCTCGACGTCCCCGCCCTGCGCGATCTGGCTGAAGAGGTCCTCGAGGATGCGCGTCCCCTCGACCGTCGCCCAGTTCGCTGCGGCCGGCGTCAGCTTGGCGTTCGACGCCGCCTCGATCGTCGCCTGGGCGAACTCGTCGTCGCCGAGCAACGACGCCAGCGACTCCCGGGCCGGGGTCAGGCCGGCATCGGCGAGGATGCCCTGGTACTCGTCACTGAGCATGAGCGCGACGATGTCGCGGGCCAGGTCCTGGTTGGGAGTCTGGGCGCTGACCGCGATGTCGGACCCACCGAGCAGAACCGGCGCGGGGCCGCCGTCCGATCCCGGCAGCGCGAAGACGCCGACCTTCTCGGCGAGGTCGGGGCAACCTGCCTCCGGGTCGGTGAGCATTCCGTAGACCCAGCCGGGACGGGACATCATGCCGATCTTGCCGGCGCAGAACGGGGTGACCGGGTCGGCCTCGTTGGCGTCGGCCGGCGCGCCCGAGGCCTCCTCGTAGAGGGTCTGGAACGTCGTCAGGCCAGCGATCGACTCCGGCGACGAGAGGGTCCCGGTCCAGCCCTCGCCGTCCGGGGCGGCGAAGTCACCGCCGGCGTCCCACAGGAACGCGGCGCCGTCACGCCAGTCCTGGCCCGGGAGCCAGTAGCCCGAGAAGTCCTCCTGGTCGCTGTCCTCCTTGAGCGCGACCGCTGCGGCGACGAAGTCGTCCATCGTGGTCGGCACCTCGAGCCCCGCCCGGTCGAAGAGGTCCTTGCGGTAGAAGACGTACGTCGAACCCGCGTAGTACGGCACGGCGTACGTCTTGCCGTCCCCCGTCGCCCCCTCGACGAAGCCCTGCAGCAGGTCGTCCCCGCCGAGCTCGTCCAGGTCGCCGGTGAGGTCGCTGAACGCACCTGCGGTCGTGAAGGTCGGGGCCTGGGTGTTGCCGACCTCGACGACGTCGGGAGTCTGGTCCTCCGACGAGAGCGCGGTCGTCAGCCGCTCGACGAGGCCGTCCCACTCCTGCTCCTCGATGGTGAGCGTGGAGCCGGGGTGCTCCTTCTCGAACGTCTCCTTGAGCCAGTCCCGAGCCTCCTGGGGCGTGTCGGTGCCGTTGAGCCACACGACCATGTCCGCCTCCTCCGGTCCGCCGCTGGTGGCCGGCGAATCGTCGTCGGAGCCGCAAGCGCTGGTCACGCCCCACAGGGCGGTGACGGCCGCAATGGCCAGAATCTTCTTGATGCGCACCACTAGTTCCTCTGCTTCCTTGCGTGGGACTTTCCTGTGATTCCGACCCCGTGCGGGTCGCGCTCTGCGGGGATCACGACACCCCCAGCTCGGCGGCGAGGACCAGACCGGTCGCGCCGACGATCACTCCGTCGTCGCCGAGCGTCGTCGCCCGGACCACGAAGTGCTCCGCCGTGACGGGCATGACCCGCTCGCGGATGAGCGGCGCCGCTGCCAGCGCCAGGGGCTCGACGAGGTCGAGCGGCCCGCTGAGGACCACCTCGCCGAGGTTGAGCGTGGCGACCACGGGCGCCAGGGCCTCCGCCAGGTGCTGCGCGGCGTCGGTGAGCACCCGGTCCGGCCCGTCGTCGACGATCCGCCGCCGCAGGCGCGGGACCGACAGGTAGGTCTCGAGGCACCCGCGCCGGCCGCAAGCACAGGCCTCGCCGCCCTCCTCGACGCGGACGTGGCCGATCTCGCCCGCGGCGCCGCCGTGCCCGTGCAGCAAGGAACCGCCGAGCACCAGTCCCGCGCCGACACCGGTGCTGAGCCGCAGCAGCATCAGGCCACCTTCGGCACCTCCGCCGAACGTGAACTCGCCCAGCACCGCGATGTTGGCGTCGTTGGCGACGTAGACGGGGTGTCCGAGAGCGGCGCCCAGCGTCTCCGCGAGCTTGACGTCGCGCCACCCGAGGTTCGGCGCATCGAGTACGACGCCCTCAGGGCTCACGACGCCGGGGCTGGCGACGCCGACGCCGAGCAACGGCGTCGTGGAGCCCCGGATCAGGTCCGCGGCGAAGGTGCGGACGGCCTCGACGGCCTCGTCACCACGCCGGCCCTCCAGCGCTCGCGCATCGCGGGTGACCACGGCGCCGGCCAGGTTGACGACGGCGCCGACAATCTGGCCGTCGACCGACAGGTCGATCGCGAGGATGTGTCGCGCGTCCGGTACCAGCCCGACCAGCGTCGGGGGCTTCCCGACCCGGCTCTCCGCGGGAGCACCCAGCTCCTCGACCAGCCCGTCGGCCAGCAGCTCGCCGACCAGCTCCGACACCGTCACGCGGGTCAGCCCGCTCGATCGCGCCAGGTCCGCACGACTCGCCGGGCCCTCACCGAAGAGCTGCTGGAGCACCATCGACCGGTGGTGGCGTCGCGAGTCGGCACGGTGCAGCTTGGTGCGGCCGCGGTTCGGGCGTTCGGTCGGACTGCTCCAGGACATGTTTGTTAGTTCAGCATACTTACATATAGGCTGTCTACCTATGACGCAGATCACCTTCGCGGGCGCCCAGCGCTGGTACGCCGGAGCCGACCGCCCCGCCGTACCAGGAATCGACCTGGAGGTCGTCGACGGCGAGTTCCTGGTCCTCGTCGGCCCGTCCGGCTGCGGCAAGACCACGACGCTGCGGATGCTCGCCGGCCTCGAGCCCGTCGATGCCGGGCGGATCCTCATCGGCGACCGGGACGTCACCCGGGTTGCGCCGAAGGACCGCGACATCGCGATGGTCTTCCAGAGCTACGCGCTCTACCCGCACAAGTCGGTCCGCGACAACCTCGGCTTCGCGCTCCGGATGGCCAAGGTGCCAGCGGCGGACCGCGACCGCCGGGTCGAGGCCGTCGCCGCGATGCTCGGGCTGGCCGACCTCCTCGACCGTTTGCCCAAGGAGCTCTCGGGCGGACAGCGCCAGCGGGTCGCGATGGGCCGGGCGATCGTGCGCCAGCCCCAGGTCTTCTGCATGGACGAGCCGCTCTCCAACCTGGACGCGAAGATGCGGGTGCAGACCCGCGGCGACATCGCGCGACTCCAGCGCGAGCTCGGCGTGACGACGGTCTACGTCACCCACGACCAGGTCGAGGCGATGACCCTCGGCGACCGGGTCGCGGTGATGCACGACGGAGAGATCCAGCAGGTCGACACTCCCCTCGCTCTGTACGACCGACCGGCCAACCTGTTCGTGGCCGGCTTCATCGGCTCGCCGCAGATGAACCTGCTCGAGGTGCGCACCGAGGGCCCCGCGCTCCATCTCGGCGCGCACCGACTGGCCCTGAAGACGTCGTACGACGCTCCGCCGGCCGGCGGGATCACGGTCGGGGTCCGACCCGAAGGCTGGGAGCTGGTCGGAGCCGGAGAAGGGGTGCCGGTCCGGGTCGACCTGGTCGAGGAGCTCGGTTCCGACAGCTTCGCCTACGGCTCCGCCGACCTCGGCGATCGTACCCAGACCGTCTCGGTCCGGCTCCCGCACCGGGACCCCGCCGCGGTCGGCTCCACGCTCCACGTCACGGTGCCGACGCGCGCGGCCCACGTCTTCGACACCGCGACCGGTCGCCGCCTCAGCGAATGACCGACGTACGGCGCGCCGCGCCCGCCGCGCGCGAGCGCCGACCTAGCGTGGAGGCGTGACGAGCGCATCGCGCACGCTGTGGGAACAGGGCGACGAGCCCGGCTACGAGGTGGCCGCGCTCGCGGTGGCCCTGCTGCTGACCGCGGCCACGATCGATCTCGCGCTCGCGGACCGGCTCGGCCTGCTCTTCGACCTCACCTTCGTCACGGTGTGCGCCCGGGCAGCACTGATCGTGCGACCCGCCGCCTTCTTCACCGTCGGGGTGCTGCCGCCGCTCGCGATGCTCGCCGCGATCCTGCTGCTGGCGCTCGTGGAGCCGGCCTCGATCGCCCACCCCGACGACGGCGCCGTCCAGGCGACCGTCTCCGGCCTGTCGGCCCACGCGGTAGCGCTCGTGGTCGGCTACCTGGTGTGCCTGGCTGTGCTCGCGGTGCGCAACCAGGTTCAGACGAACCGGTCGGGGTCTCCCGCGCCGCGGCGCACCAGCTCGGGGTAGCCCTCCGACCAGTCGACGACCGTGGTCGGCTCGGCCGGGATCTCCCCCGCCTCGACCACGATGTCGACCTGGTGGTCGAGCTCTTCCTTGATCTCCCAGCCCATCGTCCGCGGCTCGGTCTCGCCCGGCAGGATCAGCGAGCTCGACAGCAGCGGCTCACCCAGCAGGTCGAGGATCGCCCGCACCACCCCGTGGTCGGGGATGCGAACTCCGACGGTGCGCTTCTTGGGATGCATCAGGCGGCGGGGCACCTCCGGCATCGCCGGCAGGATGAACGTGTAGGGACCCGGCGTGGCCGAGCGGATCGCTCGGAACGCGGCGTTGTCGACGTGGACGAGCTGTCCGAGCTGGGAGAAGTCGCGGCAGACCAGGGTGAAGTGGTGGCGGTCGTCGAGCCCCCGGATCCGGAGGATCCGGTCGCGACCGTCCCGGTTGCCGACCCGGCACCCGAGGGCGTAGCCCGAGTCCGTCGGGTAGGCGATGAGCGCGTCCTCGTGCAGGGCGTCGACGATCTGCTGCAGCGCCCGCGGCTGCGGGTTGTCCGGGTGGACGTCGAGATAGCGAGCCATCGGTGGTTGCTACGGACGGCCGGCGGCCTTGAGGTCGCGGTGCAGCTCCTTGGGGAGCGAGAACACCAGCGACTCCTCGGCGGTCTGGACCGCGCGAGCGTCGGGGAACCCGCGGTCGGCGAGGAAGGCGAGCACGCCGGTCACCAGGTCGTCCGGCACCGACGCCCCGGAGGTGACGCTGACCGTGCGGACGCCGTCGAGCCAGGACTCGTCGATCTCGGACGCGTCGTCGACGCGGTACGACGTCTTCGCGCCCGCCTCGAGCGCGACCTCGACCAGGCGCACGGAGTTCGAGGAGTTGGCGGAGCCCACCACGATCACCAGGTCGGCGGTGGCGCCGATCTCCTTGACCGCCACCTGGCGGTTCTGGGTCGCGTAGCAGATGTCGTCGCTCGGCGGGTCCTCGAGCTGGGGGAACTTCGTGCGCAGCCGGCGCACGGTCTCCATCGTCTCGTCGACGCTGAGCGTGGTCTGGGACAGCCAGGCGAGCTTCGCGTCCGGCGGGAACTCGAGCTTGTCGACGTCGTCGGGGTGCTCGACGAGCACGGTCTGGTCGGGGGCCTCTCCCGCCGTACCCTCGACCTCCTCGTGACCGGCGTGGCCGATCAGCAGGATGGTGTAGCCCTCGCGGGCGAAGCGGACCGCCTCGCGGTGCACCTTGGTGACCAGCGGGCAGGTCGCGTCGATGGTCTTCAGCTCCCGCTCCGCCGCCTGGCGGTGGACGGCCGGCGACACTCCGTGGGCGGAGAAGACGACGGTGGCGCCGGGCGGGACCTCGTCGAGCTCCTCGACGAAGATCGCGCCGCGCTTCTCGAGGTTCGACACGACGTGCTTGTTGTGGACGATCTGCTTGCGGACGTAGACCGGGGCGCCGTACAGGTCGAGTGCCTCCTCGACCGTCACCACGGCACGGTCGACACCGGCGCAGTAGCCCCGCGGGTCGGCCAGCAGGACCTGCCGGTCGGCGTCGTCCACGGACAGGACGCGAGGGGTACCGATGTCGATCGTCATGCCTGCCAGTCTACGGGCGTCGCGACCACGCCCGAAAACGCGCGAGCCGTCGCATCTGACCCGAAAAATGCACCGAGCCGGCGCATCCTCAAGATGCGCCGACTCGGCAACGTGCAGCGATCAGGCCTGCTCGTCGGTCTCCTCGACCTCGGCAGCGGGCTCGTCGGTCGCCTCGTCGGCGGCCGACTCCTCGGTCTCCTCGACCTCGGCCGGCGCCTCGGCGTCGGCGGTGGTCTCCTCGACCTCGGCGGTGGTCTCCTCGACCGCGGGCTCCTCCTCGACGACCGGAGCGGCAGGCTCGGCGGTCTTCTTGGAGGCCGACGGCTTCGGGTCGTACGCGTCGGTCACCAGCTCGATCACGGCCATGGGGGCGTTGTCGCCGTGGCGGGGACCGATCTTGGTAATCCGGGTGTAGCCACCCGGACGCTCGGCGAAGACCGGCGCGATCTCGGTGAAGAGGTGGTGCACGACGCCCTTGTCGGTGATGCTCTTCAGCACCTCGCGGCGGTTGTGCAGCGGGTTCTCACCCAGGTGCGCCTTCTTGGCCTTGGTGATCAGCTTCTCGGCGTAGGGCCGCAGGGTGCGGGCCTTCGCCTCCGTGGTCGTGATCCGGCCGTGCTCGAAGAGCGCGGTGGCCAGGTTGCGGAGGATGAGCCGCTGGTGGGCCGGGCTACCGCCGAGGCGGGGACCCTTCTTGGGCTTGGGCATTTCTGACTCTCATTCCCCCCGGCCGTACCAGGTACCGGGGATCAAGGCCCCCGACCGCGTGTCGGTCGGAAGCCGCCAATCAATCTGTAGTTGTGTCTACGTCAACCGCGAGGGCGGCAGCGTGTCGGACGGCCGGCGAAGCCGGCACGGTGAGGCGCCCGCGGGCCGAGCGAAGCGATGGCCCGTGCGGCGCGTCACCGTTTCCGACACGCTCGCCCAATCCAACTCAGTACTGCTCGTCCTCGACGAAGGTGTCGTCGTCGTCATCGCCGTACGACGCAAGCGCCGCGTGCGGGTCGAAGCCCGGAGCGCTGTCCTTGAGGGACAGGCCCATCTCGACCAGCTTCGCCTTGACCTCGTCGATCGACTTCGCACCGAAGTTGCGGATGTCGAGCAGGTCCTGCTCCGAGCGGCTGATGAGCTCACCCACGGTGTGGATGCCCTCGCGCTTGAGGCAGTTGTAGGACCGGACGGTGAGCTGCAGGTCCTCGACCGGCAGGGCCAGGTCGGCGGCGAGCTGCTCGTCGACGGGCGACGGGCCGATGTCGATGCCCTCGGCCTCGACGTTGAGCTCACGGGCCAGGCCGAAGAGCTCGACCAGCGTCTTGCCGGCCGACGCGATGGCGTCGCGGGGCAGGATCGACGGCTTGGTCTCGACGTCGATGACGAGCTTGTCGAAGTCGGTGCGCTGCTCGACACGGGTGGCCTCGACCTTGTAGGTCACCTTCAGCACGGGGCTGTAGATCGAGTCGACCGGCATCCGGCCGATCTCGTTGTCGGCGCCCTTGTTCTGGACGGCCGAGACGTAGCCGCGGCCACGCTCGACGACGAGCTCCATCTCGAGCTTGCCGTTGTCGCCCAGGGTGGCGATCTTCAGGTCGGGGTTGTGGACCTCGACACCGGCCGGGGGCGCGATGTCCGCCGCGGTGACGTCGCCGGCACCGGACTTGCGGAGGTACATGGTGACCGGCTCGTCGTGCTCCGAGGAGACGACCAGGCCCTTGAGGTTCAGGATGATCTCGGTGACGTCCTCCTTGACGCCCTCGATCGTCGAGAACTCGTGGAGCACGCTGTCGACCTTGATGCTGGTGACCGACGCGCCCGGGATGGACGACAGGAGGGTACGACGGAGGGAGTTGCCGAGCGTGTAGCCGAAGCCAGGCTCGAGGGGCTCGATGACGAACCGCGACCGGAACTGGTCGACGGTCTCCTCCGACAGGGTGGGGCGCTGTGCGATGAGCACTGTGTTCTTATCCTTTCCGGACCGACCGCTATATGAGGGCCCAGACGTGGTGCTTGGACGGGTGAGGCTGAAGGTGGGCGGGGAAGCCCGGTCAGGCGGCGCTGACGAGGCCCCCCACTCACGTCACTTCTTCGAGTAGTACTCGACGATGAGCTGCTCCTGGATCGGGAGGTCGATCTGCTCCCGGACCGGCAGCTGGTGCACCAGGATGCGCATCCGCGTCGGCAGCGCCTCGAGCCAGGCAGGCACGATCCGCTCGCCGTGGGTCTCGCGGGCGACGATGAACGGCGTCATCTCCAGCGACTTCTCGCGGACGTCGATGATGTCGTACTGCGTCACCTGGAACGACGGGATGTCGACCTTCTTGCCGTTGACCAGGAAGTGACCGTGGGTCACCAGCTGGCGGGCGTGACGGCGGGTCCGGGCGAACCCGGCGCGGTAGACGACGTTGTCCAGGCGGCACTCGAGCAGCTGGAGCAGGTTGTCGCCGGTCTTGCCCTGGCGACGCGCGGCCTCGACGTAGTACTTGTGGAACTGCTTCTCGAGGATGCCGTAGGTGTAGCGCGCCTTCTGCTTCTCCTGCAGCTGGTTGCGGTACTCGCTCTCCTTGATCCGCGCGCGGCCGTGCTGGCCCGGCGGGTAGGGGCGCTTCTCGAAGGCAGCGTCGCCGCCGATGAGGTCGACACCGAGACGGCGCGACTTCTTGGTGATGGGACCGGTGTAACGGGCCATGTCCTTACGCTCTCTTTCTCAGTCTCGGGGTCAGACGCGCCGGCGCTTGGGCGGGCGGCAACCGTTGTGCGGGGCAGGGGTGACGTCCTGGATGGTGCCGACCTCGAGGCCGATCGCACCCAGGGACCGGATCGCCGTCTCGCGGCCCGAGCCCGGGCCCTTGACGAAGACGTCGATCTTCTTCATGCCGTGCTCCATCGCCCGACGGCCGGCGGCCTCAGCGGCCATCTGCGCGGCGTACGGCGTGGACTTGCGGGAGCCCTTGAAGCCGACGGTGCCGGCAGAGGCCCACGAGATGACCGCCCCGGTGGGGTCGGTGATCGTGACGATCGTGTTGTTGAACGTGCTCTTGATGTGGGCTTCGCCCTGAGCGACGTTCTTCTTCTCCTTGCGGCGGACCTTCTTCGCGCCCGCACGAGCCTTGGGAGGCATCTAGATCACTTCGCCTTCTTCTTGCCGGCAACGGTGCGCTTCGGGCCCTTGCGGGTACGAGCGTTGGTCTTGGTGCGCTGACCGCGGACCGGGAGGCCCTGGCGGTGACGACGACCCTGGTAGCTGCCGATCTCGATCTTGCGGCGGATGTCGGCCTGGACCTCGCGACGGAGGTCACCCTCGATCTTGATGTCCGCGCCGTCGATCGCGTCGCGCAGCTTGACCAGCTCTTCGTCGCCCAGCTCGTGGACGCGCAGGTCGGGGCTGACCCCGGTGGCTTCCAGCAGCTTCTGAGCGCGGGTACGGCCGATGCCGTAGATGTAGGTAAGAGCGACCTCGATGCGCTTGTCGCGCGGCAGGTCTACTCCGACGAGGCGTGCCATGAAAGGCGTATCTCCTTGGATTCCACTGAGGTGTCGTGCGTGATGCGTCCGTCCGCGGACGGCGCCGGCCTCAGTTCCGACGGTGGGCTTCGTCGTACGACGAAGCTGCGATCACGCTGCAGAGGTTATTCAGTTGTGGCGGTTCTGCTTCAGCCCTGGCGCTGCTTGTGGCGCGGGTTCTCGCAGATCACCATGACGCGGCCGTGGCGACGGATCACCTTGCACTTGTCACAGATCGGCTTGACGCTCGGGTTGACCTTCATGTCAGCCCTTTCTTGGGGTAGCGGCTTGTCGGTGCTTACTTGTAGCGGTAGACGATGCGACCCCGGCTGAGGTCGTACGGCGAGAGCTCCACCACGACCCGATCCTCGGGGAGGATCCGGATGTAGTGCTGGCGCATCTTGCCGCTGATGTGAGCGAGGACCTTGTGGCCGTTGCTCAGCTCCACACGGAACATCGCGTTAGGAAGGGCCTCCACAACGGAGCCCTCCATCTCGATGACGCCTTCTTTCTTCGCCATGCCGTCCTTCGGGTTGGGGTTGTCTACCGGTGACCCGGGAACCTCCTCCGCAGCCCTGACGGGCGACTTCGGTGGACCTCGTGATGTCGTGTCGCGAGCCTCAACCCAGCGCGCAGCGACCTACTCTGGAGGAGTCGATCGGTAGCGACCGGGCAGCCGCGAGGCAGCACGACACAGACCCACGTTGGGCCGACACGCCAGTTTAGTCCACTGATTCACGAACTCCCAATCGCGACCGTGAGCAACTCGGTGGCGATCGCTGCTGCCCGGCCGGTCGCGGCGTCGTCGACCTCGACCTCGTAGATGACGGGTCCGACCTGGGCAAGACCGGACGCTTGGCTCACCGCAGCGGCAGGGTCGTGGACCAGCAGGGCGGCGTCGGCACCCGGCACCTGGATCTGCTGGGGAGAGACGCCCTCCGGGACGTATCCGTGCTCAGCGAGGTAGCGGTCCGGGTCGCCGGCGTCACGGGCGGTGCTGAGGGTCGCGCTGGTGCCCGTTCCGGTCTCCCAGGAACATGAGGACCACGCCTCCTCCGCAGGGCCGGCCTCCCGCTCGGCACGCCGCCCCAGCACGGAGGTGACCTGCGGGTCGAGGTCACAGACGTCCGGCACCGCAGCGCCGGTGTGGTCGACGGCGTCCCCACCGAGCGCCGCCGACAGCAGTCGTACGGCGACCTCCGTCGAGCCACCGAAGGTGACCACGAAGGCGTTCCCGTCCACCTCAGCGGCGACCTGCTCGATCACCAGGTCGCCATCGTCCGTGGTGAGGACGACCGCATCGTCGGCGCCGGGTACCTCGATCGGGTTCTCGGTCACCTCGCCGAACATCTCGAGGCCCCGCACGACCTGGTCGAGGTCCCCCTCACCTGCACTGACGGTCAAGGTAAACGGTGCCTCGTCCTCGCTCTGCTGGTAGGAGCAGAGCGGGAAAGGCAGGTCCGGGGAGGGCTCGTGGGCGCGAAGGTAGCTCGCCCCGACGATACGGGTCGCGTCCTCCGGCGGGAGGAGGGCGCAGACGTCGTCGATCGGCTCCGGGTCCCCGGACGAGCCACTCCCGGAGCCGTCGTCACCACCCGAGCACGCGGAGAGGACCAGAGCGGCTGCACCGGCCGCGAGAATCGAGCGCATCACCCGGCGCAGGCTAGCGGTGCTCAGGTCGCCAGCAGCTCGAGGGTCCGCACCCGCGCCGGAGCGCTGCCGGGGTCGGTGCCGGCCACGGCACCGGCGACGGGGTGCACCATCACCTCGTCGACGTCGTACGACGACGCGAGCTCCTCGATCTCGGCCCGGGCGCCGGCGGCGTCGCCGATGACCCAGCGTCGCCGCATGGCCTCGAGCAGCCCGGAGTGCCCCTCGGGCAGCCCGTCGGCGACGACCTTCTCCGCGTCCTCCACCAAGGGTTGGGCGGTCAGGGTCTGACCGGTGCGGAGGGCCAGCATCTGCAGCAGCTGCGGGAGCGCCAGCCGCCGCGCGTCGTCGGCCGTCTCCGCGACGGCCGCGTTGACGGTGAGGAAGGTCCGCGGCTCGTCGAGCAGCGCGGACGGCCGGAAGGTCGAGCGATAGAGGGCGAGCGCCTCGGCCGTGCCGGAGCCCGAGAAGTGGTGCGCGAAGACGTAGGGCAGGCCCTTCTCCGCGGCCAGTCGCGCGGAGTAGTCGGAGGAGCCCAGCAACCACGGCGTGGCCACCGACCGTGCGGCCGGGGTGGCCTTGAGGACGTGGGTGCGTCCCCGCAGGTCGAGCCCGGCGCCGGCCGGTTCCATCATGGTCAGCACGTTGTCGACGTACTCACCGAACCGCTCGACGGCGTTGTCGTCGACGCCGCCCGCGCCGTGGCGGAGCGCCCAGCGGGTGATCGGGTCGGTGCCGGGCGCGCGACCGATACCGAGGTCGATCCGCCCCGGGAAGGCTGCCTCGAGCAGGGCGAACTGCTCCGCGACGACGAGCGGGGCGTGGTTCGGCAGCATCACGCCGCCGGACCCCACCCGGATCCGGGTCGTCTGACCGGCGAGCAGGCCGATCAGCACCGGCGGGTTGGTCGCCGCGACCGCTGGCATGTTGTGGTGCTCGGCGACCCAGTAGCGGCGGTAGCCGAGCCGGTCCGCCGTACGCGCGAGGTCGATCGAGGCCTGGACGGCGTCGGCGGAGGTCTGGTCGGAGCGGACCGGGACGAGGTCGAGGACGGAGAGGGCGGGAGGCATCGCTGGTTCCAAGGCCAGGCGCGGCCCGGGCATTCCCGGGGTCGGTCAGTCCTCGGTGGCGCTGCGACTGGTGAGCCACAGGCCGAGGCCGAACGCGACCGCGCAAAGGACACCCAGCATGCCGAGGCCCATGAGGTAGTGGCCCGCGCCGGCGAGCGCGATCCAGTCCTCGTCCTCGGGTGCCTGACCCCGGACCAGGCCCATGGTCGAGGCGGTCGCGGCGTACGCCCATCGTGACGGCGACAGCCAGGCGATCTGCTCGAGGACCGGCCGGCCGGCGATGCCGAACAGCGAGCCGGACAGCACGAGCTGGATCATGATCACGCCGACCAGGGTCGGCATCGTCTGCTCGTTGCTCCGCACCAGGGCCGACAGTGCCAGACCCACGACCGCCATGGTGAACGCGAGGAACGCGATCGCGAGGGCGAGCCGGATGGTCCCGAGCTCGCCGTCGGGTCCAGGTAGACCGACGGTGGCGATGACGGTCACCAGCAGGCCCTGGACGAACGCCGCGCTGCCGAGCACCAGGACCTTGCTGAGGAAGTAGATGCCGGGTGACAGGCCGACGGCGTACTCCCGCCGGAAGATCGGCCGCTCCCCCACCAGCTCGCGGATCGCGATCGCCGTCCCCATCAGGCAGGCCGCAACCAGGAGGACGATCAGCCGCTGACGGGCCTCGCCCTGGTCGAAGACCATGCGGATGGCGTCGCCGAACGGCTCGCCGTCCTGCATCGCCTTACATTTTCCGCGCCCGATGGACTCGGTCTTACCCGGACATGTGAGTGACTCGTCGAGGGAGAACCCGTAGGTCCCCGGGACCAGCCGGCTCAGTCCGCCGAGGACCAGCGGCAGCAAGAGCAGCATGCCGAGGAGGAGCCGGTCCGAGACGACGACCGCGGCATTGCGCCGGACCATGGTCGAAAGCTGGCGGCCGGGCGACTGCCGGGGCGGCGACGGTACGCCGGCGGCGGCCGCCGGGAGAGCTCCGGTGGTCGGGGCGAGCTGGGGCTGGGCGGGGATCTGCTGCCAGAGGTTCGGGTCGTCGAGCAGGTCGAAGACCTCGGGATAGCTGGGCCGGCGGAAGTGGGCGAGGACGCCGGACGGCGGACCGAAGTAGGCGACCCGACCGCCGGGCGCGAGCACCATGACGTTGTCGCAGACGTCGAGCGCGAGCACGGAGTGGGTGACGACCATGACCACCCGGCCACCGTCGGCGAGGGAGCGGAGCTGCTTCATGACCTCGAGGTCGAGGCCCGGGTCGAGCCCGGACGTCGGCTCGTCGAGGAACAGCAGCGGAGGGGCAGTCAGCAGCTCGGTCGCGATGGACACCCGCTTCTTCTGCCCCCCGGACAGCTCGGTGCCGATCCGGTTGTCGAGCCGCGAGGTCAGCTGGAGCTGGTCCGCCACCTGGAGGACCCGGGCATCCTGCTCCTGCCGGGTGGTGTCGGGCGGGAGCCGGAGCTGGGCGGCGTACCGCAACGCCTGGCGGACCTTCAGCTGCGGGTGCTGGATGTCCTGCTGGGGCACCAGGCCGATCTGGAACCGGAGCTGGTCGTAGTTCGCGTAGAGGTCGTGGCCCTGCCAGATCACCCGCCCGTGCGTGGCCGGCCGGAGCCCGGTGAGGGCACCGAGGAGCGTCGACTTGCCGGCGCCGGACGGTCCGATGACCGCCGTCAGGCTGGAGGGCTTGAGCTGGAACGACACGCTCTGCAACAGCTGCTTGCCGCCGGCCACGACCGTCGTCAGCCCATCGGCGTACAGCGTGAACTCGTGAGTCGTCGCCGATGCGATCAGCTGGGAGCCGTCCCAGCGGAAGGTCTGGTTGCCGATGATGACCTCGGCGCCGACCGCGAGCTGCACCGCGCCCTGCACCCGGTGCCCGTTGACGAAGGTGCCGTTGAAGCTGCCGAGGTCGTGCAGGACCGCCAGCCGGCCGGGGCCGCCCGGGTCGAGCCGGGCGTGCCGACGGCTGACGAGCGCGTCGTCGAGCACCACGTCGTTGCCCTGCTCGCGTCCGATGCTGAGGGGACGGCCGGCGGCGACCTGCTGCGGGAGCACGATCGAGTGGCCGTGCGCGAGCTGGCCGGGCGGGACGTTCTCCTGCGGCCGCCAGGCGTCCACCGGCGCCGCACCGGCGGGGAGCTGGGGCGGCGGCAGGTTGCGCCACCACTGCTCGTCCGGCGCGCCCGGTGACGGCTGGTACGGCGGCGGCGCAGCTTGGTGCGGCGGCGGCACGGGCCGGGACGCCGAGGCCGGAGCGTCCACCAGCCGCACCAGCACCGCCTCCCCCGCCGGACCTCCGAGGTGGAGGCTGAGCGGGTTCATCGGTACGGCGAGCCGGTTGATCCGCTGCCCCCGCACGAACGTCCCGTTGCTGCTCGTGTCGACGACCACCCAGGAGCCGGACTCACGCTGGAGGACGACGTGGTGCCGCGACGCGCTCGGCTCGCTCACGACCACGTCGCAGTCGGCCTCGCGGCCGATGACCACCCGGTCGGCGTCGAACGTCCTCGTCGTCCCGCCCCATTCGACCTGAAGGCGCTGCTGACCGCCGGGACGGTGTGATGCGCTGGTCATGGGCCTCGTCGGGAGCTCGGGAGCGGGTTCGCAGGAGAACCCTAACCATGCCCGACCGGCGCCGTGGTCAGTCCTTCCAGTCCGGACCGGCGGTGTCGTCGACCTCGGCCGGGACGTGCGCCGGGGTCGGCTCGTCCTTGGCCGACCTGGTCAGGCTGGCGACGGCGGTGATCACCAGGGTCGCGATGATCACGCCGAGGCTGAACAGCGAGGAGATCTCGGGCGCCGCCTTCACGTGCTCGCCGCCGTTGATGAACGCGAGCTCGTTCTCGTGCAGCGCGTGGAGGACGAGCTTCACGCCGATGAAGGCGAGGATGAAGGCCAGGCCCAGCGACAGGTAGATGAGCCGCTCGAGCAGCCCGCCCAGCAGGAAGTACAGCTGCCGCAGTCCCATCAGCGCGAAGACGTTCGCCGTGAAGACCAGGTAGGGCTCCTGGGTGATGCCGAAGATCGCCGGGATCGAGTCGAGCGCGAACAGGATGTCGGTGACCCCGAGGGCGATGATCACGATCACGATCGGGGAGACGAGGCGCACGCCGTTCTCGTGGTACCAGAGCTTCAGACCCTGGTAGGTCTCACCGACCCGCATGTGGCTGCGGGCGAACTTCACGACAGCGTTGTCCTCGGGGTGCTCGTCCTCATGGGTGCGGTAGGACTTGACCAGCCCGTAGGCCGTGTAGACCAGGAACGCGCCGAAGATGTAGAAGACCCAGCTGAAGTTCTCGATGAGGGCGTAGCCCAGGGCGATGAAGATGCCGCGGAAGATCAGCGCGAGCACGATCCCGACGAGCAGAGCCTCCTGCTGGTACTTCCGGGGCACCTTGAGCGCAGCCATCAAGATGATGAAGACGAAGAGGTTGTCGATCGACAGTGAGTACTCCGTCAGCCAGCCGGTGTAGAACTCGATGCCGTAGGCCTGGTCATGGTAGAGCCACACGAACAGGCCGAACGCCAGCGCGGCCCCGATGTAGAAGCTGAGCGCGACCGCGCACTCCTTCATCGACGGCTCCCGCGGGTCGCGCGCGATGACGACGACGTCGAAGAGCAGTACGCCGATGGTGGCGGCGATCGTGATGGTCCATTCCAGCGTGGTGACGTCCACAGAGAGCCTCTCGGTGATCAGGGTCGGGCGGTCGGCCCGAGGTCTCTTCCGCCGCCTGCCGGCGACCCACGCTCCCGGACCAGCCCGATGGAGCGGCCGATCGTGATGACGAGAACGCAGCGGAGGAATACTCCCCTCTGGTCCTCCCATCCTTCCACAGCCCGCCGGGAACTCCCGCATCCCGAGATCGAGTACGACGCCGCGCGGCCGGCTAGGCGAGCAACGAGGCGAGCCGGGCCATTCCCGAGCCGGGGCTCGAGAACACCGGGACGGACAGGGCTCCCCCGAGCATGGCGACCACCCGCGCCATCGACGCCTGGGCGAGCACGATCACATCCACGTCCACCGCGAGATCCATGAGTGCCTCCCCGATGATCTCGTCGTGCCGTCCACCGTCGCCCGACCTCATCGCCGTGAATGCCGCCTCTCTCAGCAAGGGTGTCAGCTCGACGTCCTTCCCGAGGCCTCGGGCGCAGCGTCGCAGCAGGTCAACGGTGGGGTCGAGCGTCGATGCGACTGTCGCCAGCACGCCGATCCGCGTGCCGCTCTCGATGGCGGCGGCAGCCATGGGTTCGTCGATCCGCAGGACCGGTACGTCGACCAGCCGTGAGGCGATCTCCACGGCTGGTCCGATCGAGGAGCACGTGGCGAGAACCGCGACCGCGCCACTGTCCGCGGCCGACAGGATGTGGTCCACGACCCGACGATTCAGCGAGGGGGTGAGCCTCCCTGCTGCGATCGCATCTTCCAGCAGGGACTCGTCCACGATGTTGGAGATCTTCACGTCGCCCGGCAGGCCCTTCGCCAATTCCTGGAAGATGGGCACCAACCCAGCGACCGTGTGCACAAGAACAACCCGACGCATCATGCTTGCCGCCTTTCTGCCAGGGCGGTGAGCTGGGCGTCGGCCAGCGGCCTGGTGCGCTGCTCGCGCAGCAACAGCCACAGGCGAGCTGTCTCCTCGATCTCCTCCGCTGCATCCGCCGCAGAGAGGAGATCCTCGGCAACCACGATCGAGCCGTGGTTCGCGAGCAGCATCGCGTGGTGCTCGCGCGCCGTCTCCTCCACCGCGACGCTCAGCGCTGGGTCCCCGGGCGCGAAGTACGGCACCAGGGGCAGCCGCCCCACGCGCATCACGAAGTAGGCGGTCAACGGTGGAAGCGCGGAGCGTCCATCGATGTCGGCCAAGCACGACACGGCCACCGCGTGCGTGCTGTGGAGGTGCACGACCCCTCGGGCGGCCGGACGGGCACGATAGAGCGCGGCGTGCATCACCGCCTCCTTGGAGGGCTTCCCTCCCCTGACCGGACGCCCTGCCAGGTCGATGATCGCGAGCCGGCAGGGATCCAGGGACCCGAGGCTGACACCGGTGGGTGTCACCACGATCTCGTCCTCGATCCTGCAGCTCAGGTTGCCGGTACGTCCGGGAGTGAGGCCGCGGGCGAAGATCGACGCTCCCAGCTCGGCGATGACCTCGGATGCGGCACGAATGGTGTCCTCGTGAGCGCTCATGCGGCGTCGACCAGCAGGCGACGAGAGCCGAAGTTTCCCGACTTGAGCAACAGGCGCAGGGGACGAGGCCCCTCCGTCGTGCACCAGGGCACTCCTGCTTCGAGCTCGTCCTCGACCAGTACGTGCTGGATGCCGAGGGCGGAGACGACAGCCCCGGATGTCTCCCCGCCGGCCACCACGAAACGGCGTGTCCCCATGGCGGCGGCATCCACGGCCAGGGCACCCAGTACGTGTTCCAGGTGCTCAGCAGTCCGCGGTCCCATGGCCGCGACGGCTGCTTCACGTTCTGCTGCCGTCGCCGAGGCGTAGATGAGTCTCGGTCGGCCGGAGGGTTGCGCCTGCAGCCACGCACGAGCCTCGCGGAGCATCTGTGCCGGGTCAGGGGTCCGCACCGGGTTGAGCCTGTGGCTCGGAAAGGCCGTCTTCGCTTCCGAGACCTGCGCGAGGGTCGCCGCGGAGCAGCTGCCCGCCAGGAGGAGGGTGGCTGCGGCGGAGACGGTCTCGACCGGGGTGCTGTGATCGTCCCGCGCGGCACGGGGACCGGCCGACGCGTCGCCGTCGGGGGTCCCCGTCCCGATGTCGCGCTGATCGCGGACGAGCTCGGCCCATGCTTCGGCGAGACCAGCTCCCCCCGTCAACAGCGAGCAGTCCTGCGTCGCTGACACGACGGTCCGGAGGTCATCGACGCTGATCGCATCCGTGACGACGTGGCGAACACCCGATCGCGCAAGGAGGTCGAACGCTTCTCGGACGGTCGGGGGACCCGCGTCAACGACTGCCCAGCTCACGAGCCCCACTGGACCTGCCGTCTGCCGAGCCAGGACCCGGACCAGGTCGGGATCGGTCATTGGTGTGAGGGGGTGGTGGCGTAGCGGTGACTCCGACAGCAGCCGGTCGCCGACGAAGAGGTGTCCCTGGTAGACCGTTCGACCGTGCACCGGGGACGAGGGAGAGATCACCGATGTCCGCATCCCGGTGAGCTGGAGCAAGAGATCGGTGATGGGTCCGATGTTCCCCTCGGTTGTCGAGTCGAAGGTGGAGCAGTACTTGTAGTAGAAGCGCCGCACCCCCTGGCTCGTCAGCCAGTCATAGGCTGCGGAGACGTCTTCGGACGCCTTCTCGACAGACGTCGTGCGGAACTTCATGGCCACGACTACCGCATCGCACGGGGGCAGGGCCTGGCCCGAGGTGGGAACGCCGAACACCAGCGCAACCCGCAGGCCCGCTCGCCGCAGACCAGCGGCGACGTCGGTGCCTCCCGTGTAGTCGTCGGCGATGCATCCGATCTCGGTCATCATGCTGGTTGTCCTTGCGGGATCAGCTAGTGGGACGGGGGCAGGAACGGCGCAACCAGCCGGACGCGCTTCGCGGGCCTCCCCGTGCGCTCCTCGTAGGCGTCAGCGGACGCGAGCGTCTTGTGGATGAGCCTCGAGGCGATGAACCGCAGGGGCTCAGGCTCCCAGTTCCGGGTCTGGTGGCCGACCCAAGGAAGCGACGTCAGGTCCGTGCTGTGTCCCAGGATCAGGTCACGCATCGTGCGGCCGGAGATGTTGGAAGCTGTCACGCCGTGACCGCCGAACGCACCGACGAATCCCAGCCCCGTCTTGCGGTCGAAGGTCGTTCTCATGCACCAGTCGCGCGGGACCGCCAGCGAACCGCCCCAGTGATGGGTGATCCGGGCGTCGGCCACAGCCGGAAGCGCCTCGCGCAGCGTCTGGCACAGCCGCTCATAGACGCGGGAGTCCTGCTCGTTCTCGGGGGAGACGGGATTGCTCAGTCGGTACGGAGCCCCTCGGCCGCCGACCACGATCCGCCCGTCGACCGTCCGCTGGGCGTAGTAGAAGAGGTGCCCCAGGTCTGAGAATCCGATGCCGTCCCGCCACCCGAGCTCGTCCCAGGTCTGCTGCGGGAGAGGTTCGGTAGCGATCAGCAAGGCGTAGAGGGGCAGGAACGTGCGTCGCTGGCCCCGCTCGCGGATCGTGTACGACTCCGTTGCTCGGACCACGACATCGGCCGAGATCCGACCGTTCCTGCACTGGACCACGTTCGGGCCCAGGTGCTCTGCCGGGCTCTGCTCATAGATCTTGACACCCAGACGCTCGCAGGCCGCGGCCAGGCCACGAGCCAGCCGAGCGGGGTCGACGCGCGCACAGTGCGGCGTGAAGGACGCAGCAAGAAGGCCCTCCGGCCCGGGGATGAGGTCGGCGCACTCGTCGGCGGTGAGGAGCCTGATGTCCTCGGGGCCGAGCCCGGAGCTGTGCTTTGCCTCGACGCGGGCACGAAGACGTTGCAGCTGCGGTTCGTTGGTCGCGACGGTGAGCGCCCCCGCCTTCTTGTAGCCGCAGTAGATGCCTTCCACCGACACGACACGGCCGATCTCGTCGATCCCGTGCAGGACCTCGCGCTCGGCCCGGAGGACACTGTCCCAACCGCTACGTCGCGCGTAGCGCGCGCCGCTGCCGGCGATACCAGCCGAGACGAAACCGCCGTTGCGACCGGCAGCGCCGAACCCTGCAATCTCAGCCTCGACCACGGTGACCCGCAGGGACGGATCGGCCGCCTTGAGGTAGTACGCCGTCCACAGCCCGCCGAATCCGGCTCCGACGATCGCGACATCACACGTGTGGTCGCCCGCAAGCTGCTCCCTCGGCGACAGGTCCTGGACTACCCCATCGAGCCACAGGCTCCGTGCCCACGGGTTGTCGGATGGTGGTGGAGGAGCGGGCGCACGGTCCGGGCTGTTCCTCGGGCGTTCTACCTTGAACACGACTACATCTCTCCCGTTCGTGCCTCGTCGTCGATCAGATCCCGAGCAGCGGCGGCAGGTCGGAGAGCAGGTTGATCCCGTGGAAGTTGTAGCTCGGGGTCGCGGGCTCGGCCCCACGCTCCACGTGCACCTTGTGCTTGATGCCCAGGTCGTTGGCCGCCATCAGGTCGTAGCGCGGGCTGGCCGAGACGTGCACCACGTCCTGCGGGCGGCAGCCGAGCTGGTTGAACATGTAGTCGAACGCCTCGAACCGGGGCTTGTAGGCCTGGGCCTGCTCGGCGGTGAAGACGGCGTGGAAGGGTGCGCCGAGCTTCTCCACGTTGCTCATCACCTGGTCGTCGGCGGCGTTGGTCAGGATCACCAACGGGTAGCGCGACGCCAACGCCCGTAGCGCTTCGGGCACCTCGGGGTAGGGACCCCAGGTGGGCACCGCGTCCACGAGGGCCTGACTGTCGGTCTTGCGGTACGGCAGGTCGAAGCGCTCGAGGGTCTTGCGGAGCGAGTCGTGGATGACGTCGGGGAAGGGCTTCCATGGGCCCAGCACCTCGTCGTACCGCTGCCACTTGAAGCCGTGGACGACATCCGCCATCTGCTCGGGAGGAACGATGTCCGCGAGCAGCTCACGGGTCATGTCCGCCATGTGCCAGCGGATCAGCGTCCCGTGCATGTCGAAGGTGATGTACTTCGGCTCGAACTCGATCATGGGGTCTCTCCTCTGAGGCTCGACGGCGTCCTGCTCGGTCTGCGACGCAGGAGCTCGTCGTCGTTGCATCAATGGAACATCCCGACCACCGCTAACGTCCAAGACTCGTTTGCAGGCTGACCGATAGGCGATTCCTATCGATATGCTGGCCACCCGCCCCTTCGATTCGAGAGGCGCAAGACGGCGCCGACGGCGCGGAGAGCGGCATCCATGGACGTTCGGCAGCTCCGCCAGTTCCTTGCCGTGGTCGATCACGGGAGCGTCCATCGGGCGGCCGAGCAGTTGTTCGTGGCCCAACCGTCCGTGACGCAGACGATCCGCCGCCTCGAGTCCGACCTCGGGACGAAGCTGTTCATCCGCCAGGGACGAGGATTGGTCCTCAGCCCCTCTGGGGAGGCGCTGGTCGGCCCGGCGCGGGAGGTGGTCCGGGCGCTCGACGTGGCACGAGAGACGGTCGCCGCCGTCGACGGCCTGCGCGGAGGGCGGTTGAGGATCGCGTCCATGCCGTCGCAGGTCGTCAGCCCGCTGACCGGCCTCGTGGCTTCGTTCGTCGAGCGCTACCCCGGCGTACAGGTGGCCGTCGGCGCCGCACCCCGGCCCGACGACGTCCGAGAGGCCTTGCGGCGCGGCTTCGCCGAGGTCGGCGTGGTCGCAACCGGCGGCCCGACGGAGTCCCTGGCCGACCTCGACCGGCTACCGCTGGAGACCCAGTCCTTCCTCCTGGTCGCACGCGACGACGTGAACCTGCCGGCAGACCACGGTGATCTGGAGCTGAGTGACCTGCGGAGCCTGCCGCTGGTGGCCGGCCAGCCGGGCACCGGGATGCGGCGCGTCGCGGACGCGATCGTTGCCGCCACCGACTGTCGGATCGTGGTGGAGATCGAGCACCGCGAGGGCCTTCTGCCCCTGGTGCTGAGCGGTGTCGGGGCGGCCGTGGTCGCTGACTCGTGGCGCCCCCTGGCCGACGCCGTGGGCCTGCAGGTACGCCGCCTGGTGGTCGAGGACCAGCTCGACGTCGCGCTGGTGTGGCAGCGCTACCGGCTCAGCCCGGCAGCTGCGGCATTCGTGGAGGTGGCCGCAGCCCGCTGACGGGACCGCGCCGCTATCCCAGGCCGGCGACGCGCGTCATCGTCTCGAGCTTCGCACCGGTCTCGCGGACCTCCGAGTCGGGATCGGAGCCGGCGACGATCCCGGCGCCGGCGAACAACCGCATCCGCGCACCGTCGATCACGGCGGCCCGGATGGTGATCGCGAAGACGCCGTCGCCGGACTCGTCGACCCAGCCGACGCAGCCGGCGAAGTAGTCGCGCAGGTCGCCTTCGAGGTCCGCGATCGCCTCGGCGGCCGCCTTGGCGGGCACCCCTCCGACGGCGGGCGTGGGGTGCAGCATCTGGGCGAGCCGGAGCGCGCTGGGCCCGGAGTCGGGATCCTCGAGTCGCGCCGTGATCGGGGACGCGAGGTGCCAGACGGTGTCGGTCGCGAGCAGGGTCGGTCCGGTCGGCGGCTCGACGTCGACGCAGACCTCCTTGAGCGCGTGCACGATCGCGTCGACGACGAACGCGTGCTCGGCGAGGTCCTTGGCGGAAGCGCGCAGCGCGTCGGCCCGGCGGGCGTCCTCGTCGGGACCGGGCGAGCGCGGCACCGACCCGGCCAGCGGAGTGCAGGCGATCCGGTCACCCTCGCGGCTGACGAGGAGCTCGGGGCTGGCGCCGACGAGCAGCGGGCCGTCCTCGAGGCCCTCGGTGAGCGGCACCGAGAAGACGTAGCGGCCGGGACGGGTCACCAGCAGCCGGTCGATGATCTCGGCGGGCTCGAGCGGCGGGTCGCTGATCACGTCGAGGCAGCGCCCGATCACGACCTTGCGCACGACGCCCGCGGCGATCTTGTCGAGCACTGCCCGCACCATGTCGGCGTACGCCGCCGGGGTCGGGAACTCGTGCACGTCGTAGGTGCGGGCACGGGGCGGCGACGCCGGTCGGTGCAGTGGTCGCTCGGAGCCGACCACCTGGTGCAGGATGCCGGGCGCACCGGCGGCGAACGACAGGGCGCCGATCGCCCGCTCCCCGGGCTCCAGCGCGGCGACGACCTGGTCCGCCCAGCCGGGGTCGGCGCCGTCCGGGGTGATCCAGGTGCGGAGCACCCGGTCGGCGACGTACGCCTCCTCGCCGGAGGCGAAGAGGAGCGGTCGGGCGGGCAGGGCCATGCTCGATGATAGGTCGACGCGCTCAGCGGTCACCCGGGGCCGCCGTACGGAGCCCCGAGCCGCTCGAGGTCGGCCCGGCCGCCGTCGTGCGCGGTCAGCACCCACACGCCGTCGTCGGTGAGCGCGAAGGTGTGCTCGAAGTGGGCTGCGCGGGAGCCGTCGGTGGTCACGACGGTCCAGTCGTCAGCGGTGACCGCGGTGTCCTTCGTGCCGAGGGTGATCATCGGCTCGACGGCCAGTGCGAGACCGCGCCTCAATCGAGGCCCGCGCCCGGGGCGGCCGTGGTTGGGCACGTCGGGCGGCAGGTGCATCGCGGTCCCGATGCCGTGTCCGGTGTAGCCCTCGACGATCCCGTAGTCGCCCGCCGCGCGGACGTGCTGCTCGATGGCGTGCGAGATGTCGCCGACCCGCCCGCCGGCCCTGGCCGCGGCCAGGCCGCGCCAGAGGGCCTCCTCGGTGACGCGCATCAGCTCGGTGACGTCATCGGGGACGTCGCCGACGGCGATGGTGATCGCGGCGTCGCCGTGCCAGCCATCGACGATCGCCCCGCAGTCGATCGAGACGACGTCGCCCTCCGCCAGCACCTGCGACCCCGGGATCCCGTGCACGACCGCCTCGTTGACCGACGCGCAGATCGTCGCCGGGAACGGCGGGTCGCCGTACCCGAGGAACGACGGCGTGGCCCCGCGCGACCGGATCAGGTCCGCGGCCACCTGGTCGAGCTCACCCGTGGACACACCCGGACGTACGGCGTCGCGCACCGCTGCCAGCGCATCGGCGACCACGAGCCCGGCCTCCCGCATCAGCAGGACCTGCTCCGGCGTCTTGATCTCCAGCCCGCTACCGAACACAGGGGACTACCGCCGGGCGCGCGACCGCGCAGCAGCGCGGTGCACCATCCGCGACGCGCTCGCGCGACTCAACTCTGCTCGACGTCGTCGAGGGCCTCGAAGATGCGCTTCGTGACGTCCTCGACCTCGCCCATGCCGTCGATCTCGTGGACCAGGCCACGTTCCTTGTAGACGGAGATGAGCGGCTCGGTCTCGGCGAGGTAGATCTCCTGGCGCCGACGGATGACCTCTTCGGTGTCGTCGGCACGACCCTCGGTCTGGGCGCGCGCGAGCAGCCGCGCCACGAGCTCGTCCTGGTCGGCCGTGATCGCCACGACGGCGTCGAGCTGGTGCCCGGTGTCGACGATCATCGAGTCGAGCTCCTCCACCTGGGCCAGGGTGCGCGGGTAGCCGTCGAGCAGGAAGCCCGGCTGGGCGTCGTCCTCGGCGATCCGGTTGCGCACCATCTGGTTGGTGACCTCGTCGGGGACGTACTCGCCCGCGTCCATGTACTTCTTCGCCTCGACTCCCAGCGGCGTGCCCTGGGAGACGTTGGCGCGGAAGATGTCGCCGGTGGAGATCGCCGGCACCCCGAAATGCTCGGCGACGAACTTGGCCTGGGTGCCCTTGCCGGCGCCCGGGGGGCCCATGAGAATCAGCCTCATCGAAGGAATCCTTCGTAGTTGCGCTGCTGGAGCTGGCTCTCGATCTGCTTCACCGTGTCAAGGGCGACACCCACCATGATCAGGATGGACGTGCCCCCGAAGGGGAAGTTCTGGTTGGCGTCGATCAGCACCAGCGCGATCAGCGGGATGAGGGAGATCAGACCCAGGTAGAGAGCACCCGGCAGCGTGATGCGGGAAAGGACGTAGGACAGATAGTCCTGGGTCGGCTTGCCCGCCCGGATCCCGGGGATGAAGCCGCCGTACTTCTTCATGTTGTCGGCCACCTCTTGCGGGTTGAAGGTGATCGAGACGTAGAAGTAGGTGAAGAAGATGATGAGCAGGAAGTACGTCGCCATGTAGAGCGGGTGGTCACCGACGACGAAGTAGTCGGCGACGAACCGCACCCAGGCGGAGTCGCTGGTCTGGTTGAACTGCACCGCCATCGCGGGCAGGTAGAGCAGCGACGAGGCGAAGATGACCGGGATGATGCCGGCCTGGTTGACCTTCAACGGGATGTACGTCGAGCTGCCGCCGAACATCTTGCGGCCGACCATCCGTCGGGCGTACTGCACCGGGATCCGGCGCTGCGCCTGCTCGATGAAGATGACGCCGGCGACGATGACGAGACCGATCGCGATCACGATGCTGAACGTCCACCAGCCCTGCTGCTTCTGCACTGCCCAGAGCGCGGCGGGGAAGGTCGCGACGACCTGCGTGAAGATCAGGATCGACATGCCGTTGCCGATGCCGCGCTCGGTGATCAGCTCACCGAGCCACATGATCACGGCGGTGCCGGCGGTCATGGTCGTGACGATGACGAGGAACGTCGTCGTGTTGTCGTGGTGGAGCAGCGGCTCCTCGCAGTTCTGCAGCAGGCTGCCGGTGCGCGCGAGCGCCACGATGCCGGTCGCCTGGAGGAGCGCGAGCCCGAGGGTCAGGTAGCGGGTGTACTGCGTGATCTTCGTCTGACCGGCCTGGCCCTCCTTCTTGAGGGCCTCGAGCCGCGGGATCACGACGACGAGCAGCTGCAGGATGATGCTCGCCGTGATGTACGGCATGATCCCGAGCGCGAAGATCGTCAGCTGCAGCAGCGCGCCACCGGAGAACAGGTTGATCAGGTTGTAGATGCCGGTGTTGTTCGCCTCGTCACCCAGACACTGCTGGACGTTGGCGACGTGCACACCGGGGGCCGGGATCTGGGATCCGGCCCGGAAGATCACGATGATGAACAGGACGAACAGCAGCTTGCGCCGCAGGTCCGGAGTCCGGAATGCGTTGACGAACGCGCTGAGCACTGAAGGTCCTCTTTCTCATAGGGCCGTCGACACCTGAGGGCCGTCGGGAAGCCTAACAGGGAGCGAGAAAGGCGCGGCCAGCCTGGTGACCAGGCCGGCCGCGCCTCAACTCTTGGGGCTCGTCACAGAACGGTGACGCTGCCGCCGGCACTCTCGATCTTCTCCTTGGCGGAGTTCGAGAAGGCGTTGGCGCTCACCGCCACCTTGACGGAGATCTCGCCCTGGCCGAGCACCTTCACGGGCTCGCCCTTGCGGACAGCGCCGCGGGCGACGAGCAGCTCCGGGGTGACGTCTCCGCCCTCCGGGAACAGCGCGCTGATCCGGTCGAGGTTGACGACCTGGAACGTGACCTTGAAGGGGTTCTTGAAGCCCTTGAGCTTCGGCAGCCGCATGTGCAGCGGCATCTGGCCACCCTCGAAGGCCACCGGCACCTGGTAGCGGGCCTTCGTGCCCTTGGTACCGCGACCGGCGGTCTTGCCCTTGGAACCCTCACCGCGGCCGACGCGGGTCTTGGCCTTCTTGGCCCCCGGCGCCGGGCGCAGGTGGTGCAGCTTGAGCGTCATTTCACTCCACCTCTTCGACCGTCACGAGGTGACGGACGGTCTGGACCATGCCCCGGATCTCCGGGCGGTCCTCCTTGACGACGACGTCACCGATCCGCTTGAGGCCGAGCGAACGCAGCGTCTCGCGCTGGTTCTGCTTGCAGCCGATCGACGACTTCTTCTGCTGGACCTTGAGCTGAGCCATCAGGAGCTCACCCCTGAAGCGGCCTTGGCCGCAGCAGCGGCCTCCTCCTCGCCCAGTGCCTTCGCCTTGAGCAGCGCCGCCGGGGCGACGTCCTCGACGGGGAGGCCGCGGCGCGAGGCCACGGTCTCCGGCATCTCGAGCATCTGCAGCGCCGCAACGGTCGCGTGCACGATGTTGATCTGGTTGGACGAGCCCAGCGACTTGCTGAGCACGTCGTGGATGCCGGCGCACTCGAGTACGGCGCGCACCGGGCCACCGGCGATCACACCGGTACCGGGCGCGGCCGGACGCAGGAAGACGACACCGGCGGCCTTCTCGCCCTGCACCGGGTGCGGGATGGTGCCCTGGATGCGGGGGACGCGGAAGAAGTTCTTCTTCGCCTCCTCGACACCCTTGGCGATCGCCGCGGGCACCTCCTTGGCCTTGCCGTAGCCGACGCCGACCAGACCGTCACCGTCGCCGACGACCACGAGGGCGGTGAAGCTGAAGCGACGACCACCCTTCACGACCTTGGCGACGCGGTTGATCGCGACGACCCGCTCGACGTACTGGCTCTTGTCCGCGCCGCCGCGACGGTCGTCGCGACCACCGCGTCCGCGGTCGCCACCCGAACGCTGTCCGCGCTGGGGTCCGCTCATGATTTCTCCTCAGTCCTTGCTTCGCGATCAGAAGGTCAGGCCACCGGCGCGAGCGCCGTCGGCCAGGGCCGCGATGCGACCGTGGTACTTGTTGCCGGCCCGGTCGAAGACGACCGATTCGACACCGAGCTCCTTGGCACGGGCGGCAACGAGCTCGCCGACCTTCTTCGCCTTGGCGGTCTTGTCACCTTCGTACGACCGCACGTCGCCCTCCATGGTGGAGGCGTACGCCAGGGTCTTGCCGACCAGGTCGTCGACGACCTGGACCGTGATGTGCTTGGTCGACCGGGTGACCACCAGGCGCGGACGCTCGGCGGTGCCGGAGATCTTCTTGCGGCCACGAATCTGCCGGCGCAGCCGCGACTTGGCGCGCGCCGAGAGGTGCCGCTGGTGCTTGAGTGTGATCGCCATGGTCACTTACCAGCCTTTCCGACCTTGCGACGGACATGCTCGCCGGCGTACCGGACGCCCTTGCCCTTGTACGGCTCGGGCTTGCGGAGCTTGCGAATGTTGGCCGCGATCTCGCCGACCTGCTGCTTGTCGATGCCGACGACACCGAGCTTGGTCGTGCCCTCGACGTTGAAGGTGATGCCTTCGGGAGCGTCGAAGATGATCGGGTGGGAGTAACCGAGCTGGAACTCCAGCTGGGTCGGGCCCTTGGACAGGACGCGGTAACCGACGCCCACGATCTCGAGCTTCTTCTCGTAGCCCTCGGTCACGCCCACGACCATGTTGTTGATCAGGGTGCGGGTCAGACCGTGCAGCGACTTGCTGATGCGCTCGTCGTCGGGGCGCTTGACGTCCAAAACCGGGGCGCCGCCTTCGTCGTTTCGTTCGACGATGATCGGGGCGGCCACGGTGTGGGTGAGGGTGCCCTTGGGGCCCTTCACCGTCACGACGGGACCGTCGAGCACTACGTCGACACCGGCCGGGACCGGGACGGGGAGCTTGCCAATACGCGACATTGCTATTCCTCTCTTCCTGGTCTCGTCACCAGACGTAGGCGAGGACTTCCCCACCCACGCCCTTCTGGTTGGCCTGACGGTCGGTCAGCAGGCCCTGGCTCGTGGAGATGATCGCGACGCCGAGGCCGCCGAGCACCTTCGGGAGACCCGTGTGCTTGGCGTAGACCCGCAGACCGGGCTTGCTGATCCGGCGGACGCCGGCGATCGAGCGCTCACGGCTGCGGCCGTACTTGAGCGTGATCGTGAGCGTCTTGCCGACGCCGTTCTCGTTGTCGGCCACGTCGAAGGAGGTGATGTACCCCTCCTGCTTGAGGATCTCCGCGACGCCCTGCTTCAGCTTGCTGTAGGGCATCGCGACCGTGTCGTGGTACGCCTGGTTGGCGTTGCGCAGACGAGTCAGCATGTCTGCGATCGGGTCGGTCATCGTCATGATGTGTGTTTTCCTTCTGCTGCGGTTTCCGCCCGCACTGGGCAGCTCGGACCTTCAGCTGTTATTGGTGATTACCAGCTCGACTTGGTGACGCCGGGAAGCTCGCCCCGGTGGGCCATCTCCCGCAGGCAGATCCGGCACAGGCCGAACTTGCGGTAGACCGACTTGGGCCGGCCGCAACGCTGGCAACGGGTGTAGCCGCGCACCGCGAACTTGGGCTTGCGGGCCGCCTTGACCCGCAGCGATGTCTTCGCCATGTCAGTTCTCCTTGAACGGGAAGCCGAGCTGCTTCAGCAGCGCGCGACCCTGCTCGTCGTTGGTCGCAGTGGTGACGATCGTGATGTCCATGCCGCGGCTGCGGTCGACCTTGTCCTGGTCGATCTCGTGGAACATGACCTGCTCGGTGAGACCGAAGGTGTAGTTGCCCTTGCCGTCGAACTGCTTCGGGCTCAGACCACGGAAGTCACGGATACGCGGCAGCGCGAGCGTCAGCAGCCGGTCCAGGAACTCCCACATCCGGTCGCCGCGCAGCGTGACGTGCGTGCCGATCGGCATGCCCTCGCGCAGCTTGAACTGGGCGATCGACTTGCGGGCCTTGGTGACGGCCGGCTTCTGGCCGGTGATCGCCGTCAGGTCGCGGATGGCGCCCTCGATCAGCTTCGAGTCGCGAGCCGCCTCGCCGACACCCATGTTGACCACGATCTTGGTCAGGCCGGGCACCTGCATGATGTTGGCGATCTCGAACTCCGACCGCAGCGCGGGGAGGATCTCCTCGCGGTACCTGGTCTTGAGCCGCGGGGTGACCTTCGCCGAAGACTCCGTCACGGGCGCCTCTGTTGCCTGCTCGCTCATCAGATTTCCTTCCCCGTCTTGCGGGAGATCCGGACGCTGCGCGTCGACGGGTACTCCGAGCCGTCGGGGCGACGCTTGGTGACCTCGACCCGCTTGTAGGCCACGCGGGTGACGCCGTCACCCTCGACCAGCATCACGTTGGAGACGTGGATGGGGGCCTCGGTGGTGATGATCCCGCCGGTGTTGCCGGCGCGACCGCCCTGGTTGACGACCTTGGTGTGCTTCTTGATCCGGTTGACGCCCTCGACGATCACCCGCTGCTCCTCGCGGAGCACCTTGATGACCTTGCCCTCGGCGCCCTTGTCCTTGCCCGCGATCACCTTGACGGTGTCGCCCTTCTTGATGGCGATCTTCGCCGGCTTCTTCTGGGCGTTCGACTTGGTCATCACAGCACCTCCGGCGCGAGCGAGATGATCTTCATGAACTTCTTCTCCCGCAGCTCGCGGCCGACGGGACCGAAGATGCGGGTGCCGCGCGGCTCGCCGTCGCTCTTGAGGATCACGGCGGCGTTCTCGTCGAACTTGATGTAAGAACCGTCGGAACGACGGCGCTCCTTGACGGTCCGGACGATGACGGCCTTGACGACGTCACCCTTCTTCACGTTGCCACCGGGGATCGCGTCCTTCACGGTGGCGACGATGGTGTCGCCGATCCCGGCGTAGCGTCGACCCGAGCCACCGAGAACCCGGATGCAAAGGATCTCCTTGGCACCGGTGTTGTCGGCGACCTTGAGTCGCGACTCCTGCTGAATCATTTCTTCTCCTGGTTGTCGTGCCGGTTCTCAGCGCCTCGCGAGCGGTGAGCCTGGCCGAACTTGCCGAAAATTTGGTGGAGCTACTTGGCCCGCTCGAGGATCTGGACGACGCGCCAGCGCTTGGTCGCGGACAGCGGCCGGGTCTCCATGATCAGGACGCGGTCACCGACACCACACTCGTTCTGCTCGTCGTGCGCCTTCAGCCGGGTGTTGCGCCGCAGCACCTTGCCGTACAGCGCGTGCTTGACGCGGTCCTCGACGGACACGACGACGGTCTTGTCCATCTTGTCGCTGACGACCATGCCCTCGCGCGTCTTGCGCGAGTTGCGCTCGACGGTGCCGTTGGCGCCCTCGTTTGACTCAGTGCTCATGCGCTCTCCTCCTCCGAACCCGGGGCGGTCCGGATGCCGAGCTCGCGCTCACGCACCACGGTGTAGATCCGGGCGATGTCCTTCTTGACCGTGCGGAGCCGACCGTGGGACTCCAGCTGGCCGGTGGCCGCCTGGAACCGCAGGTTGAACAGCTCCTCCTTGGCCTCGCGCAGCTTGGCCTCGAGGTCGATGTCGTTGAGCTCGTCGAGCTCGTGGGCCTTGACGTCCTGACTCATCAGAACTCACCAGCCTCTCGGGTGATGAAGCGGCACTTCATGGGCAGCTTGTGGATGGCACGGCGCATCGCCTCGCGAGCGGTTTCCTCGTCCACACCGGACAGCTCGAACATGACGCGACCGGGCTTGACGTTGGCGACCCACCACTCGGGCGAGCCCTTACCGGAACCCATCCGGGTCTCGGCCGGCTTCTTGGTCAGCGGGCGGTCCGGGTAGATGTTGATCCACACCTTGCCGCCACGCTTGATGTGGCGGGTCATGGCGATACGCGCGGACTCGATCTGCCGGTTGGTCACGTAGTGACCCTCGACCGCCTGGATCCCGAAGTCACCGAACGCGAGCGTGGTGCCACCCTTCGCGGCACCCCGACGCTTCGGGTGGTGCTGCTTGCGGTGCTTGACGCGACGCGGCATCAACATGGCTCAGGACTCCGTTCCGCTGGTGGGAGCAGTCGGCTCGGCCTGGGCGGCACCGGCGTCGGCGGCCGGAGCCTCGCGGTCCGAGCGGGTCGGACGGTCGCCGCGCGACCCACGGGTCGGACGGTCCCCGCCACGCGTGGGACGGCCACCGCGGCCGGGGACACCGGCGCGGGCAGCGGCCTGGGCCTGACGCTCGGCACGGGTGCCGGCGACCTCGCCCTTGTAGATCCACACCTTCACGCCGATCCGGCCGAAGGTGGTGCGGGCCTCGTAGAAGCCGTAGTCGATGTCGGCACGCAGCGTGTGCAGCGGGACGCGACCCTCGCGGTAGAACTCGGTGCGCGACATCTCGGCGCCGTTGAGGCGGCCGGAGCACTGGATCCGGATGCCCTTGGCACCGGAACGCATCGAGGTCTGCATGGCCTTGCGCATCGCGCGGCGGAACTGGACACGGCCCGACAGCTGCTCCGCGACGCCCTGGGCGACGAGCTGAGCGTCGACCTCGGGGTTCTTGACCTCGAGGATGTTCAGCTGGACCTGCTTGCCGGTGAGCTTCTCGAGCTCGCCACGGATCCGGTCGGCCTCCGCGCCGCGGCGGCCGATGACGATGCCCGGCCGGGCGGTGTGGATGTCGACGCGGACCCGGTCACGGGTGCGCTCGATCTCGACCTTGGCGATGCCGGCCCGCTCCATGCCCTTGGAGAGCAGCTTGCGGATCGCGACGTCCTCGCCGACGTACGCCTTGTAGAGCTTGTCGGCGTACCAGCGCGACTTGTGGTCGGTGGAGATTCCGAGGCGGAAGCCGTTCGGGTTGATCTTCTGACCCATTACTTCTTGGCCCCCTTCTTGGACTGCGCGACAACTTCTGCGGGCTGGACCACGATCGTGATGTGGCTGGTGCGCTTGTTGATCCGGGTGGCCCGGCCCTGCGCACGCGGGCGCCAGCGCTTCATCGTGGGGCCCTCGTCGACCTGCGCGACCGAGACGACCAGGTCACCGGTGGGCAGGCCCTCGGTGGTCCCGGCGTTGGCGATGGCGCTGTCGAGCACCTTGCCGACGGTCTTGGCAGCGGCCTGCGGGGTGAACGCGAGGATCGACTGCGCCTCGTCCACGGGCAGGCCGCGGACCAGGTCGACGACCCGGCGGGCCTTCATCGGAGTGATCCGGACGTAGCGCGCGCTCGCGAACGCACCCGGCTGGTCGCCGAGGAGCGTGTCGCGGCGGGCGCTGGTGCGCCGGCGGTCGGTGGTGGTCATCGACGACGTCCCTTCCGGTCTTCCTTGACGTGGCCGCGGTAGGTGCGGGTGGGGGCGAACTCGCCCAGCTTGTGGCCGACCATGGAGTCGGACACGAACACCGGCACGTGCTTGCGACCGTCGTGGACGGCGATCGTGTGGCCGATCATCGCCGGGACGATCATCGAGCGGCGCGACCACGTCTTGATGACGTTGTGGCTGCCCTTCTCGTTCTCGGCGTCCACCTTCTTCATCAGGTGGTCGTCGACGAAGGGGCCCTTCTTCAGGCTGCGAGGCATCTTGGTTACTTCCTACCCTTGCCGGACTTGCGACGACGGATGATCTGGGAGTCGGAGGCCTTGCGCTTGCGCGTCCGGCCCTCCGGCTTGCCCCACGGCGAGACCGGGTGGCGACCACCGGAGGTCTTGCCCTCACCACCGCCGTGCGGGTGGTCGACGGGGTTCATGACGACACCGCGGACGGTCGGGCGCTTGCCCTTCCACCGCATCCGGCCGGCCTTGCCCCAGTTGATGTTGGACTGCTCGGCGTTGCCCACCTCACCGACCGTGGCGCGGCAGCGCACGTCGACGAACCGCATCTCGCCCGAGGGCAGACGCAGCGTGGCGCGCGAGCCCTCACGGGCGACGAGCTGAGCGCTGTTGCCGGCGGAGCGGGCCATCTTGGCGCCGCCACCGGGACGGAGCTCGATGCAGTGGATCGTCGTACCGACCGGGATGTTGCGCAGCGGCAGGTTGTTGCCGGGCTTGATGTCGGCACCGACACCGGACTCGATGCGCATGCCCTGGACGAGGTCCTTGGGCGCGATGATGTAGCGCTTCTCGCCGTCGGCGTAGTGCAGCAGCGCGATCCGAGCCGTGCGGTTCGGGTCGTACTCGATGTGAGCGACCTTGGCCGGGACGCCGTCCTTGTCGTAGCGACGGAAGTCGACGATGCGGTAGGCCCGCTTGTGGCCACCGCCCTGGTGCCGGGTGGTGATCCGGCCCTGGTTGTTGCGGCCGCCCTTCTTCGGAAGCGGGCGCGTCAGCGACTTCTCCGGCGTGGTCCGGGTGATCTCGACGAAGTCGGCCACCGAGGAGCCACGACGGCCCGGGGTGGTCGGCTTGTACTTACGGATTGCCATATCTCTTCAGTCCTCGTATCAGAGCCCGGTCAGGCGACCGGACCTCCGAAGATGTCGATGCGGTGGCCCTCGGCGAGGCTGACGATCGCGCGCTTGGTGTCCTTGCGCTTGCCCATGCCGAACTTGGTACGGCGGGTCTTGCCCTGACGGTTCATCGTGTTGACCGAGGTCACCTTGACGTTGAACACCTTCTCGACCGCGATCTTGATCTCGGTCTTGTTGGCGTCCGGGTGCACCAGGAAGGTGTACTTGTTGACGTCGAGCAGGCTGTAGCTCTTCTCCGACACGACCGGCGCGATCAGGATGTCGCGGTGGTCCTTGTGCAGGGTGCTCACTTGTCTGCCTCCTCAGTCGACACCGGCTTCTTGCCGTAGGCGGCGCCGGAGACGAACGCGTCGTACGCGCCCTTGCTGAAGACCACGTCGTCGCTCGCGAGCACGTCGTAGGTGTTCAGCTGGTCGACGGCGACCAGGTGCACCTCGGGGGCGTTGCGCAGCGACAGCCAGGTGACGGTGTCGGTGCGCTCGAGGACCACGAGGTAGTTGTTGCGGTCGGTCAGCGAGCTGAGCGCGGCCAGGGCGTCCTTGGTCGACGGCTTGTCGCCGGAGACCAGGCCCTCGACCACGTGGATCCGCTCGTTGCGGGCCCGGTCGGTGAGGGCGCCACGCAGGGCGGCGGCCTTCATCTTCTTCGGGGTCCGCTGGCTGTAGTCACGCGGCTGCGGGCCGTGGACGACGCCACCGCCGGCGAACTGCGGAGCGCGGGTCGAGCCCTGACGGGCGCGGCCGGTGCCCTTCTGCTTGTAGGGCTTGCGGCCACCGCCGCGCACGTCGGCGCGGGTCTTGGTGGCGTGCGTGCCCTGACGCGCAGCAGCCTGCTGGGCGACGACGACCTGGTGGATCAGCGGGATGCTGACCTCGACGTCGAAGATCTCGTTGGGGAGCTCGACCTTCACGGTCTTGACACTGCTCTTGGCCATGTCGATCAGCCCTTCTTCGCAGAGGTCCGGAGGACGATGACGCCACCCTTGGGGCCGGGAACGGCGCCCTTGAGCAGGATCAGGCCCTTCTCGACGTCGACCGCGTGGACGGTGACGTTCTGGGTGGTGACGGTGTCGCTACCCATCCGGCCGGCCATCCGCATGCCCTTGAAGACACGGCCGGGGGTGGCGCACGCGCCGATCGAGCCCGGCTTGCGGTGGTTGCGGTGGGCACCGTGCGAGGCGCTCACGCCGGCGAAGCCGTGGCGCTTCATGACACCGGCGAAGCCCTTGCCCTTGCTGGTGCCGGTCACGTCGATGACGGTGCCCGGCTCGAAGGTGTCGACCGGGAGCTCCTGGCCCACGGTGTAGGTCGGGGCGTCCGCCGTACGGATCTCGATGAGGTGACGGCGCGGGGTCGTGCCGGCCTTGGCGAAGTGACCCGCCTGCGGCTGGTTGACCTTGCGGCCCTCGATCTCGCCGTAGCCGATCTGGATGGCGTTGTAGCCGTCCGGCTCGGGCTGGCGGACCTGGGTCACCACGTTGGTCGTGGCCGCGATGACGGTCACGGGGACGATGCGGTTGTTCTCGTCCCAGAGCTGGGTCATGCCGAGCTTGGTGCCCAGCAGGCCCTTCACGTTGCGTTCGATCGTCATGACAACAACCTCAGAGCTTGATCTCGATGTCGACGCCCGCCGGCAGGTCGAGCCGCATGAGGCTGTCGACGGTCTTCGGGGTGGGGTCGATGATGTCGATGAGGCGCTTGTGGGTGCGCATCTCGAAGTGCTCGCGGGAGTCCTTGTACTTGTGGGGCGAGCGGATGACGCAGAAGACGTTCTTCTCGGTCGGCAGCGGCACCGGGCCGGCGACCTTCGCACCCGTACGGGTGACGGTGTCAACGATCTTCCGCGCCGAGGTGTCGATCACCTCGTGGTCATAGGCCTTGAGCCTGATGCGGATCTTCTGTCCCGCCATAGGTCTCTCTCGTCCTTCTTCTCTCCACGCCTGCTGTGTCGAGACGTCCTCGGGTTTGAGTCGGTCCCGCCCTGTTCTCACCCCGCACCGCCGACCCCCGAGGTCGGGCGTGTCGCTGCCCAGAATCAAACTCTGTTCGGCGCACACGACCGCCGTGGCGGATCATGCTGTGTTGTCGGGGTGCCTGACGGTTCGTCAGGCTGATCGGGTCTCCTGGGTCCGGCGCTTCAGCACCACTGACCGCAATCCAGGAGCGGCTGCCCGGAGTTAGCTCCAGGACACCTGCTCGGAGACACGATTCAGTAGTCAAGATGTGCCGCACCCCGACAGTCCCGTCGGAGCAACCTGGATATCTTGGCAGAGATCCCGCCCGGCCACAAAATCGCAGCCGCCTTGGTGAAAGGATGGCGCCGTCCCCCGGACCGGAGCCCTGCTCGGTCCGGGTTTCTCTGACATCCTGCAGGGCCGGGTGAGCGTGCAGAAGGAGTGCGATGACGGGGACACCGCACCACTACCCTCCGCCGGGCGCACCGCCCCCGGAGGAGCCGCCCCGTCCGGCCACCCCGGCGGCACCGGCGGCCCCCGTCGCTGGTCCGCCCGTGCTGGGCATGCTCGGCGCCGCCCACAAGCCCGGCGCGATCCCGCTCCGGCCGCTCGGCCTCGGCAACATCTACGACGGCGCGTTCCGGATCATCCGGTTCAACCCCAAGGCGACCGTCGGCTCGGCTGTCCTGGTGACCGCGGTCGCGATGATCATCCCGATCGTGGTCAGCGTGGTCATCGCGTTCACCGTCGGGACGGGCATCAGCTCCGACGGCCAGGCCTCCGAGGACCTGAGCACCGCGGAGGCGCTCGGGCTCCTGGGCTCGTTCGGATCCCTCTTCCTCGGGATCTACGCGGCGCAGCTCGGGATCGTCTTCGTGGTCGGCATGGTCTCCCACGTCACCAGAGCCGCGGCCGTCGGCCGGCGGCTCAGCCTGGCCGAGGCGTGGGCCGCGACGTACGGGAAGCGCTGGCGGCTGCTCGGACAGGCTCTTCTGGTCGGCCTCGTCAGCACCGTCGCGATCGTGGCGGTCGTCCTGCTGGTCGTGCTCGTCGCCGTGCTCACCGGCGACGTGCTCATCACCGTGCTGGTCGGTCTCGTCGCCACGTTCGGCGCGATCCCGCTGTTCGCATGGCTCTGGATCCGCGTGGTCTACCTCGCCACCCCGGCCCTGATGCTCGAGCCGATCGGCGTCTTCCAGTCGTTCGGACGGACCTGGCGGCTCACCGCCGGCCAGTTCTGGCGGACCCTCGGCATCGGCCTGCTCACCCTCCTGATCGTGCAGGTCGCGGGCGGCATCCTCACCACGCCGGTCACCATCGGTGGCCAGCTCCTCGCGGTCGTCCTGCCCGAGTACTCCGTCCTCGTCCTGGTCCTCGCCCAGGCGATCGCGCTGATCATCCAGAACGCGTTCGTCGCACCGTTCACGGCCGCGGTGACCTCGCTGCAGTACCTCGACCAGCGGATGCGCAAGGAGGCGTACGACGTCGAGCTCATGCGTGAGGCCGGGCTGATCCCGCGGTGACCCTCATCGTCCCTGCAGCGCCGCTGCTCGTCGCCGACCCGCCGCTCGACCCCAGCGGCGAGGAGGCCCGGTCACTGCTCCGTCGGGAGCTCGCCCGTCCGGAGTACCACGACGCGAACCTCGTCGAGCGGATCGGGAACTGGATCCGGCGCCGGTTCGACGACGGCGTCGGCGCTGCCCAGGACGTCCCGCCGATCGGCACGTTCGCGGCGATCGTGGTCGGGCTGCTGATCCTCACCGGGGTCGTGATGCTCGTGTCCCGCGCCCGCCGTACGGCGCGGGCCCGGGCCGACCGCTCACCGGCCCTGACCGGCGAGGTGATCACCGCAGCCGCGCTGCGCGCCCGCGCCGAGGCGGCGCTGACAGGAGGGCGTTTCGACGACGCGCTCGTCGACGCCTTCCGCGCGCTCGCCGTACGTCAGGTCGAGCGCGGCCGGATCGAGGACCTCCCGCAGGCCACGGCCCACGAGCTCGCGGCCGGCCTCGGGGCCGAGTTCCCGGCGCAGCGCCACCTCATCGACCGCAGCGCCGACCTCTTCGACTCCGTCCTGTACGGCGACCACCCCGCCACCCGCGAGCAGGCCGTCGACACGCTCGCTCTCGACGACGAGCTCAGTGGCCGACGGGAGCGCGCCCGATGACGACGACGACCGCTCCCCCGCCCACCACCGCGCCCGACCCGGGTGAGGTCGCGACGGCCGGCTTCTGGCGCCGCAACCGGGTCTGGTTCTACGTCGGCATCGCGCTGGCGGTCGCCCTCGCGCTCTCGGCCCGGGTGAGCCAGGGCGATCAGGAGTTCTCCGCACCGCTCGACCCCCAGAACCCCGACCCGGACGGCGCCCAGGCCCTCGCTCAAGTCCTGGAGGACGAGGGGGTCGACGTCACCATCGTCCGTACGGCCGACGCGCTCCACGACGCCGAGGTCGGCCGACGGACCACGGTCCTGGTCACCGGTTCCGACCAGCTGGCGCCCAGCACCACCCGGCGTCTGCGTGACGACGCCGGCAGCGCCGAGATCGTGCTCGTCGAGCCGCCGCCGTACGTCCTCAGCGAGATCCAGGACGACGTGGAGCCCGCGCACGCCTCCGACGAGACGACCGGTGACTGCGCAGACGACCGGTTCGACGGCCTCGAGCTCGCAGTCGACGCCGCCACGGGCTACGACACGCCGGACGGCTGCTTCCCCAGCAACGACGGCTTCGTGCTGGCGCAGGGCCCCGGCGCGACGACGTACTTCGGCGCCGGCGAGGCGCTCAGCAACGACCAGGTCCTGCGCGGCGACAACGCGGCCGTCGCACTGCGGCTGCTCGGCGGGCACGACCGGCTGGTCTGGTACCTCCCGACGTACGACGACGCCGCCGACGACGAGGCCGTCAGCCTCTGGACCTTCGCGCCCTCCTGGCTGGAGCCCGCGCTGTGGCTCACCTTCTTCGCCACGATCGCCCTGATCTGGTGGCGCGGCCGGCGGCTGGGGAGGCTCGCGACCGAGCCGCTGCCGGTCGTGGTCCGTGCCGTCGAGACGACGCGCAGCCGCGGCCGGATGTACCGCCGCGCGGACGACCGGCCCTACGCCGGCGGTGCCCTGCGCGCCGCCGCCCGGCGCCGGCTCGCCGACCATCTCCGGCTCGGCCGGGGTGCGTCCGAGTCCGAGGTGATCACGGCCGTGGCCCACCACCTCGGCCGACCCGAGGAAGCGATCGGCGCCCTGCTCGCCCACCACGCCCCCGTCCCGGGCTCGGACCACGGACTGGTCCAGCTCGCCCAGGAACTCACCCAGCTCGACAGAGAGGTACGCCGAGGATGACCGACCAGATCCCCGAGCACGACGCACTCCGCGAGCGCCTGCTCGCCGTACGGCACGAAGTGGGCAAGGCCGTCGTCGGCCAGGACGCCGCCGTGTCCGGCCTGCTCGTCGCGCTGCTCTGCGGCGGGCACGTGCTGATGGAGGGCGTGCCCGGTACGGCGAAGACGCTCCTCGTGCGCACGCTGGCCGCGTCGCTGTCCGTCGACACCCGGCGGGTGCAGTTCACGCCCGACCTGATGCCCGGTGACATCACCGGCTCGCTGGTGATCGACAGCTCCGCCGGCGAGCTCACCTTCCGCGAGGGCCCGGTGTTCACCAACCTGCTGCTCGCCGACGAGATCAACCGGACGCCTCCCAAGACGCAGTCCGCACTGCTCGAGGCGATGGAGGAGGGCCAGGTGTCCGCGGACGGTGTCACCCGCCCGCTCCCCCGGCCGTTCCTCGTCGCGGCGACCCAGAACCCGATCGAGTACGAAGGCACCTACCCACTGCCGGAGGCGCAGCTGGACCGGTTCCTGCTCAAGGTGATGCTGCCGGTGCCCCCGCGCACCGACGAGATCGCGATCCTCACCCGTCACGCCGATGGGTTCGACCCTCGCGACGTCGCGGCGGCAGGCGTCACGGCGGTCGCGTCGGGCACCGACATCGAGGCCGGCCAGGCCGCGGTGAAGCAGGTGCAGGTCGCGCCGGAGGTGGCGACGTACATCGTCGACATCGCGCGCGCCACCCGCGAGTCGCCGTCCCTGTCGCTCGGGGTGAGCCCGCGCGGTGCCACCGCCCTGTTGCGCGCCGCCCGCGCGTGGGCCTGGCTGTCGGGCCGCGACTTCGTGACGCCCGACGACGTCAAGGCGCTCGCGCACGCGACCCTCGTGCACCGGCTCGGCCTCCGGCCCGAGGCCGAGCTCGAGGGCGTCGACACCGCGAAGGTGCTCTCCTCCGCTCTCGGCTCGGTCCCGGTGCCGAGGTAGCCCATGGTCATCTCCGGGCGGGTGCCGCTCCTCCTGCTGCTCGGCGTCGTGGCCGTGGTGCTGCGACCGTCGGCCGGCACCGTCGTGCTCTGGCTGCTCGCCGTCGCCCTCTTCGTGGGCGCCGACCTGCTGCTCGCGCCGTCGTCGGGTTCGGTCGGCCTCCACCGGCGGCCGCCGGGCACGGTGCGGCTCGGCGACCCCGCCGAGTCGGCGCTGACCGTCGCCAACGACGGCGGCCGCACCCTCCGGCTCGAGGTCCGCGACGCCTGGCAGCCGACCGCCGGCGCGACCGGCAACCGGCACCGGGTCTCGCTCCCCGGCGGCGAGCGCCGGGTCCTGCGCACCGCGCTGCGGCCGTGGCGGCGCGGCGACCTTCGTGCGTTCGGAGTCACGGTCCGCTCCTGGGGCCCGCTGCACCTGGCGGCGAAGCAGCGGACGTACGACGTCCCGGGCAGCGTCCGCTCCCTGCCGCCGTTCGAGTCACGCAAGCACCTCCCCTCTCGGCTGGCGCAGCTCCGCGAGCTCGACGGCCGGGCGGCGGTGCGGATCCGCGGCGCCGGCACCGAGTTCGACTCGCTCCGTGAGTACGTCCGGGGCGACGACGTGCGCTCGATCGACTGGCGCGCGTCTGCCCGCACCCCGCACGTGGTCGTCCGCACCTGGCAGCCGGAGCGGGACCGGCGCGTCGTGCTCGTGCTCGACACCTCCCGCACCGCCGCAGGGCGGGTCGGCGGCACCGGCGACCAGGGCGGGATGCCCCGCCTGGACGCCGCGATGGATGCAGCGCTGCTGCTCGCCGCCCTGGCGTCCCGCGCCGGTGACCGGGTCGACTTCGTCGCCGGCGACCGACGGGTGCGGGCCCGGCTGCGCGCGGCCGGTGCGCGCGACATCGCCGCCCGGCTGCAGGAGTCGATGGCCGACCTCGAGCCGACCATCGTCGAGGCGGACTGGGACACGCTCGCCGGCGCGGTCCAGGGCTTCGGCAAGCAGCGGGCGCTCGTCGTACTCCTCACGCCGGTGGAGCCGTCCGCGGTCCAGCAGGGCCTGCTGCCGGTCCTGCCGACACTCACCCGTCACCACCGCGTGGTCCTCGCCTCGGTGCGCGACCCCGAGCTCAACCGGCTCGCCGACGAGCGCGGGACCGTCGACGAGGTGTACGACGCAGCGGCCGCCGAGCAGGAGCTCCGGCGCCGCGAGTGGACGGCGGACGTGCTGCACCGGCTCGGCGTGCACGTCGTCGACGCCGACGCCGAGCGGCTGCCGCCGGCCCTCGCCGACCACTACCTGGCGCTGAAGGCCCAAGGCCTGCTCTGACCCGCCGAAGTGTCAATGTTGGTCGGCCGAAGTGTCGCACTTGGCTCATCGAGGTATCACACTTCGCGCGACCAACCTCGACACTTCGGCGGTCAGTCCTGGGTGGCGACCCGGTCCTCGAGCAGGTCGGCGCTGATGTCGCCGGTGTGACCCGCGCGGACGGCCTGGCGGCCGAGCACGAAGACGTAGGCGAAGAACGCGATCTCGGCGAGGATGCCGATCGCGATCCGCGCCCAGGTGGGCAGCGGGGACGGGGTCACGAACGCCTCGATGATGCCGCTGACGAAGAGGACGGCGACCAGGCCGAGTGCGACCGTGACCATCGTCCGTCCGGCGATCGCGAGCGAGTTGCCCCGGCTGATCCCGCCCGGCTCGATCCACGACCAGAACAGCTTCAGGCCCACGCCGCCGGCCACGAAGACCGCCGTCAGCTCGAGCAGGCCGTGCGGGAGGATCAGCCCCCAGAACAGGTCGGCGCGGTCGTGGCGGGTCATGATCGAGCCGACGACGGCGACGTTGAGCACGTTCTGGAACAGCAGCCACACCACCCCGACCCCGGTGATGCCCAACGCCATGCACAGGGCGGCGACCCAGGCGTTGTTGATCCACACCCGGGTGGCGAACGCGCTGGCGGCGTGCTCGCTGTAGTAGCTCTCGAAGTCGTTGTTGACGAGGTCGTCGACCTCCTGCTTCGACAGCAGCGTCTGCTCCACCTCGGGGTGGTCGACGAACCACCACATCAGTACGGCGCTCACCACGATGTTGGCGGCCATGCACCCCAGCCACCAGTAGCGCAGCCGGTAGAGCGCGGCCGGGAACTGATGGGTGAAGAACCGCCCGGCGGCCCGCCAGCTCAGGACCCGCGCGCCGAGCATCGCCATCCGCGCCCGGTTGAGAAGGGAGGAGAGGTAGGCGACCACCTCGCCGTCCGGCGCCGCCGTCCGGATCACCGACAGGTGGGTCGCCACCTGCTGGTAGCGGTCGACCAGCTCGTCGCTCTCCGGTCCGGTCCGCCGTCCCGCCCGCACCAGCTCCTCGAGCCGAGCCCACTCGTGGGCGTGCGCGACGACGTAGGCGTCGAGGTCGATGCGCGGCACGGGCGCAAGAGTACGGCGTCGCCGTACTCTTGCATCGATGTCGACCCAGCCCGCGACCGAGTTCGCCACGATCACGACCGACGACCTCGTCACCGGCGAGGGCGTGGCGCTCGACCTGCCCCCGGCCAGCCTGGGTCTGCGAATCGCCTCCGGCCTGATCGACTACGTCGTGACGATCGTGATGTTCATCGTCACCTGGATCGTCATCGCGATCGCCACCATCAACGTCTCCGAGGCGCTCTTGCTGATCGCGCCGATCGTCGCGAGCATCCTCAGCTTCGTGCTGTACCCGACGTTGCTCGAGACCCTCACCCGGGGCCGCTCGCTCGGCAAGCTCGCGCTCGGGCTGCGCACGGTCCGCGACGACGCCGGTCCGATCACGTTCCACCACGCACTGGTCCGCGCGCTGATCGGCTTCGTCGAGATCTACGCGCTGCAGGCCGTCCCCTACTTCTTCGCCGTCCTGATGAGCAAGCGCGGCAAGCGGCTCGGCGACTTCGCGGCCGGCACCTACGTCATCCGCGACCGGGTCGCCCTCCGGCTCCCGCCCCCGTCGCCGATGCCCCCGCACCTGGCCCACTGGGCCCGCACCACGGACCTGGCGAGCCTCCCGACCGGCCTGGCGCTCGCCGTCCGGCAGTACCTCGGGCGGCTCCCCACGCTCGACCCGCACTCGCGGCACCGGGTGGGCACCGACCTCCTCGCCGAGGTGCGCCAGTACGTCGCACCCGCGCCCCCGGCCGATGCACCCCCGGAGCTGGTGCTCGGCGCGGTCATCGCGGAACGCCGGGAGCGCGACCTGGCCCGGCTGCGACGCGACGAGCAGTTCCGGGCACGGCTCGCAGCGCGGGACTGAGTTCCCGTCCCCTGGGTAGGTTGTGCGTCGATGACCACCACGCGAAGCGCCCCACCCACCACCCCGCTCACGGCCGCCGACGTCGCGCGCGCGAGTGGAGCGATCGACCGCATCTCGGCGGCGTTCTCGAGCCGCGTCGCCGGCCAGGAGCGCATCCGCACGGCGCTGCTGGTGACGCTCCTCGCGGAGGGCCACGTGCTGCTCGAGAGCGTGCCCGGCCTCGCGAAGACCCTGGCCGCGTCGACACTCGCGCAGTCCGTCAACGCCGACTTCTCGCGGATCCAGTGCACCCCCGACCTGCTGCCGAGCGACATCATCGGCACCCAGGTCTACGACCCGCGGCGCCACGAGTTCGAGACCCAGCTCGGTCCGGTGCACGCCAACTTCGTGCTGCTCGACGAGATCAACCGCTCCAGCGCCAAGACCCAGTCCGCGCTGCTGGAGGCGATGCAGGAGCGACAGACCTCGATCGCCGGCACCATCCACCCGCTGCCGAGCCCGTTCATGGTGCTGGCCACCCAGAACCCGATCGAGGAGGAGGGCACCTACGTCCTCCCCCACGCCCAGATGGACCGGTTCCTCCTCAAGGAGGTCGTCGACTACCCCGAGGAGTCCGACGAGCTGATGGTCCTCGACCGGATCGAGGACGGCACGCTCGGCCAGCACGCCGAGCAGGTCACCCCGGTCGCCAGCCTGGCCGACGTCATCGAGCTGCAGGCGATGGTGCGGCGGGTCTACGTCGATCCGGCGATCAGGCGCTACGTCGTCTCCCTGGTCCGGGCGACCCGGCACGTCGGGCAGCTCCTCGGCCCCGATCTCGGGGCGTACGTCGAGATCGGCGCCAGCCCGCGCGGCAGCATCGCGTTCTTCCAGGCCGCCCGGGCGATCGCCGTCGTCCAGGGCCGCCACTACGTGATTCCCGAGGACGTCCGCGAGCTGAGGCACGCCATCCTCCGCCACCGGATCCACCTCAGCTTCGAGGCGCTCGCCGATCGGGTCCAGCCCGAGAGCATCATCGACGCGGTCTTCCGCGCCGTACCCACGCCGTGACGGGAGTCCGCGGTTGACTGCCCACCTGACCCGCGTCAAGGCCCGCCTCTCGATCCACGCCCACCGCAAGGCGCGCGGGCTGCTCGAGGGCGAGTACGCCGCGATCCAGGTGGGACGCGGCATCGACTTCAACGACCTCCGCGAGTACGTCCGCGGCGACGACGTGAAGGACATCGACTGGAAGGCGTCGGCCCGCACCCGGATGCTTCTCATCCGGCGCTACGTCGCCGAGCGCAAGCACACGGTCGTGCTCGCTGTCTCGACCGGTCGCAGCATGGCGGCGATGAACGACGCGCAGGTGTCGAAGCGCGACCTCGCCGTGTTCGTCTCGGGTGTCATGGGCTACCTCGCGGTGCGGCACGGTGACCTGGTCGCCCTCGTCTACGGCGACGCGCGCCGCCAGCACGTGCGCCCGCCGGACAACGGCGAGCTCTACCTCGAGCGGCTGCTCGGGCTGGTCCACGACGCGATCACCCCGGAGGCGCCACCGAGCGACCTGGCCGCGGTGCTCGACTACGTGGCCCGCGCGATCCGGCGCCGGACGATCCTGGTCGTGGTGTCCGACGAGACCTCCGTGTCCGACCAGCTCGCCGAGTCGCTGCGCCGGCTCACGGCCCAGCACGAGGTGCTGTTCCTGACCATCGGCGACCTCGACCCGACGATCACGGCCGGCGCCCCGCGTCGGCTGGTCGACGTCGACGCGGGCGCAGAGGTGCCCGGCTGGCTGCGCGGAGACGTCCGGCTCCAGCAGGAGTACGCCGCCCTCGTGGCCGGCGAGGAGTCCCAGCTGCGCCGGCGGCTCGACCAGCTCGGCGTGGTGCACGAGCGGGTCGAGGACACCGAGTCCGCGATCGCCGCTGTGTTCCGGGTCCTGGAGAGGCAGAAGCATGCTCGCCGCCGCTGACCTCCAGGAGGAGTTCAACGGCCCGGTGGCGTACGCCGACCGCTGGCTGTGGTTCGCCCTGCTCGGCCTGTTCCTGGTGGCTGCCTACTACCTCGGGGTCCTCTGGTTCACCCGCGACCGGACCGCGACCGGTCCGATGCCGTGGAACCGGCCGGACGTGCCGTCCGCCCGCCAGCAGCACCTCGCCCGCATCGATCGGATCGAGGCGGCGGTGCGCGGGGGCGAGGTGACGGCGCGCGACGGCCACCAGCAGCTCAGCGAGACGGTCCGCTCCTACGTGGGCGCGGTGAGCACGCTTCCCGCGCCGACGATGACCTTGTCCGACCTCCGCCGGGAGCGGGCGCGGCCCCTCGCCGACGCCATCGAGCTGATGTACCCGCCCGAGTTCGCGCCGGACGACATCGGCGAGGCCCAGGAGCGGTTCGACCAGGCGGTCTACCAGGCCCGACGGCTGGTGGCGTCATGGAACTGACGTGGACGACGAGCGACAGCGAGCTGAAGTGGCCCTGGCTGGTGGTGCTGCTGGTCGTGCTCGTCGTCGCGCTGCTGGCGGTGTGGGTCCGGATCTGGTGGCGACGGCATCCCCCCGGCGCGTCGTACGTCGCCCACGCCACGCGCCTGGTGTCGCTCCCGCGCTACCGGACCCTGGTGCAGCGGCGACGGCTGCTCGGCGGATTCGGGTCCGTCGCCGCGCTGGTCGCCTGCGTCGGCGGCATCGTGCTCGGCGGGCGGGTGCAGGAGACCCAGGTGATGGACCGTGACGAGGCGTCCCGCGACATCATGCTCTGCCTCGACGCCTCCGGCTCGACCGCGCCTTGGAACGTCGACGTCGTCCAGGAGTTCCGCGACATCGTCGAGGGGCTCGAGGGCGAGCGGATCGGGCTCACGGTCTGGAACAACGCCGCCATCACGAAGTTCCCGCTCACCGACGACTACGACTTCGTGCTCGACCGGCTCAGCGAGGCCGAGCTGGCGTTCGCGGGCTGGAGCGAGATCTACCCGAGCGAGGAGTTCGACGACTACACCGCCGGGACCTGGAGCGAGGAGCGGCAGTACCAGTCCTCCCTCGTCGCCGACGGCCTGGTGTCCTGCGTCCAGCGCTTCGACCGGCTCGACGAGGACCGCGGGCGGGCACTGGTGCTCGCGACCGACGGCGAGCAGCGTGGGCGCGGCGTCTACAACCTCGACGAGGCAGCGGAGTACGCCGCCGAGGACGGCATCGTCATCCACGTGGTCGCCAACCCGGGCGAGCCCGACAAGGAGGGCGACAGCGACGGTCTCCAGGCCGCCGCCGACGAGACGGGCGGGACGTTCGCCCAGCTCGGCACCGGGGGCTCCGCCGAGGACGTGGTCGAGGAGATCAACGAGCTCGAGGCGGCCAAGATCGAGCGCCCGCCGCTGGTCCAGACGGTCGACGAGCCGCGTACGGGGCAGGTGCTCGCCGGCATCGGGGTCGGCCTGCTGTTGCTCGTGTGGACGGTCCAGGGCCTGATCGCCCTTGCCGGACGGACGAACCGGGGGTCGACGCCGTGAGCACCGTGCTTCTCCTCGCCCGCCGGATCGGGATCGTGCTGACGCTGGTCGTGATCCTCGTGCAGCCGGGGTTCGGCACCCGCGCCGCGCCGAGCCAGGTCGCCGACATCGAGGTCTTGGTGGTCGTCGACCGGACCCGCTCGATGGCCGCGCTCGACTACGAGGACGGCCCGCGGATCTACGGCGTGCAGCAGGACCTGGCCGACCTGGCGGAAGCTCTCCCCGCGGCCCGGTTCGCGATGCTCACCTTCGGCGCCGACGTCGAGCTCGAGCTGCCGTTCACCAGCGACACGACCACGTTCGGGACCGCGGTCGACACGCTCCGCCTGGAGGGCCCGTTCGACGGCACCGGATCGCGCGCCGACCGCCCGCTGGAGGCGATGCGGGAGGTCCTGGAGCGTGCCGACGAGCAGCATCCCGACCGACGGCGGATGGTGGTCTACGTCGGCGACGGCGAGAACACGGCCGAGGGCGAGCAGGAGTCCTTCGTGGAGCTCGAGGACCTCGTCGACGGCGGCATCGTGCTGGGCTACGGCACCGAGGAGGGTGCCAAGATGCCGGAGGCCGACAACCTCTCCGACGAGGACGGCTACGTCTACGACCAGGACCGCGGCGAGGACGCGATCTCCCGGCTCGACGAGGACAACCTGCAGGACATCGCGAACCAGCTCGGCATCGACTACGCGCACCGCACCGAGCCCGGGGGGATGGACGCGATCGCCGCCGACTTCGAGGCGTCGTACGCCTTCGACGAGGGCGAGGGCGCGCCGGCGGAGCATGACCTGACGTGGGTGTTCGGCCTCCTCCTGCTCGGGCTGGTGCTGCTCGAGCTGCGGTCGTGGTGGCGGGCGCTCTGGACGTCGCACACCGCCCTCCAGCCGACCCGGAAGGAGGCGACCTCGTGAGGCTCCGCAGAGTGCTCGTGCTCGCCGGCATCCTGCCCGCGCTGGTCGCCCTGGCGTTCGCGGTCAAGGTCGTCACGATGCTGTCGCACGACCGCGACGGCCGGAGCGGATTCGACGACGGCTCCTTCCTGGCGGCGGCGGACGAGTTCTCGGCCAACGGCTCGCTCAACTGGTTCGAGCCGTGGATCACCGCCTTCGACGAGGGCGCCGCCCGGCACGCCGAAGGTGACCTCGAGGATGCGCTCGAGCTCTACGTCACGGCGCTGGCGGACGTGCCGGCCGAGGAGGAGTGCACGGTACGGATCAACGAGGCGCTCGCCCTCGAGTCGCTGGGTGACACGGCGGCCGAGAACGGTGACGCCGACGAGGCGACCGGTCGCTGGCAGGCCGGCATCGACACCCTCGCCGAGGGCGGCTGCCCCACGGACTCCGGTCGCGGGGACGACCAGACGGCCGATGCTGCCGCCGTCGACCAGCGCCTCCGCGAGAAGCTGCAGCAACAACAGCAGCAGCAACAGCAAGAGGAGGAAGAGCAGCAGAACCAGCAGCAGGATCCTCAGCAGCAGCAGGAGCAGCGCGAGCAGGAGCGCAAGGAGCGCAAGCTCGAGGAGCGCAACGACGACGCGATCGAGGAGGAGCAGGACTACGAGGAGTCGAACCAGGAGCGCGACTACTCGCAGTACCACTGGTGAGGGGCTGATCCTCCCGGGTCAACGGCGACGCAGGACGCGGAGCAGCACCAGGAGGCCGACGAGCGCCAGCGCACCGAACGCGAGCTGCTTCCCGTAGGACTTGACGAGCACCGGCAGCACGGTCGCGCCCAGGTCGAGGGCGTCGTCCTGCGGGGTCGACGCCGACGCAGGCATCGACGCGGGCCCCGCGTCCTGGTCGACACCGTCGGCCGGCGCGACCGTGGCCGCACCGGCCGGCTCGGAAGCCGGCCCGGCGTCCTGGTCCCCCTCGTCCGCGGTGAGCCGCCGCTCGAGGCACGCGACGAACTGCCCGAGCAGCTTGTCCGAGACGTCCTGCATCACTCCCCGCCCGAACTGGGCGGGCTTGCCCGTGACTGCCAGGTCGGTCAGCACCTCGACCTCGGTGCCCGTGCCCGACGGAGCCATGCTCAGGGTCACCGTCGCGCCCGCCGTACCGTTGCCGCGCTTGTCGCGCCCCTTGGCCTCCACGACGAACCGGTGCGCGGCCTCGTCGCGCTCGACGAACGTGCCTGACCCGGTGTAGACGAGGGCGATCGGCCCCAGCTTCACCTTGCAGGTGCCGGTGAACGTGTCAGCCTCGGCGGAGGTGACCTGGGCTCCCGGGAAGCACTCCGCGACGGACGCGATGTCCTGGAAGGCCGCCCAGGTCTCCTCGACCGCGGTGGGTACGGCGAACTTGTGCGACAGGTCCATCAGCCAGGAACCCTCGTCCCGTTGCGCCCGGCGGCCGCGAGCACTGCCCGGCCGGTGAGCACGGTCGCCAGGTGCCGCCGGTAGTCGGCGCCGCCATTGAGGTCCGTAGGCGGGTTCGCACCGTCGGCGGCGTGCGCGGCCGCCTCCCGTACGGCGTCCTCCGTGGCCGGTCGCCCGACGAGCGCCTCCTCGACCGCGGTGGCCCGCAAGGGCGTGCTGCCCATGTTGGTCAGACCGACCCGCGCCTCGGCGATGGTGTCCCCGTCGAGCCGGACGGACGCCGCGACCGCGACGATCGGCCACTGGTGGGCCACCCGGACGAACTTCTCGTAGTGCGCGCCCCAGCCGGTGTGCTTCGGGATGTGCACCTCGGTCAGGATCTCGTCCTCGCCGATGGCCGTCTCGAAGATGTCGACGAAGAACTCCCCCGCCGGGACGGTCCGGCTGCCGCCGGGGCCCGCGATCACGAAGGACGCGTCGAGAGCCAGCGCGGGCGCACCGACGTCGCCGGCGGGGTCGGCGTGCGCGAGAGCGCCACCGAACGTGCCGCGGTGCCGGACCTGCGCGTCGGCCAGGTGGGTGACGGCCTTCGTGAGCAGCAGGGCGTGCTCGTGCACCAGCGGGTCGTGGCCGACGGCGTCGTGGGTCGTCATCGCGCCGATCACCAGGTGGTCACCGCCGTCGCGGACTCCCCGCAACGAAGGGATCCGGCTCAGGTCGACGACCCACTCCGGCGCGTTGAGGCGCATCCGCAGCACCGGCAGCAGACTCTGCCCCCCAGCCAGGATCTTCACGTCGTCGCCTGCGGCACCGTGCTCGGCGAGCGCCTGCAACGCCTCCTCGACCGTGGTCGGGGCGACGTACTCGAACGCTGCGGGAATCACTGGGCACCTCCTTCTGCGCGGTCGACGGTGCCGGACATGCCCGTCGAGGGATCGAAGTGCGGGGCCGCCGCACCGGCGGTCTCGCCGCCGCCGTCCGAGCGGCTGTGGATCGCCCGCCACACCCGTTCCGGCGTGCACGGCATCTGGATGTCGTTGACCCCCAGGTGCCGGATCGCGTCGACGACCGCGTTGACCACGGCCGGGGTGGACGCGATCGTGCCGGCCTCGCCGACACCCTTCGTGCCGAGCGTGTTCGTCGTGCTCGGCGACGTGGTGTGGTCGATGTCGAAGCTGATCGTGTCCGCCGCGGTCGGCAGCAGGTAGTCGACGAACGACCCGGTGACGAGGGTGCCGTTCTCGTCGTACACCGCCTCCTCCCAGAGAGCCTGGGCGATGCCCTGGACCAGGCCGCCGTGCACCTGCCCGGCGACGATCAGCGGGTTGATGATGTTGCCGATGTCGTCGCAGCAGGCGTACTTGCGCATCTTGATCTGGCCGGTCTCGGTGTCGACCTCGACCGCGCACAGGTGGGTCCCGTGCGGGAAGTTGAAGTTCACCGGGTCGTACGTCGCCTCCGAGTCCAGCGAGGACTCCACCCCGTCGGGCAGGTTGTGCGAGGCGAACACCGCGGTCGCGATCTCGGTGATCGGCAGGCCCTGGTCGGTGCCGCGCACCGTGAAGCTGCCCTGCGCGAACTCCAGGTCGTCGATCGACGCCTCGAGCAGGTGGGCCGCGATCGGCCGCGCCTTCTCGATCACCTTGTCGACCGCCCGGACCAGCGCCTCACCGCCGACGACGAGGCTGCGGGAGCCGTAGGTGTCGAGGCCCTTGTGCGACACCTGGGTGTCGCCGTGCAGCACCTCGACGTCCTCGAACGGCACGCCGAGCCGGTCGGCCACGATCTGGCTGAAGGCCGTCTCGTGCCCCTGCCCGTGCGCGGAGGCACCGGTGACGACCTCGACCTTGCCGGTCGCGAGCATCCGCACCTCGGCGTGCTCCCAGCCGCCGGCCCCGTAGTTGAGCTGGCCGAGAATCCGCGACGGGGCGAGGCCGCACATCTCGGTGAACGTCGAGACGCCGATGCCGAGCTGGACCCGGTCGCCCCGCTCGCGTCGCTCCCGTTGCTCAGCACGCAGCTCGTCGTACCCGATCATCTCCTTGGCCCGCGCGGTCGCGGCCTCGTAGTTGCCGGAGTCGTACTCCATCCCGGCCACGGTGGTGAACGGGAACTCGTCGTGCTTGATCCAGTTCTTCTCGCGGACCTCGAGCGGGTCGACGCCGAGCTCGGCCGCGAGCTCGTCCATCAGCCGCTCGACGGCGTACGTCGCCTCCGGCCGGCCGGCGCCGCGGTAGGCGTCGGTCCAGGTCTTGTTCGTGAGGATGTTGCGGGTCGTGAAGCGGTACGCCGGGAACTTGTAGATCGCGTTGAACATGAACGCGCCGAGCACCGGCACGCCGCCACCGACGATCGCGACGTAGGCACCGAGGTCGGCCAGCAGGTCGACCTTGAGCCCGGTCACGGTGCCGTCCTTGGTGGCGGCGAGGGTGAGCCGCTGCCACTGGTCGCGGCCGTGGTGGGCGGTCATCAGCGACTCGCTGCGGGTCTCGGTGAACTTCACCGGCTTGCCGAGCATCCGGGCGACAGCGAACGCGATCATCTCCTCCGGCGTCTGCTGCAGCTTGCCGCCGAACCCGCCGCCGACGTCGGGGGCGATCACCCGGATCTTCGACTCGGGGACACCCGTGGTGGCCGCGAGCGCGAACCGGAGGATGTGCGGGATCTGGGTGGCGGACCACATCGTGATCTGCTCGCCGGTCGGGTCGACGACGACCGACCGCGGCTCCATGAAGGCCGGGATCAGCCGCTGCTGGCGGTACTCCCGCTCGATGACGATGCCGTCCTCGCGCGCCTGGGCGATCGCCTCCTCGACGTCGGAGCCGGTGCCGGCCTCGGCCGAGTCGAACGTCCAGACGGCGCTGACGTTGGTGCCGAGGTCGGGGTGCGCCAGTACTCCGTTGTCAGAGTCCGCGGCCGCAGCTTCCTTGAGGTCGAGCGCGGCGGGCAGCTCGTCGTACTCCACCTCGACCAGCTCGGCGGCGTCGCGCGCCTCCGCGGCGCTGCGGGCCACGACCACGGCGACGGTCTCGCCCGCGAACGCGACCCGGTCGGCCGGCATCGGTAGGTGGTCGGGAGTGACCTGGTCCGTCACGACCGGCCACGCGTTGATGCAGGCGCCCTGGCTCTCCGCGAGGTCCGCGCCGGTGTAGACCGCGACGACGTTGGTGCTTTGCTTGGCGGCGCTGGTGTCGATGCTGGCGATCCGTGCGTGCGGGAACGGGCTGCGCACCATCGCCAGGTGCAGCATCCCGGGGAGGGTGAGGTTGTCGGTCCAGCGGGTGCGACCGGTGATGAGGCGCTGGTCCTCCTTGCGGCGGCGGTCGCGACCGATCTCAGCGGTCGGCGTCGCGACGCCCGGGTCCTGGGTGGCGGTCATGCTCCGACCCCCTCGGCGTGCTGGCTGGAGGTCGCCTCGGCGGCGTGCTGCACCGCCTTGACGATGTTGTGGTAGCCCGTGCAGCGGCACAGGTTGCCCTCGAGGCCGAGCCGGATCGCCTCCTCGGACGGGTGCGGGTTGTTGTTGAGGAGGTCGATGCTCTGCATGATCATCCCGGGCGTGCAGAAGCCGCACTGGAGGCCGTGGCACTCGCGGAACGCCTCCTGCACCGGGTGCAGCCGGCCGTTCTGGGCGAGACCCTCGATCGTGGTGATCTCGCTGCCGTCGGCCTGGACAGCGAGCACGTTGCAGGACTTCACGCTGGTGCCGTCGAGGTGGACGGTGCAGGCTCCGCAGTTGCTGGTGTCGCAGCCGATGACCGTGCCGGTCTTGCCGAGGCGCTCCCGGAGGTACTGCACGAGCAGCATCCGGGGTTCGACGTCGTCAGCCACCTGCTGGCCGTCGACGGTGAGGTTGATCCGGGTCATGACACTCCCTTGGGTCGGGCCGGGTCGAGGGTGAGCTCTGTGACCCGGCTCACGCTAGGCAGCGTCGGTTGGTGAAAGGTTGCCTCAGAGGCGGGCCACGGAGAGGCGCGCCTTGAGCAGCGGCACCGCCGGGTGACGGCCTCCGTGAACCCGGGCCAGATGCTCGAGACACGCCTCCAGGACGGCCGTGTCGTACGGCGCCCGCTCGATGTAGTGCAGCACCGCGTCGGGCAGCGGATCGGCCAGCAGCGCCTCACGGACGGCGACCGCGACGTACTCCCCCATCTCGGTGAGCGCGGGGCTCTCGGTGCCGGGGAGCAGGTCACCGCCGTACGCCTCGACGGCTGCGGCGACGTCCCCGCGGCGGACCAGCGCGAGCACATGGTCGACGTCGGTCGCGATCGGCATCAGCAGCCGGTAGGGGCGGGAGGCGAGCTGGCCGCCGAGCGCGTGGCGCAGGTGGGAGACCTCCGCCTTCAGCGTGGAGAAGGTGACCGCGTGGTCGCCGTACAGCATCGTGTGCAGCTGGTCGAGGGACAGTCCGTCCGGGTGGAGGGCGAGCAGCGCCAGGATCTCGGTCTGGCGGCGGTTGAGCAGCAGCCGCTGCCCGTCGACGCGGGCCTCGGCGGTGCCGAGGAGGGTCAGGACCAGGCCAGGGTCGGCCGTGTCGTCGAGCACGGGGTCGTCGACGTAGAGCTGGGTCCGCGGCATCGCCTGCTCCAGCAGCCGGGCGAGGACGCGGACAGTGGCGAGGCCGATGGGGTGCGTGCGGTCCCAGGTCGTGGAGATGTCGAGGACGCCGAGCTTCTTGCCGCTCACCGGGTCGTGGAGCGGCGCAGCCCAGCAGACCCAGTTGTGGACGATCGGCGCGTAGTGCTCGGCGCTGAACACCATCGACGGGCGGTCGAGCCGGTTGGCGAGGTCGAGCGCGTTGGTGCCGACCGAGCGGTCGTCCCAGCGGCCGCCGGCCACGAAGTTCACCGTCTCGGCCCGGCGCCGCATCACCCGGCCGCCGTACGTCCAGAGCACCCGGGTCGCCGGATCGGTCACCGCTACCACGAGGTCACCGTCCTCGGCAGTACGGCGCAGCTCCTCCTCCACGCGTTCGACCGCGATCTGCAGGGGTGAGCCCCGCCAGAAGGAGCGGGTCTCCGACTCGTCGGCCAGCGGGGCGTGGCCGACGTCGCGCGCCACCGAGGCGCCCGAGCGGGTCCAGCTGTCGAGGATCTCGGGCCGGACCGGCACAGCGGAGCGGTCACCCTCCTCGACGAAGGTGGTCCAAGCGGTCAGAGCCGCGCGGCGCCGCTGGTCGAGCTCGCCCATGCCTGGACAGTACCCCCGCATGGTGAGGCAGGTCACTGCCCTGGCGCGACCGGCGCAGCACCGGGGATCAGCCGTGGATCCGACCCGACCGCGCGGCCAGCGGCTCTCCGGATCCACCCCACCGGCCCGCCACGATCTCGGCCGCGATGCTGATCGCGGTCTCCTCGGGGGTGCGGGCGCCGAGGTCGAGCCCGATCGGGCTCGAGAGCCGGGCCAGCTCGTCCTCGGTGAGGCCGGCCTCGCGCAGCCGGGCCATCCGGTCGTCGTGGGTGCGCCGCGAGCCCATCGCGCCGACGTAGGAGAGCTCGGGGATGCGGAGCGCCTGCTCGAGCAGCGGTACGTCGAACTTCGGGTCGTGGGTGAGCACGGCCACCACCGTGCGCGGGTCGATCCGGCCCGCCTCGTGCTCGGCCGCGAGGTAGCGGTGCGGCCACTCCACGACGACCTCGTCCGCCTCGGGGAAGCGGGTGTCGGTAGCGAACACGGGCCGGGCGTCGCACACGGTCACGTGGTAGCCGAGGAAGCTGCCGACCCGGGCGACCGCGGCGGCGAAGTCGATCGCCCCGAACACCAGCATCCGCGGCCGCGGCGCGAACGCCCACACGAAGACCTGCATCCCCTCGCCACGACGCTCGCCGTCCGGGCCGTAGGTCAGCGTGCCGTTGTGGCCCGCCTCCAACAGTCCGAGCCCGTCGTCCCGAACCGCGTCGTCGATGCGGCTGCTGCCGAGCGAGCGCGATAGTCCCTGACGTTCCTGTCGTGAATCGGCTACATCGACGACAGAATCGTCAGGGATTATCCCGTCTGGGCGGATGAGCGTCCGGCGTCCGACGTACGACGGGTCGGGGTGCTCGACGACGGTCGCGACGGCGATCGGCGTCCCCCGCTCGATCGCTTCGGCGATCTCGCCGAGCTCGGGGAAGGTCTCCTGTGAGACCTTCTCGACGTACACGTCGAGGATCCCCCCGCACGTGAGCCCGACCGCGAACGCCTCGTCGTCGCTGACGCCGTACCTCTGCAGGACCGGGACCCCGGACGCCACCACCTCGTGGGCGAGCTCGTAGACGGCGCCTTCCACGCAGCCGCCCGACACCGAGCCGACCGCTGACCCGTCGGCGCCGACGAGCATCGAGGCCCCGGCCGGACGGGGGGCCGACCGGAACGTCGCCACCACGGTTCCCATGCCCACGGTCTCGCCGGCCTCCCACCACTTCATCAGCTGGGGCAGCACCTCACGCACGGGCGATCACCTCCACGAGGTCGGCGAACGTGGCCAGCGAGTGGCCGGCCAGGAAGTCGTCGACGTGGGGAAGCACGGCGACGATGCCGCCCTGGAGCGGCTCGTATCCCGGCTTGCCGCGGTGCGGGTTCACCCACACGACGCGGTGGGCGATCCGGTGCAACCGCGCCATCTGCTCCGCCAGCAGCGCCGCGTCACCGCGCTCCCAGCCGTCGCTGAAGATCACGACCACCGCACCCCTCGCCATCCCGCGCTGGCCCCAGCGGTCCAGGAAGGCACGCAGGGTCTCGCCGAGCCGGGTGCCGCCGGACCAGTCGGGCACCGCGTCGCCGGCTGCGGCCAGCGCCCGCTCGGGGTCACGCGCCCTCAGCGCGCGGGTGACGTGGGTGAGCCGGGTGCCGAGGGTGAAGGTCTCGACACCGTTGGTGGTCGAGCCCGTCGAGACCCCGTGCCCGAGCCGGTGGGCGAGACGGAGCAGCGCGTCGGCGTACGAGGACATCGAACCGGACACGTCGACGAGGAGTACGACGCGGCGCGGGCGGGTGCCGCGCCGGCGCCACCGGATCTCGGCCGGCTCCCCCATCCGGCGCAGGCTGGCGCGGAGGGTGCGGGATGCGTCGACCTCGCCGCGGTGATGGGCGACGTGGCGGGCGGTGCGGCGGCGGGGGCTCCGCACGGGGAGCGTGGCGTAGAGGGCGGTCAGCCGCTGACGGTCGGCGGGCGACAGGCCGGCGACGTCGCGGTGGCGCAGCACCTCGGTGGCGCTCGCGGCAGCGCGGATCGGGTCGTCGGCCTCCCCTGCTCCCTGTCCCTCGCCGGAGTCGTCCACGACGAGGGTGGTGACCGCGCTGCGCTCGCGGGGGGAGGCCGTGGAGGTCCGCGGGAGATCGGTCCCGAACCAGGCCTCGAAGACCCGGTCGTGGCGCTCCAGGTGGTCGGGCGACGAGCACAGGGTGGCGCGTCCGGCTGCCGACGTCGCGGCCCGGTCGCCCAGGCCGACGATGGCGACGGCGTCGAGGTAGGCGCGGGTGCGATCCTGGGTGACCGGGACCCCGGCGGCCCGCAGGGCGCGGGCGAACCCGAGCAGAACCTCGTCGCCACCCCGCAGCGTCGTGCCGATCCTCGGAGTCATTGCGCGAGCATCCGGTCGAGGGCGGCGCGGACCCGCTCGGTGTCGTCGCGGTACTTCACCAGCGCGCCGAGCGTCGCCGACGCCGTGCCGAGGTCGAGCTCGGTCGTGCCGAGGTGCTCGAGCGCGCGTGCCCAGTCGAGCGTCTCGGCGACGCCGGGGGGCTTGAGCAGGTCGTCGCGGGTGCGGAGCTGCTGGACGACCGCGACCACCTGACGGGCCAGGTCGGCGCTCACCTCGGGAGCACGGGAGCGGACGATGGCGACCTCCCGATCGAGACCCGGGTGGTCGATCCAGTGGTAGAGGCAGCGGCGCTTGAGCGCGTCATGGAGCTCGCGGGTGCGGTTGGACGTGAGGACGACGGTCGGCGGTGTCGCCGCCTGCACGGTGCCGAGCTCCGGGATGGTCACCTGGTACGTCGACAGCACCTCGAGCAGGAACGCCTCGAACTCGTCGTCGGCCCGGTCGACCTCGTCGACGAGGAGCACGACCGGGCTCTGCTGCAGCGCCGCCAGGACGGGGCGCGCGAGCAGGAAGCGGGCGTCGTACAGGCTCTTCTCGGCCTCCTCCAGGTCCGTCCCCTGGCCGCCGTGCCCGGCCGCCTCGAGCGCGCGCAGGTGGAGGATCTGACGCGGGAAGTCCCAGTCGTAGAGGGCCTGGGTCGCATCGATGCCCTCGTAGCACTGGAGCCGGATCAGCGGTTGGCCGAGCGCCGACGCCAGCGCCTCGGCGAGCGCGGTCTTGCCAGTGCCGGGCTCGCCCTCGAGCAGCAGCGGTCGCCCCATCCGGAGGGCGAGGAAGACCACCGTGGCGAGCTCTTCGTCGCACAGGTAGCCGGTCCCTTCGAGCAGGCCGGACACCTCGGCCACACGCGCGTCCATGGTCCTCACGGTAGATCCCGCTCGTTGGTCGCCGGTTGGCCGATCAACGCTGGTCGACGTCCTGCCCGGTGGCCAGGTCGCCGCACTCCACGAGGACGGTGCCGTGCTCGGCGAGGTACGTGCGCGCTCCCTCGTCCCCGGTCACCGCCGCCAACAGCGGGGGCCAGTGGTCACGGCCGATCAGCACCGGGTGGCCGGGCGTGCCGTCGTACGCCGCCCGCGCCAGCACGTCGGGGCGCACACCGACGGCGAGCACCCGGCGGACGACGTCCGCGGTGACGTCGGGGAGGTCGACGAGATGGACCATCGCCGCCGGCGCGTCGCCGACCTCCAAGGCGATGAGGCCGGCCCGCAGAGTGCGAGACATCCCCTCGGCCCAGTCAGCGGCGACCACGACCCCGACACCGTGGGGCACCAGTGGCCGGGCGTCTTCGGCGTGCGATCCCAGCACCACCACCACGCGGACGCAGCCTCCCTCCAGCAGCACGTCGACCGCGTCCGGCAGCCAGCCGGGCACCAGTGCCTTCGGCATGCCCATCCGGCTGCCGGAACCGGCGGCGAGCAGCAGACCGGTGACCATGGCCCGAACATGCCACAGGGCCCCCGCCGAAGCGAGGGCCCTGTGGTTGGTGCTTGTCTGGTGCTCAGCGAGCGGGAGGCTCTGATCGGTGGATCAGAAGTCCATGCCGCCCATGCCACCGGACGGGTCGCCGCCCATAGGCGCGGCCTTCTCCGGCTTGTCGGCCACGACGGCCTCGGTGGTGAGGAACAGCGCGGCGATCGACGCGGCGTTCTGCAGCGCGGACCGGGTCACCTTGGCGGGGTCGATGATGCCGACGGAGATCATGTCGACGTACTCACCGGTGGCGGCGTTGAGGCCGTGACCGGCCTCGAGACCGCGGACCTTCTCCGCCACGACGCCACCCTCGAGACCGGCGTTGATCGCGATCTGCTTGAGCGGGGCCTCGATGGCGACCTTGACGATGTTGGCGCCGGTGGCCTCGTCACCCTCGAGCTCGAGCTTGGCGAACGCGCCGAGCCCGGCCTGGACGAGCGCCACGCCACCGCCGGCGACGATGCCCTCCTCGACGGCAGCCTTCGCGTTGCGGACGGCGTCCTCGATGCGGTGCTTGCGCTCCTTGAGCTCGACCTCGGTGGCCGCGCCGACCTTGATGACGGCCACGCCGCCGGCCAGCTTGGCGAGGCGCTCCTGGAGCTTCTCGCGGTCGTAGTCGGAGTCCGACTTCTCGATCTCGGCGCGGATCTGGTTGACCCGGCCCTCGATCTGGGCCGCGTCGCCGGAGCCCTCGACGATGGTGGTCTCGTCCTTGGTGATGACGACCTTGCGGGCCTGGCCGAGCAGCTCGAGACCGGCGGACTCGAGCTTGAGGCCGACCTCCTCGGAGATGACCTGGCCACCGGTCAGGATCGCGATGTCCTGCAGCATGGCCTTGCGGCGGTCACCGAAGCCCGGAGCCTTGACGGCGACGGACTTGAAGGTGCCACGGATCTTGTTGACGACCAGGGTCGACAGCGCCTCGCCGTCGACGTCCTCGGCGATGATGACGAGCGGCTTGCCCGACTGCATGACCTTCTCGAGCAGGGGCAGCAGGTCCTTGACGCTGCTGACCTTGGAGTTCGCGATGAGGACGTAGGGGTCCTCGAGCACGGTCTCCATGCGCTCCGGGTCGGTGACGAAGTACGCCGAGATGTAGCCCTTGTCGAAGCGCATGCCCTCGGTGAGCTCCAGGTCGAGGCCGAACGTGTTCGACTCCTCGACCGTGATCACGCCCTCCTTGCCGACCTTGTCCATCGCCTCGGCGATGATCTCGCCGACGGTGGTGTCAGCAGCGGAGATGGACGCGGTGGAGGCGATCTGCTCCTTGGTCTCGATCTCCTTCGCCATGCCGAGCAGCTGCTCGGACACGGCGTCGACGGCTGCCTCGATGCCGCGCTTCAGACCCATCGGGTTCGCACCCGCGGCCACGTTGCGCAGGCCCTCGCGGACCATCGCCTGGGCCAGGACGGTCGCCGTCGTCGTACCGTCACCGGCGACGTCGTCGGTCTTCTTCGCGACCTCCTTGACCAGCTCGGCGCCGATCTTCTCGTAGGGGTCCTCGAGCTCGATCTCCTTGGCGATGGAGACACCATCGTTGGTGATCGTCGGGGCGCCCCACTTCTTCTCGAGCACGACGTTGCGGCCCTTGGGACCGAGGGTGACCTTGACGGCGTCGGCCAGGGTGTTCATACCCCGCTCGAGCCCGCGCCGGGCCTCCTCGTTGAAAGCAATCAGCTTCGGCATAACTCCTGCGATCCTTCGCAATAGAGATGTCTGTGGGCCCGGATCGTCGCCCGCGACGGACGGCCAGACCGAACCGGCAGACCCTTCCCGCCGACGCTGCTGACCTCGACTCCCCGAGCCGGGTTCGTTGTCACTCTCCTGAGGAGAGTGCCAGCGTCATGTTTAGCACTCGACCCCTGCGAGTGCAAGAACGGGGTCGCAGAGCGGGCAGCGGGCGGGGGGTCAGCGATGCAGGTCGGCGAAGCTCGGACCCCCGAGGAAGGTGCCCGGCGAGCCGTCGATCTCCGCGACCTTCCAGAACTCACGGGTGCCGATCCGCCACGCGACCAGCAGGTGACCGGCCTCGGTCTCGGACTCGTAGACCACGGTCTCCTCGTCGAGCCAGCCGACGGCGACCGGTCCGTAGATCCAGCGCTCCTGGCCCACTCGTTCGACGAAGGCGAGCGCCAGGTCCTCCTGTCCGACGACCTCCAGGTACGGCGGATCGCTCAAGTAGCGGCCACTCCCCTCGGTGGGGACCGGAAGCGACGGCCGCCCGTCCCACGCGTGGGCCTCGCGGAGGCCGGGCCCCGGCTTCACCGGCCCGGACTGGCTCGCGGACGAGGGACCGACGTGGAACGCACGGTCCGGCGCGATGCCGCCTTCGGCCGGCGAACGGCCGTCGAGCGTGTACAGCGGACCGGTGTCGCTCCCTGCGGGCGGCAGCAGCAGGTACCGGTTCTCGACCCACGCCGGGTAGCCCGTGACGTCGTCGCCGGTGTCGATCCGCCGCCACTCCCCTGTCGCGAGGGTGACGACCCAGAGGAACCCGTCCTGCCCGAAGACCAGGCGCCGACCGTTGGACGACAGCATGTTCCGGGTGGCGAGGTCGTACGACGCGCCGGCGTCGCCCTGCTCCTCGAGCCGCCCGACGTCGAGCTTCGCGAGCGCGAGGTCCGGCCCGATCAGGACCACCCACTCCGGCCGCTGGGGATCGGGGTACGGGAACGCCGCGACCGCTCGGTCGAACGGCACGCTGCCCGGTTCCAGCACCGGTGCCACCTCGACGGCAGCCTCGACGTCGATCTCGCGCGACAGCACCGACTGCTCCAGCCACGGCAGCGCTGCCTCGCCCGCGACGTCGGGGCTCCACCAGACCGGGACGCCCTGGACCTCGGCGTCGGCAGCCCCTGCGGGCTCCTCCGACCCGCCGGGCCCGGTGCCGACCGACCCGTCGATCGCCGCGAAGCTGGCGACGTACGACTCCTCGCCCGGCTGCCACCCGCGGATGTCGGAGACCCGGAGCACCTCTCCGGTGCGCGGCCGCCAGGCAAGGATCCGGGCGTCCTCGTGCCGCGACTGCAGCAGGACCGTGTCCGCGTCGAGCCACCCGACCGCCGGGCAGCACTGCTTCCACCGCCCCCCGCCGGATTCGGGCGGGAAGGCGAGCAGGTCCTCGGGCCAGTCGCGACCTCCGGCGCCGAACGCCTCCACGCGACGGTACTCGCTCCCGTCGGGGGCGCTCACCGGCCCACCCATCCCGAGGCCCCGGGCGCCGTCACCCTGGACGTTCCGGACGACCGGACCGTGACCGGTGTCGTCGGCCGCCCGCAGCGAGAAGTAGTCGTCCTCGTCCAGCGTGTGCCCGCGGCGATCACCGGTCGGCGAGTAGAGGTCGGCGATGGGTCCGGTGCCCGGACGGGGCACGACGATCAGGGATCCGTCCTCGGACCAGTGCACGCCGGATGTCTCCGCGTGCTCGGTCGGGATCGAGGTCCAGCGCCCCGTCACGAAGTCGTAGACCTCGACCGATCCCTCCTGCGCGAAGACCGCTCGTCGCCCGTCGGACGCCAGGCTCGACGCACTCAGCGGGGGATCCTCCTGACCGTCGACGGGAACGGGGGCGAGCCGGGAGACGTCGAGCGAGTACGACGTGCCGTCGGCGCCGACGACCACGACCTCGCCGGGCGTCTCGCGCCACAGCTGGAAGATCGCGATCGCCTTGGAGCCCGTGGGCATCGAGGCGTCGGGCGACAGGTCGATCTCCGGAGGCAGGGCGGTGCCTGTCAGGGCGGGAAGCTCCGCCTCCTGCTCCGTCGTCGGTCCCCACCAGACACGAGCGTGGGAGTACGTCCCGGAGCGGACGGCCTTCAGCCCGTCGGTCGACGGAGTGGTCACCGGCGGCGGCTCGCCGTCGTTGGTGCCCACGACGACGGCAGTGGTCCCGACGATCGCGACGACGGCGGCGACGACCGCGACGACGGCGCGGCGGCGGCGTACGGCGTGCGCGCGCTGCCAGGCGGCGTCGACCAGATCGACGTCGGTGACATCCGCGACCCGCTCGTCGAAGAGCTCGCGAAGACGCTGGTCGGTCATGGGGACTCCTCTCGCAGCAGTTCGGCGAGCTCTGGGGCGGCGTCGCGGAGCCGGCGGAGGGCGAGGTGCGTCTGGCTCTTCACGGTGCCGACGGAGACACCCATGGCCTCGGCAGCGTCCCGCTCGGTGAGGTCGTCGTAGAAGCGGAGCACGATCACCGCCCGCTGGCGCGGCGTCAGCGTCGCGAGCGCCCGGTCGAGCAGGATCCGGCGGTCGACGCCCGCGGTGGGGTCCGGTCCGCGGATGTCCGTGGGATCGGCGACGACCACCTCTCGCCGGGTCTTGCGCCACGCCGAGATGTTGTCGCGCACGAGGATCTGCCGCGCGTACCCGTCGGGGTTGCCCGCTGCCAGGCGCCGCCATCGCAGCGCCACCTTGGTGAGCGCCTCCTGGACCAGGTCCTCGGCGCGGTGGTGGTCACCGGTGAGGAGCAGCGCGGTGCGCAGCAGCCCCAGCTGGCGCTCGCCCGCCCACTGGCGGAACGCCTCCTCGTCGCTGGTCACACCCCATCAACGCGCATCGGGTCTCAAAGGTTGGAGGCCACGAGATCGGCGAAGGGCTGGGCGATCCCCGGGTCGACATCCAGGTACAGCCCTGGCTCGATCAGCTCGACCTCGCTCACCACCCACTGCCCCTCCCAGTCCAGGAGGTCGAGGCGGGCATAGGTGAGGTCCGCGTCGAGCAGCTTCGCTGCCGCCCGTACGGCGTCCTCGGCGATCCGGGCGCGCACCGGGTCGAGCGCCACCGGCCGGCTGCTGCCGCCGTACACCTCGTGCACCCGCACCTCGTCGCCGGCCACTGCCTTGTCGACCTGCGCGACGGCTCGACCCGCGATCACGTAGACCGACGTCTCACCGCTGGTGAGCACGGACTCCACGAACGGCTGCGCGACCCAGGGGCCGGGAGTCAGGTCGAAGAGGCTCCAGTCGTCGAGCCGTTCGACGACGACCACGCCGCGCCCACCGGCGCCGAGGCGGGGCTTGACCACCACCTTCCCCCATCGCTGGAAGGCAGCCGACAGCCCGCGGACCAACGTGGCGTCGTCGATCAGCATCGTCGGCACCACCGGGATCAGGTCGGCGAGCTCGGTCAGGTACGCCTTGTCGCCGTTCCACGCGAACACGTCGGCGCCATGGAGCAACGGCGCGACCTGCTCGACGTCCCGCGCCCAGTCGAGGAACGCGCGGAACCGACGGTGGTAGTCCCAGGTCGAGCGGACAGCGACCAGGTCGGCGGCCGCCCAGTCGACGTCAGGGTCGTCCCAGCACACCCAGCGGCTGTCGATCCCGCGCTCGGCGAGCGCCGCCGTCAACGCGGCTCCGCCGGGCTCCCCTTCGGGCATCAGGTTGAAGGTGACGAGGAGGACCGAGGGCACCGCGGCAGCCTATGCCGCGGCGAAAGTCAGCGACCGCTGGACGGGTTGCGGATGCTCCTCGCCTGCACCTCGAGGTCGGTGAAAGTCGTGGGGCCGGGTGTCTCACCGGTCCGGCGGTCGAACCTCGGCCGGGACGTGGTGGCCGAACGGCACCTCGTCCGCCACGCCGAGCGCCGTCAGCACCGAGGGCAGCAGCGCCTTCGCGGTTCGCTTGTAGCCCAGCGCACTGGGGTGGAAGCGGTCGAGGCTGAACATCTCGTCCGGGTTGGTGATGAAGAACGGCCCGACCACCCGGGCCAGTGCCACCGCGTGCGCGCCGCTCCGGACCGCGGCGTGGGTCTGCGCGACCGCGAGCTGGCGCGACATCCGCGACCCGAGCGAGCGCAGCGGCTGCGGTACCTCGCGCAGCGCCCCCAGGTCCGGGCAGGTCCCGACGACGACCTCCGCCCCGGTGCTGCGCAGCCGGACGATCGCGTGCTCGAGGTGCTCGACCGACTCGCCGACCGGCACCCGGTGGGTGACGTCGTTGCCGCCGACGACGATGACGGCCACGTCCGGACGGTACGACGACGGCAGCCCGTCGAGCTGAGCTGCCAGTGCCGAGGACTCCGATCCGACGACCGCGGCGGTGCGCAGCTCGACCGAGCGGTGCAGCTCCTTGGCGAGCCCCCGCGCGATCCGCGCACCCAGCGTGTCCTTCCGCCGCTCGGCACCGAGTCCCGCGGCGATCGAGTCACCGAGGACCAGCAGTCGCAGCGGGTCGCCGTACGTCTTCTTCCAGATCCGGTCGGCGTCGATCGCGTGCTCGCCCAGCGGCTTGCCGATCCGCCGCCGTGCGATCGCCGCCTGGCGTCGCAGCAGCTCGCGGCCGCCGCCCGCCGCCGTCACGCCGAGGCCGGCCAGGACGACGGCGGCACCCGCCACCGTGCGTTTGCGCATCATGGCGCCTGTCAATCAGAGGAACCTGAACCGATGGTGGCGGCGCGGTGGCGGGTCGGTGTCAGCCGGCGACCACGATCTCCGGCTCGTGCGTCACCGGGAAGTTCACCGACGCGGCGATGAAGCAGTTCTCGCTGGCCTCGTGATGGATCGTGCGGGCGAGCTCGACCTGCGCAGGATCGGTGATGGTGACCCGCGGCCGCAGCACCACCGAGGTGAACCGCCCGCCCTGACCGACCTGGCTCATCGTTCCCACGGGAGCGTCGGCGTAGTCGGTGACGACGATGCCGTGGTTGACCGCCGAGTGGAGGTAGGACAGCAGGTGGCACTGCGCGAGCGCGGCCAGCAGCAGCTCCTCGGGGTTCCACCTGGTGCCGTCGCCGCGGAACGGGACGTCGGAGGAGCCGAGCAGGTCGGGCTTGCCGTCGGCGGTCAGCACGCAGTCACGGCTGTAGTCGCGGTATCCGCTCGTGCCGCTCCCGCGATTGCCCAACCAGGTCAGCCCGAGGGCGTAGTGATGGTCCGTCACCGGACCAGTCTTGCTCAGCCGGGGTTCTGTCCCCGGGCCAGCCGCCCTTCGACAGACTCAGGAACCGCCGGCGACTGCGGGGATGACCGAGATCTCGGTGCCGTCGGGGGTCGGGGTGGCGAGGTCCTGCTGGAAGCGGACGTCGTCGTTGCCGACGTAGACGTTCACGAAGCGGCGGAGCTTGCCGTCCTCGTCGATGATCCGGCCCTTGATGCCGGCGAACTGCGTGTCCAGGTCATCGAGGACCTCGGCGAGGGTCGCACCGCTGGCGCTCACCTCGGAATCGCCGCCGGTGTAGGTGCGCAGGATCGTCGGGATCCGGACGCTGACGCTCATTCGCTGCTTCTCTCTCTCGTTCGACTCAGATGCCGGTGGCCTTGAAGGCGGCGTACGACGGCGCGATGGTGGCCGCCGCACTGACCTGCCCGGACACCGCGTCGAGGGTCTTGAGCCCGTGGCCGGTGTTGATGACCACCGTCTCCTGGGTGGGGTCGAGGGCTCCGACCTCGACGAGCTTCTTGGTGACCGCGACGGTGGTGCCGCCCGCGGTCTCGGTGAAGATGCCCTCGGTCCGGGCGAGCAGCACGATGCCCTCGCGGATCTCGTCGTCGGTGACCTCCTCGACAGCGCCACCGGTACGGCGCGCGATGTCGAGGACGTAGATGCCGTCGGCGGGGTTGCCGATCGCGAGGCTCTTGGCGATCGTGTCGGGCTTGACCGGGCGGATCGCGTCGGTGCCGGCCTTGTACGCCGTGGCGACCGGGCCGCAGCCCTCTGCCTGTGCGCCGAAGATCCGGTAGGGCTTCTCCTCGACCAGGCCGAGCTTGATCAGCTCCTGGAACGCCTTGTCGACCTTGGTCAGCTGCGATCCGGACGCGACCGGGATCACGATCTGGTCGGGCAGCCGCCAGCCGAGCTGCTCGGCGATCTCGTAGCCGAGCGTCTTGGAGCCCTCGGCGTAGTAGGGCCGGACGTTGACGTTGACGAACGCCCAGCCGTCCTCCTCGCCGGCGATCTCGGAGGCGAGCTTGTTGACGTCGTCGTAGTTGCCGTCGACGGCCACGAGGTTCTCGGTGAAGATCGCCGAGTTGACCTGCTTGGGGTGCTCGAGGTTGCTCGGGATGAACACGACGGTCTTGATGCCGGCGCGGGCGCCGGCCGCCGCGACCGCGTTGGCCAGGTTGCCGGTGGACGGGCAGGCGAAGACCTTGGAGCCGAGCTCGCGCGCGGCGCTCAGCGCGCAGGCGACGACCCGGTCCTTGAAGGAGTTGGTGGGGTTGGTCGAGTCGTCCTTGACCCAGAGGTTCTCGATGCCGAGCTCGCGCCCGAGGTTGTCGGCCTTGAGCAGCCGGGTGAAGCCGGGCTCGGTGTTGGGGCTCGACTGGATGTCGGTGGGCACGGGCAGCAGCGCCTGGTAGCGCCAGATGTTGCGCGGGCCGGCCTCGATCTCCTCGCGGGTGATCGCCGGGAACTCGTAGGACACCTCGAGCGGCCCGAAGCATTCCGGGCAGGCGTAGAACGGGCCGAGCTCCACCTGGTGGCCGCACTCGCGACAGGCCAGGGCGACGGCATTGCCGAAGGCGCCCTCACGCGGCCCGGACGCCGGGGTCTCGACGGGACAGTCGGTCTCGGTCACGACAACGCTCACAGTTCCTCCTTCTCATCTGCCCCGGCACGTCCGTCGCGCCGGGTCGGATTTGGCACCGTGTCCCACGTCCGATCCCCAACCCCGTGGTGCGGGTGGGAGGCGGAGGCTCGTGGCGGTTGCCGGGACTTCGCAGGGCCGTTCCCTCAGTCCCTCTGGATGAGCAGGTCACAAACTATCGGGAAGGAGGTCACCGACTGAAATCGAGATCCCGACATCCGAGACTGATGTCCACGATCCGAGATGAACTCCAGGGGTCGGAATTGACGGTGGGCTCCTGTCGATCCGGCCGCTCCTCGCCCGTCATTTCGATGACAGACCGGACACTCACCTGAGAGGTTGCCACCATGACCACCTACGTCGTACTCCTGCCCGGCGACGAGACCGCCTGGGAGAACGCCACCCCAGAGCAACAGGCGGCCGTCTTCGCCAGGCACGAGGAGTTCAGCCAGGCGCTGGCCGCACGGGGTCACACCGTGACCGGCGGCGAGGAGCTGACGCACTCCCGGACCACCCGGAAGGTGGCGCGCAACACCGACGGGAGCCTTCTCGTCACCGACGGCCCCTACGCCGAGACGGTCGAGCAGCTCAGCGGGTTCTACGTCGTGGAGTCCGACGACGTCGACGACCTCATCCAGGTCTGCGCGATCCTCGCCGAGCCCGGGAGCGCGCCGGTCGAGGTGCGGGCGGCCGTCGACCACAGCGGCGAGGCATGACCTGACCAGGGTCGGCACGGCACTCGACCGGGCGCTGCGCGACGAGTGGGGCCGGCTGCTGGCCCTGCTCGTCGCCCGGTTCCGCCGGCTCGACCTGGCCGAGGACGGGCTCGCGGACGCCTTCGAGGCCGCGGCCCGCACCTGGCCCCACGACGGCGTTCCGGCCAACCCCGCGGGGTGGCTCCTCACCGCTGCGCGGCGCCGGGTGCTCGACCGGCTCCGGTCCGAGGAGGTCCTCGCCCGGTCCATGCCGCTGCTGGCCGTCGACGCCGAGCTGACCGAGGAGGCGCAGCGGGTGATGGCGGATCCCGGCGACGAGCTGCTCGACGAGCGGCTGCGCCTGGTGCTGCTCTGCGCGCACCCGCGACTGTCCCGGGAGGCCGCGGCCGCGCTCACCCTCCGGCTGGTCCTCGGCATCAGCACCGACGACATCGCGCGCCTGTTCCTCCAGACCACCTCCACGATGGCGGCCCGGCTCACCCGGGCCCGCAAGAAGCTGGCGGGCGAGCGGTTCGCCGTACCGACCGAGGCGGAGCTCGTCGACCGGGTCGGCGTCGTCGCCGAGGTCGCCTACCTCGCGTTCACGGCGGGCTACGCACCCGGCTCCGGACCCGACGTGGTGCGGGCCGAGCTCGCCGGCGAGGCGATCCGGCTGGTGCGGGTGCTCCGCACCGTGCTGCCGTACGACGACCAGGAGCTCGCCGCCCTCCAGGCGCTGATGCTGCTCCAGCACTCGCGCCGGGACGCGCGCGTGGCCGCCGGCGCGCTGGTCCTCCTGCCCGACCAGGACCGGTCCCGCTGGCACGCCGCCGAGATCGGCGAGGCGCTCCAGATCCTCCAGCCGCTCACCGCCGCCCCGCCCGCGCCGTACCTGCTGCAGGCGCTGATCGCCGCCGAGCACGCGATCGCTGCCACCCCCGCCGACACGGCGTGGGAGCGAATCGTGGCCCGCTACGACGAGCTGATCGCCCTCCGCGACACCCCGGTCGTCCGGCTCGGCCGGGCGATCGCGGTCGCAGAGGCGGACGGGCCCGAGGCCGGCCTGGCCGCGCTCGGCGGCGTGGCGCTCCCCGGCCACCGGCTCCCTGCGGCCCGCGCCGAGCTGCTCGCCCGGCTCGGCGACCACACCCGCGCGCGGGCGTCGTACGACACCGCGATCACGCTCTGCGCCAACGAGGCCGAGCGCGCCCACCTCATCCGCCGCCGGGACCTGCTGCCGCCCGACGCGCGTCGTACCTGAAGTTTCGGCCCCGAATTCGGCGAAAGAGGGGCCGGAAGTTCAGGTACGACGCACTCCCGGCCAGCCAGTCAGCCGCGCGCGGAGCTCTGCATGATGTCGAGCCGCAGCTGGCGCAGCAGGCTGACGACACCGGCCGGACCCTTGACCACGACGTCGGAGAGCGGCAGCAGCGCGCTCTGCTCCTGCGACGCCGAGCAGACCCGGAGAGCCGCGAGCCCCTGCTTCTCGAGCTCCGCGACCGCCTCGAACGCCTCCAGGTCACCGAGGTCGTCCCCTGCGAACATGAACCCCCGGGCGCCGAGCTCGGCGGCGAGCTTCTCGACCACCATCCCCTTGTGGGCGCCCGGTGAGCGCACCTCGATCACGCTCCGCCCGGGCTCGATCACCATGCCGTGGCGCTCCGCCAGGGAGCGCAGCGGCGGCAGCAGCCGCTCGAACGCGTCCTGCGGGTCCGGCAGCCGGCGGGTGTGGACCGCGACTGCGAGGCCCTTGTCCTCGACGTAGGCGTCGGAGGCGCCGGCGAGGCGCAGCGTCCGCGGGAGGTCGCGCTCGAAGGTGGCGAGGCCGCGCGGCGGGCGCGGCGCGATGATCCGCCGGTGCCGTGAGGACCACCGTTCGTTGCCGTACTGGCCGAAGAGGAACAGCTCCTTGCCGACGCCCTGGATCGCGTCACCGACCTCCTCGAGGCCGCCGAGGTCGAGCGCCTGCCGCGCCGGTCGACCGGTGATCACCGCGATCGCCAGGACCTGCGGGGCGAGCTCGACCAGCACATCGGCCGCGTCGGGGTGGATGTGCGCCCGGGTGGGGTCGTCGACGATCGGCGACAAGGTACCGTCGAAGTCGAGTCCGACGATGGTGCGGTCGGCTACGCGGACCAGGTCCGCGTAGCGATGTTCACCCTCCATAGACGAGAACTGCACGCGTCAAGCCAACCACGAAACGCAACCGGGCCGGGTTGCGGCAGGGTTAACCGATGCCGATCGGGGGGTCGGGTCAGCCGAGCGCGCCGGTGAGGATCACGGTCAGGTTGGTGTCGCTCATGGCCGGGTCCGCCGGCACCAGCCGCTGGATCCCGAGGTCGAGCGCGAGCTTCTGCGCGGCATCGCGCTTGCCGTCCGGGAAGTAGACCGTGGTCGCGGGGATGGTGCCGTACCAGTTGTCGGCGGCCAGGCCGTTCCACCCGATCTCCTGCACCTGGGCGAGGACCTCGCCGGCCAGCCCGGTGATGCTGGTGTTGTTGAAGACGACGACACCGACCTCGCTGCGCACGACCGGCGGCTTGGTCTTCTTGGGCTCGTCCGGGGTGGTGGTCTCGCTGGGGTCGGTCGACTCGTCGTCGGCCGGGGTCTCGGTGTCGGTCGCCTCGTCGTTGGCGGACGAGGTCGTGATCTCCCGCTCCTTCTGCTCCGCGTCACGGGTGACCGCGAAGGCGATCGCGGCCACGACGACGGCGACGATGCTCAGCCAGACGACGGGCGACGGGAGTACGGCGCCGCGCTGGTCGCGGCGGGCGGGGCTGGTGGGGCTGGTCGGGTCGGGGGAAGGACGACCGATCATGGGTTGCAGACCTTTCAGACCTCGAAGCCGAGGCGTCGTGCCGAGCGCTGGCGCTGGCGCTGCGACCGCAGCCGCCGCAGCCGGCGGACGAGCAGCGGGTCGGCGGCGAGCGCCTCGGGCCGGTCGATGAGGGCGTTGAGGACCTGGTAGTAGCGGGTGGAGCTCATGTCGAACTTCTCCCGTACGGCGGTCTCCTTGGCGCCGGCGTACTTCCACCACTGGCGCTCGAACTCGAGAATCTCGCGGTCGCGGTCGCTGAGGTCGGCCGCGGTGGTCGTCACGGCCCCGGCTGACTCAGCAGCCGGGATGCTCCGCTGCGGGTCCATTCGCTTCTCCCCCGTGTCGACAGTGGTCCAGGACCCACTGTACGCATCGAATCACACCGATGTCATTCAGGCCGCCGACGTGTTGCGGAGGAACCGGACGACGGCGAGCACCCGACGGTGCGCGGCGTCGTCGTCCGGAGCCAGGTCGAGCTTCGCGAAGATCCGCTGCGTGTGCTTCTCGACGGCACCGAGGGTGACCGTGAGGGCCTCGGCGATCGAGCCGTTCGACCGGCCCTCCGCCATCAGCGCCATCACCTCCCGCTCGCGCGGCGTCAGCCGGGCGACCGGGTCGCCCGGACGGGACTGGCGGGCCATCAGCTGCCGGACCACCATCGGGTCGAGCACCGTGCCGCCGGCGGCGACGGCGTCGACCGAGGTGAGGAACTCGTCGACGTCGGTCACCCGGTCCTTGACCAGGTAGCCGATGCCGCGCTCGCCGGTGGCGAGCAGGTCGTCGGCGTACGACACCTCGACGTACTGCGACAGGACCAGCAGCCGGGCCTCCGGCCACCGACGCCGTACGGCGAGCGCGGCACGCAGGCCCTCGTCGGTGTGCGTCGGCGGCATCCGGACGTCGACGAGGGCGAGGTCGGGGCGCCGGTCGAGCACGGCGTCGACCCACCGCGGTCCGTCGCCCACGGCGTCGACCACCTCGTGGCCCGCCTCGGTGAGCAGGAGCTGCAGCCCCTCCCGGAGGAGCACCGAGTCGTCGGCCAGCACGATCTTCATGGGACCAGCCTCACCCGAGCGGGACCTCCGCCCGGACCCGGGTGGGTCCGCCGTCGGGCGAGGCGACCACCAGGGTGCCGTCGACGCCGGCGAGCCGCTCCCGCAGCCCGTCGAGCCCGCGTCCGGCTGCCACCCGGGCGCCGCCACGCCCGTCGTCGTCGACGGTCACCAGCAGCCGGCCGTCCTCGGCCGCCAACGCCACCCGCGCCCGCGTCGCCTGGCTGTGCTTCGCGATGTTGGTCAGCGACTCGGCGACGACGAAGTACGCCGTCGTCTCTGCCGCCTCCGACAGGGCCGGTACGTCGACCGCCACGTCGACCGGGATCGCCTGGCCCGAGGCCATCTCCCGGACCGCGACCGCGAGGCCGCGGTCGACGAGGAGCGGCGGGGCGATCCCCCGCGACAGCGCGCGGAGCTCCTCGACGGTCTCCCGGGTCTGGGCGAGCGCCGCGTCGATGGTGGTCGCGGCGAGGGCGGGATCGTCGCTGAGCTGCTTGCGGGCCCGGCCGAGGTCCATGCCGAGCCGGATCAGCCGCTGCTGGGGCCCGTCGTGGATGTCGCGCTCGAGCCGGCGCAGCGACTGCGCCTCCGCACGGTGCGCCGAGTCCCGGCTCTCCTCCATCCGCACCATCCGGCCCATCAGCTCGACCCGGCTGCAGAGCAGTACCCGCGAGACCGCGGCGTGCGTGGCGGCGGCGATCCGCATCGCCACCGGCAGGGTGAGCAGCGCGACCACGCCGATCGCGGTCTGGAGCAGTACGTCGGCCGTCCGGGTGCTGCCGAGGCCGATCAGCTCGGCCAGCGACGTGTTGTCAGGACCGCGCGGGATGAACCGCTCCCAGAACCAGTAGCTGAGCCCTCCGAGGGTCGCCGCCCACCACGCGACCGCCACGGCGAACGCGAACGTCGCGGTGGCGAACCCGATCAGGCACCACAGCACGTCGAGCCACGACTGGACGTCGCGCAGCGGGGTGAGCAGCGCCCGCACCCGGCGGTCGTCGGGCCGCGCCCGCAGGTACGCCGGGTGCGGCGCGTCGACGCCGAGCATCGAGCGGAGCCGGACCCGCTCGACGTGCGCGAGCCCGCGGGCGACGTACGCCGTCGCCACCAGCACCAGCAGGCCGAGGCCGGCCACCACGATCGTGCCCACCCCGCTCGCGACGCCCGCGACCACCAGCGCGAACGACGGGATCGCCAGCACGAACGCCGTCAGTGCGTACGCGCTGTCGAGCAGCACCCGGCGAACGATAGTCCGGTCGGTTGTGGGTACCACGGGCATCAGCATCGTCTCGGTCATGTCCTCAACGCTAGGAAGCCCCGCCCCGTGCCACCATCCAGCCAGCCCGACAACCGTCCCTCATGGCTAAGGTGAGTCCCGTGGCCCACGACCTCGTGATCGTCGCCAATCGACTTCCGGTCGACCGGGTCACCCTGCCTTCGGGGCGCAAGGTGTGGCGCCGGTCCCCCGGCGGACTGGTCACCGCGATCGAGCCGGTCATGCGCACCCATGGCGGCGGCGTGTGGATCGGCTGGCCCGGCGGCACCGGGCAGAAGCTGAGGCCATTCGAGGACGAGGGGCTGTCCCTCGTCCCGATGTCGATGACCCAGGACGAGATCGAGGGCCACTACGAGGGCTTCTCGAACGCGACCCTCTGGCCGCTCTACCACGACGTGGTCGCCAAGCCTGAGTTCCACCGCGAGTGGTGGGACGAGTACGTCCAGGTGAACCGCCGGTTCGCCGAGAAGGCCGCCCAGCTCGCCGCCAAGAAGGGGACGGTCTGGGTCCACGACTACCAGCTCCAGCTGGTGCCGCAGATGCTGCGCGACCTCCGGCCGGACCTCCGGATCGGCTTCTACCTGCACATCCCGTTCCCACCGGCCGAGCTCTTCCAGCAGCTCCCCTGGCGTCGGCAGATCCTCGAAGGGCTGCTCGGCGCCGACCTGGTCGGGTTCCAGCTGCCCGAGGCCGCGGCCAACTTCGTCCGGCTGGTCCGGCAGCGGGTCGGCCACAAGACCCATCGCGACCTGATCTACCTGCCCGACGGTCGCACCGTGCGCGCCGCGGCGTTCCCGATCTCGATCGACTCCGCGGGATTCGAGGAGCTCGCCTCCTCCCCCGACGTGGTCGACCGCGCGAAGGCGCTCCGCGAGGCCCTCGGCAACCCGCGGCGGATCTTCCTCGGCATCGACCGGCTCGACTACACCAAGGGCATCTACGCCCGGCTGCGCGCGTTCAGCGAGCTGATCCGCGACGGTCACTTCGACGTCGAGGACGCGGTGTTCGTGCAGGTGGCCGTGCCGTCCCGCGAGCAGGTCGAGCACTACCGGATCCTACGTGACGACATCGAGCGGCTGGTCGGCCGGATCAACGGCGACCTCGGCCGGATCGGCCGGCCCGCGATCAGCTACCTCCACACCTCCTACCCCCGCGAGGAGATGGCCGCGCTCTACCGCGCCGCCGACATCATGGTGGTGACTCCCTACCGCGACGGCATGAACCTCGTCGCCAAGGAGTACGTCGCCTGCCGGGTCGAGGAGGACGGCGCCCTCGTGCTGTCGGAGTTCGCGGGCGCTGCCGAGGAGCTGAAGCAGGCCTGGCTGGTGAACCCCTACGACATCAACGGCATGAAGGCGGCCCTGCTCGAGGCCTACCAGGCCGAGCCGAGGGAGCTCGCGCGTCGGATGCGTGCCATGCGCAAGACGATCAGCCAGCACGACGTGAAGGCCTGGGCGGCCAGCTTCATGACCGAGCTCGAGGACGTCAGCCACCACACCAAGCACCTCCGCCCGGCGACCAGGTCCTGACCGCGCCGCGAGCCGGTCTCCGGACGGCGGTCCCCTCCCTGCTCCACGCGGGGTAACTTTCGGCCATGGATCTGATCCCGAAGCCTGATCAGGTCGTGTCCGCGGCCAGCAACGTGGCGCACAAGATGCTCTACGGCGGCCTCGCCGACCTGCGCCCGATGCCGCGCACCCTGATCGACGACGGGACCCTCCGCGAGGTCTACCACTACCGCCCGTCCGGCACGGTCAAGGAGACCGGCGACCCGGTCCTCCTCGTCACCCCGCTCGCGGCGCCCGCGATCTGCTACGACCTGCGGCGCGGGTGCTCGCTCGTCGAGCACTTCGTGACCGGCGGGCGGCCGACGTACCTGGTGGAGTACGGCGAGGTCTCGTTCCGCAACCGCAACCTCGGCATGGAGCACTGGATCGACGAGGTCGTGCCGACGGCGATCCGCGAGGTCTCGGCCCACGCAGGCGGCCGTCCCGTGCACGTCATCGGCTGGAGCCTGGGCGGGATCTTCTCGCTGCTGGCCGCGGCCGACAGCCCCGACCTGCCGATCGCGTCGCTGACCGCGGTCGGCTCGCCGATCGACGTCTCGCTGGTGCCGCTGGTCGCGCCGCTGCGGCCATTGCTCAACTGGTTCAACGGCAAGGGCCCGATCACCAAGGGCTACCAGCTGCTCGGCGGGGCTCCCAAGCCGCTGGTGAAGTGGGCCTTCCAGCTCTCGTCGTTCCAGAAGATGGTGACCAAGCCACTCGCGCTGGCCAGCCACATCGACGACACCGAGTTCCTCGCCCAGATCGAGGCGGTCGACCGGTTCACCGACAACATGATCGCCTACCCCGGCCGCACGTTCGGGCAGCTCTACCACCGGTTCGCCAAGGGCAACCAGCTCGCCGCCGGCGACTTCGAGCTCGACGACCGCACGATCCGGCTGAGCGACATCAAGGTCCCGGTGCTGGTCTTCGGCGGCGCGACCGACGGCATCGCCCCGGTGGCAGCCGTCAAGGCGGTCGTGCCGCTCCTCTCGGGGTCGCCGGAGGTGCGGTTCGAGATCGTTCCGGGCGGTCACCTCGGCATGCTCACCGGCCGCGCGGCGCGTCGCACGACCTGGGTCGTGATGGACGAGTGGATCAGCGAGTGGTCGCCCGACGACGAGGATCCGGCCGACAAGCTGTCGTCCGCCAAGGCCGCCGTGGCCGCCACGATCGGCACGAACCCGAGCCGGCGCCACACCTCGTCGGCCTCCCGCGCGCTGAAGAAGTAGCGACGACCGCCGAGACCGGCCTGCTAGTCAATAGTGACTAGCGAGACCGACCGCACGCCCGATCCGGGACCGGTCGTCGCACTCATAGAGTCGGGATCACCGACGCGGGTCATCAGGACACACTGGAGGGAGCCCGCCAGGCAGGCGCTCTGCGCCGCCGGTGGTCCAGCGATTTCCCTGGTGGCCCGCGTCGGAGCTACGCACTGGCGGCGCGCCCCTAGGAGGGAGAGGGGCGCGTCGTTCTGCGTTCAGGCGAGCAGGTCCTGGTAGTCCGGGTGCTTGCCGATCCAGCCCTTGATGAACGGGCAGGTCGCGATGACCTTGAGGCCCTCGGCACGGGTCTGGTCGAGCGCGGCGCGGGCGAGCTTGCCGCCGATGCCCTGGCCCTCGAACTCGTCCTTGACCACGGTGTGGACGAAGTCGCGCACGCCGTCACCGGCGACGTACTGCGTGAAGCCGGCCAGCCGGCCATCGTCGGTGTGGATCTCGAACCGGTTGCGGTCGTCGTTCTTCGTCACCTGGGTGTCGCTCATGGTCCGAGCCTAGTGAGAATGACCCCATGAGCGCGCTGGGCGGACTCGTCGACAAGGGCCTGATGGCCCCGGACTGGGCGGAGGCGCTGGCCCCGGTGGACGACCGGGTCGCCGCGCTGGGCGGCTTCCTGCGGGAGGAGATCGCGGCCGGGCGGTCGTACCTGCCGGCCGGCGACCACATCTTCCGCGCGTTCCGTCGGCCGCTGGCCGACGTCCGGGTGCTGATCGTGGGGCAGGACCCCTACCCCACGCCGGGCCACCCGATCGGCCTCTGCTTCGCCGTCGACCGCGGAGTCCAGCCGATCCCGGCCAGCCTGCGGAACATCTACCAGGAGCTGGGGATCGACGTCGGCGTGACGCCGCCGCCTCACGGCGACCTGACCGCCTGGACCGAGCAGGGGGTGATGCTGCTCAACCGGGTGCTCACCGTCCAGCCCGGCCGGCCGGCGTCACACCGGGGCAAGGGCTGGGAGCACGTCACCGCCTGCGCGATCGCAGCGCTGGTGCGGCGGGCCGATGCCGGTGCCCCGATCGCGGCGATCCTGTGGGGCAACGACGCGCAGTCGCTCAAGTCGCACCTCGGCCGGATCCCGTACGTCGAGTCGGCCCACCCGTCGCCGCTCGCGGCGTACCGGGGCTTCTTCGGGTCTCGCCCCTTCAGCCGCGTCAACCAGCTGCTCGTCGAGCGCGGCGGCGAACCGGTGGACTGGTCGCTCCCGACGGAATAAAGTTGAATCATCAACTATTGAGGTGAGCATGACTGCTGTTGACCGGATGCCGGCGCTCTACATCGGCCACGGTGCGCCGCCGCTGCTCGACGACCCTGTGTGGTCCGGCGAGCTGGCGGCCTGGGCGCAGGACCTGCCGCGCCCGAAGGCGATCCTCATGGTGAGCGCGCACTGGGAGTCGGCGCCGGTCTCGTTGAGCGCCAGCGGAGCCGACCTGGTCTACGACTTCGGCGGGTTCGACCCCCGGTACTACCGGATGACCTACCGCACCCCCGACGCCACCGCCCTCGGGGAGCGGATCGCGAAGCTGATGCCGGACACCGAGTCGGTGCACCAGCACGCCTCCCGCGGCCTCGACCACGGAGCCTGGGTGCCGCTGAAGATCATGTACCCGGACGCGGACATCCCGGTGCTGCAGATGTCGCTGCCGACCCACGACCCCGAGCGGCTGCTCAAGCTCGGCGAGCGGCTCCGGCCGCTGCGGGACGAGGGCGTGCTGATCATCGGCTCCGGGTTCCTGACCCACGGCCTGCCGTTCCTCACCGAGTTCCGGATCGACGCCAAGGTCCCGCAGTGGTCCGCGGACTTCGACCAGTGGGCTGCCGAGGCGCTGGCGCGCGGCGATGTCGACGAGCTGTCGTCGTACCTCTCGAAGGCGCCGGGCATGCCCTACGCCCACCCCACGGTGGAGCACTACAGCCCGCTGTTCGTGACCCTCGGCGCGGCGACCGACCCGGGCACGCCCGGCACCCAGGTCATCGACGGCTACTGGATGGGCCTCTCGAAGCGCTCGCTCGAGGTCGCCTGAGGCGCAGTCAGTGCCGCCTGCGCAGCGCGGCGTTCTCCCGGCGGAGCCGTACGACCTCGCCCTCGAGCTCGAGGACCCGGCGGATCCCGGCGAGGTTGAGCCCGTCGGCGAGCAGGTCGCGGATCCGGTGCAGCCGCTCGATGTCGGCGCGGCTGTAGAGCCGCGAGCCGCCGGGGGTGCGGGCGGGCTCGACCAGGCCCCGCCGCTCGTAGACGCGCAGGTTCTGGATCTCCATCGAGACCAGGTCGGCCGCGACCGAGATCGCGTAGACGCCTTGCGCCCGCTCGCTGCTCATCACCTTCACCTCCCTCGGGGGCTTGATTCTACTGGAATAGATAATCTATAACAGTTATTACAGATCTTAGGAGCGTCGGACGGACCGTCCGACCCAGACGAAGGAGGAACCATGTTGCTGCGAACCACCGACCCGTTCCGCGACTTCGACCGCCTGGCCGGACAGCTGCTCAGCATGGGTTCGGGGACCACCAACCGCCCGGCCGTGATGCCGATGGACGCCTGGCGCGAGGGCGACCGGTTCGTGATCGAGTTCGACCTGCCGGGCATCAACCGCGACAGCATCGACATCGACGTCGAGCGCAACGTGCTCACGGTGAAGGCCGAGCGCGTCGCCGGCAACGGTGACTGGCAGCGGCTCGCTTCCGAGCGGATCCACGGTCAGTTCAGCCGCCAGCTCGTGCTGGGCGACAACCTCGACCTCGACCGGATCGAGGCGGGCTATGAAGGCGGAGTCCTGCGGCTCGTCGTACCCGTCGCCGAGAAGGCCAAGCCGCGCAAGGTCGAGATCGCCGGCACGGCACCCAGGGTCGAGACCCAGGCCATCGAGGCCTGAGCGACCCCTCGCATCCGCTCCGGGGGGTGCGATTCCCCCGGCCCCGGAGCGGATGCTCCACGTGCTGCTCGGGGGGCGTCAGCGCACGCGGAGTCGTCGCATCAGCTTCAGCGAATGAAGCATCTGCTGGACGTAGGCATCGTAGTCCTGACCGGGTCTCGCGCCCAGCACCTGCTTCTTCAGGACCGCGACGTTCTTGACGTCGGTGTACTTCAGCAGCCCCTGGTCACCGTGCCGGGCGCCGACTCCGGAGTTCTTGACGCCTCCCGACGGCGTGGCCTTCGATGCGTACGCCGTCGCCAGCGCGTCGTTGATGTTCACGTTGCCGGATTCGATCCGCTCGGCAACCGCCTCCGCACGGGCGATGTCGCCGCTCCAGACCGACGCGTTGAGGCCGTAGTCGGTGTCGTTGGCGAGCTTGATCGCCTCGTCGACGGTCCGGTAGCGGTAGAGCCCGACGACCGGCCCGAACGTCTCCGTCCGGCCGGCCAGCATGTCCTTGGTGACGCCCTCCAGCACGGTGGGCTCGAAGAACGCCGGGCCGAGGTCCGGCCGTGCGCGCCCCCCGGTCAGCACGGTCGCGCCCTTGGCGACGGCGTCCTCGACGTGGGAGGCGACGCGGTCGCGGTGGTCGGGCGACACCAGGCTCCCGATCTCCGGTCCGAAGTCGTACGACGCACCGATGCTCAGCGTGGAAGCCCGCTCGACGAGGGCGTCGCGCAGCTCGTCGTACCGGCGCTCGGGGAGATAGATGCGCTCGATGTGCATGCAGATCTGGCCGGTGTTGCCGAAGACACCGAAGGTGGCGCTCTCGACCCACTCGTCCGCGTTGACGTCGTCGAGCACGATCATCGGGTTCTTGCCGCCGAGCTCCAGGCAGCAGCCGATCAGGTTGCGGCCGGCGCGCTCGCCGATCACCCGGCCGGTCGCGGTGGACCCGGTGAACATGACGTAGTCGGCGTTGTCGATGAGGGTCGGGCCGACGTCCGGACCCTCACCGCACACGACCTGGAACAGCCCCTCGGGCAGGCCCGCCTCCTCGAGCAGGCTGATGCCGTAGAGCGGGCTGAGCGCGGTCTTGTTGTCGGGCTTCACGACGACCGCGTTGCCGGCGATCAGGGCCGGGATCGCGTCCGAGAGACCGGTGGCGAACGGGAAGTTCCAGGGCGCGATGATCCCGACGACGCCCTTCGGGACGTGCACCTCGGTCGACGAGGAGAGGAACGGCACCGGCCCGCCGTGCTTCTTCGGCGTGAGCAGCTTGGGCGCCCGCTTGAGGTAGTGGCTGATGATCATCGGCGGGTCGCAGGTCTCCTCGACCGCCATCCGCCGGTTCTTGCCGCTCTCGGCCTGGATCAGGTCGGTCGTGGTGAGCGCGTTGTCGAGGAGGAGCGTGTGGGCCCGCTCGAAGATCTCGAGCCGCTTCTTCAGCGGCCACTGCGCCCAGAGCCGCTGGGCGGCACGGGCCTCGTGGAAGGCACGCTCGATGTCCTCCTCCGTCGACTGCGGGAGCTCGACGAGCACCTCGCCGGTGTAGACCTCGGTCAGCTTCCAGGTCGCGCCCGACGAGCCGGGGACCCGGGCGACCAGGCCGTCGAGGAACTCGTCGGTGAGGGTGGCGGGGCGGGTCGTCGTACTCACGACTGGGCACCCAGCATGATCTCGGCGGCCCGCTCCCCGATCATGTAGCACGGCGCGTTGGTGTTGCCGCCGGTGATCGACGGCATGATCGATGCGTCGACCACCCGCAGCCCTTCGATGCCGCGGACCTTGAGATCGGGGGAGACGACCGCTCGGCTGTCTGAGTCCGGGCCCATCCGGCAGGTGCCGACGCCGTGGTATACCGACGTCGAGCGGATCTTGAGCGCCTCTCGGAGGTCAGCGCCCTTCAGCGCCGGACCGGGGTGGATCTCCTCCTTGACGGTCCCGCCGAACGCGGCGCCGGCCATGATCTCGCGGATCATCTCGGTGCCCTCGGCGAGCACCTCGATGTCGTCCTTCTCCTTGAAGAAGCCGTAGTCGATGAGCGGCGCGGCCATGGCGTCCGACGACGCGAGCCGGATGGTGCCGCGGCTGCGTGGGTAGATCAGCGTGGAGAAGACGCTGAGGCTCGGCCGCGGGTCGACCTGGTGGCGGATGGGGGCGTCCTGGTTGGGGGTCGGGTACGACCACGGCAGCATGTGCAGCTGCAGGTCCGGGACATCGGTTGCGAACGACGTGCGCACGAACCCGACCGACTCGAAGACCGAGTTGGCGAGGAACGAGCCGCCCCGCGTCTTCTCCTTGAGCAGCGCCTTGCCGAAGTAGAGCGGCGTGCCGCGGTGCTGGACCGTCGGCACGTGGAACGTCAGCGGGTGGAACAGGTGGTCGTGCAGGTTGTCGCCGACCGGGAGGTCCGCGATGCAGTCGATGCCGACCGTGGCGAGGTGGTCGGGGTGGCCGATGCCGGACAGCATCAGCAGCTGGGGGCTGCCGACGAAGCCGGCGGAGACGATGACCTCACGCCCGGCGCGGACGAGCCGTCGTACGCCGCCGCCCTTGGGCACGGCGCCGGTCCTGTCGAGCTCGACCACCTCGACGCCGGTCGCGCGACCGTTCTCGATCACGACCCGGGTCGCCTGGACCCGGGTCTGCACCTCGAGGGTCGGCGGGGCGAGGTGGTGGACGTAGCCGCGGGCCGAGGAGTAGCGGAGACCGTCGGCAGCGTTCTGCTGCATCCGGGCGATGCCCTCCTGCTCGGCGGCGTTGTAGTCGTCGAGCACCTTGACGCCGAGGGTGTCCGCGGTGGCCTGGATGAACTGGAGGCTGGCCTCTTGCGGGAACTTGTTGCGGGTGATCTTGATCGGCCCGCCGGCGCCGCGGTAGTCGTTCTCGCCGTCCTCGAAGTCCTCGTAGCGCTTGAACGCGGCGTTGACCTCGTCCGCGCTCCAGCCGGTGTTGCCCTCGGCCGCCCAGGAGTCGTAGTTGGCGCGGTTGCCGCGCACGTAGACCATGCCGTTGACCGAGCTCGAGCCACCGAGCACCTTCCCGCGCGGGGTCGGCATCTTCCGGCCGTCGAGCCCCTCCTGCGGCACCGAGTAGTAGCCCCAGTCGTTCAGCTTCTTCAGCTTGGGCTCGGCGTGCATCGGGCCGATCATGCCGGGGACCTTGGTGAGCATCTGCTCGTCGGTCTTGCCGGCCTCCAGCAGGATCACGCTCGCGCCCGACTGGGCGAGCCGCGCGGCGACGATCGAGCCGGAGCTGCCCGATCCGACGACGACGTAGTCGGCTTCGTTGCTGCGCTGCGCTGCGCGCTTGGCCATGGGGTTCCTCTCGACGAACAGCGGTCGAGTAACTGTAACTTGTTCTAGTTCTCTTACGAAAGGGTTTCGTATTGCGGCGCTGAGAGGATCGTCGGGTGCGCATCCTGTCGATCCAGTCCTCGGTCGCCTACGGACACGTCGGGAACTCCGCCGCGGTGTTCCCGCTCCAGCGGCTGGGCCACGAGGTGTGGCCGGTGATCACGGTGCACTTCTCCAACCACACCGGGTACGGCGCCTGGCGCGGGCCGATGCTGGCGCCCGCCGACGTCGCCGAGGTGATCGCCGGCATAGCCGACCGCGGCGTGCTCGGTACGGCGGACGCGGTCCTGTCCGGCTACCAGGGCGATCCGGCGATGGGTGCGGTGATCCTCGACGCCGTCGCGCAGGTGAAGGCGCTCAACCCGGCGGCGGTCTACTCCTGCGACCCGGTGATCGGCGACGTGGGACGCGGGGTGTTCGTGCGACCGGGGATCCCCGAGTTCATCCGCGACCAGGTCGTGCCGCGGGCGGACATCGTCACGCCCAACCACTTCGAGCTCGACTTCCTCACCGGCAGCACCACCACGACGCCGGAGGAGGTGCTCGCGGCGGCCGACGCCCTCCGGGCGCGCGGGCCGCGGGACGTGCTGGTCACGTCGGTCCGCTACCCGGGAGAGGACGACACGCTCGATGTCCTCGCCGTCTCGGACAAGGGGGCATGGGTGGTCACCACTCCCCTGCTGCCGATCAGCCCCAACGGGGGCGGCGACCTCACGGCCGCGCTCTACCTCGCACACCTGCGGGACACCGGCTCCCCGGCGACCGCCCTCGAGCGCACGACCGGCGCGGTGTTCGCCGTACTCGAGGCGACGCTGGCCGCCGGCACTCGCGAGCTCCAGCTGATCGCGGCGCAGGACGCCATCGCGGACACCGCAACCCGGTTCGAGGCGCGGCGCCTGCGCTGATCAGCGGATGGCGGTCGGCCGCTTCACGGTCGCCTGCTGCTCCTCGGCGTACCACTCCGCGAACGTCAGCCGTTGCTCCAGGTCGACGCCGGACCGGGCAGCCAGCTCGGTGACGTGGTGGACGTCGCCGACCCGGCCCTCGATGACCTCGCGGTAGGTCAGGAACAGACGTCGGCTGTAGGACTTTGCTTTCTCGGCCATGGCGGGCCCTTTCCCCAGACACAGCGGCTTTGTCTCGCAACGGGGACCGCTGTCAGCACGGACGACCCCGAGCTCATCCGGACCCGTCCATGGTGCCGCATCCGGAGCTGCGGTCCTGCCCACCGGACCTGCCACGAGACGCCGTTCGGCGGGCGGGGCCGGCGCTGACTACGATTGTCAGGCGTCTCAGGTGACGCGCGCCGCGTTAGCTCAGTTGGTCAGAGCGGGGTTCTTGTAAAACCTAGGCCGTCGGTTCGATTCCGACACGCGGCTCCAGAACTCAACCTTACTTGAACTCTGGCTCATGGCGCGCAACCATCTCGGCATGACCCTGCTGACCATCGGACAGCTCGCCGAGCGCGCCGGCGTGGCGACCAGCGCGATCCGCTTCTACGAGGACAAGGGCCTGGTGCGCTCGACGCGGACGACGGGCAACCAGCGGCGCTACGAGCAGTCGACGCTGCGTCGGGTGGCGTTCGTGCGGGCCGCCCAGCGGGTCGGGCTGAGCCTCGAGGAGGTGGCGGAGGCGCTCGGCACGCTGCCCGACCACCGCGCGCCCACGAAGTCCGACTGGCACCGGATCAGCCGGGAGTGGAAGCCCCGGCTCGAGGAGCAGATCCGCCGGATCCGCCTGCTGGAGCAGCGGCTGGACAGCTGCATCGGGTGCGGCTGCCTCAGCCTCAAGAGCTGCTCGCTGATGAACCCGGGGGACGTGGCCGGCGAGCAGGGCGGCAAGGGCGCAGTGCTCCTGGAGCCCTGAGCGCGTACGGTGCCGGTATGGCGCTGCACGTCGTCGCCAGCCGGGCCGGGCCGGCCGAGAAGACGGCCCTGCTGATGCTGCCTTGGGCGACTCCTCTGGCCGACTGGCCCGAGGAGTACGTCGTGCCCCTGCCGCGGGGCCTGTCGCGGCACGTCGTGCGGATCGTGCGCGCCGGCCAGCAGACGCTGGCCGTGAAGGAGACCGAGCCGGACATCGCAATGCGGGAGTACCGCCTGCTGCGCGACCTGCGGCGGATGGACCTCCCGGCCGTCGTGCCGAAGGGCGTGGTGACTGGGCGCACCGATCCTGCGGGCGAGATCCTCCCCGCCGTGCTCGTGACCGAGCACCTCCGCTTCTCCCTGCCCTACCGCAGCCTGTTCCGGCACGGGCTGGACGCCGAGAACCTGCCGTCGCTCGTCGACGCGCTCGTCGTACTCCTCGTGCGGCTGCACCTCGCCGACTTCTACTGGGGCGACGTGTCGCTGTCGAACGTGCTGTTCCGCCGGGCCGCCGGCGGCTTCGCGGCCTACCTGGTCGACGCCGAGACCGGCGAGCTCCAGTCGACCCTCTCCGCCCGGATGCGAGAGCACGACATCACCGTCGCCCGGGAGAACGTCTTCGCCGAGCTGCTCGACCTCCAGGCCGGCGAGGAGCTCGATCCCGACGTGCGGGCGCACGAGATCGTCGACCTGCTGGCCGAGCGCTACGAGGCCCTGTGGACCGAGCTGACCAGGGCCGAGGAGTTCGGGACCAACGAGATGTGGCGGATCGAGCAGCGGATCGAGCACCTCAACGAGCTCGGGTTCGACGTCGACGAGCTCGACATCGTGACCGACCTCGGTGGCGACACGGTCCGGATCCAGCCGAAGGTCGTCGAGGCCGGGCACTACTGCCGCGAGCTGCAGGCGCTGACCGGCCTCGGGGTCGAGGACGCCCAGGCGCGGCGGCTGCTCAACGACCTCGCGGCCTACACCGCGCACTACGACCTGGGCCGGGAGGACCCGGCCATCGTTGCCAACCAGTGGCTGACCACGATCTACGAGCCGCTGGTCGCGATGATGCCGGCCGACCAGCGCGGCAAGCTGGAGCCGGCGGAGTTCTTCCACGAGGTGCTGGTGCACCGGTGGTTCCTCTCGGAGCAGGCCGGCCACGAGGTCGACATCTTCGACTCGGCGGCCGACTACATCGCGCACGTGCTCCCGGAGCGGCCCGATGAGTTGGTGGCGGCGGACTAGTCTCACCCACCGTGGACCTGCCCGTGATGCCGCCCGTCCAGCCGATGCTCGCCAAGGCAGTGAAGGGTGTGCCCGATCCGGCGAAGTTCGACCCCGACGGGACGTACGACGGGCTCGGCCTCAGCTTCGAGCCCAAGTGGGACGGCTTCCGCTGTCTGCTGTTCAAGGACGGAGACGAGGTCGAGCTGACCAGCCGCAACACCAAGCCGCTGACCCGCTACTTCCCCGAGCTGGTGACCGCCGCCCAGCAGCAGCTGCCGGAACGGTGCGTGCTCGACGGCGAGATCTTCGTCGCCCTCAGCAAGGACGGCGGGAAGCGGCGGCTCGAGTTCGAGGTGCTGCAGGAGCGGATCCACCCGGCGAAGAGCCGGATCGACCTGCTCGCCGAGACGACCCCGGCGAGCTTCGTCGCGTTCGACCTGCTCGCGCTCGGTGACACCTCGTACGTCGACCGCCCGTTCGCCGAGCGCCGCGCCGTCCTCGAGGAGGCGCTCGCCGACCTGGACGACCCGGACGACACCGCGGAGGGGCGTTGCCACCTGACCCGCACCAGCACGGACCCGGCCGTGGCCGAGCGGTGGTTCCACCAGTTCGAGGGTGCCGGCCTGGACGGCGTCATCGCGAAGCCGATGGGTGCGCCGTACCAGCCGAATGCCCGCACCATGCTCAAGATCAAGCACGAGCGCACGGCCGACGTCGTGGTCGCCGGCATGCGGGAGCACAAGACCAGCACGCCCGAGCGGCCGCTCCTGGGCAGCCTGCTGCTCGGCCTGTACGACGGCGGGGAGCTGCAGCACGTCGGCGTCAGCGCCAGCTTCACCGAGGCGCGGCGTGCCGAGCTGTGGCAGGAGATGCAGGCGCTGGTCGTCCCGATCGAGGAGCACCCGTGGGGGCGGTGGCAGGAGTTCCTGGTGGCCAACCCCGGTCGCCAGCCCGGCACCCAGAGCCGGTGGAGCCAGGGCAAGGACCTGTCGTTCACCCCGCTGCGGCCGGAGCGCGTGCTCGAGGTCAAGTACGACGCCATGGAGGGCCGGCGCTTCCGGCACACCGCCCACTTCAAGCGCTGGCGGGACGATCGCGACCCCGAGTCGTGCGGCTACGACCAGCTCGAGCAGCCGGTCTCCTACGACCTCTCCGACGTGCTCGGCGGGGCCGCTGGTTGAGAGGCTCCAACGGGTGTAGACCTTGTACATGGAGACCGCACCCGAGAGGTACGACGTCGTCCTCCTCGTCGAGCAGCCCCTGACCGCCGCAGACGCGGCCCAGGTGCGTTCGCTGCACGAGGACTTCGACGCCGCTGTCGTCTATCACGTGCTGCTGCCGCTGGTCGACGCGGCGGCCGCAGTCGAGGCCTCGCTCGGCGCGATCGGCGGCGCCGACCTGCTGGCACCGCCGATGACGCCCAGCCCCGACGAGCTCGCGGCCCTCCGCGACGAGCAGCGCGAGCAGGCCAACCACGACCTGGTCGCCACGACCGACGCGCTGCGCGCCGCAGGCGCCGAGATCGGCAGCGCGGCGGTCGTCACCGAGCCTCCGGTCGACGCCCTCGCTGCCAAGGTCTCCGCGGTCGACGGGCGCGAGGCGATCGTGCTGACCCGGCCCCACGTCGTCGCCGAGTTCTTCCACGTCGACTGGACCTCGAAGGCGCGCCGCAAGCTCGGCGTCCCCGTGCTGCACCTGCTCGAGCACGAGAACTTCGACGAGCAGGCCGGAGGCGGCGAAGGGGTCACCGGGCTCTGAGCCGACCGGAGTCGGCGTCACCGTTCGAGCAGCAAGGGGAGAGCCGCCGCTCGACACGACGTCATGGACGGGCGAGGACTCCTCCACCACTGGCGCGCAGACCGCTGCACACTGGAGTGGTGGGCATCTCGCCCCGGCCGAGCCGGCGGACCAACCTGGCGCTCCTCGCACTGCTCGCGGGGGCGTTCGTGACCGGCTGGGTGGCCTTCGCGATCGAGGGATCGCCTGAGTCCCGGGTGATCAGCGTCGTCCACGGCGTCGCCGGCCTCGGCATACTCGTGCTTGCCCCGTGGAAGAGCGTGATCGTGCGACGGGGACTGCGCCGTCGACGCCGACATGCGCTCGCGGTCGCATTCGCCGTGACCGTCGCCGCCAGCCTGCTGGCCGGCATCGCCCATGCGACGTTCGGTCGGTTCGACGTGGCAGGGGTCAGCGCGCTGGACGTGCACGTCGGGTCCGCTGTCGCGGCCGTCCCGCTCGCGATCTTCCATGTGATCCGTCGACCGCAGCGACCGCGGTCGACCGACCTCTCCCGGCGTACGGCGTTGAGAGCGGTGGCTCTCAGCGGCACCGCGGCTCTGACCTACGCCGTCCTGGAGGCGGTCACGTCCGTCGCCAACCTCCCGGGTGAGCGCCGCCGCGGCACCGGGTCCTACGAGGTCGGGTCTGGCGTACCGTCCGCGATGCCGGTGACCCAGTGGTTCACGGACGACGTCCCCCTCATCGACCTGGACGCGTACGAGCTGCTGGTCAGCCGACCTGACGAGGTGGCGCAGCGGTTCCGCTACGCCGACCTGCTCGCGATGACAGCCGTGACCGAGACCGCCGTCCTGGACTGCACCGGCGGTTGGTGGGCCGAGCAGACGTGGCGCGGCATCCGGCTGGACCACCTGATCGGCCCCCTCGGCGGCGGGTCGATCGTCGTGCGCTCGGTGACCGGCTACGCGAGGCGCTTCCCGCCCGAGGACGCAGCGGCCCTGCTGATCGCCACCCACGTCGGTGGTGCACCGCTCTCGCGCGGGCACGGCGCGCCCGTCCGGTTGGTCGCCCCTGGCCGCCGTGGCTTCTGGTGGGTGAAATGGGTCGGGCAGGTGAGCGTCGAGTCGGATCCCTCGTGGTGGCAGTCACCGTTCCCTCTGCGGTGAGCGACGACTCCCGGCCCTGAGGCCGCCCGACCTGGCGCGGTCCTCGGTCAACCTCGAAATCAGTCCGCCAGCTCGACGACGATGTCGAGGTGGCCGGCGTGCCGGGCGTACTCGGCCAGCACGTGGAAGCAGATCCACTCGAGCGTCGGCGGGTCCGCGGAGAATCGGCCGCCCGGCGAGGCCAGCGCGTCGAGCGGGTACGACGCCAGCACCTCGCGCGTGCGCTCGCCGATCGCCTCGAGCCGGTCCGCCAGCTGCTCGGCGGTCACGTCGTCGGGGACCTGCCACCGACCCTCGACGCCGTCGCGCCACGGTTCGTCGACGTCCCAGTCGCCCCACGGCTCGGCGACCGGCTCGCCCAGGAAGCCCCACACGAACCACCGCTGCTCCATGTGGAGCACGTGGCTGAGCAGCTCGATCGGCGTCCAGCCCGACGGGACCCGCGCGGTGCGCTGCTGCTCCGGCGCCAGCCCCAGCACGCCCCGGATCAGCTCGGCCCGCATCCAGTCGAGGTAGTCCGACCAGCGCGCGGCGCCGTACCCGCCGGTCTTCGGGGGCTCCTCGCCGTTGCGCGCCATCCGGTTGTCCTCGGTCATCAGCGCTCCGGGCCGATGTAGTTGCCCTCGTCGTCCCAGTGCTCGGCGACCTTCTTGCTCGGCTGGACCCGCGGGGGCTCGCCGGGCATCTTCGGGTAGTCGGGCGGGAAGTTCAGCTCGCCTCCCGGCAGCTCCTCCCACAGCTGGAGCAGAGGCTCGAGCGAGAAGGCCCGGTCGTCGATGCTCGCCCACGGGTCACCGTCGGCGACGCGGTCGGGCACGGTGAAGAGGTTGAACTCCTTCGGGTCCTTCACGTCGGCGAGCTCGTCCCAGGTCATCGGGGTCGAGACCGGAGCGCCGGGGATCGGCCGCAGCGAGTAGGCCGAGGCGATGGTCCGGTCGCGGTTGTTCTGGTTGTAGTCGACGAAGATCCGCTCGCCCCGCTCCTCCTTCCACCACGCGGTGGTCACGCCGCCGTCGCGACGCTCGAGCTCGCGACCGAAGCCGATCGCCGCGTGCCGGACCTCCTCGAACGTCCAGCGGGGCTCGATGCGGACGTAGATGTGGATGCCGCGGTTGCCGGAGGTCTTGGGGTAGCCGGTGATGCCCAGCTCCTCGAGCACCTCGCGGGCGACGCCCGCGACCCGCACCGCGTCGGCGAAGGTCGTGCCCGGCTGGGGGTCGAGGTCGATCCTCAGCTCGTCGGGCCTGTCGAGACTGCCGACGTCGTCCGTTCGTCTGACAGGCCAGGGGTGGAACGTGAGCGCGCCCATCTGCGCGCACCACACGGGCACCGCGATCTCCGTCGGGCAGATCTCGTCGGCGGTCCGCCCGGACGGGAACGTGATCTGCACCGACTCGAGATAGTCGGGCGCCCCCTTCGGCACCCGCTTCTGGTAGAACGCCTCGGCGTCCTTGTCCCACGGGCCGGTGGCGAGCTTGAAGCCTTCGCGTACGCCGTTGGGCCACCGCTCCAGCGCGGTCGGCCGGTCGCGGAGCGCCCGCATCAGGCCATCAGCCACGCTGACGACGTACTCCGCCACCATCAGCTTGGTGACCTCGGGCGTGCGCTCGGTGGCCTCATAGATCACCCGGTCGGCGCTCGAGACCCGCACAGCACGGTCGCCTGCCTGCACCTCGACGGCAGCGGTCTTCGCCATGCCCGTGACCCTAACGGCCGGCACCTACCCCGGTGTGTCGGTGCCGGCCGTCAGGTGGAGGGAGGTCAGCGGCGGTAGTCGGCGATCACGCGGAAGTGGGCGCGCTTGGTCAGGGTGGCGCCGGTCGGGATGTCGCGCTCGTTCGCACGGGTCACGACCTGCACGAAGATGTTGTACCGCCCCGGCTGGACGTTGAACGTCAGGCCGCCGTGCGGGTTGGGCCGGATCCGGTCGACCACCGGGATGCCGCCGCGCGAGACGTAGATCTGCTCGATCTGACCGGCACTCCCCCGGCGCGGCCGGCAGCAGGAGCGAGCCGGCGGTTGCAGTCGCGAGCGCGGCTGCGGCCAGCGCCCGGCGTACCGAGGGGGTCGAGATCATGGCGCCACGCTAGGACGGATTCCCAGCCCGTGAATCAGGGTTAGCCCTTTTGCACGAAGGTTCCCGCCGGGAGGCAACCACAGCCCCGCCCGCGCGTCTGGACTGGCATGAAGCGCACTATCGCAGCAGCCGTCCTCGCCGCCGCTCTTCCCACGCTCCCGCTGGCAGGCCCTGCCTCAGCGGGCGAGCCCATGTGTCGTGGCCAGGAGGCCACCCACGTCGGTGTGCCAGGTGAGCTGCTCATCACCAGCCCGGGACCGGACGTCATCGTGACCAACGGCGCGCGCGCCGTACGGTCCCTCAACGGCGACGACGTCATCTGCGCGACCGGCAACCAGGCGGTCACGATCACCCCCGGCGGCGGCGACGATGTCGTCGACGCCCGGTCGATCGGTGACGACGGTTGGGCCACGACCCATCTCGGCGCACGCGGGGTGGCCGGCAGCTCGGGCGACGACGTCTACCTCGGAAGCGCCAACAGCGAAGCCGTTCGACTCGCCTCGGGCGCGCCGGCGGACCGCAAGCGGGTCAGCCTGGGTGGCGGCGAGGACTACTTCACGGTCGAGGACGGCTATCCCGGCCGCGCGCGGGCGTGGCTCGGCGCGGGGCCCGACCAAGCCTCCGTCTACGGGATCCGGTCCGGGATCGACCTCGACTTCGGACCCGGCCGCCACGACCAGCTCACCGCGTGGTGCGACGACTGCGAGGACGCGACCTTCAACCTGCGACGCGGGACGATCCGGGTCGACGGCGCGCCCGCCGGGCAGGCGTCGAACATCGAGAAGCTCGAGTTCGACACCTCGACCCTGGGGGCCGTGCACAGCGCGACGGTGATCGGCAACGATGCCGCGAACTGGATCTCCTTGCACGCGTGCCTCAGCGAGGTTCGCGCCGGCGCCGGCAACGACGATGTCTATGCCAGCGGGCACCAGAACGTCTGTGGCCGGCTGGAAGCCGAGATCCTCGGCGGCGCGGGTGACGACTTCCTCTGGGGCTGGGACGGTCGTACGACGACTCGTGGCGGTCCCGGCGACGACGCGATGGTCGGCGGTCCGGGCAGTGACACCCTCCGCGGTGGCGACGGCCAGGACCTCGCCCGCGGCGGCCCGGGCGAGGACGCCTGCCGGGCGGAGCTCCGACGAAGCTGCGAGAGTTGAGCGCCGTGAGGTGGACGATCCCGGCCGCGCTCGCGGCCGCCGTACGACGTCATCTGCGCGAGAGGGTCGCCGGTTCGTCTCCCTCATCCCCGGGCGGCGCCGAGACCAAGTTCTCCTGCGAGCGCTGATCAGGCCTCGTCGGCGGGCTCCAGGGTCAGGCTGATCGAGTTGATGCAGTAGCGGTCACCGGTCGGGGTGCCGTAGCCGTCCGGGAAGACGTGGCCGAGGTGCGAGCCGCAGTTGGTGCACCGGACCTCGGTGCGGACCATGCCGGCGGACTTGTCCTCGATGTACTCGATCGTGTCGCTGATCGGCTGGTAGAAGCTCGGCCAGCCGCATCCCGAGTGGAACTTCGTGTCCGACTCGAAGAGCTTGGCCTGGCACGCCTTGCAGCGGTAGACACCCTTGGTCTCGGTGTCGGTGTACTCGCCCTTGAAGGCGCGCTCGGTGCCGGCCTTGCGGAGCACGGCGTACTCCTCAGGAGTGAGCTCTGCCTTCCACTCCTCGTCGGTCTTCTCCACGTTGTAGGTCATGGTTCCGAGGCTACCCACGGGCCGTTCGGCTCACGCCGCAGTCAGGTAAAGATTCGCCCCGGTCAGACGTCGTCGGTGGGCACCGGCAGCGGCTCGACCTGCCCTGGCGGCGGCGCCTCGATCGTCACCGGCTCGCCCCACTCGCTGAAGGTCGCGTCGACGGTCTCGCCCATCGCCACCACGATCATCCGACGGAGCAGGTTGTGGTCGTCGAGCCATAGCCGGTAGGTGACGTCCGGAACGCGCTCGATCGGCACGTCGAGCTCGTCCGCCAGGAACTCCTTGCGCATCCTCACGTCGTAGCGGTGGGTCATCCCGTACTCGACCTCGTGCGACGCGCCGTACTCGAGCGTCTCGATGCCGGACTCGAAGGTCGACGCCATCTCCGCCGGGCTGCCCATGCTCATCTCGGCGAGCACCTGGTCCACGAGGTAGTCGGGGAGCTGGAAGTAGATCCGCTCCCCCTCGTCGCGGAAGTAGGCCTCGCCGTCGACGATCGTCATCTCCCCGACGGTCACACCGTCGTCATAGGTGCCGGTCATCGCGAGATCGTCGTCCGTCGCGCCGTACCGGACGTCCATCGACATCGTCCCGACGCCGGCCTCCATCTCCAGGTGCATCGTCGGATGGCGGAACATCGCCTCGGTGATGGCGTCGGCGAAGGTGGCCTCGGTCAGCGGCACGTAACCAGGCTCTGCCTCGATCAGCTGCCAGTGGGAGTCGACGAGGCGGCACCCCGATACCAGCGCCGGCAACGCGAGCGCAGTCGCGGCAAGCGGCAGCGCACGTTTCCCCCAGGACATGGTCGAACGGTAGACGCCGGCGCGGTTCCGGTCAGGGGATCCGGTCGATCAGGTCCGCGACCTCGACCCGGGCGCCGGTGTAGAACGGCACCTCCTCGCGCACGTGGCGGCGGGTCTCGGACCCACGCAGGTGGCGCATCAGGTCGACGATCCGGGTCAGGTCGTCGGCCTCGAAGGCGAGGATCCACTCGTAGTCACCGAGCGCGAACGACGGCACCGTGTTGGCGCGGACGTCGGGGTAGTCGCGGCCCATCTGGCCGTGCTCGGCGAGGAGGCGGCGGCGCTCGGTCTCGTCGAGGAGGTACCACTCGTAGGAGCGGACGAAGGGGTAGACCGCCACGTAGGCGTGGGCCCGCTCGTCGGCGAGGAACGCCGGCAGGTGGCTGCGGTTGAACTCCGCGGGCCGGTGCAGGGCCATCTGCGACCACACCGGCGCCAACCGCGAGCCGAACGCCGTACGACGAAGCCGGTGGTAGGCCTGCTGCAGCTGGTCGCTGGTCGCGGCGTGCCACCAGACCATGAGGTCGGCGTCGGCGCGGAGGCCGGCGACGTCGTACACACCGCGGACGACCACGTCGTCCGCGGCGAGCTCAGCGAGCAGGGCCTCGACCTCGGCCGCCTCGCTCTTGCGGACGACGTCGTCGCCGCCGATCGGGCGCTCGAGCTTGAAGACCGACCACATCGTGAAGCGGATCGTGTCGTTGAGCTCGTTGATCTTGGCGGCGTTGGACTTGATGTCCGCCTGCGGGTCGCTCATGCCTCCATTGTGCCGAGTCGGGTGGGTGAGAGTGACCGATGGGTCACTCTCACCCACCCAGCTCACCGGCGGCGCGATGGCCGGAGGCGATGCAGGCGGCGATGCCGACGCCGTCGTACGCCGCTCCGCACACCGCGAGGCCAGGGACCTCGGCGACCGCGGCGCGGATCCGGGCGACCCGGTCGAGGTGGCCGACCCAGTACTGCGGCAGGCCGCCGCCCCAGCGCTGGACGACCGCGTCGACGGGGCTCGCGGCCAGCCCGGTCGCGGCGCCGAGGTCGGTCAGGGAGGCCCCGACCAGCTCCTCGTCGGAGACCTGGAGAGTCGCTTCCTCGCCGAACCGGCCGAGGGAGGTGCGCAGCACGAGCAGCCCGTCCGCAGCGGCCCGCACCCAGTCCCACTTCGCGAACGAGAACGTCGAGGCCTTGATCGCCCGATCGTCGACCGGCGGCACCAGGAATCCTGCGGCGCCGACGTCGAGGGCCTCGGCCACGCCGGGGTCGTCGGCACGGAACGCGAGCGTCACGAGTGCGACCGATGCGTAGCCGATCTGCTCCAGCTCCCCCGCCGCGACGGGCGCGACGTCGGCCAGCAGTCGCGCCGACGGCGCCGCGGGGGTCGCGAGGACCAGGCCGTCGGCGGCCTCCTCACCGCCGGCGGTGGAGACCACGAAACCCGAGCCGGTACGGCGGACCGCGGTGACCGGGGCGTCGTACCGAAGTTCGACCCCGGGCCGCTCGCGCAGGTCCGCCTCGAGCGCAGCAGGCAGGCGCCACATGCCGCCCTCGACGCCCGCGAACATCGGCGGCGCATCCGCGGGAGGGGCCGGGAGCGTGAACTCCCTGCGGGCGAGCAGCTCGGCGAGCTGGGGGGCAGCCGAGCGGATCGAGATGTGGCGCGCCTGGCCGGCGTAGACGCCGCCGAGCAGGGGCTCCACGAGCCGGTCGACGACCTCCTGGCCGAACCGGTTGGCGACCAGCCAGCCGACCGACTCGTCCTCGTCGGGGTGCTGGATGTACTGGTGCCGGGCCCGGCTCATGCCCTCCGGCGAGAGGATCCCGGAGGCCTCGAGCTGGTCGAGGTCCAGCGGGGCGCCCATCAGGGTCCGGGGCAGCGGGCGCAGCGCGTCACGGGTCCAGATCCGCGACGTCGCCGGGGTGGGGTGGGTCAGCGGCAGTCCGACCGCGGTCGCGAGGTCGACCCCCTCCGGGCGGCGGTTGATCATCGCCTCGGCGCCGACGTCGACCGTGATGCCGGCGACCTCGCCGCGCCGCAGCTTGCCGCCCACCCGGTCGGTCGCCTCGAGGACCAGCACCTCGTGGCCGGCGTCGGCCAGGCCGCGGGCCGCGGTCAGCCCGCTGATCCCGCCACCCACCACGATGAACCGGCTCACGGCACCAGCGTGGCAGACGCTGACAGGACATGATGGGTCGCATGTCGACCCCGAACGCGCGCCTGGCTGTCCTGATCGACGCCGACAACACCTCGCCGAAGCACGCCAGTGCCCTGCTCGACGAGCTGGCGTCGTACGGCGTCGCGTCGGTCAAGCGTGCCTACGGCGACTGGACGACCCCGCAGCTGGGCGGCTGGAAGAGCGCCCTCAACCAGCACGCGATCGTGCCGATCCAGCAGTTCGCCTACACGACCGGCAAGAACTCCACCGACTCGATGCTCATCATCGACGCGATGGACCTCCTTTACTCGGGCAACCTCGACGCGTTCGCGCTGGTGTCGAGCGACAGCGACTTCACCCGGCTCGCGACCCGGATCCGCGAGTCCGGCAAGACCGTCTACGGCCTCGGGCTGCGCAAGACGCCGGCGTCGCTGGTGGCCGCGTGCGACCGGTTCATCTACCTCGAGGTGCTGGGGCGGGAGCCCGCCCAGCCCGCCAAGGTGTCGTCGCCGGAGGAACCGCCGCTTCCCGATCTCGAGAGCCTGCTGACGCGCGCCGTCGACCACTCGTCCTCCGATGAGGGCAGCGTCGGTCTCGGGTCGCTCAGCAACTACCTGCGGAGCCAGAGCGCCTCGTTCGACCCGCGCCTCTACGGCTACTCCAAGCTCTCCGCGCTCGTGCAGGCCCAGCCCTACCTGACCGTCACCGGCAGCGGGAGCGGGATCCAGGTGAGCCTGAAGTCGGCTGCTCAGGCACCGCCCGCCAAGAAGGCGACGGCGAAGCGGGCTTCCGCACGGCGGACGCCGGCCAAGAAGGCGACGGCCGAGAAGCCGGCCGAGAAGGCCGTCGAGCAGCCGACGGAGAAGCCGGAGAAGCCCGCCTCGCAGAACACGGCGTCCAAGAGGCGGCGCGCTGGCTGACGCCCGCGGCTCCAGGACTAACCGAGCGGGTAGGACTGCACGAACTCCGTCAGCCGGGCCAGCTGGTCGGGATCGGTCGACGGGATCACACCGTGCCCGAGGTTGAAGACGTGGCCGCGGGCGGCCCGCCCGGCGTCGATGATCTCGGCCGCGCGGGCGGTCATCACGTCGGTCGGGGCGAAGACCAGGGTCGGGTCGAGGTTGCCCTGGACGGCCCGGTCACCGACGACCGGGATCGCGGACGCGAGCGGGGTGCGCCAGTCGACACCGACCACGTCGGCACCCGCCTCCCCCATCAGGCCGAGCAGGTTCGTCGTACCGACGCCGAAGTGGATCCGGGGTACGCCGAGGGCGCCGACCCGCGCGAGCACGGCGGCGGAGTGCGGCATGACGTACTGCTCGTAGTCGGCGGGCGTCAGCGCGCCGGCCCAGGAGTCGAAGAGCTGGACGGCGGAGGCGCCGGCAGCGACCTGGACCTCGAGGAACGCCGCAGAGACGCCGGCGATCTTGCGCATCAGGGCGTCCCAGACGTCCGGCGCGCCGAACATGAGCGCCTTGGTCTTCGCGTGCTCCTTGGAGGGCCCGCCCTCGACGAGGTACGACGCCACCGTGAACGGCGCGCCGGCGAAGCCGATGAGCGGCGTGCCACCGTTGATCCCGGCCAGCTCGCCGACGAGCGACCGGACCGCCTCGGTGATGAACGGGACGTGCTCGGGTGTCAGGTCCGGGATCGCCTCGACGTCGGCGAGGGTGCGGACCGGCTGGGCGACGACCGGGCCGACCCCCGGCTTGATGTCGAGGTCGACACCGACGGCCTTGAGCGGCAGCACGATGTCGGAGAAGAAGATGGCCGCGTCGACGCCGTACCGCCGCACCGGCTGGAGGGTGATCTCGGTGACCAGCTCGGCGTTCATGCAGGACTCGAGCATGTTGGTGCCCTCGCGGATGGCGAGGTACTCCGGCAGCGATCGGCCGGCCTGGCGCATGAACCACACCGGGGTGTGGGGCACGGGCTCGCCACGCACCGCCTTGAGGAATGCGCTGTCGCTGAGGTCGTGAGGCTCGCCCATATCGGACCTAGGATCTCAGGCGGCCCCGGGTCGGCGCACACCGGTAGGCGGCGTGCCGCGGACCCGATCCCGCCGCCGTCTCCTATGGTGGCTTCATGGTCGCCCGGCAGGAGTCGCACCAGGGGTCCGGCGCGGCCGGCGAGCCCCCGGAGTTCAGCGCTGCCGTGGCGGCGATGCGTGAGGCGGTCCTGCGCCCCGAGATCTTCTGCGAGGAGATGCCCGCGCCGCAGCGGATCGCGCCGTTCGCGACCGCTCTCTCGGCCGACGTCACCCTCGATGACGAGGAGGTCGCGACCGGCCGGATCGTGCTGCTGCACGACCCGGCGGGCAACGACGCGTGGGACGGCACCTTCCGCTGCGTGGCCTACTGCCGGGCCGAGATCGACCGCGACCTCGCCACCGACCCGATGCTCACCGACGTGGGCTGGACCTGGCTCACCGACGCGCTGGAGTCGCACGCGGCGGCGTACACCGCGCTGTCGGGGACGGTGACGCGGGTCGCGACCGAGAGCTACGGGACGATGGCCGGCGACGGCGGCTCGGCGCAGCTCGAGGTCCGGGCCTCCTGGACCCCCACCGACGCCCCGGCGCTCGGCGCCCATGTCGAGGCCTGGGGCGAGCTGCTGTGCACGGCAGGCGGACTCGAGCCGGTGCCCGACGGAGTCGCGGTGATGCCGTCGCGACGTGGCCAGCGGGGCGCCCCACTCTGATGCCGCAGGACGACCAGCCCGCACCGGAGACCGATTCGGCGCCTGCGGAGGCTGTGCCGGAGCCCGAGGTCGCGCTGCTCGCGCTGTCCGAGGGGCTGCCGCCGCTCATCGACACCGACGAGGCGCTGGCGGAGTACGCCGCCCAGGTCGCCGCAGGGAGCGGACCGGTCGCGATCGACGCCGAGCGGGCCTCGGGCTACCGCTACTCCAACCGCGCCTACCTGATCCAGGTCCGCCGAGAGGGCGCCGGCACCGGCCTGATCGACCCGATCACCCTGTCGTCGCTCGAGCCTCTGCAGGAGGCGATCGGGGACGCCGAGTGGATCCTGCACGCGGCGACGCAGGACCTGCCGTGCCTGGCCGAGGTCGGGCTCACCCCGGTCGCACTGTTCGACACCGAGCTGGCCGGCCGCCTGCTCAACTACCCGCGGGTCGGGCTCGCGACCCTGGTCGAGACCCTGCTCGGTGCCCGGATGAAGAAGGAGCACTCCGCGGTCGACTGGTCGACCCGGCCGCTGCCCGAGCCGTGGCTCGAGTACGCCGCGCTCGACGTCGAGGTCCTGGTCGAGCTCCGGCAGCTCCTGGCCGACCAGCTCGTCGAGGCCGGCAAGGACGACTGGGCGCGTCAGGAGTTCGACAACCTGCGCTCGTTCGAGGCCGCGGTCCGCACCGAGGCGTGGCGTCGTACGTCGGGCCTGCACAAGGTGCGCGGGCGACGGGCGCTCGGCGCCGTCCGGGCGCTGTGGGAGGCCCGGGACGAGATCGCCCGCGAGCGCGACGTCACGCCCGGCCGGCTGATCCCTGACGCGGCGATCGTGGCCGCGGCCACCGCGATGCCCACCAGTCGCGCGGCGCTGATGTCCACGCCGGGCTTCCACGGCCGCGGCGCCTCGCGCTACTCCGCCACCTGGCTGCAGGCATTGCGGTCGGCGGCCGAGATGGACGAGGCCGACCTCCCCAGCCGCACTCCGCGCGGCGACGGTCCCCCGGCCCCGCGGGCATGGGCGGAGAAGAGCCCCGTGGCCGCACGGCGGCTCGAGCTGGCCAGGGCCGCGGTTGCTGCGCTCGCGGAGGAGCACGACCTGCCTGCCGAGAACCTGCTCACCCCCGACCACCTGCGCCGGGTGATGTGGGAGCCGCCGTCGACCCGCGACCCGGTCGAGCTGCTGGAGCGGCTGATCGACCAGCTGCGCGCGCTCGGATCGAGGAGCTGGCAGATCGGGCTGACCGCCTCGGCGCTCGCCCGCGCCGTGCTCGACGCGGATGCGCAGGCGAAGGAGAAGAGGGCGTCGAAGCAGGCGAAGCCGGAGCCCGACGCAGAGGCAGACGTCGCGGCAGACGTCGAGGCGGACGTCGAGGCGGACGTCGAGGCCGACTAGTTCGTCGGGCTGGTCGACTCGCTCGGCCCGTCGGTGCCTTCCGGCTCCTCGGGATCGAGCACTGCCTGCGACCTCTCGTCGATCGCCTCGAGCTCGGACTCGAGGTCCTCGAGCAGCGGCTGGGTGAGCAGGCGCTCGAGGTCCGGGTCGACGGCCGCTTCGAGCTCGGGCCAGCCCTCGATCAGCGGGGACAGCCGGATCGAGCGGACGGAGTTGACGAACGCCCGCGCGTTGGCCGGTTGCAGGTTCGGCTGCAGGAACGCCTCGGAGAAGCTGACGTTGATCTTGATCGGCATCACGGAGCCGGTGGCGGCCAGCTTGGACACCGCGTCGTCGCTGAGCAGGTTGACCAGGAAATCGGCCGACTGCTCGACGCGCTCCTGCGGGCCCTCGGCGACGCACACGCCGGTGAGGTCGCCGACCGTCGCGTCGTCGTCGAGCTCGGGCATCGGCATCACGTCGAAGCGCAGCCCGTCGACCTCGCGCAGCTCGGGAGTGAGGTCGCGGAAGCCGGCGACCATGCCGAGCCGGCCCTCCTTGAAGTACTCCAGAGCCGACTTCTCGCGCAGCTGCCGGTTGGTGAGGGTGATCGTCGGGTCGCGCAGCACCTCGAGGGTCTCGCGGAGGGAGTCGACGGAGTCCTCGTCCGACAGTGCGAGCGACTTCGGGTCGTCGTCCTCGTCGAAGAGCTTGCCGCCGCCGGCGTACACGAACGGGGCCAGGCCCCGCAGCGTCGGCTGGATGTAGACGCCCTTGGTGTCATTGCGCGGCCGGCTGGCGAATGCCGCGGCCGCCCGGAACATGTCGAGCGTCCAGTACTCCCTGTCCTCCGGCGGCACCGGCAGCTCGCGCGCTGCCATCCGCTCGAAGTCGATCAGGTCGGTGTTGTAGTACATGACCATCGGCGAGCCGGAGTACGGCATGCACTGGAGGTTGTCGTTGGCGGTGAACGCCGAGATCGCGTCGCGGGGGAACTCGTCACCGAACGCCACGCCGCGCTCGTCCAGCAGGTCGAGCAGGGGCCGGTTGCGGCCCGCCTCGAGGGTCTCGGCGAGCTCGTCGCGCGGCAGCAGGTACAGGTCCGGAGTGACCTCGCCGGACCGGACGTCGGCCAGCATCGCCGATGAGTCGGGCCAGGCCTCGAGGTGGACGTCGACCACCACCGACTCCATGTTGTAGTCGGCGACGATCGAGCGGTAGGCCGCGACCTCCTGCTCGTTGCCCCACACGGCGAAGACCAGCCGGGACATGCCCGAGGGTCCTTGGGTCGGGCTGGTGCCGCCATTGCGGGTCGGTCCCTCGCCGTCGGAGTAGAGAACCATCGCCACGACGACGCTGATCGCCACCACGACAACGGCGACGAGCGTGCGCCAGTCGAAGCGCGTCAAGCTGAACATCAGTTGCGTTCTCTCCCCTGTGGCCCCTGCGGTGCGTTCCCGGCCGCCCACCCTACCCACCGGTAAGGACACACCACGACGGAGTTACGCGGCCGCACGAGCCAGCGGTACGACGTTCCTGGCTGTTGAGTGCACCGGGCCGGGAGCGCCTCACGGCGCGTGGCCGCTCTAGGCGGCTAATTTTGGGACCCGGGGCTGCCGCGACCCGGCGCACTCGTGGGCGAGTTTAGAGCAGGGTCGGTGATCCACCCTGCATTCGCGAATTCAGCCGAGCCCGCGCTCGAGCTCGACGTGACCGGCGGCCTCGAGCTGCTCGGCCAGGCCGAGCATCCGTCGTACGCCGTCGTCACTCGCGCTCGGCAGCGCTGCCCGCCCGGTGGCGACGACCCGGGCGAACGCTGCGGCACGGAAGAGGACGTCGGCGAAGTCGCCGGAGGCGATGCCGCGCAGCACCTCGTCGATCATCGAGCGGAGCTCGTCGGGTCCGGGCGGATCGGCGACGCCGGCCACCACCCGCGCCACCTGGGCTGCCGAGCGTCCGGCCTCGAACTCGCGCGCGACGGCCGCCGGGTCGGCGTACACCCACGACCTCAGGAGGTAGAGGCGCCACAGGCACCCGGCCAGGGAGTCCGGCGCCGATCCCGACCAGACCTCGGCGATCGCCTCGATCCCCTCGGTGTCGGCCAGGTGCACGAGCCGGTCGGCGACGGTGCTGTCCGAGCTTGCCCGGGCACCTCGCACCAGGAGGTTCGCGGCCCGGTCGGCCGCCTCCCGCAACAGCTCCGGATCACTGCCCGACGCGAACGCGTCGAAGAAGTCCGCCGTGCGCGCGGAGGGGCGGTGGTGGGGGCGTCCGTCGGACATCTGGTCAGACTACGACTGGCGGCGTAGTCCCTGACGATTCTGCTGCCGAATCGCCCGAATCACGACAGATTCGTCAGGGACTATCGCGCTTTCGGCCCGTCAGCGTTGTCCAGCAGCTTGCGGATGCGGACGTCGCTGACCTTGCCGGCGGTGCCGAGCTGGGGCGCCCAGAGCGACACCCGGAACTCCTCGAGCTGCCAGCGGACCTGACGCAGTGTGGCACCGGGCGGGCGACCTTCGGGGAGCGCGTCGATGCGGTGGAGGTAGGCCTCCTGCAGGGGTCGTACCCGGTCGAGCCACTCGCGGTCGCGCAGCACTGCGGTGCGTCCCTCGCCGAGCTGCTCGCGGCGGCGCCGGATCGCCCCGAGATAGACCGGGTAGCGCCGCAGCTGCGTCACCCCGGCATCGCCGACGAAGCCGGCGGGCACCAGCCGTCCGAGCTGCGCCTGCATGTCGGAGAGCGCCGGCAGCAGCGCGAGCTCGGCGCGGCCGGCGAGCAGGCGGTCGGTCTCGCGGTGCGCGTCGAGCACCCGCAGCAGGTCCGGCAGCAGCGCTCGTACGGCGCCCGCGGCCCCCTCGTGGCCTGCGCGGATCGAGGCGAGCAGGGCGTCGCACTGCTGCTGGGTCCGGACCATCCCGCCGGCCTGCGCCGCGTCCACGGCCTCGGTGACGACCGCGCGGAGGCAGTCGGCGAGCAGCGCCTGCACCGAGGGGTACGACGTGCCCGCCAGGCGCAGCTTCTCCTCGTTGGAGAGGCCGGCCAGGAGACGGTCGGTCAGTGAGGAGCTCCGTTGGTCGAGCTTGTCGAGACCGATCAGCAGCAGCCGGATCAGCCCGAGCCGGTGCCGGGCGTCCCGCTCGGCGGCCGATCCGAAGACCTGGAGCCCCACCGTGGCGCCCTCGTCGACGAGACCCGGGTAGGCCTCCACCTCGTGGCCGGCGCGGGTCCAGGTGGCGGTCGCGGCGATGTCGCCGAACTCCCACGAGGTCTCACCGGTGCGCGCGACACCGCTGTCCGCCGCGACCTCGGCCATCGCCTGCTCGAACCGCGGCCGCAGCGGGGCCTTGAGGGCGGCGAGATCCTTGCCGCGTGCCTGCTCGTGGCCCTTCTCGTCGACGACCCGGTAGCTCGGCCGCAGGTGCGGCGCGAGCGCGTCGAGTCCCCAGGCCTCGCGCGGGACGTGGACGCCCGTCGTCGAGCGGAGGTAGCGCTCGAGGGCGTCGAGCAGCGGCTCCTCCCCCGCCGGCACGTCGGCGAGGAACGCACGGGCGGTGTTGGGCGCGGGGACGAAGTTCACGCGAAGCTGCTTGGGCAGGCTGCGCAGCAGCTCGGTCACGAGCTCCTCCCGCACGCCCGGGACGTTCCACGAGAAGTCGTCGTCGCCGACCCGGTTGAGCACGGCCACGGGCACGTCGATCGTGATCCCGTCGTCGGCGGCGCCCGGCTCGAAGTGGTAGGCGACGTCGAACGTCAGGCCGCCGTCGGCGACCCACTGCTCCGGGTAGTCCTGCTCGGTCACCTCGGCCGCGGCGTCATGGGTGAGCATCGCCGGGTCGAAGGTCAGCAGGCCGGGCCGCTCGCGCCGTACTCCCTTCCACCACTGGTCGAAGTGGGCGCCGCTCACCACCTCCGCCCCGACCCGGGCGTCGTAGAAGTCGAAGAGCGTGTGCTCGTCGACGACCAGGTCCCGGCGGCGGGCCCGGTGCTCGAGCTCCTCGGCCTGTTGGAGGAGCAACCGGTTGTGGTGGAAGAACTCGTGTCGCGTCGACCACTCGCCGTAGACGAGGGCATGCCGGATGAAGATCTCCCGCGCGAGCTCGCGGTCGACCTTCCCGTAGGAGATGAGCCGGTCGGTGACGAGCGGTACGCCGTACAGCGTCACCCGCTCGCGCGCCATCACCGACTGCCGCTTCTGCGACCAGTGCGGCTCGGAGTAGGTGCGCTTCACCAGGTGCGCGCCGAGGCGCTCGGCCCACTCGGGCTCGATCGTGGCGTTCTGCCGGGCCCAGAGGCGCCTGGTCTCGACCAGCTCGAACGCCATGACGTACGGCGGGTTCTTCCGGGCCAGTCCGCTGCCCGGGAAGATCGCGAACTTCGCGCCGCGGGCGCCGAGGTACTCCCGAGGGCCGGGCCGCCGCTGCTGCTTCTGGCCCGGTCGCGCCTTCTCCCGTTCCTCAACGACGCCGATGTGGCTCAGCAGGCCGGACAGCAACGCCTGGTGGATGCCGTCGGCATCCGGCTCGCCCTCCCCGCCCTCGATCCGGATGCCGATCTCCTTGGTGACCTGGCGCAGCTGGCTCTGGAACTCCTGCCACTCGCGGACGCGGAGGTAGTGCAGGTACTCGCGCTTGCACATCCGACGGAACGCACTGCCGGACAGCTCGCGCTGCTGCTCGCGCAGGTAGCGCCACAGGTTGAGCCAGGTGAGGAAGTCCGAGCCTTCGGCCTTGAACCGCGCGTGCGCCTGGTCGGCGCGCGCCTGCTCGGCCGGCTGGTCGGCGCCCGGGCAGCTCCCGCGGGTCCTGGAGCGACAGCGCCGCGACGATCACGAGCACGTCCCGGACGCAGCCCAGCCGCTCGGCCTCGAGCAGCATCCGGCCGAGCCGCGGGTCGATCGGGAGCCGGGCCAGGCGCTGTCCCACCTTGGTCAGGCGCTCACCCCGGATCGCGCCGAGCTCCTCCAGCAGTTGCTGTCCGGCCTGGACGTTGCGCCGGTCCGGCGGCTCGAGGAACGGGAACCGCGCGATGTCGCCGAGTCCGAGCGCGGTCATCTGCAGGATCACCGACGCGAGGTTGGTGCGCAGGATCTCGGGATCGGTGAACTCCGGTCGTCCGTCGAAGTCCTCCTCGCTGTAGAGCCGGATCGCGACACCGGCCGCCACCCGGCCGCACCGCCCGGACCGCTGGTTGGCCGACGCCTGGCTGATCGCCTCGATCGGCAGCCGCTGCACCTTGGTCCGCGAGGAGTAGCGCGAGATGCGCGCGACGCCGGTGTCGACGACGTACCGGATGCCCGGCACCGTCAGCGACGTCTCGGCGACGTTGGTGGCGAGCACGACCCGCCGCCGCGAGCTGCGGGCCGGCGCGAAGACCCGGTGCTGCTCGGCGGCCGAGAGTCGCGAGTACAGCGGCAGTACGTCGATGCCGCGGGGTCCGTCGGCCAGCGGCTGCAGCGCCTCGGCCGTGTCCCGGATCTCGCGCTCGCCGGGCAGGAAGACGAGGACGTCGCCCGGCCCCTCGTGCCCCCGGGATTCAGCACTGAGCTCCTTGATCGCGTCGACGATCGCCTCGGTCTGGTCCCGGACGATCGGCTCGCCCTCCTCGTCGGCCTCGGGGAACGCCATGAGCGGCCGGTAGCGGACGTCGACGGGGTAGGTGCGGCCCGAGACCTCGATGATCGGCGCCGGCTTGCCGCTGCGGTCGGAGAAGTGCTCGGCGAACCGCTCGGGGTCGATGGTGGCGCTGGTGATGATCAGCTTGAGGTCGGGGCGCTTCGGCAGCAGCTGCTTGAGGTAGCCCAGCAGGAAGTCGATGTTGAGGCTCCGCTCGTGCGCCTCGTCGATGATGATCGTGTCGTAGCGCTTGAGCGACCGGTCGCGCTGCAGCTCGGCGAGCAGGATGCCGTCGGTCATCACCTTGACCCGGCTGGTCTTCGACGTACGGTCGGTGAACCTGACCTGGTAGCCCACCACCTCGCCCAGCTCGGTGCCGAGCTCCTCGGCGATCCGCTCAGACACCGAGCGCGCGGCGATCCGGCGCGGCTGGGTGTGCCCGATCATCCGCGGCCGGCCGTTCTCGTCGGGAGTGCCGCGGCCGAGCTCGAGACAGATCTTCGGCAGCTGGGTGGTCTTCCCCGACCCGGTCTCGCCGGCGACGATCACGACCTGGTGGTCGCGGATCGCCCGCGCGATGTCGTCGCGTCGGGCGCTGACCGGCAGCTCCGGCGGGTAGGTGATGTCCACGGCGGGACGCATTCTCCCCTGCCGGCCCGACGCGGTGCCATTCGCTTTCCGTCGCGCCGCCGAGGCACGTGCGCCGCCGAACGGACCGATCAGCTCCCCGGGGTCCGTTTCCCCGCCTCAGGAGACACATCAGTCTCAGCAGTCCCGAACGGTCCGTTCGGCGGCCGAGACCCCCTCAGCGGACGTGGGGCAGCGTCAGCGCGGGGTCGAGCAGGACGGCGAACAGCTCGTCGGACGTCCACGGGAGCGGCGGCTCGGGGTTGCCGATGTCGTTGACCTGGATGAGCGAGACGGTCTCCCCGTTGGACTTGTCGACGATCGCTCCGACGAGCTGGCCGTCACGCTCGAGGTAGCGCGCCTTCACGACGTCGTCGCGGCCCAGGTCGACCTCGTGGCACACCACCCTGCCGCCAGCACCGCCGTCGTCCCAGCCACCCTCCGGCGGCTGCCCCTCGGCGTGCTCCTGGTGGGGCGGGATGTCCTCGACGTCGAGCGAGAGCGAGGACCGGCCGTCGGGCGTCCGCAGCACGAAGTCGGCGCCGAGGAAGGACGGATCGATCGTGAACCCGGTGGCGCCGTCACCGGACGGCTCGGCGTCGCCTTGCATCAGGTGGTCCCGCGCCGCCGCGGTGAGGTCAGGGCCGCCGCCCGCGCCCTCAGGGTCGAGGCCGGCGAGCACCGCCGCCTCGTAGCCGGCGATCGCTTCGTCGACCTGCTCCGACGGGAAGCTGAAGGACTCGGATGGCTCGAACCCCCGGTCGGTGCCGCTGTCGCCCGAGACGGTGATCTCCGGCGGCCGCGGGTCCGGCGTGGCCGACGCGCTGGGGGAAGGAGGTCCCGCCGTCGCCGGGTCGATCGACCGCGCGTTGTCTTCGCCACCACCGGCGAGCGAGACCGCGCCGCCGGCCACCGCGGCGACCGCGAGAGCGGCACCGCCCACGGTGACCGCGCGCTGTCGTCGGAGGCCCGCCCGCCCGCGCCGTACGTCGTCGGCCGGATCGGTCGCCGGAACGGCGATCCCTCCTCCGGCCCGGTGCATCCGGTCGTGCAGCTGCTGCTCGAGGGTGTCCATCAGTGCGCTCCTTCAGAGGGTTCGGTCGCCAACAGGGTGCGGAGGGCGGCGAGGGCGGCCGACGTCTGGCTCTTGACCGTGCCGGCGCTGATGCCGAGGTCCGCAGCGGTCTCCTCGACGCTGAGTCCCCAGTAGTGACGGAGCACGACGATGCGTCGCTGCCCCACGGGCAGCTCCCGCAGCGCCGCGAACAGCGCGTCGTTGTCCTCCACCGGCGCAGCCGGCACCGAGGAGTCGGGCACGTCGTCCGAGTCGGGCACCTCGCGCCGCCACGGCCGCCGGTGCTCGTCGAGGTGGCTGTTGACCAGCGATCGCCGGACATAGGCGTCGACGGAGTCGGCCCGCTCGACGCGGTGCCAGGCGACGTACAGCTTGGTCAGCGCCGCCTGGACGACATCTTCGGCCCGATGCGGGTCACCGCACAGCAGGACCGCAGCCCGGTAGAGCTGGGGTCGACGCTGCGCGACGTACGCCGCGAACGCCTGGTCCCGCCGTGCCATCCCGTCTCCTCACGTCCCCGGACCCATCCGGTCCTGCATGGTTGACGGAGCGGAACCATCATCGGTTGGGACGGGCCCGAGATCGAGGGGCTGATGTCGTCGCATGCGATCCGCTGACGACTCACCGGGCATCCGTTACCGTGGTTTATAGATTGTCAGACAATCCGTGATAGACACTGGCCTGACAGGCTCGCCACGACAGGCACGGGCAGACGAAGGAGGCGGAAACATGAGCATCATCACCGGTACGACGAGCACGACCAGCACGCCGTCGGAGGTCGAGCGGGCAGAGGCCCGGACCGCCCACAATTACCACCCGCTTCCCGTGGTCCTCGCGCACGGCGAGGGAGCCTGGATGACCGACGTCGAGGGCCGCCGCTACCTCGACCTGCTCGCGGGCTACTCCGCGCTCAACTTCGGCCACAGCCACCCGCGCCTGGTCGCCGCCGCGCACTCCCAGCTCGACAAGCTGACGCTCACCAGCCGCGCGTTCATCCACGACGCGTTCGCCGACTTCTGCGCCGCGCTCGGTGACCTGTGCGGCAAGGAGCTGGTGCTGCCGATGAACACCGGCGCCGAGGCCGTCGAGACCGCGATCAAGGTCAGCCGCAAGTGGGGGTACGACGTCAAGGGCGTGCCCGCCGACCAGGCCCGGATCATCGTGGCCGGCGGCAACTTCCACGGCCGCACCACCACCATCGTCGGCTTCTCCGACGACCCCGACGCCCGCGACGGCTTCGGTCCCTTCACGCCCGGCTTCGACATGGTCCCGTACGGCGACCTCGCCGCCCTCGAGGCCGCGATCACCCCCCACACGGTGGCCGTCCTGATCGAGCCGATCCAGGGCGAGGGCGGCGTGATCATCCCGCCCGAGGGCTACCTGCGCGCGGTGCGCGAGGTCTGCACCCGGGAGGACGTCCTCCTCGCCGCCGACGAGATCCAGGCCGGCCTCGGCCGCACCGGCCGGACGTTCGCGTGCGACCACGAGGGCGTCGTGCCCGACCTCTACGTGCTCGGCAAGGCGCTCGGCGGCGGCATCATCCCGGTGTCCGCGGTCGTCGGCAACCGCGACGTGCTCGGCGTGCTCAAGCCCGGCCAGCACGGCTCGACGTTCGGCGGCAACCCGCTCGCCTGCGCGGTCGGCCACGAGGTGGTCGACATGCTGGCGACCGGCGAGTTCCAGGCCCGCGCGACCGACCTCGGCCTGGTGCTGCGCGAGCGGCTCGACGCGCTCGTCGGGCACGGCCTGATCGCCGTACGCTCGCGTGGCCTGTGGGCCGGGGTCGACATCGACCCCACGCTCGGCACCGGCCGGCAGATCTGCGAGCGGCTGATGGAGCGGGGCGTCCTCGCCAAGGACACCCACGGCTCCACCGTCCGGTTCGCTCCGCCGCTCGTCATCACCGACGAGGACCTGCACTGGGGCATCGACCAGCTCGCCGCCGTCCTCGGCTGACCCGAGCCCGCAACGGCTGAGGCCCGCCGCCCTGGGTACCTGCCTGGCAACAGGAGGTAGTCATGAACCGAGGCAGCGGCATCGGCGGCCTGATCGTGGTGATCTGGCTCTTGATCGGGGTGCTCGCCGCGTTCCAGCGCGGCTACTTCGGGCCTGACAAGGACGTCAACTGTCGAGACTTCGCCGACACGTCACTGACGATCATCGCGGGGCCGCTGAACTACTTCGGCGTGAACCCGAAGGTGGAGTGCAAGACCCCGAGGCCCTCGAAGTAGCGGGTTACGGCAGCGCGAACTCCGGGTCGGCGGCGGTCGCGACAAGGTCGTGGATCGTGAACTCGAAGCCGGAGACCGGCGTGACGGCGTTGTTGCCGAACAGCGGGTCCGCAAGGATCCCGACGGCGAGGCCGTCGGAGCGGGTGACGAGCACGGCCATCCGGTCGCCGTCGCCGGCCACCTCGGCCCTCTCGACGCCTGGCAGGCCCGAGTGGACGCCGTCCCAGACGTCGAAGGTCATCCCGACCTGACTGTCGCGTCGGGAAGTGCTCACCTCGACCTGGACCATCCCGAGGCCGTCCTCGCCGGCGACGTTCCACCCCAGCTTGGTACCGAGCGAGTCGAAGCCGCACTCCGGCGAGCCACCCGCCTGGATGTTGGTCACCCGGCGTTCGAGGTGCGCGTCGCGGGGATCGAGGTGCCGGACGAGGATGTCGCGGTAGGACTGCAGCGACGGAGCAACCGCGGGGTCACGCCACAGCGGGGTGGCGGCCCTGTCCCGCATCGACTGCTCCGGCTCCTCCGCCGTGATGTCGCCGCACACCGGCGTGGGCTGGGTGCTCGGCGTCGCGGTGCCGCTACCGGCGACGTCCAACGACCGCTCGGGCCGCTGGTCGGGAGCGCCGTTGTCACCGAGCCGGGTCACCGCGTAGCCGCCCCCGACCAGGCCCGCCACCACGGCCGCCGCCGCGACCGGCGCCAGCCAGCGCCGGGTACGGGTGTCGTCGGCGGTGATCGCCTCCATCAGCTCGGTACGACGCCGCGCCCTCGCCTCGTCGCTCAGCCGGCGCTCGGGGATCTGCTGGTCCATCATCGGTTCCTCTCCTCGTCGGATCGGCTCATGAGCTCGGCGAGACGGGTGCGCGACCGGGACAGCCGGCTGCGCACGGTGCCGACGGGGACGCCGATCACCTCGGCGGCCTGCTGGTAGGTCAGTCCGTCCCAGGCGACCAGCATCAGGATCTGCTGGTCGGGCTCCGGGAGCTGCTCCACGGCGGCGACGAGCTCGGCCATCCGGCGCTCGTCGTCGACCCGGCCGGCCACCGCGTCGGCGTGGTCGTCCTCGTGGACGCCGCCCTCGACGAGGTGCAGCTTGGCGCCCAGCGCGGTCTGCCGTCGTTGGCTGCGCAGGCTGTTGCGGCACACGTTGCCCGCCACGCCGTACAGCCACGGCAGCAGCTCACCGTCGTACGCCACCGCACGACCGCGGACCCGCCACACCTCGAGGAAGGCCGCCGCCATCGCGTCCTCGGCGACCGACCACGACGCCGTACGCCGGAAGCAGAAGTTGTAGATCCGGTCCGCGTAGCGGTCGTAGATCTCCCCCATCGCCTCCGGGTCGCCCGCCCGCAGCCGGGCCGCGAGGACGTCGTCGGTCACCCCGTCACTCTCGCGGATCCCGAGCTCACTTGCCTTCATGCCGGGTCATGTCCGGCACCGGCACGAGGGTTCCCGATCGAGGAGGACCCGTTGATCAGTCGAGGGTGGCGACCAGCGCCGGCAGCGCGTCGGTGACGATCTTCGCCAGCTCGTCGCGGGTCACGCCGTCCGGAGCGTCGCACCAGGCGAGCACCGTGTCCTCGACGAACGCCACCCAGCCGCGCACGACCAGGCGGGTCGCCGGGGTGTCCGCCAGCAGCGCGTCGACGCCGGGGGTCGCGAAGGTCCGGTCGATCATCGCCGCTCGGGCGTTCTCGTAGATGGCGCGCACGGTCTCGTTGCCGCCCGCGGCGGCCCGGACGAGCGAGCGGTAGCCCTCGTAGTTGGCGATCACGTAGTCGACGTACGCCGTCAGCGACGCCAGCAGCTTCACGATCGGGTCGTCGCCCTCCGGGGGCTCCGTCTGCGCGATCAGGTCGTCGGCTGCGCGTTGCACGACGGCCTCCCGGAAGCCCTGCTTGCTCCCGAAGTAGTGGTAGATCAGCCCGCGCGAGATCCCGGCCTCCTCGCTGAGCCGGTCGATGGAGATCTCGTCGATCGTGGTGCCGGCGAAGAGCCGCAAGCCGAGCTCGAGCAGCTGCTCGCGGCGCTGCTCGGGCGTGAGTCGGGTGCGGGTGGTGGCGGTCACGTGGACATTCTATTGACGAAAATTCAATAGCGCCAGTACGTTCGTCGGCATGGCCAAGAAGACCACCCCGAAAGCCGGCGCTCCATCGACCTCGCAGCTGGTCGACCACCTGATCATCGGTGCCGGGTTCGCCGGCCTCGCTGCCGCCATCAAGCTCGACCAGGCAGGCGAGAGCGACTTCGTCGTCATCGAGAAGGACAGCGACGTCGGCGGCACCTGGCACATCAACACCTATCCCGGCGCGGAGTGCGACGTCCCGAGCCAGCTCTACTCCTACTCGTTCGCGCTCAACCCGAGCTGGTCGAAGGTCTACTCCCCGCAGCAGGAGATCTGGGAGTACACCAAGCGGGTCGCCGAGGACGCGGACGTGCTCGACCGCTTCGTCTTCAACACCGCCGTCGTCGACGCGACGTGGGACGACACCGCGCAGCGCTGGCGGGTGACGACGACCGATGGTGAGTACGCCGCCCGCACGGTCATCTCCGGCTCCGGCGGCCTGTCCGAGCCGCGACTGCCCGAGATCGACGGCATCGACACCTTCCAGGGCGAGGTCTTCCACTCCGCCCGCTGGAACCACGACGTGGACCTGACCGGCAAGCGGGTCGCGGTCATCGGCACCGGCGCCTCGGCGGTCCAGCTCGTCCCCGAGCTGCAGAAGACTCTGCAATCGAGTGGCGGCCATATCGACGTCTACCAGCGCACCCCGAACTGGATCATCCCCCGCAACGAGCGCCGCTTCACCGCCATCGAGAAGGCCGCGTTCAAGCACGTGCCCGGCCTCCAGCGCGCGGCCCGCGCCGCGGTCTACGCGACCCTCGAGGGCCGGGTGCCGGCGTTCAACCGCTTCCCCGCGCTCCTCCAGCTCGCCGAGAGGCAGGGCAAGCAGAACATCGCCAAGGCGATCCAGGACCCGGAGCTGCGGGCCAAGGTCACGCCCGACTACCGCGCGGGCTGCAAGCGGATCCTGATCTCCAACGCGTGGTATCCCGCGCTCGCCTCCGACAACGTCGACCTGGTCACCGACTCGATCGCCAAGGTCACCGGCGACGCGATCGTCACCGCCGACGGCGTCGAGCGGCCGGTCGACGTACTCGTCGTCGCCACCGGGTTCTACGTCACCGAGCCGCCGATCGCCCAGCACGTCACCGGCCGCGACGGCCGGACCCTGGCCGAGGTGTGGGACGAGCACGGCATGGCCGCCTACAAGGGCACGACCATCCACGGCTTCCCGAACCTGTTCCAGCTCGTGGGGCCCAACACCGCGCTCGGGCACTCGTCGATGATCTTCCAGATCGAGTCCCAGGTGCGCTACGTCGTCGACGCGGCCCGCACCATGCGGCGCGAGGGCCTCGGCGCGGTCGAGCCCACCGCGGCCGCGCAGGAGGAGTGGACCTCGGCCATCCAGGAGCGGATGGGTCCGACCGTGTGGACCACCGGCGGCTGCGCCAGCTGGTACCTCGACAAGTTCGGCAACAACACGACGCTGTGGCCGGGCCAGACCTTCACGTTCCGCGCACATCTGTCCCGCTTCGACGTCGACCAGTACGACACTTACACCCGAGCCCCGCTCACCACTGCCGAGGAGGCACTCGCATGAAGTCGCTGCAGGACAAGGTCGTCGTCATCACCGGAGCCGGCTCCGGGATCGGCCGCGCACTCGCCCTGAACCTCGCCGACAAGGGCGCCCGGCTCGCACTGTCGGACGTCAACGAGGAGGGCCTCGCCGAGACCGTCGTCCTCGCCGAGAAGGCGGGCGCCGAGGTCCGCAGCGACCGCCTCGACGTCGCCGACCGTGCGGCGTTCGAGACGTACGCCGCCGCGATCGCCGCCCACTTCGGGCAGGTCAACGTCGTGATCAACAACGCCGGCGTGGCGCTGGCCGGCGACTTCGTCGACCTCGAGATGAAGGACATCGACTGGATCATGGGGATCAACTTCTGGGGCGTCGTGCACGGCTCGAAGTTCTTCCTGCCGCACCTGATCGAGTCCGGCGACGGCCACCTGGTCAACATCTCCTCCCTCTTCGGGCTGGTCTCGATGCCGGGCCAGAGCATGTACAACGCTTCGAAGTACGCCGTCCGCGGCATGACCGAGGCGATCCGCGAGGAGATGCTGATCTCCGGCCACAAGGTCGGCGTCACGGCCGTCCACCCCGGTGGCATCAAGACCGCGATCGCCCGCAACGCCCGGGTGTCCGAGCACGAGGACAAGGCCGCGACCGCCAAGCTCTTCGACGAGAAGCTGGCCCGGATGACCCCGGAGCGGGCTGCCGAGATCATCGTCAAGGGCATCAAGAAGAACCAGGCCCGGGTGCTCGTCGGCCTCGACGCCCACGCGCTGCACACGTTCGGCAAGCTCGCCGGCTCGCGCTACCAGGACGTCGTCGCGTTCGGCTCGAAGCGGATCCTGCCCGCGAAGCCCCTCTGACGGCTACTCGTCCCCGGACGGTCCCCGGCCCCGCTGGCGTCGCCGGCGGTACCGGGTGACGCCGACCAGCCGCGGCCCGGCCAGCCGGGTCTCGACCCGGCGGGCCTCGCGCTTGACGGGCTGGGCGACGTACTCCCCCAGGATCACGCCGGCCGCGAGCGCCGTGGCCACCGAGGCCGCGGTCACCATCGCCAGCAGGCCCTGGGCCGGCGCCGGGTCGGCGTTCGCCCCGAGGAGCGAGAGGCCGCGGTAGATCGACAGACCGGGCAGCAACGGCACCACGGCCGACACCACGACGACCAACGGCGGGACCCGCAGCCGCCCGGCGAGGGTGTAGCTGACCAGGCCGACGGCGAACGCCGCGATGCCGACCGCCCAGGGTCGTCCGAAGTCCTGGCCGGCGACCGCTTCGGTGATGGCGAGCGCGCCTCCCGCCAGCAGGCCGATCGGGGCGAGCGTCCGCAGCGGCGCGTACGACGAGAACGAGAACGCCGCCGCCGCGACGGCGGCTCCGAGCGCCGCGACCGTGACGCCGACCAGGTCCGTGCGCGCGGGCTCCAACGGAGGCAGGCCGAGTCCGACCGCGGTGGCGAAGCTGAGCCCGCCGCTGACGCCGGCGATGATCCCGGCGGTCGCGAGCACCGCCTCGAGCAGCCGCGCACTTCCGGTGACGTAGAAGCCCGACATCGCGTCCTGGATCGCTCCCATGAACCCGATGCCGGCGAGCAGCATGATGATGTTCGCGGTGACCACCAGGGAGGCGTCCATGGTGACGAGCGGCTCGGTGGCACGAGTGGCGGCCGCCGCCAGCACGGTCGCGACCGCGCCGCCCGCGATCTGCTGGTAGAACACCGGCACCCGGCGCTTCGTCAACGCGTGCTGGAGCCGGTCGATCGCCACCGCCGCGACGAAGGCGACCGCGAGCACAGCGGGGCTGCCGCCCAGTTGCAGGGCGATCCCCGCACACATCACGCCCCAGCCGACGGTCGCGGCCCACCGCGGCCGGGCGTGGCCGGAGGACGCGATCCGGGCGATCTCCGCACGCGCCTCGCGCAGGCCCGTCCGCTCCGCCACGACGTCGCGGACCAGGTGGTCGACCTTGGTCAGGTCGTCGTAGTCGATCTCCCGCTGGGTCACCGACCGGATCTGCACGATCGCCGGCTCGTCCGGCTCGGCCTGCGCGCTCATCGCCAGCTGCGTGAACGTCACATCGACCTCGGTCCGCCGTACGCCGAGCGCGTGCGCGACCGCTCGCATCGTGGCCGTGACGTCGGCAGCGCCTGCACCCGACGCGAGCAACATCTCGCCGACCCGCAGGCAGAGGTCGAGGCGCTGCGTCAGCTCCCGGGCATCGACCATGCGCGCCATGCTGGCACGCCTCTGGTAGACACCGTTGCGTGACTCCCGACCAGCCGATCCGGGTCGTGATGACCAAGTGGGGCGACCGGCCGCACTGGGAGTACGACGCCGTCTACCTCGGCAGCGACCAGCACGGTGACTGGCTCGGCTGCCCGGTCGGCACCTTCTACCGCCGGCCCGGGATGGAGTTCGTCGCGCCGTTCGCCGGGGTGGTGCTGGTGCCGGCGGGTGGGGAGGCCCACCTGGCGGCGTTCAACGACGAGCATGCGAAAGCCTGGACGTACGTCGACATGACCACCCCGCCGGTGTGGGACGGCACGACCCTGCGCGCCGTGGACCTCGACCTCGACGTGGTGAAGAGGCAGGACGGCACCGTGTACCTCGATGACGAGGACGAGTTCCTCGAGCACCAGACCACCTTCGGCTATCCCCCGGAGGTGGTCGCGATGGCCGAGCGCTCCGCCGCCCAGGTGCTGGCCGCCGTACGAGCGGGGGCAGCGCCGTACGACGGCACGGCCGACGCCTGGCTGGTGCGGCTCATGCGTCGTACCTGAAGTTCCGGCCCTGAAATCGGCGAAATAGGGGCCGAAAGTTCAGGTACGACGCGCGCTACGACGGGCTGCTGAGCACCGAGTTCGGCTGGAAGGTCGGGCGCCGGTCCACGTCCTCGCGGGACGGGCGGACGAACTCGAAGCCCGCGGTCGCGACGACCTCCCACCCGGGATCGGCGCCGGGGTCGCGGAGCAGGGCGTCGGCGCAGGCACGGTGCAGCGGCGGGGCGTGGAAGGCGTTGCGGCCGACCTCGTCAGGCGTGCCGACGAAGACCACCGGCCGGCCGAGCGACTCCGCACAGACGCCACAGATCCGGCTCAGCGCGCACTGGGTGACCCGACGGCCGACCAGCTCCCCCAGCCCACCTTCGGGCGAGGGGTCCCAGGCGAACGGGCCGTCCATGCCGTTCGGCGTCTGCATCGCCATCAACCCCGTGCCTCCGAGTGCGAGCGGGACCACCCTCCGAGCTCGGTCCGGCGCGAGGGACGCTCGTCGTCGCCGCGGCGCTTGCGGTCGTGCGGCGGGGTCGGCGGCTCGGGCTGGTCGCTGCTGGTCCACGAGTTCGGCAGCGAGAGCTTCAGGATGGTGCGCAGCGCCTGGCCGTACTGCCGGTAGAGCGGACCGGTCGTGTAGGGGATGTCGTACTTGGCAGCAAGCGCCTGGACCTTCTCCGAGATCTCGGGATACCGGTTGCTCGGCAGGTCCGGGAAGATGTGGTGCTCGATCTGGAACCCGAGGCTGCCCGACAGGACGTGCAGCATCCGGCCGCCCTCGAAGTTGGCGGAGCCGAGGATCTGCCGCAGGTACCACTCCGCGCGAGTCTCGTCCTCGATCTCCTCCTCGGTGAAGTGCACCGCGCCGTCGGGGAAGTGGCCGCAGAAGATGATCATGTAGGACCACAGGTTGCGCGTGATGTTGGCGGCGACATTGGCCGTCAGCACGGACTTCCACTGCTTGCCGGCGAGCGGCGGGTAGACGACGTAGTCCTTGAGGACCTGGTTGCGACCCTTGCGGAAGATCTGCTTGAGCTGCCGCTTCATCTCCTTCGGGTCCTTCTCGCCCTTGCGGATCCGCTCGATGTCGAGGTCGTGGAGGGCGACGCCCCACTCGAACAGGGTCGCGAGCAGGCTGTTGTAGATCGGCTGCCCGAGGTTGTACGGCGACCACTTCTGCTCACGCGCCATCCGGAGGATGCCGTAGCCGATGTCGTTGTCGTAGCCGAGCACGTTGGTGAACTGGTGGTGGATGTAGTTGTGCGAGTGCTTCCACTGCTCAGCGGGCTGTGCGGTGTCCCACTCCCAGTTGGACGAGTGGATCTCCGGATCGTTCATCCAGTCCCACTGCCCGTGCATGACGTTGTGGCCGATCTCCATGTTCTCGAGGATCTTGTGCAGCCCCAGGAGACCGGCGCCCAGGACCCACGCCGGCTTGCGGGTCTCCTTGAACTGGGTGCCCACCAGCAGCGTGACCCGACCGGCAGCGGCGAGGGCACGCTGGACCCTGATCATCCGGTTGATGTACGCCGCGTCGGACTCGCCGCGCGACTCCTCGATCTCTGCGCGGATGGCGTCGAGCTCACGGCCGAGCTGGTCCACCTCCTCCTCGGTGAGGTGGGCGTACTCCTTCACGTCTGAGATGGCCATGTGGTGTCTCTCCAATCAGATGTCGAGCGTGCAGTCGCCTACGGCGGCGGTGCAGCAGGTCTGGACGGGTTCGTTGGGGCTGTCGTACTCGTCGCCGTTGCGCAGGTCGCGCACCTTGCCCGAGAGCAGCGTCAGCGTGCAGGTGTGGCAGATGCCCATCCGGCAGCCGTAGGGCATGCCGACGCCGGCCTCTTCGCCGGCTTCGAGCACGGTGGTGGCGCCGTCGGCCTCGATGGTCTTGCCCGAGTTCTGGAAGGTGATGGTGCCCCCCTCGCCGCCCTCGCCACCGAGCTCGAGCGAGAACCGCTCGAGGTGCAGGTGCTCCTCGAGGTCGTTCTCCTCGTAGTGCTCGGTGATGGCGTCGAGCATCGGGCCCGGGCCGCAGGCGTAGGTCTCGCGCTCCCGCCAGTCCGGGCAGACGTGGTCGAGCTCGGCGAGGTCGAGCATGCCGTCCACGTCGGTGTGGAGCCGGTGGATGGTCAGCCCGTCGTGCTTCTGCTCGAGCCGGTCGAGCTCCTCGCGGAAGATCATCCGGTCCTCGGTCGGCGAGGAGTAGTGCATGACGACGTCGGGCATCGCTCTGCCGTTTTCTTGGGAGCGCCGGTCGAGCGTGCGGAGCATCGCCATCACCGGCGTGACCCCGCTACCGCCGACAAGGAAGAGGATCCGCCGGGGTGGGGGGTCGGGGAGGACGAAGTCGCCTTCCGGGAGTGCGAGCCGGACGATGGTGCCCGGCTCGAGGCCCTTGACCAGGTGGCTGGAGAGCTTCCCCTCCGGCATGGCGCGCACGGTGATCGTGATCGTGCCGCGCCGCCTCTCGGGCGGCGAGCTGACGGAGTACGAGCGCCACTGGAATTTGCCGTTGACCTGGATGCCGATGCCGACGTACTGGCCGGGCTTGTGGTTGTAGCGCCAGCCCCAGCCGGGTTTGATCACCAGCGTCGCGGCGTCCTCGGTCTCCGGGATCACGGTCTCGACCCGTCCGCGCAGCTCTCGCGCGCTCCAGAGCGGGTTCACCAGTCGGAGGTAGTCGTCCGGGTGGAGCGGCGTCGTCAGCTTGGACGCCGACCGACGCACGCGTTCCCAGGGAATCGTGCTTGTCATAGGTTCCAGAGAACAACTGTGCACCGAAGAGTTCAACCCGAATACCAAACCGGGTGCTGGGTAGTGGCGGCCGGCTCAGCGTCGCGGCGGTGGCAGCGCGTCCGTCGACTCGAGCTGCCCCATCCCGGTGACGAGCAGCAGGTCGACCACGATCGAGCGCAGCTGGGCGAGGATCGCATCGCCGGCGAGCGACTCGCTCCGCTCGACCAGGCTGGTGGCCTGACCGACGGCGAGCACCTGGGGGCGAGCGGCTTCCGGTAGCCGTTCGGCGGCGAGCTCGTCGGCGACCGCCTCGACGGCCAGTGCGAGGTCGGCCGTCAGGTCGGCGTACGACGACGGCACCGGCCGGTGCCGGTACGTCGCCACCGCCGTCTGCCGCACGAGGACGCGGGTGCTGCGCAGGGCGCGGTCGAGCGGATCGACGAGCTCCACCATCCGCCGCACTCCGGCGCGGTGACGACGGCGGAACGGCGAGGACCGGACGACCGACATCCCCTCGTCCGCGGCTGCCTGGAGCTCGCGGACCATCCGGTCGGTGGCGCGGGCGTCGGCCAACAGGTCGAGCGCCGGGTCGGGCTCCCCGTCGAGCATCACGTGGCTCGCGGCCCGGAGCAGCTCGGCGATCTTGTGCGCGACCTTCGCGGCCTGCTCGCGGGGCCTGCGGAGCGGGGCCGCCGGCACCGCGGTCGCCGCGACGAGCGCGACCGCCCCGCCGATGAGGGCGTCGGTCCACCGGGTGAGCGCCGCGTCGGGTTCGGGCACGAGCGTCGCGACGACGATGGACTGCACCGCGGCCTGGGTGACGAAGAGGGTGCCCGCGTCGAGGAGCAGGGCGGTCGACATCGCGAGCCCGACGATGAGCGCGAGCTGCCACGCCCCGGAGCCGATCCAGATCACGAGCACGTCGGCGACGAAGACCCCGATCGCCACCCCGAGTGCGACCTCGACGATGCGCCGGTGGCGCTGCCCGTACGACGTCCCGAGCGACACCACCGCCGCAATCGGTGCGAAGAAGGGGGTGTCGTGCTCGAGCAGGTCGGCAGCGACCCACCAGGCTACACCGGCCGCGATCGCGCACTGGACGATCGCGAAGAGCTTGCCGCGCCACCGCTGCACCCGGCCCCGCACCGACAGCCGGCTGCGCTCCCACAACCTGTCCAGCGGCGCCTCCACCCGCCGATCGTCCCAGACGACTCGCTCCACGCCGAGCCACGCACCTGGCGATGTGTGGAACGCTGGGCCTGTGCGGATCGACTTCCATGGTTCCCCGGAGCCGACCCTCGGCGTGGAGTGGGAGTTCGCCCTCGTCGACCGCCGTACCCGCGACCTGCGCAACGACGCGGCGCACCTGTTCGCCCGGGCGAAGGCGCGGATGCCCGATCCCGGACGGCTCCACAAGGAGCTGCTGCGCAACACCGTCGAGGTCGTGACCGGCATCTGCCACACCGTCCCCGAGGCGATGGCCGACCTGCGTCGCGCACTGGAGTACGTCGTACCGGCCTGCGACGAGCTCGACCTCGACCTGTACGGCGCCGGCACCCACCCGTTCGCGTCCTGGACCGGGCAGCAGCTGACCGAGGGCCACCGCTACGAGGAGCTCATCAACCGCACCCAGTGGTGGGGCCGGCAGATGCTGATCTGGGGCGTGCACGTGCACGTCGGGATGCCCGAGAAGGAGCGGCTGATGCCGGTGCTGTCGGCGCTGCTCAACTGGTACCCCCACCTCCAGGCGCTGTCCGCCTCCTCCCCCATCTGGGCCGGCGTCGACACCGGCTACGCGTCGAACCGGGCGCTGATGTTCCAGCAGCTGCCGACCGCCGGCCTGCCGTTCCAGTTCGAGCGGTGGGAAGAGTACGAAGCGTTCGTCCACGACCAGCTGGTCACCGGCGTGATCGAGGAGCTCAGCGAGATCCGGTGGGACGTCCGCCCGGCGGTCGGTCACGGCACCCTCGAGAACCGGGTCTGCGACGGCGTCTCCACGTTCTCCGAGATGGCCGCCCTGGTGGCGCTGATGCACTGCCTGGTCGTGTGGCTCGACGAGCGCTGCGCCGCCGGCGAGACGCTCCCGACGATGCCGCCGTGGCACGTGCAGGAGAACAAGTGGCGGGCCGCCCGGTACGGCGTCGACGCGATCATCATCCTCGACGCCGCCTCCAACGAGCGGCTGGTCACCGAGGACCTCGCCGAGCTGGTCGTCCAGCTCGAGCCCGTCGCGGAGCGGCTCGGCTGCTCCGCGGAGCTCGCCTCCGTGCTCGACATTCCGACGCGCGGGGCGTCGTACCAGCGTCAGCGCGCGGTCGCCGAGCGCACCGACGGGGACCTGGTCGCGGTCGTGGACTCCGTGGTCCAGGAGCTGCGCAACGATCTGCGCTGACCGCCGCCGCCTCGTCCTCGGGGACGACCTTGCGGCGTTCGAGCGCCGAGCACGGCCCGCCGATGCTTGTCTTCCCGTGCCGCGGCTCCTCGGCTCGGGATCGATGATCCGCGACGGCATGCTCAGATCGCCTGAGACCTGATCCAGAGGGGTTGCCACCATGATCGATCGCCGGGTCCTTGCGTCCATCGTCAGCCTTGGCCTGAGCGTCCCGCTCGCTCTCGGACCCGTCGGAGGCAGCCGTCTGCCCAGGCCACCTGGGCCACCGCCGACGCCAACCAGACGTACGCCACGGCCAGTGCCGAAGCGGTCACGGGCGCGATCGCGGCCGGCGCCAACCACACCTGCGGCGTACGTGCCACCGGGGTGCTCGCCTGCTGGGGCCGCAACCACGCCGGCCAGACCGTGGTGCCCCACGACTTCGGGTGAGACCGGGGTTGGCCTGGTCACCAGCGACCGGCGAACGGACCGATCGGTACAGGTGTGACCAATGTGCTCGGTGAGGTGCCTCGCAGACTCAGTCGACCTTGATCGGTCCGTTCTTGGGCTGCTGCCCCTCGGCGCCTGAGGACGGAGCGGGACCGGCGTCGCCCTCCGGAGGCGTCATCTCGAGCCGGACACCGAGCAGCCGTACCGGGCGGTCCTTCTCGACGCGGTCGAGCAGGGCGACCGCCTCGGCCGCCAGCAGGTCCGGATCGGTGGTGGGCTCGGCGAGCTTGTGGCTGCGAGTGAGGGTGAAGAACGGCCGGTAGCGCAGCTTCAGCTCCACCCGGACCGCAGGGCGGCCCTCGGCCTGGATGTCGGCCACCACCCGACGGGCGATCCGGTCGACCTCGCTCTCGACGTCGGCCCAGTCGGCCAGGTCCTCCTGGAACGTCTCCTCGCGGCCGTGCCCGCGGGCGACGTACGGCGTCGCGTCGACCTCGCTCGACGCGACTCCGCGTCCCAGCCGGCGCAGCCAGGGCCCCGTCGTCGGGCCGAGCTGCGCGGCGAGCAGCTCGGGGTCCGCACGCGCGAGGTCCTCGACGGTGACGATCCCGAGCAGCGCCAGCTTGTCTGCGGTCTTCTTGCCGATGCCCCAGAGCGCGCTGGTCGGGCGGGCGCCCATCTCGTCGTACCAGCTGTCGTCACTGATGACGTAGGTGCCGCGACCGCGCTGCTGGCCACCCGGGCCCGACTCCTCGCCGATCCCGGCGCCGGCCTCACGCGCCACGGCACCCTCGACCCGCTGCTTGGCGAAGCCCGTAGCGAGCTTCGCCTGGAGCTTGTTGTCGCCGATGCCGACGGCACTGGCCAGTCGCGTCCGGTCCAGCAGCGTCGTCCGGATGCGCTCGGCGAACACCACCGGGTCGCCGAGGTCGCCGTGGTCGGGCCCGGGTCCGACGAACGCCTCGTCCCACCCGAGCACCTCGACCAGGACGGGCACCCCGCCCCACTCCAGGCCGCGGAGCACCGCCATCACCTCGGCGCTGGCGGCGTCGTACGCCCCTGCGTCGACCGGCAGGAAGACCGCCTCCGGGCTGGCGTTGCGCAGCTTGCGGACGGCGAGGCGCAGTGGCATCCCGGAGCCGACGCCATAGCGGCGGGCCTCGTAAGACGCCGTCGACACCACGCCCCGCTCGGTCGGGTCGCCGCGGCCACCGACGACCACCGGGAGCCCGGCGAGCTCGGGCCTGCGGAGGACCTCGACCGCGGCGATGAACTGGTCGAGGTCGACGTGCAGCACCCAGCCCGCCGGTCCGGTCATGCGTCGATGGTGCCATCCAGCGGCGACGGTCTCCTGACGGTCGCTGCGCGACCTCCTCGACCAACGGGTGCCCGTTACAGCAGCGAGCGGTAGTAGTCGGTGGTCTCCCGGAAGCCGGCGAGCGCGCGGTACCACGTGCGGGTGCTGACCCGGCACCGGATACGGCGCACCAACCGGTCGTACTCGTTGCACTCGGCGGTCGTCTCCGAGTCGGTGGGCGGGAACTCCCAGGAGCCGTCGTAGTGCTCGATGCTGAAGCCGTTGGCCGCGTCGCCCTCGACGTGGACGATCGTGTCCGCGGGTGGCACGTAGGGCTCGGTCAGCGTGGCCGCAGGGTCGGCCGCTGCGGAGGCGGCGAGACCTCCGACGGCGAGGAGGGCGAGCAGGAGGGCGGCGATGCGCCGCAGGACGAGGTCGGACATGGGAGCTCCCGAGGGTCAGGCGCCGGCGAGTTCCGGCGTCGCGACGGGACGTTAGGAGCGCGACCCGACCACGACGTCGCGCCGGCGCCTTCGCTGTGGACGAAGGGACACCGGCGCGTTGCCGGTGGACGGTTGCTGGTCCGGGCCGCTACTGAGTCGGGTAGTAGTCGACCTGGCAGTAGTCGCCCGAGCAGTCGGGCAGGTCGGCCCACTTGGTGGGCGTGTCGATCCCGCCCTCGGCGTCGGCCACTGCCGACCAGACTCCGAAGAAGCTGTAGTCGTCGATATCCACGCTAGTGAACACCAGGTCGTCGAGCTGGTCGCCGTTGAGGTCGACGGCGGTGACCGCGTCCAGCACGCCGTCGCCGGCGACGCCGTACTGCACGGTGTCGCCCGTCGGCCGCATCGTGGTGCCGTCGTACTCGTAGAGGACGAAGGTGTCCTCGTAGTAGTTGTCGGTGACGAGGGTGTCCGTGCCGTCGCCGTCGAAGTCGCCGACGGTGTACTCCTCGTCGTACAGCGCCTCCTCGACCGGCCCGATGCCGCCGATGTCGAACGACGGACCGTCGGCGATCAACGGCACCACGCCGAAGTCGCCGTACCAGTAGTAGTCGTCGAAGTCGCCGCGGACCAGCGGCTCGTCCGGGACGACCGCGAGCGCGTCGTCGGCGCCGTCTCCGTTGTAGTCACCGACGATCAGCTGGGTGGAGCCGTACGACGCGTTCGGGAGCGCCGCCCACATCGCCGGCTCCTCGAATCCCTCGCCGGAGTTGCGCATCACCCAGACAGCCACCTGGCTGCGGTGCCGCTGGCCGTAGGCGGCGATGTCGGTCAGGCCGTCGCCGTCGAAGTCGCCGAAGACGGCCTTGATGCCCTGCACCTTGAACCACAGGTCGAAGTCCTGCGTCTGCCCGAGCTCGCTGTCCTCGACGTCGAACTGCAACGTGCCGTTGGCGTTGAACCAGGACGCGATGTCGCTGCCGCCATCGCCGTCGAAGTCGGCGACGACGAGCGTCTCCTCCTGCTGCACCGGCTCCTGGGCCATCTCGAAGGACCCGTCGGCGTTGGTGAGCGTCAGCCGGTTCTCGGTCTCGTCGTAGAAGCGGCCGACCACGTCGCCGAGCCCGTCGCCGTTGATGTCGCCGCGGACCGCGCCGCCCTCGGTGGTGGTCGTCGTCTCGGTCGGCTCGGTGGTCTCCTCTCCGCCGCCCTTCGAGGCGCTGTCCTTGTCGTCGTCGGACCACGGCTGCACCACGAGGAGCGTCACGACCGACGCGATGACCACGATCAGCACGACGGCCAGTGCCACCCACAGCCACAGCAGGCTCTTCTTCTGCCGGGGCGGCGTCGGGTACGACGGACCGCCCGCGCTGCCGTACGGCGACCCTGGTGGCGGCCCCTGCGGCGCCCCGGCGCCGGGCGGCGGGCCGCTGGGTGCCACCTGGCCCGGGCCCGCGTTCGGAGAGACCGGCCGGAACTGGGTCGGCGGTGCCGAGCTCCCGGCCGGCGCGCCGGAGGACTGCGGTGCCCACGGCGAACGCTGTCCTCCCCCGGCAGGCGGCGCCTGGGCGGGCGGCGCCTGGGCGGGCGGTGCCGAGGGGTTGGGCCACTGGGGCGACGCCGGCGGCACCTGCCGCCGGTCCGCGGTCCACGCGAACCCGTCCCAACGGCGCTCCCAGCCCGGTCCGTCCGGATACCAACCTGGTGGCGCTGCCGAGCCCCCGTCACCGTTCGTCATGGCGAGATCGTCCCACGCCCCGCGGTCCGACAAGCAGCAGATGCAGTGGTCTCAGTAGCTGTTCTGGAAGTAGAACGAGCACGCGCGCGCCCGGCACCGCGGCGTCGGCGCCCACACGTCACGCGGGTCGACGGACGGACGCCCGAGGCTCAGCACCCGGAACCCGCCGTACTCCCGACCGCGGCCGGCGTACGTGGTGTAGACGACGTCGTCGTCCCGATCGCCGTCGACGTCGGACACGACGGCGTCGACGATCTCGCCGTCGCCGTCGCCCCGCGCCGCAATCCGCCGATCGAGCACCAGGCGCTCCCCGTCATGGCGCAGCCCCGTGACCTCGATCCCACGACGGCCGGCACCGATCAGCAGCACCCGCGGCGTCCCGTCGCCCGTGAAGTCGCCGACCACCGCCTCGGCGTCGTCGGCGAAGGCGGTGGGGCGCTCGAGCGGTCCGGGGATGAACGCGCTGCCCGTCGACAACAGGAACGAGAAGCCGAACCTGACCGGGTCCCTCCGCTGCCGCGTGCCGTCCATCGGCACCCGGACCGCGAGGTCGGTGAGACCGTCACCGGTGAAGTCGGCCGGGAGCACTGTGGTCAGCGCGTAGGTCGTGCTCGGGACCCGCATCCACTCCTCCGGTGCGGAGAACCGGCCGTCGTCGTTGCGGATCACCCAGACCGACACGGTGCCCGGGTGCTCCACGCCGTAGGCGACCAGGTCGACGGCGCCGTCGCCGTCGAAGTCGCCGGGCTTCAGGGTGACGAACGGCTGGCGCTCGTCGAGCCGGAGCCGGAGGTTGAGCTCGCGGAAGTCCATGTCCTCGGACGTGATCGTGAGACCGCCCCCCAGCTGGTAGCTCCAGGAGATCTCGTCCAGCGCCCCGTCGCCGTCGAAGTCCGCCCACGTCCGGTCGTCGAAGGCCGCCGCCGGCTCACGGCCGACCTTGAACGAGGTCCCCGTGCTCGACAGCACCACCCGGTCGATGATGTCGCCCGACCCGATGACGGCGGCAGCGTCGCCGTACCCGTCGCCGTTGAGGTCCGCGGTCACCGGTCCCGACGCGCCCGGAGGCGTCGGCGTCGCGCTGACCTCCGGCTCGGACGGGACGGGCTCCGGCTCGGTGGACTGCTCGCCCTGGTCCGACGGCGCGGAGTCGCGCGGCTCTGCCGTGGTGTCGCGATCGCTGCTCGGGTCGTCGTCCCACGGCTGGACGACGGCCAGCGTCGCGGCGGAGCCGACGACGAGGACGGCCACCGCGGCGAGGGTCACCCAGAGCCAGGCCAGGCTCCGTCGTACCGGAGGAATCGGGAAGTACGGCGACGCGGGCGGGGGTGGCGGCGGAGGCGGCGGCGCTGCCTCGACCGGCTCAGGGGCCACCGGCTCGGGCACGACCGGATCGGGCGCCACCGGTTGGGGGGCCCGGGCGCGCGGCGGTTGGGCCGGCCACTCCCCCGGCTGGACGGTCTGCAGCTGGTCCGGGGTGGAGACCTGTCCGGGCGGTGCCACCGGGCGCGGTGGAGGCCGCGTGGGATCGTCGTCCGGCGTGGGTACCCCGGGCGGTTGCTCGCTGCTCACGGGCGGCATCCTTCCACTCGGAGGCCGGCACGAACCCACCCCCTTGTGGCGACGGTCACCAGGCGGAAGGATCAGCGGCCCACGACGAAAGGTGCTCACGTGGTCTCACTGCCCAAGCCTCGGCCGATCGACCCGCCCTCGGCGGCCTTCCTCCTCGCTGAGAGCAAGAACCAGCCGATGCACGTCGGCGGGCTCCAGCTCTTCGAGAAGCCGGAGGACGCGGGGCCGGACTTCGTCCGCGAGCTCTTCGACCTCGCGATCTCGAGCGGCGACGAGGTGAGGCCCCTCTTCCTCAAGCACCCCTACCGCTCCGTCAAGACCGCGGGCCAGCTCTTCTGGCGGGAGGACGAGCAGTTCGACATCGAGCACCACGTCCGCCACAACGCCCTGCCGAGCCCCGGCCGGATCCGCGAGCTCCTGGAGCTGTGCTCGCGCCTGCACAGCACCCGGCTCGACTGGGAGCGCCCGCTGTGGGAGGCCCACCTGATCGAGGGCCTCGCCGACGGCCGGGTCGCGATGTACACCAAGATCCACCACGGTCTCGTCGACGGCATCTCGGCGATGCGGCTGATGCAGAGCACCCTGTCGACCAATCCCGACGATCGCGACATGGCCGCGCCGTGGGCGAAGCGGCCGGCCCCCTCCCGCCCGAAGCCCGAGCCGGAGACTCCGATGGCCGAGGCCGCGCGCGGTCTGGCCGGGCTCCCCGCCGACGCGCTCCGGACGGCGCTCGGCGTCACCGCGGAGGCTGCCGGCATGCCGGGCGCGCTGATCAAGACGCTCTCCAAGGGCATGCGCAACGAGACGTCGACGATGTCGCTGCACACCCCGCGCACGATGTTCAACCGCAACATCACCAGTGCGCGGCGGTTCGCGGCGCAGGACTGGCCGATCGAGCGGCTCCGGGCGATCGGCAAGGCGACCGGGTCGACGATCAACGACGTGGTGCTCGCGATGTGCGGCGGCGCGATCCGCACCTACCTCATCGAGCACGACGCGCTCCCCGACGCGCCGCTGGTGGCGATGGTCCCGATCGGGCTCAAGGCGAAGGAGTCCCACCTGCCGTCGGCCGAGGGCGGCAACGCGGTCGGCGCTGTGATGGCCCGGCTCGGCACCGACCAGGCCGACCCCGCCGACCGGCTCAAGGCGGTCCAGAAGTCGATGAAGGACGGCAAGGACGCGCTCAAGTCGCTCACCCCGGTCCAGATCCTCGCGATGAGCGCGATCGGCCAGGCGCCGGCACTGCTCGGTCCGGCACTGAAGATGCAGGGCATCATCCGGTCGCCGTACAACCTGATCATCAGCAACGTCCCCGGCCCCCGCTCCACCCACTACTGGAACGGCGCCAAGCTGGTCGGCAACTACCCGCTGTCGATCCCGATCAACGGCATGGCGCTCAACATCACCTGCACGTCGTACGACGGCAACATGGGCTTCGGTCTCACCGGCTGCCGGCGGACCGTGCCGCACCTGCAGCGGCTGCTGACCTTCCTCGACGACGAGATCGGCGCGCTGGAGAAGGCGGCGGGGATCTAGCTGTCCGCCCGCCGCGCTTGTCGGGGCGCCTCGACAAGCTCGGCGTACGTCGCTCCCTCGACTCGCGCAGCGACGGCCTGCAGCCGGGCGCGGGTGATGTCGGCGACGGTGCGGTAGCCGGCCAGGTCCGCGTTGGAGCCCGCACGCACCGGCTCGGCGAGGTTGATCGAGAGGCAGGTACGGCGCCCGCCGTCCGCTGCGTTGGCCAGCGCGACCGCGTGCCCGGTCGTCCCGCTGCCGGCGAAGTAGTCGAGCACCCGGACGTCGTCCGGCATCGTGTCGAGGATTCGCCGCACCAGCCCGGTCGGCTTCGGCGACTCGAAGACGTGGCCGAGGACGTCCTTGAGCTCCGCGACGGCGGTGTCGGTGGAGCCGATCTCCTCGGCGAGCCAGATCGTGCGTAGCTTCTTGCGGCGCGCGCCGCCGGTCGGATGCCGCCAGTCGCGCTGGAAGACGTCGATCCGATCGCCGGCCACTCCCCGGACGCGTCGGCAGACGAGGTCGTCAGGGCGCTCGTCGATCCGCGGCCGGGACCAGCGCCAGACCGCGGGCGAACCGTCGCCGAAGACCGGCTTGATCTCGACCGCGCCCGGGAACGGCGTCGTCCGCACCTCGCCGGTGTCGGGGTCGCCCCAGATCGCGAAGTGCAGGGTCGGCGCGGTCAGCGGGTTGAACTTCTTGTTGGTGTTGCGCAGCGGCAGCCGCCGGTAGCGACGGCCGTCCTCGGCCACGAGCGGGAAGTCGGCCTCGACCACCAGGTCGGCGCTCGACGCGTCGAGCACGCACTTCCGCGGGTCCTTGGCGTAGGCCAGCAGGTACTCGTGCGAGGTCGCGAAGCCGCTCCCCAGCTGCCGTCCCTTGGGGTTGAGGTTGACGACGATCTGCGCGAGGAAGGCCTGCTCGCCGTAGATCTCGTCCATCAGCAGCCGCAGGTGCGCGGCCTCGTGGTCGTCGATGCTGACGAAGACCGCGCCGGTGTCGGCCAGCACCCGCCGTCCGGCCTCCAGCCGCGGTCGCATCATCGCGGTCCACGCCTGGTGCCCGGCGAAGCGGTCGCGATAGGCGAAGGCGCTGCCGGTGTTGTAGGGCGGGTCGATGTAGATCAGGTCGTACGACGCCGCAGGCAGGCCGGCGAGCACCGCGAGGTTGTCGCCCTCGGTGAAGGAGTTGCAGGGACCCGTCGACACGCGACCCATCATCCCGGACAGGACCGTCAGATTTCTTAACCTGGGACCCATGCGTCCTCGGCTGCCGGAACTGCTCGTGCTCGCACTCCTGGCGACCGCTGGCGCGCTGGTCTTCGTCGACTCGGACCCGTCCGACCCGCCCGAGCCGCCCGCCGCCGAGCAGGCAGCCGCTCCCGAGGTCGCGCCCGCCCCGGACCCCGACGACCCCCACACCTGGCAGACCTCCGACCAGGTCCCGGGAGAGATCGCACCCGACCTGGTGCCCGGCCAGCGGGTGGTCCTCGGCCGGACCAAGCGGTACAGCTACCAGCCGTCGCCCGGCGTGAGCGTGACCGCGTGGGACGCGCGGACCCAGCGCGGACCGGTGCACTACTTCGTGACCCGGGTCAACTGGACGACGCCGGGCCTGACGATCGACTACGCGCACGGCAAGCGGGTCCGTCGTACGCAGACGGTCACCGAGATGATCTCCGGCACGCCCGACGTCGTCGCCGGCATCAACGGCGACTTCTTCGACATCAGTGACACCGGGGCGCCGCTCGGCGTCGGCCACGAGCACGGCGGCAGGCTCTGGCACGCCATCGACGACGGGTGGAACAACGCGCTGTCGGTCAACACCAACGGCAAGTGGCACGTCGGCGAGCTGCCGATGGTCGCCTGGGTGGCGCGGCATCCCGAGATCGTGGTCACCAACTACAACTCGCCGCGGGTCAAGATCGGCGGCACCGGCATCTACGACTGGCGGTTCGGCCGTGCGGCGGGCTACGGCTGGACCGACAGGCAGCGTCGGCAGGTGCGGCTGGTGCAGATCGTCGACGGCAAGGTGGTCCGCAACGTCGATCGCCTGCCCGACGACGTCGGCATCAAGGGCACGTTCCTCATCGCGCGCGGCGACAAGGCCGAGGACAAGCTGCAGGCGCTCAGGGTCGGTACGTCGCTCCGGGTCCGGCACCGCCTCGACGGTCCGATCGCGATGGCCCTCACCGGCAACTCCCTGCTGCTCAAGAAGCGGCAGCTGCTGGTCTCCGACGACGGCGAGATGCACCCGCGTACGGCGGTCGGCGTCGATCGCGACACCAAGCAGCTGATCTTCCTCGTGGTCGACGGGCGCCAGGACTTCAGCCGCGGCTACACGATGTGGGAGACCGCCAAGATGCTGAAGCGGCTCGGCGCCGAGGACGCGCTCAACCTCGACGGCGGCGGGTCCACCACCCTCGCGGCGGTCCGTCGCGGCCGGCTCCGGGTCCTCAACTCGCCCTCGGACGGCGCGCAGCGCGCGGTGCCCAACGGGCTCGAGGTCACCTACAGCCCCTAGCGCGGCAGGTCGAGCACCGCGACGCTGGTCACGGGTGCGAAGCACTCCTGGTGCGGGTTGACGACCTTGCCGGGCGTGACGACGAACGCCTCGCCGTCGGTCGTGACGGTGGCCGAGGGCGGCTCGTCGCACGAGATCTCGATGACGGCGAGGCCCAGCACCCGGTCGTCGGCCAGCGGGTGCGCGTCGATCGCGTCGGTGAGGTCCCCGACGAACGGCGAGGAGTCGAACTGCCTCAGGTAGCGCTCGAGGTCCTGGTCGTCCTGGATCACCGTCGCCGTCGCCGCCACGTCGCCGTCGACAGCGGAGCCGGAGACGATGTCGACGACCTGCGGGTCGGCCGAGTCCGTCTGGCCCTGGGTCGTCCGGCCCTGGGTCGCCGGGTCGTCCGCGCGGTCGTCGGGCTCCTCGCCGCACGCCGTCAGCGCGGTGAGTGCGGTGAGGACGAACAGGGATCCGACCAAGCGCCTCATGATGAGTGGGACGGTAGCGCGCAGGTGCCGGTTCCTCACCCGTCCTCAACCGGCAGACTGGGCCGCGTGCGCCGTACCTTCTCGCGAGCGGAGCTCGAGTCCTTCCGCGACGCCGTGGTCCCCGACCTGCTGCCGACCCGGCCGGGGCAGGAGCTGCGGCTGCTGTTCGTCGGCATCAACCCCGGGCTCTGGACGGCGGCGACGCAGACCCACTTCGCGCACCCGGGCAACCGCTTCTACCCCGCGCTGCTGCAGGCCGGTGTGGTCACCGAGCGGATCGACCCGGCAGCGGGGTTGACCGAGGACGAGCGGGACCGGCTCCGCGACCGCGGCATCGGGATCACCAACCTCGTGCACCGCGCGACTGCGAAGGCGTCCGAGCTCGACACGGCCGAGCTGAAGGAGGGCGGCGCCGCACTCACTGCGCTGGTCGAACGGCTCCGCCCGCGAGTGGTGGCGGTCGCCGGGATCACCGCCTACCGGACCGCTTTCGGACGACCGAAGGCCGTCATGGGCCGCCAGCCCGACCAGCTGGGCGGGGCCGAGCTGTGGGTGGTGCCGAACCCGAGCGGCCTCAACGCGCACGAGACGATCCCGAGCCTGGCGACGGCGTACGGCGAGGTGGCGCGCGCCGCGGGCCTCCTTGTGGACAGCTGACCGACCCCCTGCCGCACCGAGCCCGACCCGCGCAGGGTGTCGGCCATGACAGACGATCGGATCACCAGCCAGGCCGACCTCGAGCAGGTCTGGCAGACCCTGATGGAGCCCCTCGGGTTCACCCGCACCAGCCTCTGGATGGTCTTCCTCCATCCCGACGGCCGACCGCACAAGACGCTGATCGAGGTGCCCGCGCCGGACGACATGGTGGCGCCCGACCCGACCGCTCCCGAGCTGCTCGACCTCCTCGAGGAGTGGACGACCGAGCAGGTGCCGGGCGGCCGGGTCGCGTTCCTGCGCACCCGTCCGGGCCGGGGCGGCCTGGACAGGTCCGACCGGCTCTGGGCGGCCGCGCTCTACGCCGCCGCCCAGCTCGCCGGCGTGCCGTGCGAGGTCGTGCACGCGGCCAACAACGACCGGCTGCTGCCGGTGCCGCTCGACGAGATCGACATCCTCAGCGCCTGACCTTGCCGCCGACCAGGCGCAGCCGGGTCAGGAGTGGCCCCGGTCGACCTCGTTGCCGTCCTTGTCGTAGTTCACCCACCAGGACTTGCCGAACTCGTCGGACGCCGACGTACGGAACCAGACATCGCTCCCCTCCGCCGGCTTCGAGATGAACACGTAGCAGTCGTCCTTCTCGGCCCCGTCGGCCTCGGCGAGGACCGGGTCGCACATGCCGTCGATGACGCTGGGGTCGATCTCCTTGAGGTCGAACCGCGCGTCGGTCGACGTACCCTTGGTCCACTCCTCCAGGTCGCCGCCGCGCCAGGTGTAGCTGATCTCGCGGTCGTCACTCGGGTCGTCGGTGTAGGGCACGTCCACGATGATGTAGTCGGTGTAGAGGCCGACCCAGGTGACCACGGTCGTGTCCTTCTCGTCCTCGAGCTTCTCGACCATCTCGGCGAAGTCGTCGGGGTCCTTGGCGTCGATGCCGCCGATACCGCCGGGACCGCCGACCGCCGCGAAGATCCCCGCCGCAGCGGCAGCAACGCCGCCGAGCACGGCGACCCCGATGATGACGAGCGCCAGCTTCGGCACGCCCGCCGACGACTTGGTGACGACCACCGGGTTGTAGGTCGGCGTCTGGCCGTAGGGCACCTGGGGGGCATTGCCGTACGGGACGTTCGGGGGGTCGGGCGTGGGCGCCGGCTCCGGGTCAGGCGTGTCGTCCCCTTCGTACACGCGCCACTCGTTGGGGGGATCGGGCTCGTTGGGGGGATCGGGCTCGTTCGCCATGCTGCGAAAAATAGGCCACCCAGCGCCGAGATGGCATGGCCCATCGGGATGGTCTTCTCCGGTTGAGACGACGTTGAGACGTAGGTCCCTTTCAGCCTCGACTCCCGGGCTCTACCTTCGCGAGTGGGGGCTGATCAAGGTCGCGGTGCGGCCGGAAGGGGACATCACCATGGGATTCTTCAGCAAGGCCAAGGACGCGCTCGCCCAGCAGGCGGCCGCGGCACAAGCGGCTGCACAGGGACAGCAGGGGCAGCAGGGACAGCAGCCCGGCATGGTGCACGTGCAGGGTGCCGGTCCCATCGATCCGGCGATCCTCGGCGGCCCGTCGACCCGCTCGGTCGCGGAGAACGACCCGATCTGGGAGCCGATCAACGGCGTCTCGCTGCAGGACTACGCCGACTGGGCGCGTGAGGCGCAGACCCGGGGCATCAAGGACGAGGCGGGCCTGATCACGCTCGCGGGCGAGAAGGGCGTGTCCGCTGCGGATGCCAAGGCGGCGCTCGACGGCTGGGTCGCTCGGATGGGTCAGTCGCAGGCGGTCGGGCAGCAGTTCCGCAAGTTCCTCGGCTACTGAGCCAGGGGCCCGGACATGGGACTCTTCGGCGACTGGCAGCGGATGTACCGCGCCAACCAGCGGCACCTGGAGCAGCAGGGGCGCCCGTCGTCGTACCTGGGACAGCTCGCCGACATCCCGAACCAGATGAAGGCGGCAGCCGACAACGCCGACCTCGGCCTGCGGATGTCACGCCACCTCCAGCTGACCAACGGCGAGGGACTGCCGGCGGTCGCGATCATCGACGCGTCGTGGCAGATGGGGACTTACGCCAACACCACGCCCGTCGTCCGCCTCCAGGCGCGGGTCGAGCGGGCGGACGGCACCGAGCCGTACGTCGTGACGTGCGACCACGTCGTTGCCGCGATGCACCTGGCTCGGATGCAGCCGGGCTCGAAGCTCGGGGTGATGGTCGACCCGCTGAACCCGCACGACTTCGCCATCGACTGGATCCGGACCGGCCAGCTCGGCCCTCCTCCCCCGGGCTCGGTGCCCGGCCCGGGCGCGCCCGGCGCCCGGCGCGAGATCTGACGCGACGTCGTTAATGCGTTAGGCCGGAGCGGCACCGGGCATCTACCGTTGACTGGTCGGGGACAGACCCGGCGCGCCGCCAGGACGGCATCACCGAAGGAGACATGACGTGGGCAGCTATCGCACCCTCATCGACGCGAACCGCAGTGCGGTCCGCGCGCTGGGTGCTGCCCACGAGTGCCCGGAGCTCGGCGGCCTCTGGTTGGGGACGTCCTCGCGACGGACCGAAGACCAGAAGCTGCCCCCTGTGCTGGAGCCGCCCGTGTAGGTGCACCTCGCACCCGGACACCGGGCCGCTTCAGCGCGAACCGCGCAGAAGCGGCCCTTCTGCATTTTTCGACCCCTGCACTGCTCAACCCACCCATCGCCACGACACAAGGAGGTGAAAGGCGATGACTGCACGGAAGATCCTGGCCCACGAGGACCGGTTCGACACGAAGGGCGTGACCATCGCCTTCACCGCACCGACCCCGCACGACCCGAAGCTCGTGTGGGCATGCGCGGACCACCCGGACCCCGACCTGTTCCACCCGACCGACGAGGCGACCCTCGCCGCGGCCCAGGCGTTCTGCGCCGACTGCCCGGTACGGGAGCTCTGCCTCGACCTCGGTGTGCGGCGGGACGAGTACGGCGTCTGGGGCGGCGTGCTGCTCGAGAGCGGCAAGCCGCAGTCCGTCGTACCGCGGCGGGGCCGGCCTCCGAAGAAGGTCAGCACCGCTGCGTGACAGCCGCGCTCCTGTGAGCGCTACACGACGCCGGTGGCGGTCCACGCACCCGCCTGGATCGTCACCGGCCCGTCGCCGTGCTCCTCGCGGAGCGCGCCCTCCAGCCCGACCCGCTCGATCTGGTTGAGTCCACGGACGTAGGCGCCCGCGGGACCGACCCCCAGCGTGAACGGCTGCCACCACTCCTCGAAGGTGGCGAACTCGCGCCGTACCTCCAGCAGCGTCTCGTCGACCTCGCGCAGCCCGGCGTCGACGAACAGCCGGGTCAGGTCGCCCGCGGTCGATCCCGCCAGCGTCGCCTCGCCCTCGGCCTCGGGGTCGCAGCGCTGCACCACCCGCCAGAAGCCCGACAGCGCACCTCGGCCGCCGGCGTGGTCCCACACGCATGCCGACACCCGGCCGCCGGGCACCGTCACCCGCGCCATCTCGCGCACCCCCGCGGCCGGGTCGCGCATGAAGTGCACGACGAGCTGGGCGAGCGTGGCGCCGAAGGTGTCGTCGGCATAGGGCAGGTCCTCGGCGGTGCCGCCGCGTACGTCGACGCCGGGGTACGACGCCGCGGTCGCCCGCACGAACGACTCGACCGGGTCGATGGCGCTGACCCGGGACGCCCCCTGGCGCCGTACCAGCTCGCAGGTCAACATGCCCGGCCCGCAGCCGACATCGAGCACCCGCGCCGACCGATCGACACCGGCCAACCCGACCTCGGCGAACGGCCCGGAGAGCGGCGCGGAGAAGCGGCCCATGAAACGCACATAGGCATCGGCCGCGACGTCGAACACCCCCACGCGCCGATCGTGGCACCGCCGCGGGCGCCCCACCATGGCGAATTCAGGCCAGACGACTAGCCACTCTGGCAGCGGCCACGAACGCAACCGGGTCATCCACGAGGAAGGTGACCGCGACGACCGTCATCGGTCCCTTCGGCGTGGTCACCTCGGTCGGCCCGACCAGCGCGAGGTGCACGTTGGCGCGGGCGCTGACGCCGATCTGGAGGTCGGTACCGGCGTCGGTCTCGAGCGGCTGGTGGGTCCGGATCGAGGACGGCAGGTCGCGGTCGACCCTGGTCACCGCAGCGACCCGGTCCCACGGCACCCGCAGATCGGCGAACTTGCCGTAGCGGATCCGCACGCCGTCCTCGTCGGCCAGGTGCGGGTAGACCCTGATGCTCGCCAGCATCCCGAGCATCCAGAGCAGCCCCCACACGGAGACGCCGAGCAGGACCAGCCGCACCGAGTCCCACGGCACGAGGACGTGGACCAGCGGCACCTCGAGCGCCGACGCGAAGATCCACAGGCCCATGACCGGCGTGACGTCCCGGCTGTAGCCCCACGGCGTGGTGGCGGCCGGCACCTGGGGCCGGCGCACGATCCACCGGCCGAGGGCGACGTAGAGCGCCAGCTCGAGCTTGATCAGCCGTACGACGAGCCTCATCCCCACTCCTCCTCGAGCCGGACGCGGAGCCGGCCGAGCACCGAGTCCAAGGTGCGCCGGAACGCCGCGAGCTGGCGCGCCGACAGGCCTCCGAACAACACGTCGTGCATGTCGGCGTACCCCTCGACCATCGCGTCGGTGACCCGGCGCCCCTCGGGGGTGAGGTCGACATGGGTGGCGCGCCGGTCGGTCGGGTGCCGGCGCCGTACGACGTGGCCGCTGTCGACCAGGCCATCGACCAGCCCGGTGATGTTGCGCGGGGTGACGCCGAGGGCATCGGCCAGGTGCCGCTGGGTGACGGGTCCGTCACGCAGCACCCACAGCAGGTGGGCGCGGGCCTCGGTCAGGCCGTCGCGCTCGAAGGACAGCGCCATGTCGCGCTGGAGCAGCGAGACCAGCTCGAGCACCTGGTCGACCGCGGTCGGCGTCATATTGTGAAGTTACTACATGATGTAGAGACTACCCAATTGACCGAAGGTCCGACCGTGGTCGGATGCGGCGATCCGAACCCCGTCCTACCGTGACTTCATGAGGCAGGGTCCGCAGAGCCCTAAGGAAGCCGCCCGGTTCGTGGCGGGGATCTATCGCACCAAGCTGTGGCAGTGGCGGGCCCAGCGGTCCGGCTCGCCGATCGCGGCCTTCGACACCGATGAGGGCCGGCGCGACCCCTACCCGATCCACGAGCAGGTGCGCGCACTCGGGCGGGTGGTGCCGGGCATGCCGGGCTACGCGGCCACCGCCGAGCACGACCTCTGTCACGAGCTGCTCCGGCGCCGCGACTTCGGCGTCCGCGACCCCGGGACCAACGTCGTGCACGGCGCGATCTACCAGGACGGCGACACCATCGACCGGTCCCTGCTCGGCCTCAACCCACCCGAGCACACCCGGCTCCGGCGGCTCGCCGCCCACGGCTTCAGCCCGAAGCACCTCGCGTCGTACGAGCTGGCGATCGAGAAGCGGGTCGGTTCGCTGCTGGACGAGGTCGAGGGCCGCCGGTCCTTCGACCTCGTGCACGCGTTCGCCGCTCCACTGCCCATCGGCGTCATCTCCGACCTGCTGGGGCTGCCGGATGCGGACGTGCCGGCGTTCGAGCGGTACGGCCAGACGATGGCCTCGGCGCTCGACGGCATCAGCAACCTCCCCCACGCGCAGCGGCTCGCCACGGCATCGCTCCGGCTGGAGCGGATCCTCGACCGGCTCTTCGAGCTCCGGCGTCACGACCCGCGCGACGACCTGGTGAGCTCGCTCGTCGCGGCCGAGGCCGACGGCCGGATGACGCCGCGTGAGCTGTTGTCGATGTGCCAGGTGCTGCTGGTCGCCGGGTTCGAGACGACGGTGAACCTGATCAGCAACGCCGTACTCGCCCTGCAGCGCACGCCCGGCGCCTGGGAGGCGCTGGTCGCCGATCCGGGGCTCGCCGGCCTCGCGGTCGAGGAGGCGCTGCGCTACGACCCGCCGGTCCAGCGCACCATCCGGGTGGCGTTCGAGGACACCACCCTCGGCGACCACCCGATCGCGAAGGGCACCTGGGTGGTGGCGCTGATCGGCGGCGCCAATCGCGACCCAGCGGTCTTCGACGCACCCCAGGAGTTCCGGATCGACCGCTACGCCGACGCTGCCACTCCCGCGCACCTCGCCTTCTCCGGTGGCGTGCACTACTGCATCGGTGCGCCGCTCGCCCGGCTCGAGGCCACGGTCGCGCTGCGCGGGCTGGCCGAGCGTGTTCCGACGCTGCGCCTGGCGGGCGAGCCGACGATGCGGAAGACCACGTCGGTCCGCGGACCGGAGTCACTGGAGGTGGCTGCGGGCTGACCCGGCCGGCCGAGTACGTTTCGGGCGTGGACAGCACCCCTCGACGCGCCTGGCTGGTGTGGGGCGTCGCGCTGGCGATCTACGTGGTCGCGGTCTTCCACCGCACCAGCCTCGCGGTGGCGGGGCTCGCGGCCACCGAGCGGTTCGACCTGTCGGCGAGCCAGCTCGGCGCCTTCACGATGCTCCAGGTGCTCGTGTACGCCGGGATGCAGGTGCCGGTCGGCCTCCTCGTCGACCGGTTCGGACCGCGCACGGTGCTGACGGCCGGCGTCGTCACGATCACGCTCGCCCAGGCCGGCTTCGCGCTGGCGACGTCGTACCCGGAGGCGCTGGTGGCGCGGGTCTTCGTCGGGCTCGGCGACGCGATGACGTTCATCTGCGTGCTGCGGCTGGTGAGCAGCTGGTTCGGGCCGCGGCGGATCCCGCTGGTCACCCAGCTCACCGGCAGCACTGGCCAGATCGGGTCCATCGCCGCCGCGGTCCCGATGACCTGGGCGCTGTCCGAGCTCGGCTGGACCACCGCCTACCTGGTCGCGGCCGCCACCGGACCGGTCCTGCTGGCCGCTCTGCTGCTCCTCGTGTGGGACACCCCGGAGCAGCGGCACCAGCGCGGGCAACCGATGTCCCGGCTCGCGCTGCTGCGCACGCTGCGCGCGTCGTGGGACCAGCCCGGGACCCGGCTGGGCTTCTGGGTGCACTTCACGACGCCGTTCAGCGCGCACCTGCTCGTGCTGCTGTGGGGCTTCCCGTTCCTCGTGCTGAGCGAGGGCGTGTCGGAGACCGTGGCCGGCGTGCTTCTGAGCCTGATCATCGTCGCGGTCGTCGCGTCCGGCCCGGTGCTCGGCTTGGTCGTCGGCAACCATCCGTGGCACCGGTCCACCGTCGCGCTCGCGACGATCGCCGGGATGGTGGTCGCCTGGACGGCGGTGCTGGCGTGGCCGGGTCAGGCGCCGCTGTGGCTGCTCGTCGTGCTGGTCGTGGCCTGCGGCTGCGGTGGACCTGCGTCGATGATCGGCTTCGACGTCGGCCGGACCTCGAATCCCCCGGACCGGATGGCCAGCGCCACCGGCATCATCAACGTCGGCGGCTTCATCGCCGCGGTGATCGTCGTGTTCGGGGTCGGCGCGGTGCTCGACCTGATGACGCCGGGGTCGTCGACCGACTTCACGCCCGGCGCGTTCCGCGCGGCGATGAGCGTGCAGTACGTCCTCTGGGGCATCGGCGCGCTGCAGATCTGGCGCTACCGCACGCTGGTCCGCCGTACCCTCGGCCGCGACGTCGTCGAGGGCGGCTCGACGATGGTCGGCTGAGGACCGCTACTCGCAGGCCACCCCGTCGTCGTCGGCGTCGAGCCCGTGCGGATCGCTGCCCGTCACGGAGATCGGCCCCTCGACGTCCGCACAGTCGACATCGGGCGGGTAGACCGGGACGCACGGCGAGTAGCCGGACGCGCAGCCCGAGGGCGGCTGCTGCGGCGGCGGCTGCTGCGGCGGCTGCTGCGGCGTGAAGTGGCGCGGCTCGTGGCACGTGATGTTGGGCGCCCCGCGGTCCTCGCGGATGTACTCGGGCTCGCGCGGGTGGAAGCCGTAGCCGTCCCGCGAGTCGTACCGGGCGATCGCCAGCCCGTCCTGGAGCAGCCGTAGGCCGGCGTCGACCGGCCCGGCGTCGACGTACCGCAGCAGCCGGCCGTACCGGTCGCGGTCCTCGTCGGACTGCACCAGCGTGACCCGCTCGCCCTCGACCAGGGCGACCAAACGGTTCCGTGCCTTGTCGTAGCCGCACTCCCCGACCTCGGGGGTGTCGATGCCGACCAGGCGCACGGTCTCGCCGTTGGCGAGGTCGATGGTGTCGCCGTCGACGACAGAGGAGACGAGGTACGTCGGCTCGGGCGGCTCCTCTGCGACCGGCTGGCGGTCGCGCCTCCGCTTGCGATCGGGATCCCCGCCCTCGTCGTCGCCCTCGGAGGTCGCGCCCGGTGGGCCCGAGGTGCCGCGGCTCGGATCGGAGGACGACGTATCGCCGAGGTTGCCGACCACCAGGATCACGAGCACCACCCCCACGACCGACAACGCCTTGTGGTGCGCGACCCAGCCCCAGATGCCAGGGCTCGGGCGGTCGGTCATGTCGCTGAACGTAATTTCCGATCGCCGGCCGTGGGGCGGAACGGACGAAGATGACTCCGAATGACTAACGGGTCCGAACCCTTCGACCCGGCGCCGCGATCGTGGCAGGCTCGGAGTCGTGACCGAACGCAACGTCCTCGGCGGCGAGCTCGAGCAGTGCGGCACCGACCCGATGACCGGCTTCTACCGCGACGGCAGCTGCGCGTGCGGGCCGGAGGACCAGGGCGTCCACGCGGTCTGCGCCGTCATGACCGAGGAGTTCCTGGCCCACCAGAAGGCGGTCGGCAACGACCTGTCGACACCCCGCCCGGAGTGGAGCTTCCCCGGCCTGAAGCCGGGCGACCGGTGGTGCGTGGTCGCCCTGCGCTGGCTGCAGGCGTACGGCGACGGCGTGCCCGCGCCCGTCGTACTCGCCTCCACGAACAAGCGCGCCCTCCAGGTGATCCCGATCGAGGCGCTGCGCGCGAACTCGGTCGACGTGCCCGACGACCCTGCCTCGCTGGCAGCGGACTAGTCCCGGTCCGGGAGCAGCGCGATCGCCGCGGCGATCGGAACCGCCGTCGTGGCGACGACCGCTGCCAGGATCCCGTAGACGTCACCGAAGATCCCCTGCAGCGTGCTGTCGAGGAGGAACAGCCCGGCCAGGACGCCTACTCCGGCACCGAGGATCCCGATCTGGCGCCGGGTCCCGGGCTGCGCACCTCGCAGCCGGAGCAGCAGCGACGCCAGGCAGGTCAGCACCAGGACCGCGAACATCAGCAGCGTCGCGAGCTCCAGGGCCTCCAGCAGGTCCCCGGCACCACCCAGGCCGATCGGGTTGTCCGGCGAGGTCGCGTCATCGTCGTCGACCGGGCCGGACATCAGCAGGACCGGCGCCGCGGTGAGCGGGTAGAGGAACCCGACGGCCCACGCGACGACGCGCCACCGCCGCGACGGCAGGTGGCCCGTCGGGAACAGGAGCGGCAGCACGGTGAGCAGGGTCTGGATCGTCGCCACGAAGGTCACCGCGGCGAGCAGCTCACCGACCGGTGCGCCCGGCAGGTCGCTGTCGGCGTACGCCCCGGCAAGGAACCCGGCACCGAGCAGCACGCCGACCAGGCAGAAGATCCTGGCCAGCACGGGAACCTTGCCACGGAGGAGCAACAGCCCACCCACGAGCGGGAATCCGGCCAGGCCGATGGCGTCGACGATGTCCTCGACGTGGACGTCGTCGGCAAGGGCGGTGCCGGCGACGACGCCGGCCACACAGGCGACCAGTGGCGCGAACGCCAACAGCGCGGGAGTCGTGGTGGGGCCCGCAGCTGCGGGCCTGGCGATGACGGACATGGTGACCTCCTGGGTTCGGGTGTCCGTCGACGGTAGGAGCGGCACCACCGCCCGCGGATCGGGCGCGATGCCCCACCCGGGTCATCGCGCCGGATGAATCGCGCCGGGCCAGGATCAGCCGCGAAGCTGATACAGGGACCGGGCGACGTCGGTACGTTGCGGAGATGGAGTCCGGTCGCCCGAGCGTGGTCGACCTCGTCCTCACCGGCGTGCTGACGGCCGCCGCGTTGACCGAGGCGCTCCTGACCGAGCAGTACGACGACCGCGCGGAGATCCCGCTCGCCGTCATCTTCGCCCTTCCCCTGCTGGTACGACGGAGCCGGCCGCTCTGGGCTCTCGCCGGGGTCATGACGGTGCTGTTCGTCCAACGGCTGGCGTTCGGCGAGATCTGGGACGCGGGCTCGAGCCTGGCCATCCCGATGGTGGCGGTCTTCGCGGTGGCCGCGTACTCCGCGCTGCTGCCGGCAGCCGTCGGGCTGGGTGTCGCGGTCGTCGCGATGTCGCTCGCCGACATCGGCCCCGACGGGCCCGATGTCGCCTTCCTGACTCTCATCCTCGGCGCGATCTGGCTGGCAGGACTCGCCTTCCACCGCCAGCGCCGACTGGTCGCGACCGTGGCTGCCCAGGCTCTCGAGCTCGAGGCGGCCGCACGGGAGCGCGAGGAGCTGGCCGCGGCAGCCGAGCGCACCCGGATCGCCCGCGAGCTGCACGACGTGGTGGCGCACGCGGTCTCCACCATCGTGGTGCAGGCCGAGGCCGGCCAGGCGCTGCAACAGCGGGCGCCCGACCGCGCGGCGGACGCGTTCGTCGCGATCCAGACGACCGGGCGGCAGGCGCTCGACGAGCTGCGCAGGATGCTCGGCGTCCTCCGTGACAGCCCTGGTACGGCGGACCTCGCACCCCTGCCCGGCCTGACGGAACTGCCCGCGCTCGTGGACTCGGCGCGGGCGTCGGGCCTCGACGTCGACCTGGTCGTCGACGGACACGGTGATCTCGCGCCGGGCCCGGACCTGACGGCCTACCGGGTGGTCCAGGAGGCGCTGACGAACATCCTCAAGCATGCGTCGGCGACCCGGGCGACGATCCGGATCACCCATGGCGACGGAACCCTACGGATAGAGGTCGCCGACGACGGCCGCGGTGACCGCGGCGGGACCAACGGCGCCGGCCACGGTCTGACCGGGATGAGGGAGCGCGCACAGCTGCACGGCGGGACCGTCGACGTCGTGAGCACGCCGAGCGGGTTCACGGTCCGGGTGGACCTGGTGACGACGTGATCCGGGTCCTCGTGGTCGACGACCAGGCACTGGTCCGCGACGGGCGCGCGGCGATCCTCGAGTCGGAGCCCGACATCGAGGTGGTCGGCGCGGTCGACGACGGCTCCGAGGTGCTGACGGCGGTACGGGAGGGACACGCGAACGTCGTACTCATGGACATCCGGATGCCGGGCATGGACGGGATCGCGGCGACCCGGCAGCTGCTGGAGAAGGGGCCGGCCGGCGTGCGGGTGCTGATGCTGACGACGTTCGACCTCGACGAGTACCTCTACGAGGCGATGAAGGCGGGGGCGAGCGGCTTCCTGCTCAAGGACACCCCGCGCGTCCAGCTGCTCGAGGCCGTTCGCCGGGTTGCTGCCGGCGACGCGACGCTGTCGCCGACGCTGGTCCGCCGCCTGGTCGACGACTTCGTACGCCGGCCCGCCCCCGGCGCCGCGCTCCCGGCATCCCTGCACTCGCTCACCTCGCGGGAGACCGAGGTGCTGCGGCTGCTCGCCACGGGCATGAGCAACGCGGAGCTGGCGTCGGCCCTGTTCCTCAGCCAGGCGACGGTGCGCACGCACATCGCCCACATCTTCGAGAAGCTCGGCCTGCGGGACCGGGTCCAGGCGGTCGTCCTGGCCTATGAGTCGGGGCTGGTCGCGCCGGGCGAGGCCGGCGCCTGATCCCTCGGTTGCCGGGACCGGTTGCGCAGGACGGGGAGGTCCGGGATAACGTCCGAAGAGCAATGGACAACACTCCCCCGGACCCGACCGCAGACCCGCTCGCCGACGCTGTCTACGCGCTGCGCGAGGAGGGGTACGTCGTCAACCGGCCCCTGCCCGGCGCCCTGCTCGTCGAGGGCCGCTTCCTCAACCCGGAGCGGATCGCGCTGCACGCCGCGGGTGAGGCGGGTGACGCGACGCTCGGAGTGTGGGCCGTCAGTCGTGAGAACGACTGGACGCTCGTCGCGTGGTCCCGGCCCGACCTGGTCACGATCACGCAGCGCGGCGCGGCGGTGCCCCGGTGGCGGCACCGGCGCCTCCCGCCGGCGATGCGCCCCGACGCCCAGACCTTCCTCGAGGGCGGCGCGTCCCCGCACGACATCGTGACCACCCCCAAGCACCGGCCCACCGACGCCGCCCGCGAGGTCCTCGCCGGCCTCGGGATCACCGAGCCGGAGCCCCCGGGCTGGGAGCCGCCGCCCCCGCCGCCCGCCCCGGTCGCGGCGCCGGTCGCACCCCCCAAGCCGAGGCGCACCCGCGTGCCTGCGGCGAAGCCCGTCTCGACCCGCGGCAAGCCGGACCCGGTCGTGAACGTCTGCCCGACCTGCTTCATGGCGATCCCCGCGACCGGAATCTGCGACAACTGCGGCTGACCTGCGCCCCTCGGGGCCGATTCACGCCACCATGGGGTCATGACGGACCCGCCGGCCAAGGAGTCGCTGACCATGCGGCTGGTCATCAACGTGCTGGTGACCGTGGTCCTGGTCCTGCCGTTCGTCCTCGTCGGCGCCGGTGGCTGGCTGCTCTGGCAGCGCCAGACCGGCGAGCAGGTCGAGGCCGAGGTGATCAGCTGCGACTTCGACATCAACTACAAGACCTCGTCACAGCACTGCCTGGCCCGGTGGACCGAGGACGGGGTCGAGCGGACCGGACCGATCCAGGGCTCCGGCGATCACGAGGTCGGCGAGACGGTCACGGCCACCCTGCGCGGGGACGAGCTCTACAGCCGGTCGCTGACGCTGCCGGTGGTGCTGCTCGGGCTCGGCCTGCCGCTGTGCTTCTTCCCGATCCTCTGGCTCAAGCACCGGCTGACGCGGAGTCGGGTGGGTGAGAGTGACCAATAGATCACCCTCACCCACCCGACTTGATAACACAGCGCGAAGCGCTGACAGGACCGCCGAGCAGTTCTACGCTCGCTCTTGTGGCCACGTCCGCGAACTACTACGACGAGCTCGTCGACGCGTTCGGCGACCCCGAGTCCCTGACGCTGCTGGTGGTCGCAGGAGCGACGCGTGACTGCGTGGCCCGCGCGCTCGAGGTCGACCTCCACGAACCAGTTAGTCATCCGTGGGACGACAAGCACGACGCGGGCTATGCCGCATGGGCGCTCGTGGAGATCGACGGCGGGGTGCTGGGCGTGGAGCACACCGGGTACGGCGACCCCACCGTTGCCGCGCTGCGCGAGATGGCGAGCCACGGCCATGCGGCCGCGGTGGTGCGCGGCAACCCGCAGGCGGAGCTGCGGGTCGGCTGCGTGCGCGACGACGAGGTGCTCTTCGACGGCGCGACCGACGAGTTCGCTGCCGGCCTGGCGAGGGCCGAGGAAGTCACCGGCCTCGAGCTGACCCACGACCAGGCGATGTTGCTGGCGTCGGCCCAGTTCTTCAAGGGCCCTAGCCGGCGCCCCAGCTGATCGTCCGCCGAGCCAGCTCGGGCCCGGCCCGCGACCGGTCAGGGAACGAGGTCGAACTTCGCGAACAGGCGTTGCTTCACCCCGGCGAAGTGGGTGAACCCGCCGCCGGCGTACAGGTACTGCCCGTCGAGCACGAGTGACCAGACGCCCTTGTTGGTGCCCGTCGCGAGCGGGTCCCATGCCGTCATGGCACCGGAGTAGGCGTTGACCGCGGCGAAGAACATCCGCGGGGTGCCCTCGTCGTCGAACTGCGTGTAGTGCCCGCCGAGATAGACCTCGGTGCCGGACCCGGCGATCGCCTGCACGTTGCCGTCGGTGTGGCGCGACCAGCGCGGGGCGAAGCTGTCGGTCTTGTAGGCGTTGACCCGGTTGGCGTTGTTGGCGGTGTAGACCCAACGCCCGTTGGGGCTGAGCGCCAGCGTGATCACGCGGCTGCCGTTGCCGAGCCCGGCGAACGGGGTGGTCTTGCCCGTGACCGCATTGATCGCGCCGAAGTAGGGCCGGTCGGAGCCACGGATCCGGGTGAACTCGCCGCCGATCCACACGTGCCTGCCGTCGGGCCGGACGCGCACCTCGTTGACGGCGCCGTTGACCCAGGTGTCCCAGACGTCGAGGTTGCCGGTGCCGACGTCGACCGCGGCCAGCTTCTGCTTGGCGGAGCCGTCGATGCCGTCGAACCGGCCACCGACGTAGAGGCGGTCGCCGCTCACGGCGAGCGACGACACCATCGGCGTGGTGCCGGTGGTGTCGGCCCGCCATCCGTCGACGAGGTCGCCGGTGTAGGGGTCGAGGGCGGCGAGGTTCTGGCGCGGCACACCGTTGACCTCGGTGAAGGTGCCGCCGATGAACAGCCGGCTGCCGTCCTCCGAGACCGCGACCGCATGGACCGGGCCGTTGACGGTGGGCGCGAAGTCGGGGTCGGCCTTGCCGTTGGCCATGACCGCGCCGAGGTTGGCCCGGGAGTAGGTACCGACCGAGGTGAAGCTGCCGCCGAGGATGACCCGGCCGCTGTCGAGCGCGACCAGGTCGTAGACCGCCTCGCCGCCGAGGCCGGCCGTCTGGATCGGCCTCGGGCTCGGCAGGGCATGGGCGGCGGGCGCGGTCGGCAGGAACGTGAAGGCCGCCGCGAGCATGCAGGCGGCAGCGCGCAGGCGCGCGCGAGCGTGGATGGAGGCCATGACGGCCGGTCCCCCTGTGATTCCCCCGGAGGCCCGATCCCCGAGATTCGATGCTGGAGCTGTTCGTGCTGGAGCCGAATCAGCGTAACAGCGTTCGCTACGGTCGTCAGGTGCCCCAGGTCGTCGTCGGCGCCGTGATCGTCGACCAGCTCGAGCGTCCGTCGTACGTCGTCGCGGCCCGCCGTACGAAGCCCGCTGCCTTGGCGGGCAAGTGGGAGTTCCCCGGTGGCAAGGTCGAGCCCGGCGAGACTCCCGAGGCCGCGCTCGCGCGGGAGGTCGCCGAGGAGCTCGGCGTCGCGATCGACGTGGGCGCCGAGGTCGACGGGACGGACGGCGGGTGGCCGATCTCGGAGCAGTACGTGCTGCGCCTCTACCTCGCCACCGTCACCGCGGGCGAACTGCACGTGAGCGCCGACCACGACGCGCTACGAAGGCTGACCGTCGACGACCTCGCCACCGTCGACTGGCTGCCCTCCGACCTGCAGGCGATCCCCGCGATCAGCCGCCTGATGGCCGGGTCGCCTCGATGAACGCGGACCGTACGGCGGCGGGCACCCTCCCCTTGGGCGAGACCTCGATGCCCCGGGTGGCCGCCCAGACTCGGATCTCGGCGGGTGTCGGCGCGCGCGGCGGCAACGGGCTCGCCTCGGTCAGACCGGCGACGGTCGCGGCGCCGTACTCGTCGAGCTCGGCGGCGGCGAGCGCAGCGGCGAGAAAGCGATAGGTCCATTCCTGGGCCAGCTTGCGGGTCTCACAGAACATGATCGGCACCGTCGGGAACGCGACCTGAGCCTCGGCGAGCGCGTCGGCCACCACCGACGCCCGGACGACCTCGTGTTGGAACGCCCGGCTGTAGCGCTCCTCGACGACGACGGCTGCCCGGGGCACAGCGGCGAGATCCGTGAGCTGGTACTTCAGCTTGCCGGTCGTCAACGACGTGACCAGATCTCCGAGGGCCTTCCGCTCGACCACCGCCACGATCCGGTCGTCGACCATCACCCCGTAGTCGCCCGCGGGGAGGGCGTGGCGGCGGGTATCGGCCTGCTGGTTCGAGAACGACCACGCGTAGCGCTCGTGGCTGTCGACGAGGATCTCGAGCCGGTCGATGCCCTGCGCCCGCGCCGTCGGAGGCTTGCTCCGCGGCCGCGCCTGCTTCGCCGTCCGGGCGGTCTGCCAGAAGATCATCTGCCGACCGCGCGCGACGGTGATCACGAATTGCGAGCGATTCTCCCTGCCACGGTCGAGGACGAGATCGATCGCCGCCCCCCGGCGTACACACGAACGCACGGCGACCCGTTCGACGATCTCGGCGTCAGTGGGCCACTCCTCGACGCGGTGGCAGTAGACCTTGGCCGTGCGCGGCCACGTGTCCCGCGACTTGAGCAGGATGCCGTCACCCAGCGGGACGCGCACGATGTAGGGCAGCGTCGAGTCGCCGTCCGGGTTGCGCGCGATGACGAAGTCGTCGGGCATGGGCCCAAGTCTGCACCGCGGTGCCGGCTGCTGGAGGTAGGGGCATCCGACGTCAGACCACGACGAGTCGCAAGGCCCCACCGACGGCAGCGGCTACCCGCTCGAGATCGTCCGGATCGGACGTGACCACCGCATCTGATCGGCGGACCGCACCTTCCACCACCGCGACATCGATCGTGTCGTCGTGACCGGCCGTTCCGGCCAGCCGGCCGACCGCGCGAGCCTGTTCCTCGGTGAGCGGCTCGACTCGACAGCCCTTGAGCACCCGCGACAGTCCCGCCTGCGGACCTCCGCGCCAGGCCTGAGCCAGAACTCCTGCCGGCACGGTCGGCAGGATTCCGCGGCGGAGCGCGTCCTCGTGGATCGCGCGCATCCGGCGGTCTGCTCGGTCGGCGGCAACCAGTGCGCCCGCGTCGTACGTGATCCCGTATTCAGCCACGGCCGCGGGACTTCTCGGCAAGAGCTCGGTCGAGCGCAGTGCGCGCGGCCGCCCGCTCCACGTCGGTGAGTGGATCCTCCCTGTCCCACTCGGCCATCGCCCGCCGCCCCGAGCGCAGGATCAACTGGTGCTCCGCGGCGGCTGAGAGCCAGCCCGAGAACGAGACACCGTCCTCCCGCGCCGCGATGTCGATCTGCTCGGCGACCTGCTCGTCGAGCGACACGGATCTCTTCACCACACCCACCCTGGCCACGGTAGCACCACCGGTATTACCGAACGCCTGCGTCGGCCGTCACTCTTGTCGCTCCGTCTCGCGCCCGCCAGGCCCAGTCGCCGGGCCTGTGGAAATCCGCAGCGCTGTGGGCGCCTCAACGGATACCGGTGTCGCACGGGATGTCCATGTCGGCGTACGACCCTGCGGAGACCCGCACATCCATGAGCTCACACGACATGCCCGCCTCGGCGGTCACGACGTACTCCCCTGGCTCGAGCTCCACCGTGAAGGACCCGTCGGCGGCCGTGGTGGTCCGCGCGACCTCCGTCCCGGCCGCATAGGCCTCGCCCGGGAGCTGTTCGGACACGATCACCGTCACCCCCGCCGCCGGTTGGTCCTCGCAGGCGTCATCCCGACTCTCGACCGGGCACTGCGGACCGAGGTGGACGACCCCGGTCACGCCGGAGCCCGGCTCCGCAGCACGCTGCTCGTCGCCGCAAGCGACGAGGGCGATCGCGCCGACAGCGAGCGCCAGCAGACGTCCGGCAGCCATACGGGTACGACGCCCCGGACGCGCCGCGGGTTCCGCCGCAGCAGCGCCATCGTGCTCAGGTCACCGGATCGGGGTCCGAGTCCTCGTCGCTCTGTGGCTGCTGCGACTCCTGCGGCTCTCGCTCGGCGCGCTTCTTCTCCTCGTGGCGCCGCCGCTGCTCCTCCGCGCGCTCCCGCACCTGGCGGAGGAACTCCTCGTCCTTCTCCGGGTCAGCAGCGGAGAACCGGCCGCGCCGTTCGTACTCCGGGAAGCTCGGCGCCGCGCCCTGCTCGCGGGTCAGCGGCCGCTCGGCGACCGGCCGTCCGGCGGCGATCCAGGCGATGGAGCCGATCAGCGGGAAGAAGAACACGATCAGCAGCCAGATGTTCTTGCCGAGGTTGCGGATGCCGTCCTCGCGAGAGGTGATCACGTCGATGACGCAGTAGAGCCAGAAGATGAAGATGAGGACTCCGGGCACGAACCTGATCACACGCGGCATTGTGCCCGCTCGGCGGCGCCCCGTTCACGGAATCGCCGTACACCGCGCCGCGCGCCCTCCGCGCGGGTCACGCTGCAGCGCGGGCTCCGACGGCCATCGAACGGCAGACAGCACCGGCCGGTTCGGCGAGGAGACCACCCAGCCGCTCGAGTACGGCGGCGTCCGCGGCGCCGGGTGCGTTCACCACCGCGGACACGATCAGCGGATCGACGACCGCAGCGGCGAGGCACGGCCAGAGCGGCACCTCGTCGGCTGGTCCTCGCCTGAGCCCGGCGTGCTCGGCGAGCGCGTCCTTCGCCGTACTCATCAGGGCCGCGACGATCTCGGCGTCGCTCGGGTCGGCCTTCCAGTCCAGGTCGGGGAGGACGGTCAGCAGCAGGACCACGTCGGGCACGTCGGCGATGAACCCGAAGCGGTGACCGCCGGTCTTGACCTGCCCGCCCGCCTCGCGGTCCTCCTCGAGCGTGTCGCGCCAGCCGAACGGGTCGTCGGCCACCTGGCGGGCGACGTACTCGGGCACCGCCAGCGGCGCGGTCTCGAACATCCGTCCTCCCTCGATGGGCACCAGCCGTCCGATCGCGTGCTCGCCCGGAAGCATCAGCACGCCACTGCCCAGCGCGGGCACCTCGACGACCTCGCCGCTCGCGAGGTCGGCCCAGGTGGTGACCGTCGGGCCGTGGCCGACGAGCTGGAAGCCGCCCATCTTCGCGCGAGCCCACTCGTCGATGCGGTCGGCGCTCGCGATCAGCTCTGCGGATGCACGGTCGCGCAGGAAGGTCTCCAGCCCGCCCAGGTCGAAGAGGTACGTCTGCCGATAGCTCCAGTCACCGTCGACGACCTTCGCCCGCGCGTCGGTCGGGTCCTTCCCCGCCAGCGCCGCCGGTCCGCCGCGGAGCGCGACGGCCGCGTCCACGGCACCGGCGGTGATCGACCGCGTCGCGGGCGACAGGTCCTGACGCGCCTGCTCGAGGATCCACCGCGAGGTGACCCAGGCCGGCAGCATCGGCCCGAGCGTCATCAGCTGGGTCAGCCGCGAGATCCGCCACGGTCGCCAGAACTCGGCTCGCCCGCCTCCCGGCGACGCCAGGATCAGGCGCAACGCGGCCTCGGCGTCGGCATGCCGCTCGGCGTCGTCGACGCGGAGCATGAGCCGCAGGTCGGGCGCACCCCCGGTCGGCTCGCGGTGGACATCGGTCCCGGAGGTACGGCGGACGCGCCGCCCACGTGATTTCGGCATGCCCTCCACTCTGGACACATCACGGGCCGTTCGCCACAGCCGTCCGCCGACCTGTGGACAACCGGCTCCGGCCTCAGGGGCTCCCCTGGTCTGACCCCGAATCATCCTTAAGTAGGTAGCCCCCGGCCGCCGTCCTCCCTACTCTCGTTGCGTGACCACCCTCCAGCGCACCCGCCGAGCGGACCGCTCCGCGGCCCTCGCGCTGCGGCCTGCCCGGGTGGCGCTGATCCTCGAGGTGGAGTACCGCCGGGCCCGGCGGGACCTCAGCCGCGAGCGGGCAGCGGTCCGCGACCGCGCTGCTCGATAGATCTCGCCGAGCGCCTGCGGCGGACGCCCGGTCGCGCCACACTGGCGACGTGCTGCGCCACGCGCTCCGAGCCGACCTCCCCCTGGTCGTCGACACCTGGGTCGAGGCGTTCGAGAGCGACCCCTTCTTCCGCTGGATCGCTCCCCTCGACCAGACCTGGCGGGAGTTCGGCACCGCCTGGCTCTCGATGATCGCGGCGCTGTGCTTCGAACGGGGTCACACGTTCGTCGCGGACGAGGCGGCGATCGCTTGGGTGCCACCGGACCTCGCGCTCGTCGGACCCGACGACGTGGAGAAGGCGGTCGACATCCTCACCACCCACGCCGGCGAGCAGCGCGCGGCGAAGGCTCTGGGAGTCATCTTGGAAGCGCGGGGCCACGCACTGAAGGAGCCGCACTGGACCCTCCAGTACGTCGGCGTCCGCCGCGCCGGCCAAGGGTTCGGCCTCGGTGCGGCCGTCGCCAAGATCGGGCTCCGGGTCGTCGACACCGACGGCCTCCCCTGCGCTCTGACCTCGACCAACGCGCGCAACCTGCCGTTCTACGAGCGGCTCGGCTTCACCGTGGCAGCCGAGGTGGAGCTGCCGGGCGGGACGGCCGCGTTGCGGCCGATGGTCCGGCCGGCTCGCGCGGATGCGACGTAGCCGGCGGGTCAGTCGGCGAACGAGCCCGGTCGCACGGTGACGGCGAAAGGCAGCGCCGCGGTCCACTCGTCGCCTCGACCGACGTCCGCGACCTCGACGTACGAACCGTCCCGCAAGTCCCAGGCGGTCAGGCGCAGCGGGTCGGGGTCGACGACCCAGTACGACGGCACGCCCGCCCGCTGATAGCGCGCCTTCTTCAGGTTGAGGTCGATCAGCCGGGTGCTGGGCGACAGGATCTCGACCACGAGCAGTGGAGTGGCGGTCAGCTTGCGGCCGACCAGGTCGGACCGCCGTACGACGAGCGCGTCCGGCTGGACGACCGTGTCGTCGGCAAGAACGGTGTCGGTCGGCGCAGCCAAGACGAACAGGTCCGCCGGACAGGAGCCGAAGAGCAATCTCAGCAGCTCCGACTGCACGGTCTGGTGCCGCAGCTCTGGCCCCGGCGACACGATCAGCGTCCCGTCGATGAGCTCGTAGCGGTGCCCGTCATCGGGCATCACGTCGAGGTCGTCGACCGTCAGCGGTCGTCGCGGCAGCGTCGTCACAACACTCATGGTGCCTCACTCCGAGTCGTCTGGGCATGACTCCATCGTGAGCCGAGGCTCCGACCCGCGGCGCCCTTCATCCACAGCCCGCTACGCCATGCGGTACGGCGGCTCCGACTCCCGCCCCTGGAACTCCAGGATCGCGGGGTTGACCACCCGTCCGTCCCGGATCTCGATCGCGCGGCTCAGCGTCTCGTCGGCGTCCCACGCGGCGCCGCCCTCGAGCACCCGCCGCAGGAACGGGATCAGCGCGTTGCTGTTCTCCCAGGTCGCCGAGTTCCACAGGTACGACGGACTGTGGTCGACCGCGTAGTAGAGGACGTTGTCCCCCACCACGAACGCCGGCTCCTCGAAGCTCGTCGGGCGCGCGAAGCTGAACCCCATGCCGAGGTCGCACGACACGTCGACGATGACGCTGCCGGGGCGGAACGCCGCCAGGTCCTCGGTCTGGAGGTAGACGAGCGGGTTGTTGGGGTCCTGCAGGGTGCAGTTGACGATGACGTCGGCCTGGGCCAGGTACGCCGGCAGCGGCTCGCGGCCCCGCTCGGTGATCACGTGGCTCGGCTGCAGGCCGTCCGGATCGTGCTCGAACTGCCGGATCCGCACCGAGTGGATCGGCGAGCCCACCGCCGCCACGCCTCGGTTCGTCAGCACCGCGACCTCGTGCACCCCGTGCGCGTTGAGCGCGGTCACCGCACCACGTGCGGTCGCGCCGAACCCGATCACCACCGCGCTCAGCCGGCGACCGTAGTCCCCGGTGATCCCCGCGAGCTCGAAGGCATGGAGCACCGAGCAGTACCCCGCCAGCTCGTTGTTCTTGTGGAACACGTGCAGCCCGACCGCGCCGTCGCGGGTCCAGTGGTTCATCGCCTCGAACGCGATCAGGGTCAGGCCCTGGTCGATCGCGACCTGCGTGAGCTCGGCGTCCTGCACACAGTGCGGCCAGCCCCACAGGACCTGGCCGCGACCCAGCGCAGCGACGTCCGAGAGCTGCGGCTTGGGCAGCAGTACGACGTCCGAGTCCGCCAGGATCTCGTCCCGCGACGCGAACCCGGCGACGTACTCACCGAGGACCTTGTCGTCGACGCCGAACTTCGCGCCGTACCCGTGCTCCAGCGTGATCTGCGCCCGCAGGTCGGCATCCAGACCAGGGAAGTGGTCCGGATGGATCGGCAGCCGGTGCTCGTTCTCCTTCGCCGAGGAACCGATGACGCCGAGCCCGAGCAGCGTCACTTCTTCTTCACCGGGTGGAGCTGTTCATCGAAGGTGGCCGCGTGGGAACCCTTGCTCCGCTTCTCCGCGCGCTTCTCCTTGATGGACTTCCCGGACTTCTTGGACATGTTCTGCCGCGGCGACTTGTCGCTCATGATGGCAACTCTCTGGGAGGAAGCCTGAATGGCCCCGTCCTTCGACAGTACGCCTCATCCCCCCAACGGCGAGACGTCGCACACCGACGCGCGCAGGGGCGAGCTGCCACTGATCGGGTCGCTCGGCGTCTGGCTCAGCACCAGGTTGAGGTTGGCGCTTCCGGGGCCGTACGGCGGATAGCCGGGCAGGTCCAGCTCGGCGCAGGCCTCCCACCAGCCGTGCTGACCGAACACGACCTGCGGGTCGAGGTTGGCGTTGAGCTTCGCGCGGGCCCGGACGCTGCCCTTCGGGGTGTCGATCGAGACCCAGTCCCCCGCCGAGATCCCTCGCACTGCCGCCGTGTCCGGGTGCAGCTCAACCTGCGGGTCACGCTGGCTCTTGCGAAGGCTCGCGACCTGCCGGTGCTGGGTCTCGCAGAAGAACAGCGACTTCGCGCAGCTGAGCACCAGCGGGAAGCGCTCGGCGAGGTCGGGGCGGGAGCGCGGGCTGGTGAGGGGCTCGTCGTACGTCGGCAGCGGTGGGTACCCGTGCGCGGCCAGCGTCGTCGAGTAGAGCTCGACCTTGCGTGACGGCGTGGCGAACCCGGTGTCGACGTACTTGCGGTGCCGCGTGGTCAGCGGCACCCGCACCCCCTCGGGGTGCGCGCGCAGCTCCTCCAGGGTGATCCCGCTCGGGGCCAGCTGGTAGCGGAACGCGGCGTCGATGTCGCCGTCCCAGAAGTGCTCGCCGAGGCCGAGCCGGGTGGCGAGGTCGAAGACGATCCGCAGGTCGGAGCGAGTCTCGCCGCGCGGTGGCACGAGCGGCCGGCGGAGCTGGACGAGCGACTGGGCCTCCTGGCTGTACTCGAAGCCGATCTTCAGCGCCTCGGACTCGAACGGCGTCGTCACTGGCAGCACGATGTCGGCGAGCTCGGCGGTGGGCGTCATGAACAGGTCGGCCTGGACGAAGAAGTCCAGGCTGCGGAGGGCGTCGCGGCCGCGCGCGCTGTCGCCGTGCGCCATCACCGGGTTGCCGCCGAAGCCCACGAGCGCCTTGATCCGTCCGTCGAGGGCGGCGGTGTAGACGTCCTCGCCGGTGGCGAACCCGAACCGCGCCGGTCCGAGCGGCCGCTCGGCGAGCCCTACCGTGGCTGGCCCGTCGCGGGACACGAGCTCCATCCCGTCGATCCGGTTGGCGGGCACCGATTCGAAGAGGACGTTGCCACCGGGTACGTCGAAGCTCCCGGTCAGTGCGTAGAGAACGTTGATCGCGCGCGTGATCTGCGTCGTACCGCTGTGCTGCTCGAGCCCGCTCCAGGTGTAGAACGCCACCGGACGGGACTCCCAGAGGGTGCGCGCCGCGGCGACGATGTCCGCGGCCGACACCCCGGTGATGTCCTCGGCGACCTCGGGCGGGTACTCCGCGCAGCGCGCCGTGAGCAGGGACCAGACCGTCCTCCCCTCGACCACGTCCTCGGCGTTGGTCCAGTCCCGCACGAAGTCGGCGTCGTACCAGCCGTTCTCGATCATGACGTGCGTCAGTGCCAGCGCCAGCGCGGCGTCCGTGCCCGGCCGGACCCGCAGCCAGTGGTCGGCCTTGGCGGCGAGTCCCACCTTCCGCGGGTCGACCACGATCAGCTTCGCGCCCCGCGCGACCGCGGCCGCGGTGCTCGTCGCGTGCGCGAGTCGGGCGACCGACGGGTTGTAGCCCCAGAACAGGATGCAGCCGGCGTTGTCGAGGTCCGGCAGGTAGACGCCGGGCACAGACGTGCCGTACGTGTAGAGCGGCGCGAGGTACCTCCCCCACCCGCACAGCTCCATGTAGGTGGAGAAGTTCGGCGTCCCGAACGCCCGCACCAGCCGCAGCACCCAGTCGATGGCGTCGCTGATCGCCGACGTGGAGGGCGAGCTCGAGCTGAACGCGACCACCTCCGGGCCGTGCTCTGCCTTGAGAGCGAGGAGCCGGCGGGCGATCGTGCCGAGCGCCTCTTCCCAGCTGATCCGCTCCCACCCCGGATCCGCAGCGTCCTTGGGGTTGGTCCGCCGCAGCGGGTGGAGCAGCCGCCCGGGATGCTCGACGATGTCCGGCGCCGCCTTGCCCTTCACGCAGAGCGCCCGCCCGGTCGGGTGGTCCGGGTTGGGCTGCAGCGCCAGCAGCCTGCCGTCCTCGACGGTGGCGAGCGCACCGCAGCGCGACACGCACAACGGGCAGTACGTCGGGATGGGGTCCCCGCCCATGGCGCGATTGTCGCCCTCCTGGCCGGCGGCGGCAATGTGCAGCTGCCGACGATCGGCCGAGCAAATGCCCACCCGGCAGTAGCCCGACGAAGTAGCGTCGTACCTGTGGAGGCTCCCCGATGAGAGTGGGCACGCTGACGGCGCTGTGGCGCTATCCGGTGAAGTCGATGGGCGGCGAGCAGGTCGGCTCGTCGGCCGTGGACCAGCGCGCGCTGCACGCTGACCGGATGTGGGCGGTCCGCGACCTCGAGCTCGGTGCTGTGACGACCGCGCGTCGCCTCCCGGTGCTCCTCGGTTGCACGGCGCGGTTCGTCGACGAGCCGCCCGCGGGCGTCGGCCCCGGCGATGTCGCCCACGTCGTCGTCACGTTCCCCGACGGCACGGAGGTCACGAGCACCGATGCCGAGGCGATGGACGCCCGGCTCAGCGAGCTGACCGGCAAGAAGGTCGCGCTCGTCCCGCTGCCGCCGTTGGACGACAAGGCGGCCTACCGCGGGGTGCTCGCGTCGAAGAAGGACATCCGCCAGCAGTTCGGGCTGCGTGACGACGAACCGCTCCCCGACTTCACGATGTTCCCGGTCCGCAAGCTCGCCGAGCTCGCGGTCTTCGCGACCCCGATCGGCATCTTCGCCGACGCCTACCCGCTCCACATCGTGACCACCTCGAGCCTGCGCACGATGGCAGCGCTGGGCGGCGACTTCGACGTACGACGGTTCCGGCCCAACATCGTCATCGACAGCGACCTGGAGGGGCTGGCCGAGCAGGAGTGGCTCGGCGGGACGCTTCGATCCGACGACGTCACGATCAGCGTCGCGATCCCCACTATCCGGTGCACGATGCCCCTGCGCGAGCAGGCGGGGGTGACGGCCGATCCGCAGGTCATGAAGACCGTGTCCCGCCACGGGGACCGCTGCTTCGGCGTGTACGCCGACGTCGAGTCCGGCGGCACCTTGCGCGTCGGTGCCGACGTCGACTTCGAGCCTCCGGCGGCGCCGGGCGCCATCGCCGGGTCCGTCGGGCGGTTGGCCGAGCGGGTCCGGCGCAGCACCATCCGGGCCGGCAACCGGATGCTGCCCAAGTGAGTCGCTGGCACTCGGCTGCCCACGAGTGCCAGGATCCGGTCGTGACCTTCTCGACCTCCACGTTCGCCTCGCCCGTCGACGGGACCGCGCTGGCGACGTACTCCTGGGACGCCGCAACGGAGCCGCGAGCGGTGGTACAGATCGCCCACGGCCTCGCCGAGCACGCCGGCCGCTACGACCGGCTGGCGGCCGAGCTCAACGCGGCCGGCTACCTGGTGCGGGCGACCGACCACCGCGGCCACGGCCGGTCGATCGCCGACGTACCCGGCGACTTCGGCGCGGTTGGCTTCGACGGCCTGATCGCCGACCTGGCGGCGTACGGCGCCCACCTGCGGGCCGAGCGCCCGGACCTGCCGCTGTTCCTGATCGCCCACTCGATGGGGTCGTTCGCCACGCAGGCGGTGCTGCTGGAGCACAGCAAGCAGTACGCCGCCGTCGTCCTGTCGGGCTCCACCGCGCTCGATGCCCTGGCCGCGGCGATGGCTCAGGCCGACGGGCCGGCCGGGCTGGAGGCGTTCAATGCGGGGTTCGAGCACCGCACCGGCTACGAGTGGCTCTCGCGCGACGAGGCCGAGGTCGACCTGTACGTCGCCGACCCCCTCTGCGGCTTCGACCTTCCGGAGGACACGGTGCCGTCGCTCTTCGGCCCGGCCGCGCGGCTCGCGGACCCCGAGGAGCTCGCCGGGATCCGCTCCGACCTCCCGCTCCTGATCACCTCCGGCAGCGCCGACCCGCTCGCCGGCGGCGGTGACCTGGTGTGGTTGCTGGGCCAGCGCTACGAGAAGGCAGGACTCACCGACGTCACGGTGACGCTGTACGACGACGCGCGGCACGAGATCTTCAACGAGACCAACCGCGACGAGGTGACCCGCGACGTGATCGGCTGGGTCCGGGATCGGGCCACCGACCTGTAGAGCTCAGATGGCCTCGACGCGAACTGCGGTGCCCTCCAGCAGCAGCCGCAGGTCCGCACCGTCCGAGGTCAGCACGACGGCGGGTCCCGGCACCGCGAGTGCCGTTGCCGCGACGACGGCGTCGACCGTGAGGTCTCGCGGCTTGCGCCGCGATCGCGCCGCGCCGAAGCGCAGACGTCCGGCGGCGTACCCGATCTCGGTGGTGACCGGCTGCACGCGGAGAGCTTTCGCTGCCCGCCGCACGTTGGCGTCCCGCGCCGTTCCGTCGGCCACTTCCGCGAGCGTGACCGCGGACGCATAGAGCGCGGAGTCGGTGCGCCGCGCGACGAGTGCCCAGACCAGCATGGTCGGATCGTCCGACGCGAGTGCCGACAGTGCCTCCGAATCGAGCACGAAGCTGTGCGGCCCCGCGATCATTCGGCGAGCCGCGCCAGGATCGCCTCGACCTCGGCCTCGTCAGCCGGACCGTGCTTCTCCTCGGTACGCCGGATGATGTCGTCGAGCGCGTCGCGTTCGAGCTGGCGACTGACAGCGTTGGCGACGTACGACGAGAAGCCGCGGGACCCCACGCGCGCACGCACCCCCTCCGACGCCTCCGCCGGGAGAGAAATGGAGTGCTTCTCGACGCCCGCCACGCCTCGTATCCTACTCGAAGTAGGAATTTCTGGTGGCGTGGTGGACATGCCGGATTCTCGATCGGAGCCGAGCCGCGGCGCTAGCCACCTCGGGCAGGCTGTGGACAACGCGCGATTGCCCCCTGCCGGTGGTTGAGGTGCGAGGCCGCCCGCGGCCGAGCCTCGAAACCCTCCGCAAAGCCCGACGGATGCCACGGTCTGGGCCTGATGGGCGCACACTTGGGTCAGTGGTGCCCCGGACCTCATCGTCCGGCGGCTGCCTACCTCAAGTCTCAGGCGCGGCCTTCTGCCCCGCCCAGAGCACCTGCGAAGGACGACGAGCTGACATGACCGACCGCGAGACTTGGGCCAAGACCGCTTACGAGATCCTGGTCGACCGCGCCGGGCAGTATCGCGCCGTCGTCGAGTACACCCAGTTCGGCGACGAGATCCAAGAGCGCAGCGGAGTGGCCACCACCGTCGCCGTCAGGAACTGGATCGGCGGAGTCCTCGAGCTGGTCGCGCAGCGATGCGTCAGCGAGGGCGTTCCGCCGCTGACGTCGCTGGTCGTCCGCAAGGACACCGGCATGGTCGGCGCGCCGTACGACGTGGTCCTGGCCGCCATCGGCGCCGACCCGATCGAGGACGCGATGCTGCGGGAGAAGCATGCGGCAGCGTCGCGACTGGAGTGCTACCGCTGGGCCGACGCCGCGGACCTCCCCGCAGACGGCGGTCGCGCCGCCCTCTCCCCCAAGCTCGCAGCGTCCACCGCCCGCAAGGCGAAGGCCAACCCCCCGGCCGCGAAGGTGTGCCCGAGCTGCAACATGGCGCTGCTGCCCACCGGCGTGTGCGACAGCTGCGACTGACAAGTCACGCGCTGCGTCGATCAGCTCGCGCTACTGGTTGCGGCCGCGCGGGGCTCTTCGAGGTGGACGACCCGCGCCGCCGCGAACCGTAGCCGGTTGCTCAGTGGGCGGCGCCGGGAGACGACGGTGACCTGGACGCCACGTCGACCCAGCTCCGTGACCGCGTCGGTGAAGATCCCGTCTCCGGAGACGAGGACGACGTGCTCGAAGCGTGACGCGACGTCCTCGTCGAGCACGCCGAGGAGCTCGAGGTCGGCCCCATCCCGGCCGGACCGCACCAGGCGACGAGCGGTCGGCCAGCACCACGCGACGTACGGGTAGCCCTTGTGACACGTCGCGACCACGACGTGGTCGTCGCAATCCGTGCCGATCGCTCGGTCGATCGCCCGACGTGCTGCATCCGCGCTCGTCTCGCTGCAGACGAGCCCCCCGACGACGTTCTCGATGTCGATCAGGACAAGGCGCCTCCCCATGTCGATGCGCTCGGAAGTCTTCATTGCGTTTCCCTGAAGCCGGCCCGAGTCGTTGATGTCGATCAGGGACAGCGTGCGCCGACGGTCCGACAGAACCCACCGGCCGGGCGGCGCTCCCAAAGTCGTTAGGGCGTGGCGGCCCCGTCGCCGTACGGTCGTCGCCGCTGGATCCCAGACCCCTTTAGCTCAGCTGGAGAGAGTGCCGCGCTACGAACGCGGAGGCCGCAGGTTCGACTCCTGCAAGGGGTGCTTTGTTCGCATGCCCGAAGGAGGATGAACACCATGGAGACCGACTCGCTGCCCGTACGCCTGCCCGGCGCCCGGGCCGACACCCTGATGTGGGCGCGCGTCGAGGACGTCGAGCAGCAGGCGCTCGACCAGCTGCGCAACATCTCGCGACTGCCGTGGGTGCACGGCCTCCGGGTGATGCCCGACGTCCACCTCGGCAAGGGCGCGACGGTCGGCTCGGTCGTGGCGATGCGCAACGCGGTGTCGCCGGCGGCGGTCGGCGTCGACATCGGCTGCGGCATGCAGGCGGTACGCACCAGCCTCACCACGGCCGACCTCCCCGACGACCTGCACGCGCTGCGCCTGGCCGTCGAGAAGGCGATCCCGGTGGGCTTCTCGGCGCACAAGTCGATGCCCGACGTACGCCGGCTCGGTCTCAACCACGGCCGGTTCGCCGGCTGGGACCGGTTCTGGGAGCGCTTCGGCGCGCTGCACGACGACGTGCAGGACCGGGAGCGCAAGGCCAAGCAGCAGATGGGCTCGCTAGGCGGAGGAAATCACTTCCTAGAGCTGACGTCGGACGACGAGGGCCAGGTGTGGCTGATGCTGCACTCCGGTTCGCGGAACATCGGCAAGGAGATCGCCGAGCGCCACATCTACAAGGCCAAGGGCCTGGACCACAACCTGGGCCTGCCCGACCGTGACCTCGCGGTGTTCCTTGCCGGTACGGCGGAGATGGACGCGTACCTCAGCGACCTCTACTGGGCGCAGGAGTACGCCGCCCGCAACCGCGCCGTGATGAGAACCTCGGTCTCGAATGAGACCCTCGGCAAACGCTCGAAGGGCGGTCTCCCAGCTGGGTGACCGCCCTTCGGCGTACTTCTTGTGGCTTGATCAGCTGCAGCCGCTAGTGCTCCCGCAGCCCTCGCACACGTAGCAGGAACCAGCGGGGCGCATCTTGGTGCCGCAGGTCATGCAGAGCGGGCTGTCGACGGCGTGGCCGGTGATCTGCTCGAGGAGCTCGGCGGAGGTGCGGGCCGTCGGAGCGGCGGGCGCCTTGTCGGCGATGACGATCTCGGTCTCGTCGACGTCCTCCGCCTCCTTGGTCTCGAGGCTCGCTTCGCTCGCACCTCGACCAGCGGAGCCTCCGCTCGCACCTCGACCAGCGGAGGCGCCTCGCACCTCAACCACAGTCTCGATGAGCTCGGAGGCGGAGCCGGTCTCCTCGAGGGGCTCGTAGCTCCCGGTCTCGAGGTGGCGCTGGCGCTCTTCGGCGGAGTAGATGCCGAGGGCGGAGCGGGCCTCGAAGTCGAGGTAGTCCAGCGCGAGCCGGCGGAAGACGTAGTCCATGAGGGACTGCGACATCCGGATGTCCGGGTCGTCGGTGAGGCCGGCGGGCTCGAAGCGCAGGTTGGTGAACTTCGAGACGTAGGTCTCCAGGGGCACGCCGTACTGCAGGCCGATCGACACCGCGATCGAGAAGGCGTCCATCACGCCGGCCAGGGTCGAGCCCTGCTTGCCGAGCTTGAGGAAGATCTCGCCGAGGTGGCCGTCGTCGTGGGCGCCGGAGATCATGTAGCCCTCGGCGCCGCCCACGGTGAACGACGTCGTGCGCGAGGCGCGCGACTTCGGGAGGCGCTTGCGGGTCGGGGCGTAGACGACCTTCTCGATGACCTTCTCGACGACCGCGGAGGCCGCCTCGAGAGCGTCGGCGGCGTCCTTCTTGGCCTTGCCGCCACCGTCGGACAGCGGCTGGCCGACCTTGCAATTGTCGCGGTAGATCGCGGTGGCCTTGAGGCCGAGCTTCCACGACTGGAGATAGATGTCCTCGATCTCCTCGACCGTCGCCGACTCCGGCAGGTTGACCGTCTTCGAGATCGCACCGGAGAGGAACGGCTGGCAGGCCGCCATCATCTTGACGTGGCCCATCGGCTTGAGGGACCGCTCCCCCATCGCCGTGTCGAAGACCTCGTAGTGCTCGGTCTTCAGGCCAGGCGCGTCGACCACGTGACCGTGCTCGGCGATGTAGGCGACGATCGCCTCGATCTTCTCCTCGTCGTAGCCCATCTTCTTCAGGGCCCGCGGGATCGTCTGGTTGACGATCTGCATCGAGCCGCCACCGACGAGCTTCTTGAACTTGACCAGCGAGAAGTCCGGCTCGATGCCGGTCGTGTCGCAGTCCATCATGAAGCCGATCGTGCCGGTCGGCGCGAGCACCGAGGCCTGCGCGTTGCGGAAGCCGTTGGCCTCGCCGAGCTCGATGACCTTGGCCCACTCCTCCGTCGCCAGCTTGTGCACCTGGGCGTCAGCGATGTGCAGGGTACGCACCTCGTCGTTGGCCGAGCGGTGCTTGCGCATCACTCGCTTGTGCGCCTCAGCGTTGCGGGCGTAGCCGGCGTACGGGCCGACGATGGCGGCGAGCTCCGCCGAGCGACGGTACGACGTGCCGGTCATCAGGCTCGTGATCGTGGCCGCCATCGCGCGACCGCCGTCGGAGTCGTAGCCCAGACCCATCGCCATCAGCAGCGCGCCGAGGTTGGCGTAGCCGATGCCGAGCTGGCGGTAGTCCCGCGTGGTCTCGCCGATCGGGTCGGTCGGGAAGTCCGCGAAGCAGATCGAGATGTCCATCGCGGTGATGATCAGCTCGACCGCCTGCGCGAACAGCGGGGCGTCGAAGGTGTCGTCTTCCTTGAGGAACTTGAGCAGGTTGAGCGACGCCAGGTTGCAGGACGAGTTGTCGAGCGACATGTACTCCGAGCACGGGTTCGACGCGGTGATCCGCCCCGTCTCCGGGTTGGTGTGCCAGTCGTTGATCGTGTCGTCGTACTGGAGGCCGGGGTCGGCGCAGGCCCACGCGGCCTCGCTGATCTTGCGGAACAGCGAGCGGGCGTCGACGGTCTCGATGACCTCGCCGGTCTTTCGGCCGCGGAGGCCGAACTCGGAGCCCTCCTCGACCGCGCGCATGAACTCGTCGGTGACGCGGACCGAGTTGTTGGCGTTCTGGTACTGCACGGACGTGATGTCCTTGCCGCCGAGGTCCATGTCGAAGCCGGCGTCACGCAGGGCGCGGATCTTGTCCTCCTCGCGCCACTTGGTCTCGACGAACTCCTCGATGTCGGGGTGGTCGACGTCGAGCACGACCATCTTGGCCGCGCGGCGGGTGGCGCCACCGGACTTGATGGTGCCGGCGGACGCGTCGGCACCGCGCATGAACGAGACCGGGCCGGACGCCGTACCGCCGCTGCTGAGCAGCTCCTTGGACGACCGGATCCGGGAGAGGTTCAGGCCGGCACCGGAGCCGCCCTTGAAGATGAAGCCCTCTTCCTTGTACCAGTTCAGGATCGAGTCCATCGAGTCGTCGACGGAGAGGATGAAGCAGGCCGAGACCTGCTGCGGCGACTGGGTGCCGACGTTGAACCAGACCGGGGAGTTGAACGAGAAGTACTGGTGCACGAGCAGCCAGGTGAGCTCGTGCTCGAAGGTCTCCGCGTCCTTGGGGGTCGCGAAGTAGCCGTGCTCGGCGCCGGCCTTGGTGTAGGTCTTCACGACCCGATCGACGAGCTGCTTGAGGCCGGTCTCACGCTCGGGGGTGCCGACGGCGCCACGGAAGTACTTCGTCGTGACGATGGTGCTCGCGTTGACCGACCAGAAGTCGGGGAACTCCACACCGCGCTGCTCGAAGACGGTCTCGCCGGTCTTCCAGTTCTGCTGGACGACGTCGCGCCGCTCCCAGTTGATCTCGTGGTAGGGGTGAACGCCCTCGGTGCTGAAGACGCGCTCGATCGTGAGGCCCTTGCGGGCCTTGCCCGTCTTGCTCGTCGCTGCGGAGTTGGCCGTCTCGGTCATAACTGTCTTGCTCCCCCTGGCTGGGTCGGTTTCCAGTGCTACTGCTGTTACTACTGTGACTCGTGGCACCGACATCGATGCCTGAGATTGGTGCCCTGGCAGGCAGCTTCCCCACTCCCTGCCAGGGCGGTCTGGGTCAGCCCGAAGGGGCTGCGGCGGCCGTCTCTTTTTCAACAACCGCGTTGGCGCGTTCCATCCGCAGCAGGGCGATCTCGTTCTCGAAATCGGCCGCGGACTCGAAGCTCCGGTAGACGGACGCGAAGCGGAGGTAGGCCACCTCGTCGAGGCGGCGCAGGGACGGGAGGATCGCCAGGCCCACCTCGTGGGCGGCGATCTCGGGGCTGCCGGCCAGCCGGAGCTGGTCCTCGACCTCCTGGCCGAGCCGGGCGAGGTCGTCCTCGCTGACCGGGCGGCCGTTGCACGCCTTGCGGACGCCGGCGACGGCCTTCTCGCGGTTGAACGGCTCGGTCGCGCCGGAGCGCTTGAGCACCGTCAGCTGCATCAGCTCGACCGTGGTGAACCGCTTCTCGCAGTCCTGGCAGACCCGGCGCCGGCGGATCGAGCAGCCGTCGTCGGACACCCGGGAGTCGAGGACCTTGGTGTCCACGTGCTTGCAGTACGGGCAGTGCATCGGACGATCCCCCCTTCCTGGCGCTCGACAAGCTCGGCGTGTAGGCATGGCGAAGTAGACCCTTGGTCGGGCCGCTTCCCCTGTGAATAACCGGGCTCTAGCTGTGCACTTCTCCCCCGGTCCTGTGAACGGGCCTGTGGAGAACTACATCCTTGTAACTACTAGATGTAGTGGTGACCTTACGCCTCCACCACTAGGGGTGCAAGCGGTGGCCGGGATCTGCTGGAAAGAATGTTGCCTGGGCCACGTTTGCGCAGGTCAGAGCGTCCTTGGCCTCCAGAAGTACGTCGAAGCGGCGGGCGTGTCGCCGGGCGAATCTCGACCTCGGGGATGATCGAGATGATCGGCCTCGCCGCTTGTGGCGACGACGCCGGCTCAGAGCCGACGAGCTCGGGCGAGACCAGCGCCGGCAGGAGCGCGGAAGGCGCAGGACTGGTCGGATTCGGTGACGAGGTCGGCGATCCGGTGACCGGAAGCAAACCCGACCGGGGCGAGGACGTGGAAGGCGAGAGCCTCGCCCTTCCCGCCGGCTTCCCCGAGAAGGAGATCCCGCTCCTCTCCGGCCGGATCACCTCCGCCACCGGCGACGAGGAGAGCGGTGGCTGGGACGTCACCATCGCTGTCGGCTGCTGGGACGAGATCGTGTGCGAGGAGGCGACGTACAAGCAGGCGGCCCGAGCCCTTCGCGGCGCCGGCTTCACCGAGGGCGTGACCACGATCGACGGCGAGACCTACGGCAAGGCGGTCGTCGGCGGATTCGACAGCGACGCCTTTCACGTCGACGTCGTGGCGTACGGCCAGGAGGAAGGCACGATCCTGGTCGCGTACGTCGTCCGGCCGGCCCGCTGACTTCGCGGCAGCCAGTCTCACGACCGTCTCAGAAGACCTCCGACTCGTTCGATCGGGTGATCCGCGGGAAGCCTCTGATCACTACCTTGGGACCAGGCCTCGGGGCCGCCCGACCCACCCCCTGATCGAACCCTGCACAGCCCGGAGGCCGTCATGCACCAGCTCCGTCGTACTCGCCTGCTCGTCGCCGTACCGACGGCGCTGCTCCTATCCGTCGCCGCGGTCGGCTGCGGCCTCGCGGAGGACGCGGCCAAGGACCGGGCGGAGGAAGCCCTCGCGAGCGAGGGCATCAGCGCAGACCTCGACGATCCCTCGAACATCGAGATCGAGGGGACCGACGGTGGGGTCAGCACCGGCAAGCTGCCGAAGGACTTCCCGACCGACGAGGTCCCCGTCGTGGACGGCGAGATCCTCGCCGGCACCTTCACGAAGAACCCGCAGACGTGGAACGCCACCATCAAGGTCGGCGAGGCGGGCGGCGACAAGTCAGCGGCGTACGACGAGGCGGAGGCCAAGCTCGTCGACGCCGGCCTGGAGACCGTGACCCCGAAGGCCGACAACGGCTCCTCGATCGGCGGGCAGTACACGAGCGCTTCGTGGACCGTGGTGCTGGCCGTCACCGACACGAACGGGATCGTCGTCAACTACACGGTGTCGCCCAAGTAGATCGTCCTCGCGACGGATGACCCCGACGCTGACAAGGCGTAGTGTCGAAGCGAATCTCCGACCCGGGGCGGCCGCGGGACGTGGGGACCGCCGCCGCCTCGGATCGGGATTGCGGGTCCTGCCCTCGCAGCCTTGGCGGATCGGACACAATGACCGCCGTGAGCAGCGGCAAGCGCGCGGGTGACCGCCAGAAACGGGGGTTCCGCCCCGTGCTGCTCGTCCTGGCCGTCGGCATCACGCTGTGCGTGGTCGCATGGGGCTACCTGGTCTACGCGGCGATCGACTTCGGCTCGGCCGCGCGCCACGACGACGAGCCCTCGGCGTGGTGGTTCCTCGCGATCGCAGCCGTCGGCGCCGTCGCCTGCCTCTTCCTCGGCTTCATGCTCGTCGCGCGGTTCGCGCGGGCGCTGGGGTTGACCAGCGCTCCCGCACCGAAGCCGCGGCGGGACCCCAGCGTCCCGAAGGGCGGCAAGCGCGCCGCTCGGTGACGCCGTACGGCGGTCGCCTCCTTGGCGAATCCCGGCGGCGCGACTGCCCCGGCGATGCGGGTGCTCCCCCAGCGCTATGACCGGTCACAGCCCCGAGGGAGTGACCCCTACGCCCGAGGAAGTGGAGCGGACGCGTCAGCGGCGCCCCCCAACTACCCGCAATCCACCCACGGATCGGTCAGGAGAGCCGGTTATCCACAGGCAAGGGCCGCGGGGGTGCCGGGGGCAGGTGGCAGCGAGGTACTTTCACCGCGCCGCCGTGGGTCGCGGCGACTCGTTCTCTCGGGAGGCCTGCGTGAAATCGTCCTTTCCTGCCCGCTCGGCGATCGGCTCCGCAGCGCTGCTGCTCGCCGGCTTGCTGTCCGGATGCAATGCACACCAGGACCGGGTGCTGGCGGTCGAGCTGGCCAGCGACCCGGCCCCGCCGCAACCGAGTCCGCCGGCGGGAACACCTGCGGCCAAGGGCCGAGAAGTGCGGGCCGTGGCGGCTGTTCGATCCTGGATCGCTGCGCGGAACGAGGGGTTGGCGACCGGCGACCGACCGATCCTTCGCGCACTCGCCGGGGAGGAATGCCGCAGCTGTGCGCGCTTCATCGGCGGCGCCCGATGGACGATTCTGGGAGCGCGGGTCATCCAGCACACCGTGGACTCTGCGACGGTCGCCGCCGCCGTTGCCGTGAGGGGGCGGGGTCCGCTGGCTCTCGAGTTCGAGGTGACTCGGGTCGCCGAAGCATCGATCGTCACGCAGATCGCCACACGGCAATGACGCCGACACAACGGGTGCGGTCGGCGGCGGGCCTCGCTGCGCTTCTCTCGGCGGTGCTGGCGGGGTGCACCGCCAATGCGGATCGGTCAATGCCGGATCACGGATCGGCTGGCCTCTCGCAGACAGGATCGGCCGTCGGCCCCGTCGCCGCGGCGATGAAGCCGTCTCGCGCCGACGGTCGCGAGGTGGCGTACCGCACTGCGGTTCTTCCCCAGGCGGCGGACAGAGGGTGTCGCCATCCGGCGGCGCCACGGTACTTTCAGTGCGCCGCTCTGGGTCTGGGCGGCAGTTCGTACTCTCGGGAGGCCTGCATGAGGTCGTCGTACAGGTCGCGCGCCGCGGTCGGTGTTGCCGCGCTGCTGCTCACCTTCGGTGTCGCTGGTTGCGAAGACGGGGACCCTGCGGATCCGATCGAGCCCACCGGCGAACCGATCCCGCCGCACTCGAGCTCGCCCACCGAGCCGACCACGACCGACACCGGGCCGGTCGAGCCGACGCTGCCGGCTGAGGCGGAGCCTGAGACGAAGGCTGGCGCCGAGGCGTTCGTCGAGTACTACTGGGAGGTCGTCAACTTCGCTCGCCACACTGGTGATGTCGAGCTGCTGAAGGCGGTCTCCAATCCGACCTGCGCTGGATGCAGAGGCGCAATCAAGTCGATCGTTCGTGTGTATGGCCGAGGCGGACGCATCATCGGTGGCAGGTTCACGGTCATCGAATCGACTCCGGGGCGTACCCCCAGTGGCGCCTGGAACATGTCGACGCGGGTCAAGCTTGAGCGCTCACGAACAGTTGGTGCTGGTGACCTAAATCAGATCGTTCGTGCTGGAGAGATCGACTTCTTCTTCGGCCTCGAGTACGAGAGCGGCGCGTGGCGGACGACATTCTTGGACTCGCCATGAGCCGGCTAATAGCAGTCGCCAGTGCAGCCTTTCTCGTGCTTCCAGTCTCCCGCGCCAACGCCGCTGACGACCCAGTCGTTGACGCGGGCGATGACGCCCTCACCGTGCAAGTGCAACAGGAGAACCACGGCACCCAATCTGGCGGCAATGTGAACGCATCCGCTCAACTGGGCACTTACCACCAGGAGCCAGCGTGCGAAGAGGTGTGCTCGGGCAATCGGATCTGTCCCGACGGGACGTTCCAGATGCACTCGTGGTTTGTGCTCCCCAACGGGGACGTCTCCGCGCACTCCTACTGGTGCCGATCTGAGGGCGGCGCACCGGCGGTCACCGACGACGTCGTCGCCACGGCCTTCCGGCGGATCCCCCTCCCGCCCTCGACGTTCTCGATCCAGCCGCCGGGCGGTCGCACCCTCGTGAACTTGGTGACAAGTTCTTAAGACACCCAGCCGATTCTCTAATCAGGCCCGCCGAGAACGATGCTCGACCCACCGCGGCGCTTGACGCCGTGGCATCTGCGGTACTGGTTGCCGCTCCCGCAAGGGC
>NZ_QXGH01000062.1 GCF_003515065.1 Nocardioides immobilis
GTGCCTTTCCGCTGGGGCTTCTTGGACTGTCGCAAGAACAAGAATCCCAAGCAGGACGGGCACTTCCGTGCTTTCAGCCCAGGTGTCGCCGGGTCACCGACGAAATGCCGAGGCTAGGGCGTGTCTCTCAATAGGCCTCTATCCGATGATCGGGTTCTGAGTCGCGGGGTTTGCTGAGCGCGGTGGTCAGGGTGGGCATGAGCGAGCGGTTGGGCAGCGAGGGCACCTGCTGCCGCACCGGGTGGGTGCAGCCTTAGTTTTGTGAGCCCCTCAGAATTCCAAACCTGGCTGCGTCTCTACAACAACTGTTGAGATGCTGCCATGTCTGCCGACCTCACGCGGGAAACTGGACGAGGCGGCCGTGATCGAAGGTGCTCCACCCGAAGATCCTGCGCGAAGTCGTCGCAATTCACGAACAAACCGGGACGGGGCGGCGCACTTTGACACACGCCCTGAGAGACCCGACTTCTCCTCGGCTACCGGCCGTTGCTAGTCAGGTAGGCGCGCCAACCTCCGTGTGCGGTGATGTCGGGTCCGGAGGTTGCGATGTGCTCAGAGCACCCAAAGCCGGTCGCCCAGCTACCGTCTGCCAGCTCGATCGAGCCGAGGTTCATGGGCGCGGGCAGCTCGGCGAGGAAACCGCCGAGCGCGGCCGGCGAGAGCTCCCACAGGTCACCCTCGATGCTGGCACCTCCACGCTCCGGCGCTACGCGAACCATGCCTGGCTTGGCCGGCGTGGTCGTATCCAAGGCGAAGAGCCGGTAAGCCGCCGCAGTCCGTGTTGTCCCGACCCAGCGCGCGCCTCGTGAGGTGAGCTCGTGTTCCAGTGGTTGTCCACGGAGATGGGCGCCAACAACGAGCAAGCGTGTAGAGCGTGCACCAGCTGTCACCGGCCACGGGCTACTCGGCCTTGAAAGGCCAAGAGTCGCACCGGGGTAGACGACGGGCTCGGTTACGACAGCCACGCGCTCTGCGATGTCGAGGGCGACGGCATCGTGGAACGCCAGAGCCAGGACGGTAACGCCGAACTGTGCTACCCCAGCGGCTCCTTCGTCGATGGTCCCGGCGGGTGCCGCCACGGCGCACATGTCGAACAGGTTGCCGAAGTTGGTCCATGTTCCCAGCCATGAGTTGACGGCGACAGGCTCCGCCTCGACCTCAGCGCGGGTGGGATGCCCGGGGGCTGTGGGGACCAGCAGTGCGTCGAAGCCGTCGAGCAGGGCGAGCGAGGTCGTTCGCAGTGCTTCGAGCTTGGCGCGGTCGCGGACGAAGTCGCTTGCCGAGATCTGGCCAGCCCGGGTGATGATCGGGCCGACCGTGGGGTCGACCTGCTCTGGGTGCGAGTCGACGAATGCACCTACTGCGGCGTGCCGCTCGGCAACGAGTGCGCCGTCGTACAGAAGACGGGCTGCAGCCAGGAACGTCTCCAACGGTACGGCTTCGACGACGCAGCCCGCATCGCGAAGTCGATCCGCGGCTGCGTGGAAGGCCTCGCTCCATCCCGGTGCCATGCCTTCGAGTACGTCGGGGATGGCAACGCGGGCGTTAGTTGGGGCGGCGAGCGGGGTGTCGGCGGGCCACGGCCTCGTGTCCGGGCCGCCCGCGATGGCGCCCATGGCTTTGGCTGCTGTTGCCGGGTCACGGGCGAGGATCGTCACCGCGTCGAAGGATCGACAGGCTGGCACGACGCCTTCGGTTGACACCACGCCGAGGGTCGGCTTTATGCCCCAGACGCCTTGGAACGCGGCGGGCACGCGGCCGGATCCCGCGGTGTCGGTTCCGACGGCGATGTCGACCAGCCCGAGTGCGACGGCGACGGCGGACCCAGAGCTCGAGCCGCCCGAGATATGGGTGATCCGACGGGCGTCGCGGACGCCGCCGTAGGGACTGCGCTGCCCGACCAGGCCGGTGGCGAACTGGTCGAGGTTGGTCGTTCCGAGAACGGTGGCGCCAGCACTTTTCAGCCGCGCCACTGCTCGCGCATCGGCCGCTGCGGGTGTGGTCGCGTAGGCCGGGCAGGCCGCTGTGGTTGGAAAGCCCTCGACGTCGATGTTGTTCTTCACAGCGACGAGCAGACCGGACAGCGGACCGTCTGCGGCCAGGTGTCGCTTGTGCTCGGCTTCGACGCTGGGTTGAGGGCGCAGGTCGATCCATACTTCGGGGCGATCTGCGGCTGCGATCGCTGCGTAGGCAGCGGCGACACGTGATGTGTTCACTGGGCGGGTCCAGCGTTGATGATCATTTCGGCGCGGCTGGGGTTGAAGCCGTTGCAGGGGTTGTTGACCTGCGGGCAGTTCGACACCACGACGAGTACGTCCTTCTCGGCGCGCAGTGTGAGGGCGAGGCCGGGCGCCGAGATGCCGTCCACGATGCCGAGGGCGCCGTCGGGGTCGACGGGTACGTTCATGTACCAGTTGATGTTCGGGACGTGGTCGCGCTTGCTGAGTCCGTATCGCGAGAGTTCTCGTAAGAAGTTCTCTGCGCACGCGTGTTGTCCCCAGGTGTGGTGGCCGTAGCGGAGGGTGTTGGACTCCTTCGAGCACGCGCCGCCGAGGGTGTCGTGGCGGCCGACTTCGTCCCGGATGACAGTGAGCAACGGGTCGCCCTCGTTGTCGCGCAGGACGCTGCCGGTCGTAAGAAAGACCGACGCCTGTGCCTGAAGAGTGGTCTGTGCGGAGTAGGCACGAGCGGTGTCGCGCCAGTCGTAGGCCAGGAAGTCGACGGCCTGGTTGCCGTCGAGGTCAACGATGGTGAGGAGTTGCCCTGCCTCCAGGGCGCGTGACCAGGGAGCACGCGCGGCCACCGTCTCTCGGTCGAGTTCGGGGCCAAGGTTGATGTCAGTCGAGATGCTCATCGGGTGCGTCCCTTCAGGTGGTCTGCGGTGTTCTCGAAGGCGCGCCGACCCTCGGGGCTCGCACTCCACAGCTGGTCGGTGGGTTGTGTGGGCGCTCCGCGCCAGGCGAGGACGTCCAGCGAGGTGCACACGTACTCGGCTCGCGGGTCCAGCGGGTGTGCGGCGTTCGCGAGCAGCAGGACGAGCGGCATCTCGGCGCGAAACGTGATGCTCGCGCCGGCACCGGTCGAGCCCAGCCATTGCGGACGCCCAGACTCGTCGATGCGAACGCCCTGGAAGAAGGTGAGAGACGACGGCAGGTCACGCCGCCCGAGACCGTTCTTCGACGCAGCGAGCACCAGGAGTTCGCGACCCGCGGGTGTTGGGCCTTCGGGTGAGCCATCCCCGTATCGTTCCTCGTTGCGGGCCTGGACGGAGGCGCCGTAGATGCTGTCGTGGTGGCCAGAGGTGTCCTCGACGATCGAGGCCAGAACGCGACCCTGGTCGGATAGAAGGAGCTGGCCGCGCGCGGAGTACACCTGCCACTGGACCTTCACCGTGTCGGCCACATTGAGGCGTTCCCACGGCATGTCGGCATGGTAGGCGAGCACTGAGGCGCAGGCGTTTCCGTCGACGTCGGTCAGCCGCACGTGCGTGCCCGGGGCGAGGACCCGATGCCCGTAGCTGCCGCCTGTCATGCGCTCCGCCCAGACGACGTCCTCGGCCGCGACCGACGCCGAAATGGCTTTTGCGTCTGCCGCCGGGACTGTCGGGGCATCGAGAACCACAGTGCCCTCTTGCGCTCGGGCGTGGGCGCGAGCCCCCGCCGTGGTGGCCGTCCCTGTGTCGATGCCGGTCATGAGTATCTCCGCGCTAGTCAGGTTTTGATCGAACGATCAATATTAAGGTCCTTGCCGCCTGCCGGCCACGTTCAGTGCGTTAAGTCCTTGTTACGGCCACGGTCGCCTACGAGCGGACCAGCCCGCACCGCCGTTGCATCGGTTCGGGGGCCGACGGCCGCCCACCCCCCCGGGTGACAGAATGCGTTTCGTGCCCGCCTCTCGCCCCCACGGACGTCAAGGACCGGGTCGGCCGAGGGCGCGCAACTCGGGCCGACCGGACTTGAGCCCGACCGATCAGATCCTCGACGCGGCGGCGGCGCTGTTCATCGACCAGGGATACGCTGCGACGACCACGCGGGCCATCGCCGATCGTGTCGGGGTCACCCAGCCGTCGATCTACTACCACTTCGGGTCGAAGGAAGACATCCTCGCCGAGCTGTTGCGGCGGATCATCCAACGCCCACTGGAGTACGGCGAAGCCCTCGCGGGCCGCGACGACGTCCGAGCTGCCGTGCGGCTCGCCGCGCTCGTCCGGTGCGACGTGCACGAGTTGAGCAGCGCTGAGCACAACGTCGGCTCGCTCTTCCTGCTGCCAGAAGTGCGCCAGAAACGCTTCGCCTCGTTCCGCGCGGACCGCGCGCGGTTGCAGATGCTGTACCGCCGGCTGATCGATGCCTGCATCGAAGAAGACGACCTGTCCCCGCTCCCGACCGTGCAACACGCACAGGAAGAGTCGGTCCGGTCCTATCTCGCGGATGCCGTCTTCGGCCTGGTCGAGAGCGTGATTTCGATTCGAGAGGATCGGCCGGTGACCGATCGCGCCTTGATCGAAGCAGCACTGCAGGCGAGCGCACTTCGGATTCTTGGCTACGAAGGCGGTGCATTGCGTGTCGTGGTCGAGCAGGCCGAGCTGGTGGCGACTGACATGCTGCCTGAGACCGTGACCGCGGCAGCAGAGGTACCAAGTTCGCTCTGACAGAGCAACAACGCTCGGCTCGCCGCCGCGGCCCGAGGTCACACGGGCGTCGCCGCTGCGATCGCGGGCTGGGTGCCCGTGGCCCGAGCGCGGATGAGTGCCCCCGCATCGTCGCTGTCGAGGACGGCGTTGATCTGTAGGTACTTCATGGCGGCGAGCGCGGCCTCGTGCGCCGGTGGCGAGGATGCGAACACTGCGTCTTCCACCACGCGGACGTGGTAGTCGTGCTGGTGGGCGTCGACCGCCGTGTAGTGGACACATACGTCGGTCAGCCCACCAGTCAGCACGATCGTGTTCACTCCGTAGCCGCGCAGGACGATGTCGAGGTCGGTTCCGAAGAAGGCCGAGTAGCGCCGTTTGCGGATTTGGTACTCGTCCGGACGAGGCCCGAAGCCTTCGACGAAATCCGCTCCCGTCGTGCCTTCGATGCAATGGAGTCCCTCGACCCCGTCGACCTCGCGACCGAGGTCGACGAGGCTGGGGTTGTGGAGCTCCCGCACGAAGATCACCGGGACATCATTTTCCCGAGCAGTGGCGACGAGCTCGCGGATACGTTGGACCGGCTCGGCTTCGGAGCCGTCCGCCGTCGGCGGGGGAACGAAGTCGCGTTGCACGTCGATGCAGACCAGGGCGACATCGGATTTCTTGGCGCCCGTCTCAGTCATTGTTTGCCTGCTGCGGAGTTGCCGCGGCGTCGGTGCTGACATCGCCGCGCGTTGTGCTCAGGTACACGATGGCGCCCAGGACTCCGAGCACGCCGTACATCAGCAGGCAGCCCCATTCGACGTACCAGGCCAGTCCGATGTCGCGTGGCCAGGAGATGTTGATGACCTCGAACGTCAACCAGATCGCGGCGGCTACGTTGACGGCCAGACTTGCACGGCCAAGCCGGAATACCCCCGGTTGCCACAATCCGCGCGAGCGGTGCCAGAGCAAGGCCAGCACGGGGATGAGGAAGGCGATGTAGAAGCCGCCGGTCGACATCGAGATCATGACGTCGTAGAAGCCAGCCCAGACCGAGAAGATCAACAGCGCGACGGTCAGTACCGAGGTCAGGACGAGCGCGTTGCGCGGCAGTTCGTCGCGCACGGAGTGCCGCGAGAGCCACTCCGCACCCGGGAGTGCTCGATGGGTGGCCATGGCGTGGACCGAGCGGGACAGCGCGGCGCTCACGGCGGCGATGCCGGCCAGGAAGCCGATGCACACCACGACCATGATGGGCGTGACCAGAGATGCGCCCATCTCCGCGGAGATGGTGTCCATGATCGCGTCGCCGACGTCACCGGATGTGACCGCGCCCCAGTCCGGCACGGCCAGGATCAGGCCCGCGCAGGCGTACATGACGGTCGCAGCGACGAGGACGAGCGACGCGATCTGCGCAAGCGGCACGCTGCGCTCGGGATCGCGCACCTCGGCCGCGAGGTCGGCTGCGCTCTCGAAGCCGATCAGTGCCCACCCCGCCAAGGCCACGGCTGCGAGGAACGGACCTGTCAGGAAGGAGGATCCGCCGTCACTGAATCCGGAGACGAGGCTGGAGAAGTCGTTGTTCCGGTGGAAGACGAGAAGGACGGTGCCGACATACAGGCTGCCGATGACCTCGCAGCTGATCGAAACCGCGATGAACGCTTTCAGCAGGCGTCGATCGAAGCAATTCACCAGCGTGGCCAGCACGATGAAGCCCGCAGCGAGGGCAAGCCGGACGACATTCGAGGAACTGTCGAGTCCAAGTAGCTCGATCGCGAACGAGCTCGCCGCGAACGCCGCTGCCGCGTTCAGGCACACTAGCGTCCACGAGTAGCCCCAACCAGCAACCCAGCCGACTCCGCCTCCTCCGAGACGACGTGCCCACGCGAAGACACCGCCCTCTTCGGGCCACCGGCTGGAGAGCTCGCCGAAGACGAGCGCTACAAGGGTCTGCCCAGCCAGAACCACGGGGAATGCCCACCAGAACGAGGGACCGGCCGTGAGAACACCGAGGTTGAAGATCGCGTAGAGAGCGATGATCGGTGAGATGAAGGCAAAGGCGACACCAAAGACAGAGCGAAGGGAGAAGTCCCGGCGAGCATCCGATTGATCCGCATCCCGAGCACTAGGAGGGGCTTGCGACACGGGAGCCCCGCCGCTGGGCGCAATATTGATCACGCGACAAATAATCGCTGCGCATGCCGACCCATGGGTGTCGCGGGCGTAAACCATTGCGTCAATCGTGTTACGCGCAACGGCGTGATCGCTTCGCTCGCGATACCTGACAGCCAACGGCATCGAGCACCTGCTAGTTCGGTCGGAGCGAGGATGTGCCCAGGACGCAAGTCATCGGCGATGCTCGCGGTCGTCACAGCGCAAACCTAACCGGGCGGCGACCGCGGACGGAGTGAGTCGTAGCACGACGGCCTGGGCCTGCGGGTGGTGGCGAACTGGTTGCGTGAGGGACTCCCACTCCAGCGAGCTAAGAACGCCTCGGCGGCGGCGTTGTCGAAGCACGACCCGACCGACCCATCGACTGACGGATCCGCGGGTGCCAGGCGCTCGAACGCTCGCCGCACGTCCCCTTGCTCGACGACAGTCCCATCCGGACTCGGCGGGCGTGCGCGAGGACGTGGGTTCCGAGGTCGTAGCCCAGCCTGATGTTCTTGAGCCAGGCAGCGAAGCTGTTTTGCATCGAGGGTCGCCTTCTCCATTGTGCTGTGCTGCGAGGTCGCCATCACTGCGCGGCCGCGCGCTGGTCCGCGAGCACCCACCAGGTGACCGGTCGCGGGCTCGTAGCTGGAGCCACCAGTTGAGCGGGCCGACCATGATCACGATGGGCGATGCGCCCCTATTCGCGAAGCCAGATCGTGATGGCGCGGAGGACGACACCGCCGCGGTAGACGGCGGCGAGCTTGTCGTAGCGAGTGGCCAGGCCACGCCACTGCTTGTGATCGTTGAAGGACCGCTCGATCACGTTGCGACCTTTGTAGATCGTGGAGTCGAACGCCGGCGGTCGGCCGCCTGCTGAGCCGCGGCGTTTGCGGTGGGCGATCTGGTCGGAGGGCTGTGGGATCACGGCCTTGACCCGCTTGGCACGCAACAGCGTCCGGATGGCGCGCGAGGAGTAGGCCTTGTCGCCGAGCAGCGCGTCAGGGCGGGTCCGCGGGCGACCGGGTCCGAGTCGGTGCACGGCCAGGTGGGCCAGCAGCGGTTGAAGCATCGGCGAATCGCCGGCCTGGCCCGGGCTCAGCGCCACGACCAGTGGGCGTCCGTTGCCGTCGACGAGCTGGTGGATCTTGGTCGACATCCCGCCGCGCGAGCGGCCCAGCGCGTGATCGGGAGGCTCCGCACGCAGGTCCTTGTAGTTCGACTCAGCCCCCTGTGGTGGCCTTGGCACGGCGACCGGCTGGCGCCTCGAGACGGCTCAGCGTGGTGGCATGCTGATGAGCGCGGTTGATCGTCGAGTCCACCGACACCTTCCAGTCGACTTCGCCCGCAGCGTCTGCCTCGGCAACCAGCCGGGCGTGGATCTTGTCCCACGTGCCGTCTGTGCTGAACCGCTCGTGGCGCTTCCACACCGTCTGCCACGGCCCGAACGCCTCGGGCAGGTCCCGCCAGGCCACCCCGGTCCGCAGCCGATAGATGATCGCCTCGACCACTTGACGATGATCCCGAAACGGACGGCCCCGCCGCCCCTCCGAGGATGGCATCAACGGCTCGATCCGGGCCCACTGGGCATCGTTCAACACGGCAGAACGCGACATGGGTCAAACAATCCCGGCCGCACCGCCGATCTTTAGGAGACACGCCCTAGCCTCGGCATTTCGTCGGTGACCCGGCGACACCTGGGCTGAAAGCACGGAAGTGCCCGTCCTGCTTGGGATTCTTGTTCTTGCGACAGTCCAAGAAGCCCCAGCGGAAAGGCAC
>NZ_QXGH01000006.1 GCF_003515065.1 Nocardioides immobilis
GGTGCCGTGCGCGGCGTGCAGGGTGAGGACCTCGGCGATCTCGGTGCCCAGCTTGGTGACCCCCGCGGCGGCGGCACCGGTGAGGAACTGCTCGGCGACCGGTCCCAGTGCGAGGAACTCCCGCTCGGCCGGCGTCCTGGGCCGCGCGCCCCGGCGCGGGTGGTCGGGACGCGGCCGGTCGTAGTGGGCGTCGACGATGCTGGTCTCACCCGGTGCCACCAGCTCGTGCTCGGCGTGGACCTCGCCGGTGATCGGCTCGATCACCCGCAGCACCCGGTCGCGCTCATCGACCAGCACGGTCACGGTCGTGCCGATGAGCTGATTCGGGACCGAGTAGCGGGCCGATCCGAACCGGATGCAAGACAGCTTGTCGACCTTCCTCGTGGTCGGCTTCGGGCCGACCTCGAGTCGCAGTGAGGGCAACTCGCCGAGCAGCTCGACCTCGCCGCCACCGCCGTCCTCACCATGCAGCCTCATCGCCGGCACGGCATGAATCTCGCTGTGCCGACGGCCGTTGACCTCCGCACACCACGCCGCGGCCCGGGCGTTGAGCCCCGCGATGCCCTCGGCCCACGGGTCGGCCTCGAGCTCGAGCGGGACCAGGAGGTCGTCCTTGGCGTAGCCGACCAGGTTCTCCACGATCCCCTTGGACTCCGGGTCCGCGGCATGGCAGAAGTCGGGTCGGAACCGGTAGTGGGTGGCGAACCGGACATAGTCCGGGGCGGGGACGACGACGTTCGCCACGACCCCGCCCTTCAGGCAGCCCATCCGGTCGGCGAGCACCACCTTCGGGACGCCGCCGAGGACCTCGAAGCACTCCGCGAGCATCGCCAGGGTGGCCGCCTGTGTCTCGTCAGAAGCGAAGCGGACGAACCGGAACCGCGACCACGCGAGCACGGCACAGAACACGTGGACCTTGCGGCCGGCCACGATCTCCTCGCCCCAGTCGATGGCCAGCACCTCACCGGGCGACCAGATCGCCGGACGCCGGCCACCGGCCCGCGCCCGGTCGTGGCGCCAGGCTCGTTTCGCTTCGGCGACCAGGCGCCGGAAGTTGCGGTCCGACCCCGCATAGCCCGCGGCCCGCGCGGCCGGCAGCAGCCGCTTCGCGCTGATCCGGCCCTCGGTCTTCTTCACACCGGCCGCAACCAGCTCGGCGACCTGGTCATAGTTCCGCGGCCGCGCCGGCGTCACCGCCGCCACGCCATTGGTGGCGGCCTCGTGGGCCTCGATGATCCGCCTGACGGTCTTGTGGGTGGTGCCGCACATCGCGGCCGCCCCTCGATAAGTGCCTACGTCTCGGTAGGCGGCAATCACGTCCATTCGTTCCTTCGCGTTCTTCAATGGAAGCCCCTGCGTGGTGCTCGATGGTCTGGTTGGCACCGCCACCGTCACCACGCAGGGCCCTCCGTCGGTTACGACACGACGCGAAGGGTGGGGACTTCTATCTGGCCACCAGTGGGGACCTCGACTTGGCCACCAGTGGGGACTTTTTCATGGCCACGGACAGACGGCTGCGAAGAGCGTCTCCGCTCATATGTCGAGGCGAGCGGTTGGACGGCGCATCTGCAACACCGAATGAGTGAACTGCTTCGCCACGCTGATCCTGAACCCGCGGATGAGTTCGGTTCGACTGATTGACCGACAGTCGCGGCGTTAAGTCGCTCCACGAGGGGTGTCATCGGTTCGGCCCGGCACCTCGTCAGGTCCGGCAGCCGAATCGACGGTTGGCCGGCTCGCTCCAGGAGCCGACATCGTCGAGTTCGCGGCAGCCTCCTGGATCGCGACGTCTACCCCGATCCGGGGCCGAACGCAGCACGCGATCTCGACCTTGTCGATGTCCGAAGCCGGGTTCGGTCACGGGATGAAAGGGTGATCCACATCCTGACTAACGATCCACGGAGCATCCTGGCCCGGCGCGCGGTAGGGTGCTGATCTGCACTCGCGGAGGTCGCGGATCAGATGACAGAGGCTGTCTCCTTCTCGCAGGCGGCCACGGACCTGCCGCTAGAGGTCACGACGTTCGTTGGCCGGCGGTCCGATCGCACGCGCATCCGGGAGCTGATGGCGGAGTCGCGGCTGGTCACTCTCACCGGCTTCGGGGGCATCGGAAAGACTCGGCTGGCCCTGCGAATGGCCACCGAGCTGCGGCGGCTGTTCGAGGGCGTGCACGTGGTCAGCCTCGCCGGTGTGACCGATCCCGAGAGCGTCCCGGACGAGTTCGCGGCGACGCTTGGCCTGCAAGGGAGGTCGCGGCAGTCGGCGACGATCGCCACGGTCGAGTACCTGAGGTCGCGGACGGTGCTATTGGTGCTGGACAATTGCGAGCACGTCGTCGATGTGGCGGCGGTGATGGCCGACACGCTGCTCCGCACGTGTCCGGGGGTGCGGATCCTGGCGACGAGCCGGGAGCCGCTGCGCATCCAGGGGGAGGTCGAGTTCCCGGTGGCGCCGCTCGTCGTACCCAGCGTGACGACCGGGACGGAACCGCTTCAGCAGTACGACGCCGTCCAGCTCTTCCTCGACCGCGCCCGGGCGATCGACCGCGACTTCGCCGTCACCGAGGACAACCGAGCCGCTGTGGCCGCGATCAGCCGGAAACTGGAGGGCATCCCGCTCGCCATCGAGCTCGCGGCGGCGCGGCTGCGGGCTTTCACGCCCAGCCAGCTGGACGCGCACCTGACTGACCGTTGGGAGCTGTTGGGCAAGGGGAGCCGAGCCGCCCCGTTCCGGCACCAGACCATGGCGGCGTGCATCGAGTGGAGCTTCGACCTGTGCACGCCAGCGGAGAGGCTGCTGTGGGCCAAGGCCTCCGTCTTCGTCGACGGGTTCGAGCTCGACGCAGCGGAAGCGGTGTGCTCCGACCCCGACGATCGGGAGCCGGTCGAGGAGATCCTGGCATCGCTGGTGGAGAAGTCCGTGGTGACCGCGAGCGGCCGCGACACGGCTGGGAACCGCTACCGGATGCTGCCCCCGATCCGGAGCCGGGGTCGCGCCGAGCTCGTCCGGATCGGCAGGAACACCGAGGTGGGCCGCCGGCACAGGGACTACTACCTCGGGCTGCTCTCCCAGGCACACGAGGACTGGTTCGGTCCCCGTCAGCTCGACTGGATCGGCCGGCTCCGCCGGGACCTCGGCAACCTGGCCAAGGCGCTCACGATCTCCGCGACCGACCCGGACGGGCCCGACCGGGGGCTGCGGGCGGGCGCCGACCTGCTGGAGTTCGGACTCGTGGAGAGCCGCTTCCAGCGGGGCCGGTCCTGGCTCGACCAGGTCTTGGAGAGTGGATCCGGGGACCCGAGCGTCCGCGCCCGTGCGCTGCGCTCAGCCTGCCTATGGGCGGTCATGCAGGGCGACGTCGACGCGGCCGCCCGGCTGCTCGAGGAGGGCAGGGCACTCGTCACCGGACTCGACCCCGATGCCGAGACCCTCTTCGTCCAGGCTGCCGGTTTCGTTGCCCTGTTCACCGGAGACCCGGCGCGGGCCGCGCAGCTTCTCGACGAGGCCCGCCGTGCCTTGGCCGCCACGGGCAACGAGCGCGAACTCGCCTTCTGCACCGCCCTCCTCGCCCTGGACTATGTCCTCTTGGGCGACCTGGACGGCGCACTGGAACACCACGCTGTGTGCCTGGCACTCACCGAACCGGCGGGCGAGACCTGGCTGCGGTCCTGGTCGATTTGGTGTGCGGGACTCGCGCTGTGGGCCCGATCCGACAGCACGGCGGCCCACGAGCTGGTGACCGAGAGCCTGCGACTGAAGCGGCTGCTGGGCGAACCCCTGGGCATCGCCGTCGGGCTGGACACGCTCGCGTGGTTCACCGCGGATGGCGACCCCGAACGAGCATCGGTGCTGCTCGGCGCCGCCCAGAACGAATGGGACAGGATCGACACCTCGCAGCTGCTTCCCGGGCTTGGGACGCCACGCAGCGCGGCAACCCAGACCGCGCGGTCGCTCCTGGGCGAGGCGGACTTCGACCTCGCCGTCGCACATGGCCGCAGCCTCGACCAAGCAACTGCCATTACCGTGGCACTCGACGAGGAACCCACACCGACCCGCCCGGCGGGCAGGACCGGGACGAACCGCCCCCCGGGCTCGGTACTGACACGGCGGGAGCGCCAGATTGCCAAGCTCGTCCACGAGGGACTCACCAACAAGGAGATCGCCGAAACCCTGGTCATCTCACCAAGGACCGTCGAGGCACACGTGGAGCACGTCCTGGTCAAGCTGGGCTTCACAAGTCGCACGCAGATCGCTGCGTGGATCGGTGAACAGATCCGTTCGGCGGATTCCTGAGCAAAACGGCAGAGCGGAGTATGGTTCCGAACTCGGGCAAAGGCGGCGGAAGGACGCACCTCGATTGGTCGCGCCCGACGCTGCAGTTGCTGACGCGCCAAAGCCAAGGGCTGGGGTGAGCGCACTTGCCGCCAACTCACCGTCGCCGACGCGCTCCGCGCTCCCACCAGTCGCCGGGGTGATCGTCTCGGATCATTCGCGCCGTGATCTCGACGTTTCCCAGGCTGCAGAACTTCCAGAGCTCTTTGGCGGCTCGGGAGTACTGAAAGATGAGTTCGTCGACTTCGAACGCGTTGAGTTCACCGGCCTGGAAGCGCTCGATGGCCAGTTGGACCTGGCGTACGAGCTCGCCGAGCTGCTCCTCGTGAAAGGCCGCAACGGCGTCGCGGGCGGCGCGACGGTCTGACTTGGCGGACACGGGGTCGACGCTAGCCCGGCCTACGCCGCCGCCGCACCTGTGTCCTGGGAGCGACATGGTCTTGCTCGGTCGCGTCGTGGTTCAGTGCGTGTCGGAGAGATATCTGGCCAAAGGCAGTTCGATGTCGACGCCGTTGATCTGGAAGACGATCCGGCCATTGACCGCGCCGGCAGCAGCCGCGTACTCGGCCAGTGTGGAGAGCAGGAGGTCGTCTCTGCCCTCGATGCGGGAGACAGCTGCCTGTCCGATGCCCATCCGTTCGGCGAGTTCGGTTTGGGTCTGCGCCGCGAACTTGCGGATCTCGGCAAGTCCTTGGGCGTAGATACGGTTCATGTCGGCGACGCCGTGGTCGATGTTCTCGACCGCGTCGGCCATGCCCGGTTCGGCGAGGATCTCGTCCAGCAACGGGTCGCCGTCGACGAACCCTGCGGGGACCTTCTTCTCAGTCATCGTCATCTCCTTCTCCCCGAGTGCTGTCAACTTGTCGCGCCTGCTCGCGCAGCCACTGGTCGATCACCATGTCCGCCCGATGGCCGACTCTGGCGTACCAGACGTCGCCGATCCTGGCCTTCTCGCCTGCGAAGAGCGCGACCACCACTTCCTCAGAAGCGGGTGGGAACCAGCAGATAAGCCGGACTGCGATTCCTTCCTCGAACGGATGGGAGGTCCGCCAGACCTGATGCTTCCTTGATTGAGCCACACGCTTGAGCCCAGCCGTGTCTTCTGCCGGCGGTGAATCCAGGTCACGCAGCATCCGCAGGGCGGCGGCTACGAGTTCCAGTTGTCGCCGGTAGTACGCGTTGCCTTCGCGAGACTTCGATTGCACCCGACGGAGCCATCCATCGAACTCCTCTGGCCACCGCAACCTCACACAGCAACATTACATCGGAGGTATATTCCATGCAAGGAATATTCGTCTCAGACGCCCGCAACGTACGCGGTGGGAAAGTGGACACCGTGGCGGTCCAGGTTGCCGCGAGCGCGGTCGTAATGCTCGGTGGTGCGGGGGTCGGCGTGCCGGGCGAGGATCTGGGCATCGCGCAGGGGTACGCCGGCGTCGAGTGCGTTGGTGATGGCGGCGTGGCGCAGGGAGTGCGGGCTGATGTGCCGAGGGATGCCGGCGGCCTTGGCGATCCGTACGACCATCCGGTAGCAGTCGCGGCGGTCGATCGGGTTCTTCGAGTTCGGGCGCAGGATCAACCGCCCTTCGGTGCGCTCGCCTCGGCAGGCCTCAAGAACACGCAGCACGGGAACGGTGATGGGCATGGTGGCGGGCTTGTTGCCCTTGCCGACGAGCCGCAGGACCCGGTGGCCGCGCAGGGTGGTGGCATAGTCCTCGATCCGGACCGCGGCGACCTCGGAGGAACGCAGAGCGTTGATGCCGAGCAGGTAGGCCAACGCTCCGCGGTGGACGGTGATCGTCGGTGCGACTTGAAGGAACTTGATGAGTCCGAGTCGGTCCAGACCCTGGGTTCGGGACTCGTCCCGGTGGAGTCGGGGGAGGCGTGCGTAAACCGCGGGATCGGCGGGGATGAGGCCGTCGATGTGGGCGAAGCGGAAGAACCCGCGGACGCCGTGCATCATCGTGGTGACCGAGGAGTCCATCAGCCCGGACTCGCCCAGGTGCCGGATGTACAGCTCGACGTGCGCACGCTGAACACCAATCAGAGGATCGATCTCGCTGGTCTCGCACCACGCGAATCATCGGCGCAGCTGATACGTGTATGACGCGTGGGTGTGGCCGCGGTAGCGGGCCAGGTACGACACCGCAGCGTGCTGGGCAGGGGTCATCGTCTCGGGCTGGAACGGCAGAAGAGTTGTCGACATGATCGCTCCCGCGGCGACAGAGATCGGGCCAGGCCATGCTCGCCGCCGACACGGCGAGGCACACGAACCCACTGACGCTAGCCGCTGATGTCGAGCGAGCGGCGCGTCCTGCTCGCAAAGACGCCCGTTCGCAGAATTCCTGCCTTGCACGCGGCGGCGATTCCCTGAGGAAGCCTCGCGCTGGAGCGCGCCGCCGAGGACTCGCAACGGGCGTAGGCTCCAAGCCCAAGACGATTGGAGTGCCGGATGACAGCGAGTCGATCTGCCCGTGAGAGGAAGGCCGCACGCGAGGCCGGTCCACTGGCGACGGTGAAGATCGATGTTGATGCGCGGGGGGCTTTCGTCTATAAGGTCAACTGCTCCGCATGCGTCGTCAGGGGTCACCGCAACTGGTCGGCCTACCGCGCCGGCGACGACAACGGTTTTGTTGCGGCGATGGACCGATGGATCTTTCACATGAACGAGAAGCACCCCGAAATCGAAGCGCCGTGTATGGCCTTTCTGCCGGACGCCCAGCAGCGCTTACAGAGTCAACGTGAGATGAAGGTTGCGGCGCCAACTGGCCCTGCCGCCGCCAGCGACACCTGACGAAGCGGGACACGGTGTGGGCGAACAGCGTCGGGCACGATCCGCCTGACGCGCGGGTCTCGGCATTGTCGGGGCGCACCCACTGGCGCCCCCACTGGCGGCGGTATGAAGCACCTCCAGAACCGTCCGGATGCGGCAGTTCCGGATGGCCGCGGACCAGCGACTCGCGCTATCCGCGGCAGATCTGGAAAACCATGTGCGCCGGCGGAACGCTCTCAGGCGGCGGATAGACCTAGCCACGTCGATCGGGACGGTACGGGCTACGCATTCGATGGATCAGTTGCCGCCGAGTCTGAAATGGCGCGCCGCGAGAGCGAGCTGGATCCCAAGGAGGTCAGGTCCTCGAGCCGCTCAACCGGCTGCCCCTAGTCATCGGGGGGCAGCGCCTTGAGCGCCACATCATTTCCACGTTGCTGGACTGCGCTGCTGGGCGGACGGCAAGGTGGACGAGGCAGCGTTGCAGCAAGACGTTCACCAAGAGGCCGCGATCGCAGGGTGAGCGGCGAAAGTCCTCAGGAGGCAGAGATGACAGATCACATCTACCGGGTGACGGAGATTGTCGGTAGCTCCCCCGACGGCGTCGACGCCGCCATCAGGAACGGCATCGAGCGAGCGGCTCGAACCGTCCGGCACATCGACTGGTTCGAGGTTACCCAGGTCCGTGGCTTCGTCGAGGAGGGCCAGGTCGGCTACTTCCAGGTGGGGCTCAAGGTGGGCTTTCGCCTTGAGGACGGCTGACGCCTGCGATCGACGAGCAGGTGCCGACCAGGAGGCTCCCGCCGGTTCCCAGGGTGTCGCCGCCGTTAGCGCTCGTTGAGCACGCGGCGCTCTCGTCGCCAAAGGCAGAACCTGGACCATGGCGTCGTCATGCCCTCGTCGGAACAGGCAGATGTCGGTTGAGTAGGGTTCACCGGACGGGGGCGGCGAGCTACGCGGAGCCAATACGTACGGGGACGTACGCGGCGAAAGGACGCACCCGCCCGGCGGCTACTTGTTTCATTGACGTCAGGATCGGTGCCTGGCGAGGCTCGGTCCAGGCGTCCGGTCCGTGGCTCTCTGTGCGGCTGCCCACGACACGTTCGTGTGGCTCACTACTGGCATGCGCGGGCC
>NZ_QXGH01000005.1 GCF_003515065.1 Nocardioides immobilis
CTTCTACAACCACCAGCGCCGACACAGCGCGGCGGGCATGATGAGCCCGATCAACTACGAGAACACCGCGGCCCCCGACCGGGAAGCCGCATAGGGAAGCCCTCCACGATTCGGGGGGAACCACAAAGGTCCCAATTGTTTGCATGGCGGTGGCAGGCATCAAGGTTACGAAAGATGGAGCGCCCGAGTAGTCTCGGAGGCGAGGGAACGGCCTGGAAGGGCGTCCCGGGTGAGCGACTCGACCAGCATCAACCACAGCAGCCACGCCGATCAGGCCTTGCGTCTGCGGTCGCCGGTGGCGATCGTCATCGTCCTGTTCACCGTCTCCTATCCCGCCAACGACTTCTACGGCGCGGAGAGCGACACCGACATCGGCTTCGGCGTGTTCCTGATCTACGTGGCGATCGCCCTGACCACCGCCATCGTCGTTTTCGCCGTGGTGATGCCATGGGCCATCCGTCGTCAGTGGATCGGAGTCGTTGCCCTGACGCTCTCGCTCGTCGGGTTCCTCCTGGCTCCCGGCTTCTGGACCGGGGTACCACCCGCCGTGGCCGCCGGTGGCGCTCTGCTCGGATGGGCAGGTGTCGACGCGGCGAAGGGCCGCCGGTTGTCACAAGCCGCGCTCGTGATCGGCGTACTCGGAGTGATCGCGAACGCGTACTCCTACGCTGACGTGTTCGTTTAGTCAGCCGGTCGCGTCGAAGCAGCTCCGCAGCTCTTCGTGTCCGAGATTCCCGGTTGATCGGGACTCGACCCCAGCTACGTTGCGGAAATGATTCCACGGAACGGGGAGGTGACAACATGCCCGAGTCGTTGAGGCTGCACCGTTGGGGGTCGCGGGCGGTGTCGCCTTCGCCCTGCTCGTGGTCATGTGGTCCGTGCGGACACGTGCCCGCCGCCGTCGACGCCCCTGACCACGTCCTCGACGTCTACGACGAGCCCAGCGTCCAGCGGGCTGGTGCTCGCGACCACGGTTGTCGGGCTGCGCACCCGCTTGGTTCCCCGATGGCCGGGTCTCGCCGGATGCCTGCTGTCCGGCCTGCTCCTTATGGGTTTCTCAGGCCCCCGCTCTACGTCCTCTCGCTGTGGATCGCCGGCATCAGCATCGCGCTTCGCCCGCGCGCCTGACGCGCGAGCCTGCAACCCCGCAATTGCGGCTCACTAACCTTGGTCGGGAAGTCCATGCCGCGCCGTCCGGAGCCTCCGAAGCCTGAGGCCGTGCGTGAGGCCACCTCCCGACGAAGATTCCTGAGCTTCTGGGGGGTCAGGCGCACGCGTCTAAGTGGGCGGTGCGCCGCGTCTATCTGGGCGGAATGGGCGCATCGCTGGGCACAGTTCCGGTCAGGGAACCGCTACCGGCGGGAGACCGGCCAGGCTCGAGACCGGCCAGGCTCGAGACGTGGATCGAGAGCACGCTGGGTGTCCCGAAGGGGATCCCCATACGGCGGGGCGATGAGTTTTCGTCCCGCCGGTTGTCCATCCCTGAGAACGCAGGACGGTCGTGAACGTTCTGCGCGACGAACCTCGTCGGGAATGCGCTGCTCGGCCGTCCTTCCCGGCGCCACCGTCCACGACGCTGTCCTGGAGGCCACGATGTATCCGACGATCTGCTCGTACCACGCCTCCGGCGTCGTCATCGCGGAGGAGTTGGTGTGATGACGACGCTCGAGGCGAACGGCGTCACGCTCGGCGTCGAGCACTTCGGCGACGCGGCGGCGCCGCTCGTGCTTTGCGCGGGTGGCACGACCATGCTCTCTTGGCCCGACACGCTCTGCGAGTCCCTCGCGCGGGGTGGTCGTCACGTCGTGCGGTACGACTTGCGCGATTCCGGTGCGTCGATCACTGTCGATCCCGAGGCGCCGGCGTACACACTGCGCGATCTTGCCGCCGACGCCGCGGCACTCGCCCGGGAACTCGACGACCGGCCGGCACACCTGGCGGGCATCGGCGTCGGCGGGATGGTCGCCCAAGTTGCCGCGCTCGACCACCCGGAGGCGTTCTCGGCTCTGACCCTCGCCGGAACGCGACCCATCGCCCCGGGCCCGGTCGACGACGACCTGCCTGACCATGACGCGGCAACGATGGGCCGGCTGTTCTCGCGCTCGATGCCCGACTGGTCCGACCGCGACGCGGTGACGGAGTTCGCCGCCGAAGGCGCTGAGATCCTGGGAAACGACCCGGCCGTCACCCGAGCGGCCGCCGCACGCACATGGGACCGCACACCGGGCACGGTGCCAGCAGTGCAGATGGCCAACCAGCTGGGCATCGTGTTCGCCAGGCTCGACTGCAAGCCGCGCTGGCGCGAGCGGCTCGCCGAGCTCGCGATGCCGACGCTGGTGGTGCACGGTCGCCGCGACCCGTTCTTCCCGGTCGGCAACGGTAAAGCTCTCGCGCGCGAGATCCCCGGTGCACGGCTCCTCGTACTCGAACGGGCATCGACGGCGATCCCCGATGCGGCCGCCGATCAGGTCGCGATGGCGATGCTGGACCTCTAACCAGACACCCACGGTCCTGGCCGAAACACGCGGACAGCAGGCTGCGTGAGAGGCAACCGGACTGCCAACCGGCGCTGGTCGCCGCAGCCGATCCTCTGCGGAACGGTCTGGGTGTCGACCTCGAGCACCCTCCACCGTCACCGCAGGTGGTTCGGCTTGCGGAGCGATTCGATGCAGACGACCCGAAACGCGGCTGCAGTTCGCCGCCGATGCGCGTGGCCACGGGTTCCTAGTTCAGGTTCGTAGTGCGAGCCCGCGCCTGCCAACGGCCGTGTTTAACCAGTCACCGAGCCTTGCCGGTTCGTCGACGAGATCTTCTGCCTCCTCGAGCCCATGGAGCAGGCTGCTCTGGCGTGGCTCCGTGATACAGCACCTGATGGGCACCGCAGAGGTCGCCGGGATTCTCGGCGTGAGCCGGCCACGGGTGGGCCAATTGGTCCAGCGCGAGGACTTCCGCGCTCCGTCCCCCGCCGCGCGGCCGGGCCGGTCTGGGAGTCCGTCGACATCGAGCGGTGGGCCGGAAGCCGGGGCGGGTGGACCGCGCAGGAAGCTTGGCGTGATGGCTGTCAATGGGCTCCGCGCGACCAACCGACGACGCGGGCAGCACGCGGACGCGAAAGGACCTGCGAGGCGATTTCCCTTCGCCGGCATTGTCCGGATCAGGTGGATAGAGGTCGTCGGCTCGTCTTCCAACTCGCCGGCCTCTCAGCCTTTCGGCTCCCTCGCCCGTCTCGCAGGCCACTTCTATAGTGCACCGGCTGGGCCACGTTCACCAGGGACCAACGGCACATTTTTCCTATGAACCCGTGGCAGCGACTCGCCCGGGATGGCCGCCCAGACCCGCCAGAGACAGCGTCCGAGACGGAAGTTTCTCTTTCAACCATCATTGTGCTCTGCGCCGTTGATCGCTAGACCTGAGTCCGACGAGGCGCCCAGGCCCACTCGCTCACGCAGTCGAGTGCTCCCGGGCGCCTCGTTGCTTTCTTCGGTCTTAGAACGCGCAGTTGGTACGACTCCGATAGTGCGTGCGGTCAGTCGTCGTGGCCGACGGTGACCCGTGCGTGCGCGGCTATCACCTCGCTGAGGTGACCGGTCTTCTGGAAGATCTCCCGTTGCCGCGTCGCTCCGTTGCCGCGGGAGAACACCCGATCGATCCCGCTGGTGACCAGGCCCTCGTCGCCGCAGCGACGTAGGGCGGGGCGGACATGGTGGACAAGCGCAGCGATCACATCAGAGGCAGGCCGGGGACGCGATGTCGACGGATCGAGCAGCCTGTCGCTGATCGCCCACCGTGCCGCCTGCCAGGTCGCGAGCCTCAGCAGCGCGGTCGGGACCGGCGGGTGCGGTTCCCCCGCGGCCCACTCCTCGGCGGCGGTCTCGACGAGTCCCCGGCACAGCGCGGCGACCAGGACGGCGTCGCGGACGTCGAGGCAGACGTCGGCCACCCTGATCTCCACCGTCGGGTACCGGTGCGAGCAGCGAGCGTCGAAGTAGACCATCCCTTCATCGAGGATGACGTCGGATGCGAGCATGCTGTCGACGAGGCTGCGATATCCCTCGGGAGAGCCGAAAACCTCGGTCGGACCGGACACCGGCCAGCGGCCGAGCGCCTGCGATCGGAAGCTCGCGTAGCCGGAGTCCTGACCCTGCCAGAACGGCGAGTTGGCGCTCAGCGCGAGCAGGGCGGGCAACCACACCCGGATCCGATCGAGCACCCCCACCGCCTCCGCCTCTGACGCCACCGACACGTGCACGTGGCAGCCGCAGGTCAGCTGTTCGCTCGTGACGATCCCGAACCGCTCCGCCATCTCGTCGTAACGCGTGGTCCGCACCCGCCGGGGCTCGACCGCAACCGGGGACGTCGCGGAGGCGACAACCAGCGCCCCCTCCTCGCGCGCGGCAGCGGCCGCCTTGTTGCGCCAGCTCCGCAGCTCCTCCTCCAACGTCGACATCGAAGAGTGCGGCGCGGTGTAGAGCTCGAGCTGCTCCTCCTGCAGCTCGTGGACCAACGAACCTCCGGCGAAGCCCTCACCGCCGGCGTCGCCCTGCGCGGTCGCGATCCCGAGGATCCGGGTGGCCAACGGCGACGCGCGGCCCGTGTGAGCATCCATCAGCAGGAGCTCTTCTTCGACCCCGACGGTCCGCATGCTCACAGTGTGGCAGCGGAGCTGACGGCGCACACCGTGCGCGGGACCCTGGAGGTGAGGCGCCTGGACGGCTGGAGGTTCTCCGCGAGGCGCACCGCGTCCGTAGTATCGCTGTTGGTGATGATGACCAGCGGGATCCCCCAACGTGGCCGTTGGGGGATCCCCATCGGGGACATCCTCCCCCACGCGAGCTGGCAACGAGAGACCCATGACACCTGGCGGGACTCACCTCGGCCGCGGGTACACCCGCATACGCGGCAGGCCGCGGGATTCTGCATAGATATGCACGCCGAGGGTCAGATCTCCCGATGCGAGTGACGCCAGGATCAGGCAACTTTCGGGCCGAAGGTCATCGCGGCATTACGCCGCGAAGCGGCCGTCCCATTCCGCCTGCGCACGCGTGAGAGAGCACGCGCGAACTCGAGCATCGTGGTGGCGGTGATATCCGGCTCGAGGCTGTCGAGCCCGGGTTGCGCGTGGTGGTGCCGCTCGTCGCGCCTGCCGTCCCCGTGGTACCAATCGTCAGTCGGTGCGCAGGGTGGCCATGGTGCCTTCGAAGTTGTCGGTGGCCAGCGCCAGGCGGGTGCTGGTGGCCAGGTATGCGAGGGTGATGTTGACCTCGGCCTCTCCGAGCCGGCGGGCGACCTCGGCGAGAGCGCCCGGTCGGTCTTCGAGTGGCACCACGATGACTTCTTGCTCGCCGGCAATCTCGACGCCTGCTCCCTCCAGTGCCTCGAGGGCGGGGGCGAGATCGTCGACGAGCACGTGCACCTCGGCGGCGCCGCCACCGCTGGTCACCGCGCACATACCGTCGATGTTGACGCCCGCATCTCCCAGGATCCGGCTCAGGCGGGCCAACTCCCCAGGCTGGTCATCGAGGTAGACGGTGATGTCTGTGGCCATGCCCCGATGATCGTCCTCGCCGGCGACGCGCGGCAATGGGTGGATGGCTCAGGGTTGGCCGGGCACGTCTCCGATGCCGCCCTCATCTGCGATCCGCGCACTCGGGAGGATGCATCACACCGCGAAGCCGCCACTTCTATCCGCCGCTGTCGCCGCGGTTGATGCGTCCGCATAATGCCGAGTACCGGGCGGCGGGTTCTCGGCGTCGCCCGATGATGCCGGACTGCGTGCGCGCCTAGGGCTCCCAGATGTCGACCGTCACGGCGACGATGCGGCGGGCGTCGTCCAGGTACAGGTCCACGGTGAACCATGCAAGACAACTCGTGATCGATCCATCCGCAGGCTGCACCGACAGCCTGAGCGTTCCTTCGAAAGGTCGCGGGGCTGGCTTCGGAGGGCTGGCGCAGTGGGGGTGCTCACCGACGGATCGTTGAAGGTCGCCGGACTGCTGTGGCTCGCCGCCCTCGGAGTCGTAATGGACGTGGCTCGATATGAGTTGCGTCGCGGAGAAGGGACCCTGAACGCCTCGGAGATATCCGGACCTGGTGTTCACCAGCCACGACGACGGGTCCTGCACAGATTCCAACGGGAGGTCACCAAGCAGCACGGGACCGAGGCCCAGCCTCACTCGTTCGGCGAACGGCAAGCGGCTGGCTGTAGCGGCCATAGGCCTCAGGGCGAACCTGATGAAGTCATCGAGCAGTCGGGCGTCTCGGGCAGAGAGGTGCTTCTGCTGTGGCTGCTCGGGCTGTCGCGTTTCGGTCTCATCTGCGCGTGGGGTCACGGGGGCGCTGGAGCTGCTAGTGACCACAGCAGTGGGTTCTGACGGGCGAGCCTCACCAGAGGGTCCACACGCGGCCAGGAGAGCCGCCGCGACGGATAGGGCGCTGCAGGTTGTCCAGACACCCATGTCGGTAGTCCTCCGCTCACCGTTGACACCTACTGTCACGCCGAACTAGAGCAGGCGGTTTACCGACAGGGCTACTACTGCCGCCCAGCGTGCTCGCGCAGCGGCACGCTACTACGCACGGCGTGGCGAAGCGCCCGACCGTGCCGCACGGCGCATGCCGGCGCGCGATCGCCAGGGTGTGGCTAGCTCGCTCGAACCCTCGCTCAGCGCCGTACCGCGACGCCGAGTCAATAAGCCGCGATCTGGCTGTTTTCAGCCCGCATTTGGCCTGCAGCGACAGCCGCTGGCCACAAACTGCAGCAGGTACCGGTCGGAGGCGGATTCGGCTTCGTCGGAAGTATCCAACTCCGTGCCCTCATCTATCCCCTTCGCGCAAGACCGAGCTCGGTGCCAGCCCGCTTCAGGCAACGCGAGCTCGATGAATTCTTCGAAGCTCGAAAGGAGCGCTCCGTCGTTGTGAACTCCACAGAGACCTCGACGATGTCCCCACGACGCGGCTGGATCCACGCCGGAGGGGATCTCGGGGCCTGTTTCGGGTCGGGACACTAGGGTCGGACTATGGACTGGCTGCGCGACCACCTGTGGGAGACGTGGCTCGGCATCGCCATCGTGCTCGGCGTCGCAGAGATGCTGGGTATGGAGTTCTTCCTCCTCATGCTGGCCGCCGGGGCGCTTGCGGGGATGGGCACCGCTCTGGTCACCGACAGCGTCGCGGTGCAGGTGCTGGTCGCGTCCGGCACGTCCGTCCTGCTGCTCGCGGCCGTCCGCCCGCCCCTCGTGAGGCGGCTGCACGGCGGGCCGGAGCTCGTCCTGGGTCCCGCCGGCCTGGTCGGCGCCCGCGGGCTCGTCATCGAGTCCATCGCCGCCCACAGCCCGGGGCGGATCAAGATCGGTGGTGAGAGCTGGCTCGCCGTCTCCCCCGGCGCCGAGTCCGCCATCGAGGCCGGCCGCACCGTCGAGGTCATCGAGATCGTCGGCGCGACCGCACACGTCCGACCTGTCTACGATTCCCCGAGTTGAAGGAGTTCCCCATGGCGATCCTGATCGTGCTCGGCCTGTTGCTGCTGTTCGTAATCGTGGTGGTCGCCAAGGCGGTCCGCGTCGTGCCCCAGGCCTACGCCGGTGTCGTCGAGCGGTTCGGCAAGTACAAGGAGACGCTTCCTGCGGGCCTGAACTTCGTGGTGCCGTTCATCGACAAGGTGCACTACATGATCGACCTGCGTGAGCAGGTCGTGAGCTTCCCGCCGCAGGGTGCGATCACCGAGGACAACCTCACGGTCGACATCGACACCGTCATCTTCTTCCAGGTGACCGACCCGATCGCGGCGACGTACGAGATCTCGAATTACATCCAGGCCATCGAGCAGCTCACCATGACCACGCTGCGCAACGTCGTGGGCGGCATGGACCTGGAGCAGACCCTGACCAGCCGCGAGACGATCAACAGCGGCCTGTCCGCAGTGCTGGACGAGACGACGGGCCGCTGGGGGATCAAGGTCAAGCGCGTCGAGATTAAGGGCATCGAGCCGCCGCCGTCGATCAAGGACGCGATGGAGAAGCAGATGCGCGCCGACCGCGATAAGCGCGCCTTCATCCTCACGGCCGAGGGCCAGCGCCAGTCCGCGATCCTGACGGCCGAGGGCAACAAGCAGGCGGCGATCCTCAACGCGGAAGGCGATCGCGAGGCGGCCATCCTCGGCGCCCAGGCCGACCGCGAGGCCGCGATCCTGCGCGCCCAAGGCGAGGGACAGGCCATCCAGACCGTCTTCCAGGCGATCCACGACGGGCGCCCTGACCAGTCGCTTCTGGCCTACCAGTACCTCCAGATGATGCCGAAGATCGCCGAGGGCGACGCCAACAAGCTCTGGGTCATCCCCTCGGAGATCACCAAGGCGCTAGAGGGGCTGGGCTCCTCAATACACGAGATCGCGGGCATCCCCAAAGAGACCGAAGGACCCGCGCGTCGGGTCGACATGGGGTCCAGCGAGCCGCTGACCGCGGCCAGCGAGCCGACCACGGCGAACCGCGCGGTCCAGGAGGCGATCGCTGAGGCGCAGGCAGCGGCGCGGCCCGGCAAGCCGGCGCCCACCGACGAACCCACCCGTGAGTGACGCCGACGTCCGCCCTGAACTACGCCGGAGTGTGGACGGGCCTCATCAACATCATCGTGGGGTCCGGGCTCGTTCGCTCGTCATCCTCACGACGTTGCTCGCCCACCGGCGTCCCGCGGCACGCTACTGGCACCCCTCTGTGTCAAGACGCAGTCGGTAGCGGGGTTCTAGGGTGGGGTCTGGCGGGTCCGGGAAGTGGCTTGTCCGAAGAGCCGGTGTGGGGTTGTGAGCCGGTCGCGCTGGAG
>NZ_QXGH01000063.1 GCF_003515065.1 Nocardioides immobilis
GCGTGTGATGTTTGAGAACTCAACAGTGTGTCATGCAATTTATGTCGTTGTGATTTGTTTGTGCGGCATTCGCATCTTTGGTGTGGGTGTCGTGGGTTTTTGGCAAGTCAAATGATTCTGGCGATAATGCTAGTTTGTTTGTTTTGTTGGGTTTCAGGTTTTCTTATGGAGAGTTTGATCCTGGCTCAGGACGAACGCTGGCGGCGTGCTTAACACATGCAAGTCGAGCGGTAAGGCCCTTTCGGGGGTACACGAGCGGCGAACGGGTGAGTAACACGTGAGTAATCTGCCCTTGGCTCTGGGATAAGCATTCGAAAGGGTGTCTAATACCGGATATGATGACTCCCCGCATGGGGTGGTTGTGGAAAGTTTTTTCGGCCAGGGATGTGCTCGCGGCCTATCAGCTTGTTGGTGAGGTAATGGCTCACCAAGGCTTTGACGGGTAACCGGCCTGAGAGGGTGACCGGTCACACTGGGACTGAGACACGGCCCAGACTCCTACGGGAGGCAGCAGTGGGGAATATTGGACAATGGGCGGAAGCCTGATCCAGCAACGCCGCGTGAGGGATGACGGCCTTCGGGTTGTAAACCTCTTTCACCATTGACGAAGCCTTCGGGTGACGGTAGGTGGAGAAGAAGCACCGGCCAACTACGTGCCAGCAGCCGCGGTAATACGTAGGGTGCGAGCGTTGTCCGGAATTATTGGGCGTAAAGGGCTCGTAGGCGGTTTGTTGCGTCGGGAGTGAAAACATCGGGCTTAACTCGATGCTTGCTTTCGATACGGGCAGACTTGAGGTATGCAGGGGAGAATGGAATTCCTGGTGTAGCGGTGAAATGCGCAGATATCAGGAGGAACACCGGTGGCGAAGGCGGTTCTCTGGGCATTACCTGACGCTGAGGAGCGAAAGTGTGGGGAGCGAACAGGATTAGATACCCTGGTAGTCCACACCGTAAACGTTGGGCGCTAGGTGTGGGACCTATTCCATGGGTTCCGTGCCGTAGCTAACGCATTAAGCGCCCCGCCTGGGGAGTACGGCCGCAAGGCTAAAACTCAAAGGAATTGACGGGGGCCCGCACAAGCGGCGGAGCATGCGGATTAATTCGATGCAACGCGAAGAACCTTACCTGGGTTTGACATACACCGGAAGCCTCTAGAGATAGAGGTCTCTTTGATACTGGTGTACAGGTGGTGCATGGCTGTCGTCAGCTCGTGTCGTGAGATGTTGGGTTAAGTCCCGCAACGAGCGCAACCCTCGTTCCATGTTGCCAGCACGTAATGGTGGGGACTCATGGGAGACTGCCGGGGTCAACTCGGAGGAAGGTGGGGATGACGTCAAGTCATCATGCCCCTCTGTCCAGGGCTTCACGCATGCTACAATGGCCGGTACAAAGGGCTGCGATCCCGTGAGGGGGAGCGAATCCCAAAAAGCCGGTCTCAGTTCGGATCAGACGCCGTCTGCCCCTGGATGGGGGTGGGTGGGCTGGTTGGTTTCTTGGTTCTTGATTATTGGATAGTGGACGCGAGCATCACACACTTATTCCTCCGCCTTTGGGTTGGGGGTTTGTTTGTGTGTGTTGTTTGTAGTGTTGATATCGTTGATTGTTTGTGTCTTGATCATTTAAAGCACGAGCCGTTGCCGACGATCACGTGGATGGTTCTGCCTTCTTGTTTGGGGGTGGGGTTGTTTGTTGTGTGTGTTGGTGGTTTGTGTGGCAAGTTGGTAAGGGCGCATGGTGGATGCCTTGGCATCGAGAGCCGATGAAGGACGTGGGAGCCTGCGATATGCCCTGGGGAGTTGGCAACCGAGCGTTGATCCGGGGATGTCCGAATGGGGAAACCCAGCTGGAGTTATGTCCAGTTACCTGCACCTGAATGAAATAGGGTGTGTGGAGGGAACGCCGGGAAGTGAAACATCTCAGTACCGGTAGGAAGAGAAAACAATAGTGATTCCGAGAGTAGTGGCGAGCGAAATCGGATCAGGCTAAACCATCCTCGTGTGATACCTGGCAGGGGTTGCGTGGATGGGGTCGTGGGAGCACTCGTATGCCCGCTGCTGGGGGTGTGCGGAGTTAGAAATCATCATTGAGGTCGAAGCAGTTGGAAAGCTGCGCCGGAGCGGGTGATAGCCCCGTAGACGTAAGGTGGTGACTCCGTGAGTGTTTTCCCAAGTAACATGCCACTCCTGGAATGGTGTGTGAATCTGGCGGGACCACCCGTTAAGCCTAAATACTTCTCGATGACCGATAGCGGACAAGTACCGTGAGGGAAAGGTGAAAAGTACCCCTGGCGGGGAGTGAAATAGTACCTGAAACCGTGCGCCTACAATCCGTCAAAGCCCTGGTTCGCTGGGGTGATGGCGTGCCTTTTGAAGAATGAGCCTGCGAGTTAGCGGTGTGTGGCGAGGTTAACCCGTGTGGGGTAGCCGTAGCGAAAGCGAGTCCTAATAGGGCGATTGAGTCGCACGCTCTAGACCCGAAGCGGAGTGATCTATCCATGGGCAGGTTGAAGCGCCGGTAAGACGGCGTGGAGGACCGAACCCACTTCAGTTGAAAATGGAGGGGATGACCTGTGGATAGGGGTGAAAGGCCAATCAAACTCCGTGATAGCTGGTTCTCCCCGAAATGCATTTAGGTGCAGCGTTGCGTGTTTCTTGCCGGAGGTAGAGCACTGGATAGCCGATGGGCCCGACCAGGTTACTGACGTTAGCCAAACTCCGAATGCCGGTAAGTGAGAGCGTGGCAGTGAGACTGCGGGCGATAAGGTTCGTAGTCGAGAGGGAAACAGCCCAGACCATCGGCTAAGGCCCCTAAGGGGCGGCTAAGTGGAAAAGGATGTGGAGTCGCAGTGACAACCAGGAGGTTGGCTTGGAAGCAGCCACCCTTGAAAGAGTGCGTAATAGCTCACTGGTCAAGTGATTCCGCGCCGACAATGTAGCGGGGCTCAAGCCGTCCGCCGAAGCCATGGCACTCACACAATACCCAAGCCGGACTTGATCTTGGTTCAGGGGTGTGGGTGGGTAGGGGAGCGTCGTGTCACGGGTGAAGCCGCGGAGTGATCCAGCGGTGGATGTGACACGAGTGAGAATGCAGGCATGAGTAGCGAATCACGGGTGAGAAACCCGTGCGCCGAATGATCAAGGGTTCCAGGGTCAAGCTAATCTGCCCTGGGTAAGTCGGGACCTAAGGCGAGGCCGACAGGCGTAGTCGATGGACAACGGGTTGATATTCCCGTACCGGCGAAGTGGCGCCCATGACGAGCCCGGTGATGCTAACCGCCCGAAACACCTGTGACCAATCCCTTCGGGGTGCGGCGCGGGTGCGGAGCGCGGGATCCGATCCGGTAGTAGTCAAGCGATGGGGTGACACAGGAAGGTAGCCCAACCACGCCGATGGTAGAGCGTGGGTAAGCATGTAGGACGTGGCCTAGGCAAATCCGGGTCGCAGCCCTTTGGTGGGTGAGTCTGAGATGTGATGCCGACCCCTGATGGGGGAAGTGGGTGATCCTATGCTGTCGAGAAAAACCTCTAGCGAGCCACGAGCCGCCCGTACCCCAAACCGACTCAGGTGATCGGGTAGAGAATACCAAGGCGATCGAGACAACTATGGTTAAGGAACTCGGCAAAATGCCCCCGTAACTTCGGGAGAAGGGGGACCTGGATCGTGTACCCACTTGCTGGGGAAGCGTGAAGGGTCGCAGAGACCAGGCCCAAGCGACTGTTTACTAAAAACACAGGTCCGTGCGAAGTCGTAAGACGATGTATACGGACTGACTCCTGCCCGGTGCTGGAAGGTTAAGAGGACCGGTTAGCCACTTGTGGCGAAGCTGAGAATTTAAGCCCCAGTAAACGGCGGTGGTAACTATAACCATCCTAAGGTAGCGAAATTCCTTGTCGGGTAAGTTCCGACCTGCACGAATGGAGTAACGACTTGGGCGCTGTCTCAACCATAGACTCGGCGAAATTGCACTACGAGTAAAGATGCTCGTTACGCGCGGCAGGACGGAAAGACCCCGGGACCTTTACTATAGTTTGGCATTGGTGTTTGGTTCGGCTTGTGTAGGATAGGTGGGAGACTGTGAAGCGGCCACGCCAGTGGTTGTGGAGTCAACGTTGAAATACCACTCTGGTCGTACTAGATGTCTAACCTAGGGCCATGATCTGGTTCAGGGACAGTGCCTGATGGGTAGTTTAACTGGGGCGGTTGCCTCCTAAAATGTAACGGAGGCGCTCAAAGGTTCCCTCAGCCTGGTTGGCAATCAGGTGACGAGTGTAAGTGCACAAGGGAGCTTGACTGTGAGACAGACATGTCGAGCAGGGACGAAAGTCGGAACTAGTGATCCGGCACCACCATGTGGAAGGGGTGTCGCTCAACGGATAAAAGGTACCCCGGGGATAACAGGCTGATCTTCCCCAAGAGTCCATATCGACGGGATGGTTTGGCACCTCGATGTCGGCTCGTCGCATCCTGGGGCTGGAGTAGGTCCCAAGGGTTGGGCTGTTCGCCCATTAAAGCGGCACGCGAGCTGGGTTTAGAACGTCGTGAGACAGTTCGGTCCCTATCCGCCGCGCGCGTAGGAAACTTGAGAAAGGCTGTCCCTAGTACGAGAGGACCGGGATGGACGAACCTCTGGTGTGCCAGTTGTACCGCCAGGTGCAGGGCTGGTTAGCTACGTTCGGAAGTGATAACCGCTGAACGCATCTAAGCGGGAAGCACGTTTCAAGATGAGGTTTCCCCACCCCTTTGAGGGTGTAAGGCCCCCAACAGACTATTGGGTTGATAGGCCGGAGGTGTACAGCAGCAATGCCCAGCCGACCGGTACTAATAGGCCGAACACTTGCCACACAAACCCCCAACACAACCAACAAACACAGGTCGTGTTA
>NZ_QXGH01000064.1 GCF_003515065.1 Nocardioides immobilis
AACTTGGTGACAAGTTCTTAAGACACCCAGCCGATTCTCTAATCAGGCCCGCCGAGAACGATGCTCGACCCACCGCGGCGCTTGACGCCGTGGCATCTGCGGTACTGGTTGCCGCTCCCGCAAGGGCACTTCTTCTTGCCGCTCACGGGCGGAACGAACGCGGGCGGATCGGTGGCTGAGCCGTAGGTCACCGAAGCGTCCCAAATCATCAGGCCACCTCCCCCGCGCTCAGGGCTGCGCAGGTCGTACCTGGCCGGCAAGTGGGCCGTGCTAGTCGCGACGGCGGTGTGGTGCTCCATCTCGGCTGACAACTGCGGATCGCTCGGGACGATCAGGCTGGAGCACTGCTCCCCCACGAGGTTCGAGCTCGCTTTGTCGGCTGCTGCTTGACGGACGATGTGGACCATCTTCGCTCGGAGTACCCGGCCACTCGCGCCAGCCCGCATGTGCTCTCGCAGGCCATCGATGTGCGGCCAGGAGAGGCCACCGGCGGCACCGGCGCCGACGGTAAAGCCCGTCGCCGAGCGGTCAATGCTAAGCGTGAACTCCGGCGTCGGCTCGCGGATCGCTAGGGGGCTCTGGCCCCTATCGGTGGGCGAATCCGTCACATCGCGCTCGTAGTTGCTAACGCGGGCGAACACCGGAGTCGGCACTCCCTGCACGCTGTACTGATAGCCAACGAACAGCAAGGTCAGTCGCGAGTGCTCCGGCTGTAGGCCGCGCAAGCGCTTGATGTCGCTCTCGGCCCGTAGTCGAACCTGCTCCAACACCGAGTCGAGGTCGTTGTATGACTTCGCGATATCGCCGAGGGCGTCGGGCAGCCAGAATCGGGTTCGAAAGGAGCCGAACTCAGCGAGCCCGGCATACGCAACCGCGACCCGTGCGTCATCGAACAGAGCAAGGCCAAGTTTGCCGGTCTCCTCGCTCCAAACTGTCGTGCCAGCGGTGGTTCGGCGGTCGGCAATCACTACAGCGGCGGTCCGCGTGGCAGCAGCAAGGATCAGCGTCATGGCCTGGTCAGCGTAAGACGAGGGTGCGACAGACGCAGAGCGATTTGCAGGCTCCGAGCCATGCGCGCGGGCGCGGCGTAGCCGCGCCCCTTCACTTGAAAGAAGCAACGTAACTCGTTCGTTCGCCACGCCGGTCTCCTGAGAGGCAAATCGGAAGGACCGGAGTCGGACCGCCCGCAAGCGCGCAGCGCGAGGACGGACCGGGCCGGTCCCGCCGGTTTGGAACCTGGGAGGCCACTGCGGGAACTGACGACACGTGACGATTTCCGGGAAAGTGTCGGCACCGGCGTGTACGTTTCGGGATCAAGATTCCTTATGGACCATCGGCACGGCAATGCAGAGGCAACCCATAAGTCCAGTGGCATGAGGACTCACCTGTAGGTGTGGACTGAGTAGGTCGCGGGTGCGATTCCCGGGCAGACCGGCTTTGAGCGCTCAGTCGGGGCAGGGCTTCATCAGCCTGCTCTTTGAGAGGTCCTCGCCTTGTCTACGCCCAAGGCGTTCGCTGATCCTCGCGACGCCGCACTTCTCCCACTCCGCAGTCCTGACGCGGGTTGGTATCTCACGCTGTACCCAGGTGCTGCCGAAGGTGGTGGCTGTTTGGTTCCGTCGCGGCGAAAGTCGGGCGGCGGGGTGCCCGGGTTGGCAGCTGACCCTGAGCGGTCGCGCGCCGAAGCCGCTCGTCGCGCCGGAGTAAAGGTCCGTCGGTACTGCGCAGCCAACGGGTTGGATCGGCTGGGCACGCTGACGTATGCCGGTGCTGGCTGCCACGATCCGATCCAGGTCCGCGCCGACGTCGGCTCGTTCTTCCGACACTTGCGGGCCACGCTTGGCGGTGCGCCATTTCCGTATCTGTGGGTACCGGAATGGCATCCCGGTGGGCATGGTCTGCACCTTCACTACGCGATGGGGCGCTACGTCCCGCGCGGTCAGATCGACCAGGCGTGGGGCCGTGGGCACGTGCACATTAAGCGGCTCAGCGGGGTACCCGCGACCGCGAGCGCTCTGCGCCAGGGGCGCGAGGCTGCCCGGTACCTGTCGAAGTACGTAACTAAAGGGTTCGCTTCCGGCGACCGGGCGTTAGGCCTGCATCGGTACGAAGTCGCTGAGGGATTCCAGCCGAAAGGGGTGCGGCTGATCGGGCGCACGTCTGGCGAGGTACTTGGCAAGGCGGTGGCGCTGATGGGCGGCGCGCCGGGTGCTCAGTGGTGGTCACAGAATGCGCCGGCCTGGGAAGGGCCGCCGGCGTATTGGTTCTCCTGGGATCGGTCACCGGCGGTGGTGGCGTCATGACGCCCGAGGCGCTCGCGGCGTGGGTGGCTGAATCATGCGCCGCTCAGGGGCTCGCGCTGAAGGTCACCGATCCGGCCACGTTACGCCGTATTGGGGTCCTGCTAACTGGCGCTGCGCCTGGCGCTGCGCACTGCTCCCGAGAGGGGGTGAAGAAGGATGGGGAACAGACGTAAGCCGCGGCACGTGCCGGGTACGGCTGCGCCGGTTGACTTCGCGATAGCGCAGCTCTTTCGTCGTGAGTGCAATCGGTGTGGAAGCAAGATGCTTCATTGGTTCACCGGCAATGAGGCACCGGCGGTCATGGGCTCGCGCGACGCTGGCGAGATTCTGGGTTGGATGCCGCGCAACGAACGCGCTCAGGCTGCTTGCTGGCGGTGCCTCACGTGCGGTCAGGCGGGTGCGTTCGGGGACGCTCACTTCGAGTAGGCGCGCGGTGGTGGTGGGGCTTCTCGGGTCGCCCCTTAGGGGCCCCAGCGGGCGAGGAACGAGCCCGTTGGGGAGGGGCGGGGCCCCACCACCGCCCCCAGGTCAGACGCGCCACTCGATCGTCACTCGCGACGGGTCAAGGCCTCTTGCGCCTGGTGTACCCGGGCCGATTGTCACAGCCGTGACTAAAGCGGTGATGATGGCCTGCTGGCGGGCCAAGTTCAGTTCGTGCCATGTCTCGCGGATGCTTTGCCCGGTAGTTGACAGGCTAGCGAGCGCGTCCGTTCGGGTGAGACTTGCTAGGCGGCGCTCAGCACCTTGCTGCTGTTGGACGATGCTGGCTCGCATCGACACGAACTCGCGCCGGCTTACCTCCCCTAACGCGTACATCTGGGCGAGTTCGTCCATTCGGTTCTGCGTGGCTTCGATGACGTCAGCAACCTCACGCGCGCGGTCGTCGGCCTCGGCCTGCGCGTTGATCGCCAGGGTCAACTCCGGAGTGTCGAGTCGGTACAGCACCGAGTCCGAGACGAGTACCTCGAGGGGTTCGGCGGTGATGAAGAGTCGTCCGCATCCACCGTGGTCTGGGCCTTTGAGACATCCGTAGCGACGGCGCCCATCGCGCGGGGTGGAGTAGAGACGGGCGCCACATTTGCCGCACCGGAGTAGGCCTCCGCTGAGCAGATACCGCTGCGGTGATCGTCGACCACTGCGCTTCCTGGTCGAGAATGCGGCCACAATGCGGCGGTGCTCGTCCTCGGTGACGATCGCGGGCCATGCTGCGGGACCGACGACCTGGCCTCGATGCTCCATCAGACCGGCGATCCTCGGGCTGGTGAGTATCTGGCGCACCGTAGTGGTACGCCACTCTCCGCCGCCGGTCGTCGGAACATCGGTGTCGGCAAGCCATTGGGTCAGGCTCTTCACGCTGTCTCCCGCAAGAAAGCGGCGCACGAGGTCGCGCACGATATCCGCCTCAACCGGCTCGATGTGGAGTTGATCCCGTGTATAGCCGAAGGGACGGCGCCCGCCGGTAACGGGCAATCCAGCGGCGGCGAGCTCCTCCTTCTTTCGACGGATGCGGCGGCTCTTGCTCGCGGATTCGTTGGCGGCGACCGCGCCCATGATGCGTGCAACGAGGATTCCATCGCCAGTGCCAAAGTCGGCGTTGCCGGTAACGCTACGAACATTGCTGCTGACTCCGGCACGGTCGGTGATCTGAAAGAACTCCTCCAACTCGATGGGCTGTCGGTGCAGGCGATCCTGATGCCACACGACAACCGCGTCGATCGCGCCAGCGTCAATGTCGGCTAACAGACGCTGATACTCCGGCCTGGGCTTCCCGCTGTAGGCCGACACATCGTTGTCCACGTACTCCTCAGCAACTGGCCAGCCGAGCCGGTCGGCCTCAGCGCGGCAGTCTCGCCGCTGACGGTCAACCCCGGCGCGCGTCTCGGCGGGGTCGCTAGAAATGCGGGCGTAGATTGCGGCTGCGCGCGGTGCTCCCATAGAGGGCATAATAAGGATTATTGGTGTTCGAGAC
>NZ_QXGH01000015.1 GCF_003515065.1 Nocardioides immobilis
GCAGTCTCGCCGCTGACGGTCAACCCCGGCGCGCGTCTCGGCGGGGTCGCTAGAAATGCGGGCGTAGATTGCGGCTGCGCGCGGTGCTCCCATAGAGGGCATAATAAGGATTATTGGTGTTCGAGACCAACTTCTTCACAGCGGACGGCCAGCCCTTCACCCGCACCCTCCGCCTCCTCGGGCAACGGGTCGAGCTGCGGATCTGGGCGGAGAGCTGGACCTGGCACTACGGCGACGGGGAGAGCGAGACCACGACGTCGCCCGGCGCGCAGTTCCCCGACCTCGAGATCACCCACAACTACCTCGCGAAGCGCGCCTACCGGCCGCGTGTCGACACGACGTACGCAGCGGAGTGGCGGGTCGGCAGCGGTCCGTGGCAGCCGGTGAGCGGGACCGCGACGATCACCGGCGAACCGGTGGGACTCCGGGCCATCGAGGCCCGCCCGACCCTCGTCGGCCACGCAGGCTGAGAACGACCCGGCTCACCCGCAAGCGTTTGATTCTGAGTCACCAGGCAACGCAAGATCGCATCCTTGTGGCCTGTTCGTGGTCCTGTCCGGCACACGACCCAGCCCCGCCCCCGCCGCCCGTCGACCGCCTACATCTCCTCGTGCAAGTCCGGGTCGCCGCCGAACAGCCGGCCGTCCGTCTGCCCCAGGGCCGTGATCGCAGCGACCTCGTCGGGTGTGAGCGAGAACTCGAAGACGTCGAGGTTCTGCGCCTGGCGGATGGCCGAGGACGACTTCGGGATCGGGAGCGACCCGAGCTCCACGTGCCACCGCAGGATGACCTGCGCCGGGGTGACGCCCAGACGGGAAGCGGCCGCGACCACCGGCGGCTCGCCGTACGGCGCCGCACGCTTGCCGAGCGGGCTCCAGGCCTCGGTCAGCACGCCCAGCTCGGCCTGGGCAGCGCGCATCTCCGGCTGCGGGAACGCGGGATGCAGCTCGATCTGGTTCACGACGGGCGTCACGCCGGTCTCGGCGATGATCCGGTCGAGGTGGGCGCGGGTGAAGTTCGAGACGCCGATCGAGCGGACCAGGCCGCGCGACTGCAGCTCGACGAGCGCCTGCCAAGCCTCGACGTACAGCCCGACCGACGGGTTCGGCCAGTGGATGAGGTGCAGGTCCAGGTAGTCGAGCCCGAGCCGGTCGAGGGATGCCTCGACGGAGCCGATCGCCTCGTCGTACGCGTGGTGCCGGCCGGGCAGCTTGCTGGTGACGAACAGCTCCTCGCGCGGCAGTCCGGCACGTTTGAGCGCCTCGCCGACCGACGCCTCGTTCTCGTAGTTCACCGCCGTGTCGATCAGTCGGTAGCCGACCTCGATCGCGCTCACCACCGCCTCCACCGCCTCGGAACCACGCAGCGGGTAGGTCCCGAAACCGATCGCGGGGATGGTGCGGCCGTCGTTCAGCTCGTACGTCGGAGTGGTCACCGTTCCCACGGTAGCCACCGGGGACCAAGCTGTAGGTCTATTGTCCTGCTGTGGTCACGGACGACGCGAAGCGACAACTGGTCAATGCCTGTCACCGGCTGGCCGCCGAGGGCCTGCTCATCGGAACCGCCGGCAACGTGAGCGTGCGGGAGGGCGACCGGGTCGCGGTCACCCCGACCGGTGCGGTGCTCGGCGACCTCACCGAGGACCAGGTGGTCGAGGTCGACCTCGCCGGCAACCAGGTCGGTGGCGGGCTGGTGCCGACGTCGGAGGTCTACCTCCACCTCGCGCTCTACGAGAAGTACGACGTCGCCGCCGTCGTGCACACCCATGCCCCGGTCAGCACGGCCGCGTCGATCTCCCTCAGCGAGATCCCGGTCATCCACTACCAGCAGCTGCTGCTCGGCGGCGCGATCCGGGTCGCGCGGTACGCCACCTTCGGCACGCCCGCGCTCGCCGCCAAGGTGGTGGCCGCGCTCGAGAACCGGACCGCCGCCCTGATGGCCAACCACGGGGCGGTGGCGATCGGCCCGACGCTCGACAAGGCGGTGGAGAACTCGCTGCTCCTCGAGTGGCTCTGCACCGTCTACCGCGACGCTGTCGTGATGGGCCGGCCGGACACGCTCACCCGCAAGCAGCAGGAGGACGTGGTCGCAGCGGCGATCGCGCGGAACTACGGCACTGTCCAGCAGTCGCCGGAGGAGGGATCAGCATGACCAAGGTCGTCTGCGTCGGGGTGCACGTGCTCGACATCCACGTCGCGACCGTCGACAGCATCCCGGAGGGGTCGAGCGGAGCACTCGTCGACACCATCCGGATGTCGCCCGCCGGCACTGCAGGTGGGACTGCGGTGGTGCTCAGCAAGCTCGGGGCCGAGGTCACCAGCGTCGCCGCCGTCGGCGACGACCCGCTCGGGGCCACGCTGCTCGGGCTGCTGCAGGCCAACGGCGTCGACACCGCGCGGATCGCGACGAAGCAGGGCGTCCAGACCTCGGCCAGCGTGTTGCCGATCAACGGCAACGGCGACCGCCCGGCCTGGCACTGCATCGGTGCCAACGGCAGCCTCACCCTCGACGACATCGACCTCGACCTGGTGCGGGCGGCCGACCACGTGCACGTCGGGGGACCGGAGTTCCTCGGCGAGGGCGCGGTCGCCGTACTCGAAGCGGCGCGGAGCGCCGGCGTCACCACATCGATCGACATGCTGGCGCCTGGTGAGCCGATGTGGCTGGACGCGATCGCCGACTGCCTGCCGCTCGTCGACCTGTTCCTGCCCAACGACGAACAGCTCCTCGGGCTGACGGCGACGGCCACCCTCGAGGAGGGCGCGCAGGCGCTGCTGGACAAGGGCGTCGGCTGCGTGGCTGTCACCGCCGGCGCGCGAGGGGCGTACGTCGCGACCGCGGACGAGACCGCCTGGGTGCCGGCCTTCGCCATCGACGTGGTCGACACGACCGGCTGCGGCGACGCGTTCTCCGCCGGCTTCCTGCTCGGCCGCGCCGAGGGCCGCGACCTGGTGGCCGCCGCCACCCTCGGCTGCGCGACCGCGGCACAGGTCGCCCAAGGCATGTCGACCGACGCCGGGTCCTACGACCTGGCGTCGGTCGACACGTTCGCGGCTAGTACGTCGCCGCGCTGATCCTCAGGAGCGGAACGACCTCGCGGTGAAGGCCGACTTGAGGCCGTCGTCGAGCGGGATCCCGCCGAAGCAGGAGTACGGCGTCGCCTCCTGCCAGCAGTCGAAGCGGGCGCTGGTGTTCACGAAGATCACGTCGACGTGGTCGACGGTCCGGCTGCTGAACGGCACGGTCTTGCCACCGCCACCGGTCGGGTTCAGCTGGGCGATCGAGGTCGTGATCCCGCCGCCCCTCTTGTAGACGACGACCACGAAGGCGCCGCCGCGCGTGGGCTTCGGCGCGTCGAACGCCAACCGCAGCTTCCAGTCGCGCTGGCTGAGGCCGTTGGGGTTCAGCCGAACGGTGCCGGAGGCCAGGTGGGCGGGGGCGTAGTTAGCACCCTTCCGCTGCGCGCGGTTGAACCCGAGGGTCAGGCCGGTCGGCGACGCGGAGTACGCATTGCCCTCGGAGTACACGGTGCGCGGGTGGCGGTTGGCCGCAGAGAAGAGCTGGAGCTCGCGCTTCAGGCTCGTGTTGCGGGCGGCGAGCACCCGTGACATGCCCTGGGTGGAGTAGTCGTCGGCGGCGCTGGGAGTGCCATCGAGTCGCTTCCACACGTCCAGCACCAGCTTGGGCAGCTTGCCCACCTTGGCGGGGAACTTCTCGGTGAGGTAGCGCCACCAGATCCAGGTGCCGTAGTGGAATCCGTCGCCGAAGGTGTCGAGCGGGACGAACGGCATGCCGAGCGGGCTGTTCCCCAGGTACTGCCGGTTGTCGTCGACGGCGTCGAACATCTCGTCCTCGACCCAGGCCGCGGTCGACTCCATGATCCACGGGTCCTCGTAGCCGTCGTAGGCGAACTGCACGGCGTGGAAGTACTCGTGCGCCGCCGTGACCTGCATGTTCTCGGTCGGCGTGTTGGTCGGGAACTCCGACGCGTCGTAGTCGTCGTCGAGCGCGCAGTAGGCCCAGACGCTGTAGTCGCTCGTGACGGCGGGATCGTTGGGGTCGTCGGAGCTGCAGAAGCCGTAGATGCCCTCGTCGCCGATGTCGCCGATGTAGACGTCGGTGCGGTCGGTGCCGCCGCCGATCGAGCCGTCGCCCTTCTCCGGGCGGTAGCCCGCGCCGAGGAAGTCGTCGTGGATCTGCTGCATCGTGTCGCGCACCAGGTTGATGTACGGCGGCGTGGTGGCCGCGTCTCCGTCCGAGCCATTCGGCGCGTTGTTGCCGGTCTCGGTGTAGTGCACGCAGATGTCGGTGGAGCACTTCTGCAGCGGCAGGGCACCCGGGATGTAGGGGTCGCCCGGATCTCCAGGACGGTAGAGGAAGTAGGGCCGGGCCTTCTCCTGATCGGCCGGAGACAGAGCGTCCTTGAGGACGCGCAGCTGCTGCAGGGCGATGGTGAGATCTTCGCCGGAGGAGGAGCCGCCGCGCCGGGCGGCGTGACCCGCGAGGATGTCCTCGACGTTCGCGAGCGCCTCTTCGGCCTGCTCGGCGCGGTGGTCCTGGCCGACCGGGGAGGCCTTGGTGCCGGGCGGGTCGGGCGGGTCAGCGACCGCGGAGGTCCCGGCCAGGGTCAGGCCGAGGGTCAGGGCAACGGGCAGGGCTACGAGAGAGCGTGGAAATCGCACAGGAGGAGGATGCCATCCCTTTCCTGACCGGACATCCGCTTTACGGACGAAACCGATCCCGCCGCGGTCTAGCTCAGCGGCGGAACGCCCTCGCGTCGACCGTCAGTCGCCGGTCGTCGTCCAGGGGCTCGCCCTGGCAGGAGAACGGCGTCCGCTTCCAGCAGTCGAAGCGTGTGCTGGCGTTGACCAGCACCACCTCGACCCGTCGTACGGCACCGGTGCTGAACGGGACGCTCGTCCTCGCCGCTCCGGTCGCATCCAGGTCGACCACCTCGGTCCGGACGCCCCCGCCCTGCTTGAAGAGGAGTACGACGGCGGCCGAGCCGCGTGCGGGACGCGGCAGGTCGAGGGCGAGCCTGAGCCGCCAGTCGTCCTGGTCCGTCTCCCTCGGCGTGAACCGCACCGTGGCCGAGCTCAGGTGGTTGCGCCGGACGTCGATCGCGTCCGGGTTCCTGGCGCCGGGGCCGACGGCGACCGACGCGGCCGGCGCGGCCGGTCGGTAGGCCCGCGAACCGCCCTCGGAGTAGGCGGATGCGGGATGGCGGTTGGCGGCCGAGAACAGCGCGAACTCTCGCTTCAGCCTGGTCTCGCGCTGCACGAGCACCCGGGCCAGGCCGCGCGTGGAGTACAGGTTCGGTGCACCGGGCGTCCCGTCGAGCTTGCGCCACACGTCGAGCACCAGGTCGGGCAGGCCGCCGGTCTCGTGCTGAAACTCCTCGGTGAGGTAGCGCCACCAGATCCAGGCGCCGTAGTGGTAGAGGCCGCCGAACCGGTCCAGCGACTTGCGCGGCGCGCTCAGCGGGCTGTCCGCGAGGTAGTTGCGGTTGTCGTTGACCTTGTCGAACAGCTCGTCCTCGGCCCAGGTCGCCGTCGACTCGAGGATCCAGCCGTCCTCGTAGGCGTCGTAGCCGAACTGCACGGCGTGGAAGTACTCGTGCGCCGCAGTGACCCGCATGTTCTCCAGCGGCGTGTTGGTGGGGAACTCGCCCGCGGCATAGTCGTCGTCGAGCGTGCAGTAGGCCCAGACGCTGTAGTCGCCCGTCTGGCGCGGGTTGTTGGGGTCGTCGGAGGTGCAGTAGCCGTAGAGGCCCTCGTTGCCGATGTCGCCGATGTAGACGTCGACCTTGTCGGTCTGGCCACCCCGGCCGCCGTCGGCCTTGGGGCGGCGGTAGCCGGCGGCGACGTACTTGTCGTTGACGTGCTGCAGGGTGCGGCGCACCTTCCGGATGTAGCTCGGCGTGGTGGCCGGGTCGCCGTCGGAGCCCCGGGGGGCGTGGTTGCCGCGCTCGGTGTAGTGCACGCAGATGACCGCCGCGCAGCGGACGAGCGGCAGCGGCTGCGTGATGTAGTCGTCGCCCGGCTGGCCCGGACGCATCAGGATCTGCTCGGCCTCGGTCTGCTCGGCCGCCGGCAGCGCTTCCTTGAGCACCCGCAGGTCGCGCAGCGCGAGCGTGAGCGACCGGCCGTCCTCGAGCGGGTCGGCGCTCGGCTGGGGGGTCAGCCCGTCGAGGAGCGCCTGCACGTCGGCGAGGACCTGCTTCGCCTGCAGGGAGCGCGGGTCACCGCTTGGATCGGCGGCCGCGCCGGTCCCGCCGACGGCGGGGCCCAGGGGTAGGTACAGGGTGAGGCCGAGAGCGATCGACAGGAACAGGGCAACGGCGGTCCGAGACAGGCGCACGACCGCCACCCTGCCATCTGGCTAGACCGGACTCCAATCAGTGAGATGACCTGTGGATGACGGTCGCCCGGACCCGGAACCGGGCGTCGTCGTCGCGGGGCTCGCCGCCGCACGCGAAGAGCGTGCCCTCGTGACAGCGGTAGCGGGTCGACGTGTTGACGAGCGTGACGACGACCCTCGCCACGTCCCGCGTGTCGAACCCCACGGTCAGCGAGCCGTCGCCACGGCGGTCGAGTCGTACGGCGTTCCGGGTGCGCCGGCCGTCGGTCCGGACCACGACCACCCGCGCCTCCGCCCGCCGCCGGGGCGCGTCCACGCTCACGCGGAGCCGCCATCGGTCGCCGCGAAGGTCTCGGGTCGGCGCGTACGCGACGTGCCGCGCGGCCAGGTGGTCGATGCGGACGCGGTCGGTCGCACTGCGCCTTGACCGGTCCAGTGTCGCGCGCCGGTCGACCCGCGCCGCCGGCCACCGACCCCCTTCGGCATAGGTGTCGGCGGGGGAGAGGTTGGCGACGGCGTACGACGTCAGCGTGCGGGGGAGGCCGGCGTGCCGGTCGAGCACCGCCTTCATCGCCTTGACCGAGGACCGGCCGGGAGCGTCCCCGACCGTGTCGGCCTGGTTCCAGACCGAGCGGACGAGGCCGTCGCCGTACTGGTCGGTGAGGTACTCCCACCAGGCCCAGTTGCCGTAGTGCGCGTAGCGGTCGTTGGCGAAGTCGTCGAGCGCGATGCCCGGCCGGCGTACCGTGCCGAAGCGCAGGTAGCGGCGGTTGTCGTCGACCCGGTCGGCGAACGCCTCCTCGATCCACGTGGCCGTCGACTCCAGCAGCCACGGGTCCTCGCGGAAGTCGTAGCCGAACTGGATCGCGTGGAAGAACTCGTGGGCCGCCGTCACCCGCAGGCTCTCGATCGGGCGGGCGCCGAACTGCTGCCGGCTGAAGTCGTCGTCGAGCACGCAGTAGCTGGACGCGGCGCGCCGCTCGCCCCGCACCCGGCGCTCCGGTGTGCAGTAGCCGAACAGGCCGCGGTCGCCGAGGTCCGCGAGGTAGACGTCGAACCGGTCGTCTCCACCGCGCCGGCCGTCGGACGGCGGCGGCCGGAAGCGCAGGCCGTCGACCTCGTGGTCCCAGACGTTGCCGAGCACCCGGAGCGTCCGCCGTACCCATCTCCGCGTCGACGGCGCGTCCGCGCCCCGGACCGCGTGGTGCACGCAGATCCGCTGGCCGCACAGCTTGCGTGCCGGACCTCGGTAGCCGTCGCCGCCGGGGTCCTGGTTGCCGTCGGTGGGCCGCGCCATCAAGGCGCTGACCAGCATCGACTCCAGCGGCCCGAGCGTGGGACGGGCGACGAAGAGGTCGCGCATCGCGAGCGTGGAGTACGGCGTCCCCGCCGCGTGTCGCTCCCGCGGCCCGCCCGACGGGTCGTCGGAGTGGGCATCGGAGTGGGCGTCGGCCGGACCGCCGAGGGCGGTGAGCACACCCGCCAGAAGGCAGGCCACAGCGACGCGTGCGGGGAAGGACACGCCCACCAGGGTCGCGGACGGACGCGTCGGATCCCGGGATGACGCGCCGGGTGCGGGAGTTGTCGTCTGAGCGCGGAGAGCGAGGGACGAGCGGGTCCGCGAGAAGCGACGTTGATAATGGCGCCGTGACAGCACCGACGATCCCGGCCGACCCTCGCACCGGAGAGGCCACCGACGAGTCGCGCCGCAGTGCGCTCCGGCGGATGCGCACCGTGGCGGTGTCGCTGCTGGTCTTCGCCGCCGCGGTCTATGTGGCCACCATCGGCCGCGACGGCTTCTGGGGCTTCGTCAACGCCGGCGCCGAGGCGTCGATGGTGGGTGCGATGGCCGACTGGTTCGCGGTGACCGCGCTGTTCAAGCACCCGCTCGGCATCCCGATCCCGCACACCGCGCTGATCCCGAAGCGCAAGGACGACCTCGGCAAGGGGCTGGAGCAGTTCGTGGGGGAGAACTTCCTCCAGGAGGACATCATCCGCGAGCGGATCCTGTCGGTCGGGATCTCGCACCGGGTCGCGACCTGGCTCGCCGTACCGGCCAACGCGACGCGCGTGGTCGAGGAGGCCTCCGACATCGCCGCGATCGGTCTGTCCAAGGTGCGGCCCGACCACATCGAGTCGCTCGTCAACGACGCGCTGACGCCGCGGTTCCGCGAGGAGCGGGTCGCGCCGCTGCTCGGCGGGCTGCTCCAGGAGGCGCTCGCGGACGACCTGCACCACGGACTGGTCGATCTCGCCCTCAACGAGCTGCACGACTGGCTGATCGCCAACCCGGAGACCGTGCACGAGGTGCTCGGCGAGCGCGCACCGTGGTGGGCGCCGGACAGCGTCAACAACTACGTCATCAACCGGCTGCACCTCGAGATGGTGCGGTGGCTGTCGGAGATCCGCGCCCAGCCGCAGCACCGGGCCCGGCGGGCGCTGGACTCGATGCTGCACCAGCTCGCGAACGACCTGCTGACCGACCCGGCCACCCAGGAGCGTGCCGAGCGGCTCAAGGAGCGGGTGCTCGACCACCCGGCGGTGATCCGGACCGCGATCGCGGTCTGGAGCGCGCTCCGGGAGGCACTGGTCAAGTCGCTCGATGACCCGGCCGGGGCGGTCCACCAGCGGCTGCTGCTCGAGGTCGACCTGTTCGCGCAGCGGCTCAACAGCGACGCCGAGCTCCGCAACCGGCTCGACCAGGCCGCGGCCGACCTCGCCGTCTTCGCGGTCGACCGCTACGGCAGCGAGGTCACGGCGATCATCACCCACACCATCGAGCGGTGGGACGGCAAGGAGGCCTCGAAGCGGATCGAGCTGCACGTCGGCCGTGACCTGCAGTTCATCCGGATCAACGGCACCATCGTCGGTGGCCTGGTCGGCGTGGTCATCCACGCCGTCTCCATCGCCGTGCACTGACGTGCGGCACTAGGCTGGTGACATGCCCGAACCCGTGGACGTCCCGATCGCCGACGGCGGCATCAAGCTCGGCCAGTTCCTGAAGCTGGCGAACCTGATCGAGTCCGGTTCGGAGGCCAAGCCGCTGCTGGCGGCCGGCATGGTGCGCGTCAACGGCGACGTCGAGACCCGGCGCGGCCGGCAGCTCCAGGGCGGCGACGTCGTGACGGTCGCCGCCCAGTCCGCACGCGTCGCGACGGGCGACGTGCAGGACAACCTGCCCTGGTGATCAGCTACTGATCAGCTCACGCCGAGCAGGTCGACGACGAAGATCAGGGTCTCGCCCGGCTTGATCACGCCACCGGCACCGGCGTCGCCGTAGCCCAGGTGCGGGGGGATGACCAGCTGGCGGCGGCCGCCGACCTTCATGCCCTGCACGCCGTTGTCCCAGCCCTGGATGACCTGGCCGATGCCCAGCCGGAACTGCAGGGGCGTGCCCCGGTTGTACGACGCGTCGAACTCCTCGCCGGTCGAGTGGGCGACGCCCACGTAGTGCACCGACACGGTGCTGCCGGCGGTCGCCTCGGCGCCGTCGCCGACGGTCACGTCGGTGACCACCAGGTCGGCGGGCGGCTCGGGGTCGAAGAACTCGATCTCAGGCTTGTCCATGGCCGCAACCCTAGCCGGGGCCGCTGTCGAGACCCTCAGCGCTGGTGGACGTAGTTGTCGAGCTGGTCGCGCTCGAACTGCAGCTCGTCGATCTTGTGCTTGACCAGGTCGCCGATGCTCACGATGCCGACCAGGCGCTCGTCGTCGCACACCGGGATGTGGCGGAACCGGCCCTGGGTCATCGTCATCATCACGTCGTCGAGGTCGTCGTCGGGGGTGCAGGTCTTCACGACCTCGGTCATGATGCCGCCGACCGTGTTGTCGATGACGGTGCCGTCGCTGTGCATGCGGCGTACGACGTCACGCTCGCTCACGATGCCGTCCATCGTCGTCCCGTCGGCGCTCACGATGACCGCGCCGATGTTGTGCTCGGCGAGTGTGGCGACGAGCTCGCGCACCCCTGCGTCGGGGGAGATCGTGACGACGTCCTGGTGCTGCTTGGTCTTGAGGACCTCGATGATGCGCATGTGATCCAGGCTACTCGGGGCGGGGACTCCGGGACCAGATGTCCGAAACGGTTCCGGGACCGCTCGAGGGCCAGTCCGGGTCGTTGTCGCCGTCCGGCACCGAGCCGAGGAACGACAGCGCCGCCTCGTGGAGGTGACCGTTGGACGCGAGCGCGTTGCCGCCCCACGGGCCGTCGACGCCGTCCAGCGACGTGAACCGGCCACCGGCCTCGCGGACGATGATGTCGAGCGCGGCCATGTCGTAGGGCTCCAGCTCGGGCTCGGCCGCCACGTCGACGGCCCCCTCGGCGAGCAGCATGTAGGACCAGAAGTCGCCGTACGCCCGGGTGCGCCACACGCGTCGCATCAGGGCCAGCAGGTCCTCGCCGAGTCCCCGGTCCTCCCAACCCGCGAGAGACGCGTAGGAGAACGAGGCGTCCTCGAGGCGTCGTACGTCGGACACCTGGCAGCGGGTCGCCTTCAACAGCGACTTGCCGGTCCAGGCGCCCTGGCCGGTCGAGGCCCACCACCGGCGCTGAAGCTGCGGTGCGGACACGACGCCCAGCACGACCTCGTCGTCGACGGCCAGCGCGATCAGCGTGGCCCAGACGGGCACGCCGCGGACGAAGTTCTTGGTGCCGTCGATCGGGTCGATGATCCAGCGCCGCTGCGAGTGCCCGGACGTGCCGTGCTCCTCACCGGTGACGGCGTCGCGGCTGCGAGCCCGGGAGAGAGTACGGCGGATCGACTCCTCCACGGCCTGGTCGGCATCGGTCACCGGGGACAGGTCCGGCTTGCTCATCACGTGCAGGTCGATCGCCTTGTAGCGGGCTTGGGTGAGCGAGTCCGCGTCGTCAGCCAGCAGATGTGCCAGGCGGAGATCGTCGGTGTAGTCGGTGCCCACGAGGGTCACCCTAGCCAGGGTGCCTTCGCAGGCTGAACCAGGTGCGCCTCGCATCCGTAGGGGAACTTGTGATGCATTCTTTCGTCATGGAGATCAACGGGCTGCCGCTGCACGTCCTGGTCGTGCATGCGGCCGTGGTCCTGACACCGATCGCCGCGCTCGCCGCCATCGGCTACGCCGTCGTCCCACGGTGGCGGGACTGGCTGCGCTGGCCGGTGGTCGTCGCCGTCGTCGTGGCGGTCGGAACCGTGTGGGTCGCCTTCCTCTCGGGCGATGACTTCAGGGGCGACGCTCGCTTCGCCACCGCGTCCGGGGAGTTCGCCGACAAGCTCGACAAGCACGAGGACCTCGGCGGCATCCTGCGCTGGGTGGCGAGCGGGTTCGGGCTGGTGACGCTGGCCGCGGTGGCACTGCACACCCGGACGGGTGTCACGCGGATCCTGCTGTCGGTCGCCGTCGCCGCGCTCGGTCTGGCCACGGTCGTCCTCACGATCATGACCGGCGACGCCGGCGCGCAGGCGGTCTGGGGCTCGTAGACCCCCGGCCCGACAACGGGGAAGTGCGGGTGAACCTGGTTCATCGAGGGTTCCCCGATGACGCTTCACGCTCCCATCCACAGGCCGAGCGGACCAAGGTGTGAGGCTTTGGGCCGACCGGGAACGTCCCGCGCATGGACGAGATCCGCGCGTTGCTCGAGCTCCAGGACGGCGTGATCGCCAGGCGACAAGCGCTGGCGGCCGGGATGACACCGATCGACGTTGCCCGAATGGTCCGGCGCAGCGAGTGGGTGCAGGTCCATCGCGGCGTCTACGTCAACCACACCGGGCACCTGAGCTGGAACCAGCGCGCCTGGGCAGCGGTGCTCGCGTGCTGGCCGGCCGCGCTGGACGGTTGGTCGGCCGTCCGCGCGCACGAGGGGCCAGGAAGGAGGGCTGGGGATCGCGCGATCGCGATCGTGGTGGCGCACGAGCGGAAGGTGGTCGCCCCGGCGGGCGTCATACCGAGGCGCGCACGGGCGTTCGCGGATCAGGTCCAGTGGAACCTCACGCCCCCGCGACTGCGGTACGACCACGCGATCGTCGACCTCGCCGACCGGGCACGAACCGATCTCGACGCGATTGCCGTCCTGGCTGACGCGTGCGGCGGGCGCCGTACGACGGCTCGCCGCCTGGGTGCCGCCGTCGCCGCGACCAGCCGTCTCGAGCGCCGGCGGTTTCTCGAGGCGATCCTGGGTGACGTCGAGGAGGGCACCTGCTCCGTGCTCGAGCACGCGTACCTGACCAACGTCGAACGGCCACACGGACTGCCGAAGGGGATCCGACAGGCACCCGCCATCGCCGGCGGTCGGCGGATGTTCCGCGACGTCCTCTACCGCGGCAGCAAGCCCGCCTGGGCGCAGTTGGTCGAGCTCGACGGCCGCCTGTTCCACGACTCGACGAAGGCCCGCGACCGCGACATGGAGCGCGACCTCGATGCCGCACTCGAAGGCGCTGACACAGTCCGGCTCGGCTACGGGCAGGTCTTCGACCGTGCGTGCACAACCGCCGGCAAGGTCGGAAGGCTGCTCCAGATCCGCGGCTGGACCGGCGAACCGATTCCGTGCCCGGGCTGCGCTTCCCTCAGGACAACGGGGAAGTGCGGGTGAACCTGGTTCATCGAGGGTTCCCCGATCGCTGACAGCGGCGCTGCTCAGTAGTCGGTCACCGACCGGGCGGCGAGCAGGCGCCGGAACGACGCGACCCGCTCCGGGTCCGCCGTACCCTCCGCGATCGCCTCGTCGAGCCCGCACTCGGGCTCGTCGTCGCCGTGGGTGCAGCCCCGCGGGCATTCCTCGGTCATCTCGTCGAGGTCGGGGAACGCCTCGATCAGGTGCTCCGGCTGGACGTGGGCGAGGCCGAAGGACCGGATGCCGGGGGTGTCGACGATCCACCCTCCAGCGGTGGTCGAGGCCGGCAGCTCGAGCATGATCGCCGAGGTCGAGGTGTGCCGGCCCTGCCCGGTGACGGCGTTGACGTGGCCGATCGCGCGGCGGGCGTCGGGTACCAGCGCGTTGACCAGCGTCGACTTCCCGACGCCGCTGGTGCCGATGAGCACGCTGGTGTGGCCGGCCAGCCGCGTCTGCAGGTCCGCCAGTCCGACGATCCGGCGGTCGGCGTCGCGGTGGGTCACCACCCACGGGACGCCGAGGGAGCGGTACGTCGAGAGCAGCGTCTCGGGGTTCTCGAGGTCGGCCTTGGTCAGGCAGAGGAGCGGGGCCAGGCCGGCGTCGTACGCCGCGACCAGGGCCCGGTCGATCCACCGCGACCGCGGCTCCGGGTCGGCGAGAGCGGTCACGACGACCAGTTGGGTGGCGTTGGCGACGATCACGCGCTCGATCGGGTCGTCGTCGTCCGCCGTACGACGGAGCACGGTGCTGCGGTCCGCGACCTCGACGATCCGCGCGAGGCTGCCGTCGTTGCCCGTGACGTCGCCGACCACGCGGACCCGGTCGCCGACCACGACGCCCTTGCGGCCGAGCGGCCGTGCCTTCATCGCCAGCACCCTCCGGCCCTCGACCAGCAGGGTGAACCGGCCGCGGTCGACGGTGATCACGCTGCCGTCGACGGCGTCGTCATACGACGGGCGCTCCTTCGTGCGGGGGCGGGTGCGCCGGCGCGGCCGCTCGTAGTGCTCGACGTCGTGCTCGCCGTACCGTCCGCTCATCCAGACCTCCAGAGCCTCAGAGCAGCGCGGCCCAGAAGCCGGGGAAGTCGGGGAAGGTCTTGCTGGTGGTGGCGACGTCCTCGACCAGCACGCCGGGCACGGCGGCTCCGATGATCACGCCGGCGTGCGCCATCCGGTGGTCGGCGTACGTGTGGAACACCCCACCGGTCAGGGGAGCGGGCCGGAGCGCCAACCCGTCGGGGTGCTCGGTGACGTCCGCGCGCAGGGCGCCGAGCTCGGTGGCGAGGGCTGCGAGCCGGTCGGTCTCGTGGCCACGGATGTGCGCGATCCCGCGCAGGTGCGACGGCGTGGACGCGAGCGCGCAGAGGGCGGCGACGGCCGGAGCGAGCTCGCCGACGTCGTGCAGGTCCGCGTCGAGGCCGACGAGCCCGCGGTGGCCGTCGGCCGGCCCGGTGACCCGGAGTCCCTCGGTGACCCGCTCGACCGTGCAGCCCATCTGGGTCAGCAGGTCGCGGAGCGCGTCGCCCGCCTGCGTGGTGGTCTCCGGCCAGTCTCGGACCGTGACCGAGCCGCCGGAGACGGCGGCCAGGGCCAGGAACGGCGCCGCGTTGGAGAGGTCGGGCTCGATCGCCTCGTCGTGCGCCGCGATCGGCCCGGGTGCGACCGCCCACCGGTTCGCGTCGCTGTCGTCGACCACGACGCCGCGGTCCCGGAGCATGGCGATCGTCATCTCGATGTGGGGGAGGGAGGGGATCGGCTTGCCGTCGTGGCGGACGTCGACCCCGTGCTCGTAGCGCGCGCCCGCGAGCAGCAGCGCCGAGACGAACTGCGACGACGCCGACGCGTCGATCACCACGGTGCCGCCCGGCACCCGGCCGGTGCCGGCCACCGTGAACGGCAGCGATCTACGCCCGCCGTCGTCGATCACGACCCCGAGCGCGGTCAGCGCGGTCAGGACCGCGCCGATGGGTCGGGTCCGCATGTGCGGGTCGCCGTCGAACGCGACGGTCCCGCTGACCAGGCCGGCGATCGGCGGCACGAACCGCATCACGGTGCCGGCCAGGCCACAGTCGACCTCCGCGCTCACGGACCTTCCTGCGGCGAGAGGCGTGACCGCCCAGTCGTCCCCGCTGGTGTCGACCTCCGCACCCATCGCGGTGAGCGCCCGCGCCATCAGCAGCGTGTCGCGCGAGCGCAGCGCCCGTCGTACGGCGGACGGCCCGTCGGCGAGCGCCGCCAGCACCAGCGCGCGGTTGGTCAGCGACTTGCTGCCGGGCAGCGAGATCACCGCATCGAGGGGGGCCGTCGCCAAGGGCGCGGGCCAGGGGTCGGCGAGCGCGACAGCGGGAGGTGTCATGACGCCCCGCAGTCTAGAGGGGCGAGGTCAGGTCAGCTCGGCCTTGACCAGCTTGGCCTCGCGCTTCGCGGAGTGCGCGAGGTGTCCCACCTCGCGGCGGGCGTCGTGGGCGGCGCGGCGGGCGCGCCAGGCGAGGCCCGGCTTGCCCTCGGTGTCACCGGCCGCGATCAGCAGGCCGCCGGTGAGCGACACGTTCTTGAAGAAGTGGGTCAGCTGGTCGCGGCGCTCGGCCGGGTCCGACGCCTCCCAGAACCGGTAGCGCGCCGCGGTCGACGGCACCAGGGTCGCGGCGAGGACGCCGGAGGCGATGCGCGGGAAGTGACCGGTCACCAGGGCCGCGGCGGCGGCGACCTGGACGGCGCCGTTGATGCGGACCAGGGTCACCGGGTCGCTCGGGATCGGAACATTGGGAGCCGCGCGTTCGACGAGTGGCACGACCCGGTCGGTGACCGGCTTGGCCTCCACCGCGATCGCATCGGCGTTGCGCAGCGAGTCGATGCCACTGGCGACGAAGAACGCACCCAGCAATGGACGGGCGAGAAGTCTGCTCAAGGCCATACCTCCTTGTTACCCCATCACTCCTCGCACATCCACCCCGCCGCGCAGCGATAGATTGAGCGCCATGTGTGGGCGCTACGCATCCAGCCGGAGCCCGGACGATCTCGCGGAGGAGTTCGAGGTCGTGGACCCGCGGCTCGACCAGCCGCTGCCGCCGGACTACAACGTGGCGCCGACGAAGGAGGTCTACGCCGTCCTCGACCGGGTGCCCAAGCCCGACGACGAGGAGGGGAGTACGACGAACGGGGAGCCCGTGCGGCAGCTCCGGGTGCTGCGCTGGGGACTGGTGCCGTTCTGGGCCAAGGACCCCTCGATCGGCAGCCGGATGATCAACGCCCGGATGGAGACGGTCGCCGAGAAGCCGGCCTTCCGCCGGGCGTTCTCGAGCCGCCGCTGCCTGTTGCCGGCCGACGGCTACTTCGAGTGGTACGAGACTCGGCAGAAGGGGAAGTCGGGGAAGCCGTTGAAGCAACCGTTCTTCATCAAGCCGAAGGACGGGTCCGTCCTGGCGATGGCTGGCCTCTACGAGATCTGGAAGGACCCGACGTGTGCCGACGACGACCCGGAGAAGTTCCGCTGGACGTGCACGGTGCTGACCACCGAGGCGACCGACGAGGTCGGCCGGATCCACGACCGGATGCCGCTCCTGGTCACCCCGGATCGTCGTACGGCCTGGCTCGACCCGCAGACCCCGAAGGACCAGCTGCCGGACCTGCTGTTGCCGGCCCAGCAGGGCGGCCTCGAGGCGTTCCCGGTGTCGACCGCGGTGGGCAACGTCCGCAACAACGGCCCGGAGCTGGTCGAGCCGATCCCGTTCGAGGAGAGCCTGCTGTGACGAAGAGCGAGGAGCGGATCATCGCGACTCCGGTCGGGGAGGGGCGCCTGCTCACCCGGCGCGCTCCGCGACCGATCGCGACCGTCCTGCTGAGCCACGGCGCGGGAGGCGGCATCGACGCGCGCGACCTGACCGCGCTGGCGACCCACCTCCCTCGCCAGGGAGTCAACGTGATGCTGTTCGAGCAGCCGTGGCGTCGCGCGGGCAGGAAGGTCGCGACCCCGCCGGCCACCCTCGACGTCGGGCTGCGGGCCGCGGTCGACGCCGTGCGGGTGCGCACGCCGATCATCCTCGGCGGTCGTTCCGCCGGTGCCCGGTCGGCCTGCCGCTCGGCCCAGGCGCTCGGCGCCGCCGGCTGCCTGGCGCTGTCGTTCCCGCTCCACCCGCCGGGCAAGCCCGAGAAGTCGCGGCTCGACGAGCTCGCCGGTGCCGGTGTGCCGACGCTCGTGATCCAGGGCGGCAACGATCCGTTCGGCCGGCCGGAGGAGTTCCCCGACCCGCTGCCGGCCCGGACCGACCTCGCCGTCATACCTGACGCCGACCACGGCCTCGCCGTACCCAAGCGGGCGTCGGTCAGCCAGCAGGACGCCATGGACATCGTGGTCGAGGCGGCGTTGGAGTGGGTGATCCGGGAGATCGTCGGGAATGGAGTCTCCCGCTGACCGGTTGCACCCAACATGAACGCGGTCCTCGAGCGCCCTCTCGACCTCAGTCGGGTGGAGACCCCCGTAGGCTGGGGCCTGATGACAGAGACCTCTGACCTCGACGTCACCGCGGGCAACGACAGCGACGCCCCCGGTGAGGTCGACCTTGCCACCGAGACGCAGGCCGAGCGCGCCGCTCGCTTCGAGCGCGACGCCCTGCCCTACCTCGACCAGCTCTACTCAGCGGCGATGCGCATGACCCGCAATCCCGCCGACGCCGAGGACCTCGTCCAGGAGACCTTCGCCAAGGCCTATTCGGCGTTCCACCAGTTCAAGCCCGGCACCAACCTCAAGGCCTGGTTGTACCGGATCCTGACCAACACCTTCATCAACACGTACCGCAAGAAGCAGCGCCAGCCGCAGCAGTCCATGTCCGAGGACGTGGAGGACTGGCAGCTCGCGCGCGCCGAGTCGCACACCTCGAGCGGCCTCAAGTCCGCCGAGATGCAGGCGCTCGAGCACCTGCCCGACAGCCAGGTGAAGGACGCGCTGCAGCGACTCCCGGAGGAGTTCCGGCTGGCCGTCTACCTCGCTGACGTGGAGGGCTTCGCCTACAAGGAGATTGCCGAGATCATGGAAACGCCGATCGGGACGGTCATGTCCCGGCTCCACCGCGGCCGGCGACAGCTGCGGGACATGCTCTCCGACTACGTCCGCTCGGGCGGCGACGCACCGGTCCAGGGAGGCCGCTGATGGCGCACATGCACGGTGACGAGCCGACGAACGAGGAGTGTGCCGACTTCCTCGAGCGGATCATGCGACTGATCGACAACGAGCTCGAGGAGGGCGACTGCGTCGTCGTCCGCGCCCACATCGACACCTGCAACCCCTGCCTCGAGCGCTACGACCTCCAGCGCACGGTCAAGGCGATCGTCGCCCGGTCCTGCTCCGAGACCGCCCCGTCCGAGCTCCGCGACCGGGTGCGGGTCCAGATCCAGGAGATCCAGGTCCGGATCAGCGAGGGCTGAGGTCTTTCCGCGAATCCGGCCAAATCCGCCGCGAATCCGGCCATATCCGAGCCGAGACCGCGGTTTCGGCTCGGATTTCTCCGGATTCGCTGTGTCAGCCGCGAACGGCGCCGCGCTCCAGCTTCCTCAGCGGTGAGTACGACGGGGCGAGTGCGTCACGCAGTTCGCCAAGCCAACGGTCGAGCGACTCTCCGGTGAAGTCCCCCCTGCGGACGATGATGATCGTCCATCCGTTGTCCCGCAGCCATCGGCGGCGCTGGCGGTCGCGTTCCTTCTGGTCGGGGGTTCGCTCGTGGGCGTCGAACCCGTCGTACTCGACCACGATCCTCCGATGGGGATATGCCAGATCGAGCCGGTACGTCGGAACACCGTTGATCTCGATCCAGAACTGAGGTTCGGGCGTCGGTAGGCCGGCGACGTGGATCTCGTAGCGCGTCCACGACTCCCTGGCGGACTCAGCGCGGCCGTCGACCAGCGGAACGAGCGCACGCAACTGCCTGACACCTCGGCGGCCCTTGAACCGCGGGAGTTCCGCCGTGAGCTGAGCAACGGTGACGCCGTGCGACCTTGCGAACGCATCGAGCGCTGCGACCGCCTCGCGTGGTTTGAGGAGGCAGCCGAGGTCCAGTGCGGTTCGCAGCGGAGTGGTGATGCGGACTCCCTCCAGCTCGGTGATGTCCCGAGGAGCGAGGTCGCGGTTGTGGCCGTCGATCCCGGAGCGGTGACTGGGTTCTGATCCGGGGAGGACGCAGACGTCGATGCCAGGGGATTCGTCGAGCTCCGCCCAGGCGTAGGTGTCGATCCCGTACAGCCACGCCGCCGTACGACCAGTGATGACGTGGCCGTTCGGGAGCAGCCGGGCAGCGAGCGCGGCTCGCATCTCGACAGTGTCGGTCACACCGTCCGGCACGTAGGCGCCGTGGAAGACACGCCGCACCAGGCCGAGGCCGGTCAGCTGGTCGATGTCCTGGTGCGTGAGCCCGAGTCGAGGCAGGTCTGCGGCGATGAACGGATGCTGGGGTGGAGGTTTCGGCACCGCTCGAGACTGCGCGCGTGCGCGGAATCTCGGACGGACCACCTCCCGCACCTGTGGACGGCCTCGTCGGTGCGCGGCCTGTGGACGACAAGTGGCCCGTGCTCTACCGACTCGGCGCGGATATGCCCGGATTCGGCGGGGATTTCTCCCGATTCGCGTGTCTGGGATGATCCCGGCATGACGAAGACCGTGCTGATCACCGGTTGTTCCTCCGGCATCGGCGAGGCGACCGCCGCGCGGCTCGTCCGCCGTGGCTGGGAGGTCTACGCGACCGCGCGCCGCCCCGAGACCCTGTCCGCCCTCGCCGACGCCGGCTGCACCACGCTCGCCCTCGACGTGACCGACGAGGACTCGATGAGCACGGCCGTGACCGCCGTGCTCGATGGCTCCGGCCGGATCGACGCCCTGGTCAACAACGCCGGCTACTCCCAGTCCGGTGCGCTGGAGTCCGTCGACGTCGACGACGTCCGCCGGCAGTTCGAGACCAACGTTTTCGGTCTGCTCCGGCTGACTCAGCTGGTGCTGCCGAGCATGCGGGAGCAGCGGTCCGGCCGGATCGTCAACATCGGGTCGATGGGCGGCAAGCTCACGTTCCCGGGCGGCGGCGCCTACCACGCGAGCAAGTACGCCGTCGAGGCGCTCTCCGACGCGCTGCGGTTCGAGGTCGCCGGCTTCGGCATCCAGGTCGTCCTGGTCGAGCCCGGGCTGATCACGACCAATTTTGACGCCGCAGTCGCCGCCGGCATGTCTGAGTACGTGGGGGGCGAGGGACCGTACGCCGCCTTCAACGAGGCCGTCATGAAGTCCACCTCCGAGGCGTACGACGGCCCGATGGCCAAGTTCGGCGGCCCGCCCGAGGTGGTGGCCAAGACCATCGAGAAGGCCCTCACCAAGACGAACCCGCGGGCGCGCTACCTGGTCACCCCGTCGGCGTACGGCGCGATCATCGGCCGCCGGGTGATGCCGGACCGGGCGTGGGACCTCGCGATGAAGTCACAGTTCCCCCAGCCGAAGTAGGCCGGGAACGACGAAGCCCCCGTGACCGCGAAGGTCCGGGGGCTCAGTCTCGTTCGCGCAATTACGCGTTGGGGCGCTTGCCGTGGTTCGCGCCCTTCTTGCGGCGTGCGCGGCGCTTGCGGCCGGTCTTGCCCATGGTTCCTCCTGGAGTCGGATAACGCCCCAGTCTCTCAGTCCAGCCGTTCAGCCCGAAATCCGGGCCAGGAAGCGGTCGGCGTCGACGACCACCCGGGTGATCTCGCCACTGCCCACCAGCGCGCCCGGACCTTCAGGCCCGAGGTTGCGCGCGGCGACCGAGAACCGGCGGAGCCGGCCGTCGACGTACGCCAGCCGGGCCGTCACCTCGACCTGCTGGCCGACCGTGCTCGGCGCGAGGTGCTCGAGCTGGATCCGGGTGCCGACGCTGGTCTCGCCGGGCCCGAGCAGCGGGTCGAGCGCCGCGCAGGTCGCGGCCTCGCACCACGCGAGCAGCCGCGGCGTGCCGAGCACGGGCAGGCTGCCGGACCCGACCGCGGCCGCCGTGTCGTCGCCGGTGACGGTGAAGGGGATCGCGGCCTCGGCCGACGGCACCTGCGTCATCGCTCCGTCCTCAGATGCCGAGCGTGTTGCGCGGGTAGGCCGCGTTGACGTCGGTGATCACGTTGACGAGGTACGGCGCGCCTGCGGCGAACGCCCGGTCCAGCGCAGGGCCGATCTGCTTGGGGTCAGTGACAGTCTCGCCGGCGCCGCCGAGCGCCGAGACGACGCTGTCGTAGGCGGTCCGGGGAGCAAGGTCGGCCACGACGTCGTAGCCGTAGAGCATCTGCATCGGGCCCTTCTCCAGGCCCCAGGCCGAGTTGTTGCCCATGACCATGACGACCGGCAGGTTGTGCCGGACGAGAGTGTCGACGTCCATCAGCGAGAACCCGGCGGCGCCGTCGCCGAGGAGCAGCACCACCTGCGACGACGGGCGGGCGATCCGCGCGCCGATGGCGGCGCCGAGTCCTGCGCCGAGGCAGCCGTAAGGCCCGGGGTCGAGCCAGCAGCCGGGCCGCTTCGGCTCGACGAACTTGCCCGCGAACGACACGAAGTCACCGCCGTCGCCAATCACGACCGCGTCGTCGGCGAGCCGCGGGACCAGCTCGCCGTAGATCCGCGCGGGGTGCACGGGGTCGGCCTCGGCCTGCAGCAGCTCGGCGTCGCGGGCGTTCGTCGCCGCGACCGTGTCGCGGAGGCCCGAGACCCAGCCGGACAGGTCCGGCCGTGCGCCAGGGTCGAGCGCCTTCTGCAGGCCGTCGAAGACCGCGGTCAGGTCGCCGCTCACCGATGCCGCGAGCGCGGCGTGGGTGGCGACCTGGTCCGGGGAGTCGGCGATGTGCACGACCTGCGCCGGCTCCCCACCGTCCTTGCCGCCGAACACCCCGAAGCCGAGACGGAAGTCCAGCGGGGTGCCGACCACGACCACCAGGTCGGCGCCGCCGATGGCGGCGCCCCGCGCCTTCGTCACCAGCAGCGGGTGACCGCCGGGGATCACGCCGCGTCCCATCCCGTTGGTGATCGCCGGGACGCCGATCGCCTCGACGAACCGCAGCGCGGCCTCCTCGGCGCCGTCGGCCCAGACGTCGGTGCCGAGGATGAGCAGCGGGTGCACGGCCCCCGCGATCAGCCCGGCGATCCGGTCGATCGCGTCGCTGTCGGGCTCGGCACCGCGGCCGGCGTCGGCGCCGACGGTCGGCACCAGCCCGGTGCCGACGTTGAAGAACTCGTCGAGGGGCACGTCGACGTACGTCGGTCCGCGGTGGGAGGACCGCGCCGCCGTGAACGCGTCGTGGAAGCCGGCGGCGACGTCGTTCGCCGTCATCAGCGTGGCCGCGTGCTTGGTCACCGGCCCGACGATCGGCAGGTGGTCGATCTCCTGCAGTGCGCCGGACCCCCAGCGGTTGTTCGGCGCTCGTCCGCCGACCACGACCATCGGCGAGCCGGAGAACCGGGCCTGCGCCATCGCGCTCACGCCGTTGGTGACCCCGGGGCCGGCGGTCAGCACGGCGAGACCGGGCACCCGCGTGAGCTTGCCGGTGGCCTCGGCCGCGAAAGCCGCCGTCTGCTCGTGGCGGACGTCGACCAGCCGCATCGGCCGCCCCTCCTCGGTGGCCTTCACCGCGCCGTCGTACATCGGGAAGACGTGGGCGCCCGACAGCGTGAACATCGTGTCGACGCCGTGTGCCTGGGCCACGGCGACGGCGAGTTGTCCGGCGTGGCCGGCGAGTTCTGCGTGGTCAGGGGTCATGACGGGCAACCTACCGAGCGCCGTCAATCAGCGGCAGGAGGTCCGGCGCGGTGGTGGGTGGGTCCGAGGTAGGCCGGGTGCGCGTGCCGCAGGTGCTCCACGAGCAGCAGGACCAGGTCGGTGCGGCGGGGCGGAGCCGTCGGGCCGAGCGCGAGCTGGAGGTAGAGGGCGCGCAGGAACGCCGCGGCGTTGCCGGTCTGCAGGTAGACGTCGGCGCCCTCCGGGCCGCTGCGGCGAAGCCGGGCCGCGTCGGCGATCCGCTCGAGCCAGGAGTCGACCAGCTCGTTGGGGACCAGGCCGCGTCGCAGCACCTCGATCGTGGCCATCGCCAGCCGGTCCACCTCGCCGGAGTACCAGACCGCGTTCGGCGTCCGGGTCACCCGGTCGCCGATCACGTCGAGGACGACCAGGAGCTCGCCCGGGCCGCAGTGCGGTGAGCGGGCGAGTACGCCGAACGCGTCGGCACCGTGGGCGATCGCGTGCGCCCAGCCCTTGCCCTGGACGTAGCCGCGCTCGTCACGCTCGGCGAGGAACCAGGTCGCGAGCCGATCACCCCACTCGTGGACCTTCGCGCGGGTCACGCGCGGCCGGCGCGAGTCCCGATCGATCACCTCGGCGACGACGAGTGCCGAGAAGCTGCGCCGGAACACACTGTCAGTACCCCGCTCGCCGATGCCGGTGAGCAAGCCGGTCGCGATCCCGTCACCCAGACCGGGCAGCAGGTCGTCGTAGACGCCGCGCTCGATCCACGTGCAGAACACCGCGAGGGCGAGCTCCCTGAGCTCGGACTCGGGGGTGCCGAGGAGCTCGGTCAGCTCGGCAGTGAGGTCGGACAGCCGACGGTCGGCGGGCACTCTGAAGTCGGCTGCAGACACGTGTCGCCAGTCGACAATGGGGGGCATAACGCACATCCTGCCAAACCGGTCGCAGTGGTCTGGACCGGGGCTGATGTCGACGACGGGCGCAACGGCTAGCGTGAGCCCGTGCCGTCCCTCCCTGCCATCGCCCGGCGCCACACCGACCTCGACGAGGACGACATCGGCTGGCTTCAGGGGATCCTCGCGGACTGGCAGATCATCGCGGACCTGTCGTTCGCGGACCTGGTGATGTGGCTGCCGGACCGTCAGGGCGGCGGCTACTGGGCGGCGGGTCAGATGCGCCCCACGACCGGCCCGACGGCGTACGTCGACGACGTCGTCGGCTCGTTCGTCGCCCACGGCCGCCGGCCTCTCGTCGACACCGCGTACGAGCACGGCCGGATCGCGCGCGAGGGCGACCCGGAGTGGCGGGACGAGGTGCCGGTGCGGGTCGAGGCCATCCCGGTGCGCCGGGAGGGCCGGGTGATCGCCGTGATCGCGCGCAACACCAACCTGCTCGGGGTCCGTACGCCGAGCCGGCTCGAGATCAACTACCTCCAGACCGCCGGCGACCTCACCAAGATGATCGCGTCCGGTCACTTCCCGGCGCCGGGCCAGCGCAGCGACCATGCCGACTCGCCGCGGGTGGGTGACGGGTTCCTGCGGGTCGACGCCGAGGGGCGGGTGGTCTACGCGAGCCCCAACGCGCTGTCGGTCTACCGCAAGCTCGGGCTGACCGGTGACCTGGCCGGCCACCTGCTCACCGACCTCACCCGTGACCTGGTGCCTCCGCGCAAGCGCCCGGACGAGGAGACCCTGAGCGCAGTGCTCGGCGCGCGGGCGCACCGCGACACCGAGATCGGGTCGGGCGACATCGCGCTCATCGTCCGCGCGATCCCGCTGCGGCCCGAGGGCGAGCACATCGGTGGGCTGATCCTGCTCCGCGACGTCACCGACCTCCGCCGCCGCGACCGCGAGCTGATCACCAAGGACGCCACCATCCGGGAGATCCACCACCGGGTGAAGAACAACCTCCAGACCGTCGCCGCGCTGCTCCGGCTGCAGGCCCGTCGGATCGACTCCGAGGAGGCCACCGCAGCCCTGGAGGAGGCGGTACGACGAGTCGGGTCGATCGCGATCGTCCACGAGACCCTCAGCCAGGCGGTCGAGGAGGCCGTCGACTTCGACGAGATCGCCGACCGGCTGGCCCGGCTGGTCACCGACGTGGGGCTGGCCCCGGTCCGGATCCGGCGCGAGGGCAAGTTCGGGATGCTCCTCTCGGAGCAGGCGACCCCGCTCGCGATGGTCCTGACCGAGCTGCTCCAGAACGCGGTCGAGCACGGGTACCCGACCGACGGCTCCCAGCCCGAGGAGGGTGGGGAGATCGTGATGTCCGCGCAGCGACGCGGCGGACAGCTCGAGGTGAGCATCGACGACGACGGCCGCGGCCTTCCCGACGGCTTCGACCTGGAGGACTCGCCGAGCCTGGGCCTGTCGATCGTCAAGACGCTCGTCGAGTCGGAGCTCGGCGGTCACCTCACCCTGGGCGCGTCGCCGACCGGCGGGACGCGTGCCGATCTCTCGGTGCCCCTCGACTGATCCGGGGCGAGCCCGATCGACCGGGTCGACTCAGACGGGCGTGCGCACCCGAGCGCGGGCGTTGCGGCGCTTCAGCGCGCGCCGCTCGTCCTCACTGAGACCACCCCAGACGCCGTGGTCCTGTCCCGCCTCGAGCGCCCACGCGAGGCATTGCTCGCGCACGTCGCAGCGTCGGCACACCTGTTTGGCCTCCTCGATCTGGAGGATGGCCGGACCGGTGTTGCCGATCGGGAAGAACAGCTCCGGATCCTCGTCGAGGCATGCGGAACGGTGACGCCAATCCATGGGTGGGGAATCCCTCTTTCTCCGTGCGTGCGGCCGTGATCGAGCTTTAAGGAGCTCCCCGCCCGCGGGCGCGACAGGGAGGAGCAAAAGTGAACGGTTTCACGATCGCGCTGCAAGGCTTCCAAGGAAACGCTCACGAATCAAGGGGTCAGGACGGTTTGATGGGTCACACACCGCGTCCACGGCCAGATTTGACAGTCTGCACCATCGCCCAAGCGCTCGACCCGGATCTGTCCGCGGACTGAGTCGTCTAGGCTCCCCGCCGTGTCCGACACGCCGATCCCGCCCGCCGCACCGCCCCCGCTGACGGTCGCCGCGTCCCTGGTGGCGGTCCAGGGCGCCGTACTCCTGGCGCTCGCGGTGCTCGAGGTCGCGGACCTGGACGCCGACCGCCGCGCGATGGGCCTGTCGACGGCCGGGTTCTTCGCCCTGTACGGCGTGCTCCTGCTGGTCGCCGGCTGGGGGCTGTGGCGCCGGGCCTCGTGGTCGCGTGGGCCGGCGTTGATCACCCAGCTGATCCTGCTCGGTCTCGCCTGGAACATCCGGGAGCACGCCGTGGCAGCCGTGGCCGTCGTCGTGGTCGCGCTCATCGTCCTCGCCGGCGTGCTGCACCCGGACTCGTTGGACGCGCTGATGGGTGAGGAGCCCGAGAAGCCCGAGCAGTAGCGCAGGCAGGAACCGGGCAGGACGAGTCAGTCGTCGGTCTCCAGCGAGGCCCGCAGCTGCTCGAGCGTGCGGGTCAGCAGGCGCGACACGTGCATCTGGGACACGCCGATCTCGGCGGCGATCTGCGACTGCGTCATGTTCTTGAAGAAGCGCAGCAGCAGGATCTTCTTCTCGCGCGGCGGCAGGCTCTCGAGCAGCGGCTTGACCGACTCGCGGATCTCGACGTGCTCGAGGGCCGCGTCGTCGATCCCGATCGCCTCGAGCATGCTCTGGCCGCCCTCGTCGGAGCCGTCGGTGGCGTCGAGGGAGAGCGTGGCGTAGGCGTTGCTGGACTCCAGGCCCTCGATGATCTCCTCGACCGAGCAGCCGATGGCCTCGGCGATCTCGCGCGGCGTGGGGGAGCGGCCCAGGGACTGGGTGAGCTCAGCGGTCGATGCGCTGATCTGCATCCGCAGCTCCTGGAGCCGGCGCGGGACGCGGATCGCCCACCCCTTGTCGCGGAAGTAGCGCTTGATCTCGCCGATGATCGTCGGCGTCGCGTAGGTCGAGAACTCGACGCCGCGGTCGGTGTCGAACCGGTCGACCGACTTGATCAGGCCGATCGTGCCGACCTGGACCAGGTCCTCGAAGGGCTCGCCGCGGTTGCGGAAGCGGCGTGCGCAGTGCTCGACCAGCGGCAGGTGCAGGTGCACCAGCGCCTCGCGCGCGCTCTCGCGCTCGGCGTCGGAGACGTCCGGGTCGCGGAACACCATGAACAACCGGGCGTTCTCGCGCCTGGTCGCTTCGAGAGCGGCGGAGCGGACGCCCTCCCGAGACTCGACGTCCGTCATTGCTGGTCGAGCGAGGACCGGAGGGCGAGCCGGACGGCGTAATGGCCGGGCGCGGCGTCCACGCTGGCATCGGTCGTCAACGTGGTGAGGACCTGCCAGCCGAAGCTGTCGTAGTCGGGGGTGCTGGGGGACTCCGAGGCGGCGCTGCACTCGAGGCGGAGCTCGCCCGGCTCCAAGCGGAACTGGCAGACGAGGTCGGTCCCGGAGTCCGCCTCGTCGAGCACCATCGCGGTCGCCTCGCTCACGGCGATCCGCAGGTCCTCGATGTCGTCCATCGTGAAGTCCAGGCGCGCTGCGAGGCCGGCCGTCAAGGTGCGGAGCACAGCGGCGTAGGCGCCGTCCGCCGGCAGCCGCAGCTCGACGTCGGATCGGGCGCCCACGCCGCTGGTGATCATGCCTGCTTCGTCTCCCAGAAGATCTTGGCGATCTCGTCGATCTTGGCGAGCAGCTCGTCGGCCTTCGCGACGTCGAGCGTGCCCTTGGTGCCGGTGGCTCCGGCGAGCTTCGTCGCCTCGTTCACCAGCGTGTGGAGCTCAGGGTACTTCTCGAAGTGCGGGGGCTTGAAGTAGTCGGTCCAGAGCACCCACAGGTGGTGCTTCACCAGCTCCGAGCGCTGCTCCTTGATGAGGATCGCGCGGGTGCGGAAGTCCGGGTCGTCGCTGTCGAGTGCCTTCTGGACGATGGCCTTGACCGACTCCGCCTCGATCCGGGCCTGGGCCGGGTCGTAGACGCCGCAGGGCAGGTCGCAGTGGGCAGACACCTCGAGGGTGGGGGCGAACAAGCGCGAGAACATGCGGGTCCTCTCTTCGTGGTCACGTAGGGGAAGGCGGTTCCCTTCCGGCTGCGACACTACTCGCCGTGGCGAGGTCGGAAAACGAGGGGCGTACGCCGAGCGCGGCGGGGTCGCGCTTTGTCGTACCCCTCGGTCTCGCGGTGGTGCGGGGTGACTCGATGCGCCCGACGCTGGTGCCGGGAGACCGGCTCCTGCTGTGGCACCGCCGGTCTCCGCGACCCGGCCGGGTGGTGGTGGCGCGGTTCGCTGACGGGACGGTCGCGGTGAAGCGGGCGGTCGAGCAACGCGCCGACGGCTGGTGGCTGCTCTCCGACAACCCGGACGACGGCGTGGACTCGCGGCACCGGGGAGCCGTGCCGGAGGCGGAGGTCCTGGGCGTCGTGCTCGCCCGGGTGTGGCCGCGGCCGCGTGGTCTGCTCGGGAGGCTGTGAGCCCGATCACCGGGCGTGCGCCCGTCTGCGGGACATTCGGACCGCGAGCGGCGCCGGCTGTGGAAGAATCGTTCCTCGTGGCCGCCGATGTCCCTCCCTCCCACCCGCGCGCGGGTGAGCCGGTCTTCGACCTGCACGTCGGGGGGAAGATGGAAACCGTCGCGACGGTGGGCCTCACGAACAAGGCCGATCTCTCGCTGGCCTACACGCCCGGCGTCGCCGAGGTGTGCGAGGCGATCGCGGCCGACCCGGGGCTGACCCGCCACTACACGTGGGTCCCCAACACGGTGGCCATCGTCAGCGACGGCACCGCCGTGCTCGGCCTGGGCGACATCGGCCCGGCCGCCGCGATGCCGGTGATGGAGGGCAAGGCCGTCCTGTTCAAGCAGTTCGGAGGCGTCGACGGCGTCCCGATCTGCCTGGCGACGACCGACGTCGAGGAGATCATCGAGACGGTCGTGCGCCTGGCGCCGAGCTTCGGTGGCATCAACCTCGAGGACATCTCCGCGCCGCGCTGCTTCGAGATCGAGGACCGGCTCAAGGAGCGGCTCGACATCCCGGTCTTCCACGACGACCAGCACGGCACCGCCGTCGTCACGCTGGCCGCACTGGTCAACGCGCTCCGGCTCACCGGCCGCAACGCCGAGTCGACCCGGGTCGTCATCTCAGGTGCCGGCGCCGCGGGCGTCGCGATCGCGAAGATCCTGCTCGAGGCCGGCGTGAAGGACCTGGTCGTCACCGACCGCAAGGGTGTGGTGAGCTCCGACCGCCACGACCTCACTCCGTCGAAGAAGGCGCTGGCCGAGCTGACCGCCGACCGGTCCGGTCGCAGCGGCACGCTCGCCGACGCGTTCGCCGGCGCGGACGTCTACATCGGCGTGTCCGGCGGGACGGTGCCGGAGGAGGTCGTCGCGACGATGGCCGACGACGCGATCATCTTCGCGATGGCCAACCCCAATCCCGAGGTGCACCCCGACGTCGCCCACCGCCACGCGCGGGTGGTGGCGACCGGCCGCTCGGACTTCCCCAACCAGATCAACAACGTGCTGGCGTTCCCCGGCATCTTCCGCGGCGCGTTCGACGTGCACGCGTCGGCCATCACCGAGGGCATGAAGGTCGCGGCCGCCCAGGCGCTCGCCGAGCTGGTCGGCGACGAGCTCAGCGAGGACATGGTGATCCCCTCGCCGTTCGACCCCCGGGTCGGTCCGGCAGTCGCGGCAGCGGTCGCCGCGGCGGCCCGGCGCGACGGCGTCGCGCGGCTCTGACCGCGCCTCACCTGGCCCCGCGTCTCTCCTGACGCGGCGGCGATCCTGACCGACGGCTCGACGCGCCGATCCGGCCACCGACTTGTCGTCTTGTCAACCTCTAAAGTACATTGGATTGCTCAACATACAAAGGAAGTATGTTTAACAGTCTAAGGGTGTACTTATCATGTGGATCTTCGCTGCGTTCGCTCTCGCCGGCGGCGTCGCCCAGTTCATCGACGGCACCCTGGGCATGGGGTTCGGCGTCACCTCGGCGACCGTTCTCCTCTACCTCGGCGTCGCGCCGGTCACGGCAAGCGCCGCGACCCACGCCGCCAAGCTCCCGACGACGCTGATCAGCGGGCTGTCCCACTGGCGCGCGGGCAACGTCGACGGCCGCATCCTGCTCCGGGTCGCCGTACCCGGAGCTCTCGGCGGCTTCCTGGGCGCGGTGGTGCTGACCAACATCAGCCTGGAGTCGGCGAAGGGCTGGATGGCCGGGTTGCTGGTGTTCTTCGGTGCGGTGATCTTCGCGCGGTTCGGCCTCGGGCAGACGCTGATCCCGACGCCCAAGAACGGCCAGACCGCTCGCTGGCTGGCGCCGATCGGCGTCGTCGGCGGCTTCGTCGACGCGACCGGTGGCGGTGGTTGGGGCCCGGTCGTGACCCCCAGCCTGATGACGGTCACCAAGCACGAGCCGCGCAAGGTGGTCGGCACGACGAACGCGGCCGAGTTCGTCGTCGCGGTCTCGGTGTCGTCCGGGTTCCTCACCGGCGCCGCCCAGCACGGGATCCCGTGGCTGCCGGTCCTCGGTCTGGTCCTCGGTGGCGTCATCGTGGCGCCGATCGCGGCCCGACTGGCCGGGCGGCTCCCGCACCGCCCGATGGGCACGCTGGTCGGCGGCCTCGTCGTCCTCGTCAACGGCATCACGATCATCAAGGCGCTCGGCGGAGTTCCGCTCTGGCTGGACTGGACGCTCTTCGCGGTCGCGGTCGTCGTCCCTGCCGTCGTCGCGTGGAAGGCATGGAAGGCGGAGCAGGCCGAGCGGGTGGCGGAGGTCGATGAGACGGCCGCCGATCGCCAGGTGCCCAGCCCTCGATAGCGTTCGGTGCATGTTCGCCGTCACCGCACAGTCCTTCAGCACCGACGACCCGCTCTCCGGCCTGGTGCTGGGTGAGCGCTCGGAGCCCGAGGCGCCGGACGGCTGGACGACGGTCACCGTCAAGGCCGCCTCCCTCAACCACCACGACCTCTGGTCGCTGCGCGGTGTCGGGCTCAAGGAGGACGCGCTGCCGATGATCCTCGGCTGCGACGCGGCCGGCCACGACGAGGACGGCAACGAGGTCGTCGTCCACGCCGTCGTCAGCAGCCCCGACTGGACCGGCGACGAGACCCTCGACCCGCGACGGTCGCTGCTCTCCGAGCGCTACCAGGGCACGTTCGCCGAGCGGGTCGTCGTACCTCGCCGCAACGTGGTGCCGAAGCCGGCCTCCCTGTCCTTCGAGGAGGCCGCCTGTCTGCCGACCGCCTGGCTCACGGCGTACCGGATGCTCTTCACCCAGGGCGGCCTCAAGGCGGGGGACACCGTGCTCGTGCAGGGCGCGGGCGGTGGCGTGGCCACCGCGCTGATCGCGCTCGCCCGCGCCGGCGGCCTGCGGGTGCTGGCCACCAGCCGCGACGAGTCCAAGCGGGCCAAGGCGCTGGAGCTCGGTGCCCACGAGGTCTTCGAGTCGGGCGCACGGCTGCCGGTCAAGGTCGACGCGGTCATGGAGACCGTCGGCAAGGCGACGTGGACCCACTCGGTCCGCTCGCTGCGGCCCGGCGGACGCATCGTGATCTCCGGTACGACGTCCGGACCGCAGCTCGACGACGCGATGCTGACCAACATCTTCTTCCTCCAGCTCAGCGTGGTCGGCTCCACGATGGGCACCCGGGACGAGCTGGCGGCCCTGGTCACGATGCTCGACGCGACCGGTGTGCGGCCGGTGATCGACCGGACGCTCCCGATGGAAGAGGCCCGCGACGGGTTCGCGGCGATGGCCGCCGGCGACATCTTCGGGAAGATCGTCCTCACCCGCTGAGACCTGCGTCATGCGCGGGGCGTGACAGAGCAAGAAATGCTTGGCGCGCTGTCGGTGGCGTCGGGAAGCATGGAGCCTGCTCACAGGTTGGCCCTCGAGCGATGAGAAATCTCCCGCCGAGGTGTCGAAATGAGCAGCCGCCGTTCGTGGAGTAGGTGAACGGCGGGCCCGGCAGCGAGACCGGCTCCCGCACCCCCGACGAAGACAGGACCCAGAGATGACTGTGCCCACCGAGGCTGGAGGCCTCACCCCGGAGGAGTGCCCCGCAGCCGACGTCGCCGAGTTCGAGCAGGAGTTCGCCGGCACCCCGGGCAAGACGCCACTGGTGATCAAGCTGCTCGTCGCCGCCACGTTCGTGGTGATCCTCAACGAGACGATCATGATCAACGCGATCCCGCGGTTGATGGCGGACTTCTCCATCGACGAGCGGAGCGCGCAGTGGCTGTCCACCGCCTTCATGCTGACGATGGCCGCGGTGATCCCGTTGACCGGTTGGTTCCTCCAGCGCGTCAGCACGCGGTCGGCGTACGCCGTCGCGATGGCGACCTTCTGCGCCGGCACGGCGCTCGCCGCGATCGCGCCGGTCTACGAGGTGCTCCTCGCCGGCCGGGTGATCCAGGCCGGTGGCACCGCCGTCATGATGCCGCTGCTGATGACCACGCTGATGACCGTCGTCCCCGAGGCCGACCGCGGCCGGGTGATGGGCCAGGTGACCCTGGCGATCTCCTGCGCCCCGGCGCTCGGTCCGGCCGTCTCCGGCGTCATCCTCGACCTCGGCTCGTGGCGGCTGATCTTCGTGTTCGTGCTGCCGGTGGCCGCTCTGGTCGCCATCGCCGGCATGCGCCAGCTGGAGAACGTCGGCGAGGCCCAGGTCAGCTCGGTCAGCTGGCTCAGCGTCGTGCTGGCCGCGGGTGGCTTCGCCACGCTCGTCTACGGACTCAGCGAGATCGGCAACGGGTCCGCGTCCACGGTGACCCTGCTCGTCCTCGCCGGTGTGCTGCTGGTGGCGGCGTTCGTCGCGTACCAGCTCAAGCTGCAGCGGTCCGACGTGCCGCTGCTCGACCTGCGCACGCTCAAGCACCGCACGTACGCCGTCTCCCTGCTGCTGATGTCCGCCGGTTTCATGGCGTTCCTCGGATCGATGATCCTGCTGCCGCTCTACCTGCAGAACCTGCGCGGGCTCTCCGAGCTGGAGACGGGCCTGCTGGTGATGCCGGGTGGTCTCGCGATGGGTCTCCTGGGCCCCCAGGTCGGCAAGCTCTACGACCGGTTCGGCTCGCGGCCGCTGGTGATCCCCGGCTCGATCGGGATGGTCGTCGCCCTGGGCGCGCTGAGCCGGATCGGCGTCGACACGCCGTACTGGATGATCCTCGGCGTCCACGTCGTCCTGATGGCGTGCCTGGCCGCGATCTTCACGCCGGTCTTCACGCTCGGACTGGGTGACCTCCCGCCGCAGCTGTACTCCCACGGCAGCTCGCTGCTCGGGACGCTGCAGCAGGTGGCCGGCGCCGTCGGCACGGCGTTGCTGGTGGTCGTCATGCAGAACCGCAAGGAGCACCTCCTGTCGGCCGGCTCGGGCGAGGCGGACGCGGTCGTCGGCGGCTTGCAGTGGGCGTTCGCCGTCGGTGCCGTCATCGGCATCGCCGTGGTCGTGCTGGCGCTGATGCTGCCGTCGCGGGTCGAGGCCCCCGAGGGCGCTCCCGTCGGGCACTGACGCTCGCAACCGGGTCGACCCGTCGCCAGTAGGCGGCGGGTCGACTCAATTCTCGTCGAGGAAGGCGGCCCGCGCCACGAGTGGGTTCATCTCGACGAGTCCCAGCTCAGCGCGCCGATCAGCACGATGTGGAGCTGGCGTCGCGCCACTCCCTCGATGCGTCGTACGACGTCCTCGCGTCCTCCTGCGAGGGCGAGCTCCTCGGCGTGGGAGAGCATCGCGTTGACGAGCAGGTTGGCAAGGATCAGGAGGTCCTCCCCGGACCAGCCGCCGGCTCCGGGAACCCGCGCGATGTCAGTGGCCAGCTCGCGCTCGATGAGCTCGAGCTGGTGGCGCACGGCCGCGCGGACCGGCACCGAGCCCGCCAGCCGCTCGCGGGCGATGAAGCGGAAGTGGCGCTCCGCCTTCGGGACGTGCGAGACCAGCGCCTTGACCGAGTTGTCGACGATGGCGAGGAACAGCGCCCGGTCGCTGGCGGGCGGGGAGTCGAAGGTGCGGGCGGACCGGAGCAGCTCGCGCAGCGACGTGAACGACTCGTCCACGAGTGCGAGGCCGAGCTCGTCGATCGACTCGAAGTGGCGGTAGAACGCGGTCGGGACGACGCCGACCTGCTTGGCGACCTGGCGCAGCGAGAGCGCGGCCAGGGGCTGCGTCTCGCACAGCTCGAGCGCCGCGTCGAGGATCGCACGACGGGTGCGCTCCTTGCGCTCGACGCGGGTCTCGGTCACTACCCCAGCCTACCGTGAGTGAACATGTGTGCACCCTCACGTCCCGCGGTGCTTGCGTACCGCCCGCGGAACCGGGCAGGCTTCTCGGTGTACAGACGTACACCGAAACTTTTAAGAGGTTCCCGATGAGCATTGTCGCCGACGCGACCACCCGGGTCTTGCGATCCCGCTTCGCCGCCGCGCTGGCCACCCCGCACGGCGTGGACCGCTACCTCGAGCTGGTCAACCCGATGTGGGCCGCCAACGAGGTCCGCGCCCGCATCGTCGACATCACCCGTGAGGTCGACGTCCCCGGCCACCCACCGGTCGCCACCATCACGCTGCAGCCGACCTCGACCTGGCGCGGCCACCGCGCCGGCCAGCACGTCCAGCTGGGCGTCGAGGTCGACGGCGCCCGTCGTACGACCCGGGTCTTCACCATCTCCAGCCCCGAGTCGAAGGCCGGCGACCGCTTCACCATCACGATGCGCGCTAACCCGGAAGGGGTGGTCTCGCGCTACCTGGTCGAGCGGGCCGAGGTAGGCACCATGGTGCACCTGTCCCAGGCGCAGGGGGAGTTCGTTCTCCCCGACCACGTGCCGGACCACATCGTCTTCGTCTCCGGGGGCTCCGGCATCACGCCGGTGATGTCGATGCTGCGCTCCTTGCAGCGTCGCACCCACCGGGGGCGGATCACCTTCCTGCACTACGCGCAGAGCCCCGAGCACCAGATCTTCGCCGAGGAGCTCGAGGAGATCCGTCGCTCCGGCTACGGCATCGACCTGCACCTCGTCTACCCGGAGCAGGGCGGCCGCAACTTCTCCGCCCTGGAGCTCGAGCGGATCGTCCCGGGCTTCCGCGACGTCCCGACCTGGCTCTGCGGTCCCGCCGGCCTGGTGGACGCAGTCCGCCCGGCCTTCGAGGGATCCGACAGCCTGCACGTCGAGTACTTCAAGCCGCCGGTGGTCAGCAACGGATCGGCGGAGGGCGACGTCACCTTCACCCGTTCCGGCTCCACCGCCGCCAACTCCGGCGCCACCCTGCTCGAGCAGGCCGAGGCCGCCGGGCTCACCCCGCAGTTCGGCTGCCGGATGGGCATCTGCTTCTCCTGCACGGCCACCAAGAAAGAGGGCACCGTCCGCAACGTGCTGACCGGTGAGACCTCTTCCCTGCCCGATGAAGACATCCGCATCTGCGTCAGCTCGCCCGAGGGCGACTGCGCCGTGGACCTGTGAAAGGACCTGACATGAGCATCACGATCGAGAGGCCGCCGGTGAAGACCCGCACCGACACGGAGCTCAGCCCCAAGTACACCCTGACCGCCGAGCAGCTCGACGCCTTCGGCGACGAGATGGACGCGATCAGGCAGCGCGTCGTCGCCGACCTGGGCGAGGAGGACGCGAACTACATCCGCAAGGTCGTGAAGTACCAGCGCGGCTTCGAGGTCGCCGGCCGCGTGATGTTCTACATCCCGCCGCTGTGGCCGGCCGCCGTGGCCTCGCTCTCCGTGTCGAAGATCCTCGACAACATGGAGATCGGCCACAACGTCATGCACGGCCAGTACGACTGGATGGGTGACCCCGCCCTCAACTCCCGGATGTTCGACTGGGACACGATGGCCCCGGCCGAGAACTGGAAGTACGGCCACAACTACATGCACCACACGTACACCAACATCGTGGGCAAGGACCGCGACGTGGGCTACGGCATCCTCCGCATGGACGAGGAGCAGGAGTGGCGCCCCTACTACCTGGGCAACCCGCTCTACGCGTTCCTGCTGATGACGTTCTTCGAGTGGGGCGTGATGCTCCACGACCTCGAGGTCGAGGAGGTCTTCGCGGGCCGTCGCCACCTGTGGCGCGGCGAGAACGCGCCGATCATGCGTCGCATCCGCAAGAAGGTGGGCAAGCAGGTCCTCAAGGACTACGTCGTCTTCCCGCTGCTGTCCGGCCCGTTCTTCCTCACGACCCTGGCCGGCAACGCCGTGGCCAACCTGGTCCGCAACGTGTGGACCTTCAACATCATCTTCTGCGGCCACTTCCCGGCGGGCGTGGCCACCTTCACGGTCGAGGAGACCGAGAACGAGTCGCGCGGCGGGTGGTACTACCGCCAGCTGCTGGGCTCGGCCAACATCACCGGCAGCAAGCTGCTGCACGTGATGAGCGGCAACCTGAGCCACCAGATCGAGCACCACCTGTTCCCGGACATCCCCGCGCGCCGCTACCCGGAGCTTTCGGTCGAGGTCCAGGAGATCTGCCAGCGCTACGGCCTGCAGTACAACACCGGCCCGCTGCACAAGCAGCTCTTCAGCGTCGCGAAGAAGATCTTCCGGCTCTCGCTGCCGACCCGGGCGCCGAAGACGCCCCAGTCGACTGTGACCGAGACCCCGTTGGCGGCATGAGCCACAACGGTCAGACTGGGCGCATGAACACCGAGGGTCAGGACCACCTGAGCAAGGCCGAGATCTCCAAGGACGCCCTGCAGGCAGGCGCTGAGGCGGCGATCGGCGCCGTCGGTGAGGTCACGACGATCATCACCGGCGCCGTCAAGGAGGTCGCCGGTGCGCTCGGCGGGCTGGCGACGGAGCTGTTCGAGATCCGGGACGCCTCCAAGCGGGCCCTCGCCCAGCACGGTGAGGAGCCGGTGCCCGAGCTCGACGACCCGACCGACCTGGTCTGAGTCTGCGACACAGTCGGCCAAATCAAAGCAGTACGGCGCGCGCGGCCTCGCGTGCGGTGGCAGGGTCCACCGCGGCGAGAGCCGCGTCCGCCATTTCCTCGCAATGACCGACGGTCAGCTCGGAGACCCGCGCGCCCACCGGGCGGACGGCGGCCGACGCCATCGACAGTGACGTGATGCCGAGGCCGACCAGCACGCAGGCGAGCAGCGGGTCGGCGGCGGCCTCGCCGCAGACGCCCACGGGCTTGCCGGCCTGCCGGCCGGCCTCGGCGGCGATCGCCACCAGCTGCAGCACCGCTGGCTGCCAGGGATCGGTGAGGTGGGCGAGGTCGGTGGCCATCCGGTCGGCGGCCATCGTGTACTGCGTGAGGTCGTTGGTACCGATCGAGAGGAAGTCCACCTCCTCCAGGATCTTGTGGGCGAGGAGTGCTGCGCTCGGCACCTCGACCATCACGCCCGGCTTCAGGCCGCGCTCGCGCACGTCGGCCGCGAAGTCCCGGGCCTCGGCGACGGTCGCCACCATCGGCGCCATCACCCAGCAGTCGGCGCCCGTGCGCTCGGCGGCGATCGCGATCGCGTCGAGCTGGCGGTGCAGCAGGCCGCGGTCGGCGAAGGCCAGTCGCAGGCCGCGGACGCCCAGTGCGGGGTTCTCCTCGTCCGGGTGCGTCGCGAACGCGATCGGCTTGTCGGAACCGGCGTCCAGGGTCCGGACGACCACGTGGCGCTCCTCACCGGCGAACGGCGCCAGGACGCTGGCGTAGATGTCGGCCTGCTCCTCGACGGTCGGCTCCGTCTCGCGGTCGAGGAAGCACAGCTCGGTGCGGAACAGGCCGATGCCGGTGACGGGTTCGGCGCTCGCGGCCACGGACGACGCCGCGTCCGCGACGTTGGCCAGCAGCTTGACCAGGCGTCCGTCCGCGGTGCGGCCGGGTCCCGACCAGGTGGCGAGCACGGCCCGCTCCGCCCGGTCCTCGGCCACCAGTGCCGCCGCCTTGTCGTGCTCGGGGTCGACCTCGATCGTTCCGAGCTCGCCGTCGACCAACGCCGTGTGGCCGTCGAGCGCGGCGATCGCGCCGCTGGCGCCCACCACGCACGGGATGCCGAGCTGCCGCGCGATGATCGAGGTGTGGCTGGTCTTCCCGCCACGCTCGGTCACGATCGCCACGACCAGTGACGGGTCGAGTCCGGCCGTGTCCGCGGGCGCGAGGTCGAGGGCGACGAGCACCGACGGTGCGGTCGGGACCGGCACGCCCGGCTCCGGCTCGCCGACCAGGCGCGCCAGCATCCGGGCGTGGATGTCGCGGAGGTCGGTGACCCGTTCGGCCATCAGTCCGCCCATGCCGGCGAAGACGTTGACGAACTGCTCGACAGCGGCATCGAGGGCCGCGAGCAGCGGCTGGCCGGCGTTGAGGTTCTTGCGGACGGCGGCGCGCAGGCCGCGGTCCGAGGCGAGACCGGCACTGGCCGTCAGCACCTCGGCGGTCGCTCCGGTGCTGGCAGCGGCCTTGGTACGGAAGCCGTCAGCCACCTGGGCCACCGCTTCGTCGTACGCCGCGAGCGCGGCCGCCGCATCGGCGTGACCGCCGTCGCCGTACGCCGCAACGGCGCCGGTGGAGACGTCGGACGTCGCGATGAGGACCGGGCCGAAAGCGAGCCCAGGGACGACCGGAGTGCCGTGGATCGAGGTGACCATGTTCACACCCTAGCGGCGAGGACCCTTGACAAACAACACGATCGGGCATAAAACAACACAAACAAAGATTCCCATGGAGGTCCCAGGATGTACGCAGAGGAGCGGCAGCAGGCCATGGCCCGAGCCGTCGCCGCCCGCGGCCGGATGTCCGTCGCGGAGCTCGCGTCCGAGTACGACGTGACGACCGAGACCGTGCGCCGGGACCTGTCAGCGCTGGAGGCGCTGGGCCTGGTCCGGCGGGTGCACGGGGGAGCGGTGCCGGCGACCGCGCTGACCGCGCTCGAGTTCGGGCTATCCGAGCGCAACGCCGCGCGGGTCGCCGCGAAGGAGGCGATCGCCCGGGCTGCGCTCGACCTGCTGCCGCCGACCGGCGGCTCGCTCATCATCGACGCCGGCAGCACCACGGTCCGGCTCGCCGAGATGCTCCCGCGGGACCGCCGGCTCGTCGTCTACACGCACTCGGTGCCGGTCGCCGCGCGACTGGCGGTCAACCCCGCGGTCGAGCTGCACCTGCTCCCGGGATCGGTCCGGTCCGCCACCCAGGCGGCGGTGGGGCCGGAGACGGTGGCCGCCCTCGCGCAGGTGCGGGTGGACCTCGCGTTCGTCGGGACGAACGGCATCACCCTCGACCACGGGTTCTCGACCCCCGACTCCACCGAGGCAGCCACCAAGCGCGCGATCGTTGGTGCTGCCCGCCGGGTCGTGGTGCTGGCCGACGCGACCAAGATCGGCGTCGAGGCAACGGTCCGCTTCGCCGGCATCGACGAGGTCGACGTACTGCTGACCGACGATGACGTCGAGAGCCGGCAGCGCAAGGAGCTCGTCGCGGGCGGCGTCGAGGTCGTGGTCGCATGATCCTCACCGTCACCCCCAACCCGAGCATCGACCGCACGGTCGTCCTGCCGGGGACGCTGACCCGCGGTGCCGTCCACCGCGCCGACTCGGTCCTCTTCCAGCCGGGCGGCAAGGGCGTCAACATCTCCCGCGCGTGCGTCGCGGCCGGCGTGCCCACTGTCGCCGTACTGCCGGTCGCTGCCGGGGACGCCTTCGTCGCCGAGCTCGCACAGCTGGGTGTCGAGGTCCGTCCCGCGCCGCCGACCGGACCGATGCGGATCAACCTCACGATCACCGAGCCGGACGGGACCACCACCAAGATCAACACCGCCGGTGCGAGCGTCGGCCGGAGCGACCTGGCCCACCTCGCCGAGATCGTGCTCGACGCGGCCGCCTCGGTGCGGCCCCGCTGGGTCGTCCTGGCCGGGTCCCTCCCGCCCGGGGCACCCGCCGACTGGTACGCACAGATCGGCGCGGCCCTCCGCTCGGACGGCCACCGCTTCGCGATCGACACCAGCGAGGAGCCCCTGACGGCACTGCTCGCCGCCGGTGGTCCGGCAGCCCCGGACCTGATCAAGCCCAACGCGGAGGAGCTCGCCTCGGCCACGGGAGGCGACCCGGTGCTGTTCGAGGCCGACCCGGAAGCCGCGGCGACGGCGGCGGCGCGCCTGGTCGGTACGTCGGCGGGCATCGTCCTGGCCACTCTGGGGGCGGCCGGTGCAGTGCTGGTCGACGGCGAAGGAGCGTGGCACGCCACCCCGCCGCCGACCACCGTCGTCAGCACGGTCGGCGCCGGCGACGCCAGCCTCTGCGGCTACCTGCTCGCCGACATCCGCGGCGCGTCAGCGCCGGAGCGGCTCGCCACCGCAGTGGCGTACGGCGCCGCCGCTGCCGGTCTCCCCGGCACCACCCCGCCGACCCCCACCGATCTCCGGACCGCCGAGGTCCGGGTCCGTCAGCTCGACATCCTGTCGAGCCCCACCCCCGAAGGAACCCCGTCATGGCAGAACTGATGACGACCGACCTGGTCCGGCTCGACGCGGACCTCGGTCGCGACAAGGAGAGTGTGATCGCGGCGCTCGCCGGCGTGCTCACCGCAGCCGGCCGCGCCGACAACGTCGCCGTGCTCGAGCGCGACCTGCTCGCCCGCGAGGCGAAGGCCGCGACCGGCATGAAGGACGGCATCGCGATCCCGCACTGCCGGACCACAGCGGTCTCGGTCCCGACAGTCGCGTTCGCACGGCTGGCGCCGGCGGTCGACTTCGGCGCCAAGGACGGGCCGGCCGAGCTGGTCTTCCTGATCGCCGCGCCCGAGGGCGGTGGCAACACGCACCTGCAGATCCTCACCAAGCTGGCCCGTGCGCTCGTGAAGGCGGACTTCACCGACGCCTTGCGCGCCGCCGGGTCGCCGGAGGAGGTGGTCGCGATCATCGGCGGCGTCGTCGCCGACGCGCCGGCGATGGCACCTGTCGCCGCAGCCTCCGCAGCCCCTGCAGCCGCGCCCGCCGCCGAGGGGGCCGCGTCCTCCGCGCCGGCCACCCGGCGCCGGCTCGTCGCCGTGACCTCGTGCCCGACCGGCATCGCCCACACCTACATGGCGGCCGAGTCGCTCGAAGCCGCCGCGACCAAGGCGGGCGTCGACCTCGCCGTCGAGACCCAGGGCTCGGCGGGGTCCAAGCCGCTCCCGCAGGCGACGATCGACGCCGCCGACGCCGTGATCTTCGCGACCGACGTCGGGGTGCGCGACCGGGGCCGGTTCGCCGGCAAGCCGGTGGTCTCCTCGGGCGTCAAGCGGCCGATCGACGACGGCGACGCGATGATCGCCGAGGCACTCCGCAGCGCCGACGACCCGAACGCGCCTCGCGTCGAGGGTGGCGGCGCCAACGACAGCGGCCGTACGGCGACTGCCGGTGAGTCGTGGGGCGGCCGGGTCCGCCGGGTGCTGATGACCGGCGTCTCCTACATGATCCCGTTCGTCGCCGCCGGTGGTCTGCTGATCGCGATCGCGTTCCTGCTCGGTGGCTACGAGATCGTCGGTCCCGCTGCGGACCTCGTCGTCGACAGCACCCTCTTCAACGCTCCGGACCCGCAGTCGATCGGGCTCGAGCACGCACTGTTCGACTCCGGCACGCTGGCGTACCTCGGCGCGCTGTTGTTCGTGATCGGCGCGACCTCCTTCGCGCTCTTCCTGCCGGCGCTGGCCGGCTACATCGCCTACGCGATCGCCGACCGTCCCGGCATCGCGCCCGGATTCGTGATGGGCGCGCTGGCGGGCAACCTCAAGAACTTCACCAACGCCGACGGCGTCGCCATGCCCGCAACCGGGTTCCTCGGAGCGATCATCGGCGGTGTCCTCGCCGGGCTCGTCGCGCACTGGATCGCCGGGCGCACGGTGCCGAGCTGGGCACGGGGCCTCATGCCCGTCCTCGTCATCCCGCTGGTCACCAGCGTGGTGGTCGGCCTCGCGATGATCGTCGTCCTCGGCCGGCCGATCACCTGGCTGATGGAGAACCTCACCGAGGGACTCGACTCCATGAGCGGCTCGAGCGCGGTGCTCCTCGGCGTCATCCTCGGCCTGATGATGGCCTTCGACATGGGTGGCCCGCTCAACAAGGTCGCCTACAGCTTCGCGGTTGCGGGCGTCGGCACGGCCGCGACGGTCGCCGCAGGTGCCCCGGAGCTCAAGATCATGGCTGCCGTCATGCTCGCCGGGATGGTGCCGCCGATCGCCCTGGCCCTCGCCACCGTCGTCCGGCCCGGTCTGTTCACGGTGGGGGAGCGGGAGAACGGCAAGGCCGGTTGGTTGATGGGCGCGTCCTTCATCACCGAGGGCGCCATTCCGTTCGCGGCGGCCGACCCCCTGCGGGTCATCCCCTCGATCATGCTCGGCAGCGCCGTCACCGGCGGCCTGTCGCAGGCCTTCGACGTCGGCCTCCGCGCCCCGCATGGCGGTGTGTTCGTGCTGTTCGCCGTCGACGGCGTCCTCGGCTTCGCGATCGCCCTCGTCGCCGGTGTCGTGGTCGCCGCGGCCAGCGTGATCGCCCTGAAGTCCTTCGGCGGCGCCCGCGTCGTCGACCCCGAGCCCGTCACCGTCTGACTTCTCCGCCCTAACCGAGAGGAAACACCATGCCCAGCAAGTCCGTCGTCGTCGGCTCCGCCGTCGGCCTCCACGCCCGTCCCGCCGCGATCATCTCCGAGGCCGCGATGGAGCTCGACTCCGAGGTGCTCATCGGCGTCCCCGGCGACGAGCCCGTCGACGCCAGCTCGGCGCTGCTCATCATGACCCTCGGCGCCGCCAACGGCGACACCGTCGAGGTGTCCGGGGACAACGAGGCCGACGTCGAGGCGATCGCGGCGCTCGTCGTCCAGGACCTTGACGCCGAGGACGTCCCCGACCCGGCCTGAGCCGGCATCGGCAGGGGCGTACGTCGAAGAAGGCGTGGTGGCTCGTCGTCGCTGGGTAGCTCGCGGGTCGAGGTGCGAGGGGCCGCCCGCTGGTTGAAGGTGCGAACCACCTTCCGTCCACAGGCGAGTGAGGGTGAATCGCCTGTCCACAGGCGGGTCTGAGCGTTTCGATGTGTCGGTGGTCCCATATTGAATAGGGCTATGGATCTCGGGACCGCACCCCTCTTCGACCTCTCCGCCCCGGTGGCGGACGAGGCCGTCGAGCCCGCTCCGGTGACGCGTTCGCGGGAGCTGCTCGCGGAGATCCGTGACCATCGAGCAGTCGTTGCTGAGCGTGAGGTCGCGACCGTGCGGGCGGTGGCCGAGTGGGCGGGCGAGCACGTCGTGGCCGACAAGGGCGACGCTTCGACGATCACCGAGCGGGGTCTGGACACCGGGCTCCCGGTCGCCGGCCCCGGCGCCCGGCTGATCAGTGACTTCGCGGTGATGGAGCTCTCCGCCCTATTGGGCCGGTCGCTGGACTCCGGCCGCTCCTATGTGGGTCAGGTCGTGGAGCTGGCCTACCGGCTCCCCAGGACCTGGGACCGGGTGCTGGAGGGGCGGGTTCCGGTGTGGAAGGCATTGCGGATCGCGGAGTCCACCCGCACCCTCCCCGCCGATGCCGCGGGGTTCGTGGACCGGCAGCTCGCGCCCATCGCCCACGGGGTCTCCTGGGCGCAGATCGACCGGCTGGTCGAGGAAGCCCTGGTCCGCTACGACCCGGCCGCGGCGGAGGAGAAGCGCACGGCGGCCCAGGAGGCCCGGCGGGTCGACATCGATCTCGACCAGGCTGGGTTCGACGGCACCGCGGAGGTCTCCGCCACCCTCGACATCGCCGATGCCCTCGACCTCGAAGCCGCGGTCGCCCGCCGGGCGAAGCTGCTCGGCCAGCTCGGCTGTGAGGACTCCCTCGATGTGCGCCGGTCGGTCGCGCTCGGGGAGATCGCCCGCCACGACCTCGCCCTCGACCTCGAGGTCGTCGACCCCGAGACCGGGGAGATCACCCGCACCGTCCCCGGCCGCAGGGTCGAGCTGATCGTCCACCTCAACGACACCGGCGGCCACACGGCCGACGGCGCGGTCGGGCGGTTCGCCAACACCCGGACCCCGATCAGCCCGGAGCAGGTCAAGGAGTGGATGGGCACGCCGGGCACCAGCGTGCTGGTGCGCCGGTGATCGACCTCAACGGCCACCAGCCCGTGGACTCCTACGAGATCCCCGACCGGATCCGCCGCCAGGTCGAGCTGGCCGACCACCACTGCACCTACCCCTGCTGCACCAGGCCCGCCGAACGCTGCGACCTCGACCACAACATCCCCCACACCCAGGGCGGACCAACCTGTCGATGCAACCTCAACCCGAAGTGCCGCGGCCACCACCGGTACAAGACCTCAGGACTCGCGACCTGCCGGACCCTCTCACCCGGCACCTACCTGTGGACCCTGCCCAGCGGCCTGTACCTGGTCGACCCCACCGGCACCTCCGACCTCACCCCCCGACCCGGCACCACCCAGCCGACCGAGCCGCCGACCAACCCGGCCGACCCGGCCGACCCGGCCGACCCGCCCGACGAGTAGCCACCGAGCTCCGAACCCCGCCTCGGCGGGGCTATTGGCGCGCTCAAGGGGTGATTCGAGCCTCGACCTGCCGGTCAATAGCCGGCGGCGGTCGCACGCCGGGCCTCGCACCTCAACCACCGAATCCGGCGCCGACCGGAAGCCGGCCGCGACCACTCGCCGTACCTGCTCCCAAGGAGCACTCGGTTGAGCGGTGGTACCGCGGACCGCAACCCCAGCGAGCAGTCCACACCTTCTCGCGCCCGGGCAGGACCGTGGGACCGCGCCGACGACGTGGCGGCGCGCGGCCGACCGTCTACTCGAAGGCCAGGCGGAACGACGCCATCCTGAACGACGCCAGCTGGCGGGCCTCGCGCAGGAACGCCAGCGGCCCGTCGGCCGCGAAGCTCCAGCGGGCGCGGCAGGGCAGCGCCTTCGCCGAGCCGGCCATCACCACCGTGACTGGTGCAGGGTGGTCGTCGATGGGTGGCTGGACGACCAGTCCCTTCGACGGGGTCCGCGGTGCGATCCTCGAGACGTCGGTGAACGACGCGTCGACGATCGCCCTGCGGTCGATGGTGGCGGACCAGTCGGTCTTGGTCACGGGGCCACGGAACGAGCTCTCCAGGTCGAAGTCGCAGAGCTCCTTGGGGATCGCCCAGAGGTCCCGGCCCCCGGCCATCGACGCGGGGGAGTCGACCCAGATGTCCGTGATCGTGACCGCCCGCCGGCCGTCGCCGGTGCGGGTGGTGCGCGCGACCAGCAGCTCGCCGTACGTCAGCGGGCTCGGCTCGACGTAGTCGACGAGGGCCACGCCGTACGTCCCTGCGGGGTGCCGGTCGTCGACGTCCTGGCCCAGCCGGAACGCGGTCAGCCACAGCGACCCGTGCATGTTCCAGGGCGCCGGCGGGTAGCCGGCCGCGTCGTTCACGCGGTCGGCTCCGGGTCCGCGGACTCTTCCGGCACGAACTTGTCGGCGTTCTCGAGGATCTCGGCCTCGAGCGCCGGAGCCAGGTCCTGGGCGACGTTGCCGCCGACCGGCGCATCGGCCTTTGGCCCCACGTTGGCCGCCGCGCGCTCGATGGCCGCACCGACGTCGATGGTCGTGGCGTCCTGCACGTAGGGCTTGGCCAGCTCCTTCGTGACGTACCGCGCGACGAAGCGCTTCAGCTCGCCCTCGACGCCGGCCGTGACCTTGAGCACCTGCGCCCGCAGGCCCTCGGCCTGCAGGTCGACCCGGACCTCCTCCTTCGTCGGGGGAGTGATCTCCATGACGATCGCGAGGTCGTCGCGGGCCCGCGCCGTGATGACCAGAGGCACCTCGATCAGGGCGTTGAACCGCTGCTTGTCCATGCCGAGGTCGATCACGAACTCGATCGGGACCGGCAGCGTGATGCGGAAGGTGACCGGCTCGTCGCCGACCCGCTGCCCGGTCGCCGTACCGATGTGGCCCTTGGCGGTGACCTTGACCAGCCGGCCGGGGCCGACGCCCATCGGGCCGACGTCGATGACGCGCCCGGACAGGACGTTCACCCCGCGGAGCACCCGCTCCACGGTGACCGCCCGGTGGAAGAACTCGACGCCCCAGGCGCGGTAGTCGATCAGCTCGTCGCTCACGGGCGACAACCTAGCGCCCGCTAGGCGGGCCGGCCCAGCTAGTCGTCCGGGTCGTCCAGGCGCGCCAACCAGGTCGCGAACCGCTCGACGGCGGTCTCGAACTCCGGGTGCACGTCGGTGAACTCCTGCAGGCGCTCGGCGAGCCAGGCCAGGGTGACCTCCTCGTCACCCCGGCGCTGCTCGAGCTCCTCGATGCCGCGATCGGTGAAGTACATGGCGCGCCGGTCTCAGGCGAACGCCTTGCCGATCAGGACCTTGGCCTCCTCGAGGTGCCGCTTCGCCGTACCGACGGCCGTCGTCGACGACGCGAGCCGGGTGACGGGCTCGACCGGACGGCCGAGCTCGGGCACCACGTTGAGGCAGTACGACGGCCAGGGACCCTGGTTGAAGGGCTCGTCCTGGACCCACCTGACCTTGGCGTCCGGGTACTTGTCGAGCTCGGCCTTGAGCTCCTCGATCGGCCACGGGTAGAGCCGCTCGACGCGGACGATGGCGACGTCGTCACGGTTGCTCTTGGTGCGCTCGACCATCAGGTCCCACGTGAGGCGACCCGACACCAGCAGCACCGTCTTGACCTTGGCCGGGTCGGCCTCCCCAGAATCGAACTGAGCGTCACCGATCACGGGCCGGAACGAGCCCGAGGTGAAGTCGGCGGGCTGCGAGGCCGCCTCCTTGCGCTTGAGCATCGACTTCGGCGTGAAGATGATGAGCGGCTTGTGCTCGTTGCCGAGCGAGTGCATCCGCAGCAGGTGGAAGTGGGACGCGGGGGTCGACGGCTGCGCGACCACCATCGCCTCGTCGGCGCACAGGGTCAGGAAGCGCTCGATGCGCGCCGAGGAGTGGTCGGCGCCCTGGCCCTCGTAGCCGTGCGGCAGCAGGAGGACCACACCGGAGTCCTGGCCCCACTTGGTCTTCCCGGCGGAGATGTACTCGTCGATGATCGTCTGGGCACCGTTGACGAAGTCGCCGAACTGCGCCTCCCAGAGCACGAGCGCCTCGGGACGGGCGACGGAGTAGCCGTACTCGAACCCGAGCGCGGCGTACTCCGAGAGCAGCGAGTCGTAGGCGTGGAACTTCGCCTGGTCCTCGGTGAGGTTGGACAGCGGCGTCCACTCGTCGGCGTTGTTCCGGTCGATGATGGTCGCGAACCGCTGAACGAACGTGCCACGCCGCGAGTCCTGGCCGGCCAGCCGCACCGGCCGCCCGTCCATCAGCAGCGCTCCGAAGGCGAGCATCTCGCCGGTGCCCCAGTCGATCGGGCCGTCGGTGATCGCAGCAGCCCGACGCTGGAGCTGCGGCATCACCTTCGGATGCACGGTGAACCCGTCCGGCGGACTGACGTACGCGTCCGCGATCGCCTTGAGGGTCTCGAACGGCACCGAGGTCTGCGTCTCGCCGGCCGGCTTGTCGGGGTAGTCGGGCACCGTCGTCCACGACGTCGGCGTCGTGTCCGCCTCGCGGACCTCGGTGAACACCCGCTCCAGCTGCGCCTGGTAGTCGCGGATGACCTGCTCGGCCTCCTCGATCGTGATGTCGCCACGACCGATGAGCGACTCGGTGTAGAGCTTGCGCACCGAGCGCTTCTGCTCGATCAGGTCGTACATCAGCGGCTGCGTGTACGACGGGTCGTCGCCCTCGTTGTGACCGCGCCGGCGGTAGCAGACGAGGTCGATGACGACGTCGCTGTGGAACGCCTGGCGGTACTCGAACGCCAGCCGCGCCACCCGGATGCAGGCCTCCGGGTCGTCGCCGTTGACGTGGAAGATCGGCGCCTGGACCATCCGGGCCACGTCGGTGCAGTAGAGCGAGGACCGCGACGAGCCGGGGGAGGTGGTGAAGCCGACCTGGTTGTTGATGACCAGGTGGATCGTGCCGCCGGTGCGGTAGCCGCGGAGCTGGGACAGGTTGAGCGTCTCGGCGACGACACCCTGGCCGGCGAACGCAGCGTCGCCGTGCAAGAGCAGCGGCAGCACCGGGAACGCCTCGCCCTGGTCGAGGACGTCCTGCTTCGCGCGGGCGATGCCCTCGAGCACGGGGTCGACGGTCTCGAGGTGGCTCGGGTTCGCGGCGACCGACACCTTGATGTTCTCGCCGGTGCCGGCGGAGAACTCGCCCTCGGCGCCGAGGTGGTACTTCACGTCGCCGGAGCCCTGGACCGTGCGCGGGTCGATGTTGCCCTCGAACTCGCGGAAGATCTGGTTGTAGGACTTGCCGACGATGTTGGCGAGCACGTTGAGCCGGCCGCGGTGGGCCATGCCGATCGTGACCTCGTCGAGGCCGGCCTGGGCGGCGGCCTCGCAGATCTCGTCGACGACCGGGACCGTGGTCTCGCCGCCCTCGAGGGAGAAGCGCTTCTGGCCGACGAACTTGGTCTGCAGGAAGGTCTCGAACGCCTCGGCGGCGTTGAGCTTCTGCAGGATCCGGAGCTGCTCCTCGCGGGGCTCCTTGGTGTGCGGGCGCTCGACCCGCTCCTGGATCCAGCGGCGCTGCTCGGGATCCATGATGTGCATGTACTCGATGCCGGTGGTGCGGCAGTACGAGTCGCGCAGGATCCCGAGGATGTGGCGCAGCTTCATGAAGCGGCGACCGGATCCGCCGAACTCGCCGGTGGGGAACTCGCGGTCGAGGTCCCACAGGGTGAGGCCGTGCGACTCGATCCGCAGGTCGGGGTGGCTGCGCTGCTTGTACTCCAGCGGGTCGGTGTCGGCCATCAGGTGGCCGCGCACGCGGTAGGCGTGGATCAGCTCGAGGATCCGGGCCTGCTTGTCGATCTCGTCGTCGTGCGACGTGGCGATGTCGGAGTTCCAGCGGATCGGCTCGTAGGGGATCCGCAGCGCGCGGAAGATGCCGTCGTAGAAGCCCTCCTCGCCGAGCAGCAGCCGGTGGACCAGCTTGAGGAACTCGCCGGACTGCGCGCCCTGGATGACCCGGTGGTCGTACGTCGACGTGAGGGTCATCACCTTGCTGATGCCGTTGCGGGCGAGCGCGACCTCGGACGCCCCCTGCCACGCGGCGGGGTACTCCATCGCGCCGACGCCGATGATGGCGGCCTGGCCGGACATCAGCCGCGGCACGGAGTGGTTGGTGCCGAGACCGCCGACGTTGGTCAGGCTCACGGTCGTGCCGGAGTAGTCCTCCATCGTGAGCTTGTTGTTGCGCGCCTTGCGGATCATCTCCTCGTAGGCGGTCCAGAACCCGGCGAAGTCCATGGTCTCGCAGGCCTTGATCGACGGCGCCACGAGCTGGCGGGTGCCGTCGGGCTTCGTCTGGTCGATCGCGAGCCCGAGGTTGATGTGCGCCGGGCTCACCATCGTCGGCTTGCCGTCGGTCTCGGTGAACGAGTTGTTCATCTCGGGCATCGCCTTGAGCGCCTGCACGAGGGCGTAGCCGATGATGTGGGTGAAGGAGACCTTGCCGCCGCGAGCGCGGGCGAGGTGGCTGTTGATGACGATCCGGTTGTCCCACAGCAGCTTGACCGGGACCGAGCGCACCGACGTCGCGGTCGGGACGGTCAGCGACACGTCCATGTTCTTCGCGGTCGCTGCGGGGATGCCGCGGAGCACGGTGTAGGTCGGCTCGTCGCTGGCCGCGGCCGGGGCCGGCTTCGGCGCGTCCTTCGGGGTGGGCTTGCTGTCGGCCTTCGGTGTCGGCGTGGTCTGCGAGGCGGGGCTCACCTGGGGGGCGGGCTTCGCCTTCGGCGCGGGGCGAGCGGCGGGTGCGGCCGGCTCGGCGCTCGTCGTCGATGCGGCCGGGGGAGTGGCGGCGGGCGCGGTCTGCTGACCGTTGCCCGTGGGCTTGGCTGTGCCGTCGGCCGGGGAGGCGTCCTTGAAGTACGCCGCCCAGGCGGGATCTACAGATGTCGGATCGGCGTCGAACCGCTCCTTCATCTCCTCAACGAGCCACTCATTGGCTCCGAAGTCGGGGGTACTGGCCTGCTGGCCTGTCGACTGCGACACGACGTGCTTCGCCTCTTCCGGTGAGCTGCTGGCGTAGGGTCTGTCCGACCTGGACGAAGACCGGTGCCAAGGCTAGTCCCACGAGGAAGTTTTGTGGCCGCCTGTCCGAGCAGAGGAGTCGCGAGTCGTGCGTAGTTGGCCAGGATCTCTGACCAGCCCCGCCGCCCTGGTGACCGCAGCGGTCCTGAGCCTGGTGCTCGGTCTCGCCGGTTGCAGCGGCGGCGGAGATGACGAGGAGCCGGAAGGCGAACGCTCCACGAGCGGGGCGCCGATCGAGCATCGCGGCATCGATTCCCGGGTCGAGGTCGGCGAGATCGCCGGCAAGCTCGGCAAGCGACCGGCGCGCAAGGTCGCCGCCGATGTCGCCCAGGTCGTCGACCGCTGGTTGGACGCGGCGTACGTCGGGGGCGACTACCCGCGCTCGAACTTCGGCGACGCGTTCCCCGGGTTCACGAAGGACGCCGCCAAGCTCGCCGCGCGACAGGGCACCCTGATGAGCAACAAGCGGGTCGGCGAGAAGATCGACGGCGTCACTGCCACCCGCCGGGTGATCCGCGTCGACCTGCTCGCCCCCCGGGGCAAGCCCGCCGGCGCGACGGCTCATGTCAACCTGGTGATCGACCTGTCCGGCGACCTCGAGCGCACCGACCAGATCCGCGGTCGGGTGGTGCTGACCCGGTCGAAGAGCGGGTGGCGGGTGTTCGGGTTCGACATCGCGCGCGGTGAGGTGAGGGGTAGATGACGATCAAACGGATCCTGCGGACCGGGCTGCTGGCCGCGGTGCTCGCGGTCACGGCGTTCGTGGTGCCCAACGGGAGCGTCGCGCCGACGTACGTCACGCTGGTGAAGTTCGAGCACGCGGAGGGCGTGGACACCGAGCCGGACGTCCTCTGGATCCTGGCCGTGGGCTCGGACGCCCGCCGCGGGCAGAACCCGCTCCGCAGCCGCGGCGACACCCTGCAGCTGGTCGGGATCGACACCCGCACGGGTGCGGCGACGACGATCGGCATCCCGAGGGACAGCTGGGTCTCGATCCCGGGCGTCGGCTCCAACCGGGTCAACGCCGCGCTGTTCTTCGGCGGTCCGCAGCTGATGGGCGAGACCGTCGCCGGCCTGGTCGGCATCGAGCCGGACTACGTGTTCGTCGCGAGCTTCTGGGGAGTCGAGCAGATCGCCAAGGACGTGGGCCCGATCACGGTCGACAACCCGGTGTCGTTCTCCGACCCCTACCTCAAGCCAAAGGGGTTCCAGAAGGGGGAGGTCGTCCTCAGCGGCTACAACGTCGTGTCGTTCGCGCGGATCCGCAAGAACCTGGCCGGCGGAGACTTCGACCGCTCGGCCAACCAGCAGCGGGTTCTGAAGGGATTCCAGGCCAAGGCGGCGGAGAACGCCGACAAGCCCGGCTGGATCGAGAACGGCGTGCTCTCGGTGCTCGACAACGTGCACACCAGCGTCTCGCCCTCGGAGCTCTTCGAGATCGCCCAGGCGATCGCACAGGTCGATCCGAAGAAGATCACCAATTGCGTCGTACCCGGCGGCATCGGCAACATCGGGGGAGCGAGCGTGGTCATCCCGAACACCTCCACGGCGCGGCGGTACGGCGACGACGCCCGCAAGGACGCCACGATCAAGCGCTGCTGATCCCGGTCGGCCAGGGCCGGCCCGTGGCGAGGGTCACGCCGCGGATGTGGCGCCGCCCACGGCGTCGGCACTAGCCAGCAGCTAGCGTCGTACGCCGGTCGCGTCCTGCGGCCGAGAGTCCCCTGCCGCCAACGCTGGGGCCGCCCGTGTCGCGCCGAGGCCCGTCACGACATGGGGAGACGTCGATTCCGATGTTGATGACGGGCACGGGGGAACCAAGCAGTTCGCCGGCACAGCCGGCTTGGGGTGAAGGCAGGAGACGAAGGTCTCGGCCCGGGCATCAGCCGCCCGAATCCGACAGGTCAACTTCCGCAGGCGTCGCTGATGAAGGACATCCTCGATGCGCACCTTTTCCCTGCGCGCTGTCGCGCGCCGTACCGCCCTCGCCGCCGCTGCGGCCACGACGGCCGCCGTTCTCGCGCCGACGGCCGCCTCTGCGATGCCCGCCCCGGCGCAGTCGCACCTCGACGACCCCACCGCGGTCGACAAGGCCGACCGCAAGCAGCACCGCAACCCGCACCGAAAGGAGCGCCCGGCGGTCGAGCCGACCTTCGGCGAGCAGGTCCTCGACCTCGCCAGCCAGGAGGCCGGCGACCCCTACGTGTGGGCCGCGGCCGGCCCGGACGCCTTCGACTGCTCCGGGTTCACCCAGTACGTCTTCGCCCAGGTCGGGGTGTCCCTGCCCCACTCGTCGTCGGCGCAGGCCGGCATGGTCCAGCCCGTGAGCGACCCGCAGCCGGGCGACCTGGTGTTCTTCACCGGCTCGGGCGGCGTCTACCACGTCGGCATCTACGCCGGCGACAACTCCCTGTGGCACGCGCCGCGCAGCGGAGACGTCGTGAGCCTGGACCCGATCTGGACGAGCAGCGTCTTCTACGGCCGCGTGAGCTGACCCGGTCAGCCCACGGGCCGAAATGGGCGCCTCCGGCAGTGTTCTGGTTCAGGACATCCGCGACAGATGTCTCACGACATAGGCGACACGCTGTCTCGGGTCATCGGCGACAGGGCGGCTGATCGTGATGGTCGGGCATGTCGAACGCCCGCCTGGTCATCACCGCGCTGCTGACCGAGAACCACACCATCGCGGATGTCGCGGCCCGCTATGGCGTGCATCGCTCGTGGGTGTACCGCCTCAAGGCCCGGTACGACGAGATCGGCGAGGATGCCTTCGAGCCGCTCTCACGGCGTCCGCACACCGCCCCGAACGCGACGCCGCCGGCGACGGTCGAGCTGGTGCTGCGGCTCCGCAAGGAGTTGACCGAGTCCGGCCACGACGCCGGCGCGGACACTGTGCGCTGGCACCTCGAACACCACCACCAGTTGGCGTTGTCACGGGCCACGGTCCACCGGATCCTGGTCCGCAACACCCAGGTGATCCCGGACCCCTCCAAGCGTCCCAAGTCCTCCTACATCCGATTCGAGGCCGAGCAGCCCGAGACCTGGCAGTCCGACTTCACCCACTACCGACTCGCCACCGGAACCGATGTCGAGGTCATCACCTGGCTCGACGACCACTCCCGCTACGCCCTGCACATCAGCGCCCACGTCCGGGTCACCGCACCGATCGTGCTGGCCACCTTCACCCAAACCGCGGGCCAGCACGGCTATCCCGCATCCACGCTGACCGACAACGGCATGGTCTACACCGTCCGGTTCGCCGGCGGCCGCGGCGGCAAAACCAAGCTCGAGATCGAACTCCGTCGGCTCGGCATCACCCAGAAGAACTCCCGCCCCAACCACCCCACCACCTGCGGCAAGGTCAGAGATTCCAGCAGACCCTGAAGAAGTGGCTACGAGCCCAACCCGCCCAGCCGACCACGATCGCCGAGTTGCAGACACTGCTGGACCGATTCCGCACCGAGTACAACACCCAGCGCCCGCACCGCTCCCTGCCCCACCGAGCCACACCGGCAGCCGCCTACGCAGCCCGTCCGAAAGCCGGCCCCGGCGATCGCAGCAACGACACCCACGACCGAGTCCGCGACGACCGGGTCAGCAAAACCGGCTCGGTCACCCTGCGCCACAACGGCCGACTGCACCACATCGGCGTCGGCCGGACCTACGCCGGAACCTACGTCCGACTCCTGGTCCAAGACCTCGACATCACCATCATCAACACCGCCACCGGCGAGATTCTCCGCGAACTCGTCCTCGACCCATCCCGCGACTACCAACCCACCGGCCGACCACCCGGACCCACCACCAAAAACAGCAACGGACCTACGTTTCCGTAGGTCCGTTGTCGCCGATGTCCTGAGACATCACAAGGGCGCCTCCGGCAGGATTCGAACCTGCGGCACCTGGTACCGGAAACCAGTGCTCTATCCCCTGAGCTACGGAGGCCCTGCGCCTGCCCTGTCAGCAGAGCCCGGCGCGAGGTGGAACCTTACCGGGCGATATCCGTGCAAGAGAAACCGGAGGCCGCCGATACCCTTGCCCGGTGACCCCTGAGCAGCTCTCCGCCACCATCGTCGACGGTTTGTCGGCGCTCGTCGACAAGGGTGCGCTCACCCTTCCTGACGGCGTCCCGACCGAGGTGACGGTGGAGCGGCCGCGACGGAAGGGGCACGGTGACTATGCGACCAACGTCGCGCTCCAGCTAGGCAAGAAGGCGGGCATGAACCCGCGGGCGTTCGGAGAGCTGCTGGCGCAGCAGCTCGAGCAGTCCGACGGGATCGCCGCCGTCGAGATCGCCGGTCCGGGCTTCCTCAACATCACCGTCGAGGCGGGGGCGCAGGGACAGCTCGCGGCGGACATCGTCGCGGCCGGGTCGTCGTACGGCTCGTCCAACGCTTTCGCCGGCGAGAAGATCAACCTGGAGTTCGTCTCGGCCAACCCGACCGGTCCGCTCCACATCGGCGGCGTGCGCTGGGCCGCGGTCGGCGACGCGCTCGGCCGGATCTTCGAGATGACCGGTGCCGAGGTCACCCGGGAGTACTACTTCAACGACCACGGCGCCCAGATCGACCGTTTCGCGCGGTCGCTGCTCGCGAGCGCGCAGGGACGGCCGGCGCCCGAGGACGGCTACGGCGGCGAGTACATCCACGAGATCGCCGCTGCCGTCGTCGAGCAGCGGCCCGACGTGCTGACGCTGCCCGAGCCGGATGCGCAGGAGGTGTTCCGCGCCCTCGGGGTCGACATGATGTTCGACGAGATCAAGAAGTCGCTGCACCAGTTCGGGGTCGACTTCGACGTCTACTTCCACGAGGACGAGCTGCACAAGAGCGGGGCGGTCGAGCGCGCGGTCGCCCGGCTGCGCGAGCTCGGCAACATCTACGAGCAGGACGGCGCGATCTGGCTCGCCACCGAGAGGTTCGGCGACGACAAGGACCGGGTCGTCATCAAGTCCGACGGAAAGGGCGCCTACCTGTCCGGTGACCTCGCCTACTACCTCGACAAGCGGGAGCGGGGCTTCGACCGCTGCTTCATCATGCTCGGCGCCGACCACCACGGCTACGTGGGCCGGATGATGGCGATGTGCGCGGCGTTCGGCGACGAGCCGCACGTCAACCTCGAGATCCTGATCGGCCAGCTGGTCAACCTGGTCAGGGGTGGCGAGCCGCTGCGGATGTCGAAGCGGGCCGGCACGGTCGTCACCATCGACGACCTGGTCGACGCGATCGGCGTCGACGCCGCCCGCTACGCCCTCGCCCGCTACCACAGCGACAGCCCCATCGACATCGACCTCGACCTGTGGGCACGGGCGACGAACGACAACCCGGTCTTCACGGTGCAGTACGCCCACGCCCGGATCGCCAGCCTGCTGCGCAACGCGGCCGACCTGGGGGTGGTGGCGGAGTCGCACCCGGAGCTGCTCACCCACGAGAAGGAGGGCGAGCTGCTCCGCGCGCTCGGCGAGCTCCCGCGGGTCGTCAAGGCGGCGGCAGAGCTGCGCGAGCCGCACCGGGTCGCCCGCTACCTCGAGGAGCTGGCCGGGGTCTACCACCGGTTCTACGACAACTGCCGGGTGCTGCCGATGGGCGACGAGGAGATCGGCGAGCTCCACCGCGCGCGGCTGATGCTGGTCGAGGCGAACCGGGTCGTGCTGGCCAACGGCCTCGGCCTGCTCGGCGTCTCGGCGCCCGAGCGCATGTGAGCGCGGGAGAGGCGACATGACCCACGAAGCAGGCTGGGCGCACGCGCCCGGCGCCCTCCGCGGACCGTCCTGGCTGCAGGCGCCCCGCGACGTCAACGCGCTCGTCCCGCTGCTGTGGTCCGGCACGGCCCACAAGACGGACGACGGCGACCTGGTGGTCGGGGGCGTGCCGCTGGCCGACCTCGTCGCCGAGCACAACACGCCGGCCTACGTCCTCGACGAGGACGACTTCCGGGCCCGTGCCCGGGCGTTCCGTGACGCGTTCGCCGGCTGGGACGTCTACTACGCAGGCAAGGCCTTCCTCTGTACGGCGGTCGCCCGCTGGATCGCGGAGGAGGGCCTCTGCCTCGACGTCTGCTCGGCGGGCGAGCTGGCGGTCGCGCTCCGCGCCGGCTTCGACCCGGCGCGGATCGGCTACCACGGCAACAACAAGTCGGTCGCCGAGCTGCGCCGTGCGGTCGCGGACGGGGTCGGGCGGATCATCGTCGACTCCTTCCAGGAGGTCGACCGGCTCGCGATGATCACCCAGGACACCGGGATGTCGGCGAGGGTGATGGTGCGGGTGACCGCCGGCGTCGAGGCGCACACGCACGAGTACATCGCCACCGCGCACGAGGACCAGAAGTTCGGCTTCTCGATCACCTCCGGCGACGCCTTCGAGGCCGTACGACGACTCGGGGCCGCTCCCGGCATCGAGCTGCTCGGCCTCCACTCTCACATCGGCAGCCAGATCTTCGACTCCTCCGGCTTCGAGGTGGCGGCCCGCCGGGTGCTCGCCCTGCACGCCCGGGTGTCGGACGAACTGGGCGTGACGATGCCCGAGATGGACCTCGGAGGGGGCTTCGGCATCGCCTACACGACCCAGGACGACCCGTCCGACCCGGCGCAGCTCGCCACCGAGATGGGCAAGATCGTCGAGCACGAGTGCCGTGCGCTCGGCGTCGAGGAGCCCCGGCTGTCGATCGAGCCCGGCCGCGCGATCGTCGGCCCGGCGATGTGCACGGTCTACACCGTCGGCACCGTCAAGCCGGTGATGCTCGACGCGGGCGCCGTCCGCACCTACGTCAGCGTCGACGGCGGGATGAGCGACAACATCCGCACCGCTCTCTACGACGCCGACTACTCGTGCACCCTGGCCGCCCGCCGGTCCGACGCGGTCCCGGTCCTGGCGCGCGTGGTCGGCAAGCACTGCGAGGCCGGCGACATCGTCGTCCGCGACGAGTTCCTCCCCGGCGACGTCGCTCCTGGCGACCTGGTGGCGGTGCCGGGCACGGGTGCTTACTGTCGCTCGATGGCCTCCAACTACAACCACTCATTGCGGCCGCCGGTGATCGCGGTACGGGACGGAGTCGCGCGCGTCGTCGTACGGCGGGAGACTGAGGACGACCTGTTGGCGACGGATGTCGGGTGAGTGCTGTGAATACGGAGGGTGACAAGCCCCTCAAGGTGGCCGTGCTGGGCTGCGGTGTCGTCGGCTCGCAGGTGGTGCGGCTGCTCGGCGAGCAGTCGGGCGACCTCGCTGCGCGGGTCGGCGCTCCTGTCGAGATCGCCGGGGTCGCCGTCCGACGTCTTGACGCGCCGCGCGACGTCGACGTCCCCGCCGGGCTGCTGACCACCGACGCGCTCGGCCTGGTGACGCGGGGCGACATCGACGTCGTGGTCGAGGTCATCGGCGGCATCGAGCCGGCCCGGTCCCTGATCCTGGCGGCCCTCGAGAACGGCGCATCGGTCGTCACCGCCAACAAGGCGTTGCTGGCCGAGGACGGCCCGACCCTCTACGAGGCCGCGGAGAAGGCCGGCCGCGACCTCTACTACGAGGCGGCCGTCGCCGGCGCGATCCCGATCGTGCGACCGCTGCGCGAGTCGCTCGCGGGCGACAAGGTCACCCGGGTGCTCGGCATCGTCAACGGCACCACCAACTTCATCCTCGACAAGATGGACACCCAGGGATCCGGGTTCGAGGAGGCCCTCGAGGAGGCGCAGGCGCTCGGTTACGCCGAGGCCGACCCGACCGCCGACGTCGAGGGCTTCGACGCGGCGGCGAAGGCGGCGATCCTCGCCAGCCTCGCCTTCCACTCCCGGGTCACCGCCGCCGACGTGCACCGTGAGGGCATCAGCGACGTCACCTCGGGCGACGTCCGGTCGGCCACCGACATGGGCTGCGTCGTCAAGCTGCTGGCGATCGCCGAGCTCAACGCGACCGAGTCGGGCGAGGAGGCCGTGAGCGTGCGGGTGCACCCCGCGATGATCCCGCGGTCGCACCCGCTGGCCAGCGTGCGCGAGGCCTACAACGCGGTGTTCGTCGAGTCCGAGGCCGCCGGGCAGCTGATGTTCTACGGCCCGGGCGCCGGCGGCGCCCCGACGGCGAGTGCCGTCCTCGGCGACCTGGTCTCCGTCGCGCGCAACCACCGGCAGGGCACCCGCGGCGTCGGCGAGTCGGCGTACGCCGACCGGGCGGTGCTGCCGATGGGGGAGACCCGTACCCGCTACCACGTCGCGATCGACGTCGACGACCGCGCCGGCGTGCTGGCCGCGGTGGCGACCGCGTTCGCGACGCACGACGTGTCGATCCAGACGGTCCGGCAGGAGGGGCGCGGCGACGACGCGCAGCTGGTCGTGGTCTCCCACGAGGCGACCGACGCCCAGCTCTCGGCCACCGTGGAGGAGCTGCGCGGGATGGACACTGTCCGCGAGGTGACCTCGGTGATGAGGGTGGAAGGGACCGACGAATGACCAGCGTGAGCGGCGGCGACGGGCTCGCCGTGCGGACCCGCCAGTGGCGCGGCGTGATCGAGGAGTACCGCGACCTCCTCGACATCCCGGCCGACACCCCTGCGGTCACGCTCCGTGAGGGCGGCACCCCGCTGGTGCACTCGGAGTGGCTCTCGGAGCTCACCGACGCGCAGGTGCACCTCAAGGTCGAGGGCGACAACCCGACCGGGTCGTTCAAGGACCGCGGCATGACCGCGGCGATCTCGGTCGCCAAGCACGAGGGTGCCGAGGCCGTCGTCTGCGCGTCGACCGGCAACACGTCGGCGTCGATGGCCGCCTACGCCGCCAAGGCCCGGCTCAACCCGCTGGTGCTGGTGCCCGAGGGCAAGATCGCCGCGGGCAAGATGGCGCAGGCGATCCTGCACGGCGCCCAGGTGATCATGGTCAAGGGCAACTTCGACGACTGCCTGCGGCTGGCGAAGGAACTGGCGGCGTCGTACCCCGTCGCACTGGTCAACTCGGTCAACCCGGTCCGGCTCGAGGGCCAGAAGACCGCGGCCTTCGAGATCGCCGACTTCCTGGGCGACGCCCCCGACTACCACCTCCTCCCCGTCGGCAACGCCGGCAACATCTCGGCGTACTGGCTCGGCTACCGGCAGTACGCCGACCTCGGCCGGATCACCCGCAAGCCGGTGATGCGCGGCTTCCAGGCGGCCGGCGCGAGCCCGCTGGTCACCGGTCAGCCGTTCCCGCACCCGGAGACCCGGGCGACCGCGATCCGGATCGGTAACCCGGCGTCGTGGCAGCTCGCCGAGGACGCCGCCTCCGAGTCCGGCGGCCGGTTCGCCTCGGTCTCGGACGAGCGGATCCTCGCTGCCCAGCGCGACCTCGCCCGCAACGACGGCGTGTTCGTCGAGCCGGCCAGTGCGGCCGGCGTCGCGGGCCTGCTCCAGGAGCTCGAGCAGGGCGAGTCGTACGCCGGCACCACCGTCGTGATCACGGTGACCGGCCACGGACTCAAGGACACGGTCACCGCGCTCGAGGGCTTCGCCGAGAACGGGGGCACCGTCGTCGACGACGTCGTCGTCCCGGAGGTCGCTGCGGTCGCCGAGGCCGCCGGGCTGTGACCACGTTCGCACCCGGACCGGTGCGGGTCTCCGTGCCGGCCACCTCGGCCAATCTCGGCCCGGGCTTCGACGCGTTGGGCCTCGCCCTCGACCTGCGGGACCGGCTCGAGGCGGAGGTCACCGGCAGCGGGCTCGTCGTCGAGGTCGACGGGTCCGGCAGCGACGAGGTGCCGCTCGACGAGCGCCACCTGGTCGTGCAGGCGATGCGGGCCGCCTTCGACGAGCTCGGCGTGCAACCGCCCGGCCTCCGGCTCTCGTGCGTCAACGTGATCCCGCACGCGCGCGGTCTCGGGTCGTCCTCGGCCGCGATCGTCGCCGGCGTGTGGCTCGCGCGCGAGCTGGTCGCGGGCGGCCGGCTGCTGCTCGGCGACGAGGGGCTGCTCGACCTGGCCGCCCGGCTCGAGGGTCATCCCGACAACGTCGCGCCCGCTCTCCTCGGCGGGTTCGTGATCGCGGGCCAGGACCCCGACGGGTCGTTCTACGCCGTACCGTCCGAGGTCGACCCGCGGATCGGCGCCGTCGTCTTCATCCCGGCGGAGCCGGTCTCGACCGAGCTGGCCCGCGGTCTCCTGCCGAAGGAGGTGCCGCACGCCGACGCCGCGACGAACGCCGGCCGGGCGGCCCTGCTCGTCGCCGCGCTCGGCGGCCGTCCCGAGCAGCTGTGGCGTGCGACCGCCGACCGGCTCCACCAGGACTACCGCCGCGAGGCGATGCCGGAGACCCTCGACCTGGTCGACGCGCTGCGGGCCGATCGGGTCCCGGCGATCGTGTCCGGAGCCGGGCCGACCGTGCTCGCGTTCACCGACGCCACCGACGGCCTGATGGCCCGCTGTCCGGAAGGATGGACCGCGCTGCAGCTCGGGATCGACTCCCGCGGCGCCGTCGCATGGTGATGCCTCGGGCTCCGTACGACGGTGGTACCCTGAGCGTGCGTCGTAGGTACTCGGCCACTCGGTTCCCGGCGCCGCGCGTTCATCGCGCGCATCTCCTTCCTCGCCACGGTCGGCCTATGTCCGCCTGAGGAAGATCTGACCAAACGCCCTCCCTCCCGCGCGGAGCGGAGCGGCCGTATTACGTGGGAAGGACCTCACGTGACAGAGACTCTCGAATCCACCACCCCTGCCGCGAGCACCGACGGTGCCGGCGGCAGCGCGCCGAAGAAGCGCAGCGGTGGACTCAACACCATGCTCCTCGCCGACCTCAAGGCGATGGCGGGCGGCATGGGCATCGCCGGCGCCGGCGGCATGAAGAAGGCCGACCTAGTGGCTGCCATCAAGGCGGCCCAGGCGCAGCCGAAGAGCCAGGTCCCCCAGGCGGACGACAAGCCGCCGGCGGACCAGAAGGCCAAGGCGGACCAGAAGGCCAAGGCGGACCAGGAGGCCAAGGCGGACCAGCCCAAGGCTGACCGGCCCAAGGCCGACCGGCCCAAGGACGACGCCAAGCCGACGTCGGAGGACAAGCCGAAGGCCGACGACAAGCAGAAGGGTCAGGGCCAGCAGAAGGGCCAGGGCCAGCAGAAGCAGCAGGGCCAGCCGAAGCAGCAGGAGGGCCAGGACAAGCAGGGCCAGCCGAAGCAGCAGGACGGCCAGGACAAGCAGGGCCAGAACAAGCAGGGCGCCGAGAAGCAGGACCAGGGTCAGCAGGGCCAGGCAGGCGACGACGGCGAGGGCGGCAGCCGCCGCAACCGGCGCCGCCGCGGCCGCGACCGCAATCGGCCCGTGGTGGCCGGTGGCCGCAACGAGCCCGACACCACGATCCTCGAGGACGACGTCCTGGTGCCGGCCGCCGGCATCCTCGACGTCCTCGACAACTACGCCTTCGTCCGGACCAGCGGCTACCTGCCGGGTCCCGACGACGTCTACCTCTCGCTGTCGATGGTGCGGAAGTACGGCCTGCGCCGCGGTGACGCGATCGTCGGCCAGGTGCGCCAGCCCCGCGAAGGGGAGCGCCGGGAGAAGTTCAACCCGATGGTGCGCATCGACACCGTCAACGGCGTCGACCCCGACCAGGCGCGGCACCGCGTCGACTTCGCGAAGCTGACCCCGCTCTACCCGAGCGAGCGGCTCCGGCTGGAGACCGAGCCGACCAACCTGATCGGGCGGGTCATCGACATCGCATCGCCGATCGGCAAGGGCCAGCGCGGCCTCATCGTCTCGCCGGCCAAGGCCGGCAAGACCATGGTCCTGCAGCAGATCGCGAACTCGATCACGACCAACAACCCCGAGTGCCACCTGATGGTGGTGCTGGTCGACGAGCGTCCGGAGGAGGTCACCGACTTCGAGCGCTCGGTCAAGGGCGAGGTCATCTCGTCCACGTTCGACCGGCCGGCGGGCGACCACACGATGGTTGCGGAGCTCGCCATCGAGCGCGCGAAGCGGCTGGTCGAGCTCGGCCACGACGTCGTCGTACTCCTGGACGGCATCACCCGTCTCGGCCGCGCCTACAACCTGGCAGCGCCGGCGAGCGGCCGGATCCTGTCCGGCGGCGTCGACTCCGCCGCGCTCTACCCGCCGAAGAAGTTCTTCGGTGCGGCCCGCAACATCGAGAACGGCGGCTCGCTGACCATCCTCGCCACCGCGCTCATCGACAGCGGCTCGAAGATGGACGAGGTGATCTTCGAGGAGTTCAAGGGCACCGGCAACATGGAGATCCGGCTGCGCCGCGACTTCGCCGACAAGCGGATCTTCCCGGCGATCGACGTCATCCAGTCCGGCACCCGGCGCGAGGAGCTCCTCCTGAGCAAGGAGGAGATGGCGATCATCTGGAAGCTGCGTCGCGTGCTCTCCGCGCTCGACAGCCAGCAGGCGCTCGAGGTGCTGCTCGAGAAGCTGAAGAAGTCGCCGACCAACATCGACTTCCTGATGCAGGTGCAGAAGACCACTCCCGCACCCGGCCAGGAAGACTGATCGCGGAATAGGCGACACGACCAGACGCTTCTACAATCACGTGTCGGCTCCGGTTCACGCCTGCACAAGCACGGCGACCCGGAGCACAAGAGATGAGGACACCATGAAGAAGGACATCCACCCCGACTACGTCGTGACCGAGGTGACCTGCACCTGCGGCAGCACCTTCACGACCCGTAGCACCGTGAGCTCCGGCACGATCCACTCCGACGTCTGCTCGCAGTGCCACCCGTTCTACACCGGCAAGCAGAAGATCCTCGACACCGGTGGCCGCGTCGCCCGGTTCGAGGCCCGCTACGCCAAGAAGACCGCCGGCAAGTAGTTGTCTTCGAGCGCCGACCTTCCCGCACTGCGGGTCGGTCGGCGCTCGTCATTTCCTAGGGGACATCGTGTTCGAAGCAGTGGAGGGCATGCTCGCCGAGCATGCGGAGCTCGAGGGCCGGCTGGGGCTGCCCGAGACCCACGCCGACGCCCGCCTCGCCCGCACGCTCAACCGCCGGTACGCCGAGCTCGGCGCGATCATCGCCGTCTGGCGTGAGTGGCAGCAGTACGGCGACGACGCCGGTGCCGCGGCGGAGCTGGCCGCTGACGACCCCACCTTCGCCGACGAGGTCACCGAGCTGCGCGCGCAGCAGGAGGAGGCTGCCGAGCGGCTCCGCCGGCTGCTCGTGCCCCGCGATCCTGCCGACGACAAGGACGCGATCCTCGAGGTGAAGTCGGGGGAGGGCGGCGACGAGAGCGCGCTCTTCGCCGGCGACCTGCTCCGGATGTACACCCGCTACGCCGAGCAGCGCGGCTGGAAGACGGAGATCCTCGACGCGGCCGAGTCGGATCTGGGTGGCTACAAGTCGGTGACGATGGCGGTGAAGGCGGCCAAGGCCGAGCCGGGGCAGGCGCCGTACGGCCTGCTCAAGTTCGAGGGCGGCGTGCACCGGGTCCAGCGGGTGCCGGTCACCGAGTCGCAGGGCCGGATCCACACCAGCGCGGCCGGCGTGCTCGTCGTGCCGGAGGCCGAGGCCGTCGACGTCGAGATCCACGACAACGAGCTGCGGATCGACGTCTTCCGCAGCAGCGGCCCCGGCGGGCAGAGCGTCAACACGACCGACTCCGCGGTCCGGATCACGCACCTGCCGACCGGCATCGTCGTGAGCTGCCAGAACGAGAAGAGCCAGCTGCAGAACAAGGAACAGGCGATGCGCATCCTGCGCGCCCGCCTGCTCGCCGCGGCGCAGGAGGCGGCCGACGCGGAGGCCAGCGAGGCCCGCCGCAGCCAGGTCCGCACCGTCGACCGCTCCGAGCGGATCCGCACCTACAACTACGCCGAGAACCGGATCGCCGACCACCGCACCGGCTACAAGGCCTACAACCTCGACCAGGTGCTCGACGGCGACCTCCAGCCGGTGCTCGACTCCTGCATCGACGCGGACATGGCCGGCCGGCTCGAGGCCCTGGAGCAGTGACGCCGCGGGAGGCGATCGCTGCGGGGGCCGCCCGGCTGCACGCGGCGGGCGTCGCCAGCCCCGAGCACGACGCCGCCGAGCTGCTGGCGCACGCGCTGGGCACCACGCGGAGCCGGCTCGCGCTGGTCACCGACGTCCCTGCCGCGGCAGTGGCGGCGTACGACGAGCTCGTGGCCCGGCGGGCGGCGCGCGAGCCGCTCCAGCACCTGACCGGCATCGCCTACTTCCGGTACGGCGAGGTGGCGGTGGGTCCCGGTGTCTTCGTGCCGCGGCCCGAGACCGAGCTGCTCGCCGGCTGGGCCGTCGACCACCTGACCAAGGCGAAGCGGCACCCCCGCTCGGCCACGGGGCTGACCGAGCCGGTCGTCGTGGACCTGTGCACCGGCTCCGGCGTGATCGCCGCGGCGATCGCCTCCGAGGTGCCGTGGGCCCGGGTGCACGCGGTCGAGCTCGACGAGCCCGCCCACGCCTGGGCCGAGCGCAACCTCGCCGGCACCGGGGTGGACCTGCGGCAGGGCGACTTCCGGACGGCGTTCGACGACCTGCTCGGCACCGTGGACGTCGTGGTCTGCAACCCGCCGTACGTCCCGCTCGACGCCTGGGAGTCGGTGGCCGTCGAGGCGCGCGACCACGACCCCCACCTGGCCCTCTTCTCCGGCGACGACGGCCTCGACGCGATCCGCGCGCTCGCGGTCCGGGCCGCCGAGCTGCTCCGCCCCGGCGGCGTGGTCGGGGTCGAGCACGCCGACGCGCAGGGGGAGTCGGCGCCGGCCGTGTTCGTCGCCGAAGGCAGCTGGGAGGAGGTCCGCGACCACGCCGACCTCAACGGCCGCCCCCGCTTCGTCACGGCACGACGGACGCTCCGCGGTGAGCGAAGGGCGGAGTGACAGGATGGGCGCCGTGAGTCAGTCCGGTTCGGCACAGGTCTACGACGCGAGTGGCTCGGGGGCGGACGGCGAGCGCGAGGCCGCCGTCGACGCCGCCGCGCTCGCGATCCAGCGTGGCCGGCTCGTCGTGCTGCCGACCGACACCGTCTACGGCGTCGCGGCCGACGCGTTCGACCCGGATGCGGTCGCCCGGCTGCTCGACGCGAAGGGCCGCGGCCGCGAGATGCCGCCGCCGGTGCTGGTCAGCACCGCGACCACGCTCGATGCGCTCGCGGTGAAGGTGCCGGACTACGCCCGGACGCTCACCGCCGCGTTCTGGCCCGGGCCGCTCACCCTCGTCTGCCACGAGCAGCCCTCCCTGCGGTGGGACCTGGGGGAGACCCGCGGGACCGTCGCCGTACGGATGCCGGACCACGACCTCACCCGCGAGATCCTCGACCGCACCGGGCCGCTGGCGGTCAGCTCCGCCAACCGGACCGGCAGCCCGGCGGCCACCGACGCCGCCGACGCCGTCGCGATGCTGGGGGACCGGGTCGCCGTCGTCGTCGACGGCGGCGCGACCGCCGGCGCCGTCCCGTCCACGATCGTCGACGTGACCGGCGACCGCCCGCGGCTGCTGCGCCTCGGGATGGTCACGGTGGCGCAGCTCGACGAGGCCCTCGCGGAGAGCGGACTGACGGTCGAGACCGACGAGACGGACAGCCCCGACCAGCCCGACGCCGAGGGCGACCGCTGACCGATGCGCGAGTACTTCGTCGTCTTCCTGGTCGCTGCGGCGGTGACCTATCTGCTGACCGTCGTCGCGCGGGAGATCGCGATCCGCACCGGCGCCGTCGCCAAGGTCCGTGACCGCGACGTCCACGCCGAGCCGGTCCCGTACCTCGGCGGCCTGGCCATGCTGGGCGGCCTCTTCGCCGCCTTCCTCGTCGCGCGGGAGCTGCCGTTCCTGTCGGGGAGCCAGCCGTTCGTGTTCGAGGACGCGTTCGCCGTGCTGGCCGCCGGCGCCCTGGTCTGCGCGGTCGGCGTCCTCGACGACATCTTCGACCTCGACGCGCTCACGAAGTTCGGCGGTCAGGTGGTCGCGGTCGGGGTCCTGGTCTACTCGGGCATCCAGTTCCGCTACTTCTTCCAGCGGGACGGCTCGCAGTTCGTGCTCGACCCGACCCAGGGTGCGCTGCTGACCGCGGTGATCGTGCTCGCGACTGTCAACGCGGTGAACTTCATCGACGGTCTGGACGGCCTCGCCGCGGGCGTGATCGGGATCAGCGCGCTGGCCTTCTTCCTCTTCTGCTACCAGCTAACGGTCATCAACGAGGTCCAGCGGGCAACCACCGGGGCCCTGTTGTCGGCCGCGCTGGCCGGGGCGTGCGCCGGCTTCCTCGTGCACAACTTCCATCCGGCCCGGCTGTTCATGGGTGACAGCGGCTCGATGCTGCTCGGCCTGGTGCTGTCCGCGACCGGTCTCACGGTCACGACCCAGTTCTCCCTGATCGACATCGCCGAGGGCGCCGACGGCGCGCGGGCCAGCCTGCTGCCGATGCTGCTGCCCGTCGCCCTGCCGATCCTGATCCTGGTCGTGCCGCTCGCCGACCTTCTGCTCGCCGTCGTGAGACGCACGGCTGCCGGGCGATCGCCGTTCGCGCCCGACAAGCAGCACCTGCACCACCGGCTGCTGGAGATCGGGCACTCGCACCGCCGCGCGGTGATCATCATGTGGCTGTGGGCCGGGCTGATCGCCTTCGGCACCGTCGTGGCCAGCCTGTACGACGAGCTGGCGGTCTGGATCGGCATCGGCGCCGCGTTCGTGGTGACCGTCGGGCTGACCTTCCTGGTGCCGCACCTCCCGAGCTCGGGGCAGGTCGGCGAGGGTGGCGTCGAGAGTGCCGGCGAGGGGGGAGACGGGCCCGGCCCGGACCCCGATTCGAAGACGCCCCAGACTTTGTGATAACTTTCACGAGCGCTCAGGAAGTGCTCAGAAAGCGCCAGTGACCCACTGCCACCGAGTCACCTGGAAGGGCGGCCGCCGATGCTGACGACCACCACCCCCGGACCGCTGGTCCTCGCGGCCGCGGTGACCACGGTGGTCGGCGTGCTGGTGGTCCTGGCGGCCGTGCTGACAGGCGGCGAGGCGGCGGCGTACGGCGCCCTCGTCGGCACCGTGATCACCCTGGTCATCTTCTCGTTCGGTGCGTTCGCGGTCGATGCGGTGTCCCGGCTGATGCCGGTGGCCTCGCTCCTCGTCGCGATGCTCACCTACACCATGCAGGTGCTGCTGATGCTGGTCGTGTTCGTCGGCCTCAACCGCGCCGGCGTGCTCGACGAGAACCTCGACCGTGGTTGGCTCGGCGGGGCGATCATCGTCGGTGTCCTGGCCTGGACGTCGGCCCAGCTGATCGCCTCGGCGAAGGCCCGGATCCCCGCGTTCGAGACCCCTGGCGAACAGTCGGTGAACGGTCCCTCGGAGGCCGCTCGTCCGGCAGCAGAGGGCGGTGCGCGATGACCTCCACCCCCTGCTATTGTCCGGGGCGCAATGAGTCAGCCCGAGGAGAAGCCGAAGGGCGATCCGTGGCATGCGTTCGGCTACATCGTGGCCGGGGTCGCGTTCTACGGGTTCCTGGGCTGGCTGGCCGACCGCTGGCTCGGCACCCGCTACCTGGTGGCGATCGGGATCCTGGCGGGCGCGGCGTTGGGGCTCTACCTGACCTTCGCTCGCTTCCGGCCCGAACAGACAGCGCAGCTCCCGCAGCACCCAGACCAGGACGACGAGTAAGGAGACTCCGGTGATCAACGTAGCCACCGAAGCCACCATCACGGCGGAGCCGTTCGAGGCCCCGGGCCCCGGGATCTTCGACCTTCCCGGCATCGCGGGCACCGCGGTGACAAAGCCGATGGTCCAGCTGGTCCTGGCAGCGATCCTCGTCTTCGGCTTCCTCTACCTCGCCTCCCGCAAGCGGGCGATGGTGCCGGGCAAGCTCCAGTTCGCCGGCGAGGGGGCCTACGGCTTCGTCCGCAACAGCGTCGCCCGCGACATCATCGGCGCCCACGACTTCCAGAAGTTCGTGCCCTACCTGGCCGCGATCTTCTTCTTCATCCTGGTGAACAACCTGTTCGCCAGCATCCCGTTCATCCAGTTCCCGACGTTCAGCCGCGCGAGCATGGCCTACTCCCTGGCCGGCCTGTCCTGGCTGGTCTACAACGGCGTCGGCATGTACAAGCACGGTCCGATCGGCTACCTCAAGCTGCAGAGCGTGCCGAGCGGCGTGAGCCCCGTGATGTACCCGCTGCTGGTGCCGCTGGAGTTCTTCTCCAACATCCTGGTCCGGCCGGTGACGCTGGCCCTGCGTCTCTTCTGCAACATGTTCGCCGGCCACATCCTGCTGGTCCTGTTCGCGACCGGTGGCCTCTACCTGATCGAGACCGCCTCGCCCATCAACATCGTGGCGGGCTCGCTCGCCTGGGTGCTGGCCGTCGCGATCAGCTTCCTCGAGATCCTGGTCCAGTTCCTGCAGGCCTACGTCTTCACGCTCCTCAACGCCATGTACATCCAGGGCGCGCTCGCAGACGAGCACTGATCCGCGCCTCGTTCACCGTCAATCCCACAGTTCTCACACGAGAAAACAACCCGAAAGGAAAGTAGCCATGGGTGGCTCTCTCAACATGATCGGTTACGGCCTGGCTGCCATTGGCCCGGGTATCGGCATCGGTCTCATCTTCGCCGCGTACATCAACGGCGTTGCCCGCCAGCCCGAGGCGCAGAGCCGCCTGCAGTCGATCGCGATCCTCGGATTCGCGCTCGCTGAGGCGCTCGCCATCATCGGCATCGCGCTCGCGTTCGTCCTGACCGGCGAAAGCACGCAGTGACGCGAGTCGTCCCCGACGACTCCCGTCCTGCGTACCGATCGCCCGTCTAAGTAGATCGACAAGGTCAGGTCCATGAAATCACTGTTGGTGATCCTCGCTGCAGAGGGAGGCCACGAGCCGAGCCCGCTCGCAGTCGAGTGGATCGAGGTTGTCATCGCCCTCGTGGTGTTCGGCATCCTCTTCTTCCTCATCTGGAAGTTCGTCGCACCGAACTTCGAGAAGACGTTCAGCGAGCGCACGCAGGCGATCGAGGGCGGCCTGGCCGCAGCCGAGACGAAGCAGGCCGAGGCTGACGCCAAGCTCGCCGAGCTCGAGGCACAGCTCGCCGACGCCCGGCACGAGGCTGCGCGCATCCGAGAGGAAGCGCGCGAGCAGGGCGCGGCGATCGTCGCCGAGATGCGGGAGCAGGCCCAGGCCGAGTCCTCGCGGATCGTCGAGCACGGCAAGGCCCAGATCGAGGCCGAGCGCCAGCAGGCGGTCACCTCGCTCCGTGGTGAGGTCGGCAGCCTGGCGACGACCCTCGCGGGTCGCATCGTGGGCGAGTCGCTCGACGACGACGCTCGTCAGGGGCGCGTCGTGGAGCGGTTCCTCGCCGAGCTCGAGACCGGGACCCCGGGGGCGAACTGATGCTCTCGTTCCGAGCGGCCTCCAGCGAAGCCGTCGCCGCGCTGGTCGACGGGGTCGAGGGATCGGCCACGGTCGCCCAGGACCTGTTCGCGGTCGCGGCGAACCTCCGCTCCGAAGGCGCGCTGCGGCGGTTCGCCACCGACTTCGCCCTTCCGAGCGAGGCCAAGACCGGTCTGGTCTCGGAGCTGTACGACGGCAAGGTCGACCCGGCCACGCTGGACCTGCTCAAGGACGCGGTGGGTCGTCGGTGGACGCGCACCCGCGACCTCGCCGACGCGCTGGAGTACGTCGGTGTCGTGGCGGCCGTCCGTTCCACGGGCCGCGACGCGGACCAGGTCGTCGACGAGCTGTTCTCGGTGCGCAGCATCGTCAACGACAGCCCCGACCTCCGCAACGCCCTGTCGGACCGTGCTCGCAGCGCGGACGACAAGGCAGCGCTGGTCGACACCCTGCTCGACGGCAAGGTGCTCCCGGCCACGGTCATCCTGGTCAAGCAGGCCCTGACCGGTAGCCACCGCAGCGTCGCCGTGGCGCTCGAGGACTACGAGAAGGTCGCCGCCGACGTCCACGGGCGCGACGTGGCGACGGTCCGGGTCGCTCGCCCGCTGGGCGAGAGCGAGGTCCAGCGGCTGGAGGCGGCGCTCACCGAGCAGTACGGCCGGCCGGTCCACCTCAACATCGTCGTCGACCCGGATGTCATCGGTGGCATCAAGGTCGAGATCGGCGGCGACGTCATCGACGGCACGATCTCCAGCCGCCTCGACGACGCCCGCCGCAAGCTCGCCGGCTGACGCGGATCTCGAGATCCCGACCAGCTCGCTCACCGACATCACCTACGTACGTTCCAGAAGAACCAGAGAGAAGGCACTGAGATGACGGAACTCTCCATCCGTCCGGACGAGATCCGCGACGCCCTCGCCAAGTACGTCGCCGACTACGAGCCCTCCGCGGCCAGCAAGGAGGAGATCGGCCACGTCGTCTCCGCCGGCGACGGCATCGCGCGCGTGAGCGGCCTGCCGTCGGCGATGGCCAACGAGCTGCTCGAGTTCGAGGACGGCACCCGGGGCCTGGCCCTGAACCTCGAGGAGCGCGAGATCGGCGTCGTCATCCTCGGTGACTTCGACAAGATCGAGGAGGGCCAGACGGTCCGCCGTACCGGTGAGGTGCTGTCGGTCCCGATCGGCGACGGGTTCATGGGTCGCGTGATCGACCCGCTCGGCACCCCGATCGACGGGCTCGGCGAGATCGAGGCAGAGGGTCGCCGCATCCTCGAGCTCCAGGCGCCCGGCGTGATGGCGCGCAAGTCGGTGCACCAGCCGCTCGCGACCGGCATCAAGGCGATCGACGCGATGACCCCGATCGGTCGTGGCCAGCGTCAGCTGATCATCGGCGACCGCTCGACCGGCAAGACCACGGTCGCGATCGACACGATCATCAACCAGAAGCTGAACTGGGACTCCGGTGACCCGGAGAAGCAGGTGCGCTGCATCTACGTCGCGATCGGTCAGAAGGGCTCGACCATCGCCGCTGTGCGCGGCGCCCTCGAGGAGGCCGGCGCGCTGGAGTACACGACGATCGTCGCGTCCCCCGCGTCCGACTCGGCCGGCTTCAAGTACCTCGCCCCCTACACCGGCTCGGCCATCGGCCAGCACTGGATGTACGCCGGCAAGCACGTCCTGATCGTGTTCGACGACCTGACCAAGCAGGCCGAGGCCTACCGCGCCGTGTCGCTGCTGCTGCGTCGTCCTCCGGGCCGCGAGGCCTACCCGGGTGACGTCTTCTACCTGCACTCCCGGCTGCTCGAGCGCTGCGCGAAGCTCTCCGACGACCTCGGCGCCGGCTCGATGACCGGCCTGCCGATCATCGAGACCAAGGCCAACGACGTCTCGGCGTACATCCCGACCAACGTCATCTCGATCACCGACGGCCAGATCTTCCTGCAGTCCGACCTGTTCGCCGCCAACCAGCGGCCCGCGATCGACGTCGGCATCTCGGTGTCGCGCGTCGGTGGTGCGGCCATGACCAAGGCGATGAAGGCCGTCACCGGCTCGCTGAAGGTCGACCTGGCGCAGTACCGCGCGATGGAGGCGTTCGCGATGTTCGCGTCCGACCTCGACGCGGCCTCGCGCCAGCAGCTGGCCCGCGGTCAGCGGCTGATGGCCCTGCTCAAGCAGCCCGCCTACAGCCCCTACCCGCTGCCCGAGATGACCGTGTCGCTCTGGCTCGGCACCAGCGGCCGTCTCGACCAGGTCCCGACCGAGGACGTGCTGCGGTTCGAGCACGAGTTCCTCGACTACCTTCGTCGTTCGCACGAGGGCCTGCTGGCCGCCATCCGCGAGACGCAGAAGTTCGAGGACGAGGACGGCGTCGCCGCGGCGTACGACTCCTTCCTCGACCAGTTCGAGACGTCCGAGGGCAACAGCATCAAGGTCGGCCACGAGCCCGAGGCCGAGTCGCTGGCCGACGACGAGCTCGAGCAGGAGCAGATCGTCAAGCAGAAGCGAGGCTGAGGACTAGCCATGGCTGTATCGCTGCGGGAGTACCGCGCGCGGATCAAGTCGACCGAGTCGATGAAGAAGATCACGCGCGCCATGGAGCTCATCGCTGCGTCCCGGATCATCAAGGCGCAGCAGCGAGCACAGCAGGCCGCGCCGTACGCGCGGGAGCTCACCCGGGCCGTGTCGGCGGTCGCGACGTTCTCCAACGTCGACCACCCGCTGACCCGCGAGGAGGAGAACCCGAAGCGGGCGGCGGTGCTCGTGATCACGAGCGACCGCGGTCTCGCCGGCGCCTACTCCTCGAGCGTGCTCAAGGAGGCCGAGCGGCTCGCGGGACGCCTGCGGGACGAGGGCAAGGAGATCGACTGGTTCCTGGCCGGCCGGAAGTCCGAGGCCTACTTCAAGTTCCGCGAGCGTCCGTTCGTCGAGTCCTGGACCGGGTTCTCCGACCAGCCGACCTACGACAAGGCAGCGGAGATCGGGAAGGCCCTCATCGAGGCGTTCCTTGCTGATTCGGCGGAGCAGCAGGGTGAGGAAGCCCGATACGAGGATGTCGACGAGGTCCACATCGTCTACACGCGGTTCCGCTCGATGCTCGTGCAGGAGCCGACCGCCGTACGGCTGCTTCCGCTGGAGGTCGTCGAGGGGGAGGAGCCGCCCGAGGAGGACGAGCTGCTGCCGCTCTACGAGTTCGAGCCGTCGGCGTCGCAGGTGCTCGACGGGCTGCTGCCGCAGTACGTCCAGAGCCGGATCTTCTACAGCCTGCTGCAGGCGGCCGCCTCCGAGCTGGCCGCCCGGCAGAAGGCGATGAAGGCGGCGACGGACAACGCCGACGAGCTCATCAAGAAGCTCACCCGGATCGCCAACCAGGCCCGCCAGGCCGGCATCACCCAGGAGATCAGCGAGATCGTGGGTGGCGTGAACGCGCTGGCCGACGCTCAGGCCGCTGCCAACGACTGACCGACTGACCCGCTCAACCCGACTGACCCACGAAGAACCAACCCATAGAGTTTTGGGAGAACACAATGACTGCAACCGCTGAAGAGGCCGTTGAGACTGGGACCACCGGTCGGATCGCGCGGGTCATCGGCCCTGTCGTCGACATCGAGTTCCCGGCCGACGCGATGCCGGAGATCTACAACAAGCTCGAGGTCGAGGTCGAGCTCGCCGGGGAGACCACGGTCCTCCCGCTCGAGGTCGCCCAGCACATCGGCGACGGCCTGGTCCGCGCCATCTCGCTGAAGCCGACCGACGGTGTCGTCCGCGGCGCGCCGGTGACCGACACCGGCGGCCCGATCACGGTCCCGGTGGGTGACATCACTCTCGGCCACGTCTACAACGCGACCGGCGACGTCCTCAACCTCGACGAGGGCGAGGCGTACGAGGTCACGGAGCGCTGGGGCATCCACCGCAAGGCGCCCGCCTTCGACCAGCTGGAGTCCAAGACCCAGATGTTCGAGACCGGCATCAAGGTCATCGACCTGCTGACGCCGTACGTGACCGGCGGAAAGATCGGCCTCTTCGGTGGTGCCGGCGTCGGCAAGACCGTGCTGATCCAGGAGATGATCGCCCGCGTCGCCAAGAACCACGGTGGTGTGTCGGTGTTCGCCGGTGTCGGCGAGCGCACCCGTGAGGGCAACGACCTCATCGTCGAGATGCAGGAAGCCGGGGTGTTCGACAAGGTCGCCCTGGTCTTCGGCCAGATGGACGAGCCGCCGGGCACGCGTCTTCGTGTCGCCCTCTCGGCGCTGACGATGGCGGAGTACTTCCGTGACGTCCAGAACCAGGACGTGCTGCTGTTCGTCGACAACATCTTCCGGTTCACCCAGGCCGGTTCCGAGGTCTCGACGCTGCTCGGCCGGATGCCGTCCGCGGTGGGCTACCAGCCCAACCTCGCCGACGAGATGGGCACGCTCCAGGAGCGGATCACCTCGACGCGTGGCCGCTCGATCACCTCGATGCAGGCGATCTACGTGCCGGCTGACGACTACACCGACCCGGCTCCGGCGACGACGTTCGCCCACCTCGACGCGACGACCGAGCTCTCGCGCGAGATCGCCTCGCTCGGTATCTACCCGGCCGTGGACCCGCTGACCTCGACCTCGCGGATCCTCGACCCGCAGTACATCGGTCAGGGGCACTACGACTGCGCGATCCGGATCAAGCAGATCCTCCAGCGCAACAAGGAGCTCCAGGACATCATCGCGATCCTCGGTGTCGACGAGCTGTCCGAGGAGGACCGCGTCATCGTCAGCCGGGCCCGCCGGATCCAGCGGTTCCTGTCGCAGAACACCTACGTCGCCAAGCAGTTCACCGGCATCGAGGGGTCGACCGTGCCGGTGGCCGACACCATCGAGGCGTTCAACAAGATCGCCGACGGCGAGTACGACCACGTGGCCGAGCAGGCGTTCTTCATGTGCGGTGGCCTCGAGGACGTCGAGGCCAAGTGGGCCGAGATCCAGAAGAGCCTCTGACATGGCGGACCACACGGGCGCTGCTGACACCGAGGCGCTGCACGTCGAGCTCGTCGCAGCGGACCGCACCGTGTGGTCCGGCGACGCGGCGATGGTGATCGCGCGCACGACCGAGGGTGACATCGGCGTGCTGCGCGACCACGCCCCGGCGCTGTCGCTCCTGGCCGAGGCCGTGGTGGAGATCCAGGTCGAGGGCACCGACGACGTGGTCGTCGCTGCCGTCGACGGCGGGTTCCTCTCGGTGGCCAACAACCGGGTGTCGATCCTCTCCGAGCACATCGAGCTCGGCGAGGACATCCACGTCGACAAGGCGAAGGCTGAGCTCGAGGAGGCGCGTGGCCTCATCGGCGCCAACAACGAGGCCGAGCGGCGCGTGCGCCGTGCCGAGGCGCGGCTCCGGGCTGCCGAAAAGGTCTCCTCGGGTCCGGGCCACTAGAGTCCGTCGATGGCGTGGTGGGAGTGGCTGCTCGATGTCTCGGGCATCGTGCTGCTCCTGCTGCTGGCCTACGGCGTCGGGCTGGTCGTCCGGCGCCGGGTCCTGGCCCGGCACGGCGGGACGTTCGAGCTGAGCCACCGGCTCAGCTCCGACACCGCGGGGCAGGGCTGGGTGCTGGGGATTGGGCGCTACTCGGGGGAGAAGCTCGAGTGGTTCCGGATCTTCACGCTGTGGCCGAAGCCGAAGCGCGTCTGGTGGCGTGAGCAGCTCACGTACGACGGCCGGCGCGAGCCCATCGGGGCCGAGCAGGCCTCGCTCTACCCCGACCACGTCGTGATCCGCTGTGCGTCGCGCTCCGGCGAGGTCGAGCTGGCGATGAGCCTCGCCTCCCTCACCGGCTTCCAGGCGTGGCTCGAGGCCAAGCCGCCGGGCACCGACTGGAACCGGTAGGTCGAGGGCGAGGCGCTCAGGTGCGGATGATGCGGCGCTCGATCGCGGCTGCCACCGCGCCGGCGCGGGTGTCGACCCCGAGCTTGGTGTAGATGTGCGAGAGGTGGGACTTCACGGTCGCCTCGGACACGAACAGCTCCCGCGCCATCTCCTTGTTGCCGAGGCCGCGGGAGAGCAGCTCCAGGACCTCCACCTCCCGCTCGGTGATCGGGGTGGCCCCGGGCGTCGTACGCCGGACCAGCGTCGCGGCGACCGACGGTGCCAGCACCGTCTCCCCGCGGGCCGTGGCACGGATGCCGGCGAACAGCTCGTCGGGCGGGGCGTCCTTGAGCAGGTAGCCCCGCGCTCCGGCGTCGAGGGCGCGCAGGATGTCGGACTCGGTGTCGTACGTCGTCAGCACCAGCACCTCGGGCGGCTCGTCGAGCGCCCGGAGGGCGGCCGTCACGTCGGCACCGCCGACCGCGCCTGCCCCGAGGCTGAGGTCCATCAGCACGACGTCGGGCCGGTCCGCGGTGACGGTGGCCAGCGCGCGGTCGAGGCCGTCGGCCTCGCCGATGACCGACAGGTCATCCTGCCCGTCGATCAGCGCGCGGAGCCCGGCACGCACGACGGGGTGGTCGTCGACCAGCACGATCCGGATCACAGCGGTCCCTCCACGGGTTCGACGGGGAAGCGCACCGACACGGTGGTGCCCTCGCCCGGTGCGCTCTCGATGTCCGCGCGGCCGCCGAGCGCCTCGGCGCGGGCGACGATGCCGGCCAGCCCGTCTCCCCGGGTGCCGCTGGGGCGGACCTGGCCGGGGACGAATCCGCGGCCGTCGTCGCGGACGTCGAGCAGCACCTCGTCGACGTGGTGGGTGAGCGTGACGGCGACGCGCTGTGCCCCGGCGTGCTCCCGGACGTTGGCGAGTGCGCCGCGCGCGGTCATCACGAGCGCAGCGGCGACCGAGGCCGGGACGACCCCGGGCGCACCGTCGACGCGCACCTCCACCTGCATCCCGGGCGCCGCCTGCTCGGCCGCCCGCCGGAGCGCCGCGGGCAGCGCCGTGCCGGTGGTGTCTGCGGCGAGGTCCGCCGGTGCCAGGTCGCGTACGACGCGCCGGACCTCGTCGAGGCCCTCGCGGGCGGTCGCTGCGGCGGTGGCGACGTGCTCCCGGGCGGTCGCGGGCTGCGACTGCCAGTTCTGCTCGGCGGCCTGGAGGAGCAGGTTGATGCTCGACAGGCCCTGCCCCACGGAGTCGTGGATCTCGCGGGAGAGACGGGTCCGCTCGGCGAGAGCGCCGGTGCGCTGCTGCTCCTCGGCGAGCTCGTCCTGTGCCTCGACCAGCCGGTCGAGCAGGTCCTGGCGGGCGCGCGACTCCAGGTCGAGCGCGCGGTAGGCGAGGACCGTGAGGAGGCCGACGCCGACCGGACCCGCAACCTGGACCGGGTCGAAGCCGTCGGTGATCCGCTGCCACGCCGCGATGAGCAGCGCGGTCATCAGGACGACGGTCGCGACCGCCCAGGCGAACGGCAGCACCCTGAGCACCGCGAACGCCACGGGCACCGCGCACCACGCGAACGACGGTGCCACGGCGGTGAGCGTGCCCCAGAGCACGACCATCCCGGCGATCCAGGCCGTCGGCCACCAGGTGCGGCCCGGCAGCAGGGACCGGGTGGCGTAGGCGAGCGCCAGCACCAGCGCACCCGCCAGCACGGCAGCACCGGTCGCGTCGAGACCGTGCCGGTCGACGTACCGGACGGAGCAGGTGACGAGCAGGACGACGAGGATCATCAGCAGCCACCGGTCGAGCCGTACGGCGGGAGCGAGGATCCCGTGGACGCCAGGGTCTGCGGACGGAGCGGTCATGGTCGGAACAGCCTAGGGAGCGGGCACACCGACGGCATCAACCAATTGGCTATCGAGAGGTAGCCGGCTGCCGGACGTCCGGGGCCGGGTCCGGGCCGCAGAGTGGAGCCATCCGAGATTCCAGCACCCAGGAGAGATCGATGAAGCGCACCACCCTCGTGACCAGCACCCTGCTCGCCGCCACCGCGGCCGCGGCCACCATCGGCGCCGCGCCGGCGCTGGCGGACCAGGAGCCCGGCCGGCCGTCGACGTACCAGCTCGCCGGCGACCCCGTCGGCCCGGCCAACCCGGCGGGCTCGAAGTTCGAGGGCATCGGCGCCGACCAGCGCCGCGGGGTGTTCTACGTCAGCGAGGTGACCGGGGCGAGCTGCACCGGGGCTCGGTGGACTCCGCGCAGACCGCGCAGTGGCTGGCCGGCGACGGCACCGACGGGCGGTTCACCGCGCGCGGCATCACCGTCGACGACGCCGGCCGGGTCTACGTCGCCGGCGGCCCGAACGGCATCGGCAACGACCGCCCCGACCTCTGGGTCTACGACGCGGAGGGTAACCTGCTCGCCGCCCTCCGTGCCCCCGGCACCGACGTGTTCCTCAACGACGTGGCGATCGGGCCGGACGGCGCGGCGTACTTCACCAACTCCAACGATGCCCAGGTCTTCCGCGTCGCCGACGAGGGCACCGGCTGGCAGGCGACCCTGTGGGCCGACGCGACGGGCACCATCGAGCGGCGGTCCGGGTTCAACCTCGGCGGCATCGTGCTGACCGCCGACCGCAGCGCCTTCGTCGTCGCCCAGGGCAACACCGGGCAGCTGTGGCGCTTCTCGACCCGGACCGGCGAAGTCAGTCAGGTCGCGACCGGCGGTGCCGACCTGGTCAACGCCGACGGCCTGGTCCGTCAGGGTGACCGGCTCACCGTGGTCCGCAACTTCAGCAGGATGGTCGCGACGCTGCGCCTCACGACCGACGGCAGCCGCGCCGTGCTCCTGGACCAGGTGGCGAGCTCGCCCGACCGGGTGCTGACGACCGCGAAGGCCCTGCACGGCCGGATCCTCTACGTCGACAGCAAGTTCGACGAGACGGTGGCGTCCGGGCCGTACGACGTCGTCACCGACCCCACCCGATGAGGCGCACCGTCCTTGCCGTCCTCCCGCTCGCGCTCGCCCTGGTCGCGTGCGGGGACGGCGGGTCGACCCCCAGGCCGGAGTCGTCCGGCAGCGTCGACCGCACCCCGGCCGCGCCGGGCTCCCCGAGCGCCTCCAGCTCGTCCGCCGAGCCGGACCCGGCCGACCAGGCCGCGCTCGACGAGCGGCTGCGCGACGCGGCCTGGGCCGACGACGTACGGCGGGCGCGGCGACTGGTGCGGCAGGGCGCGGACGTGAACGCGAAGGACGAGACCGAGCAGTCGGCGTACCTCATCGCGACCAGCGAGGGCTACCTCGACCTGCTCCGCCTCACGCTTCGCAACGGGGCGGCGATCAACGACAAGGACAGCTGGAACGGCACCGGCCTGATCCGCGCGGCCGAGCGCGGCCACGGCCTGGTGGTCGGCGAGCTGCTCCGGGCCGGCATCGACCGGGACCACGTGAACCGGATCGGCTACCAGGCCATCCACGAGGCGGTCTGGCTCGGCGAGGACACGACGTCGTACGCGACGACGGTCCGGGTGCTGGCAGCCGGTGGCGTGCGGCTGCAGGACCGGTCGACCTCGGCCGGCCTGACCCCGCTGGAGATGGCCCGCGAGCGCGGGCTCGACGGACTGGAGAGGATCCTGGAGAACGTGACCACTGCCGACCAGCCGACCGATCCGGCCGCGGCGTTGCTGCGGGCCGCGGCGGACGGCGACGCCGATGCGGTCGCCGTCGCGCTCCGCGCCGGCGCCGACATCGAGTCCCGGGACGAGCACGACCGCACCGCGCTGCTGCTCGCCGCGACCTACGACCACGTCGCCGTCGCCGAGCTGCTCGTCGCGATGGGTGCCGACCCCGACGCGCTCGACGACCGCCACGACACCCCGTGGCTCGTGACCGGGGTGACCGGCAGCGTCGCCATGCTCGAGGCGCTGCTGCCCGCGAACCCGGACCTGACGATCCGCAACCGGTACGGCGGCCTGTCGCCGATCCCGGCCAGCGAGCGCGGGCACGTCGACTACGTCCGCCGGGTCGTCCGGACCGGCATCGACCTCAACCACGTCAACGACCTCGGCTGGACCGCCCTGCTCGAGGCGATCATCCTCGGCGACGGCGGCGCCGCCCACCAGGAGATCGTGCGGATCCTGCTGGCGGCGGGCGCCGACCCGGGCATCGCCGACGGGGACGGCGTGACGCCGCTGCAGCACGCCGAGCAGCGCGGGTACGACGAGATGGTGGCTCTGCTGAGACGTTAGTCAGTCGAAGAGCCCGCGGATGTCGTCGGCGTCGAGCGCGGTGCTCATCACGCCCTCGCCGTCGATGACCTGGGCGAAGAGCTCGGCCTTGCGGCCCTTGAGCTCCATCACCTTCTCCTCGATGGTGTCGGTCGCGACGAGCCGGTAGACGTGGACGTGGGCGGTCTGACCGATCCGGTGCGCGCGGTCGACGGCCTGCGCCTCGGCGGCCGGGTTCCACCACGGGTCGAGCACGAAGACGTAGTCGGCCTCGGTCAGGGTGAGCCCGACGCCCCCGGCCTTGAGCGAGATCAGGAAGACCGGTGCACCACCGGCCCGGAACTCGTCGATCACGCCCGCCCGGTCGCGGGTCGAGCCGTCGAGGTAGGTCGCACCGATGTCCTCCGCGGCCAGCCGGTCCCGGACCCGGGTGAGGAACGACGTGAACTGGCTGAACACCAGCGCCCGGTGGCCCTCGGCCGTGATCTCCTCGAGGTGGTCGACGAGCAGGTCGAGCTTGGCCGACCCGACCGCGTCGTGGGCCGGGTCGACGAGCGCGGGGTCGAGGGCGAGCTGGCGCAGCTTGGTGAGCGCGCTGAAGATCGCCACCCGGTTGCGGGCGAAGTCCTCCTCGACCAGGCCGAGGATCCGCTGCCGCTCCTTGGCCAGGTGGGTGTCGTAGATCTTGCGGTGCTTCGGCTCGAGCACGACGTCGAGCACCTGCTCCTGCTTGGGCGGGAGGTCGCTGGCGACCAGCTCCTTGGTGCGGCGCAGGAGGAACGGCCGGATCCGGGCGCGGAACCGGTCGAGCACCGCCTTGTCCCCGTCGCGCTCGACCGGGCGGGCGACCCGCTCGTTGAAGAGGCGCGGCCAGGGGTAGAGGCCGGGCACGGTGATCGACAACAGCGCCCAGAGCTCCATCAACCGGTTCTCGAACGGCGTGCCGGTGACCGCGAGCTTGAACGGCGCGGCGACGGTCCGGGCCGCGGCGTAGGTCTTGCTCTGGTGGTTCTTGACCTGCTGCGCCTCGTCGAGGACCAGACCGCCCCACTGCACGGCGGCGTAGCGGGCGTGCGCGAGCCGCAGCACGGTGTAGGTCGTGACGACGACGTCGCTGTCGGCGGCGATCGCGGCGACGTCATCGGTACGACGACCGCAGACACCCAGCCGCAGGCCCGGAGCATGGCGCTCGACCTCGTGCGCCCAGGCGGTCACCACGCTGGTCGGCGCGACCACGAGGAACGGCCCGTCCTCCGGGCGCCGCTCGCGGGCGTGGTGGATCAGCGCCAGCACCTGCAGGGTCTTGCCGAGACCCATGTCGTCGGCCAGGATCCCGCCGAGGCCGTGCTCCCAGAGGAAGGCCAGCCACCAGAACACCTCGCGCTGGTAGGACCGCAGGTCGGTCACCAGGCCGACCGGCTCCGGTCGCGGGATCTCCTTGAGGTCCCGCAGGGCCTGGGCGCGCGCGACCCACGCGGCGGCCTGGGCGTCGACGATGCCGGTCTCGGCCAGCTGGGCCCACAGGCCGAGGTCGTGGGTGCCGATGCCGATCCGGTCGCCGTCGCGCTCCCGCAGCTCGGCGGCAGCGGCCACCACCTCGCGCAGCCGGTCGAACTCCGGCCGGTCGGTCGCGATGAAGAGACCGCTCGGCAGGACCAGGAACTCGTGCTCGAGCGTGAGCGCGGCGATCACGTCGGGCAGCGGGATCCGCTCGCCCTCGACGTTGACGGTCACCGCGAGATCGAGCCAGTCGGTGACCCGGTCGGCCTCGGCGTCCGCTGCGGGCGTGACGACGTCGAAGCTGATCACCGGCGCCGAGGTCGCCTCCCGGAAGTCCGGTCGCTGCTCCTCGACCACCTCGATGTCGGGCAGCTCCCTCAGGTGCGGGAGGTCGTGGATCGCCAGCGACAGGGCGTCGCCGTCGCGCACCGACCGTCGTCCCAGCAGGCCGGACGGCACCGTCGCCCGGATCGTGGTCTCGGTGCGCCGGTCGCGCAGGCCGTCGAGCAGGTCCCTGGCGTCGAGTCCGCAGCGGTGGGCGTCGTCGTACCGCCACTCCCAGATCAGCTCGGCCGTGGTCGAGCTGACCCAGCCGACGGTGACCACCAGTGTCGGCCGGACCGGCACTGGTACGTCGACCGACCCGTCGGGGGAGCGGACCGTCAGGTGCCGGAGCAGCCCGGCCAGCCGCTCCCGGAACGCGTCGATCTCCGCCGCCGGCACCTCGAGCGGCTGGTCCTCGATCAGCCGGCGCGCGACCGTCGGCACGTCACGATCGAGCTCGGCGATCTGCAGGTGACCGTCGTCGAGCAGCGCCACGATCCGGTCGTTGCCGATGAACCGGACCCGCTCGCCGCGCCGCAGCTCCCCGTCGACGTCGACGCCGAGCGTCAACCGTGCGATCGAGCCGTCGCTGGTGATCTCGGCCGTCAGGCCCACCGGCTTCTCACGAAGGGTGACGCCCGTCAGCGGCGGCACCGGGACGAACGCGACGCCGGCTGCCTCGGCGGCACGCAGCAGCCGCAGTAGGTGGGGTCCGAACTGGGCGAGGGTCGGGGCGGTGCCGGCCGGCTGGTAGCCGCGGTGCCGCTGGAGCGCGCCGTGCAGCGCGCCGATCGTGTCGGCGTGCTCGGGAAGGAGTGTGCGGGCGACGACGGCGCCGGGGATGTCGGGCCAGTCGGCACCCGTCTTGATCCACGCCTGCTTGGCGCCGGGTCGGAGCGGCCGGAGGCCGAGGAGCGGCCCGTCGTCGCGGTAGGAGTAGATCCGCTGCTCCTCCAGCGAGAACTGCAGGGCGAGCGGGAACTGCGCCACCTCTCGGTCGGCGGTCCGTGACAGGTCCTCGACGAGCGACCCCAGCTGACGCTCCCACTCCGGCACCCGCTCGGCGCCGACGTGACCGTCGCGCATGCTCAGGGCGACGGCTGCGCCGTGCTTGCACATGTTGCGGACCGGGCAGGTGCAGAGGCTGAAGATCCAGCCGGCGGTGCGGGAGCGACTGCGACCGCTGGGCCGCCCGACCTCGCAGTGCAGCTGCACGTGGTACGCCGTCGGCGCGGATCCGTAGACGTACGCCGTCGCCGTGACCGATCCGGCGCTCAGCAGCTGCAGGTGCGGCGGGCCGTCGATCCGGTCGAGGTAGCCCCGCGCGCGCTCCAGCGTCTCGGGGGCGAAGTGCTCCTCGAGGAACTCGTCGGTCAGTGATGCAAGGACGTCCACGGCCCGCCCATCGTGGCACGCGGCCACGACAGTCCCGTCGGTCCTCCACAGGTCAGTCGGTGACGGTGCCGAGGTGCCGCTCGGGGTGCTGCCGGACGTACACCCGCACGGGCACCGGCGCGGTCTCCCGGTAGCCGATCGGGAGCCACAGGTCGCCGATCGTCGAGAGGTAGAGGATCTGCCAGCGCACCAGCTCGCCCAACACTCGCGGGTCGCGCTCGAGGATGGAGGCGTAGGACAGGATCCCAGCGACGTAGCCGCCGTGGTTGTTGTAGCGGTAGAGGGCGTTCTCGACGCCCGCCCCGCTGATCGTGCCGGTGTCGCCGCCGTTCGCGGCGAGGTAGTTGGCCGCCCCGAGGATCGCGTCGTGGGGGTCGTCGATGTCGCCCTCGCCGTACGCCGCCCAGGTCGAGGGGATGAACTGCATCGGCCCCTGCGCACCCGCGGTCGAGAGGCCGCGGATCTTTCCGAACCCCGTCTCCACCAGGTTGATCGCGGCGAGCAGCTCCCACCGGACGCCGTGGACCCGCTCGCCCTCGCGGTAGAACCGCAGCAGGTCGGCGGTCGGGGCGGGCTCGACGATCTCCCACGCCGGCAGCTCGTCGGACAGCGTGGTCAGCACGCTGCGCAAGGAGTGCCGGGCGGTCAGGTGCGCGTCGAGGTCGGCGCGGTACCGATCGGGTACGGCGGCGCGCGCCGTCCGCTCCCACTCCGGTGTCCGCCCGAGCTGGCGGTAGAGGAGCTGGGCCTCGAACGCCGCCGCCTGCCGGACGTCGTCAGCCGTGCTGTCGTCGCGAGCCAGGTCCTCGGCGGTGGTCAGGCGCTCCGCCAGCTCGCGGGGGCTCGCGGCCGGCACGAACGTCGTCGTCAGTGGGGGAGCACTGGGCCGGGGCTCGCTGGGCCGGGACTCGCTGGGTCGCGTCTCGGCGCGGGGCTTCTTGTCCGTCTTGCCCTTCTCGCTCCGCGCGTGCTCCGACGTGCGCTCCTCGGCGGCGGGCTCGTCGTCGCTGCACCCGGCGGTGCCGAGCAGCACCGCGACGGCGACGAGCGCAGCGAGCAGAGGCCTCACTTGCCCCGCTCACCGCCGGGCACCCAGAGGACGTCCCCGTTCTCGCGGTTGGCGTAGCGGGCCAGGATGAACACCAGGTCCGAGAGCCGGTTGAGATAGGTGATCGCGAGCTTGTTCATGGTGTCGCCGTGGACGGAGTACGCCGCCCACGCGGCCCGCTCGGCTCGTCGTACGACGGTCCGGGCGACGTGCAGGTGAGCGGCCGCCGGGGTGCCTCCGTTGAGGATGAAGGAGCGCAGGTTCGGGACCAGTGCGTTGTAGTGGTCGCACCAGGCCTCGAGCCGGTCGACGTACTCCTGCTCGATGCGCAGCGGCGGGTACTCGGGGTTGGCGACCACCGGCGTGCAGAAGTCGGCGCCCACGTCGAAGAGGTCGTTCTGCACGTGGGTGATGACCTTCACGACGTCCTCGTCGAGGCCGCCGCTGGCGAGTGCGACGCCGAGGTGCGCGTTGGCCTCGTCGACCTCGGCGTAGGCCACCAGCCGCGGGTCCGTCTTCGACGTGACGCTCATGTCGCCGAGCCGGGTCTCACCGGCGTCGCCGGTGCGGGTGTAGATGCGGGTGAGGTTGACCATGACCAGAGCGTACGGCGCCAGCCGGTGTGACCTGCGACACACCGACCCGCTGGGCATGCAACCGAATCGGTCTGTCGCGCGTCATGGTGGGTAGAGAGTCACCACGAGCGTGATCGACCACACCGAGGGAGGGGAGGACATGCAGATCATGACCGACGGCCCGACCTTGATGCTGAGCGGCGACCTCGACGTCCGGAGCACGGGTGAGGTGCGCAACGCCGTCTACGACCACCTGCGTCACCACGACGGCGCCATCACGATCGACATGTCCGAGGTGGAAACCATCGACCTCACCGCCCTCAAGGTGCTGGCGGTCGCCAGCCGGTTCGCCCTCCGCGGCGGTCAGCGGATCGTCCTGCGGGATGCCTGCCCGGCGGTGCGCCGGATGCTGCACCTGAGCCACTTGATCCGGTTCTTCGAGGTCGAGCGCGAGGCCATCGCGGTCTGACCCGGCGCGATCCGTGTCGGAAACCCCACACGTCCGGGGCGTTACCTGGGGGTAGCAACCGCTTTATCCTGCCCCTTATGAGCGAGACCTTGAGTGCCAGGCCCCAGAAGGACCGACCGTGGGTGATGCGCACCTACGCCGGCCACTCCACGGCTGAGGCCTCCAACGCGCTGTACCGCACGAACCTGGCCAAGGGCCAGACCGGACTGTCGGTGGCGTTCGACCTCCCGACGCAGACCGGCTACGACCCCGACAGCCCGCTCGCGCGCGGCGAGGTCGGCAAGGTCGGCGTACCCGTGCCGCACCTCGGTGAGATGCGCAAGCTCTTCAAGGACATCCCGCTCGTCGAGATGAACACCTCGATGACGATCAACGCGACGGCCATGTGGCTGCTCGCGATGTACCAGGTCGCGGCGGAGGAGCAGAACCCCGACCTGTCGCCGGAGGAGGTGGCCGCGCAGCTCGCCGGCACCACCCAGAACGACATCATCAAGGAGTACCTCTCGCGGGGCACCTACGTGTTCCCGCCGGAGCACTCGCTGCGGCTGATCGCCGACATGATCGCCTACACGGTCCACCAGATCCCGAAGTGGAACCCGATCAACATCTGCAGCTACCACCTGCAGGAGGCGGGGGCGACCCCGACGCAGGAGCTCGCCTACGCCCTGTGCACCGCGATCGCGGTGCTCGACCAGGTGAAGAGCTCCGGCCAGGTGGACGAGGCGGACTTCGAGAAGGTCGTCGGCCGGATCTCGTTCTTCGTCAACGCGGGCGTCCGGTTCGTCGAGGAGACGTGCAAGATGCGCGCCTTCAACCAGCTCTGGGACGAGATCACCCGTGAGCGCTACGGCGTCGAGGACCCGAAGATGCGCCGGTTCCGGTACGGCGTCCAGGTCAACTCGCTCGGCCTCACCGAGGCCCAGCCCGAGAACAACGTGCAGCGGATCGTGCTCGAGATGCTCGGCGTGACGCTGTCGAAGAACGCCCGCGCCCGCGCGGTCCAGCTGCCGGCGTGGAACGAGGCGCTCGGCCTGCCGCGGCCCTGGGACCAGCAGTGGTCGCTGCGGCTGCAGCAGGTGCTGGCGTTCGAGTCGGACCTGCTGGAGTACGACGACATCTTCGACGGATCGCACGTGATCGAGGCGAAGGTCAACGAGCTCGTCGAGGGGGCCAAGGCCGAGATCGACCGGGTGCAGGCGATGGGCGGCGCGATCGCCGCGGTCGACTCCGGCTACATGAAGCAGGAGCTGGTCTCCGCCCACGCGGCCCGCCGCGGCCGGATCGAGGCCGGCGACGAGGTCATCGTGGGCGTCAACAAGTTCGAGACGACCGAGCCGAGCCCGCTGACCGCGGACCTCGACGGCGCGATCATGGCTGCCGACCCGGAGGCGGAGAAGTCCGCGCTCGCCTCTGTCGAGGCCTGGAAGGAGCAGCGCGACGAGACCGAGGTCGCTGACGCGCTGGCGAAGCTGGCGGAGGACGCGAAGAGCGGCGTCAACCTGATGACCGCCACCCTGGCCGCCGCCCGCGCGGGCGCGACCACGGGGGAGTGGGCCGGCACGCTGCGCGAGGTGTTCGGTGAGTTCCGTGCGCCGACCGGCGTGAGCGGCGCGGTCGGCGTGGCCGAGGCCGGCGCGGAGCTCACCGCTGTCCGCGACGCCGTGAAGAAGACGGGCGAGGAGCTCGCGGGTCACTCGGGTGGCCGGCTGCGGCTGCTCGTCGGCAAGCCGGGTCTCGACGGGCACTCGAACGGCGCCGAGCAGGTCGCCGTACGGGCCCGCGACGCCGGGTTCGAGGTCATCTACCAGGGCATCCGGCTGACGCCTGAGCAGATCGTCGCGGCCGCGGTGGCCGAGGACGTGCACTGCGTGGGCCTCTCGATCCTGTCCGGCTCGCACATGGAGCTGGTGCCGAGCGTGCTCGACGGCCTCAAGGAGGCCGGGATGGGCGACGTGCCGGTGATCGTCGGCGGCATCATCCCCGAGTCCGACGGCCGACGGCTGGTCGAGCTCGGCGTGGCCGCCGTCTACACCCCGAAGGACTACGGGCTCACCGAGATCATGGGCGGCATCGTCCAGGTGATCCGCAAGGCCAACGGCCTCGACTGAGGCTGTCGGTCGGCGTCGGTTCAGTCGGCGGCGATCACCCGGGCCAGCGACTCAGGGTCGCGGGCCACGACGGTCGTGCCGTCCGCGGCGGTGATGATCGGGCGCTGGATGAGCCGTGGCTGGTCGACCATCGCCTCGAGCCACGCGTGGCGGTGCGCGACGTCCTTCGCCGGGAGGGTGACGCCGAGCTTCGCGGCGTCCGCGGTGCGGGCGATGTCCCAGGGCTCCAGGCCGAGCCGGGCCAGCACGTCCTCGAGCTCGGCGACGGTCGGCGGCTCCTCGAGATAGCGGCGTACGACGTACTCCTTGCCCGCCGCGTCCAGCTCCCTGACCGCGGTCCGGCACTTCGAGCAGGCGGGGTTCAACCAGATCTCGATCACGTGAGCACCCTAGACCCGGCCCCGCCCCGCGCCCTGGGTGTTCTCGCGGGTCCGTGTGGCGGACCGTACATAGGCAAGCCTCACCTCGGACCGTTACCCTCGGTCCATGGGCAAGGGCAAGAAGTCGAAGGCGCGCAAGCTGCCGAAGACGAAGTGCTGCGTCTCCAAGTCGAAGTGCGGACGCTGCCCGTTGCGCATGCTCAAGGAGGGCACCCTGCCCGACGGCTACGCCGTCAAGAAGCGGGTGCTGGTGCGCGCCAAGGATGGCAAGAAGGCCTCCAAGAAGGACCTGCAGAAGGCTGCCTGACCGGGCGATAGGGTTTCGGCCATGGCTGCCTCCCGCTTCACCGATCAGCTCAACGTCCAGATCGGCAACGAGTTCGCTGCGCACAACCAGTACCTCGCGTGCGCGGTGCACTACGACGCGCTGACGATGCCGCAGATGGCGGCGTTCTTCTACGCGCAGGCGCTCGAGGAGCGCGAGCACGCCATGATGATGGTGCAGTACCTCCTCGACACCGACGCGGCCGTGCAGATCCCGGGCGTCGACGCGCCGGCCTCGGACTTCGTCGACGTCGTCGCCCCGATCGAGCTCGCCCTCGCGCAGGAGAAGCGGGTGACCGAGCAGATCAACAGCCTGCTCCGGATCGCACGGGAGGAGAGCGACTTCGCCTCCGAGCAGTTCATGCAGTGGTTCATCAAGGAGCAGGTGGAGGAGGTCGCGACGATGAGCGACCTGCTCACGATCGTCACCCGCAGCAAGGACGACCTCAACGACATCGAGGAGTACGTCGCGCGCGAGCAGGGCCGCCGGGCTGCCGATCCGACCGCGCCCACGGCCGCGGGAGCCTGACGCAGAGGACGCGCTCGTGTCCAGGGTGGTCGTCGTCGGTGCCGGCGTGATCGGCCTGACCAGCGCGGTGCGGCTGGCCGAGGCCGGCCACGAGGTCGCCGTACTCGCCCGGGACCTGCCGCGGGAGACGACGTCAGCGGTGGCAGCGGCGCTCTGGTACCCGTACCTGGCCGCGCCGCAGGACCGGGTGACCGGCTGGGCCGCGCGGTCGTACGAGGTGTTCGCCCAGCTGGCCCCGGATCCCGCGACCGGCGTCCGGATGCAGTCCGGCACCGAGCTCTTCCGCAGCACGAAGGCCGACCCCTGGTGGCGAGGTGCGGTTCCGTCGCTGGAGCGGGTCTTGCCGACGGACGGGCTGCCGACCGGGTACGTCGACGGCTGGAGGTTCGTCGCGCCGGTGGTGGAGATGCCGGTCTACCTGGACTGGCTGGTCGCGCGGCTGGCCGCGCTCGGCGGGACCCTCACCCGGCTGTCCCTCGGCGGCCTGGCGCCGACCGGCGACGGCCGCGCCGACGTGGTGGTCGACGCCGCCGGGCTGGGTGCCCGGCTGTTCGCGGGGGACCGGTCCGTCGTGCCCGTCCGGGGCCAGGTGGTGGTGGTCGAGCAGGTCGGCCTGCGCGAGTGGTGGCTGGACACCGACGGCCCGATGCCGACGTACGTCGTCCCGCGTTCCTCCGACATCGTCGTCGGTGGCACCGAGGAGCACGACGAGTGGAGCCGTACGCCGGACCCCGACGTCGCACGCGCGATCCTCGAGCGTGCGGCCGCTTTGGTGCCGGCGCTGGGCGGGGCGAAGGTGCTGCGGCACAAGGTCGGGCTCCGGCCTGCCCGGCCGTCCGTCCGGCTCGAGCGCGTCGGCGGCGTCGTGCACTGCTACGGGCACGGCGGTGCGGGGGTCACGCTCAGCTGGGGCTGCGCGGACGAGGTCGTGGAGCTCGTCGCCGCCGCTGGTTGAGGTGCGAGCCGGCGAGCCTCGAAACCATGGCCTCAGGCGTGCCTGCGGACGTAGAGCCAGCGTGCGAGCCCGCCGCCGACGAGCACGCCGACGGCCAGCCCGGCGACCAGGGCGATGTCGCCGCCGATCGCGCTGCCGACGCTGACGCCGATCGCCGTCGTCACCAGGATCAGGATCAGCAGTGCCATGTTGACGAGCATCTCGGACAGGAAGAACCTGCCGAAGGAGTCGCCCGTGGGCGCCGGGGGAGTGGCGTGCGGGGTCGCGGGCGGGGTAGCGGGCGTGGTCACGCTGCCGCGGACCGGGACGGGGATCGCCTTCACCACCGCATCGAGCGCGAGTGGCCCGTAGATGTGCGGGAAGGTCTCCGGCGAGCCCGGCGCGGCCGTTTCCTCGACCACCGGTACGTCGAGCCGGTCGGTGTCGATCTGGAGCAGCAGCAGCGGCGCGGTCACGTCGGCGTAGAACCTGTCGCGCACGGTCGGCCACTGATCCCCGCGACTCGCGTGGATGAAGCCCTCCTCGGCGAGGGTCCGCCCCAGGGTCGAGACCGTGTAGGCGCCGGCGTCCTGGGCGGCCGCCCAGTCCGAGGCGAGGGCGAGGTGGAAGATCGTGGCCATGGCGGGCCACATCCTATTGACGACGACCGGACGGTTGTCCGATCCCTATCTGAGGACGTGACCCAACATCGCCAAGGAGTGCCGACCGCGGAGGGCAAGACTGCCTTCGGCGTCGCGCTCCTGCGCATCGTCGTTGAGGTACTGGCAGTGGCGGTAGCACGGATCGACGTAGATCAGATGGACTCCTCTGATCGCCATCGCGGAGTCGGTCGGGATTCCGTCGCACAGCAGCGTTTTCCCGTCGTCCTCCGACCCCATCGCCCACCATGCGGTGGTGTTCGATCCTTGTGGGCGGCGGTTGGTCCTCAGGTCGGCGAGGAACCGTGAGCCGGGCGTCATCTCCGCGCACTGCGTGTTGGCGTGGCACTCCTTCGCCCAGCCGGTGTGCGGGGTCGCGATCGTCAGCGCGATGCGCACGTCCAGCGCGGGTGGGAACGCCGGATCGCGGATCTGCACCCGGCGCAGCGCTTCGCGGATGACGAGTCCGCCCATGGAATGGCCCACCGCGTAGACGGGCCGGCCCGCCCTCGTGAACTCGTTGTGGATGAACCACGCCAGGTCGCGGGCGATCTGGACGATGGATGCGTCGTTGGTGTAGCCCGCTCGGGGATGGGCGCCGCCGCTGGTCCGCGTGGTCGGGTAGTCGGTTCCCGGTCCGGACCCCGTGATGTCGACGCCGTTCGTGTCGCACTTGTAGAAGCTGACCGGAAGCACGTCGGCCGCGGGGATGTTGCGGCGCACGGTCAGCTCGGTCTCCGCCCCGCGCCAGTAGCTGGCCAGGTTGATTCCTTCGCAGAGGCTGCCCCGCGTGGTGTAACCGTGGACCAGGACGACCGGCGGATGACCGGTGAGGGCAGCGGTGCTCGTGAGGGCAGCGGTGCTCGAGAGCACAGTGGTGCTCGCGAGCACAGTGGTGCTCGCGGGCGCGCCCAGCTGGACCACAACCGAGACGATCAGGATCAACGCCACGGTGGCGAGCTTCCCCATGCCAGGAGCCTTTCGGTGACTTGGCGACCCGAGTCGCTGCCTGGACAACTGCCGGGTCCGGGATTGGTGACGGCCGGGCCCGGTCGCTTGCACCCGACCCGGGCTAGAAGAGTCGGTCGGTGGGGTCGTCCAGACCCCGGAGGGCGTCGTAGTCGACGAGCGCGCACGTGATGCCCCGGTCGCCCGCCAGCACCCGCGCCTGGGGCTTGATCTCCTGTGCGGCGAAGATCCCACGGACCGGCGCCAGCAGCGGGTCGCGGTTGAGCAGCTCCAGATACCGGGTCAGCTGCTCGACGCCGTCGATCTCGCCCCGTCGCTTGATCTCGACCGCCACGCTGACACCGTCGGCGTCGCGGCACATCAGGTCGACCGGGCCGATCGCGGTGGGGTACTCCCGTCGTACCAGCGAGAGGCCGGGCATCAGCGTGCCCGGGTGCTCGGCCAGGAGCTCCTGGAGGTGCTTCTCGACGCCATCCTTCTGGAGTCCGGGGTCGATGCCGAGCTCGTGGTTGGAGTCGTGGTGGATCTCCTCGATGAGGATCCGCAAGGTGTCGGGGACGGCTCCCTTGGCAGCCTTCGCGGTCACGGTCCACTCCACCGCACCGTCGTCGGTCGTGCCCTCGCGGACCGTGCACGGCGGCGACATCCAGTTGAGCGGCTTGTAGGAGCCGCCGTCGGAGTGGACGAGCACGGACCCGTCGGCCTTGATCATCAGCACCCGGGTGGCCATCGGGAGGTGGGCGGTGAGGCGACCGGCGTAGTCGACCTGGCAGCGCGCGACGACGAGTCTCACGGTCGCCCAACCTACAGTGGCGCCCGCGGAGATCGACGCCGGACCGCCCGTGATGGCACCAGCTGGCCGGATCTGTCTCGCATAGTTACCTGCGGGTACAGAAGGGGCCGCGTTTTGCGACACTTCCTTCCATGACGCTGACCAACGAGCAGATCTTCAGCACCCTGGTGCTGCCGTACCTGAACCACGCGGTGCGCATGTACGAGGCGTCGTACGCCTCCAGCCCCGACATCGACGCCGCGATGAAGTTCGGCTGCGGCTATCCCCAGGGCCCGCTGACCGTGATCGACGAGCTCGGCGCCGCCACCGTGCGCGACCAGCTCGCGGCGCGGTTCGCCGAGACCGGCGACCACCTGCACGAGCCTGCCGAGCTTCTGGAGAAGCTGGCGACCGAGGGCCGCACCTTCGCCGAGGAGGCCGCCGGCGCCGAGGCCGCCGCGCCGGAGCTCAAGCGGGAGATCCGCAAGGTCGGCGTCGTCGGCACCGGCACGATGGCCTCAGGCATCGTCCAGGCCTTCGCGCAGGCCGGCTACGACGTCGTGTTCGTGGGGCGTGGCGAGGACAAGATCGCCGGGGTCGTCTCCTTCATCGACAAGGGCCTCGCCAAGCTCGTCGAGAAGGGCAAGATCGACGAGGACACGAAGTCCGACGTGCTCGACCGGCTGACCGGCTCGACCGAGCGCGAGGCGCTGGGCGACGTCGACATCGTCGTCGAGGCGATCGCCGAGGACCTCGCGATCAAGACCGAGCTCTACAAGGACCTCGACCGGATCTGCAAGCCGGGTGCGATCCTCGCGACGACCACCTCGTCGATGCCGATCACCAAGCTGGGCGAGGCGACGTCGCGACCGGAGTCGGTCATCGGCATGCACTTCTTCAACCCCGCCACGATCATGAAGCTGGTCGAGGTCGTCACCACCGCCGACACCGGTGCCGACGTCAACGAGACGGTGCTCGCGCTCTGCGCCAACGTCGGCAAGGTCGCGGTCTCGTGCGGCGACCGCTCCGGCTTCATCGTGAACTGCCTGCTGTTCCCCTATCTCAACGACGCGGTCACGCTGCTCGAGTCGGGCGCCGCCTCGATGGACGAGATCGACGCCGCGATCAAGGAGCAGGCCGGCTTCCCGATGGGGCCGTTCCAGCTGCTCGACGTCGTCGGCAACGACGTCTCGCTCGCGATCCAGCAGGAGCTCTTCGCCGAGTTCAAGGAGCCCGGGTTCGCGCCGGCCGCGCTGCTCGAGCAGAAGGTCGCCGAGGGTGCCCTCGGTCGCAAGACCGGCAAGGGCTTCCACGACTACCAGTGAGCCTGGACACCCAGGCGCAGTACGACGAAGCGGCCCCCATCCGGACGGGTGGGGGCCGCTACGTCGTACCCGTCAGGTCAGCGGGTGCGCGTGGTGCAGACCGCCCGCTGGAAGTACTCGTCACCGGGCCCACGGACCTTGGCGAGGGCGTTGGTGATGGCCGTCGCCTGGTCGTAGTGCCGGCCCGGAGCCCACTCGACGATGACGTCGTCGTTGACCCTGATGGCCACGGCGAGGCACTTGTTCCTGGCGACGTAAGCGGGCTTGCACTGCCCCGGGAAGCCGGTCGTGGCTTCCGAGCGCCTCCTGCACTTCCGGAGGGCGATCCGCTGCGCCCGCGCCGCCGTCCGCTTGTCGTTCGCGAATCCGGTCTGTCCGGTGCGGGTGTTCAGCGAGATCGCGCCGTAGCAGCGCTTGCGCCGCCAGTTGCAACCGACGTCGCCCTCGCTGCCGGTCGTCCGCTCGACGGCCGGCGCAGCCGCGACCGACGCCGGATGCGCGGATGCAGACGACACGGGAGCCAGGAGGGTGCAGGCGAGCACCGCGACACCGCCGAGGGACAGCAGCGAACGGAGGAGGTTCGTGAGTCCCATCCGCGGTCCCCGTGGACCTAGAAGCGGCGCAGGCCGCAGGCGAGCCGCGAGAAGACGATCTCACCCGGTCCGTCGTTGACGGCCCGCCGTGCTTGCCGCTTGGCGGGAGTCTCGGTGTCGGCCTTGCCCCTGGCCCACTCGACGATCCGACCGTCACGACGCCGGAAGAAGACCGCGACACAGCCGTTGCGCCGGTACACCTCGCGCACGGACGGGCGGAGGCAGGAGCTCCTGGCCCGGGCGTTCACGGGACGGCTGCGGCACTTCTCGAGCGCCGCCCTCATCGCTGCTGCCTTGGTGCTCCGACCGCGTTCCGGCGTCGTCCAGCCGGAGTAGCCGGTCTTGGTGTTGAACGAGATCGCGGTCCAGCAGTTCGGCGCCCGGCAGCCGGCCGCACGAGCCGTGTCCTCGGGTGGGAGGGCGTGTGTCGGCCCGGACGGTACGGCGAGCAGGGTGCCGCCGAGCAGCACTGCGGTGGCCAGGACGAGCGCGGCGCGGATGGACAGAGCGGATCGCAAGACTTCTCCCCAGGGTCGGCAAAAGGAGTTTCACGTCCCATCTTGACTCATCCCGCCCGAGTTCGTGGGCTTGCCTCCCATATGTCGGCAGTTTCGCCCCTGAGTTTCGGCCCCTTGATCGGACCGCCTAGAGCGCCCCGTGCGAGGCCAGGTAGACCTCTTCGAGGACGTCGCCGTCAGGCGACGTGATCCGGATCGCGACCTCGGCGCTGTTGGAGATCTCCGCGGCGACCAGGTATGCCCCGTTCGTGGGAATCGAGGTCGCCAGCACGCGCTCGCCTCCCACCAGGTCGACTCGGAAGCCATCGGCCAGATCCGCGCCGTACACGACGCAGACCCCGTCGCCGTTGGCCTGGTCGGCGCACTCGCCGACATAGGGGGGATACCGCCGGTCAGGAGCCGTTCGGGGTTCAGCGGGGTGACGCAGGCCCTCCAGGTCCAGGAGGGCGCCACCGTCCGCCTCGAGCATGCACGCCGCGTAGTACCCGTTGTCCGACCTCAGCATCGCGAACAGGTAGTCGGTCGTCTCCGCTGTTGCGACCACCTGCCAGCCGCCGACGTCGTAGGCGGCGCGGTGGGCGCAGAGGTCGGCGACGGCTGCGTGGTCGTCCGCCGGTGGCAGCGGTGCGGCCTGAGCGTTCTCGACCCCGTCGAGAAGGTCCGCCTGCGGGATCAGGCAGAGCCCGCCGATCTCGTCTGCGTCGGGGAGCGCCGATCCGGACCACCCTTCCCTCCGCCGCGGGGGCGGAAAGTAGGAGACGCCCTTCGTGCCGGCCGGCAGGAGCTCAGCGATGTGACCCTCGCGGTTCTCGATCCGCTGACCGGTGGTCGCCGCCGACACGGCGGTGCCGTCCTCGTCGACGCCGCCGACCCACCGGGTGCTCTCGCCCTCGCCGTTGAGAACGACGCTGCAGCGGCGCTCGACCTCGTCGACGGGGATCCGGACCTCTTCGTACGACGAGCTGCGCTGGTCCGGGTCGTCGACCACGTCCTGGCGGTCGTCGTCGGACGGCAGCCCGGTGACGAGCGCGGCCGCCGCGACGACGGCGGCCACCGCGCCGCCTGCGAGGGCGAGCCGACGGTTGCGGACCTTGCGCTTGCCGGCGGTGAGGAGGTCCCGCGGGTCGAGACGGTGGTCGTCGCCGGACCCGGCCGCGTCGTGGAGGAGCTGGTTGAGGTCGTTCATCTCAGGCTCCCATCGGAAGGGTCAGGCTCGGCATTCCGAGGGCGGCGAGCTCGCGCTTGAGCGCGGCGATCCCGTGCGACGTCTGACTCTTCACGTTGCCTTCTGAGCACTTCAGGATGCTTGCGGTCTCGGCGACCGAGAGGTCCTCGAAGTACCGCAGCACGATGCACGCGCGCTGGCGCTCGGGAACCTTGCGCAGCGCCTGCACGACCAGGGCGCGGTCGGCCCGGTCGCCGGCGCCGTCGCCTTCACCGACGGCGTGGTCGGTGTGGTGGTAGACGAGCACCTCGGGGCGGCGGGCCCGCTTGCGGTGGTGGTCGATCGCGGCCGACACCACTGTTCGACGGGCGTACGACGCCAGGCCGCCCTTGCGCTCGAGCTTCGGCCATGCGACGTAGACCTTGATCAGCGCCTCCTGGGTGAGATCGGCGGCCAGCGTCCAGTCGCCGGTCATCAGGTACGCCGTTCTCCGGAGCCGGTCCTGCACGGCCTCGACGAACTCGACGTACTCAGCGTCATCCCGAGCCACGCCGACCTCCTTCTCTCGCGTTCAGTATGGAGAACGTCGCGTCTGCGAGCGGGGTTGCATGCCGCCGCCGAGCATCTCTGCATGCGCCCGGCCGCCCGGATCGGCACCTGGATCGCCGTCGGGCTCGCTCGCTTGATCGAGGGACGGGCGCGCCGGCGCGGGCGCCTGAGAGACTGACGCCGTGCCACTCCACACGACGTCGTACGGCGAGCACGGCAGCCGGGTCGTCTTCTGCCACGGCCTGTTCGGGCAGGGGCGGAACTGGACCCAGCAGGCCAAGGCGCTCGCGACCGACCACCGGGTGCTGCTGGTCGACATGCCCGACCACGGCCGGTCGCCGTGGAGCGACCGGTTCGACTTCCTCGCGGCCGCCGACCAGGTGGCGGAGCTGCTCACGGCCGACGACCCGGTCGTGCTCGTCGGACACTCGATGGGCGGCAAGACCGCGATGGCGCTGGCGCTGCGCCGCCCGGAGCTCGTGGAGCGGCTGTGCGTGGTCGACGTCGCGCCGGTGGCCTACGAGCATGCGTCGGAGTTCGTGCGCTACATCGACGCGATGCTGGCCATCGACCTGACGACGCTGAGCAGCCGCGGCCAGGCCGACGCCGCGCTGCGCGACGCGGTGCCGGACGACGGGGTCCGCGGCTTCCTGCTGCAGAACCTGCGCCGCGAGGGTGGCGTCTGGCGCTGGCAGCCCAACCTGGAGCTGCTCCGCGCCGAGATCGACGAGGTCGGCGGCTGGCCGGCCGCCGCACTCGACGGGGCGTCGCCGTACGACGGACCGGTGCTGTGGGTCGGCGGCTCGGAGTCGCGCTACGTCCTCGATGACTACGCCGGTGCGATGGAGCGCTACTTCCCGCGCGTCCGCCGGGTCACCGTCAAGGGTGCCGGCCACTGGGTGCACTCGGAGAAGCCGGAGGTCTTCGGGGAGATCGTGCGGCGTTTCCTCGACGGCTGACTGATCGACAGGCCGTGTGTGGGGCGGGGACACCGGGGGTAGTTAGGGTCTGTCCACCCCCCACGTCTTGATGAACGAAAGGCTCTACATGCGCATGCTCAAGATTCTGGCGGCAACCGTCGCCGCCGCGGCCGTCACCCTCGGGATGTCCGTCGGCCCCGTCCAGGCCGAGGAGGTGACGTCCGAGCGCGCCGGCTTCGGCCGGTACAACGTGTTCGCGAAGGACGACAACACGCTCGTGGCTCAGGGCGAGGCGAACCGGTTCCGGCGCAAGATCGTGCTGATCCAGCGCGCCAGGGCGAACGGCCACGACTGGACGACGATCGCCCGGGTCCGCACGTCGCGGACGGGGAAGTTCGGGACGACCCTCCAGGCCGGGCGCGACATCCCCTGCAACGGCACCCGGTTCAAGACCCGGGCGAAGAAGAAGGGGCAGGCCTCGTTCAAGCTGGACCTCACGGACGATGGCCAGATCCAGGTGTGGTTCTGCACTCGCAGCTAGCCCACTGACGACGGTCACGCCGCCCCTCGCACCACTGGTGCGAGGGGCGGCGTGCTGTTGTCAGGCGCCCGACGCCTGGCGGGCGCGGTAGGCCGCGACGGCGTTGCGGTTGCCGCACGCGGTGGAGCAGAACCGGCGGGAGCGGTTGCGCGACAGGTCGAGGACCAGTCCCTCGCAGTCGTCGTCGGCGCAGACCCCGAGCCGGGACAGCTCGTCGGCCCGGATGACGTCGATCATCGCCATCGCGGTCTCGACGATGATCCGGTCCGCGAGCGGGCGGTCGGGCGCGACCGCGTGCAGGTGCCAGTCGTAGCCGTCGTGGCGCGCGAGCTGGGGGAGAGCCTTGGCCTTGAACAGCATCTCGTTGACCAGCACGGCCGCCCGGTCCCGGTCGCTCGTCAGCAGCTCGCGCAGCACCGGCAGGATGGCCCGGACGGAGTCGACCTCGGCCTGGTCGCCGTCGTGGCGGCCGGTGTAGCCGAAGTCCGAGAGGAACTCGTCGAGCTCGTCGGAGGTCGTCAGGGAGACCGGCTCGAGGTCGGAGTTGACCAGCGTCACGGCCGCCTGGAGTGCCATTGCGGTGTCATGGGCGAAAACCACATTGACACGTTACCGCACGCGCCAGTAGTGTCATTGGTCATGGCGACGATGACTCATGACGCACCGGTGGCGGTCCCGCCCCGGTCCGCGACCGGGATCACGGTCGCGCTGCTGTCTGCGGTCACGTTCGCGCTGTCCGGGGCGCTGGCCTCGCCGCTGCTCGACCACGGGTGGAGCGCCGGCGCCGTCGTGCTGGTCCGGATCGGCCTGGGCGCGCTCGTCGTGCTCCCGTTCGGGCTGGTCGCGCTCCGCGGCCGGTGGGACCTGCTGTGGCGCAGCCTGCCGACCGTCGTGCTCTACGGGCTGCTCGCGGTGGCCGGAGCCCAGTTCTGCTACTTCTCCGCGGTCCAGCACCTCGATGTGGGCCCCGCGCTGCTGATCGAGTACACCGCCCCCGCAGCGGTCGTGATCTGGCTGTGGCTGCGGCACCACCAGCGCCCGGGCAGGCTGACGATCGCCGGCGCCGCCGTCGCCGGGCTGGGGCTGCTGTTCGTGCTCGACGTGTTCGCCGGCTTCGGCCTGCACGCGGGCGGCGTCGCGTGGGCGCTGGCCGCGATGGTCGGCGCCGCGGCGTACTTCGTCATCTCGGCCGACGACACCACCGGCCTGCCGCCGATCACGCTGGCGGCCGGCGGCCTCGTCGTCGGTGGACTCGTGCTCGGGGCGCTCGGCGCCGTCGGCCTGCTGCCGATGCGCGCCGAGCGCACCTCGGTGTCGTACGGCGGCGCCGACGTGGCCTGGTGGGTGCCGCTGGTGCTCCTCGGCCTGGTGACGGCGTCCTTCGCCTACGTCGCCGGCATCGCCGCCGCCCGGCTCCTCGGCTCGCGGCTCGCGTCGTTCGTCGCCCTCTCCGAGGTCGTGGCCGGCGTGCTGTGGGCCTGGGCGCTGCTCGGTGAGCTGCCCGGTCCGCTCCAGCTGGTGGGCGGGCTGCTGGTCCTCGTCGGCGTGGTCGGGGTCAAGCTCGGTGAGAAATCTGCGGTCGAGGTGCAACAGATCCCTCTGTGACGGCGTGAGTCGTGCATGGATGTGGGGGTGACCGAGCCCAGCGCGGCCGTTGAGCCCGGCTTCGACGCATGGGTCGAGGCGAGGGCCGCCGCGCTGCTGCGGTTCGGCTACCTGGTGACCGGGTCGCAGCAGGCAGCCGAGGACGCCGTGCAGACGGCGCTGGTCAGCGCCTGTGAGAAGTGGGCACGCGTCAGCCGGCATGACGACCCTGACGCCTACGTGCGGCGGATGATCGTGAACGCGCACATCTCCGCCTGGCGGCGGAGCGGGCGCCGGGAGTCGCCGGTCGCCGAGGTGCGCGACACCGCGGGCACCGACCCGGCGCAGACGGTCGCCCAGCAGGACGCCGTCTGGCGGATGTGCACGCGGCTGCCGACCCAGCAGCGGGCCGCGGTGGTGCTGCGGTTCTACGAGGACCTCGAGTACGGCGAGATCGCCGCGATCCTCGATGTCACCGAGCCCACGGTGCGCTCCCACGTCCACCGGGCGCTCGCGGCACTGCGCCGCGAGCTCGAGGCTTCGCGAGAAGGGGAGTCGTGATGGACGAGCGGGAGATCGAGCAGGTGCTGCGGACCGGCCTGGAGCGGCACGCGGCCGAGGCCGACGTGACCGCGCCGGTGGCGGCGCGCGTGCGGACCGAGGTGGGGCGACGGCGCCGTACCCGTTGGGGCTCGGTCGCTGCCGCTGCCGCGGTGGTCCTGGTGGCCGGCGGAGTGGCGGTCGCGACCCAGGGCGGGCCACGCGATTCGAAGGAGCCTCCGGTGGTGACCGACCCGACCGCGGACGACGCGCCGCCCGTCGACGGAGACCGGCGCACGGAGTACTGGCAGGGGATCGCGGTCGACATACCCGCCGACTGGGGGTACGGCGGCGCCCCAGCCGAGTCGGGCAGTGAGGTCGTCGCCTGCTTCCCCGAGGCGTACGTCGGCCCGGACGGGAGCCACCTCAGCCGCCCCGGCGAACGGGGCTGGGTCGGCCGGCCGATCACGATGACCGACGTCTGCGCCCGGTACCCGTGGATCGAGAACTCTCCGCAGGAGGAGCCCACCCAGCCGTACGTCTGGCTGGGCGCTGCGGTCGAGCCGGGCGTCGTGGAGTACGCCAACGGCTACGTCCAGGAGACGGTCGAGGTCGACGGCGTCCCGGTCACGGTCGCCAGCGACGACGCCGGGCTGCGCGAGGAGATCCTGGGAAGCGCGCGACCGAGCGAGGACACGCTCTGCGAGCCGAGCCTTCGATGGTTCCCGCGCGCGGGAACCTCGGTGATCGACGTCGAGGACCCGTCGCCGGAGCCGTACGCGTGGGTGTGTGCCTACCGCCGGACCGACGACGGCAGGTTCGGGCTGTCGTACGCCGCCCAGGTCGATCCCTCGGCTGCGGAGGCGGCGATCGAGGCCCAGCAGGCTGCGCCGGACCAACGCGTGGACTGCGACTACGAGCCGGTCGAGTTCGTCGTCCTGAAGGACGGGGTGAGCGGCAGCACGGACCGGGTGACGGTCTACGAGACCGGGTGCGCCGACGGCACCGTCCACCTCGGCGGTGGCGTGAGCAAGCAGATGGTGGCCGCCGGCGTCGACCCCTGGGCCCGCAGCGGCATCCGCGCGGCGCTCTCGTACTTCATCGGGCCGCAGGGCTGAGTCGCTAGACCCCGGGACAGGTGTACAGCCGGACCAGGAAGAAGTCGTCCCGGGAGACCTGCCGTCGATGGCAGCCGAGCTCGACGAGACGGGTCGCGACGGGCACCTTCCGGGTGCCGTAGACGAGGATCTCGAGTCCGGCGACGTCGGTCTCGTCGATCGTCGCGGGGTCACGGATGCCTGCGAAGAACGGGTCCGGCGCGGTGTCGGATGGTGCGGAGAGGTCCGGCAGGCCCTCGAGCGGACCCGGGTAGGCGAACTCGATGCTGCGAGCGGTGGTGGCGGTGTAGTAGACCGCGTCGGCATCGACCTCGCCGGCTGCGGCGGAGAGGTCGCGCAGGTTGCCGGGCTTCGCGTCGGGGTGGCGCTGGGCGAGCACGCACGGGGTGATCACGACGACCGCGGCGAGCGCGGCGACCAACGGAGTCCGCTTCGGCAACGCCGCTCCGCCGACGGTGGCCGCGATGGCGACGGCCGGCACAGCGAACGTCACGTAACGCGGGTGCATGCCTCCCCCCGCAAGTGCGCACCCGATGGCGACCAGCGTCGGCAGCCCGCCCCACAGGGCGAGCACCGCGGGCAGCCAGCGGCGTCCGTCGCGCCACAGGTGGTAGACGCCGAAGGCGCCGAGCGCGAGCATCCCGACGAGGAGGACCGCCCGGATCCCAGGCGGATCGGCCGCCTGACCGCTGGTCAGCTCGTTGAGCAGCATCCGGTGCCAGGTGAACTCGACGTTGAGGAGCCAGGCGACCTGGCTCCGCTGGCTCCAGGCGACGACGGCCAGTGGTGCGAGGCCGGTCGCGGTGGCGGCCGTGGTGACGCCCCAGGCGACGCGCGCCCGGGGCAGCCCGACGAAGATCGCGACGCCATGAGCGATCGCGAGCAGGACCAGGTAGAGGTGCCACCAGCAGGCCACCAGGCAGACCGCACCGTAGAGGACCCAGTAGCGTCGACGCCGCCGCCGGCAGGCGGTGTCCAGCGCCAGCGTGGCCAGTACGGCGAACGCGGCCGACCAGGCATAGCTGCGACCGTCGACCGCGGTCCATGCCAGCCCGGGCGCCACGCCGGTGAGGAAGCCAGCGGCCGCCGCCACCCGGAGTCGCTGGTGTCGCGCCACGAGCAGCACGGTCGCTGCGGCAGTGACGCCGACGCCGAGCGCGCTGAACGCCCGCACCGCTTCGATCGAGTCGCCCGTCACCAGGGTCCAGGCACGCAGGACCACGTAGTAGAGACCGTGCACCGCGTCGACCTCGCGGAGCACGGTCCAGGTGTCGCCGAACGGGCGCCTCAGCAGACTCAGGGTGACCGCTTCGTCGTACCAGATGGTGGGGCGGGCCGCACCGACCAGTCCCAACGCGGTCGCGACCACGCCGGCAACCAGGGCTGCGACCCGCCGGTTCCTCAGCGCAGGTCCTGCTGCTTGACGACGACCTCCCGGATGATCAGCAGGACCGCTGCCGCGGCCGGGATCGCCAGCAGCGCGCCGACGACACCGAGCAGCGCGGCGCCGACCAGAGCGGCGATCACGATGACCGCACCAGGGAGGTCGACGGAGCGCCCCATGATCCGCGGGTAGATCACGTAGTTCTCGATCTGCTGGTAGATCACGTAGAAGATCACGGCCGCGATGCCGCTCTTGACGTCGGTCGCGAACGCGATCGCGCAGACCACGACCGCGCCGATCGTGGCGCCGATCATCGGGATGACGTCGAGCACCGCGACGACGAACGCCAGCGCCACGGCGTACTCCCGCACCTCGGTGAACCAGAGGAAGATCAGCGACGAGAAGCCTGCGCACAGGGCGACCACGAACGCCCCGGACACGTATCCGCCGATGTTGTGGATCACCTTGTCGCCGAGCTTCGTGACCCGCTCGCGGCGCGACGCGGGGGCGAGGCGGTAGATCGCGTGGGTGGTCGTGTTGAGCGAGGCGAGGAAGTAGAGCGTCAGCACCAGGATGATGAACGCGTTGAACAGCGCGGAGATGATCTTGAGGCCGAAGCCGAGCGCGCCGCCGAAGAGGGTGGAGACGAAGTCGCCGTCGGTGACGAAGGCCTTGGCCTTGTCGACGATCTCGTACTCCTCGTTGAGCTCCTGGACCTTCTTGTTCTCCTGGAGCTCATCCAGCCAGATCGGGGCGTTCGCCGACAGTGCGGAGATCTGGTCGGCGATCACCGGCACGATCGCGACGATGAACAGCGCGAGTACCCCGACCGCCGCGACGATCACCAGGGCGCACGCGAACGAGCGCCGGACCCCGCGTCGCTCCAGGAACTCGACCGACGGGTTGAGCCCGGCGGCGAGGAAGAACGCGATGACGACGAGCATCAGCACCGAGCCGATGCCGATCAGCGCCTGGAACAGCCAGTACGCCACCAGCAGCCCGAGACCGCCGACGAAGCCCATGTAGAACGGCGAGCGCCGGTCGAACGGCGCGCCCGGCTCGCCGTACGGCATGGGGACGGCGGCCGAGCCGTCGACGAGCGTCTGCTCGGCCGCCCCCTGGCCGGCTGCGGACGCGTCGCCCTCCTGGGCGGTCGTCCGCCGCCGGCCGACCCTCAACTCTGGTCCTCGGCGTCGTTCTCGTCGAACCCGGCGACGAGGTCGGCCAGCGAGGACAGCTGCGCCGTGATCGCGGCCCGTCGCTTGCTGACCCGCTCCAGCTCGGCCTTGGTCGCGGCCAGCTGGCGCTGTGCGTCGGCCTCGCCGCTCGCGGTGATCGAGTCCGCCTGCGTGCGCGCCGACGCGACGATCTGCTCGGCCTCGCGGCGGGCCCGGCTCAGCAGCGCCTCCGACTCGGACTGCGCGGCGGCGCGGTTCTCGGCCGCCTGGCGGGACGCCTCGGCGGCGCGCTGCTCGGCGGCGGCGGCGCGCTGCTCCGCCTCCTCGACCAGGCGCCGGGTCTCGCCGACGGCGGTGTTGTGGTGGTCGGTCGCCTCGCGGGCGAGCCGCTCCTTCTCCACCGCGAGCATCCGCCGGGCCTCCTGCACCTCGCGGTCGGCAGCTGCGCGGGCCTGCTCGACCTCGCGCTGCACGGCGCTGCGCTGCTCGCTGGCCTCCTGCTGCGCGGCCAGCCGGAGCTGGTCGGCCTCGCGCTTCGCGGCCGCGAGCTCGTCGGTCGCGGTGCTGCGTGCCAGGGCGAGCTCCTGCTCGGCGTCGGCCAGCAGCCGGGTCCGGTTCTCCTCGAGCTCGCGCAGCTGGACCGCACGCATGTCCTCGGCCTCGCGGGCCGCCTCGGCGCGGACCGCCTTCGCGTCGCGGGAGGCCTGGTCGCGGATCTCGGCGGCGTCGCGCTCGGCGGTCCCGCGGATCTCCTCGGCCTCCTCCTCGGCCAGTCGCAGCATCGCACTCGCCCGGCCGCCCAGGCCGGCGTAGGACGGGTTGTCCGTCTCGGCGAGCTCGGCCTTGGCGGCCTTCAGGGCTGCCTCGAGCTCGATGACGCGCTGTTCCGACTCGGTCAGGCTCGCCCCCAGCGCGGACTTCTCGCTGGCGAGCTGCCGGATCTGGGCGTCGACCGCCGCCTGGTCGTAGCCGCCGCGCCTGACCACCGGCAGTGAGGCTGTGGAAGCCGCCGCTGCGCTGGGGGGTGCGGGCCTCGGGCTCGCAGGGCGAGCGGGCTGTGCCGGCTGGGTGGGGGCGGACGTGGTCACGGGCATCACCTGGGTCGTCTCGTTGTCGGGTTGGGGGGTCCCCGGCTCGGATTCCGGCGGGGCAGTGCCGGGCTCGTTGTCGAAGATCGAAAGACCTTGGTCGCTCATGCGGGGGAAGCTCCCTTTGCGGTCGAGGTGAACGAGGTCCGGTCCATGATCCCTGATCCACTCCGGTTTCCCCACCCCCGCCCCTCGCAAATCGCCACGTGTCGCGCGTGTTTCGGTCAACCCACGGGAACTGAGGTCGGCGGCGCGGTGTCAGGAAGCCCCAGTGCGACCTGCAGGTCGGCATGGAGAGCCTCGGCGCCGGAGTAGCGCCGCATCGGGTCCTTGCTCAGCGCCAGCCGCAGCAGGCGGTTCACGGCCAGCGTCAGCGGTTCCCTGCCGGGGAGCTGGGGCACCGGCTGCCTCAGGTGGGCCTGCCGGACCTCCTCGATGGTGGCGCCGGTGAACGGCGCGCCGCCGGTCGCGGCGGTCCACAGCAGGCAGCCGAGCGCGTAGACGTCGGCGGCGGGTGTCGGCCCGGCGTACGGCTCGGGTGGCGCGAACGCCGGGTCCGGGCCGAAGATCCGCGTCGGCGGCACCAGCACCGCGCGGGGTCCGCTGCCCTCCGGCAGCAGGAGGACGGCGCCCGGGCGGATCTCGCCGTGGGCGCCGCCCGGCGGCGGCTGGTCCGCGAGCGCGCGGGCGATCGCCGAGACGACCTCGACCGCGGCCCGCAGTGATAGCGGCCCGGTGGCGCGGAGCTGTTGCCCGAGATCGGTGCCGGTGGGGAGGTGGGCCGGAGGTGGCGGCGGGCTCGAGGGCGGCGGAGGTGGCATCGCCGCGGCGGCCAGCGGGGGACCGGCGGGGGCCAGGGCGGCCCCTTCCCGGAACCCGTAGCGTTCCCACCACCGCCGCAGCGGGCCCGGCGCCCACCAGTTGAGCCGGCCGAGGAGGGCCATCGTCGCCGGCACCATCAGCGCGCGGACTATCGTCGCGTCCACGATCAGCGCCACCACCATGCCGACGCCGAGCATCTTCATGAGCACGATGTCGCCGGTGGCGAACGCGCCGATGACCACACCGAGCAGCAGCGCGGCGCTGGTGATGATCCGCCCGGTCGACTGGACGCCGCTGGCGACGGACAGCTCGTGGTCGCCGGTGGCGTCCCAGCGCTCGCGCACCCGGGAGAGGAGGAACACCTCGTAGTCCATCGACAGGCCGAACAGGATCGCCAGCATCAGGATCGGGTTGGTGGCCTCGAGGAACCCGGGCGACGTGAAGCCGAGCAGGCCGGACAGGTGGCCGTCGTTGAAGATCCAGGTGACGACGCCGAAGGAGGCGGTGATCGAGAACGCGTTCATCACGATGGCCTTGATCGGCAGCACCAGCGACCCGAACGCGATGAAGAGCAGCACCAGCATCACCCCGATGACGATCCCGCCCATGAGCGGCAGGTGGCCGTGCACGGAGGCGATCAGGTCGACGGTGTCGGCGGTGACGCCGCCGACGAGCGCCGACCCGGTTTCCGGGTCGATCTCCCGGAGCTCCTTGACGATCTCCTGCGAGGCCTCCGACTGGCTGTTGCCCTCCCAGACGACCCGGACCAGGGCGGCGTCGCCCTCCACCCCGAGGACGACGGCGTCCTCGACGCCGGAGACGCCCTTCGCCTCCGCGACGTACGACGTCACTGCCGCCGCGTCGAGGTCCTGCAGCACCGCGGTGGCCACGGACTTCTCCGGCCCGAACTCCAGCAGCTCGTCGGCGGCGATCCGCGAGGGTGCGTCCTCGGGGAGGATCCGGTGGTCGATCCCGCCCCACTTGGCGCCGAGGAACGGCGACGCCACGAGGAGGAGGAAGACCCCGGTCACGGTCAGCACCGCGATCGGGTGCCGCATCACGCCACGGGCGAGCCGGGCCCAGCGGCCGTCGTCCCCCGCGGGGGCGGGCTTGTCCCAGCCCTTCCGCCACGGGAGCCGGCCGGAGTCGATCCGACGCCCGAGCAGGACCAGGATCGCGGGAAGCACCGTGATCGCGGCCAGCATCGCGATCAGGACCGCCGCGATGCCGCCGTACCCCATGCTCTTGAGGAACACCTGGGGGAAGACCAGCAGGCTCGACATCGCGGCCGCTACGACGAGCCCGGAGAACATCACGGTGCGGCCCGCAGTCGCCAGCGTGCGCGCGACGGCCGTGCGCGCCGACGCAGGATCGTCGGGCGGCAGCAGCGCGAGCTCCTCACGGAACCGGCTGACGACGAAGAGCGAGTAGTCGACGGCGAGGCCGATGCCGAGCAGCGAGATGACGTTGATCGAGAACATCGAGACGTCGGTGAAGAGCGTCAGCACGCGCATCACCGCGATCGAGGTGAGCAGGGCGACGATGCCGAGCAGGGCCGGCATCGCTGACGCGGTGAGGCTCCCGAAGATCAGGAGTGCGAGCAGCACGACCAGGGGGAGCGAGAGCAGCTCGGCCCGCTTGAGGTCCTCCTCGGTGATGACGTTGACGTCGGCGTGGGCGGGGTACAGCCCTGCCAGGTGGGTCTCCAGGCCCTCGGCGTGGAGCAGTGGCTCGATCTCGTCGTAATTGATGAGGCGCTCGTTGAGCGTCTCGCCGGCGAGGGAGATGTGGACCTGGGCGGCGTCGCCGTCGGGGGTGACCAGGCCGGAGCCGTCCGGGAGGGCGTAGTACGGCACCGTCCCGACGACCTCGGGTACGTCGAGGTCGGCCACGACGGCCTCGACCGCCTCGCGGAACTCCGGCTCGTCGGCGGTCAGCTCGTCACTGGAGTAGATCGCCACCACGTCGATCGCGTGGTTGCCGAAGAGCGCCTGCTCGGCCTCGACGGCCCGGTAGCCCTCGGCGTCGGGATCCTCGAACCCGCCACGGCCCAGGTCGTCGAACACGCCGGCGCCGTAGCCGGCGGCCGCGACCACGATCAGCACCGCGACAGCGAGGACCAGCCGGGCGTGGCGCCCGACCAGACCCGCCCAGCGGTCGATCACGTGCGCAATCTAGTGCCGAACGACCCACCGCGCGTCCGTCTTACGAAGGAATCACGGTGGGTCGCTCGGACCCCGCGGTCGGGTCAGATACCGCGGAACAGGTTGATCTTGTCGAGGTGCTGCTCGCGGAGCTCGTGGTTCAGCACGCCGAGGCCCTCCTCGGGGGCGAGGGCAAGGACGCCGACCTTGCCCTGGTGGAGGTTGTGGTGCACGTCGAGGGCGGCCTGGCCGACGTCGTCGAGGGAGTAGACGCGGGAGAGGGTGGGGTGGATCTTGCCCTGCGCGATGAGGCGGTTGGCCTCCCACGACTCGCGGTAGTTGGCGAAGTGGCTGGAGATGATCCTCTTGAGGTTCATCCACAGGTAGCGGTTGTCGTACTCGTGCATGTAGCCCGACGTGGAGGCGCAGGTGGTGATGGTGCCGCCCTTGCGGGTGACGAACACGCTGGCGCCGAAGGTCTCGCGGCCCGGGTGCTCGAAGACGATGTCGATGTCCTCGCCGCCGGTGAGCTCGCGGATGGCCTTGCCCAGGCGCAGCCACTCCTTCGGGTTCTGCTGCGTGCCCTCGTCGTTCCAGAACTTGAAGTCCATCTCGGAGCGGTTGATGACCTTGTCGGCGCCCATGTTGCGCACGATCTGCGCCTTCTCCTCGTTGGAGACCACGCAGACCGGGTTGGCGCCGCCGTTGAGGGCGTACTGGGTGGCGAAGCCGCCGAGGCCGCCGGAGGCGCCCCAGATGAGGACGTTGTCGCCCTGCTTCATGTTGCCGCCGTTGGCGGAGACCAGCTGGCGGTAGGCCGTGCAGTTCACCAGGCCCGGCGAGGCGGCCTCCTCCCAGGTGAGGTGCTCGGGCTTGGGCATCAGCTGGTTGGCCTTGACCATCGCGACGTCGGCGAGGCCGCCGAAGTTGGTCTCAAAACCCCAGATCCGCTGCGAGGGGTCCATCATCGCGTCGTTGTGGCCGTCGGGCGCCTCGAGCTCGACAGAGAGGCAGTGCGCGACGACGCGGTCGCCGGGCTTCCACTTGTTGACGCCGGGGCCGGTCTTGAGCACGACGCCGGAGAGGTCGGAGCCGACGATGTGGTAGGGCAGGTCGTGACGCTTGGCGAGCTCGGACTCGCGGCCGTAGCGCTCTAGGAACCCGAAGGTCGAGACCGGCTCGAAGATCGAGGTCCACACGGTGTTGTAGTTGATCGCCGAGGCCATGACGGCCACGAACGCCTCACCCGGGCCGAGCTCGGGGAGCGGTACGTCGTCGAGGTGCAGCGACTTGCGGGGGTCCTTCTCCTTGGCGGTCATGCCCTCGAACATGTCGACCTCGTCCTTGTGGACCGTCACGGCCCGGTAGGACTCCGGAAGCTCGAGGTTGGCGAAGTCCGCCGAGGACGTCTCGTCCGCGAGGATGGCATCGAGGATGTGCTGCACGGTCGTTGTCTCCCTGGTTCCTGTGCGTGGGGTGGCATCGAGTGTTGGCGCGGCCGTCGCGAAGATTACCCGTGGGTAATCGCGGGTTGGGTGGTTCGTGACAGGCGTCTCACTGCCGCGTGGGCCACGATAAGGGGCGTGACGTTGCATCAGGGTCGCCCGTCCACGCTGGACCTCAACGCCGACGTGGGGGAATCGTTCGGCCGTTGGCAGCTCGGCGACGACGAGGCGCTGCTCCCGCACCTGACGAGTGCGAACGTCGCCTGCGGGTTCCACGCGGGCGATCCGCTGACGCTGCGCCGTACCTGTGAGAGCGCCGTACGCCACGGCGTCGTGATCGGCGCCCAGGTCGGCTACCGCGACCTGGCCGGGTTCGGCCGCCGGTTCGTCGACGTCGCGTCCGACGAGCTCGCGGCCGACGTGCTCTACCAGCTCGGGGCGCTCGACGGCATCGCGCGGGCGGCCGGTGGCCGGGTCGGCTACCTCAAGCCCCACGGCGCGCTCTACCACGCGGTGACCCGGCACGAGGGCCAGGCACGGGCGGTCGTGGCCGCGGTCGTGGCGTACGGCGGCCTCCCTGTCCTCGGCCTGCCGGGCTCGCTGCTCCTCACCGTCGCGGAGGAGGCGGGGCTGCCCACAGTCGGCGAGGGCTTCGCCGACCGTGCCTACCGGCCCGACGGCTCGCTGGTGCCCCGTGCGGAGCCTGGCGCGCTCATCACCGATCCCGCCGCAGCCGCTGCGCAGGCGGTCCGGCTGGCCGACGCCGGCGACGTGCGCTCCGTCTGCGTCCACGGCGACTCACCCGGGGCCCCGGCACTGGCCGCCGCCGTACGCGCTGCCCTGTCCGACGCCGGAGTGACGGTCGCGGCGTTCGCATGACTGTTCGACGAGGCCCCCGCCTGCTGCCGTACGGCGACCGCGCCCTCCTCGTGGAGGTCGACGACGTCACCCAGGTGGTCGATCTCACTGACGCCGTCAGGACCGGTGCGCTCGCCGAGCTGGTCGAGGACGTCGTGCCCGGCGCCCGCTCGGTCCTCCTCGTCGCCCGCCCCGGCGTACCCCTCGCCGATCTGCGCTCGCGGGCCGAAATCGGGATAGTCCCTGACTTTTCTGTCGTCGATCGGGCGGATTCGCGACAGAAACGTCAGGGACTATCCACCGTCGAGATCCCCGTGACGTACGACGGACCGGACCTGGCCGAGGTCGCGCGGCTGACGGGGCTCGGGGAGGACGAGGTGGTCGCGGCGCACACGGGCACCACCTGGCGGGTGGCGTTCGGTGGGTTCGCGCCGGGCTTCGCCTACCTGGTCGGCGGCGACTCGCGGCTCGAGGTGCCGCGCCGCGACAGTCCACGCACGAAGGTCCCGGCCGGAGCGGTCGGCCTGGCGGGGGAGTTCAGCGGCGTCTATCCCCGCGAGTCTCCGGGCGGGTGGCAGCTGATCGGCCGCACCGACGTCGCGATGTGGGACCTCGACCGCGACCCGCCCGCGCTCCTCGACGCCGGCACGACCGTCCGGTTCAGCCGCGCATGACCGGACTCCTGATCCACCAGGCGGGGATGGCCCTCTTCCAGGACGCCGGGCGCCCGGGACGGGCTGCGATCGGCATCGGTCGATCCGGCGCGGCCGACCGGTCGTCGTACGAGCTCGCGAACCGGCTGGTCGGCACTGCTCCCGGCGCCGCTGCGCTCGAGGTCGTGCTGGGCGGGCTCGAGGTCCAGGCCGTCGACGGGACCATCTGGCTGGCGGTCACCGGCGCTCCGGTCCCGCTGCTGCTCGACGGTCGTCCCGAGCCCACCGGTGCGGTGCTCGTGCTGCGCCCCGGCAGCCGGCTCACGCTCGGCGTACCTCCCAACGGGCTCCGCTCCTACCTCGCGGTCCGCGGCGGTCTCGACGTCGCGCCGGTCCTGGGCTCCCGCTCCCGCGACACGCTCGCCGGGCTCGGGCCGGCGCCGCTCGCCGCCGGCGACGTGCTGCCGATCGGCGACGAGGTCGCCGACGAGATGAGGGTCGACGCCGTACCGGCGCAGCAGTACGACGACCGCCCCGTCCTGCGCGTGGTCCGCGGCCCGCGCGACGACTGGGTGCGCGACGCGGCCCTGCTCACGTCGAGCACCTGGACCGTGGCGCCGGACTCCGACCGGGTGGGCGTGCGCCTCGCCGGCGGCCGGCTCGACCTGGCCGATCCCGCACGGCAGCTCCCGAGCGAGGGTGCCGTCCGGGGCGCTATCCAGGTCCCGTCCGGGGGCGAGCCGGTCGTCTTCGGTCCCGACCACCCGGTCACCGGCGGCTACCCGGTGGTGGCCGTGGTCGTCGACGCGGACACTGACCGGCTCGCCCAGCTGCGGCCGGGGGAGCAGGTCAGGTTCGTCTGGGCTCAGTGACCCTCTGCGGCGGGCTCGACCAGCTCCACCAGCACCCCGCCGGCGTCCTTGGGGTGGATGAAGTTGACCCGGCTGTTCGACGTACCGCGCTTCGGCTCGTCGTACAGCAGCCGCAGGCCGCGCTCGCGGAGCGTGGCGCAGACGGCGTCGATGTCGGCCACGCGGTAGGCGAGCTGCTGCAGGCCCGGGCCGCTGCGGTCGAGGAACTTGCCGATAGTCGAGTCGGCGGACAGGGGGGCGAGCAGCTGGATCATCGAGTCGCTCTCGCCGACCCGGACCATCGCCTCGCGGACGCCCTGCTCCTCGTTCGTCTCCTCGTGGGCCACCGTCATGCCGTACTTCTCGGTGTAGAAGGCGATCGCCTCGTCGAGGTCGGGCACCGCGATGCCGACATGGTCGATGGCGGTGAAGAGGTGCTGCACGTCGCTCAGGCTCATGGTGACATTGTGCCGATCTGGCGCTGTGACGAGTGACTCACCCCGCGCCGACTGAGACCCCTCGCCGGGCCTCGGCGCCCGCGAGTACAGTCACCAAGGTTCACCATTTCGTCGTCACCGGAGGAAGAATGTCCGACAACCCCAGCGTCATCGTCGCCGGCGCCCGCACCCCGATCGGCCGCCTGCTCGGCGGTCTCACGTCGCTGTCTGCGGCCGAACTCGGCGCGATCGCCATCAAGGGCGCCCTCGAGAAGGCCGGGGTCTCGGGCGACCAGGTCGACTACGTGATCATGGGCCAGGTCATCCAGGCCGGCGCCGGCCAGAACCCCGCCCGCGGGGCCAGCACGGGCGCGGGCATCCCGATGAGCGTGCCGACCATCACCATCAACAAGGTCTGCCTCTCGGGCCTCAACGCGATCGCGCTGGCCGACCAGCTCGTCCGCGCGGGTGAGGTCGACGTCGTCGTCGCCGGTGGCATGGAGTCGATGACCAACGCCCCCCACCTGCTGCCGAACTCGCGCCAGGGCTTCAAGTACGGCGACACCGCGCTCGTCGACTCGATGGCCTACGACGCGCTGTACGACCAGTTCACCAAGCAGGCGATGATCAACCTCACCGACTCCTGCAACGCCACGAAGGACAACTTCACCCGCGAGGAGCAGGACGCGTTCGCCGCCGGCTCGCACCAGAAGGCCGCGGCCGCGCAGAAGAACGGCGTCTTCGACAACGAGATCGTGCCGGTCACCATCAAGTCCCGCCGCGGCGACGTCGTCGTGAGCGAGGACGAGGGCGTCCGCGCCGACACGACCGTCGAGTCGCTCGCCGGTCTCCGCCCGGTCGCCAAGGACGGCACCATCACTGCCGGCTCCGCCTCGCAGATCTCCGACGGCGCCGCCGCCGTCGTCGTCATGAGCAAGGCCAAGGCCGAGGAGCTCGGGCTCACCTGGCTGGCCGAGATCGGCGCGCACGGCCAGGTCGCCGGCCCCGACTCCAGCCTGCAGCTGCAGCCGGCCGCCGCGACCGCGAAGGCCCTCGAGAAAGAGGGCATTACCGCCGCCGACCTCGACCTCGTCGAGTTCAACGAGGCGTTCGCCGCCGTCGGGATCGCCTCGGCCCGCGAGCTCGGCCTCGCGGACGAGAAGGTCAACGTCAACGGCGGCGCGATCGCGCTCGGCCACCCGGTCGGCATGTCCGGCACCCGCGTGGTCCTGCACCTCGCGCTCGAGCTCCAGCGCCGCGGCGGCGGCGTCGGTGCCGCCGCGCTGTGTGGCGGTGGCGGCCAGGGCGACGCCCTGATCGTGCGTGTCCCGCAGGGCTGAGTCACCTGACGAGCTGGTCGCCCGGGCCCGCGAAGGCGAGGCCCGGGCGATCGGCCGTTTGATCTCGCAGGTCGAGGACGGCTCGCCGGTCCTGCGGGACGTGATGGCCGCACTGGCGCCGTACGCCGACGGTGCCCGTGGCGGGCCCCACATCGTCGGCCTGACCGGCTCTCCCGGTGTCGGCAAGTCCACCTCGACCAGCGCACTCGTCACCGAGCTGCGCCGCCGCGACCTCCGGGTGGGGGTGCTCGCCGTCGATCCGTCGTCCCCGTTCTCCGGCGGCGCGCTCCTCGGCGACCGGATCCGGATGTCCGAGCACGCGACCGATCCCGGCGTCTTCATCCGGTCGATGGCCGCGCGGGGACACCTGGGCGGCGTCTCGCGGGCGACCCCGCAGGCGCTGCGGGTGCTCGGTGCCGCGGGCTACGACGTGATCCTGGTGGAGACGGTCGGTGTAGGTCAGAGCGAGGTCGAGATCGCGCGGCTCGCCGACACGACCATCGTGCTGCTCGCCCCCGGCATGGGCGACGGCATCCAGGCGTTCAAGGCCGGGATCCTCGAGATCGGCGACGTCTTCGCCATCAACAAGTCCGACCGTGAGGGCGCAGACAAGGTGCGCCGCGACCTGCGCTCGATGATCTCGCTCGCCGACCGTCCCGAGGGCGCCTGGCGGCCGCCGGTGATCAAGACCGTCGCCACCGAGGGTCAGGGAGCCGCGGAGGTGGTCGACTCGATCGACGAGCACCGCGCGTGGGCCCGGGAGAGCGGTGAGCTCGAGCGGCGCCGGGTCCGTCGTACCCGCGACGAGATCGAGGCGATCGCCCTGACCGCGCTCCGCGAGCGCTGGGGCTCGGTCGACGCCGGCAACCGGCTCGACGGACTCGCCCACGCCGTGATCGCCGGAGAGTCCGACCCGTACGCGGCAGCGGACGCGCTCCTCGAGGACTGAGTTCACGGCGGAGGTAGATTCGCCCACCGTGACCCTCGATCGGATCGCGCTCATCTCGGACGTCCACGGCAACCTCACTGCGCTGGAAGCGGTCCTCGCGGACATCGACGCGCGCGGGATCTCGACCATCTACAACCTCGGCGACTACGTCGGAAAGGGTCCTCGCGGTCGGGAGGTGGTCGACCTGTGCCGGGAGCGCTGCCAGGTCACGGCGACACGCACGACCCCTATTACGAGACCGACCGCCGGCGGCGGACGGTCGTCAACACGGGCGGCGTCGGCAACTGCACGGGTGATCCGACGCCGGTCTACGTCGTGATGGAGGGCGTTCTCGGCGGTCGCGAGGACGCGCCCTTCTCGGTGTCGTTCGTGCGCGTGCCCTATGACTGGGAGTCCGAGCTGGCCTACGCCGCCGAGGTCGGGATGCCGGAGCTCGAGGGCTACGTCCTGGAGCTCCGTGACGGCGTCTACCGCGCCAACCTGGCGCCCGGTGAGACGCCGGACTACCACCGCCGCCCGCGCACCCCGGCACGGGTCGACGCTCCCACCTGAGCGACTGGAAGGATGGGTGTCGTGAGAGACGTCGTCATCCTCGGTTCGACCGGGTCGATCGGCACCCAGGCGCTCGACATCGTGCGGGCCAACCCCGACCGGTTCCGGGTCGTCGGACTGACCGCCGGTGGGAGCAACCCCGAGCTGTTCGAGCGGCAGGTCGCGGAGGTCGCGACCCGCTACCCGGAGGTGTTCTCAGGCCTGGGCGAGGAGGCATCCGTCGAGGCGGCACAGCTGCCCTGCGACGTCGTACTCAACGGCATCACCGGCGCGGTCGGCCTCCGGCCCACGCTGGCCGCCCTCGACGCCGGCCGCACGCTCGCGCTCGCCAACAAGGAGTCGCTCATCATCGGCGGTCCGCTCGTCAAGGAGCGGGCGCAGCCGGGCCAGATCGTCCCCGTCGACAGCGAGCACAGCGCGATCGCGCAGAGCCTCCGTGGCGGCAGCGCCGAGGAGGTACGACGCCTCGTCCTCACCGCCAGTGGAGGCCCGTTCCGCGGCCGCACCCGGGCCGAGCTCGACGGTGTCACGCCGGAGCAGGCGCTCGCGCACCCCAACTTCGCGATGGGCCGGGTGATCACCACCAACTCGGCGACCCTCGTCAACAAGGGCCTCGAGGTGATCGAGGCGCACCTGCTCTTCGACGTGCCGTTCGACCGGATCGACGTCGTCGTACACCCCCAGCAGCTCATCCACTCGATGGTCGAGTTCACCGACGGCGCCGTCGTGGCGCAGATCGGTCTCCCGACCATGCTGGTCCCGATCGCCCTCGGGATGGCCTGGCCGGACCGCGTTCCCGACGCCGAGACCCCGGTCGACTGGACGAAGGCGGCGGACTGGCGGTTCGAGCCGCTCGACGACGTCGCCTTCCCGGCCGTCGTGCTGGCACGCGAGGCCGGGAGCCGCGGCGGCACCGCGCCGGCGGTCTACAACGCCGCCAACGAGGTGTGTGTGGACGCCTTCCACGAGGGCAGGCTCCCGTTCCCCGGCATCGTCGACGTCATCGGCGCCGTCCTTGCCGACCACGACGTACCCTCGGGGGAGCACCTCACGCTCGACGACGTGCTCGCCGCCGACGCCTGGGCGCGCGAGGCCGCCGCCCGCACCATCACGACCAACCAGACCTGAGGACCCCGCACCAGCGATGACCGCCGTTCTGCTCTACACCCTCGGGGTGCTCGTCTTCGTGGTCGCGATCCTGGTCTCGATCGGGCTGCACGAGCTCGGCCACATGATCCCGGCGAAGAAGTTCGGCGGGAAGGTGACCCAGTACTTCATCGGCTTCGGTCCCACCGTGTGGAGCAAGCAGATCGGGGAGACCGAGTACGGCGTCAAGGCGATCCCGCTCGGCGGCTACGTCAAGATCGTCGGGATGCTGCCCCCCGAGGCCGCGGAGCTCGCCGACGACATCAGCTACGACGCGGACGGCAACCAGGTCACCCGGGTGCGGAAGTCCAACACCGGCATGTTCACCCAGCTCATCTCCGACGCCCGGGCCGCGGAGTGGGAGCTGGTCAAGCCCGAGGACTCCGACCGCCTCTTCTACAAGATGTCGTCGTGGAAGAAGGTCGTCGTCATGGCCGGCGGCCCCTCGGTCAACCTGCTCATCGCGTTCGGCATCTTCGCCGCCGTCTTCGCCACCTACGGCAACCCGGCGGACGAGACCGTGACGACCAAGATCGACGAGGTGCAGGCGTGCGTCGTGCCGGCCGAAGAGTCGGGGCGGGTCTGCACCGAGGAGGAGATCCGCGAGCAGCCGACGCCGGCGTTCGAGGCGGGCCTCGAGGAGGGCGACCGGATCGTCTCCTTCAACGGTGTCGAGGCGGAGAGCTGGGACCAGGTCCAGCAGCTGATCCGCGACAACGGTGACGGCCGCGCCGAGATCGTCATCGAGCGCGACGGCGAGATCCTCCCCCCGATCGTCACCGAGACCACGGTGACGCCGCGGTTCCTGAGCGAGGACGCGGAGGATCCGGTCGAGGTCGGCTTCCTCGGCGTCCGGCCGTCGACCCACCCGACCACGGGCGGCCCGTTCTACACGCTCGAGCAGATGGGCGGCATGACCGTCGACGTGGTCAAGGCGCTGGGCACCCTGCCGGTGAAGGTGTTCGACGTCGGCCAGGCGATCTTCGGGCTCGAGGAGCGCGACCCCACCGGACCGGTCAGCATCGTCGGCGGTGGCCGGCTCGCGGGCGAGACGGCGGCCCACGAGGAGATCCAGGTCCAGGAGAAGGTCATCTCGCTGCTGATGCTGATCGCCGGCTTCAACTTCTTCATCGGCATGTTCAACTTCGTGCCGCTGCTGCCCCTCGACGGCGGTCACATCGCCAGCGCGCTGTGGGAGGCGCTCCGACGCGGCCTCGCCCGGCTGCGCGGCCGCCCCGACCCCGGCTACGTCGACGCCGCGAAGCTGCTCCCGGTGGCGTACGTCGTCGCGTCGGCGATGTTGGTCATGGGCGTGGTGCTGATCGTGGGTGACCTGGTTGTGCCGGTTCACCTCGAATCCTGACCCGGAAGTACCCTGAACGCATGACTGCCATTGGCCTCGGTATGCCCGCCGCACCCCCGCCGGTGCTGGCTCCTCGCCGCAAGACCCGGCAGATCCAGGTGGGCAAGGTCGGCGTCGGCAGCGACTTCCCGATCTCGGTCCAGTCGATGACGACGACGCTGACCGCCGACGTCAACAGCACCCTCCAGCAGATCGCCGAGCTGACCGCCGCGGGCTGCGACATCGTGCGGGTCGCCTGCCCGAGCCAGGACGACGCGGAGGCGCTCCCCGAGATTGCCCAGCACAGCCAGATCCCGGTCATCGCCGACATCCACTTCCAGCCGAAGTACGTCTTCGCCGCGATCGACGCCGGCTGCGCCGCCGTCCGCGTCAACCCCGGCAACATCAAGAAGTTCGACGACCAGATCAAGGAGATCGCCCGGGCCGCCAACGACCGCGGCACCAGCATCCGGATCGGCGTCAACGCGGGCTCGCTCGACAAGCGGCTGCTGGAGAAGTACGGCAAGGCGACGCCCGAGGCGCTCGTCGAGTCGGCGGTCTGGGAGGCGAGCCTCTTCGAGGAGCACGACTTCCACGACTTCAAGATCTCGGTCAAGCACAACGACCCGGTCGTCATGGTGCGCGCCTACGAGCTGCTCGCGGAGCAGGGTGACTGGCCGCTGCACCTCGGCGTCACCGAGGCCGGTCCGGCCTTCCAGGGCACGATCAAGTCGGCCACCGCGTTCGGCGCCCTGCTGTCCCGCGGCATCGGCGACACCATCCGGGTCTCGCTCTCGGCACCCCCGGTCGAGGAGGTCAAGGTCGGCCTCCAGATCCTGCAGTCGCTCAACCTGCGTGAGCGCAAGCTCGAGATCGTCTCGTGCCCGAGCTGCGGCCGCGCCCAGGTCGACGTCTACACCCTCGCCGAGCAGGTGACCGCCGGCCTCGAGGGCATGGAGGTCCCGCTGCGGGTCGCCGTCATGGGCTGCGTCGTCAACGGCCCGGGGGAGGCCCGCGAGGCCGACCTCGGTGTCGCGTCCGGCAACGGCAAGGGCCAGATCTTCGTCAAGGGCGAGGTCATCAAGACCGTGCCGGAGTCGCAGATCGTGGAGACGCTGATCGAGGAGGCGATGCGGATCGCCGAGTCGATGGAGCCGGTCGAGGGCGCGGAGCCCTCGGTCACGATCTCCTGACGGTCAGCGCCACGCCTTGGCGTAGTCGACCACGAACGCCGAGGGGAACTCGGTCTTGTTGGTGATCTTGGCGTCACGGGTGTACTCGGTCACCCCCATGTTGAGGATCATGCTGAACGGGTGGTCGAACGGCTGCGGCCGCTTCTGCGGGGCATCGGGTTCCCAGGCCCGGCGGAAGCACTCGCGACCGTCGATGTAGAACCGCATCATCGTCGGACGCCACAGGACCGAGTAGCGGTGGAACCGTGCGGGAGTCCTGGTCCGGCACCTCTTGCTGGAGTCTTCAGCCTTGGTCCGACCGTCGTAGTGCAGGGCGGACAGGACCACGTGCGGGGTGTAGGACCACCACTCGGCGACGTCCATCTCACCCGACTCCGGCCACTGGCCGTAGGTCTTCTCGATCGGGTACATCCAGAACCCGCCGTGCAGGCCGCCCTCCTTCGTCGGCGGGAATTTCGCGCGGATCTCGAATCGGCCGTACGTCTGCGAGAAGTGACCCTTGGTGCCGATCATGCCGCCGGTGAAGCGGGTGATGAACGCCTTGTATGCGCCGCACAGGAGCCAAGACCTCTTCAGCGTGATCAGCCGCAGCTTGCCCTGGCGGACCTTGATGTTCTTGGGGGAGTCCATGTAGCAGGTCATGCCGGTCGAGAACCGACTCCGCTGTGACTCCTGGACGCCCCACTTGTCCCGGTCGAGCTGACGGCCGTTGAAGTTGTCGACGAACGAGCACCTCCACCGGGTGCCGTTCCACTTCTTCAGGATCGGGCCGCACGCGTCGCGCGCGAGGACGGAGGCCGCCGCAGGTTCGGTCGGTGCACCGGCCGGCAGCGGGGCGAGCGCCGCCGCTCCGACCAGAGTCGCACCGATCAGCAGGCGTTGAAGAGTGCCGACAGTTTTCCGCATGGTACGAACCCCCAGGGAACAGCAGAGGCCCGCAGCGCGCCGGGGCCCGTCCGAACAAACTCACGTGACAGGGACACGAGATGTCACGTCAGGACGAACGTATCGCCGATCGAAGTGTTACGCACGCAGGCGCGTCGACCGACCGGGGGCTGGTTCAGCGCCACGCCTTCGCGTAGTCGACCGAGTAGACCGCCGGGAGGGGCGCCGTGGACGACACTGCGTTGATACCGGTCGCGGTGCCGACGCCCATGTTGAGGATCATCGTGAACGGCTTGTCGAAGGGCTGCGGCGCGATCAGCGGGCTGTCGGGCGTCCAGGTGCGTGCGAAGCACAGGCCGCCGTCGATGAAGAACCTCATCCCGGTGGGAAGCCACTCCACGGTGTAGGTGTGGTAGACGCTGACGTCGGGCACCCGGCAGCCCCAGCCGGAGTCGGTGCTGCTGTCGGAGCCGTTGTAGTGGAGGGACGGCAGCACGAGCGTCGGTTCGTTGGACCACCACTCGGCGACGTCGATCTCGCCGGAGGCGGGCCAGGGTCCGTAGGTGTTGCCGTCGGGGTTCATCCAGAAGCCGCCGTGCACGCCCGCCGTGCGGGCGGTCGGGAACTTGGCGCGCACCTCGAACCGGCCGAAGGCCTGGGAGAACCTGCCGCGGGTGCCGATCATGCCGCCGGTGTAGCTGGTGGTGAAGTCACCGGACGGGCTCTGGCAGCTGAACCGGCCCTTCTCCGCGCGGGCAGTGAGCTCCAGCGCTCCGCGCCGGAGGGCGATGTTCTTCGTCGACGCCGTGTAACAGGTCTGGCCGGTCCGGAACCCGGTCAGCGCCGTCTGCTGGATGCCCCACCTGGTGGTGTCGAGGGCCGAGCCGTCGAAGTTGTCGACGAACGAACAGCTCCACGTGGTGCCGTCGGCCTTGGGCAGGACGGCGCCGCAGACGTCGGAGGCGACCACCGCGGCAGCGGCACCTCCCGGCGACGAGCCGGCCTGGAGCGGCGCGAGTCCGGCGATCCCGACGAGTGCGGTTGCTGCGAGCACGCGTGACGTTCGACGAACAGACGTGAGCACGTCGGACCGCCTCTCGGTCATCGCCAGGCCTTGGCGTAGTCGACGACGTACGTCGCGGGGAACGGCGTGCGCGCCGTGATCTTGTTGACGCCCGTGGCTGTGCCGACGCCCATGTTGAGGATCATGCTGAACGGGCGGTCGAACGGCTGCGGCGCGACGAGCGGCGCGTCCGGTTGCCACGAGCGCTCCCAGCACATCGCGCCGTCGATGAAGAACCGCATCGTCGTGCGGTACCACTCGACTGCGTAGGTGTGGAAGGTGCTCACGTCCGCGACCCGGCAGCTCCAGCCTGAGTCTGCGTCGGGATCGCGGCCCTTGTAGTGCAGAGACGGCAGCACCAGGGTCGGGTCGCTGGACCACCACTCGGCGACGTCGATCTCACCCGAGTACGGCCAGATGCCGTAAGTGTGCTCGCGGGGATACATCCAGAATCCGCCGTGGACGCCGGAGACCTGCGCGGTCGGGTACATGGCCCGCACCTCGAAGCGGCCGTAGGCCTGGGAGAAGTTGCCACGGGTGCCCACCATGCCACCGGTGTAGCGGGTGCCGAAGTTGTCCAACGGGTTCCGGCAGACGATCCGCGGACCCTCGACGGCGACGAGGTGCAGCCCGCCGTCGCGCACCGACACGTTCCTCGGGGAGGCCGTGTAGCAGGTCCTCCCCGTCCGGAAGCCCGCGATCGAGGTCTTCTGGACGCTCCACTTGCTCGTGTCGAGCGTGGTGCCGTCGAAGCGGTCGACGAAGGTGCAGGTCCACGCCGTGCCGTTGGCCTTGAACCGGACCGGCCCGCAGGCGTCGGACGCGACGGTGGCGGCGACGCGTGCCGTCACCGGGTCGTCGGTGGAGCTCAGCGGCACGACGGCCGCAACGGTGAGCAGCGCCGCGCCGACGAGCAGGCGGCGGACAGGTCGGATGGTAGGACGCATCGGAGTCGATCCCCCCAGGGCCAGGCGGGCCCACCGCACCCGTGACAGCGCCACGGCCCTGCGCGACGTGGCCCGAGGACATCGCGCGGTGGGAGACGTTAGCGGTCAGTTGACCCGCTCGTCACCTGACCGATCGGTCAGGATCTCGTGGGGCCTCGACAGATCGGCGATCGGGGGCCATCACCGCCATGCCTTGGCGTGATCCACGGTGAGGGTCGCCGGCAGCGGGGTCGTGGGCGACACCGGATTGGTGCCCGACGACGTGCCGACGCCCATGTTGAGGATCATGCTGAACGGGTGGTCGAACGGCTGGGGCGGCACGTGGGGGTGGTCCGGCGCCCAGAGCCTGCTGAAGCACATCGAGCCGTCGATGAAGAAGCGCATGCCGGTCGGGTACCACTCGACCGCATAGGTGTGGAAGGTGCTCGGGTCGTCGACCCGGCAGCTCCAGCCCGAGTCGGCATGGAAGCTGCGGCCGTTGTAGTGGAGGGACGGCAGGACCAGCGTCGGGTCGTTGGACCACCACTCGGCGATGTCGATCTCACCCGAGGCCGGCCACCGCCCGTAGGTCGGGTTCGACGGGAACATCCAGAAGGTGCCGTGCAGACCGGGCTCGGTGGCGGAGGGCCACTTCGCCCGCACCTCGAACCGGCCGTAGACCTGCGAGAAGTGGCCACGGGTGCTCACCAGGCCGCCGGTGTAACGGGTGCGGAGCACGCCGTAGGGGTTGTCGCAGTTGAGCGGGACGCCCTCGTCCCGTGCCTCCAACAGCAGCGCGCCCGAGCTGACGGCGACGTTGTCGGCCCCGCGGTAGCAGGTGAGGCCGGTCTTGAAGCCGGTCCGGGCGGTGTCCTGGGTGATCCACTTCTCGGTGTCGAGGGAGCTGCCGTGGAACTCGTCGACGAAGGTGCACTGCCAGGTCCCGACCCCCGGCTTTGCCAGGACCGGCCCGCAGGCGTCGCGGACCGTGGCGGGAGCCGGTGGGTCCAGTGCTGACCGTGCCGCGTCGGCCGACGTCAGGGCGAGCACGGCGAGCGCGAGGCCGGTCGCGAGCAGGCGGCGGCCGCGCGGAGTGTGGACGGGCATCAGAACTTTCCAAGGGGCTGGCAGAAATCTAGCCGGACGGCTATGACCCGGGACCAGGATGACGTCGTAGGCTCGCCCCGTGCTGACGACCCGCCACGGAGTGCGTGTCCTCGCGGCGGCCGACCTGGAGGAGTTCCTGGCGCTCGCCAACCAGGACCCTGTCGTCAACGTGTTCGCGATCCACCGCGCCCACACGACCAGCCTCGAGCCGCGCTGGCTCGGTGGCGAGATGTGGGGCCGCTTCGACGGCGGCCGACTGGTCGCTGCGTGTCATGTCGCGGCCAACCTGGTGCCGGTCCAGGCCAGCCCGGAGGACGCGGTCGTGTTCGCGGAGCGCGCGCTCGCGCGCCGTCGTACGGCGTCGACCGTCGTGGGCCCGCAGGAAGCGGTCATCCCGTTCTGGAACACCATCGGCGGGTCGTGGGGGCGGCCGCGGGACACGCGCTGGGACCAGCGCCACCTCGTCATCGCCGAACCCCCGCGGGTGGCGCCGGACCCCGCGGTCCGGGTGACCGCCCGGACCGACCTCGACGCCCTCTACCCGGCCTGTGTCGCGATGTACACCGAGGAGGTGGGGGTGTCGCCCGAGATCGGGGGCGGGTCCGAGCTCTACCGGACCCGGGTCGTGCAGCTGATCAGCCGCGGCTGGTCCTTCGCCCGCTTCGACCGGGGCGAGCTCGTGTTCAAGGCCGAGGTGGCGTGTGCGACGCCGGACGCGGCGCAGATCCAGGGTGTGTGGGTCCCGCCCCACCGGCGCGGCGAGGGCCTCGCCTCGGCCGGGATGGCGGCCGTGGTCGCCCTGGTGAGGGAGCGGATCTCGCCCGCGGTCTCGCTGTACGTCAACGAGTGGAACGCGCCGGCCCGCCGGGCCTACGAGCGCGTCGGCTTCCGGGAGACGACCCGGTTCGCCACCGTCATGTTCTAGAAGGAGAGCTCCTTGTCCACACCTCTGCGCCTCGACGCCAAGATCGTCGTCGGTGCCTTCCTCGCATCGGGCACCGTCCACCTGGTCAAGCCCGAGGTGTTCGAGCCGCTGATGCCGTCGTGGGTGCCGGCGCACCGGGAGGTCATCGTCGGCTCGGGCGTCGTCGAGCTGCTCTGCGCCGTCGGCCTTCTCCTGCCGTCGACGCGCCGCGCGGCCGGACTGGCCAGCGCCGCCTTGCTCGTCGGCGTCTTCCCCGGCAACGTGCAGATGGCTGTCGATGCGAGCAAGGGCTCCAACCGTGCGTTCCAGGCGGTGACGCTCGCCCGGCTGCCGCTCCAGCTGCCGCTCATCCGCGGCGCGTGGCGGGCAGGGCGCGGCTGAGGCGGCCGGCCCCGGCGCGGGGGCGTGGCCGGAGGCGGGAACTGGTTTCCTGAGCACGGAGGGGCCCGCCTACCCTGTGCGCATGATCTCCCGGATGTCGACCCTGTTCGTCCGCACCCTTCGCGAGGATCCTGCGGACGCCGAGGTGCCGAGCCACCGGCTCCTCGTCCGGGCCGGCTACATCCGCCGCGCCGCCCCCGGCATCTACACCTGGCTCCCGCTCGGCCTGCGGGTGCTGCGGAGGATCGAGGCGATCATCCGTGAGGAGATGGACGCCATCGGCGCCCAGGAGGTCTCGTTCCCCGCGCTGCTGCCGCGCGAGCCCTACGAGGCCACGGGTCGCTGGACCGAGTACGGCCCCAACATCTTCCGGCTCAAGGACCGCAAGGACGCCGACTACCTCCTCGGTCCGACGCACGAGGAGATGTTCACGCTCCTGGTGAAGGACCTCTACGGCTCCTACAAGGACCTGCCGCTCTCGATCTACCAGATCCAGACGAAGTACCGCGACGAGGCGCGCCCCCGGGCCGGCCTGCTCCGCGGCCGTGAGTTCACGATGAAGGACTCCTACTCGTTCGACGTCGACGACGCCGGGCTGGACGCGAGCTACCAGGCGCACCGCGACGCCTACATCCGGATCTTCGACCGGCTCGGGTTCGACTACGTCATCGTCAAGGCCACCTCGGGCGCGATGGGCGGCTCGAAGTCCGAGGAGTTCCTCGCGACCGCCGAGGTGGGGGAGGACACCTACGTCCGCTGCACCCACTGCGACTACGCCGCGAACGTCGAGGCGGTCGAGGTGCGGGCGCCCGCACCCCAGCCGTTCGACGACGCGCCGGCAGCGCACGCCGAGGCGACGCCGGACACACCCACGATCGCCACCCTCGTCGACCACCTCAACGAGAAGTTCTCGCGCGACGACCGGCCCTGGACGGCCGGCGACACCTTGAAGAACGTCCTGGTGAAGCTCGTCCACCCCGACGGCACGACGGAGCCCCTCGCCATCGGCCTGCCCGGTGACCGGGAGGTCGACCTCAAGCGCCTCGGCGGTCAGCTCGAGCCGCTCGAGGTCCAGCCGATGGATGACGAGGACCTTAAGAAGCACCCCGACCTGGTCAAGGGCTACATCGGCCCCGAGGCGCTGGGGACCGAGAGCGAGAGCGGGATCCGCTTCCTCGTCGACCCCCGGGTGGTGACCGGCACCCGGTGGGTGACCGGCGCGAACGTCGACGGCAGCCACGTCATCGACCTGGTCGCGGGGCGCGACTTCACGCCCGACGGCACGATCGAGGCCGCCGACGTCCGCGACGGCGACGCCTGCCCGCGCTGTGACGACGGCACGCTGGAGTCGGCGCGCGGCATCGAGATGGGCCACATCTTCCAGCTCGGCCGCAAGTACGCCGACGCCCTCGACCTGAAGGTGCTCGACGAGAACGGGAAGCTGGTCACCGTCACCATGGGCTCCTACGGCATCGGGCCCTCGCGCGGCGTGGCCGCGATCGCGGAGAACACTCTCGACGACATCGGCCTGTGCTGGCCGCGCAACGTCGCGCCGTACGACGTGCACGTGGTGGCTGCCGGCAAGGACGAGGCGGTCTTCGCCGCGGCCGAGCAGCTTGCGCAGGACCTGACCGCCCAGGGGCTCGACGTCCTCTACGACGACCGGGTCGGCAAGATCAGCCCCGGCGTGAAGTTCAAGGACGCCGAGATGATCGGCGTACCGACGATCGTGACCGTCGGTCGCGGCCTCGCCGACGGCGTGGTCGAGGTCAAGGACCGCCGCACCGGAGAGCGCACCGACGTCCCGGTCGCCGAGGCGGCCCACCACCTGGCCGGAGTGGTGCGCGCGTGATCGACGCCGTCATCTTCGACTGGGGCGGCACCCTCACCCGCTGGCACGACATCGACTTCCACGCCGAGTCGCTGGCGCTGGCGGCGGCCGTCGTCGCCACCCCCGACCCGGAGGACGACCGCCACCTCCATGCCCGACGGCTGCACGAGGCCGGCAGCACGATCTGGGGGAGGAGTCGCGACCACCAGCAGAGCGCGACCATTGCCGACCTGTTCACGGTGGCGGGCCTCGAGCACGACCCGGAGCTGCTGACGGCCTACTACGAGTTCTGGGTGCCGCACACCGAGACCGACCCCGAGGTGCGACCGCTGTGGGAGTGGCTGCGGGGTGAGGGCATCAAGGTCGGCGTCCTCTCCAACACCGTCTGGCCGCGGGAATGGCACGTCGGGTTCTTCGAGCGCGACGGCGTCGCCCACCTGCTCGACGGTGACGTCTACTCGAGCGAGGTCCCGTGGACGAAGCCGTCGCCGCACGCGTTCGCCGCCGCGATGGAGGCGGTCGGGGTGAGCGACCCCGCCCGCTGCGTCTACGTCGGTGACCGGCTGTACGACGACGTCTGGGGCGCTCACAACGCGGGCATGCGGGCGATCCACGTCCCGCACTCGGCGATCCCGCCGGAACAGGTCGGGCACACCGAGGGCGAGCCGGACGCCGTCGCCCATAGCCTCGCCGACATCCCGGATCTCCTCCGCGACTGGCGCTGACCAGAAGTCGCTGGCGAATGGTTCTTGCGCATCCAGGCCCCGCGGCCGGAAGATGCACGAGGATCTTCGCCCAACCAGGGCGATCTTGAACTCGGGAGGTCGCACCACCGATGCGGATCACAAAGCTGCTCACTCTTGCGATGGTGGTCGGAGCCACCTCGATCAACGTCGCACTCGCGGCGCCTTCCCAGGCCCGACCCGTCGACGACCGGGTCAGCGCCTGCGTCGAGGGCGAGGGGCACGGTGCCTCTGCCCGGGGCGGCCACGGCGTCGACCACCGCGACGTGTCGCCGCGGGAGCAGCGCGCGATCGCCCGCAAGACCAAGGCCCGCCTGCGCGCCCAGGGAGTAACCAGGGCGGAGCTGCGCAACAGGTCCGTGTCGGTCCCGGTCTACGTGCACGTGATGGCGGCATCGGACGGCACCGGGGACGTGACTGACGCCCAGATCGCCGACCAGATCGACGTGCTCAACGAGACCTTCGCCGGTGGCGAGTCGCCGGATGCCGCGGACACGGGCTTCTCTTTCTCCCTGGCCGGCACCGACCGCTTCTACAACGACGCCTGGCACCAGGACCACGCGAGCTCGAAGTACCGCAAGGCGACCCGGCAGGGCGGCGCCAACGCGCTCAACATCTGGCTGGTCGACTTCAAGTACCTCGGCATCGCGACCTTCCCGTGGGACTACCAGCGGAACGGTGGGATCGACGGCATCCGCGTGCACTACGACTCGCTCCCGGGCGGGGGCATCGCCAACTACGACCTGGGTGAGACCGCGACCCACGAGGCCGGTCACTGGTTCGGGCTCTACCACACGTTCCAGGGCGGCTGCACCGAGCTGAACGACGAGGTCGCGGACACGCCCGCCCAGAGCAGCCCGACGTCCGGCTGTCCCGCGGGCCGCGACTCGTGCGAGCTGCCCGGCCTCGACCCGATCCACAACTACATGGACTACAGCTACGACTCCTGCTACACCGAGTTCAGCCCCGGTCAGGCGTCGCGAGCACAGTCGATGTGGGCCGCCTACCGCGGCTGAGGAGGGCGGGCCCCGGCCCGCTCGGGATTGCAGGTTCGTGCACTGCACTTTTATGAGGATCGCAGGATTGGGCACTCGGACTGCGGTTCGTTGCATGATCGTGCACAGCGGTCGGTGAGCCCCACCTCACCGGCGCCTGCGATGGCCGTTGTCCCCGGTCATGAGCGGTCCGTGACCTCCGAGCTTCGGGGGACGTCTCGGGAGTTCCCCGAAGTCGGAGGTCACGGACCGCTTCGCATTTTTCACGGCCCGGCGACCGCCGTGTCAGGACCGCGCCTACAGGCCGGGCAGGCGCTCGGGCCTGCCGCCGAAGCCCAGCTCCCGGACGGCGGCGTCGACGAGGGCGGCGACAGCCCACGTCCGGTCCGTGTCGCGGGTCGAGGCGACGACGAAGGCGTACGTCGCTGCGCACGCCCGCTCGAGCGCGAGCGCGCGGTCGGAGACGGCGGTCGACGTGGAGAGGTCCGCGGGCAGGTCGTAGCCCGGCTCGGCCGCGACCGGCTCGTGGCCGTCTGACTCGAGCAGCGCGATCAGCTCGTCGCGGCGGTCGCGGTGCGTCACGTAGGCGTCGGTGATGGCGCCGTACAGCGTCGGGCTCGCGGTCCGAGAGGTCTGGCCGCCCAGCGCGCCGTACACGAAGACGGCGGCGTGCTCCGCCGCCAGCGCGGTCTGGAGAGCGTCGGCCGGCGTCCCCGCGGTCATCCGCTCACCGCCAGCTCCTGGGCGACAGCGGCAGCCATCGACGCGAAGACCTGGGCGAGCGCCCCGCTCTCGGCGTCGAGCGCGGCCTGCACGAGCTCGCGCTGGAGCTTCTGCTCGGCCCGCAGCAGCCGGGCCTTAGCCGTCTCCGGGCTGCCCTTGACCTTGCCGCCCGCGTCGTCGTCGGGGCGGCTGAGCTCGCCGAGGTGCGCCCGGTGCAGCGAGGCCAGGCGCCGGCTGAGCGGCCGCAGCGCGGGGACCGCTGCGCCGGTGGCCACGGCCAGGTCCAGCGCGGTCGTCAGCTGTCCGGCGACCGCCTCCACGAGGTCGGTGTCGGCGTCGACCGCGGGGGCGGTCGTGTCGAGGACCGCCGCGCCGGCGGATCCCTCGGTCTGCCGCACGCCGCAGCCTGCCGTGGCCAGGAGAGCGGCGCCCACGACCGTGCCGCCGGTCAGGACGGCGCGCCGGGACGCGCGCGGGGGAGGGCTGGGCACCCGGTGAGGTTACAGCCGGTATCGTGGCTGGAGATATTCAGATGGGCCGCAGCACCACAACCGCTTCGCCACAACAGGACACGGGGGTCTCACCCATGAGCTCGAGCCAGCGCCCCGGAGCAGATGCGACCGTCGCGGCCGTGTCGGAGGCCGTGTCCGGCCCGCTGGAGGAGCTGGGCCTCGATGTCGAGGCGGTGGAGCTGACTCCCGCAGGCAAGCGTCGGGTGCTGCGGATCGCGATCGACACCGACGGCGGCGTGACCCTCGACGACGTTGCCGCGGCGACCCGCGCGATCAACGACGTCATCGACGCCTCTGAGGCGATGGGGGAGCACCCCTACACGCTCGAGGTGACCTCCCGCGGTGTCGACCGGCCGCTCACGGAGCCGCGCCACTGGCGGCGCAACCGGTCCCGGCTGGTCAAGGTCACGCTGGGCGACGGCTCCGTGGTGACCGGTCGGATCGGTGACTCCGACGAGGAGCAGGTCTCCCTCGACATCGACGGGACCACGCGAACAGTGCCCTACGCGGACGTGACGAAGGCGCTCGTCCAGATCGAGTTCAACCGGAAGGGCAAAGACTGATGGACATCGACCTGAACATCCTGCGGATGCTGGAGCGCGAGAAGGAGATCAAGTTCGAGGTCCTCGTCGAGGCGATCGAGCAGGCGCTGCTGACGGCGTACCACAAGACGCCGGGAGCGCAGGAGCAGGCGCGGGTCGAGCTCGACCGCAAGACCGGTCACGTGACCGTGCTCGCCGCCGAGCTCGACGACGAGGGCAACAAGATCGGGGAGTACGACGACACCCCCGACGGGTTCGGCCGGATCGCCGCGACGACGGCGAAGCAGATCATGCTCCAGCGGCTGCGCGACGCCGAGGACGAGATCAAGTACGGCGAGTTCTCCGGCAAGGAGGGCGACATCATCTCCGGCGTCATCCAGCAGGGACGCAACCCCGACGACGTGCTGGTCGACCTCGGCAAGATCGAGGGGACGCTGCCGGTGAGCGAGCGGGTCCCCGGCGAGGACTACCGGCACGGCACCCGGATCAAGTGCCTGGTGGTGTCGGTCCGCAAGGGGATGCGCGGCCCGCAGATCACCCTCTCCCGGTCGCACCCGAACCTGGTGAAGAAGCTGTTCGCGCTGGAGGTCCCGGAGATCGCCGACGGCACCGTCGAGATCGCCGCGATCGCTCGCGAGGCCGGCCATCGCACCAAGATGGCCGTCAAGTCGACCGTCGCCGGCGTCAACCCGAAGGGTGCCTGCATCGGCCCGATGGGCCAGCGGGTGCGCTCGGTGATGTCCGAGCTCCACGGCGAGAAGATCGACATCGTCGACTGGTCGGACGACCCGGCCGAGCTCGTGGCGCACGCCCTGTCGCCGGCGCAGGTCAGCTCGGTCACCGTCGTCGACCCGGACACGAGGTCGGCACGGGTCGTCGTGCCGGACTTCCAGCTGTCGCTCGCGATCGGCAAGGAGGGCCAGAACGCCCGGCTCGCCGCGCGGCTGACGGGATGGCGGATCGACATCCACTCGGACGAGGAACCCCGCCCGGCAGAGTGAGGCTCGGAACCTGAGGCGGGCGGTCGGTGGAGCACGGAGCACCTCGCCGGCGACGTCTCGGTCGACGGCAGCTGGTTCGCGCTCGGCAACGCCGGCGCGGGCGGGTTCGAGGCCCGGATCTGGACCAGCGAGGACGGAAGCACGTTCGAGGAGGTGTCCCTCCCCGACGTCCCGGACTACCAGGGCTACGACGACGAGTCGTACGTCGGCGACGTGGTCGCCGTGGACGGTGGCCTGCTCGCGTCCGGACGCATCGGTGGCAAGGCCGCGCTGTGGCGCTCCGGGGACGGTGGCACCACCTGGACCCGGATGGACGTGCCGCTGCTGCGGGACGCCTACTCGATCTCGGGCCTCGGCGTCGTCGGCTCGACGGTGGTCGCGAGCATCAGTGCCGACGACCTCCAGGCGATCCGGCGTGGTCGATCGCGGGCACGGACGACGGGCGGGTGCTGGTGATGGTGGCCGAGCGCGGCGGGGTCGCCGTCTCCACCTGGCCCGCGGGGACGGATCTTCCTGGCGCGGCCGATCCGCTGGAGCCGGAGACGGTCGAGCTGGTCACGCTACGGCGAGGAGCCCGAGGTGGACGTGCGCTACCACGAGCCGATGTACGTGCACTGCGGCATGGAGTGGCTGTGGGTCGGCGACGGGACGTGGCGTCGTACCGACGACGGTCCGGGCGTCGAGACCGGCGCGGGGCAGGGCGCCCCGGAGGACTGGCCCTTGGCCGAGGCGCAGCAGACGCTGTACGGCTACGCGACCGTCCGTGCGGACGGGACCATGGAGTACAGCCTCGAGGACGGGACCATCATCGCGACCTACGAGCGCCGCAACGGCGCCCCAGGCTGCGAAAGGCCCCAGGGCCGGACCGAGGTCCGCGGCGAGGCCGGCGGGCACCAGCAGCAGCGTCGCCGCGCAATGGACGTCGGTCATGGCTACCAGGCTAGGTGGCCCGGTTTCGGAAAGTAGTGGCCGCAGCAGGTAGAGTTGCCCGCTGGTGGCAAGCCGACGGAATATCTCGACGTCGCCGGACGATTCCCTTCCTGAGGGGCCGGTCCGGACGTGCATCGGATGCCGGAAGCGGGCCGCCAGAAGCGAGTTGTTGCGGGTGACCGCCGGCTCGGACGCGAACGGCCATGCGGTCGTCGTACCCGATCCCGACGGCACCGCACCCGGACGGGGAGCGCACGTGCACCCCACTCCGGGGTGCTACGACCTCGCGGTACGCCGGAAAGCCTTCTCCCGCGCCTTACGGGTCGAGGGTGGGTTGTCCAGCGCACCGGTAGGTGAGCACCTCGCCTCGCACCACAACCAGCACTGACCGACCGAAAGAGACTGGAGCAGCAGCTCATGAGCACTCGATGAGTACCTCGCGATGAGCAAGTTCGTTCTGCAACATCCACCAACGGTCTGAGACTTCCCCGAACAAGGGTCTTGGGCCAGAAGGAGAGACGTGGCCAAGACCCGAGTTTCCGAACTCGCCAAGAAGTACGGCATCCCCAGCAAGGAAGCGCTGGAGAAGCTCGGCGCTATCGGCGAGTTCGCCAAGACTGCTTCCTCGAGCATCGAGCTGCCCGCCGTCAAGAAGTTCGAGGACACCTACGGTGCCGAGCTTCAGGCGCGGATGAAGCCTGCTGCCGAGCCGGCCGCCGAGCCGGCGGCCAAGAGGGCCGCACCGAAGCCCGGCCCCAAGCCGAAGGCGCCTGCGCCGGAGCCGGAGCCGGCCGCTCCCGTCGAGGAGCCGGCCGCTGCCGCGCCTGCCCCGACGCCCGCTCCCGTCGCTCCGGAGGTCGAGCCTCCGGCAGCGCCGGAGGAGCCCGAGGCCCCGACCGAGAGCACGGCGACGCCGTCGGCCCCGAAGCCGGCCGCTCCCAAGCCGCCCACGCCGAAGGCGCCCGCGCCCCGGCCGGTCGGCAAGCCCAGCGGCTCGCCGCGTCCGGGCAACAACCCCTTCGCCTCGAGCCAGGGCATGGGACGACGTCCCGCCCCGCCGCCGCGTGAGGGTGACGCCGGCCCGGCCGGCCCGCGTCCGCCCGCCGGCCCGGGTCGTCCCGGCATGCCGCGCCCCAACCCGGCGATGATGCCGAAGAACCCGGCGACGTTCGGCCAGGGTCCCGGCGGTCGCGGCCCCGGCCGCGGCGGTCCCGGTGGCCCCGGCGGTCCGGGTGCCCGCGGTGGTGCTCCCGGTCGCGGTGGCGTCGGCGCCGGCGCGCCCGGTCGTGGCGGCCCCGGTGGCGCGCCCGGTCGTGGCGGTCCCGGTGGTGGCCCCGGCGGCTTCGGCCCCGGTGGCGGCGGCCGTCCCGGTGGCGGTCGTCCCGGTCAGCGTGGCCAGACCCAGGGTGCGTTCGGTCGTCCGGGCGGTCCCGCCCGTCGTGGCCGCAAGTCGAAGCGCGCGCGTCGCCAGGAGTTCGAGGCCATGGAGGCCCCGACCATCGGCGGCATGCGGGTCCGCAAGGGCAACGGCGAGACCGTGCGTCTCGCTCGTGGGTCCTCGCTGACCGACTTCGCCGACAAGATCGGCGTCGACGCAGCGTCGCTCGTGCAGATGCTCTTCCACATCGGCGAGATGGTCACCGCGACCCAGTCGGTGGGTGACGAGACCCTGGAGCTGCTCGGTGACGAGCTCAACTACAAGGTCGAGATCGTCTCTCCGGAGGACGAGGACCGCGAGCTGCTCGAGTCGTTCGACCTGGAGTTCGGTGCCGACGAGGGCGACGAGTCCGACCTGGTCATCCGACCGCCGGTCGTGACCGTCATGGGTCACGTCGACCACGGCAAGACCAAGCTCCTCGACGCGCTCCGCGGCGCCAACGTGGTCGCGGGCGAGGCCGGTGGCATCACCCAGCACATCGGTGCCTACCAGGTGCACACCGAGGTCGACGGCAACGACCGCCGGATCAGCTTCATCGACACGCCGGGTCACGAGGCGTTCACCGCCATGCGTGCTCGTGGGTCGCAGTCCTCGGACATCGCGATCCTCGTGGTCGCGGCCGACGACGGCGTGATGCCGCAGACGGTCGAGGCGCTCAACCACGCCAAGGCGGCCGGTGTGCCGATCGTGGTCGCGGTCAACAAGATCGACAAGCCGGAGGCGGACCCGACCAAGGTCCGTGGACAGCTGACCGAGTACGGCCTGGTGCCCGAGGAGTACGGCGGCGACGCGATGTTCGTCGACGTCTCGGCCAAGGCCGGGCTCAACCTCGACAAGCTGCTCGAGGCGGTCGTCCTGACTGCGGACGCGTCCTTGGACCTGCGGGCCAACCCGACGCAGGACGCCCAGGGCCTCGTGGTCGAGGCGCACCTGGACCGCGGTCGCGGTCCGGTCGCCACGATCCTGGTCCAGCGCGGCACGCTGCGTGTCGGTGACTCGATCGTCGCCGGTCCGGCCTACGGCCGGGTGCGGGCGATGCTCGACGAGCACGGCGAGGAGCTCACGGAGGCCGACCCCGGTCGCCCTGCCCAGGTGCTCGGTCTGTCCTCGGTGCCCGGCGCCGGTCAGAACTTCATCGTGGTCGAGGACGACCGGATGGCGCGCCAGATCGCCGAGAAGCGGGAGGCTCGCGAGCGGGCAGCTCTGCAGGCGAAGCGCCGCGTGCGTCGTACTCTCGAGGACTTCATGGCCTCCATGGAGAAGGGCGAGAGCCAGGAGCTCAACCTCATCCTCAAGGGCGACGTGTCCGGTTCTGTCGAGGCTCTCGAGGACGCGCTCGCCGCGCTCGAGGTCGGCGACGAGGTGTCGCTGCGGGTCATCGACCGTGGTGTCGGTGCGATCACCGAGGCCAACGTCAACCTGGCGGCCGCGTCCGACGCGATCATCATCGGCTTCAACGTCCGGGCTCAGGGCAAGGCCTCCGAGCTCGCCGACCGCGAGGGCGTGGAGATCAAGTACTACTCGGTCATCTACCAGGCGATCGAGGAGATCGAGGCCGCTCTCAAGGGCATGCTCAAGCCGGAGTTCGAGGAGTCGACCCTCGGCCAGGCGGAGATCCGCGCGATCTTCCGCTCGTCGAAGATCGGCAACATCGCGGGCTGCATGGTCATCGGCGGCGTCATCCGACGCAACGCCAAGGTGCGCGTGCTCCGCGACGGTGCGGTCATCGCCGACAACCTCGACCTGGCCTCGCTCAAGCGGGAGAAGGACGACGCGTCGGAGGTCCGGGAAGGCTTCGAGTGCGGTCTCGTGCTCAAGAACTTCCAGGACGTCAAGGAAGGCGACATCGTCGAGGCCTTCGAGATGAAGGAGATCCCGCGGAGCTGACCACCGCCGAGTCGGCGCATCTCTGCACGGGTACGTTGCAGAGAAGCGCCGACTCGACAGTCAGGCCGTGCAGAGATGCGCCGACTCGGCGCAGGAGGAAACTGAGAATGGCCAGCCCCCGCGTGCGCAAGATCGCCGACCGGATCCAGGTGATCGTCGCCGAGATGCTCGAGCGACGGATCAAGGACCCCCGGCTCGGGTTCATCACCGTGACCGACGTCCGACTGTCCGGTGACAGCCAGCACGCCACGATCTACTACACGGTCCTCGGCGACGAGGACGAGCAGGCCGCCACGGCTGTCGCGCTCGAGTCCGCCAAGGGCGTGCTGCGCTCGGAGGTCGGGAAGCAGCTCGGGATGCGACTGGTTCCGACGCTGGCGTTCCAGCTTGACGAGCTCCCCGAGGGTGCGCGTCACCTCGACGAGGTGCTGGCGAAGGCCCGAGAGGCCGACGCGGCCGTCGCGGCCGCGCGCGAGGGCGCCCGGCCGGCCGGTGACCCCGACCCGTACAAGAAGCCGCGCGAGATCTCCGAGGCAGAGGACGAGGACGACGCCTGATGGGCGCACCCTCCGGCCTTGTCGTCGTCGACAAGCCGGCCGGCATGACGTCGCACGACGTCGTGGCGCGAGTACGACGCACGCTCGGCACGCGCAAGGTGGGCCATGCCGGAACGCTGGATCCGATGGCGACCGGCGTGCTGGTCCTCGGAGCCGAGCGCGCCACCCGGCTCCTCGGCCACCTCATGCTCACCGAGAAGACGTACTCCGCCGTCGTCCGGCTGGGGGCCGCGACGACGACTGACGACGCCGAGGGCGAGGTCACCGCGACCACGTCGGCCGCGCACGTGACCGAGGAGGACGTCCGAGGCGCCCTCGCCGCGTTCGAGGGCGACATCCAGCAGGTGCCGTCCACCGTCTCGGCGATCAAGGTCGGCGGGAAACGTGCCTACGCGCTCGCCCGGGCCGGCGAGGAGGTCGAGCTCGAGCCGCGGTCGGTCACCATCCACGCCATCGAGGCCGGCGCCTTCCGGCGTGAGGGGGACTACCTCGACCTGGAGGTGCGGGTGCGCTGCTCCAGCGGCACCTACATCCGCGCGATCGCCCGCGACCTCGGTGCGGCGCTCGGCGTCGGCGGTCACCTCACGTCACTGCGACGCCACTCCGTCGGTCCGTTCACGCTGGAGGACGCCAACACCGACCTCGACCACCTGGCCGTGACCTCGCTGGCGGACGCGGCCCGCGCGGCGTTCCCGTCGTACGACCTGGATGCGGAGCAGGCCCAGGCGGTCCGCTACGGGCGAGCGCTGCCGCTCGTCCTCGACGACCTGACCGCCGTCTTCGCCCCTGACGGCGAGTTCCTCGCGCTCTACCGCCCCGAGGGCGGACGGGCACGTCCGGCCGCGGTCTTCGTCGGCTAGCGCTATCAGTAGGGTGACCGTCGTGCGAGTGTGGCGAGCCTTCGCGGACGTGCCTGAGGAACTCGGGCGCACGGTGGTCACCGTCGGCAACTTCGACGGGATGCACCTGGGGCACCAGCACGTCGTGCGCCGGGCCCGCGAGGTGGCGCAGGAGGTGGGCGTCGACACCGTCGTCGCGGTCACCTTCGACCCGCACCCGATCGCGGTACTCCGGCCCGAGCATGCGCCACCGACGCTCACCACGATCGACGAGCGGCTGCGCCTGCTCGGGGAGGCCGGCGTCGACTGCGTGCTGGTGATCCCGTTCTCGCGGGAGATCGCCGCCTGGTCGCCCCAGGAGTTCATCGATCGGATCCTGGTCGGCGCCCTGCACGCGAATGCGGTCGTGGTCGGCGCGAACTTCCGGTTCGGCAACCGCGCCGCCGGCGACCGGCAGACGTTGCGCGAGGCCGGCGCCGAGCAGGACTTCGTGCTCGAGGCCGTCGAGCTCGACGGGGGACCACAGGTGTGGTCGTCGACGTACGTCCGGACCTGCCTGGCCGCCGGCGACGTCGCCGGCGCCGCTGAGGCCCTCGGCCGTCCGTTCGTCACCCGCGGGGCGGTGGCTGAGGGGGACAAGCGCGGTCGCGACCTCGGTTTTCCGACAGCCAATGTCCCGGTCGTGCCCGGTGCCGCCGCGCCGGCCGACGGTGTCTACGCCGGCTGGCTGCGCCGCCTCGACGACGCCGACGGGGGAGTCCGGCACCCCGCCGCGATCAGCGTCGGCACCAACCCGACGTTCGACGGGCTGCGGGACCGGCGGGTCGAGGCCTACGTGCTCGACCGCACCGACCTCGACCTGTACGGCGTCGAGGTCGAGGTCGTGTTCGTCGACCGGATCCGGGGGATGGTGCGCTTCGACGGTGTCGACGCCCTCCTGGTGGCGATCGCCGACGACGTCGAGCGGACCCGCGAGATCCTCGGGGCCTGACCGATGCCCGAGCGCGAGACCCTCGACCCTGCCGAGCACTGGTTCGTCGCGCACGGGCTGCCGTACTTCGTCGACTCCTACCGGGCCAAGGTGGCCGCGGGGCTGCGTCGCCCGCGCGTCGCCGCCGTCGTCCTGGTCGCTGCCCTCGTCGGCGCCGTGGTGGGCGTCGTGGTCGCGGTCCCGCTGAGCGCAGCCGCGGGGATCGGCGCCGCCCTCAGTGCTGCAGGGGTGGTGCTGGCGTCGTACGCCGTGGTGACGCTGCGCGCCTGGCTGATCGTCGGCTGGGCCGTACGGCGCACGCTCCGCTCGCTCGGGCTGCTGGTGCCCCTGGTGACCCGGGCGCTGCCGCTGTTGCTCCTGTTCATCACCTTCCTCTTCATCAACGCCGAGGTGTGGCAGGTGTCGGCGGCGCTCGACGGCGGCGTGCTCTGGGTGACGGTGCTGCTGTTCGCGGCGGTGGCCGTCGGCTTCCTGCTCACCCGGCTGCCCGAGGAGCTCGACAGCGTCGACGACGAGGTCGACAGCCGGCAGCTCCTCGACGCCTGCCGCGGCACGCCGCTCGAGGCCGCGGCCGGAGCGATCGCGGCGCGGGTGGACCGGGTCGGGTCCGTCGATGCCGAGGTGACGGGCCTCCAGAAGGCCAACCTGGTCCTGGTGCTGCTGGTCTCGCAGACGGTGCAGGTGCTGCTGCTCGCGCTGGCGGTCTTCGCGTTCTTCATCGTTTTCGGGGTGGTGGCGATGGATCCGGAGGTGGTCGGCTCGTGGACCAACGACGGCGTGGTGCACCCGTTGACCGGCCCGGCCGGTGACTGGATCGGGTCGCGGCTGAGCCAGGAGCTGGTCCGGGTGTCGGTCTTCCTCGCGGCGTTCAGCGGGCTGTACTTCACCGTCTACGCCGTGACCGACGACGCCTACCGCCGCCAGTTCTTCTCCAGCGTGATCCGCGAGCTCGAGCGGGCGGTCAGCGCCCGGGTCGCCTACCGCTCGATGAAGGACGGCGACGCTACGCGACCGTGACCGGTACGCCGGACAGTGCGGCGTTGCCCGAGACGTCGAGCCGTTCGGGATCGGTGAGGTCGTTGATCGAGACACCGGGCACCTGGTCCGCCACCCCGAGTCGTACGCCGGCGCGCCCGTGGCCGTAGCCATGGGGGAGCGACACCACGCCGGGCATCACGTCGTCGGTCGCCCGGACGTCGACCTCCACCGTGCCGACCCGCGACGTCACCTTGACCGTCGCACCGTCCGTCAGGCCGCGGGCCGCGAGGTCGTCGGGGTGCATGAGCAGCTGGTGGCGCGGTCGGCCCTTGGTGAGCCGCTCGGTGTTGTGCATCCACGAGTTGCAGTCCTGCTTGTGCCGCCGGCCGATGAGGAGCAGCTCGCCCTCAGCCGGAGCGGCCACGGTCTCGAGCCGGGCCAGGTCGTCGAGCACCAGCGTCGGCGCCAGGTCGAGGGTCTTGTCGCGCGTGCGGAGCCGGTCGGGCAGCTGGTCGGGCCGCAGCGCACCGAGGTCGACGCCCTCCGGGTGCTTGCGGAGCCGGGTGATCGTGGTCCCGGAGTCGCCACGGGCGAGGAGCACCTGGATCATCCGAGTGGGACTGACCGACATCCGCGCGCGGAGCTTGAGCCGGTCGAGGAGTGAGCGCTTCGGCCGGAGCCGGTCGGTCACCCGCAGCGCGAGGTCCCGGTAGATCTGCCAGTCGTGCCGGGCGTCCCGGTCCTTGGGGAACACCGCGGGCGTGAAGCGGGCGGTGTTGCGCACCGCCAGGACGTGGAAGACCAGGTCGTAGTGGTCGCGTTCGAGCGCCGTCGTCGGCGGGAGGATCACGTCGGCGTGCCGGGTCGTCTCGTTGATGTAGATGTCGACGGCAGCCATGAACTCCAGACCCTCGAGGGCCCGGTCCAGTCGCGCTCCGTCGGGCGTGGAGAGCACCGGGTTGCCGGAGAGGGTCAGCATCGCGCGGATCTGGCCGTCGCCGGGTGTCTCGATCTCCTCGCGGAGCGCGGCCACGGGGAGCTCGCCGCCGCTCTCGGGCAGCCCGCGCACCCGCGACTGCCGCCGGCCGTGGCCGCCCCGCCCGACCAGGCCGGTGCCGACGACGTCGATGGCGGGGGACGTGAACATCGCTCCGCCCGTCCGGTCCAGGTTGCCGGACAGCACGTTCAGCAGGTTGATCGCCCACTGGCACACCGACCCGAACTCGTGGGTCGAGACGCCGATCCGCCCGTAGGCGACCGCACCGTCCGCCGCCGCGAGGTTCCGGGCGATACGCACGATGTCCTCGGCCGGCACGCCGCTGTGCTGCTCGGCGATCGCCGGCGTGAACGGCGCGACCGCCTGCTCGACCACGTCGAGGCCGACGGCGTACGACGGTGCCGCGGCGACCCCGTCGACGAAGAGCTGGCGCACCATCGCGAGCAGCACCCACGGGTCCGAGCCCGGCCGCAGGAAGTGGTGCTCGTCGGCGACCTTCGCGGTCTCGGTGCGGCGTGGGTCGAACACGACCATGCGCCCGCCCCGCGCCTTCAGCTCGCGCAGCCGGCCGGGGAAGTCGGGCACGGTCATCAGCGACCCGTTGGAGGCCATCGGGTTGCCGCCGAACACCAGGAAGTACGACGTGCGGTCGATGTCGGGCACCGGCAGCAGCAGCTGGTGGCCGAACATCAGGTGCCCGAGCAGCTGGTGGGGGAGCTGGTCGACCGAGGTGGCGCTGAACGTGTTGGGCGTCTTGAGCGCCTTCACCAGCGCGGTGCCGTGCGTCATCGAGCCGAGGCTGTGCACGTTGGGGTTGCCGAGGTAGATCCCGAGCGCGTGCCGCCCGTGCTCGTTCATGACCCCTGCGAACCCGTCGGCGACCAGGTCGAGCGCCTCGTCCCAGCCGATCTCGGTCCACGCACCGGTGGCGCGGTCACGTCGGACCGGTCGGGTCAGCCGGTCGGGGTCGGAGTGGACGTCGCCGATGGCCACGCCCTTGGGGCAGATGTGGCCCCGCGAGAGGGGGTCGTCGGGATTGCCGCGTGCGCCCGTGACCCGGTCGCCGTCGATGGTCAGCACCAGGCCGCAGATGGCCTCGCACAGGTTGCACACGCCGATCTTCTGCTCCACGTCCCGATAGTGGCAGACCTAGCCTTCCCGTGTGACCCCCGTGATCCTCGACTGCGACACCGGCACCGACGACGCGGTCGCGATCATGCTGGCCGCGCTGCACCCCGACCTCGACCTGCTCGGCGTGACGACGGTGTGGGGCAACCACGACGTCGCCCACACCACCGACAACTCGCTCCGGGTGCTGGACCTGGTCGGGCGCGGCGGGATCGGCGTCCATCCCGGCAGCAACGGCCCGGTGCGCCCCCGGCTGGAGGAGCTCCCCAGCGGTCGCTCCGACCTGCCGGCGACGCTCCCGCTCCCGGTGGCGACGACGGTCGCCGGCGGCCCCGCGGTCGAGTGGCTGGTCGAGACCCTGCGGGGCACGACCACGGAGGTGACGGTCGTGCCGACCGGGCCGTTGACCAACCTGGCGGCGGCCCTTGCCGCGGATCGGCGGCTGGTCGAGGCCGTGGCCGGCCTGGTCGTGCTCGGCGGCGCGCATCGGGAGCGCGGCGTCACGACGTACGCCGAGCGCAACGTCTGGTGCGACCCCGAGGCCGCGCACGACGTACTGGGTGCCGGCTTCCGCGACGTCCTCCTCGTCACGATGGATGCGACGTTCTCGGCGCCGCTCACGGCCGACGATGCCGCGCGGCTGCGCTCCCTCGGCACGGCCGCCGGCGTGGCCGCCGCCGACTTCGTGGACGACCGGATCGAGTGGTACCGCCGCGACCCCGCCATGGCGGGCCTGGGCGCCACGCCGCTGCACGACCCGTTGGCCGTCGCCTGCCTGCTCGATCCCGGCGTCGTCGAGGTCCGGGAGGCCACCGTCACGGTCGAACGGGCCGACCGGACGACGTACGGCGCCACCCGCTTCTCCTTCTCCGGCGGCGCTGCCGGGCCGCCGGTGAGGGTAGCGTTGAGAGCCGACCACGACCGGTTCCTGGACCTGCTCTGCGCCGGTCTGGGAGCGGGTTCCGGGCCCGATCCGGCGATTGGGTGATGTTTCCCACCGCTGTTAGCCTTGACCGGTTGCCGTCGAACGGCCGCGGAACAAGAGTGCCCCGGTGGACCTGCCCGGGCGCGCCGCGCAACGAACCGGAAGGACCCCGATCAAGCATGGCTATTGGTACCGACGTGGAGACCAAGAAGAAGATCATCGCCGAGTACGCGACGACCGAGGGCGACACCGGTTCGCCGGAGGTGCAGATCGCGCTGCTCAGCCACCGGATCAGCCACCTGACCGAGCACCTCAAGCAGCACAAGCACGACCACCACAGCCGCCGTGGGCTGCTGCTCCTCGTGGGCCAGCGCCGTCGGCTGCTCAACTACCTGAAGAAGACCGAGATCGAGCGCTACCGCTCGATCGTGGAGCGCCTCGGCCTCCGTCGATAAGCCTGAAGTGAAGGGATCCACCACCTCGGTGGGTCCCTTCGCTACATTGCGGCAGGACCGTGTGGTTCTGCCAGCACAACTGAAGAGAACCATCCACAGGAGCGATCCGCGTCAACCCACGATCCCGATCCTCGGTAGTGGCACTCAGGATCTCGTACGCCCGGTCACCGGGCTGAGAGCCTGCATGCCTCGATCGAAGATCGGATCACACGACGCGGGCGTCGCGGATCGCACCGCGAACGAGAGAGTCAAACGTTGACTGAACCCGTCATCTCCGCCGTCGAGACCGTTATTGACAACGGCAAGTTCGGCACCCGCACCGTCAAGTTCGAGAACGGGCTGCTCGCCCGTCAGGCCGCCGGTTCGGTGACCGCCTACCTCGACGAGGACACCATGCTGCTGTCGGCGACCACCGCCGGCAAGCACCCCAAGGACCACTTCGACTTCTTCCCCCTGACGATCGACGTCGAGGAGCGGATGTACGCCGCGGGCCAGATCCCCGGCTCGTTCTTCCGGTCCGAGGGCCGGCCGGGCGAGGACGCGATCCTCACCTGCCGCCTCATCGACCGGCCGCTGCGCCCGACCTTCAAGAAGGGTCTGCGCAACGAGGTCCAGGTCGTCATCACCGTCCTGGCCCTCAACCCCGACGCGCCGTACGACGTGCTCGCGATCAACGCCGCCTCGATGTCCACCCAGCTCTCCGGCCTGCCGTTCTCCGGCCCGGTTGGTGCCGTGCGGGTCGCGCTCATCGAGGGCCAGTGGGTCGCCTTCCCGAGCCACACCCAGCTCGAAGACGCCGTGTTCGACATGGTCGTCGCGGGTCGGGTCACCGACACCGGCGACGTCGCGATCATGATGGTCGAGGCCGAGGCCACCGAGACCGCGTGGACGCTGATCCAGGACGGCGTCCAGGCGCCGACCGAGGAGGTCGTCGCCGGCGGTCTCGACGCCAGCAAGCCGTTCATCAAGCAGCTGGTCGAGGCCCAGATGGAGCTCGCCAAGGCGGCCGCCAAGCCGGTCCAGGAGTTCCCGATCTTCCTCGACTTCGAGGACGACGCCTACGCAGCGGTCGAGGCCGCTGTCGGCCAGCACGTCCGCGAGCTCTTCAGCGTCAGCGGTGGGCGCGAGCGCACCCTGACCAAGCAGGAGCGCGAGGACGAGCTCGACCGGATCAAGGCCGAGGTCCTGGAGCAGCTCGCTGCCGACTTCGAGGGTCGCGAGAAGGAGATCGGCGCCGCGTTCCGTGCGCTGAACAAGTCCGCGATCCGCGAGCAGGTCCTGCGCGACAAGGTCCGCATCGACGGCCGCGGCCTCGCCGACATCCGGCCGCTGCACGCCGAGGTCGGCCTGCTGCCGCGGGTCCACGGCTCGGCGCTGTTCGAGCGCGGCGAGACCCAGATCCTGGGTGTCACCACGCTCAACATGCTCAAGCTGGAGCAGCAGCTCGACACCCTCTCCCCGGAGAAGTCGCGCCGCTACATGCACAAGTACGTCTTCCCGCCGTTCTCCACGGGTGAGACCGGCCGGGTCGGCTCCCCGAAGCGCCGCGAAGTCGGCCACGGCGCGCTCGCGCGTCGCGCGCTGCTTCCGGTGCTGCCCACGCGTGAGGAGTTCCCCTACGCCATCCGTCAGCTGTCGGAGGCCATGGGCTCCAACGGCTCGACCTCGATGGGCTCGGTCTGCGCGTCGACCATGTCGCTGCTCCAGGCCGGCGTCCCGCTGCGGGCCGCTGTCGCGGGCATCGCGATGGGCCTGATCTCCGGTGAGGTCGACGGCGAGACGAAGTACGTCGCGCTCACCGACATCCTCGGCGCCGAGGACGCGTTCGGCGACATGGACTTCAAGGTCGCCGGCACCCGCGAGTTCGTCACCGCGCTGCAGCTCGACACCAAGCTCGACGGCATCCCGGCCGAGGTCCTCGCTTCGGCGCTGAACCAGGCCAAGGACGCGCGGCTCGCGATCCTCGACGTCATGGCCGAGGCCATCGACGAGCCCGAGGAGATGTCGGTCCACGCTCCGCGGATCATCACGATCCGGGTGCCCGTCGACAAGATCGGCGAGGTCATCGGGCCCAAGGGCAAGGTGATCAACCAGATCCAGGACGACACCGGCGCGACGCTGTCCATCGAGGACGACGGCACCGTCTACATCGGTGCGACCAACGGTGAGGCCGCCGAGGCGGCCAAGCAGGCGGTCAACGCGATCGCCAACCCGACCATGCCCGAGGTCGGCGAGCGCTACCTCGGCACGGTCGTCAAGACGACCAACTTCGGCGCGTTCGTCTCGCTGATGCCCGGCAAGGACGGCCTGCTGCACATCAGCAAGCTGCGTGACCTCGCCGGCGGCAAGCGGGTCGAGAACGTGGAGGACGTCGTCTCCGTGGGCCAGAAGATCCAGGTCCAGATCGCCGAGATCGACGACCGCGGCAAGCTGTCGCTCGTCCCGGTGGTCGAGGAGGCGGCTCCCGCCGAGGACGCCGCCGAGGACGCGGAGTGACACTTAAGTGATCAAGTCCGTCCCGACGGCCGGCCAGCGCACCGCTGGCCGGCCGTCGGCACTCCCGCGCACGGCCGGCCGCGCGTCGACCACCACGCTCGAGACGGTCCGTGACGCCGCCGGCCAGGTGACCTCGCGGGTACGCCGTACCGTCCTGCCCTCGGGCCTCCGGATCGTCACCGAGCAGATGGCCGGCGCCCGGTCGGCGTCCATCGGCGTCTGGATCGGCGTCGGCTCCCGTGACGAGACCACGACGACGCACGGTGCGTCCCACTTCCTCGAGCACCTGCTCTTCAAGGGCACCGACGAGCGCTCGGCACTCGACATCTCGATCGCGCTCGACGCCGTCGGTGGCGAGTTCAACGCGTTCACCGCCAAGGAGTACACCTGCTTCCACGCGCGGGTCCTCGGCGAGGACCTGCCGCTGGCGGTCGACGTGCTCGGCGACATGGTGACCGGGTCGGTGCTCGACACGCACGACGTCGACGCCGAGCGCGACGTGATCCTCGACGAGATCGCGATGCACGAGGACGACCCCGACGACGTCGTACAGAACCTGCTCGCTGACCTGGCGTGGGGGAGCGGGCCGCTCGGCCGCCCGATCGCCGGGACCACCGGCTCGATCGAGGCGATGACCCGGGCCCAGATCCAGCGCTTCTACCGCAAGCACTACCGCCCCGAGAACATGGTCGTGTCCGTGGCCGGCGCGGTCGACCACGGTGAGGTCGTCAAAGCGATCCGCCGCTCCTTCCACCGCCACGGCTTCCTCGACGGCGCCGCCGAGCCGATCGGCCCGCGGGCCGGTGGCCGACGTCCCCGGATCCACGGCCGTGAGGGCCGGATCTCCCGGCCGTTCGAGCAGGTCAACGTGGTGCTGGGCGCCGAGGGCCTGACGCGCGACGACGACCGCCGGTTCGCGCTCGGCGTCCTCAACACCGCGCTCGGCGGCGGGACGTCCAGCCGGCTGTTCCAGGAGGTGCGGGAGCACCGTGGCCTGGCCTACTCCGTCTACTCCTTCGCCACCCAGTACGCCGACTCCGGGCTGGTGGGCGTCGCCGTCGGCTGTCTGCCGGACCGGCTCGACGAGGTGCTCGAGGTGGTCCGGGTCGAGCTGTCGCGCATCGTCGCCCACGGCATCACCGCGGACGAGCTCGAGCGGGGCAAGGGCCAGCTGGTCGGCGGCCTGGTGCTCGGGCTCGAGGACAGCGCGTCCCGGATGATGCGGCTCGGCAAGGCCGAGCTCGTCTACGCCGAGGTGCTCGGCATCGACGAGGTGATGGACCGGATCAACGCCGTCACCCTCGAGGAGGTCCAGGAGGTCGCGACCCACGTCTTCGGCAGGCCTGAGCTCCTGGCCGTCGTCGGGCCGTAGGGCTCAGGTGGGCCTTCGACTCACCGGCGCCCGATGATGCCGACGACGGGCGGCTTGTCCGACGTCGCGATGTAGACGCGGAAGCCGCCCTCCGTCAGCGCCTCGGCGGACTTGGTGATGATCTCCGGCACCTGCTCGGGCCGGCTCGTGTCGAAGAACAGGTTGACGGAGCCACCCGGCAGCACCCGCTCGTGGAGCAGCGCGACCTCTTCCTTGCAGTCGCGCACCCAGAACAGGTTGACGTCGAACGCGAAGACCTTGGTCAGGCGCTTCACCGGCACCCGCAGGGTCGCCAGGTCGATCTGACGCACGGTCAGCTTCCCGGCCTCGATGTGCGCGGCGCACCGCTTCTTGGTGCGGTCGACGCCGGCCTCGGAGCGGTCGATGGCGAACATCCGGCCGCGGCCCTCGAGCCGTCGGCAGATCAGGTCCGCCGCCTGCCCCGAGCCGCACCCGATCTCGAGGACGTGGTCCTGGGGCTGCACGTCGATGAAGTCCACCGCCCAGCGGAGCCGGGCCGGGATCGTCTGCACCGCCATAGGGGTCAGCCTGCCAGAACCTACGGCCGAAGCGCGGGACCGACAGGGGTCCGAGACAGGGAGGCACTAGTTTGGAGGGCGTGGAGAGCAGTCAGATCCGGGTCGGCGTGCTGGGTGCCCGGGGCAAGGTCGGGTCCGAGGTGTGCACCGCCGTCGACGCAGCGGACGATCTGGCGCTGGTCGCCGAGGTCGACCAGGGCGACTCGATCGACACGCTGGTCGAGGCCGGCGCGCAGGTCGTCGTCGACTTCACCCATCCCGACGTCGTGATGGACAGCCTCGAGTTCTGCATCGATCACGGCATCCACGCGGTCGTCGGCACCACCGGCTTCGACCGCAACCGGCTCGACATCCTCGGCGACTGGCTCGGGAAGAGCCCGCAGACGGGCGTCCTGATCGCGCCGAACTTCTCGATCGGCGCGATCCTGATGATGCGCTTCGCCGCGCTGGCCGCCCCGTTCTACGAGTCGGTCGAGATCGTGGAGCTGCACCACCCCAACAAGGCGGACGCACCCAGCGGCACCGCGCGCCGTACGGCGGAGCTGGTCGCTGCAGCACGGCGCGACGCCGGCCGCGGACCCGTGCCCGACGCGACCTCCACCGGCCTCGACGGCGCGCGCGGGGCCGTGGTCGACGGCATCCATGTCCACGGTCTGCGGATCCGCGGGCTGGTCGCGCACCAGGAGGTGCTGCTCGGCGGGGTCGGCGAGACGCTCACCATCCGGCACGACTCGCTCGACCGGGTCTCCTTCACGCCGGGGGTCCTCACGGGCGTTCGCCAGATCGCCGACAACCCGGGTCTGACGGTCGGTCTCGAGCACTTCCTGGACCTGTAGGTCATCTGCCCTGGTTTGCAGGTTCCTGCGCTGCAGGAACCTGCAGGGACGGATTGCTGGCCGCACCGCTCCGGCGGTGCGACTCTCTGCACGCCCGGCGTAACTGTCGACGCCGGAACCCCCACGCAAGGAGCAGAACCGTGCAGAATCCAGGGCGCCGAACCCGGTCCCACCTGGCAGCGGTCACCGCCGCAGCCGCCGCGCTTGCCACGCTCACCCTCGGACTCCCGTCCGGTGCGTCCAGTGCACCCACGCCGGCCGCCAAGCCCGACGGCGACCGGGTCGCCGAGAAGGCGATCGCTGCGCTCCGCGACCACCCCCTGGTCGCCCGCGCGACCCGTGGTCAGGCCTTCTCCGCCACCGCTACGCTCCGCGACGCCGACGGCAGCACCCACGTGCGCGTGCAGCGCACCTTCCGCGGGCTCCCGGTCGTCGGCGGCGACCTCGTCGTCCACCAGGGTCCCGGTGCGGCGTGGGAGGGCGTCAGCCAGACGCTCTCCGCTCCTGTCCGGGTCTCGGTGCGCCCGACGGTCGGGCACATCCGGGCCGAGCGCGCCGTCACCGCCAAGGACCGGGTGACCCGGGAGATCCGCAAGGTCCGGGTCGAGGGCTCGCCGCGGCTCGTGGTCGACGCCATCGGTGGTGCGCCGCGACTCGCGTGGGAGTTCACCACCGGTGGCCGCTACGCGGACGGCACCCCGAGCCGGCTGCTCAGCTACGTCGACGCCCGCACCGGCGACATCATCCGGCGCGAGGAGCGGATCCAGACGACGGACGGGGAGGGCCAGTCGCTCTACAGCGGCACCGTCGACCTCGAGGTGACGCCGTCCGGGTGGTCGTACCAGCTCAAGGACCCGACCCGCGGCAACACCTACACGACCGACATGAACAACCGGACCGACAGCCTGTTCTGCACGCTGTTCGGCGTCGGCTGCTCCAACGGCACCCTCATCACCAGCACCGACACCTCGTTCGGCAACGGCTCGACCAGCAGCCGCGAGTCGGCAGGGGTCGACGCGCAGTACGGCACCAACGTCACCTGGGACTACTTCCAGCAGATCCACGGTCGCAACGGCATCTTCGGCAACGGCACCGGTTCCTTCAACCGGGTCCACTACGGCAACAAGTACGTCAACGCGTTCTGGGACGGCACCAAGATGACGTACGGCGACGGCGACGGCGTCTCCTTCGGCCCGCTGGTCTCGCTCGACGTGGCCGGGCACGAGATGTCCCATGGTGTCACCGAGAACACCGCCGGCCTGACGTACTCGGGTGAGTCCGGCGGCATCAACGAGGCCACGTCCGACATCTTCGGCACGATGGTCGAGTTCCACGCCTCCAACGGCGAGGACCCCGCTGACTACTACATCGGCGAGGAGTTCGACCTGGCGCAGCACGACGGCTTCCGGCGGATGGACAACCCGTCCCTCGACGGCAGCTCGCACTCCTGCTGGAGCACGACCACCAAGAACGTCGACGTGCACTACTCCTCGGGTGTCGGCAACCACTTCTTCTACCTGCTCGCCGAGGGCTCGGGTCCGAAGGACATCGGCGGCAAGGCCCACAACTCGCCGACCTGCAACGGGTCGACGGTCCTCGGCATCGGCCGCGCCGCGGCCGAGAAGATCTGGTTCCGGGCGCTCACGGTCTACATGACGTCGGGCACCACCTACGCGCAGGCGCGGGCCGCGACCCTGAACGCGGCGACCGACCTGTTCGGTGCGACCAGCACCCAGCGGGCCGCCGTCGCCACCGCGTGGAGCGCCGTCAACGTGAACTGACCTGCACCACCTGCCAGGGAGTGCGTCGGACCTTCGTCCGGCGCACTCCTTGCACGTCACGAGGCCGCCCGCGGGCGAGCAGACTCCTTCATTGCTCGGCCCGGCGCCACCGAGCCGACGGGGCAGCGCGGACCCCGATGCGGTCTTCCAGGTCACGCAGCTCGGTCATCACGTCGGCCGCGACCCAGATCCGGTTCCTGCCTCCGCCGGTGATCTCGTGAAGGACCCGGGCTTCCTCGAGCCGGTCGATGGCGTCATAGGTCCGCGCACGGGAGGACCCGGTGATGTCCTCGGCTCGGGCGATGTCGAGGATCGGGGCACGGAGCAGGCCGTCAACGAGCGTTCGCGGGGACGACCCTCGGCGCGCACGGACGAGGTCGTGCCAGCGGGCGGGGAGGTCGGCGAGGCGGTCGGCGGACTCGACGGAGGCGTCAGCAGCGGCGAGCGCGCTCTGAGCGACGTACTCGGTGATCGAGTCGGAATCGCCCTGGCGGTAGTCGCGAAGCCGGTCGAAGTACTCGTCCACGTCGGAGAGCATCGCTGCGGCGACCGGCACCGTGACGGAGATGGTGATCTGTCGGCGGCGTAGAGCGGCGCCGATGAGGCCGCGGCCGACGCGGCCGTTGCCGTCAGTGAACGGATGGATGGCCTCGAACTGGGCATGGACGATGGCGGCCTGGGAGATCGCGCTGAGGTCGTTGCGGTTGGCGAAGCTGATCAGGTCGGCCATGAGTGGGCCGACGTCTTCGGGCGGGGGCGGGACGTGGACGGCGCTGATGGGGCTGAAGTCGCTCCCGCCGATCCAGCTCTGCTGCTGGCGATAGCGCCCGGCCCAAGCGCCCTCGAGGCGGTCGTCGCGGAGGAGCGCGTGGTGGGCGTCGAGGATCGCCTGCTCGGTGAGGGGCGCTGCTTCATTGCAGGAGTCGGTGAGGGTGGTGAGGGCCTGACCGGCGGCGACGGTCCGGCGCGCTTTGTCGCTGGCCTCCTCGCCGAGGCTGGCCCGGGCAATGTCGTCCATGTCGGCGTAGATGTGCTCGATCTTGGACGAAGCGACGGCTTCAGTGCGTACGAGAAGCTCTCCCAGTCCGCGGAGGTGCTCAGCTCGGGATTCGAGGGCGCTGATGCGTTGAGCTGCTGCTTCGCACGCTGCCGTGGTTTCGGGGGCGACGTCGACGCGATGGTTGGCGATTCGGGCGGGGATCTCGACGGAGATGGCGGAGAGGATCCGCTCGCGTTGGTGGGGACGGGAGCCGTCGAGGCCGCGTTGGTCGGGATTGGTGCGCCATGGGCGCTGTTCGACGGCCGCTGCCGGCCACGCGGAGTCGGCCATGGCGCCTCCTTTGGTAACTGAAACCTCTGCCCACCACAGTATCAGTTACTGCGGTAACCGATATTAAGATCCTCGCTGAGTATCGGTTACCACCGACGACGATCAGGCGATCGCGGTGTGGAGCCGCACCTGCTTGACAGTGCCGGCGCCGGTCTCGTCGGCGAGCTCGCGGCTGGCTCCGTCGGGCGCCCAGCCGGCGCCCGACAGGAACGCGCGGGCGTCGTCGTCGGTGCTGTCGATCCAGCACGCGACCCGGGTGAAGCCGTCGGCCAGCAAGGTGTCGACCGCTGCCTGCAGCAGTCGCGACCCATGCCCCTGCCGGAGGTGACCGGGGTCGACGGTGAACTCGCCCAGCTCGCCGTCGACGACCGGGTCGGCGTCAGGGTCGGTGGCCGGGCCGGTCAGGACGAACCCGACCACGAGGTTCCGCTCGAGCGCAACGAGTGCCCGGTGGCGCGCCTCCGGGGGGCGGGCGAGGGACTGCTCCCACGCGGCGGCATGCGTCTCAGGATCGAGGCCGCGCTCGGCCAGCAGCTGCGGCAGAAGCGCGTCGTACCGCTGCTGCCAGGCGCGGAGCTGGACGGAGGCGATGCCGGCGGCGTCCTGGGACCAGGCGACGCGGACAGAGACGTCGGCGGTCGGCATGCCCTCATCCTCGCAGGGCCCTTTCGGCAGCGTGGATAGGGTCGGCGACATGGAGATCCGCAACCTCGGAGCGAGCGGCCTGAAGATCTCGGCCATCGCCTACGGCAACTGGCTCACCCATGGCTCCCAGGTCGAGGAGGAGTCCGCGCTCGCGTGCGTCCGGCAGGCGCTCGACGAGGGCATCACGACCTTCGACACCGCCGACGTCTATGCCAACACCGCGGCCGAGAGCGTCCTCGGCAAGGCGCTCGCGGGGGAGCGCCGCGAGGGCCTGGAGATCTTCACCAAGGTCTTCTGGCCGACCGGCCCGGGCGCCCACAACGACAAGGGCCTGTCCCGCAAGCACATCCTGGAGTCGATCGACGGCTCGCTGCGTCGGCTGGGCACCGACTACGTGGACCTCTACCAGGCGCACCGCTACGACCACGGCACGCCGCTGGAGGAGACGATGGTGGCGTTCGCCGACGTCGTCCGCTCCGGGAAGGCGCTCTACATCGGCGTCTCGGAGTGGCGGGCCGAGGAGATCCGGGCGGCTGCGGAGCTGGCGCGCGAGCTGCGGGTGCCGCTGGTGTCGAACCAGCCGCAGTACTCCCTGCTCTGGCGGGTCATCGAGCCCGAGGTCGTCCCGGCCTGCCGTGAGCTCGGGATCGGGCAGATCGTGTGGTCGCCGATCGCCCAGGGCGTGCTGACCGGCAAGTACCTCCCCGGTCAGGCACCGCCGGCCGGGTCCCGCGCGACCGACGACAAGGGCGGCGCCGACATGATCTCGCGCTGGCTCGAGGACGACGTCCTGGAGCGGGTGCAGCAGCTGCGCCCGATCGCCGACGGGGTCGGGCTCAGCCTGGCTCAGCTGGCGGTCGCCTGGGTGCTGCAGAACGACAACGTCTCCGCCGCGATCATCGGCGCCTCACGGCCCGAGCAGGTCACCGAGAACGTCAAGGCGGCCGGGGTCGAGCTCGACGAGGCGACGCTCCGTGACATCGACGAGGTGGTCGGGCCGGTCGTCACCTCGGACCCGGCGCTGACGAAGTCCCCGAGGCTCTAGCGGTATTCCTCGGGGAGGTCCTGGCCGATCTTGACCTTCGCCTTGGGCATCCGCATGAACTTCATCTGCAGCGACCGCATCACGGCGTAGTAGGTCGTGCCCTTGAGGGGCTCGCCGGGGAACCGTCGGGCGAGCTCCTTGCGGAGCCGGAACCGCAGCAGCACCAGGTCGACGATGACGAACAGGAAGGTTGCCATCATCACCAGCGACGAGGCGCCGACAGCCGCGGTGTACTGCAGGATCATGGTGATGATCAGCAGCGGGATCAGCATCTCCACGATGCTGAACCGGCGGTCGACGTAGTCGCGGATGAAGCGTCGTACCGGCCCCTTGTCGCGGGGGAAGAGGTACTTCTCCTCCCCGGTCTTCATCGCCTCGCGGATCTTGCGGCTGTCCTCAGTGCGCACCTGGCGCTGCCGGGCGGCGAGCTCCTTGCGGGTGCGCGGCGCGCGCGCCTTGGCCTTGGCGAGGGCCTCGGCCTCCTTGCGCTTGGGCGTGGGACGACCCTTCCCGTCCGGCTTGTACGGGACGAGCTCCGTGGTCTCGGACTCGGACTTGGTACGGCGGAACACGCTCATCGCCCTCGTTTTCGGCACAGGTTGCTGGTCAGTCTCGGTGGCTCTTGCCCGGCAGGTCGAGCATCCGCTGCAGCGCGACGAGCGCCTCCCGCTCGGTCTGGGGGTCGACCTCGATCCGGTTGACGACGACGCCCTCGACCAGCGACTCCATCGCCCACACGAAGTGGGGGAGGTCGATCCGGTTCATCGTCGAGCAGTAGCAGACGTTGCGGTCGAGGAAGACGATGTTCTTGTCCGGGTGGGCGTTGGCCAGCCGCTGCACCAGGTTGAGCTCGGTGCCGATCGCCCAGCTGGAGCCGGCCGGCGCCGCCTCGATGGTCTTGATGATGTACTCGGTCGACCCGACGAAGTCGGCCTTGAGCACGACCTCGTGCTGGCACTCCGGGTGCACGATCACGTTGAGGTCGGAGATCTTCGCCCGCAGGTCGTCGATGACGTCGGCCGAGAAGCGCCCGTGCACGGAGCAGTGGCCCTTCCAGAGGATCATCTTCGCGGCGCGGAGCTCCTCGACGGTCAGCCCGCCGTTCGGCTTGTGCGGGTTCCAGACGACGCAGTCGTCGAGGCTCAGGCCCAGCTTGAGGACCGCCGTGTTGCGGCCGAGGTGCTGGTCGGGGAAGAAGAGGACCTTGGTGTCCGGGTTGTCGGGCCCCTTCTGCTCGAAGGCCCAGTCGAGGGCGACCTCGGCATTGGACGAGGTGCACACCACGCCGCCGTTGCGGCCGCAGAACGCCTTGATGGCGGCGGTGGAGTTCATGTAGGTCACCGGCACGACCTGGTGCTGGACGCCGGCGGCGGCCAGCGCCTCCCAGGCGGTCTCGACCTGCGCGATCCGCGCCATGTCGGCCATGGAGCAGCCGGCGGCGAGGTCGGGGAGGATCACCTGCTGGTGCGGGCCGGTCAGGATGTCGGCCGACTCGGCCATGAAGTGCACCCCGCAGAACACGATGTACTCGGCCTCCGGGCGCGCGGCGGCGTCACGGGCCAGCTTGAACGAGTCGCCGGTCACGTCGGCGAACTGGATCACCTCGTCGCGCTGGTAGTGGTGCCCGAGCACGAAGACCTTGTCGCCGAGCGCTTCCTTGGCGGCCCGGGCCCGTGCGACGAGGTCGGGGTCGGAGGCCGCGGGCAGGTCGCCCGGGCACTCGACACCGCGCTCCGAGAGCTGGTCGGTGCCGCGGCCGAGCGGTAGCAGCGGGAGGTCGACGGTGGTCATGCACCAATCCTACGGTGGGGTCATGTCGGTCGAGACCAAGGTCACTTACTGCAGGATCTGTGAGCCGCTGTGCGGGCTCGTCGCCACGGTCGAGGACGGCACGGTCACCCAGCTGCGCCCCGACTCCGAGCACCCCTTGTCGCGGGGCCAGGCATGTCCCAAGGGGATCGCCTTCGTCGACATCCAGAACGACCCCGACCGGGTGCTCCACCCGCTCAAGCGCAACGAGCAGGGGGAGTTCGAGCGCGTGTCGTGGGAGTCGGCGCTGGACGACATCGTGGCACGGCTCCGCGCCCTCCCGCGCGACTCGATCGGCGGCTACCTGGGCAACCCGCCGGCGTTCTCCTACTCCCACGCCACCTGGTTCGCGGCGTTCATGCGCGCACTCGGGACCAAGCACACCTACAGCGCCGGCAGCCAGGACATCAACAGCCGGTTCGCGGCGAGCGCCCTGCTGTACGGCAGCGTCACCCAGCTGCCGTTCCCCGACCTGCCCCGCACCGACTTCCTGCTGATGCTCGGCGCCAACCCGCTGGTGTCCCACGGCAGCGCCCTCAACGCGCCGCGGATCAAGGACCAGCTCAACGGCATCGCCAAGCGCGGTGGCCGGGTGGTCGTGGTCGACCCGCGGCGCACCGAGACGGCGCGCGCCTACGAGCACGTCCCGGTGCGGCCCGACTCGGACGCCTGGCTGCTGCTCTCGATGCTGCACGTGATCTTCGCCGACGGCCTCGCCGACGAGGCCGCGATCCGCGAGCAGACCGTCGGCGTCGACGCCGTACGGCGCGCAGCCGCGCAGCACCCCCCGGAGGAGACCGAGGCGCGGACGGGTGTCCCCGCCGACGTCGTACGACGCCTCGCGCGGGACTTCGCGACCGCTCCCAGCGCGACGGCGTACGGCCGCACGGGATCCTGCCTCGGCCGGCACGCGACGGTGGTGGGAGCGCTGATCGACGTCCTCGCGATCGTCACCGGCAACCTGGACCGGGCCGGCGGCACGCTGTTCTCCCGCGGGGTGATCCCGATCGAGGAGCTGGCCGAGCGGGCCGGCCTGGCGACGTACGCCACGGACCGTTCGCGGCTGGGTGGCTTCGTCGACGTGCTCGGCAGCTACCCGGCCGTGCTGATGGCCGACGAGATCACGACGCCCGGCAAGGGGCAGCTGCGCGCGCTGTTCGTCAGTGCCGGCAACCCGGTGCTCTCGGTGCCCAACGGCCCGAAGCTCGCCGAGGCGCTGCCCCAGCTGGAGCTGATGGTGTCGCTGGACCTCTACGTCAACGACACCAACCGGTACGCCGACTACATCCTGCCGGCCACGACCTGGCTCGAGCGCGAGGACTTCCCGATCGCGGTCGCGTCGGCCGCTCCGACCCCGTTCTTCCAGGTCGCCGAGCCCGTCGTGCCGCCGCGTGGCGAGGCCCGGCAGGAATGGGCCGTGTACGACGAGATCGCGACCCGCATCGGGGTCGAGCCGCTCGGCGTCGGCCTGCTGCAGAAGCTGGCACCGCTCACGACCCGGCTGCCGGTCCGCGCCAACCCTCGCTTCCTCTTCGAGCTGCTGCTGCGGATCGGCCCGCACGGCGACCGGTTCGGGCTGCGTCGTGGCGGCATCAACGCCCGCAAGCTGCGCGCGCTGCCGCACGGCGTCGTGCTCGACGAGTACGCCGCGACCGGCCTGCGCAAGCACGCCGTCCGCCACCGCGGCCACCGGGTGCGCCTCGACCCGCCGGCTCTCGTCGAGGAGCTGGCCCGGCTGGGCGACCGGCACGACGAGGACCCCGACTACCCGCTCCGCCTCATCGGGCTGCGCGAGCAGCGCTCGCACAACTCCTGGATGCACAACAGCCCGAGCCTGATGAAGGGCGCCGGGCGCAAGCACCAGGCGCGCATCAACCCCGCCGACGCGGACGCGGCCGGTGTCCTCGACGGGGCGATTGTCCGGATCCGCTCCCGGTTCGGCGAGATCGAGACCCTCGCGCTGGTGACCGACGACGTCGGCCCCGGCACGGTCGCCGTCCCGCACGGTTGGGGCCACGTGGGCGGAGGTTGGGAGCTGGCCAACAAGTCCGGCGGCGCCAACAGCAACCGGCTCGCGTCGAGCGAGCTCGGCGACGTCGAGCGGCTCGGCGGCATGGCCCACCTCAACGGCATCGCCGTCGCGATCGAGGCCGTGGCGCCAGCCGCTCTCTAGGTGCTGGCTACAGCAGCGCCCCGTTGTGGATGTACGGCGCCGGCGGCGCCATGCCGCGCACGCCGAGGTAGCCCGTCTGGCCGAGCGTGAGGCCCGCGGTCAGCCCCACGTCGATCGCCCACTGGTTCGCCGCCGTCAGGTGCGGCACCAGGTAGTCCGTGCCCTGCCCGCGCCGGCCAGGCACGCCCAGAGCAGCGCCCGCGCGGTCGCGTCGTCGGTCGCCGCGAGCACGGCGAGCCGGGCGCCGTCGGTGTAGGCGAACCCGTGCCCGGTTGCCGTCTCGGCCACCAACGGCCGGGCCATCTCCGCCAGCGCGGCGTGATCGGGACCGTGTCCGCCGCCGCGGAGCCGCCGGGCGAGAGCATCCATCATCGGGACGTCGCCGGGCCGGCTCTCGCGGACGCCGTCGACGACGGGCAGTCGCGCGCGGTCCACCGCCCCGCGCAGCAGCATCTGGGGGTGGAAGGCGAACCCGGCCCGCCAGTACCGCCGGATCGCCCGCGGGTCGACCGAGGCCGACAGCATCCCGGTGGCGCAGTGGGCGCCGTACGCGTCGGCCGCCTCCAGCAGTCGCGCGCCGACGCCCTGGCCCTGCAGGCCGGGGCGGACGGCGTACGTCGCCAGGCACCAGACCTGCTCGCGGACGAACGACGTCGCGAAGCCGACCACGCCGGAGCCGTCCTCCGCTACCCAGCAGCCGCCGGGATCGTGCTCGAGGAAGCCGCGGGTGCGGGAGATCCAGCTCGCCGAGAGAGCCGGCGTACGACGCTCCGGCTCGGGCCAGTCGCGGGGGAGGGTCCGCCGGTCCAGCTCGAAGAACGCCTCGTCGCTGATCTGCTCCGCGGCCGGCACATCGGCGTCGCGCATCGGGCGGATCAGCACCTCGGTCACCCGAGGAACCTATGACTTGGGCAGGATGGCGCGCATGCGGATATTGGTGGCGCCGGACAAGTTCACCGGGACGCTGAGCGCGGTCGAGGCCGCGGAGGCGATCGCCACGGGCTGGCGGCGGCAGGCGCCCGACGACGAGATCGACCTGGCGCCGATGTCGGACGGCGGCCCGGGGTTCGTCGACGTCCTCAACGCGGTCCTCGGCGGCGAGCTGCTCGTCGAGCCGGTCTCCGGCCCGTTCGGCGAGACGGTGCCCGCGACCGTCCTGCTCGTCGGCGACACCGCGTACGTCGAGAGCGCGCAGGCGTGCGGGGCCCAGCTGACCGGGGGTGAGCGGGCCGAGCACGCCGCCACCGCCGGGGTCGGTGAGCTCGTCGCCGCGGCGATCGACGCGGGTGCCCGCACCGTGGTCGTCGGCCTCGGGGGGAGCGGCACGAACGACGGGGGCGCCGGGATGCTGGGCGCGCTGGGTGCCACGGCCGACGTACCCCTGGACCGCGGCGTGCTCGGCATCAACGGGGTGCGGCACGTCGACCTCGAACCCGCGCGGGGGCGCACGACCGGGGTCCGCCTGGTCGCCGCCACGGACGTCGACAGCCCGCTGACCGGGCTGTTCGGAGCGACCCGGACCTTCGGTGCGCAGAAGGGGATCGCGGAGGAGCGGATGCCGCTCCTGGACGGTGTCCTCGAGGGGTTCGCCGCCGTCACCGACTTCCGCACGTCGCTCGAGAAGGGCGCGGGTGCGGCCGGTGGGCTCGGCTTCGGGCTGTTCCTCCTCGGCGCCGAGCGGGCGGCCGGGATCGAGCTGGTCGCGCAGGCGGTCGGGCTCGCGGATCGCGCACGGCAGGCGGACCTGGTCATCACGGGCGAAGGTGCCTTCGACTACAGCAGCCGGGCCGGGAAGGTGCCAGCCGGAGTCGCGGCTGTCGCCTCCGACGCCCTCCGGCCCTGCGTCGCGCTCGCCGGCCAGGTCCTCGTCGGGTCGCGCGAGATGCGGGCGCTCGGGATGGACGCGGCGTACTCACTCGTCGACCTCGTGGGGCAGGAGCAGGCCATGGCCGACGCGGCGGGCTCGCTGGCCCTGCTCGCGCAGCGGGTCGCGCGCACCTGGTCGCGCTAAACGAGAACGTGTTCTAGATTTGCCCTGTGCAGACAACCGTTCTCCTGGCCGAGGCGCCGTTCACCGGCGCCGACCACCCGTTCACCTTCGCCGACGTCGAGATCGACGACCCGCGGCCCGACGAAGTGCTGGTCCGGGTGGTGGCGACCGGGCTGTGCCACACCGACCTGACGGTGCCGACGATGCTGCCGGCCGAGATGTTCCCGACGGTGATGGGGCACGAGGGCACCGGTGTCGTCGAAGCCGTCGGCGCCGATGTCCGGGGGATCGAGGTGGGGGACCACGTCGTGATGAGCTTCCGGTCCTGCCGTGGCTGTGGCCCGTGCGAGGCGGGTGACGTCGGCTACTGCGAGCAGCACATCCTGCTCAACTACATGGGCATGCGTCCGGACGGCTCCACCACGATGCGCCGCGGTGAGCAGGCCGTGTTCGGGTCGTTCTTCGGGCAGTCCAGCTTCGCCCGGCACGCCCTGGCGTACGCCGACAACTGCGTCGTCGTGCCGAAGCACCTCGACCTCGCGCTCCTGGCGCCGTTCGGCTGCGGTTTCCAGACGGGCGCCGGCACGGTGCTCAACGTGCTGCGCCCGACGGCCGCCGAGAGCCTTGTCGTCTTCGGCGCGGGAGCGGTCGGCCTCGCGGCCGTCGCTGCCGCGTGCGGCGCCGGCGCCGGGACCGTCGTCGCCGTCGACCCGGTGGCGTCGCGCCGCGAGCTCGCCGAGTGGTACGGCGCCCGCGCGCTCGACCCGGCTGCCGGCCCGGATCCCGGCAGCGTGGTCGACCGGGTCAAGGAGCTGACGGGCGGTGGGGCGTCGTACGCGATCGACACGACGGCGCTGCCGGCGGTCGTCCAGCAGGCGCAGCACTCACTGCGCTCCCGCGGGACGCTCGTCGCCCTCGGGCTGGGCGCGCCGGAGTACCCGATCGACGCGATCGACCTGCTGCAGTCGGGCAAGATCGTGCGGTCCTCGGTCGAGGGTGACGCCGATCCGCAGCTGATGATCCCCGAGTTGGTCCGCAGGCGGTCGGAGGGCGCGTTCGACGTCGACCACCTGGTGGCGACGTACCCCTTCGAGCGGATCGCGGACGCGATCGCGGACACGACCGCGGGCAAGGTGGTCAAGGCCGTTCTGACCTGGTGACGACGACAACATGGGGAATAACCAAGGATGTGGGACCATTGAGGCTGTCGTAACGACCCGAGACTCACCTGGAGAAAGCATGAGCGACCAGTGCGGTTGCGGCGGCCACGGCCACAGCCACGAGGCCCCCGCAGCGACCACGTCCACCGCGACCACGTCTACCGCGACCGTTGCCGCCCCTGTCATCGTCGACCGTCGCGAGGACCAGATCAACCTCAGCCCGGTGGCCGCTGCCAAGGTCAAGAGCCTCCTCGAGCAGGAGGGTCGCGACGACCTGTCGCTGCGGATCTCCGTGCAGCCCGGTGGCTGCAGCGGCCTTCGCTACCAGCTCTTCTTCGACGAGCGCAGCCTCGACGGTGACGTCGTCACCGACTTCGACGGTGTTGCCGTGGTCGTCGACCGGATGAGCGTCCCCTACCTCAACGGCGCGATGATCGACTTCGTCGACTCGATCGAGAAGCAGGGCTTCACGATCGACAACCCCAACGCGACCGGCTCGTGCGCCTGTGGAGACAGCTTCCACTGACGCCGAAGTGTCGAGGTTGGTCCCTCGAAATGTCACGAAGCGCCGACCTCGCGGTCGGCGCTTCGTCATTTCGAGGGACCAACCTCGACACTTCGGCTAGTCCAGATGCAAATGGAGCGCGTTGGCCAGCCGCTGGGCGGCCTCCGAGATCCGGATGTCCTTCTTCTGGACCTCGCGGGGGAACTCGTCGAAGTGGATGCTCGGCGGGGTCTGGACGACCTTGCGCGCGACGTGGGCCAATCGGCCGTTGACCGCCTCGCAGTCGGCACGCAGCTGAGCAGGCGTCTCGATCTCCTCGTAGGGGGTCATGCCAGCGACGCTAGGCGCTACTGACAGGTAGACCCAGCCATACCGGCCGGTAGTGTTCCGTGTCGTGACTGCACCCACTGGCTCGCTGCTGATCGCGGGCTCCATCGCCACCGACCACCTGATGACCTTCGAGGGCAAGTTCTCCGACTCGTTGGTCGTCGACCAGCTCGACAAGCTGTCGGTGAGCTTCCTCGTCAACGACCTCGAGGTACGCCGCGGCGGCTGCGCCGGCAACATCTCGTTCGGGCTCGGCGTGCTGGGCGTCCGCCCGGTGCTGGTCGGCGCGGTGGGCGAGGACTTCGCGGAGTACCGGTCGTGGCTGGAGCGGCACGGGGTCATCTGCGACCACATCCACGTGTCGCCGACCCGCCACACGGCCCGCTTCGTCTGCACCAACGACTCGACGCACGCGCAGATCGCGTCGTTCTACCCGGGTGCGATGAGCGAGGCCCGCGAGATCGAGCTCAAGCCGATCGTCGACGCGGTCGGGGAGCCGGCGTACGTCCTGATCGGGCCCGACGACCCCGAGGGCATGCTGCGCCACACCGAGGAGTGCCGTCAGCGCGGCTACACGTTCGTCGCCGACCCGTCGCAGCAGCTGGCCTTCGGCGACGGCGACCTGATCCGTCAGCTGATCGACGGCGCGGACATCCTGATCACCAACGAGTACGAGTCCCACGTCATCGAGAAGAAGACCGGCTGGACCGCGACCGACGTGGAGGCGCGGGTCGGCCTGCAGGTCACGACGCTCGGCGCGGACGGCGTCCGGATCTCCGGCACCGACCAGCCGCTGATCGAGGTGCGCGCGGCCAAGGACGTCACGCCCGTCGAGCCGACCGGTGTCGGCGACGCCTTCCGGGCCGGCTTCCTCGCCGCGCTCGGCTGGGGTCTGGAGCTCGAGCGTGCCGCTCAGGTGGGCTGCGTGCTGGCGGCGTACGTCGTCGAGACCGTCGGCCCGCAGGAGTACTCCTTCACTCCAGCTCAGTTCGTGTCCAGGCTCCGGGAGTCGTACGGCGACGGCCCGGCCGACGAGGTCGCACAGTTCGTCAGCTGAGCCGCCGGACCACGTAGCGCGGGACGCCGTCGTCGGCGGTCTCCTCCCCGACGTACTCCTGGCCGCGCATGCGGCACCAGGCCGGTACGTCGTGCCGGGCTGCCGGGTCGTCGGCGACGACGGCCAGCACGTCGCCGACGGCGATCCCGGGCAGCGCCTTGGCCAGCTCGATGATCGGACCGGGGCAGACCCGGCCGCGGCAGTCGATCTCGGCGGTCATGTCCCGATCCCCGCGCGGATGTCGGTGACGACCGCGGTCAGGGCGGCGCAGAAGCCCTCGACCTCGTCGTCGGTGGTGTCGGCGCGCAGCGAGACGCGGACGTTGCCGTGGGTGAGGGCGCCCATCGCGGCCAGGACGTGGCTCGGCTCGAGCGTCGACGCGGTGCAGGCCGAGCCGCTGGCCACGCCGAAGCCGCGCCGGTCGAGACCGGCCACGAGCTCGTCACCGCTCACGTAGAGGCACGAGAACGTGATCAGGTGGGGGAGCCGGTCGACCGGGTCGCCGACCACCTCGGTGTCGGGGAGAGCGCCCGCACAGGCCCGGATCCGGTCGACCTGGGCGTGCTGGCGGGCCGCGGTCTCGTCGCGCTCGGCGAGCACCGCCTGGAGAGCGGCCGCCGCCGCGAGCGCTCCCGGCACCCAGGTGCTGCCGCTGAGCTGGTCGAGCCCGTCGTCACCGGGGAACGGCGTGGTCCACCGCGCCGACCGTCGTACGGCGAGCACGCCCACGCCGCCCGGACCACCCCACTTGTGCGCCGACGCCGCCAGCGCGGACCACCGGGTGGGCAGCGGAAGCCGGCCCACCGAGGCGGCCGCGTCGACGAACAGGGGTACGTCGTCCGGGAGATCGAGCGCGTCGACCGGCTGGACCGTGCCCACCTCCTGGTTGGCGGCCTGCAGGGCGACCACCGCGACCCCGGGCCGGCGCGCCGCGTCGGCCATCGCCGCCAGATCCACCCGGCCGGCGGCGTCGACCGGCACCGACTGATGGGCGGGGGAGTCCTGCCAGCCGACCGCCTGCAGGACCGCCGAGTGCTCGACGGCGCTGTGCACGACGCCCTCGCCGGACCGGGCACGGGCCAGGCCGAGCAGCCCGCGGTGGACGGCGTCCGTGCCGGAGGCCGCGAACCCGATCTCGTCGGCCCGCGCGCCGATGCACTCGGCCACGACGGCGCGCGCGTTGTCGAGGAGCAGCCGCGCGTCGCGCCCGGCTCGATGGAGCCGCCGGGGGTCGGCGTACCCCCGATCGAGCGCTGCGAGCAGCGTCTCCCGGGCCGCCGGATGGAGGGGCTCGGCCGACGCCGTGTCGAGGTAGCCACGTGCGCTGGTCACGTTCACCAATCTAGTGGTGCCACGTTTCAGACCCTGCGGTCTCCGGACGGCCCGGGTCCGCTAATGTTCGCAGGAGTTGTGACCCTCGAGAGGAAGGCTCGTTCGTGGGCTTGAGGCACCCCGAGCGCACGGGAGGACCGGTCCGGCAGATTCGCCGCGCCGCTGTCCTGGCCGGCGTCGTCGTACTCGCGCTGGGCCTGACCGGCTGCTCGGACGACTCCCAGGCAGGCCGCTACGGCATGCCCGAGATCGTCACCGAGCAAGGGCAGGACAACCTGCACCTGTGGCAGGGCGCGTGGATCGCCGCGCTCGCCACCGGCGCCGTCACCTGGGCCCTCATCCTCGGTGCGGTCTGGCTGTTCCGGCGCCGCAGCGACGACGAGGTCCCGATCCAGACCCGCTACAACCTGCCGGTCGAGATCTTCTACACGATCTTCCCGATCATCATGGTCATCGTGTTCTTCTCGCACACCGTGCGCGTGCAGAACGTGATGCTCGAGATGGACCCCGACCCCGACGTGACGGTGAAGGTCGTCGGCCAGAAGTGGCAGTGGACCTTCAACTACCCCGACTCGGTGGACACCCCGGACGGCACCAACGTCTACGTGTCCGGCACGGGCGCCGCCGAAGACACGCCCTTGTACCTCCCCGTCGACTCGACGATCGAGTTCCAGCTCTACAGCCCGGACGTCATCCACGGCTTCGGCATCCCCTCGTTCGCGATGCGGATGGACGTCGTTCCCGGCCGTGAGAACGCCTTCCAGGTGACCACGACCGAGACCGGCACGTTCACGGGCAAGTGCTTCGAGCTCTGCGGGTCGTACCACTCGCGGATGCTGTTCGAGGTGCACGTCGTCGAGCAGGACGAGTACGACGCGTACCTGGCCGAGCTCGGCGCCGACCCCGAGCACGTGAGCGAGGAGCCCGTCCTCGGCGGCGACTACTCAGAGACGCCGGTCCTCGAGGACCTCAACGAGACCGAGGGGGAGCACGAGTGACCGCCGTCGCCGCACGCACCACCGACCTGCCCGAGCGCAAGCCGCTGGGACAGATGCTGGTCAAGGTCATGACGACCACCGACCACAAGATCATCGGCAACCTCTACTTCACGACCGCCCTGGCCTGGTTCATGGCCGGCGGCATCATGGCGCTCCTCATGCGCTCCGAGCTTGCCTATCCGGGCAGCCAGGTCGTCAACGAAGAGACGTTCAACCAGCTCTTCACGATGCACGGCACGATCATGCTGCTGTTGTTCGCGACGCCGCTGTTCTTCGCGTTCGGCAACGCGATCATGCCGCTGCAGATCGGCGCGCCCGACGTCGCCTTCCCGCGGCTCAACATGTTCAGCTACTGGCTGTACCTCTTCGGCGGCCTGATCGCCGCGGCCGGCTTCCTCACCCCGCAGGGCGCGGCGTCGTTCGGCTGGTTCGCCTACACGCCGCTGTCCGACTCGATCAACAGCCCCGGCGTCGGCGGTGACCTGTGGATCATGGGTCTGTGGATGGCCGGTCTCGGCACCATCCTCGGCGCGGTCAACTTCATCACCACGATCATCTGCATGCGTGCCCCCGGCATGACCATGTTCCGGATGTCGATCTTCACCTGGACGGTGCTGATCACCAGCCTGCTGGTGCTCATCGCGTTTCCGGTCCTCGCGGGCGCGCTGCTCTCGCTCGAGGCCGATCGACAGCTCGGTGCCCATGTGTTCGACCCGTCGCACGGCGGCCCGATCCTGTGGCAGCACCTGTTCTGGTTCTTCGGGCACCCGGAGGTCTACATCATCGCGCTGCCGTTCTTCGGCATCATCTCGGAGATCCTTCCGGTCTTCAGCCGCAAGCCGATCTTCGGCTACGTCGGCCTCGTGGGCGCGACCATGGGCATCGCGATCCTGTCGGTCGCGGTGTGGGCTCACCACATGTTCGTCACCGGCGCGGTCAACCTGCCCTTCTTCTCCGGCATGACGTTCCTGATCGCCGTCCCGACCGGCGTCAAGTTCTTCAACTGGATCGGCACGATGTGGGGCGGGTCCGTGCGCATGGACACACCCATGCTCTGGTCCGTCGGCTTCCTGACGACCTTCCTCTTCGGTGGTCTCACCGGCATCATCCTGGCCAGCCCACCGCTGGACTTCCACGTCTCCGACTCCTACTTCGTGGTGGCGCACTTCCACTACGTGGTCTTCGGCACCGTGGTGTTCGCGATGTTCGCGGGCTTCTACTTCTGGTGGCCGAAGCTCACCGGCAAGATGCTCGACGAGCGCCTCGGCAAGATCCACTTCTGGCTCCTGTTCATCGGCTTCCACACGACGTTCCTCGTCCAGCACTGGCTGGGCATCGAGGGAATGCCGCGGCGGTACGCCGACTACCTGCCGGGCGACGGGTTCACCGTGCTCAACCAGGTGTCCACGATCGGGGCCTTCATCCTCGCGTCGTCGATGCTGCCGTTCTTCTACAACGTCTGGATCACCCGCAACTCGCCCGAGGTCGGCGTGGACGACCCGTGGGGCTGGGGCCGCTCGCTGGAGTGGGCGACCAGCAGCCCGCCGCCGCGCCACAACTTCAACAGCCTGCCGCGAATCCGGTCCGAGTCGCCGGCGTTCGACCTGCACCACCCGGAGATCGCCGCGATCGAGCTCGACGCCAACCCGAAGGAAGCCACCGGGGAGATCGTGGACGCACCCGAGGCGCGCGGCCGCGAGCAGCACATCGCGCAGCAGCAGGCCAAGAAGGACGCTGGCGACCCCGACAGCCACAGCTACCGTCACGACGCCACGGAGGATGACGCCTGATGAAGGTCGAGGCATGGCTGTTCGGCATCACGACGATCTTCCTGGTGCTGGTGACGCCGGCGTACTGGTTCATCACCGACGCCAGTGACACCGGTGCCGACTGGACCGGCACCTCCGCCCTGGTGATGACTACGCTGCTGACGGCGATGGTCACGCTGTACCTCGGGTTCCACGCGCAGCGGATGGACCCCCGTCCGGAGGACCGCACCGACGGCGAGATCGCCGACGGCGCGGGCGAGCTGGGCTTCTTCCCGCCGTACTCCTGGTGGCCGTTCTGGTGCGCCTGCACGCTGGGCATCATCGTGCTCGCGCTCGCGGTCACGCAGTGGTGGATGGTGGTGCTCGGCTTTGCCCTCGGCGTGCTGGCCCTGAGCGGATGGATCTTCGAGTACTACCGCGGAGAGCACGCGCACTGACAGGCCGATGAACACGCGCTGAAGCCTGGGCGGGTTGCCTCGGCGGCGCGTGAGATAGGCAACGCCGTGGATGGCGGTTCGGGCTGGGGTCTCGGGTTACCCTCTTTTGGTGGCGTTTCTTCGCCGCGATCGTTCCCCGGAGGAGACACCACTCGCATGCACGACCTGCTGACCCGCGCCCACCGCGCCCGCTCCGCGTCCCGTCGCGGTCTCGCCGGCCTGGCCGTCTCTGCTGTCCTGCTGAGCGGCTGCTCCGCCGCCGATGACGCGCTCGGCGCGGCCGGAGTCGGTGACGAGACGGACGAGACGACCGCGGCGGCTGTCGTCGAGGGGACCATCAAGCCCAGCGTCAAGAAGGGCGCGACCGGCGTCCCCGTCGACACCGAGCTCAAGGTCAACGCGAAGGACGCGACCCTCACCAAGGTCACCGTCAGCTACGCCGACGGCACCCTGGACGGCACGATCTCCGACGACGGCGCCCGCTGGACCGCCGCCGACCGGCTGGAGCCCGGCGTCACCTACACCGTGAAGTCGGTGGGTGAGGGCGCCGGCGGCGACACCCTGCGGAGCAAGTCGAGCTTCACGACCGAGGCGCTCAGCCTCGACCAGCAGACCTACCCGTCGGTGGCGCCGCTCGACGGCGAGACCGTCGGCGTCGGCATGCCGGTGGTCGTCACCTTCGACGTCCCGGTGACCGACCAGGCCTCGTTCGAGCGCAACATGCACGTGACCACCACCCCGGCGCAGCCCGGGACGTGGCACTGGGTGAGCAGCACCGAGGCGCACTACCGGCCGAAGACCTACTGGCAGGCCGGCACCGACGTCAGCGTCGACCTCGACATCAACGGCGTCGACGCCGGCGCGGGGATCTACGGCCAGGAGGACCGGCAGGTCGACTTCAGCGTCGGCGACGCCCACGTCTACGAGGTCAACGCCCAGACCCACCAGATGAAGGTCTACTCCAACGGCTCGCTGCTCCGCACGATCCCGATCACGACCGGCAAGGAGGGGTTCACGACCCGCTCCGGCGTCAAGGTGATCCTCGAGAAGTTCGACGTCAAGCGCATGAACTCCGAGACCGTCGGAATCCCGGCCGGCTCGGCCGAGGCCTACGACATCGACGACGTGCAGTGGGCGATGCGCCTCACCTACTCCGGTGAGTTCATCCACGCCGCGCCGTGGTCGGTGGGCTCGCAGGGCTCCGCCAACGTCTCCCACGGTTGCACCGGCATGAGCACCGACAATGCCGCCTGGCTCTACGCGATGACGCTGCGCGGCGACGTGGTCGAGTACACCGGCACCGACCGGCCGATGGAGCCGGACAACGGCTACGGCGACTGGAACATCGACTGGTCCGAGTACAAGGCGGGCTCGGCGCTCAGCTGACCTTCGCTCGGCCTTCGGTCGCCGCGCACCATCACCGCGACTGCCGCGAGCGCGGTCAGTCCGGCGGCCGCTGCCAGCACGATCGGGGTCGCGCCCGCGACCGGGATCCGGTTGGGGTGGGCGACGAGGTCGAACCACTCGAGTACGGCGACGGCACCGGCGAGCCAGCCGAGGAGCACCGCCGTCCAGCACGTCGCGACGAGGCCTTCTCGGAGGTCACCTGCGCTCGACCGGGGAATCCAACGGGCCACCTCGAGCATGCCCAACGCGGTCGCCGTCGCGAGAAGCGGCATGACCTGCATGAAGTAGCGGTCGTGGAAGCCGCCGCCGGCCGAGATGAAGTGCGCGATGTTGGCCGCCGTGATCGCGCCGTTCGTCCCCAGCAACAGCCAGGCGAGGTCGGGCCGCAGGTCGCCGCGCCGTGCTGCGGCTATCGCCGCGATCGGGGTGAGGACGGTCAGGGCGAGGAGCGGGATCGGCGTCGACAACAGGGACTCGATCACCGTACGGAGCGCGAAGACGTCGAACACGTGGTCGATCGGGCTGCGCGCGAACTTGTCGAGAAGCGCGTCCTGGCCGGTGAAGTCGCCGTACAGCCGGTAGTTGCGGAGATAGAACCAACCGGTTGCGACGGCAGGCACACCTCCCACGACGGCTGCGGCGGCCGAGCCGCGCACCCAGCCGTGCTGCCGGACGCCCACGATCAGCACCACCAGGCAGCACAGGGCCACCAGCAGCACGCCCTGCGCCCGCGTCCCCGCTGCCAGGGTGCCGGCGATCGCAGCCACCGCGACCCGCATCGGCGTGACCTGCCGCCGCACCATGCGGATCGTCATCAGCATCGCGAGCAGGGCAGCGGCCGAGCCGAGTCCGTCGTTCATCACGAACCCCGACCGGATCGCGAGCGTCGGCGTCAGGGCAACGGCGGTCGCGACCGCTGGGACCCAGCGACGACGCGGCACCAGCTCGCGCGCGATCAGGCCGACCAGGAACAGCCAGCCGGCGAACCCAGCCGTGTTGACCAGGCGCATCGCGATCGTCGCGGCTCCGGCGTCCCCCGAGGACAGCCACCAGATCGGCACCAGCAGCGCGTGGAACGCCGGAGGGTGGTTGGCGGTCCAGACGTGGCTGTGGGCCTCGTCGGAGCCGTCGTACCCGCTGGAGGTGTCGATGGTCGGGAGGTCACCACGCGCCAGGGCGGCGACGTACCCGATGTGCGCAGGCTCGTCGTTGGCCGGGTTGGGGTGGTCGTAGAGACAGGCAGCCTGGGCGCCGATCGCCAACATCACGATCGCGAGGAGGAACGGCACAGCGAGGGGATGGGCCGGCCATGTGCGAAGACGGCCGACGACTCCGCCCGCGTCGGCTGGCGGTGACTTCATGAGCATGTTGATGGCCCTTCCGGGGTCCGTCGCGGGTGCGCTTCACCGTCGGCAGTCCGCCAAGTGGCGGACCTCGACGAGCGGCCCGGGCCGGGCGTACGCGGGCGGGTACCAGTCGAAGCTGAAGTCGAAGGAGAACGCGGGCGCTTCCGCGCCTGCCCGGTACGGCGAGAACACGGCCTCGAGCGAGCTCTCGTCGTCGAGTCGTCGGTAGTAGCTCCGAGCCCCGGGAAGGTCGGCGCTGAGGCCGCGATCCTTCTGATGACTGGTGACCACCACCCAGCAGAACCCGTTGGCTCGGTAGCCGTCGAGCAGGTCGGGGGAGAGCCGTGCCTCGTAGGCCTGGTACGGACGCTCGACCGGATAGAGCTCGAGGGTGCTCTCGTCCAGGTACGACGCCGGGAAGGACGGCTCCAGGACGACCCGGTCGGCGCGGGGGATCTCGTCCAGGATCCATCCGCGGGCGGCGGTCCGGGTGTCGGTGCGGCTGAGCACCAGGTCGCTGCGAACGGCATCGGCCAGCGGTTGTGCGAGGACGATGACGGCGAGTGCGGGGAGCGCGACCACCCCGAGGCGCGCGACCCTCCCGCGACCGGCCGAGAGTCGGTCGCGAATGCGTTCCCCCGCGATCGTCACGCCGAGACCGGCGAGGACGGCCAGGGCGGGGTACGCCGGGAGCACCCACCGCGCGAAGAACCTGTCCTGGGTCGCCAGGTAGAGGTAGAGCAGGACCGGGAATCCCACGAGCATCAGCGCGTGTGCCCGGTTGCGTCGGAGCAGGACCGCGAACCCGCCCAGCGCGAACGCCAGGGGCAGGAGGCCGAAGCCCCAGAGCAGGGTGCCCGGATAGTAGGTCCACGCGTTGCCTTGCTGGCCGAGCTTGGCTGTTGCCACCTGGGACGACTGTCCGCCGAACTGGTCGACGAAGACGCCGAAGTCGAGCAGGAGGTACGGGTTCAGCGCGAACAGGCCCACCAGGCACGCGACGCCCGAGGCGCACAGGAGCCCGATCACGGGGGCGACCCGCTCCTTCCGCTCGACGACCCGCAGCACGGCTGCCAGTGCCACGACGCACGCCATCGGGGCGGCGAGGTACTTCGTTCCGACGGCGACGCCCACAGCGCCGCCAGCCAGGACGAACATCCGCCACCCGCCTCGCTCATACGCGAGCAGAGAGCCGGCCAGCGCCACGGTGACCGGGAGCAGGGTGACCACGTCGTTCAGCGCCTGATGGCTGTAGAAGACCGGGAGGAACGCGAATGCCGTGACGGCCGCGGCCACCAGCGCCGTCGTACGGTCGAAGAAGCGGGTGGCCGTCCAGTGCACGAGCCAGACGAGCACGGTCCCGAGCACGGCCACCACCACTCGGGCGACGGTGTAGACCGTGGCCGGGTCGTCCGCGAGCCTCGTTGACACGTCACTGCCGAGGAAGACCACCTTGAACACCGCTGCCAACAGGTAGGTGAGGGCCGACGGGTTCTCGTAGTAGCCCGGGTTCAGGTCGCCGTCCGCCGCATTCGCGGCGTGGGGGACGAAGTGCAGCTCCTCGTCCGGGTTGTAGGCGAACGGCAACCCGTGCCGGATCCCGACCATGCGGACGACGAACGCCGCGACAAGGATGGTGACGAGCATGCGCCGGGCGCCACGTCGCTCCGGCGCGGCCCGAGGTGGCGTCGCGGTGGGTGGGCTCGCCCGGTCCTCAACCGACGGGTGCACGGGCGTCCTCCCGCTGGGGTTCGGCGCGCGCTGGATGCGCGACAGCACGGGCGACGGCGGCGGCGGCGAAGTCGGCGCTCGCGTGGACGACCCGGGCGAGGAGGGCGGCGGCCGCGGCGGGACCCACGCCGAACGTCGGGCCGAGCAACGCGATCAGGACGCCCTCGCGAGCGCCGATGCCCGCGGGAGCGAGGACCATCAGGACCCCGGCCGCATGGCTGAGCGCGAAGGCGCCGATGGCGAGCAGGAGGTGGTCGGGGTCTCGGGCGTCGAGCAGCGCGGCGACGGCTGCGCCGTACGCGATCCACACCGCTGCCATGACGCTCATCGTGAGGATCAGGTCGCCGATCCCGAACCGGGCGACGGTGCCGCGACCGGCCAGGCGGTCGGCGACCCGCCGCACGACGGGCGGGCTCACCAGCGCGGCGCCGGCGACGGCGGCCGCCGCCCACCACCACCAGGCGACGCGGGTCTCCAGCACGCCCGTCCCCGCGAGGAGGCTGCCCAGCAGGATCCCGCTGAAGGTGTGGATCAGCAGGAAGATCGCCGAGGCCGTCACGCTGACCCGGCCCGGCACGTCATGACGCCGCCCGAGCTGCGCCTGCGCGGCGAAGGTCCAGACCGAGCCGGGGATGTACTTGCCGAGCTGCCCCACGAGGAAGATCGCGGCCGCGTCGCGTCGCGGGACGGCGGCGCCCAGGTGCGCCAGCAGGTGGCGCCAGAGCAGCGCCGTGCCCAGCAGCCCGCCGACGGTGAGGCCGATCGCGAGCAGCAGGTGGAGCGGCCCGGTCTCGAGCACCGCGTCCGCGATCTCGTGCCAGCGCCCGTTGAAGCCCCACCAGGCGAACCCGATGGTGAGCAGGACGAACCCGATCCGGGCCGCCAGGAGGATGCGGTCCCGGGTCACGCCGTCTGGGCCGGGTCGTCCGCGTGGGCGAGCAGCGCGGTCCGGGTCGGGTACGGCAGCGCCGGCGTCAATCCGCGGGTCATGGTGACCTCGACCTGTGCGCCGAGGGACGCGATCGCGTCGCGGTAGCGCTGCCGATCGACGTTGTCGAACACGATGACGCCGCCCGGTGCGAGCCGGGTGACGGCCTTGGCCAGGCATGCCTCGCGCGCCCGGCCGTCGATGACGATCACGTCGAACGTGCCGGTGGTGTGATCGATCGCGTCGACGTACGCGGAGAAGTCGAGACCACCGTGCCCCAGCTTCTTCGACGCGATCGCGGGCGTTCGCGTCTGGGTGGGCTCGACCACCTCCAGCACCACGTTGGCCGGCAGCCGCGGCATCAGGTCGGCCGCCCAGCCCGCGTGGTGCTCGACGGAGTGGACCCTCCCCGCGCGGGCAGCGAGCCAGAGGGTGGACGCGCCGGACCCCCACTCGAAGATCCGCGCCGCGGGACGTTGGTCGAGGAACGCGGCGATCCGGTCGGCGGAGTCGAACGTCCACCAGGGGACGCCGAGCCGCGCGAGCTGGTCGATGTCGTGGATCGCGAACAGTGAGCGGGCCCAGGTCGCGGCGCGGGATCGCGGGGCCATCCGGTCGAGGAAGCCGAGGACACCGGCGACCCGGAGGAAGGTGCCGATCAGGCGCAGGCATCGCACGTAGAGCTGCTTCACAGGACTCCTGTCGTCAGGGCGCCCTGCTCGAACCGGGCGCGCTTGGTGTGCTCGAGGTTCGCTTCGATCAGGGTCCGGTTGGCACGGATCAGGTCGGAGACGATCCCGAGCATCAGGCTCAGGCACGCCATCAGGACCAGCGCGGTCCCGAGGACGAGCGACTGCAGGTGACCGCCGCCGTCGCCACTCGCCTCGAGGTAGGCGTACCGCACGTACGGCAACAGCCCGAGCAGGCCGAAGAGCGCGGCGAGCCAGCCGAAGATCATGTACGGGCGGTACATGACGTACGCGCGCACGATCGCCGCACCGGACCGGAACACGTGCTGGCGGGTCGACGAGAACAGGCGGGACTCGCGGGTCTTGGCGTTCGTGACGACCGGGATGCTCGCGATGGCCATCCGCTTGTAGCCCGCCTGGATGATGGTCTCCATGCAGTAGGAGAACCGGGTGACGGTGTTGAGCCGCATCAGGCTGTCGCGCGAGTAGGCGCGGAAACCGCTCGCCGCGTCCGGGAGCTCGGTGCCGGCAGCGCGGTTGACGACGTAGCTGCCGAACCGCTGCAGCTTCCTCTTGCTGGGCGAGAAGTGCTCGATCAGCCGCACCTGCCGGTCGGCGATCACGATGTCGGCCTCGCCGCGCACGATGGGCTCGACCAGATCGGCGATCCGCTGCTGCGGGTACTGGTTGTCACCGTCGGTGTTCACGACGATGTCCGCGCCGATCGCCAGCGCGTAGTTGACGCCATCGGTGAACGAGCGGGCCAGGCCCTCGTTGCGCCGATGGTGGACGACGTGCCGGACGCCATGGGCGCGAGCCACCTCGACGGTCCGGTCGGTCGACCCGTCGTCGATGACAACGATCACGACCTCGTCGATGCCGGGGACCGAGGCCGGGATCGAGGCCAGCACGAGGGGGAGGGTCTCCTCCTCGTTCAGGCAGGGGATCTGCACGACGAGCTTCACGTCCGCCTCGCTGGTTGTCGGGTACGACTTGCGGGGGGACTGTACGAAGAGCGGAGGAGCAGGCCCGGAGCGTCGAGGAACGGTCAGGTGTACGTCGGACGAACTCCGTGGTGATCGCCGTCCAGCGCCTGTCCGGCAGCGGCGCAGCGCCCCAGAATGGCGCGGTGCCCAGCTCCTCGAGGTCGTCCGGCGGATGGCGGCTCCCCGGCGCCCTGTTCGTCGTCCTGTCGCTCGTCTACCTGCTGACCATCAGCCCGAACCCGAGCCCCGACGTCTACTCGGCGGACTTCGCGGCTGGACACATCGCCCGCACCGGCGAGCCGGTGCCCGAGATCTCGGACTTTCCGGCGCTCGACCACAACATCATCCGCGAGACCTGGATCGTGGAGACAACCGACGGCCGGGAGGCGGTCGGACGGGCGCCCGGCGTCATCGCGGCGTCCGTGCCGGCGTACTGGTTGCTGCGACCGGACGGCGTGACCGCGGTCCCCGGCGGGATCACCGCCGCATTGCTGACCGCAGGCACGGTCACGCTGCTGTTCCTCACCCTGCGCCGGCGGATCGAGCCCCGGCACGCGCTGCTGGCGTCGTTGCTGTTCGGCCTGACGACACCGGTCTGGAGCGTGGCGGCGGACGGCCTGTGGCCGCACACCCTCACCTGCTTCGGGATCGTCGGGATGGCCTGGGCAGCGGATCGCGACCGGTGGTGGGCGGTGGGGCTGTTCGGGGGAGTGGCGCTCTGGGGACGGCTGCACGCCGCCCTGATCTGCGCGGTGCTGGCTGTCGCCGTCGCGGTGGTACGACGCCAGCCGGCGATCGTCGCTCGGGTCGGACTCGTCAGCGGGGCGATGCTCGGCCTGATGTCGGTCTGGACGCGCTGGATGTACGGCAGCTGGGACCCGTCGTCGGGCTACCGGGCAGGGGACTTCACGGGCAACGCGGGCGCCAACCTGTTCGACGTGGTCAACCTCCTCGGGTTCTGGGTCGCGCCCGACCGCGGCCTGCTCCTCTGGACGCCGATCCTCGTCGTGCTCGCGCCTGCGCTGGTGCGCGGGTGGCGGGACCTGCCGGACTGGTCCCGCGCGCTGCTCGCCTCAGGAGTCGCCTACCTGCTGGTCCAGGGCGTGCTGGTGCGGTTCAGCGGGGGAGACCAGTTCTACGGCTACCGGACCAGCCTCGAGCTGCTGGCCTGTGCCGCGCCGGCGCTGGCCCTGACGGCCCATCACAGGGGCCGCGTCGCGCGCGCCGTGTTCGCGCCCGTTGCGGTGCTGCAGCTGGTGATGATCACACCCGGCGCCGTCGTCGACGGGTTCTACCTCAAGGTCGCCCACGTCTGGACCCGCAACGCGTTCGTGTGGGGCCCGGCCGACCGACCGGTCCTGTGGAGCATGCTCGTCCTCGCGGCGCTCGCCGCTGCCGGAGCGTTCGCCGTGGGCTGGAGCAAGACGAAAGCCCGCCCCCTTTGAGGGGACGGGCCTCGCGTCGTACGGGCTGGAACCTAGTGGTCCGAGGTCGGGCCGTGCTGGTTGGGGCCGGAGGCGATCTGGTTCTCCAGCTCGTGCAGCTCGTGATCGGCGTGGTGCTGCGCGTCGTGCAGCTCCTCGGCGGTCGGCTTCTGCACGTTGTCGGCGTACATCAGCTCCGACAGCTTGCCGCGGACCTTGTTGGCGATCTCGGCCTTCTTGCCACCCGGAGCGGCCACGCCCGCCTCGTCGGCGGCGCCGTTGGAGGAGTAGACCTCCTCGCGGTCGCGAGCGGTGAGCGTGTAGGCCGCGGCCTCGCTGATCGGCAGGTGCTTCTCGGCGTACCCGCCGTCGGGCGAGCGGACGATGACACCCGTCTCGTAGCCGTGCAGCAGCTTGCCCTCGTCGTGCCGCTGGAGCGAGATGCACCAGCGCCGCGTGATGATGAAGGCGAGGATCGGCCCGATGATGACCGCGCCGCGCAGGAAGTACGTGATCTGGTTGATGCTCAGATGCATCTTGATCGCGATGATGTCGTTGCCGCCCGCGGCCCACGAGAGGCCGTAGAAGGTGATCAGGGCGGCCATGACCGCAGTCCGGGTCGGAGCGTTGCGCGGACGCTGGAGCAGGTGGTGCTCCCGCTTGTCGCCGGTGATCCACGACTCGATGAACGGCAGCACGATCAGGACCGTGAGCATCAGCGGCGGCATCACGAGGATGGGCAGGATGATGTTCCAGGAGAACGTGACGCCCCAGATATGGGTCTCCCACGGGGGGATGATCCTGAGCAGGCCGTCGGGCCAGCCCATGTACCAGTCGGGCTGGGAGCCGGCGGTCACCTTGGACGGGTCGTAGGGACCGAACTTCCACACCGGGTTGAGCGTGAACAGGCCACCGAGCAACGCGGTCATGCCGAACACGATGAAGAAGAAGCCACCGGCCTTGGCCATGTAGATCGGCATCAGCGGGGGACCGACGACGTTCTCCTCGGTCTTGCCCGGTCCGGGCCACTGGGTGTGCTTGTGGTAGACGACCAGGATCAGGTGGAACGTGATCAGGGCCAGCAGGATGCCCGGGATCAGCAGGATGTGGATGGCGTAGAACCGGGGGATGATCTGGTCACCCGGGAACTCGCCACCGAACAGGAAGAACGACATGTAGGTGCCGATCACGGGGCTGGCCTTCATGAAGCCGTCCGCCGCTCGGACGCCGGTGCCGGAGAGCAGGTCGTCGGGGAGGGAGTAGCCGGTGAAGCCCTCGATGGTGCCGAGGAGCAGCAGCGTGCAGCCGATGATCCAGTTGATTTCGCGCGGCTTGCGGAACGCGCCGGTGAGGTAGACGCGGAGCAGGTGGATCATCATCGCGGCGATGAAGATCATCGCGGCCCAGTGGTGCATCTGCCGCATCAGGAGACCGCCGCGGACGTCGAAGGAGATCTCCAGGGTGGAGGCCATCGCCCGCGACATGTGGACTCCGCGCAGCGGGTCGTAGGAGCCGTTGTACTGGACCTCGGCCATGCTCGGGTCGAAGAACAGCGTGAGGAACACGCCGGTCAGCAGCAGGACGACGAAGCTCCACAGCGCGATCTCGCCCAGCATGAAGGACCAGTGGTCCGGGAAGACCTTGCGGAGGGACATGCCCTTGGTGGCCTTCGCGAGGCCGAGCCGGTCATCGGCCCAGGTGGCGACGACGCCGGCAGTCTTGGCGCCCTTCTTGGGGGTCGCCGGCTCGGTGCCGTTCGTCGAAGCGACGTCAGCGCTCTTCATCATCAGTCACCTTCCGCAAAGCGGTCGCGTTCGTAGTCACGTTCCCAGTAGCTGGGGCCGACCGGTTCGGTGAAGTCGCTCTGCGCGACCAGGTAGCCCTGCTCGTCGACCTCGATCGGCAGCTGCGGCAGCGGTCGGCCGGCCGGGCCGAAGATGACCCGCCCGGAGTCGGCCATGTCGAACGTCGACTGGTGGCAGGGGCAGAGCAGGTGGTGCGTCGTGCGCTCGTTGAGGGAGATCGGGCAGCCGACGTGGGTGCAAATCTTGGAGTAGGCGACGATCCCGTTGACGTCCCAGTCCTCGCGACCCTTGCCCGGCTTGATGTCGCCCGGCTCCATCCGGAGCAGGATCAGCGACGCCTTGCTCTTGTGGGTCTGGAGCTCGGCGCCCTCGACGTCGGCGTGCTCCATGTAGTAGCGGGTGGGGTTGAAGAGCACCTCGGGCTGGGCGTTGACCAGGTCGCCGATCTCGAGGTCGGAGGCCAGGATCGGCGTCCCGATCGCGTCGCGCGAGATCCGCATCTTCGGGACGGTGATCTCCTTCTCCTCACCGTCCTCGACGATCGTGATCTTCCGGCCGCCCTGGCCCCAGATCGTGTGCTCGAGCTTGTCGCCCGGCAGCGTGCCGAGGTCGCGGAGGTAGACGACGGCGGGAAGGCCGAGCAGGCCGAGCGCGCCGACACCCGAGAAGACGATGAGCGGACGGCGGGCGATCCCGGTCTCCTCGAAGCCGACCTTGATGTCCTCCAGCGCCCGCTGGCGGTCGGACTCCTCGGAGTACGCCGGGTGGCGCATCTCGACGATCTCGTGGTCGCCCATCAGCTTGCGGGCCCAGTGGGTGATCCCGACGCCGACGAAGAGCAGCGCCCCGGCCAGCGTGGAGCCGAGCGCGACCGTGGAGGCGCCGAGGCCGCCGACGACGTGCCAGTTGTCGCCGACGTCGAACGTGAAGTACGAGACGACGAAGAGGACGCTGCAGATCCCGGACAGGGCGAAGAGGACGGCGACCTGGATCTCGGCGCGCTTCTCCTTCGCCGGGTCGACGTCGGTCGGCCGGGGCTCGTGCGCCGGCAGGCCCGGGTTGGCGATCGGCTCGTCAGGGACGAGCTCGCCGTGGCCGTGGCTGTCGGCCGGCTCGATGCTGTCGTGAGAGTCGGTCACGCGTCCGCCCCGTCCTTCTTCCTGCTCGTGCGTGTCGTGTGCGAGGCGCCCCAGATGGCGAACGCGAGCATGCCGCCCATGCCGACGAACCACGCGATCATGCCCTCGCTGACGGGGCCGAGGCCGCCGAGCGTGAAGCCGCCGTAGCTCGGCTGCTCCTCGAGGGTGTTGAGGTAGGCGATGACGGCCTTCTTGTCGTCCGGCGGGATGTTGCCGTCGGAGAAGGTGTCCATCGACTGCGGGCCGGTGAGCATGGCCTCATAGATGTGCTTCGGGTCGACGCCACGGATCTTGGGCGCGTAGCCGCCGCGCGGCATGGCGCCGCCGGAGCCCTCGAAGTTGTGGCACGCCGTGCAGTTGGCCAGGAAGATCTGGCCACCGCGGACGACGTACTCGTCGTACTCCTCGGAGGAGAGGGTGTCCGGGTCGTAGAGCTCGGCGTCGGGGATCGCGGGGCCGGTGCCGAGGCTGGCGACGTACGCCGAGAGCGCCGCGATCTCGGCGTCGGTGTAGACGACCTCCTTGCGGGGCGCCTGGGAGCCGGGCGTGGCCATCGGCATCCGGCCGGTGCCGACCTGGAAGTCGACGGCGGCCGCACCCACGTCGGTGAGCGCCGGACCGTACTGGGTGCCGTCCTGGGTCAGCACGCCTTCGCCGTTCTGGCCGTGGCAGAACGCACAGCCGACGAGGAAGAGCTCGCGGCCGTCCTTGACCAGCTCCTCCTGGCTGTCGGTGGAGTCGGCCTGGGCGGGCGCGAAGACGGCGTACAGACCGCCGGTCATCAGCAGCCCGAGCAGGAGTACGACGAGGCCGGCGATCGGTCCGCGGCGGTGCCGCGAGAGGCGGCCGGCGGAGCGGTTCAGGAGGCGCACATTCAGTCCTTGCAGATCCGGGACGGACAATTGTTCTTCGTCGGTGAGCTCGTGGGTGTCACGGGGCTCACTTGACGAGGTAGATCGTCGCGAACAGGCCGATCCAGACCACGTCGACGAAGTGCCAGTAGTAGGAGACGACGATCGCGCTGACCGCCTGCTCGTGGGTGAAGCGTCGCGCGATGTAGGTCCGTCCGAGGACGAACAGGAACGCGATCAGGCCGCCGGTCACGTGGATGCCGTGGAAGCCGGTGGTCAGGTAGAACATGGTGCCGTAGCCGTCGTGGGGGATGGTGACGCCCTCGTGGATCAGCTCGGCGTACTCGAGCGCCTGGCCGCCGATGAAGATGGCGCCCATGATGTAGGTCACGATGAACCACTCGCGGAGGCCCCAGCCGCCCACCTGGAGCAGCGAGCCCTTGCGCCCCACCTGACCGCGCTCGGCAGCGAACACGCCCAGCTGGCAGGTGAACGACGACAGCACCAGGATCGTGGTGTTGATCGACGCGAACGGCACGTTGAGCAGGTCGGTGTTGGCCGCCCACATCTCCTCGCTGACCGAGCGGATCGTGAAGTACGACGCGAACAGGGCCGCGAAGAACATCAGCTCGCTGGACAGCCAGATGATGGTCCCGACCGCGACCATGCTGGGTCGGTCGTGCTGGCCGTGCAGTCGCGAGGCCGGGAGAGATGCCGTTGCTGTGGTCGCCACGGGGTCATTATGTCGATAGTGGGCCCCGACGTCTCCCCGACCCCCAGTAAACGGACGGGGTGTCGCGAGGACGTACCGTCTGTCCGTGGAACCGCTCTCCTGGGCGACGCTCGTGACCGAGTGGACGCTCGCCCCGTTGCCGCTCGTGGTGACGGTGTGGGCGGTCGGGCTGTACGCCCTCGGCGTGCGCGCGTTGACCCGGCGCGGGGACCGGTGGCCGATCGGCCGGTCGATCGCCTGGGGCGTCGGGATGCTGGCCTTCTACCTGGCGACGTCGTCGGGTGTCGCCGCCTACGACACGGTGCTGCTGAGCGTGCACATGGCGCAGCACATGGTGCTCTCGATGGTGGTTCCGCTGTCGCTGGCGCTGGGCGCGCCCGTGACACTCGCCCTGCGCACGCTGCCGAAGTCGCCACGGGGGTGGCTGCTCGCCGTACTCCACTCCCGGGTCGCCCGGGTGCTGTCGTTCCCGCCGCTGGCCTTCCTGCTCTACGTCATCTCGCCGTGGGCGCTCTACTTCACCGGGTGGTACGACGCCTCGCTCTCCAACGCGTACGTGCACGAGATGATGCACGTCCACCTGGTGACCGTCGGCGCGCTCTTCTTCTGGCCGATCGTGGGGGTGGATCCGCTGCCCGGGCGGGTCGCGCACCCGTTCCGGGTGCTGCTGACCGTGCTCACGCTGCCGTTCCACGCCTTCCTGGGCGTGACGATCATGGGGCAGAGCGCACTGATCGGCGGCGACCACTACCCGTCGCTCCACGACGGGCCGATGGGGTCGTGGCTGCCCGATCCGCGCGCGGACCAGGAGCTGGCCGGCGGGATCCTGTGGGGTGCCGGCGACCTGGTCGGCATCGTCTTCTTCGTCGTGCTCTTCGTGCAGTGGGTGCGGGCGTCGATGAAGGAGGCCGAGCGCGAGGACCGGCGCCTGGACCGGCTCGAGCGCCAGGCGCGACCCTCCGAGTAACGTACGCCGCGTGACGGACTCCAAGGCACTCAAGGTTCTCGTCTACAGCGACGACGTCCACACCCGCGAGCAGGTGATCCTGGCGCTGGGGCGGCGGCCCCACCCGGACCTGCCCGAGGTGGAGTACGTCGAGGTGGCGACCGAGCCGGTCGTCATCCAGAACATGGACGCCGGGCACGTCGACCTCGCGATCCTCGACGGCGAGGCGGTCCCGGCCGGTGGCATGGGCATTGCCAAGCAGCTCAAGGACGAGATCTACCAGTGCCCGCCGTTGCTGGTGCTGACCGGCCGCCCACAGGACGCGTGGCTCGCCACCTGGTCCCGCGCGGACGCCGCGGTCCCGCACCCGATCGACCCGATCCAGCTCGCCGAGGCGGTCATCGCCCTGCTGCGGTCGCGCGTCCCGGCCACGTCGGCGTGAGCGGACACACCTGGCCGGAGGTCCTCAGTGCGCTGGTCGCCGGCACCGAGCTGACCTCCGAGCAGGTCGCCTGGGCGACCGGCGAGATCCTCGCGGGCGAGGCCACGGACGCGCAGATCGCCGGCTTCGCGGTCGCGCTGCGGGCCAAGGGCGAGACCGTCGCCGAGGTCACCGGCCTGGTCGACGCGATGTACGCCGCCGCCACCCCCATCACGGTGTCCGGGCGGCTGCTCGACGTGGTCGGCACCGGAGGGGACCGGTCGATGTCGGTCAACATCTCGACTATGGCGGCGATCGTCGCAGCCGGCGCAGGGGCCAAGGTGGTCAAGCACGGCAACGTCTCGGCGAGCTCCCAGTCGGGGTCGGCCGACGTGCTGCGGGTCCTCGGGATCCGGCTCGACCTGCCCGCGGAGCGGGTGGCAGCGGTCGTCGAGGAGGCCGGCATCACCTTCTGCTTCGCCAAGACCTTCCATCCCGCGCTGCGGTTCGCCGGCCCGGCGCGCAGCGAGCTCGGCATCGGCACGACCTTCAACATGCTCGGCCCGCTCACCAACCCGGCCCACGCGCAGGCGCGGGCGGTCGGCTGCGCCGACTCGCGGATCGCTCCGGTGATGGCGGGGGTGCTCGCGGCCCGCGGCGTCGACGCCTGGGTGTTCCGAGGCGACGACGGGCTCGACGAGCTCACGACGACCACCACCTCGGCGGTATGGGTCGCCCACGACGGAGAGGTCACCACCACCTCGGTCGACCCGACGGCGTTCGGGCTGCCGCGGGTGGAGAGGGACGCACTCCGCGGCGGGGACGCCGAGCACAACGCGGACGTCGTACGCCGCCTGCTGGCGGGGGAGACCGGCCCGGTGCGGGACGCCGTACTCCTCAACGCGGGAGCGGGGCTGGCCGTCTACGGCGCCCCCGGCGCCGACGTCCACGAGGCATTGGCCGCCGGCATCGCCCGGGCGGCCGAGGCGATCGACTCCGGTGCCGCCCAGGCGACGCTGGACCGCTGGGTGGCCGCCGCGGCCGGCTGAGCCTCGCGAGACGGACCCCCGTCCCCCTAGTTCGAACTGACTAACAGGAGTGTCTGGCTGCCCGTGTCAGCGGGCGGGCCGCGACGCCTAGTCTCGCGGCGGGAGTGGGCCCGGGGACACGGGCAGTGCGCTGACGCATCCGCTCGTGGGGATCAACACCGGAGGAAAATCTCGTGACTTCGCATCGGCTCGTGCTGCCCGTGCTCACCGCCGTCGTCGGCAGCTCGCTGGCGGTGCTCGCGACGACGCCATCGGCGTCGGCCGCGCCGCCGGACCCGACCGCCGCGCTCGGCCTGCCGACCGGCGTCAGCGCGAGCGTCACGGGCAGCGGTGCCGTGTCGACCAGGGCGTTCGACGACTTCCCGTCGCAGGGCTCGGACTACTACGTGTTGTCGACCGGGTACGCGCCCACGGCGTTCCCCGCGGTGCCCGACCCGGACGCGCAGCTCAGCGCCGACCGCGGCGAGGACGGGGTGTCCGACAGCTCGACCCTGACGCTGACGGTGGACGACGCGACTGGAGCGGGATGCCTCTTCGTCGACTTCGCCCTGGGCACGGAGGAACCCGTCCACAAGTACACCTACCACGACGGCAATCGCGGCGACGACATCAGCATCACGAGGCGCGGGGAGCCGACGGAGTACGCCATGAACGCGGGCTGGGGCTACTTCAGCCAGGCCACGCGGCCCGCGGCCCCCGTCCCCTACACGTCGAACGCGGTCATGTACTGGCACCACCCCGGCGACCCCCTCGACCCGGCGCCCGGTACGGCGGAGCAGCCGTGGCTGCCCGAGGTGACTGCCCTGAACAGCGTGACCACCCGCGACACCGCACGGATCCCGCTCACCTTCGCCTCGGGCGACGAGGTCGTGGACATCACGGTGGCGGACTGGGCCAATGGCGACCTGGACTCGGTCGCGCTCCTCGATCGCGTGCGTCTCGGGGCGTCCTGCAGAGCCGGGACGGGCGTCGAGCCCAACCCCGTTCATGGCGGTGGAGTGATCGCCGGAATCCGCGGCGTCGGCAATGCGCTCGTCTACGACCCGATCCCCTCCACCGAGGTGGTCGAGAGGTACGACAGCGACGGCAACGGATGGCGTTCGCCTTCCGCCGTCCCGGTGGAGCTCCGGTTCCGGTGGTACCGGACGACTTCGACCAACGCACTCATCGGCGACATGAGCGTCTGGCAGGCGATCCCCGACGCCGACCGCCAGGCCTACGTGCCGACCGCGGGTGACAGGGGCAAGGTGCTGATCGTGCTGGTCACCGGCGTCGTGGACGGTCGTCGGTACGAGACCTTCCCCTCGACCGGCGAGTCCGGGACGTGGTACGTCACCACGCCGATCGCCAGTGGCACGTTCGTCGAGGGCGAGGCCCCGACCATCACCGGGCCGTCCGGGGGGACGGCGGCAGTGGGTGACGTGCTGACCGCTCAGATCGGCCACACGGTCCCGCGCGAGGACACCTGGGCCTGGCGGTGGTACGCCGACGGCCAGCTGATCTTGGGAGCGACGTCCCAGACGTTCACCATCGGCGCGGCCCAGGCCGGCAAGATGATCACCGTCCAGGCGACGGCGAAGCGCCTCAACTTCACCGACAAGCCCTGGTTGAGCGCGCCGTACGGCCCGATCCGGCTCCAGGACTGGACCAGCACGGACCAGCCGAGCATCGTCGTGGACGGGACCGCGTCGTACGGCAAGACGCTGACCGCCGACCCCGGGACCGGCTGGACGCCGGTGCCGGACCGCTACAGCTACCAGTGGAAGCGCAACGGAAGCGTCATCGCCAACGCGGTCTACGCCAACTACACGATCCGCGCAGACGATGTCGGCTCGGATATCTCGGTCGTGGTCGCCGGTGTCAAGACCGGGTACACCGCAGCACCGCAGGAGAGCGCTCCCGTGACCATCCTCGGCGCCACGATGCAGGGCGCGACGCCGGTGGTGACGGGCACCCCCCAGGTGGGTCAGCAGCTCAGCGGGCTGGTCACCGACTGGGACCCGAGCGGCTCGATCCTGAGCTATCAGTGGTACGCCGGCGACACCCTCCTCGCCGAGGGCAGCAGGTTCCTGACCGTCCCGGCCAGTGCGGTGGGCAGTCCGATCGTCCTGAAGGTGACCGGTCGGAGGGCGGGCTATGCGCCGAAGACCGTCGCGAGCGCCCCGACAGCGGCGGTCGCCCTCGGTGCGCTGACCGCTGGTACACCCGCCATCAGCGGACAGGCGAAGGTCGGTCAGACACTCCTGGCGTCCACGGGTTTCTGGGGTCCGACCGGCGTGAGGCTCTCCTACCGTTGGAAGATCGGCAGGAACGCGGTCACCGGGCCGAGGGGCGCGCGGCAGTCGTTCGTGATCCCGCGTACCGCGCGGGGCAAGCGGATCACCGTCGTCGTGACCGGCCGGCTCGCGGGCTACCAGACGGCGAGGAAGGTCAGCGCGCCGACCGCGCAGGTCGTCCGCTGACGAAGGCGTTGTCCGATCGTCAGTCGAGACCCAGGGAGAACGCCGACTCGAGGTCGTGCCGGGAGTAGGCACGGAAGGCGATGTGGGTCTCGGTGTCGATGACACCGGGCACCTTGTTGAGCTGGTCCGCCACGACCGCTGCGATCTCCTCGTGCCGGCGCACCCGCACCAGCGCGATCAGGTCGATCTGACCGGTCACCGAGTAGACCTCGCTGACCCCGTCGAGCGCGGCGATCGCCTCGGCGACCTCGGGGATCCGGGCGACGTCGGCCTTGACGAAGACGATGGCGGTGATCATGGGATCAGCCTAGGACGTCGCGGTCGACGGGTGAGGACGGCCGGCGCCGCGCACGGGGCACGTCCACTCGCCGTCGACCTCGACCAGGCGGATGCCGGGCAGCTCGAGCCACCGCAGGATCCGCTCGGACTCCTCGGCGGTCGCGGCGGGGATCGGCCCGATGCTGGGCACGACCGTCTCGGCGGACACGCGGAGCTGCTCGACGTAGCTGCGCGCGTCGACGCCGCTGGGGATCACGCCGGCCGCCGCCAGCCGCCCGTGCCGGATCACGTGGACGCACCAGCGACCGCCGTCGTCGCGGCGGGTGGCGACCACCTCGGGGCAGCGCGTGAGCGACGTCAGCCGCTGGGTCCGGGCAGCGGCGCGCACGAACGACGCCAGGCGATCGCGATGGACGCCCGCCTCCTCGAACCGCTCCTGCTCGGCGAGGGCGGCCATCTTGGCGTTGACCAGCTCGACCACGTCGTCGGGATGGCGCAGCAGCGCGTCCCGCAGCTGGCGGACGACGGCGGCGTAGGTGCTCGAGTCCACGCTGCCGTCGCAGGGTGACAGGCAGCGACCGAGCTCGGCGAGCACACAGGCGGAGCGCGACGGGTGGCGACCGAACTTGTCGGAGCACTGGCGGATCGGGAACGTCTCGTGCAGCGCGGCCAGGCAGCTCTCGGCGGCCGAGCGGGACGAGAACGGACCGAGGTAGTCGGCGTCGTCGTCGAGCACCCGCTTGACCAGCGACAGCCGCGGCCAGGGCTCCCGGGTGAGCTTGACGAAGGTGACCTTCTCCGGGAAGCGTGAGCGCCGGTTGTAGGACGGCTTGTGCTCCGCGATGAGGCGCAGCTCGCGGACCTCGGCCTCGAGCGGGGTCGCGCACTCGATGCCGGTGACGGAGGAGGCCAGTCGGACCATCTCGCCGATCCGGGACCGGGTCTCGGAGGCGGTGAAGTAGGAGCGCACCCGCTTGCGCAGGTCCTTGGAGGTGCCGACGTAGAGCACCCGGGACTGGTCGTCGCAGAACAGGTAGACGCCCGGGGCGTGGGGGAGGCGGTCGGCGAGGTGCCGCTTGCGGCGCTGCGCCGCCGCGACCTTCGACGAGTAGGTCTGCAGCTCCTCGAGCGTATGCACGCCGAGGCTGCCGAGGCGCTCCATCAGGCCGTGGAGCACGTCGACCGTCGCGCGCGCGTCGGCGAGCGCCCGGTGGTTGGGCGTGGTGCCCGAACGGAACACCCGGGCCAACGACGACAGCTTGTGGTTGGGCGCCTCGTCGCGGGTGACCACCCGCCGGGCGAGCTTGACCGTGTCGACGACCTCGAAGTCCGGCCAGGGGAGGTCCTGCTCGCGGGCGAAGTGACGGAGGAAGCCGACGTCGAACCCCGCGTTGTGAGCAACCAGCACCGAGCCGCGTGCGAACTCCAGGAACGCGGGGAGCGCCGAGCTGATCGGCGGGGCGTCGGCGACCATGCCGTTGGTGATCCCGGTCAGCACGGCGATGAACGCCGGGATCGCGGTGTCGGGGTTGACCAGGGTCTGGAACTCGCCGATCACCTCGCCACCGCGGACCTTGACCGCGCCGATCTCGGTGATCCTGTCGCCGTCACCCACCGAGCCGCCGGTCGTCTCCAGGTCGACCACGCAGAAGGTCACGTCCCGCAACGGCCGGCCGAGCTCGTCGAAGGAGCGCTGCTCCTCCCAGCGGCTCCGGACGGGTGCGGTGGTCATGTCGCCGACGGTAGGAGGAACCTCCGACACGACGGGGGAGGCGCGAGCGGAGAGAGCTTCGAAAACCAAGGATGTGTCGGGGGCTCCTGTCACGGTCGTCGCATGACGACGACGATCGACTGCGACACCTGCCTGGTCCGCGGACTGGCGTGCCACGACTGCGTGGTCACCGTCCTCCTCGGGCCGCCGCCGGAGCTGACCATCGACGACGAGGAGCTGCGGGCGCTCGACGTGCTCGCGGACGAGGGACTGGTGCCACGACTCCGGCTCGTCCGCCCGGTCGACGGACCCGAGGTCGAGTCCGCCTGAGTGACCCGTGTGACTCGTGTGACGCGTGCCTCAGAGATCCTGCCCACAATCCGGCGAGCCGGGGTTTGGCGAGGCCTCGCGACGGGTTTAGGCTGCTCGCTCAGGTGTCCGTGGAAGTGGGTCGAACCCGATCCGCGCGGGCACCGCGTCGAGTCTGGTGTCGCACGCGGCACCGGAGCCGGGGACCCACACCATCCTGGGGTGAATCCCGTGCAAGGCGCGGCCGTGGACACGGGCGCGAGGAGCACGGGTAGGGCAAGTCGTGCCCGAACCCGTCAGCTCACCCGGTAGGCGTACGACACCAGAGGAGACCCCCCAGCTCGTGCTGAACGGTCGCAAACGTCTTGCCAGCGCGCTGAGCGCACTCGTTCTCGCCGGAACCGTGGTCCTGACGGTCAACGGTTCCGTGCCCGCCCAGGCCGAGCCCGACATCGATGACGTCCGGGCGCGGGTCGACCGCCTCTACGAAGAGGCGGAGCAGGCGCAGGAGCGCTACAACGACGCCAAGCTCGAGCTCTCCGAGCTCTCCGACGAGCTCGACTCTCTCGAGTCCGACGAGGTTCGCCAGGGCGACGAGGTCGCCCGGGTGCGCGCCGACGTCCGCGACTCCGTGATCCGCCAGTTCCAGGGCCAGACCCTGGGCCCGGCAGCCGAGCTCCTCAACGCCGACGAGGACGCCTTCCTCAACGAGCTGTCGACGTTCTCGACCGTGAGCGACCTGCAGGACTCCCTGCTCTCCGACTACAACGACGAGCTCAAGGCCTACTCGATCCGCCGCAAGGAGACCTCCGAGCGCCGCGACCAGATCGCCGAGCTCGAGGCCGACCTCAAGGACGAGAAGGACACGGTCGACGAGAAGCTGGCCGAGGCCGAGGAGCTGCTCGACGACCTCGAGGCCGAGGAGCGCGCCGCGATCCTGTCCCGTGACGGCGACGTCCGGGCTCCTTCCTCCGTGCCCGCCGAGGGCCGTGCCGCCGCCGCTGTTCAGTACCTCATGGCCCAGGTCGGCGACGCCTACGTCTACGGCGCCGCCGGACCGGACGCGTTCGACTGCTCCGGTCTGACCATGATGGCGTGGGCCCAGGCCGGCGTCTCGCTCCCGCACTCGTCGAGCGCGCAGTACAGCAGCGGCGCACGCGTGTCCGAGAGCCAGCTGATGCCGGGCGACCTGGTGTTCTACTACAGTCCGATCAGCCACGTCGAGATGTACATCGGCAACGGTCTGATCGCCGGCGCCGCGAACCCCGGTGCTGGTGTTCGGGTGGCCGACCTGCACTCGATGCCGTACGTCGGTGCGGTCCGCCCGGGCTGATCGCTGGCGGCTCCCGCTCCTGGGAGCCCTGCTCGCGGTCGGTCTGCTCGCTGGCTGCGACTCTGACGAGCCGTACGTCGCGCCGACGCCGAGCGCGTCCAGCGACGCGATCGCCCCGTCCGCGGCCGCCGGCACCCTCGACCAGCTCGAACGGGCGCTGCGGCGCCATGACGCCGACGCGGCTGCGGACCTCGGCAGCGACGGGCCGGCGCAGGACACGCTCCGCTCGATCGCCGAGACGGCAGCCGCCCTCGACCTCTCGGACGTGACGTTCAGCTATGTGACCGAGAACGGACAGGTGGCCCCCGACGGCACCTGGACGGCGGCGGTCGCGACGACCTGGCGGATCTCCGGCTTCGAGGACACCCCGGCGCGGGCCGAGGTCGAGTTCGCGTTCGCCGATGACGGCACGCGGATCAGCACCGTCGGCGGGGGAGTGGGCCAGAGCCCGGTGTGGCTCGGCGCGGCGACGAGCGTCCGCCGTACCTCCGACACGGTGGTGCTGGTGGCTGACGGCGTCATTCCGATCCGCCCCCTCGCCGCCGAGGCCGAGCAGGCGCTGGTCGTCGCGCGACGGGTGCTCGGGCAGCGGGCTGAGCGGCTCGTGGTCGAGGTCCCGGCCTCCGGTGCGGCCCTCCATGCGGCGCTCGGCCTGCCGGCCGGGACGTACGACGCGGTGGCCGCGGTCACGACGTCGGCCGACGGCGCCAATGTGCCGGGCAGGCCGATCCACGTGTTCCTGAACCCCGACGTGTTCGGCCGGCTCGGTCCGTTGGCGGCTCAGGTGGTGGTGAGTCACGAGGCGGTGCACGCGCTGACGGCGGCGCCGACCACCACTGGCGTGGAACCGTGGTTGCTCGAGGGCTTCGCCGACTACGTCGCCCTCCGTGACGTCGACCTGCCCGTGTCCCGGACCGCGGGCCAGATCACCGCACAGGTGCGGACGGACGGTGTCCCGGACCAGCTGCCGAGCAGTGCCGACCTCGACTCCAGCGCGCAGCACCTCGGCGCCGCCTACGAGGCTGCCTGGCTGGTCTGCGTGACACTGGCGGAGCGGGGTGGAGAGGAGGCCCTGGTGGAGCTCTACGACGCGGTGCTGGGTGGTGCCGACCTTCCCAGCGAGCTGCGCCGACGGTTCGACTGGACGATCGACGACCTCACCCGTGCCTGGCAGGCCAAGCTCACGTCCATCTCGTCCGTCGGCAGCTGACGTGGCCGACACCACGGGGCAGCGTCAGATCGCCGCCGGCACCACGATCATCGGTCTGGCGGCGTTCGTGCTGCTCGCCACCTGGCTGGTGCCGTGGCACCCGGTCCCGGGCGGCGCTCCGGATCCGGTCGCGACCGACTCGGTCTTCACCGCCGAGCAGGTCCGACGCGCCGAGGACTACGCCCGGTGGGCGCGGGTGTGGGGCTGGAGCTCGCTGGCGGTCTCGCTCGCCGTGGCGTGCTGGCTCGGGTTCGGCTCGTGGGGACGCCGGCTGGTCGACCGGACGTCCGGGCCCCCGTGGTGGGTGCGGGTGATCCTCGTCGTGGCGGCGCTGGTCCTGATCGGCAGGCTGGTGACGCTGCCGTTCGCAGTCGCGCAACGACGGCTGCAGCTCGACGTGGGCCTCAGCACGGCGTCGTGGTCGACGTGGGTCTACGACCTCGTCAAGGGCGAGCTGGTCGACATCGTGACCACCTCGATCGCGGTCGTCGCCCTGATCGGGATCGCTCGTCGGTGGTCGCGCGCCTGGCCGGCCGTGGCCGGGGGAGTGCTGGCGTGCTTCGTCGTCGCCGGCTCGTTCGTCTACCCGCTGCTGGTCGAGCCGCTCTTCAACTCCTTCACCCCGCTCGAGGACGGCTCGCTGCGGACCCAGATCCTCCAGCTCGCGGACGAGGAGGGGGTCGAGGTCGACGAGGTGCTGGTCGCCGACGCGTCCCGTCGTACGACGACGCTCAACGCCTATGTGTCGGGCTTCGGGGGCACCCGCCGGGTGGTCGTCTACGACACTCTCGTCGACGACCTCTCGGAGGAGCAGGCACTGTCGGTCGTCGCCCACGAGCTGGCGCACGCCCGCCATGACGACGTGCTGATCGGCACGTCGCTGGGTGCTGCCGGCGCGCTGGTGGGCGTCGGCCTCCTCGGGCTGCTGGCGGGGTACGCGGAACGGCGCGGCCGGCCGCGGACGAGCGAGGTGGGCGCGGTGCCGATGATCCTCGCCCTCACAGCCCTCGCCACGGTCCTGGCGAGCCCGATCCAGAACGGCATCAGCCGGCAGATCGAGACCCGTGCCGATGTCGACGCGCTGGAGGCCACGAACGCTCCGCACCCGTTCGTCGCGCTCCAGCGGCGCCTCGCCGTCAAGTCCCTCGCCGACCCGACGCCGCCCGCGTGGTCGCAGTGGTGGTTCGGCTCGCACCCGACCGTGCTCGAGCGGATCGCGATCGCCCGGCAGGAGTGAGCAAGAATTGCCGAAGGCCGCACGTCCCCCCGGGCGTGCGGCCTTCGGCCGTTCGTGGTGTCAGGTCAGAGCTGGCCGCCGACGGTGTTGAAGAGCGCGCTGAGCTGGGTGCCGAAGAAGGTGGCACCAACGGCCATGACGACCGCGATCAGGGCGACCAGGAGGCCGTACTCGACTGCGGACGCGCCCCGGTCCTCGTCGCGGTGGGCGTTGAGCAGGATCTGGAGGTACTGGATCATCGGAGTTCTCCCTGTGGTGTGGATGAGATCTGGTGCTCGCCGGCCCATCCGACTGCGGTGATCTCGAGGTTTGGTCCCCGGGGTGGGTTCCCCCGATGCGACAAGTCTTCCCGTTCGCAGCGTCCGTGGGATCGGCACTTCGTCCGGACCGGGATGGTCCCGATTGACTAGAACACGTTGGCGTACAGGTTGGAGACCAGGCCGCCGAAGACGGTGATCATCCCGACGATGACCAGCACGATCGCCGAGATGAGGATCCCGTACTCGACCGCTGAGCCCCCGTCCTCCGGACGGGTCGGGCGGCAGGTGCGCTGGTGCATCGGTGGCCTCCGGGAAGCTGAGCTGGTGCTGCAACTGCGAAGGCCGCACGCCCGGGTGGACGTGCGGCCTTCGGCGTTGGTCGAGCTCAGGTCAGAGCTGGCCGCCGACGGTGTTGAAGAGCGCGCTGAGCTGGGTGCCGAAGAAGGTGGCACCAACGGCCATGACGACCGCGATCAGGGCGACCAGGAGGCCGTACTCGACGGCGGACGCGCCCCGGTCCTCGTCGCGGTGGGCGTTGAGCAGGATCTGCAGGTACTGGATCATCGAAGTTCTCCCTCAAGTTGCTGAAACGGTGTCCCCGGGGGTTTCCCCCGATGACCAGAATCCTGCCGCGGGAGGGCACCGCTGCGGATCGGGAGTTCGACTCGATGGTGGTAGTCCCTTAGGACTACCTGGCGGGTCTCGACGGGCGCGACCCGCAAGACCCGAGGGGTTATCGGGCCGACGGCTGCACCGTCGAGAGCAGACCGATCCGCATGGCCGTGACCAGTGCCTGGGCGCGGTTGGCAGCGCCGAGCTTCTGGTAGATCCGGGCGATGTGGGACTTGGTCGTGGACTCGGACAGGTAGAGCTTCGCTCCGATGGCAGCTGCGTTGAGTCCCTCGGCCAGCAGGAGGAGCACGTCGTGCTCCCGTTCGGTCAGAGCCGTCACCTCACCGGAACGGCGACGCATCATCGCCCCGACCAGACCGGCGCACACGAACGCCTTCGGCGACACCGCGGCATGGCGGGCCGCCTTGATCACCTCGGTGGCGGGAGCGTCCTTGCCGACGAAGCCGGAGGCGCCGGCCTGCATCGCCGCGAATATCTGGTCGTCACCGGAGTGCATCGTCAGGACGATGAGGCCGGTCGTGTCGCTCTTCTTGCGGATCGTCCGCACGATGTCGAGACCGGTGCCGTCCTGGAGCTGCAGGTCGGCGACCACGACCATGGGCTGGAGGCTGTCGTACGCCGCGATCGCCTCGGACACGCTCCCCGCGGTGCCGAGGACCGTCATGTCGGGCTCGAGGTCGAGCACGGCGCCGAGACCGCTGCGGATCAGCTCGTGGTCATCGACCAGCAGGATGGTGATGTTGTCGCTCGTCATCGGGTCTCCAAGCTCTGAGTCTGTTCTTGGTGGTGACCGTGGCCGCCGGGGGCGCGGAGCACGACCGAGACAGTGAGTCCGCGACTTGCATTGTCGCGCACTGTCAGCTGCGCTCCGATCAGTTTCGCGCGCTCGCGCATGATCTTCAGTCCGTGGGAGTCGGCGCGCCCGCCCTGCATCCCCACGCCGTCGTCGGCGATGGTGATCCGGGCTTCGGGGGCGTAGACCTGGCATCGTACGTCGATCGCGGTGGCGCGGGCGTGCTTGACCGCGTTGTTCAGAGCTTCCTGGGCGATCCGGAACAGCTCGGCCTCGATCTCGGGGCGGAGGCGGGCGGGCTGCTCGTCGAGCCGCACCCGGATCGGGATCGCGGACGCTTCGGAGAGGTGGCGGGCGACCGCGCTGATCGCGGCGCCGAGGCTCTCGTTCTCGCCGATGCTGGTGCGCAGGTTCATCACCGAGCGCCGGACCTCGGCGACCACCTTGGTCACCCGCTCGCGCAGCATCGCGAACTGCTTGGCCTGCTGCTCGTCGGCCGGCCGGGCGGCCAGGGCGTCGACGAGGTAGCCGAGCGACGCGATGTCCTGCGCAACCCCGTCGTGCATCTCCCGGGCGAGCCGCTGCCGCTCGTCGGCGCTGGCGACGTCGCGGAAGTGGGAGAACAGCAGGGCGGTGTCGAACTTCACCGCGCTCGGCGCCAGCGCCGTCCTCAGGTCCTCGAACGGCGGTTCGGCGACCTTGATGGCGTCCCTCCCCGGACGGAGCCCGGCGACGATCGCGGAGTCACCGGCGGCGAAGGCGAACCCCTGACCCGCGGTGACCGGTTCGCCCCGGGCCCAGGCGTCGATCGCCAGCTTCTCGCAGGCGTCCGCGTCGCTCGGCTCCAGGTCGGCGCTGGACGCCACGGGCGTCAGGGCATCGCCGCGTGGCACGTAGACCGCGAGCGCGCGGCTCGGGATGTGGTCCCCGACCACGCCCAGCATCTCGCCCCCGATCGCCGAGACGTCGAGTCCGGAGCTGAGGTTGCCGGACAGCTCGATCAGCTGCTTGATCAGGTGCTGGGCGTCACGGTACGGCGACAGCGGGTCGAGCGACGCGCGCCACCGCTGCTCCGACGCGAAGGTGACGCTGGCGACCAGGCTCAGCCCGACCCCGGCCATCGACCAGGTGAAGATCGAGACTCCCCACTCCGCCCAGTCCGTCCCCTCACCCCGCCCGTGCCACATCAGACCGATGGAGACGACGGACACGAGCTGGAAGGCGACCGCCCGCACCATCGTGCGCAGCCCGACCGCCGCCGTCGCATAGAGCGGCGGCACGACCAGGGCGGCCAGGATCGCCGGCGAGTCCTGCATGCCCAGGGCGCAGACGACTCCGACCGCCGCCGCTTCGACTGCCGGCGTCAGCGTCAGCTCCAGGTCGCGCTTGGTGACGGTCGCGACCTGGTAGAGCCACAGCACGGCCAGCGTCAACAGCGCGAAGAGGGCCCCCGGCTTGTGGTACCACAACGAGGGCGCGCCGATCGCCAGCAGCGCGAACAAACGGGCCGCTGCGACGACGGCGAACGACTGTCCGGTGGGCATGTCTCCTGTGATCTGTTGGGCCTCTCAGCTGCCGCCGAATTGCCTGATCACACTAATGATCGCAGGTCCCAGGACTACCGTCATCAAACACGGCAGAACGCAGAGGATCAGCGGAACCATGATCTTCACCGGCACCTGCTGTGCCTTCTTCTCTGCGTACTGCCGCCGCTTGATCCGCATCTCGCCGGACTGGACGCGGAGGACCTGGGCGATCGAGATGCCGAACGAGTCGGCCTGCACCATCGAGCCGACGAAGGTCTTCAGGTCGTCGACGTTGGTCCGGTCCGACAGGCCCCGCAGCGAGTCCGCGCGGCCCTTGCCGAGCTGCATCTCCCGGAGCACCCGCGAGAACTCCTCGGCGAGGGGACCGCCGGTGTTGCGGGCCACCTGTTGCACCGCGGCGTCGAAGCCGAGACCGGCTTCCACGCTGATGGTCAGCAGATCGACGGCGTCGGCCAGGGTGCGACGGACCTCCTCGGACCGGTCGTAGGCCTTCTGGTACAGGTAGAGGTCCGGTGCGACGAAGCCGATCGCGGCCCCGCCCGCACCCAGCGCGAGGTAGAGGAGCGGGTTGGCGGCGCTGAGGAGCGCGTAGGCCAGCCCGCAGAGCGCGAGCACCACGGCAGCCATCACCTTGAGCGAGACGATCCGGTCGACGGACATGTCCCGAGGGTTGCCGGCCAGGTCGAGCTTGTGACGCAACCGCTCGGCCTTGTCGCTTCCGGTCAGCCGCCGTCCCAGCGTGAGCGCACGGGCCTGGAGCGGCTCGAGCACCCGGTCGGCGAACGACAGCTCGAGCTCCTCGGTCAGCGCGGAGGGGCTCGAGGACATCTGCTCGAGGCTCGCGATCGACCGCTCGAGGCCGGTGCTGGTCTCAGCCTTCACCAGGGCCAGGCGGAGCAGGACGATCGCCGAGGCGAACAGGACCACTGCAAGGAAAAGGACCATGATCAGATCTCCACCTTCACCATGCGGCTCATCCAGAAGACTCCGATACAGAGCCAGACGGTCGCACCGATCAGCATCATCAGCCCGAGCCCGGTGTTGAACAGCGGCTCGATGTAGCCGCGGTTCGTGAAGCTCAGGAAGATCAGGAAGCCGGGCGGCAGGCAGGCCAGGATCATCGCGGAGAGCTTGCCCTCGGCCGCGAGTGCTGCGACCTGTCGACGGAGGTACTCGCGCTCGCGCATCGTCGCGGCCACCGTCGTGAGCAGCTCGGCGAGGTTGCCGCCGACCTGGCGCTGGATCCGGATCGCCATCACCACCCAGGCGAAGTCCTTGCTCTGGAACCGCTCAGCGACTCCGTCGAAGGCGTCCTCGATCTCCAGACCGATCCGGGTCTCCACGAGCACCCGCTTGAACTCCGAGGCGATCGGCTCCGGCCCCTCGTGGACGACCGTGTCGACGGACTGGGCCAGCGACAGCCCCGCGGACAGCGAACCCGCCATCAGCTGGAGCGTGTCGGGCAGCGAGCTGTTGAATGCCTTGCGCCGGCGTCCGGCCTTGAAGGACAGGAAGAACCGCGGCAGGAAGAAGCCGAGGATGACGAACAGGATCCCGACAACCAGGCTGCCGCCGCCGACCAGCAGGCCGAACAGGCCCGACGCGATGACGACCCCGACGTGGAGCAGGAGCCACTCGGACGGCTTGAAGCCGCTCCCGGCAGCCGCCAGGCGGGCCGCCAGCTTCTGCTCGAGCCCCTTGTTGCGGTCGAGCACGCCGGCTGCGGCGGCCTTGGCCTGGTCGAACATCGGGTCGGACGCGGACTTGGTCTCCTGCCTGCCCACTCCGGTGCTCGCCGTGTACGCCGTGAGGCGGTCGGCGATGGTCATCGGCTGCTTCCTGGCAGGGACCAGCAGGACGGCAGCGGTCACCAGCCCGATGCCGAACACCAGGATGCCGGCGTAGAGCGCCCAGTCCGGCAGCTGCCAGGTGTCGTCCGGGTTGACCGGCTGGGTCGACGGACCGGTGTCACCGTCCGGCGCGTCCTGGATCTTCGCGAACGCGCTGGCGACCAGGTTGCCGTCCGAGGTCGGCAGCGTGATCGCGACCGTGGCCTCCTCGGCGTTGAAACCGGCAGGCAGCGGAGCGGTCACCAGGATCTGGTCGGACAGCACCTCCGCCTCGGCTGCGAACGCGTCGGCGAGGGCCGCGCCGGTCGACTCGATCACGGTGCCCTGGCCGGCTGCGGCCAGGTCGCTGAGCGCGGCAGCGGCCTTCGGCTTGTTCTCCTGGTCGAGCGAGACGACGTCGACCAGTGTCGCCGTGTCCTCGATTGCGGCCGTCACCTCGGTGAGGCCGGTGTCGTTGCCGGTGTCAGCGCCGTCCGAGAGGACGAGGACCGAGCGCTGCCCGCCCTCGCCGGCCAGGTCCACGGCGGCCAGGATGCCGTCGTACAGCAGGGTGCCCTTGCTGAGCTCGAGGTCGTCGATGACGGCCTCGGCCGCAGCGCGGTCGGTGGTGGGATCGAGAGCGGTCGACACGTCTCCGTCGAAGGTGACGATCCCGACCAGGACGTCCGCCGGGACGTTGTCGAGGAAGGTCAGCGCGGCTTCCTTCGCAGCCTCGAACCTGCCGTTGCGCGCCATCGAGTCGCTGGTGTCCATGGCGAGCACGGTGGTGCGCTGGACCGTGGTGTCGGTGCCGGTCGAGGTCGCGGTGGCGTCGAGCGTGTCGCCGTCGAGCGTGCCGGCAACGGCGTCGAGGTCGACCTCGGCGCCGGAGGGCACGCTCACCAGGATGCGCAGGCCGTTGTCGGCGACCTCGACGTGCGCGATCGTCGCGTCGTCCTCCGCCGCCCAGGCGGTCGAGGGCGCGAGTACGACGAGGACCGCGGCGAGCGCCGCCAGAACGACGCGCCTCATGCCCGGTCCAGTCGGAACAGTGCGGGGTCGACCGCGACGTTGGAATTGGCGAGCTTCTCGATGAACCTTGGTCGGAGGCCCGTGCTGCGGAGCCGGCCGAGCACGCGCCCGCTCTCGTCGAAGCCCGCGGTGTTGTCGAAGGCGAACACGTCCTGGAGGGTGATCACGTCGCCCTCCATCCGCTCGACCTCGGTGATGTGGGTGATCCGCCGCGAACCGTCCTTGAAGCGTGACTGGTGGACGATCAGGTCGACGGCGGAGGCGACCTGCTCGCGGATGGCCCGGATCGGCAGGTCCATGCCGGCCATCAGGACCATCGTCTCCATGCGGGCCAGCGTGTCGCGCGGGCCGTTGGAGTGCAGGGTGCAGATCGAGCCGTCGTGGCCGGTGTTCATCGCCTGCAGCATGTCGAGGGCGGACGCGTCGCGGACCTCGCCGACGACGATCCGGTCGGGGCGCATCCGGAGGCTGTTCTTCACCAGGTCGCGGATGGTGACGGCACCCTTGCCCTCGATGTTCGCGGGCCGGGACTCCAGTCGGACGACGTGGTCCTGGTGCAGCTGGAGCTCGGCGGCGTCCTCGATGGTCACGATCCGCTCGTCGGACGGGATGAAGGACGACAGCACGTTGAGCGTGGTCGTCTTCCCGGCGCCGGTGCCGCCCGACACGATGATGTTGAGGCGGCCGCGGACGCAGGCATCGAGGAAGTCAGCAGTCTGCGGGCTCAGCGACCCGTACGCGATCAGGTCGTCGACGGTGAGCGGGTCGGTGGCGAACTTCCGGATCGTCAGCGCGGACCCGTCGATGGACAGCGGCGGCACGATCGCGTTCACACGGCTGCCGTCGGGCAGGCGCGCGTCCACCATCGGGCTCGACTCGTCGACGCGGCGCCCGATCCGGGACACGATCTTGTCGATCGTGCGCCGCAGGTGCGCCTCGTCCGCGAAGTGGGCGTCGGCCTTCGTCAGGCGACCGCCCTTCTCCAGCCAGACGTCGTTGTAGCCGTTGACCATGACCTCCGACACCTCGGGGTCCCGGAGGTAGGGGTCGATCGGGCCGTAGCCGAGGATGTCGTCGCTGATCTCCTGGGTGACCCGCGCGCGGTCGCTGTTGCTGAGCGGGCGGTCCTGCGCGCTCAGCACCTCGGCCAGCACGGTGCGGACCCGCTGGTCGAGCTCGGCCTGGTCCATCTCCGCGTCGTACAGGTGCGGCCCGAGCTCCTTGAGCAGCTCGGCGTGAACGCTGATCTTGAGCTCCTCGATCCGGTCGTTCTCCGAACCGGCCAGCGCCCGCCGCTGGGCGGAGCGGTTGTCGGGAGCCGAAGCGGACGCCGCGGTCCGCTGGGAGAGTGGGCCGGCAGCTGCGGTGGCCGAGCCCGGGGCAGCCGCGGTGGCCACGGCCTGCGTGAGCCTGTCGGCGAGGGCCGGACCGTTCGGCCGCTGGGGGTCGCTCGGGTCCGGCTCGCCGGCGTGCTTCCCCTGGGCCTCCCGCCGGGCGGCCTCGAGGCGTTCGGAGAGACTCGACATGATCAGCTCCTTCCGCGACGGAACAGGCCGCGCGACCTCGCGGTCGCGTCAACGGTGTCGGGGACGAAGGCGGGCACGGCGATCGGCTCGCCGGTCACGGACGCCGCGAGCTGGTTGTAGGCGCGGCTCGCGGGGTGGTTCGGCAGGGCGGTGACGATCGGCGTGCCGGAGTTGGTCGAGGCGACGACGTCCATCGCGCTCTGCAGCTGAGCCGTCACCGGCATGCCGAGGATGTTCTCGACCTTGTCGACACCGATGCCGACCTCGGCGTCGGCCCGGTTGAGGAACAGGTGCCGGTGACCACGGGCGATGTTGAGCATGTCCATCGTCTCGAGCGCGACCTTGACGTTCTTGAGCGTCGGTACGTCGAGGGTGGCCACGACCACGCACTCGTCGGTCTCGTCGAGGGCGGTGAGGGTCGCGTCGTCGAAGGACGGCGAGGTGTCGACGACGATGTAGTCGAAGCCGTCCCGGAGCGCCCGCAGGATCCTCGAGATGAGCAGCGGCGTGACCCGCTCGCGCACGTCGGGGTGGGCCGGCGCGGCCAGCACGGTGAGCGAGTCCTCGTGCCGGGTCAGCAGGCCCTCGATCATCGCCAGGTCGATGGAGTCCTCGGACCCGACCGCCTGCTCGATCGAGTGGGTCGGGAAGAGCTGCATGGTGATCGAGACGTCGCCGAAGGCGAGGTCGAGGTCGACCAGGCAGACCTTGCGCGCGCCCTTGTCGGCGAGCGCGAGCGCGAGGTTGACCGACGTCGTGGTCTTGCCGACACCGCCCTTGGGGGAGAAGACGGTGACGACCCGACCCATCTGCCGGGCGCCGCCCGGACCACGGAGGGCGAGGTAGAGCTGGTGGGCCCGCTCGACCGCCTTGGTCAGCCCCTTCTCGTCGTCAGTGGCGACGACATCGCGCACGCCGGCGTGCATCGACCGGGTGAGCGCCTCGGTGTCGAAGGAATTGCGGAGCAGGACCACACTGACGGTCGGCTTCGCGATCCGGAGGTCTTCGGCGTACGAGAGCGCGAGGTCCAGCGGCAGGGACGGGCCGAGGGCGACGACGTACTCGTCGCTGTGCTGGTCCAACCACACGTACATGCGGTCCGCAGCCGCGACGGCGTGGGAACCGGCGGGCATCGCCCTCAGCAACGAGGGGACGACCCCGCTGTCGGTCTCGACGAGGACGGGCATGTCACTTGTCCTTGTTGTCGAGGAGGTTGTCCTTGACGATGGGGTTCGCCCCGTCGTCGACATCGCTGCCGTCGTTGAGGAGCGCGGCGGTGAGCTCGCCGTCCTTCTCCGCGAAGCGCACCCGCTCGGCGTCGCGCTGCGAGACAGCGATCGTGAGCAGCTGCTGGATCCCCTGCTCGCTCTGGGCCTCCGGTGCGTCCTCGGCGGACGCGTCTTGGTTGCCGTCGCCGTTGAGCGAGGTGGTGGTGCCCGCGGCGAGGACGGTCACGCGGTTCAGCAGCACCTTGGTCAGGATCGGCTCCTGGGTGCTCCGGTCGATGTCCGTGAAGATCACGGCCACCTCGGCGCCAGGAGCGAGGAACTTGCCGACCCGGCCGTCGTCGTTGACCAGGATCGAGATCGCGATCTTGCCCTCGGGGATCGGCAGGGTCGCTGCGGCCTCGATGTCGAACGCACCACCGAACTTCGCCGGCACGACCTGCTCGCCCGGGTAGACGGTCGTGAGCGCGAGCTTGCCCTCGAACTCGTCGGACTCGTCGTCGGCCCCGTCGAGGACCTGCGCCTGGGCGATGTCGGCGAGCTCGAGCTTGCCGCTCTCGAGGGCGTCGTCGAAGCTCTCCCCTGGACTGATCTTCTGGGTCGCGACGAGCACCTCGACGGTGTCGAACTTGTCCGCGGCGCGCTTGTCAGCGCCCTTCGCGTAGACGAAGACGAGTGCCACGCCCAGCACCGCGATCACGGCGGCGACGACCAACAGCAACTTGCGACGGTCCATAACTCAGAGCCCTCCCGCTCCCCATGCCGGGGATGCGGCACGTCGCCGCGAGCTCCCCGGGGTCAAATCTTGTTGTCCCAGGCCCGGTGCGCACCCTCCCAGGCGGCACCGAGACGATCGGAGGCTATCGGAGGAAAACCGGGCCGAGTGAGCGAAATCGCAGACTCCGACCGAACGTTCCGGGGTCCTAGTCATATCGGGTCAGTCACTGACGCGATCGGACCGTCCGGCGTGGGTCAGAAGGCTCAGACCTCGTAGAGCGCGGCGATCTCGTCCCGGCACTCCCGCAGGACGACGTTGCGCTTCAGCTTGAGGCTGGGGGTCAGCTGCCCGCCGTCCTCGGTCCAGTCGTAGGAGAGGATCTCGAACTTCCGGATCGCCTCGGCCTTCGACACCGCCAGGTTGGCGTCGTCGACGGCGTCCTGGATGGCCTGGCGCAGGTCGGGGTCGTCGACCAGCCGCTCGAGCACGTCGTCCTTGCCGTGCTGCTCGGCCCAGGCCGGCAGCGCGTCGGCGTCGATGGTGACGAGCGCCGCGATGAACGGCTGGCCGTCGCCGACGACCAGGCACTGGCTGACCAGGGCGTGTGCACGGACCCGGTCCTCGAGCACGGCGGGCGCGACGTTCTTGCCGCCCGCGGTCACCAGGATCTCCTTCTTGCGGCCGGTGATCCGGACGAAGCCCTCGTCGTCGACCTCGCCGACGTCACCGGTGTGGAACCAGCCGTCGGCGTCGATGGCCTCGGCGGTCGCCTCGGGGTTGCCCCAGTAGCCCGAGAAGACCTGGCCGCCCTTGAACACGATCTCGCCGTCGTCGGTGACCCGGACAGCCGTTCCGGGCAGCGGCCGGCCGACGGTGCCGATCTTGAGCGCGTCCGGCAGGTTGACGGTCAGGGCGGCCGTGGTCTCGGTGAGCCCGTAGCCCTCGAGCACGGTGAGCCCGATGCCGCGGTAGAAGTGGCCGAGCCGGTCACCCAGGGGCGCGCCGCCGGACACGGCGTACTCGCACTGGCCGCCGAGCGCCTCGCGGAGCTTGGCGTAGACCAGCTTCGAGAAGACGGCGTGCTGCGCGCGCACCCGCAGCGGCACCCGGCCGGCGTCGAGGCCGCGGGAGTAGGCGATCGCGACGTCGGCGGCCCGGTCGAAGATCTTTCCCTTGCCGTCCGCGGTCGCGTTCTGCGAGGCGGTGTTGAAGACCTTCTCGAACACCCGTGGCACCGCGAGGATGAACGTCGGCTGGAAGGACTGCAGCTGGGGGAGCAGGTGCTTGATGTCGGCACTGTGACCGAGACGGGTGCGGGACTTCACCGCGCCGACCTGGATGATCCGGGCGAACACGTGGGCGAGCGGCAGGAACAGCAGGGTCGACGCGCCCTCGCTCTCGAACAGCTGGTCCAGCTCGGCGACCGCGACGGTCAGCTCGGTCTGGAAGTTGTCGTGCGTGAGCATGCAGCCCTTCGGGCGACCGGTGGTCCCCGAGGTGTAGATCAGCGTGGCGAGGTCGCCCGGTTGCGCCGTCGTACGGCGCTTCTCGAGCTCGTCGTCGCCGACGTCGGCGCCGAGCCGCGTGAGTACGCCGACCGCGTTGTCGCCGAGCGACCAGACGTGGTGGAGCTCGGCCAGGTCGCGGCGGACCGCTGTGATCTTGGCGACGTGCCCCGTGTCCTCCGCGACGACCGCCTTGGCGCCCGAGTCGCCGAGGATCCAGGCGATCTGCTCCCCGGACGAGCTCTCGTAGATCGGCACCGTCACCGCGCCGGCGAACCAGATGGCGTAGTCGAACAGCGTCCAGTCGTAGCGGGTGCGCGACAGGATCGCGACCCGGTCGCCGGGCTCGATACCCGCTGCGACCAGCCCTTTTGCGACTTCGCTGACCTCTTCGAGGAACGCGTGCGTGGTCACGTCCTCCCAGTCGCCGCCGTCCGGCGAGGGGCGGCTGAACACGACGGCCTCGGGAGCCTCGGCCGCGTTGCGGACGACGTCGTCCGTCAGGTTCCCGGTCGTCGGGATGTCGACGGACTGGGGCGTGGAGTACTCGCGCAAGGTTGTTCCTCCTGGGATAGACCGCACGGCAGGTTACCGCCGCGTTGGGGTGCCCCGCTTCTCCGGTAGCCTGCCGTCCATGGCAGAGCAGACGTCCTCGTCGATCGTTGTCGACGCTCCCGCGGCGGACGTGATGGCCGTGATCGCCGACTTCGCCGCATACCCCGCCTGGGCGAAGGGCGTCACCACCGCCGACGTCAAGGCGTCGTACGACGAGGCGGACCCCGCGGCCCGCGGCCGCGCCGAGCAGGTCTACTTCGCGCTCGACGTGCCTCCGATCAAGGACGAGTACACGCTGTCGTACATCTGGGACGGCGACCGCCAGGTCACCTGGACCCTGGTGCAGGGCAAGATGCTCCGCTCCCTCGACGGCGCCTACGTCCTCGACGAGACTTCGCCGGGTCGCACCGAGGTCACCTACCGGCTTGCCCTCGACGTGTCGATCCCACTCATCGGCATGCTCAAGCGGAAGGGCGAGAAGATCCTGATCGACACCGCGTTGAAGGGTCTCAAGAAGCGCGTCGAGTCGGGCGCCTGATCACCCTGCAGGGACCGCGGAGCTCCAACGTGCGCATCGTCCTCTTCACCGGCAAGGGCGGTGTCGGCAAGTCGACCGTCGCCGCCGGGACGGCCGCCCTCGCCGCCGCCCAGGGTCTCCGCACCCTGGTGCTGTCCACGGACGCCGCGCACTCGCTCGCCGACGCGTACGGCGCGCCCGGCCGGGTGCACGCCGAGCCGACCGAGATCGCGGACCGGCTGTTCGTGCACCAGGTCGACGCCCAGCTGCGGTTCGAGCAGTCGTGGGCCGACGTCCAGCGCTACCTGCTCTCCGTGCTCGACGCCGCCGGGATGGACCCGGTCGCCGCCGAGGAGATGACGGTGATCCCCGGCGCCGAGGAGGTGCTGGCACTCCTGGAGCTGCGGCTGCACGCCCGCTCCGGCCAGTGGGACGTGATCGTCGTCGACTGCGCGCCGACCGCCGAGACGCTCCGGCTGCTCGCGCTGCCCGAGGCGCTCGGGTGGTACATGGAGCGGCTGCTGCCGATCCAGCGGCGGCTGGTCAAGGCGCTCCGGCCGGTGCTCAACCGCGCGGCGGGCGTGCCGATGCCGGGCGACACCGTCTTCGACGCGATCACCCGGCTCCACGCCGAGCTCGACGAGGTGCACGCGCTGCTCTCCGGCCCCGATGCCTCGGTCCGGCTGGTGCTCACGCCCGAGAACGTCGTACTGGCCGAGGCGCGGCGCGCCTACACGAGCCTGTCGCTGTTCGGCTACCGGGTCGACGGCGTCGTGGCGAACCGGGTGTTCCCGGCCGGCGACGGCGACGCGTGGCGGGCCGGCTGGGTCGATGCGCAGCAGACCGTGCTCAAGGAGGTCGACCAGTCCTTCGCCGGGCTGCCGATCTGGTGCTCGGAGTACCAACCCGGCGAGCCGGTCGGCGTACCTGCGGTCACCGAGCTGGCCCGACAGCTGTACGGCGACGACGACCCGCTGGCCCAGCCGGCGGGCGAGGGCCCGTTCCGTGTCACCCGTGAGCAGTCCGGCGACGCGGTGGTCCACCTCGCCCTCCCGTTCGTCACCCGGGCCGAGGTCGACCTCGCCCGCAACGGCGACGAGCTGGTCGTGACGGTCGGGTCGTCCCGCAGGCTGCTGACCCTGCCGGCCGGCCTGGCCCGGCTGCGGGTCGCCGGTGCCAAGGTGGACGGCGGCGAGCTGCAGGTGCGCTTCCGCGACCCCGACGCCGTCTCCACGACGACCAGCCCCACGACGACCAGCCCCACGACGACCAGCCGGGAGGCGGTGACATGACCGAACCGCAGGACCCGAAGGGATCGGAGGGCGCGGAGCGTCCTCAGGTCGGCTCTGTCGGGGAGGAGGCGCTGAAGCTCTTCGGCGCCCTCGCCGACCTGGCACGCCAGCAGGGCGCAGACGCGGGTGGCAGCCTGGCCGGCCTCGCCGACCAGGCGTCGTCGCTGGCGCACGAGGTCAACGACCACATCGCCACGGGCAGCGCGGAGTGCAAGTACTGCCCCGTCTGCCGGGTCGTCCATGCCGTCCGCGAGACCTCGCCCGAGGTACGGACCCACCTGCTCACCGCGGCGACTTCGCTGCTCCAGGCTGCTGCCGGGGTGCTCGAGACGGTGCCGCCGCCGGACCACGGTGGGCCGCAGCGCGGTCCCGAGGTCGAGCGGATCGACCTCGACGACACCGACGACGGTCCGGCCGACCCGCCTGCCGACCCGACTGCCGACCCGCAGGCCGACCGATGACCGGCGCGGTCACCTGCGGCATCGACATCGGTGGCACCAAGATCGCCGGTGCAGTGGTGGACGGCAGCGGGGCGATCCTCGAGGAGGCGCGCGTCGTGTCGCCGGCGACCGACCCGGAGGCGATCGAGATCGCCGTCGCCGCGCTCGTCGCCGAGCTGGCCGCCCGGCACCCGGTCGCTGCCGTCGGGGTCGGCGCCGCGGGCTACGTCGACGCCGGCCGCTCCACCGTGCTCTTCGCCCCCAACATCGCCTGGCGGGACGAGCCGCTCGGCTCCGAGCTCGCCCGGCTGACCGGGCTGCCGGTCGTGGTCGAGAACGACGCCAACGCCGCGGCGTGGGGCGAGTTCCAGTACGGCGCCGGGCGCGACGTCGACGACCAGCTGATGGTCACCGTCGGCACGGGGGTGGGCGGCGGCGTGATCGCAGGCGGCCGGCTGCTGCGGGGCGGGTACGGCGTCGCCGCCGAGATCGGGCACCTCTGTGTGGTGCCGGACGGCCTGCAGTGCGGCTGCGGCAACCGCGGCTGCTTCGAGCAGTACGCCTCCGGCTCGGCCCTGGTCCGCGCGACCCGCGAAGCGGCGACCGGGTCGTCGCTGCTCGCCCGCGACCTGCTCGACCGGGCCGGCGGCGACTCCGCCGCGATCACCGGCCCGCTCATCACCGAGGCGGCGCAGGACGGCGACCGGTTCGCCATCGAGCAGCTCCGCTCCCTCGGCCAGTGGCTCGGTCACGGCATCGCGTCCCTGGTCGCGGTGCTCGATCCGGCGGTGATCGTGATCGGCGGTGGCGTCAGCGAGGCCGGCGACCTGCTGCTCGACCCGATCCGCGAGACGTTCACCCTCGCGCTCACCGGACGTGGCTACCGGCCGCAGGCGGAGATCCGCCGGGCCCTCCTCGGGAACCACGCCGGCGTCATCGGCGCCGCCGACCTGGCGAGGCCGTAAGCACCGCGATGTACGTCGGGGTCGATGTCGGGGGCACGAAGGTGCTCGCCGTCGAGCTGACGGGGGAGGGCGACGATCTCGTCGTCGCCTCGTCCGCCCAGGTCCCGATGCCGGGCCGCTCGGCCTCGGACGCGGAGGTCGAGGCGGCCGTGGTGCAGGCGGCGCTCGAGGTCGCCGCCGGCCGGCCCGTGTCGGGGGTCGGCGTCGCCGCCGCCGGCCTGGTCGACCGTCCGGGGGAGCGGGTCCGCTTCGGCGCGCACCTGCCCTGGCGGGACGCGCCCGTGCGGGACCGGCTCGCGGAGCGGATCGGGGCGCCCGTCGTACTCGACAACGACGCGAACTGCGCAGCCCACGCCGAGCTCGCCGCGGGCGCTCTCCGCGGGGTCTCCTCGGCGCTGTTGATCACGGTCGGCACCGGCATCGGCGGCGCCGTCGTCCTGGACGGCCGCGTGGTGCGCGGCGCGAACGGCATGGCCGGGGAGTTCGGGCACGTCCAGGTCGTGCCCGACGGTTTGGCCTGCGAGTGCGGGCTCCGCGGCTGCTGGGAGCAGTACTGCAGCGGCCGCACGCTCGAGCGGGTGATGCGGGTCGCCCTCGGGTCCCACCTCGACGGGCGCGAGGTCGAGGCGCTCGCCCGCGCCGGGGACCCGGTCGCGCGGCAGGCGTTCGCCACCGTCGGCACCTGGCTGGGCGTCGGCATCGCCGGACTGGTCTCGTCCTTCGACCCCGAGAAGGTCGTGGTCGGCGGCGGCGTCTCGGCCGTCGGCGACCTGCTGCTCGAGCCGGCACGCCGCGGGCTCGTGGACGCGATCCAGGCCACCGCCTACCGCGACCTCCCGCCGGTGGTCGCCACCCGCTTCGGTCCCGAGGCCGGCGCCGTCGGCGCCGCGCTGCTCATGACCTCGCGGGGCTAGAGGACGGCGCCGTCGTCCCAGGGATCGCGGGGCTCGTCGGACATCCGGAGCACCAGGTAGCCGAAGCCGCCGAGGAAGCCGGCCGCCATCAGCAGCCCGAACCAGCTGGGCACGCTGATGCCCGCCACGATGCAGAACAGCACGACGGCGGGGACGCCGAACACGCCCAGCCACGCGAGCAGGCGGTCGAGCGGGGGGCGGGGGATGGGCGGCGGGGTCGGCGGGACGAACTCGTCTTCCGGGTGGACCTGGTCGCGGACCTCACTGGGATCGTCGAGGTCTTCCGGCTCCGGGACCGGCTGGGGCGCCGCGGGAGCAGGCGCCGCGTCCTCCGGGTCGAGGAGGGCGCGCTCGCCGTAGTTCTCGACGATCTGCTGCCACTCCCGCTCGCGCTCCTGCTCGCGGGCCAGGTCGGCAGACTCAGCGTCGTCCTCGCGGGCCATGCCTCCAGGGTACGGCGAACCGCCAATCCCCGTGGGCGGGCTACCCGGGTGCCGTGACCCGGGCGACGAACTCGGCCGAGCGCTCGAAGATCGTCGGGGCGTCGTTGTCGAGGGTGGCGACGTGGAAGGAGTCCGGCAGCGGCACCACGTCGACGTCGGTCGACGAGATCCGGCCGAGGATGATCGGCTGCGAGGCCGCGTCCACGACGTGGTCGTCGTCGGCCCGGAAGTAGATCAGCGGCGCCTTGATCTGCGGCAGATCGGCTATCAACGGCCGCCAGGCCTGGACCACGGAGTGGAACGCACGCAGCGGTGTGCGGGTGTAGCCGTGCTCCTCGGCGCCGGGCTTCTTGATGTCGTTGGCGATGCCGGGGAGCGACGGCACCAGGTGCTTGACGACGGGCAGCGCCTTGATGTCGCGCCGCATCGAGGCGACCACCGGGTTGACCACCATCACGCCGGCCAGTTGGTCGCCGCGGTCGGCGGCGAGTCGCAGGACGAGGGTGCCACCCATCGAGAGGCCGCCGATCACCACCTGGTCGTGCTCGGCCACGAGCTCGTCGAACGCCGCGCTGATCGCGCCGTACCAGTCGCTCCAGCGCTTGGTGTTGAGGTCCTGCCACGAGGTGGCGTGACCGGGGAGAAGCGGCACGCTTACGCCGTACCCCCGCTCGGCGAGGTAGCGGCCCCAGGGCCGCATCGACAAGGGGGAGCCGGTGAAGCCGTGGCTGAGCAGGACCCCGATCCGGCGTCCGCCGGTCAGCTCGGGGCGCGCGTCGACCGTCAGTGGCTCGTACTCCGGGTTGCGACTCATGGCGCGATTGTGCACCAGTGTGGAACCTGTCCCGCGCTGCACTAGGCTCTGACCCGTCGGTCTCGGGGAAAGGGTGCGTGGGGTGTTCTACTGGTTCCTCAAGTTCATCGCGCTGGGGCCGATCCTGAAGCTCGTGTTCCGGCCGCGTGCCGACGGTGTGGAGCACGTCCCGGCCGACGGACCGGCGATCCTCGCCAGCAACCACCTGTCGTACGCCGACTGGCTGTTCATGCCCCTCGTCGTGCCGCGCAAGGTGAGCTTCGTGGCCAAGGCCGAGTACTTCACCACGCCCGGCATCAAGGGCTGGCTGCAGAAGACGTTCTTCAGCGGCACCGGCAACATCCCGATCGACCGGGCCGGCGCCGACGCCGCGGCCGGCGCTCTGCTCTCCGCCAAGCGGGTGCTCGGCGCGGGCGAGCTCTTCGGCATCTACCCCGAGGGCACCCGCTCCCACGACGGCCGCCTCTACCGCGGCAAGACCGGCATCGCGCGGCTGGCGCTCGAGACCGGCGTCCCGGTCATCCCGGTCGCCGTCGTCGGCACCGACGTGGTGGCCCCTCCGGGCAAGAAGTTCGGCCGCTGGACCCGCCCGCACGTGCGCTTCGGCAAGCCGCTCGACTTCAGCCGCTACGCCGGCCTGGAGAACGACCGCTTCATCCTGCGGTCGATCACCGACGAGATCATGTACGAGATCATGCGGCTGTCCGGTCAGGAGTACGTCGACATGTACGCCACCCGGGCCAAGGAGGAGTCCAAGAAGGGCGACTCCGCCAAGGGCGACGAGCAGCGCAAGCCTGCAGCGTGACGTGACCGGTACGTCGGTCCGCGCGGTGGTCGCGGTCGAGAACCGGATGTTCCGCGCGCTCGCGGTGCTGCGGGTCGTCGTCCTCGTCAACGCGGTCGTGCTGGCTGCCTACCGCAACAACTTCGAGCACCCCGTCGCCGGCTGGCTCTGCGTCGCAGTGATGGTCGTGTGGACGGTGCACGCGACCGTCACCTACGCCAAGCCGATCCGCCGGACCGTGCGGCTGATGGTCGCCGACCTCGGGATCGCGGTCGGGCTGCTGGTGGCGACCCCCTTCGTCAAGGGCGAGTGGTTCAACGCCACGATCCCCGGCTTCTGGATCATGGGCGCCCTGCTGGCCTGGGCGATCCGCTACGGCTGGCGGGGTGGCCTGATCGCCTCCGTCATCCTCGGCGGCACCGACCGGCTGATCCGGGCCGACTTCGACCAGGGCAACTACGGCTACGTCTTCCTCATCGTGCTCGGGGGGCCGATCGTCGGCTACCTCGTGGAGTCGCTCCAGCAGATGGCGGCCGAGCGGGACCTGGCCGAGCGGGAGGCCGCGGCGGCCACCGAACGCGCCCGGCTCGCCCGCGTGGTGCACGACGGCGTGCTGCAGGTGCTGGCCCTGGTCCAGCGCCGCGGCGCCGAGCTCGGCGGTGAGGCGGCCGAGCTCGGCCGCCTGGCAGGGGAGCAGGAGCGGGCGCTGCGGACGCTGATCCGGGCCCAGGACCGCGTGACCGCTGCCGACCGTCCCGACACGGAGGACCTGGCGACCGCGCTCGGGTCGTTCGCGCCCCGCCCGGGGCTGGAGGTGGTGCTCCCCGGCGGGCCGGTCGAGCTGCCCGCGTCGGTCGTCGCGGAGCTGGTGGCCGTCGTGGGTGCCTGCCTCGACAACGTGACCCGGCACGTCGGCGACGGTGCCCCCGCCTGGGTCCTGCTGGAGGACCTCGGCGACCGGATCGCGATCTCGGTGCGCGACGAGGGCGACGGGATCCCCGAGGGACGGCTGGACGCTGCCCGCACCGAGGGCCGGCTCGGGGTCAGCGAGTCGATCGAGGGACGCCTCCGCGACCTCGGCGGTACGGCGACGCTCAGCACCGGCCCGTTCGGCACCGAGTGGGAGTTCGTCGTACCCCGGAGAGCAGGTCTCGAATGACGATCCACACCGGCCATCCGTTCGCCGACCCCGACCCCGACCCGGCCCGGCGGCTGCGAGGACGGATCGTCGGCGCCGTCACCCTCTGGACGGCCGGCGAAGGAGGGGACAGGACCGGACTCACCGTGACGTCGCTGATGGTGGCGCTCGGGCCGGAGCCCCGGGTGCTGGCGCTGCTGGACCCCGACAGCGACCTGCTCGCCGGCCTGCGGCAGACCGGGCGGGCCGTCGTCCAGCTGCTGACCTGGGACGACCGGCAGCTCGCGGAGGCGTTCGCCGGGACGGCGCCCGCGCCCGGCGGGCCGTTCCGCCAGGCGGAGTTCGTCGCCACGCCGTACGGACCGTTGCTCGCGACCGCGACGACCCACGCCTCCGTGTCGCTGGCAGGGGAGCGCGAGGTGGGCTGGTCGGTCGAGGTCGAGGCCGTGCTGGACGAGATCGCTGTCGGTGACGACGACCAGCCACTGCTGCACCGTCGCGGGCGGTTCCACACGGCCTGAGCTCGTCTGATGGGTCGGCGTAGGCTGACGCTGAGGTCGCTGGTCCGATGAACGGGTGCCTGCAGTCGGGGGCACGGCTGTTCGCAGCCGTGCTCGTGGTGGCGGTCGGCCTCATCGGTTCGGGAGCAGGCGCCGCGGCGCTCGACGACCAGCCCCGGGTACTGGTGACGACGCTGGCGACCCCCATCACCCCGGTCGTTGCCGACCACGTCGAGGACGGGCTGCGCGACGCAGCCGACGGTGGCTATGCGGCATACGTCATCGAGCTCGACACCCCGGGCGGCCTGGTGGACGCGATGCGCGACATCGTCGGGGACATCCTGGCGAGCCCGGTTCCCGTCATCGTCTACGTGGCGCCCGAGGGCGCCCGGGCTGCGTCCGCAGGCGCGGTGATCACCCTCGCCGCGCACGTCGCCATGATGGCTCCGGGCACCACGATCGGAGCAGCGACGCCGGTCGGCCTCGAAGGCGAGGAGGTCTCGGACAAGATCGTGAACGATCTGGCCGCCCAGGCCGAGTCGCTGGCCAAGCTCCGCGGCCGAGACCTCGAGTTTGCCTCGGCCATGGTCCGCGAGGGCCGCGCCGTCGACGTCGACACAGCGGTCGCCGAAGGCGTGGTCGACGCCAGAGCCTCGTCGCTGACCGATGCCCTCGCCGCCGCGGACGGCCAGCAGGTCACCGTCGCGGACGAGCGCACCGTCGTCGTACGCACGGGCGGCGCCGACACGGACCGACACGAGATGGGCGTGTTCCGAAAGCTGCTGCAGTTCCTGGCCGACCCCAACCTCGCGTTCCTGCTGCTGACCCTCGGCACCCTCGGGCTGATCTACGAGCTCGCCACGCCCGGCGCCGGGTTCGCCGGCGCGACCGGCGCGACCTGCCTGTTGCTCGCGCTCTTCAGCCTCTCCGTGCTGCCGGTCAACGCAGTCGGCCTGCTGTTGCTCGCTGTCGCTGCCGGCCTGTTGGTGGCGGAGGTACTGGCGCCAGGCACCGCGGGCTTCGGGTTCGGCGGCGCCGTCGTCCTCCTGCTCTCGGCCGTGTTCCTGTTCGACGACGCCGAGGGCGTCGCGGTCGACCTCTGGGCGGCGGTCCCGCTCGCGGTCGTGATGTTCGTGCTGGTGGTGGGCGTCGGCCGGGTCGCGATGCGCGCGCGGCGGGCGCCGTCGGTCTCGACGGGGACGGACGTGCTGATCGGACGCCTGGTGCCCGTCAAGGAGAGCGACGGGTCTACGGGGCGAACGTTCACCGAGGGGGCGTGGTGGTCCCTGCGTAGCGCCGGACCCCCGCTACGGACGGGCCGCGAGGCTCGTGTCGTGGGGATCGACGGACTCGTCCTGGTCGTCGACCCGGACGTGCCCGAGGACGATGACCAGGCCGACCAAGGAGCCGAGGAACCAGCCGCGCCCGGACCGGCCGCGGGAGACGAGGAGAGAGGTGCGTCATGAGCGAGGGAGCACTGATCGGACTTGCCCTGGCCCTCATCGCCGTGGTGGCGCTGGTGGCTGCGGCGGTCAAGATCCTGCCGGAGTACGAGCGCGGCGTGATTCTGCGGCTCGGGCGGATCCAGCCGCTGAAGGGCCCTGGCCTGATCCTGATCATCCCGATCGTCGATCGGCTGATCCGGGTCAACCTGCGCACCCAGACGTACGACATCCCGCCGCAGGACGTCATCACCGAGGACAACGTCACCGTGCGGGTGAACGCGGTCGTCTACTTCAACGTGGTGGAAGCCGTGCGGTCGGTGCTGTCGATCGACGACTACCGCTTCGGCACCCAGCAGATCGCGCAGACGACGCTCCGCAGCGTGCTCGGACGAGCACCGCTCGACGACCTGCTGAGCAAGCGGGACGAGATCAACCAACACCTCCAGCAGGTGATCGACCAGGTCACCGACCCGTGGGGTGTGAAGGTCACCGTGGTCGAGGTCAAGGACGTGATCCTGCCGGAGTCGATGCGCCGTGCCATGGCTCGGCAGGCCGAGGCCGAGCGGGACCGGCGGGCGAAGGTGATCCATGCGCTCGGCGAGAAGGAAGCGGCAGCCAACCTCGGCGAGGCGGCCGTGGTCCTCGAGGAGCATCCGGCAGCGATGCAGCTGCGGACGCTCGGGACCCTGCTCGAGCTCGGCGCGGAGAAGAACTCCACGATCGCCTTCCCGGTGCCGATGGAGCTGCTCCGGATGGTGGACAAGGCGGCGGCCGACGCGGCGCGGCGCGACTGACCCGACCGGCCGGTTTCGGGGGGCACTAGGGTCTCGCCCATGGAGGAGCAGGCTCGGCTGAGGGTGATGGTCGTCGACGACCACCCGATGTGGCGCGACGCTGTGGCGAAGGACCTCGACGCCGCCGGCCTCAGCATCGTCGCCACCGCCGCCACCGGCACCGAGGCGATCAACCGGTTCCGCGCGACCCGGCCGCAGGTCGTTGTCCTCGACCTGCAGATCCCGCCGCCGAGCGGCGTCGAGGTGACAGCGACCGTGCTCCAGGAGGATCCGTCGGCGCGGGTGCTCATCCTGTCCGCCTCCGGTGAGCAGGACGACGTGCTGGAGGCGGTCAAGGCCGGTGCGACCGGCTACCTGGTCAAGTCCGCCTCGCGCGACGAGCTGATCGCCGCGGTCCGACGGGTGAGCGTCGGCGACAGCGTCTTCACCCCGGGCCTGGCGGGCCTGGTGCTCGGGGAGTTCCGCCGGATGGCGCTGGACCCGGGACCGGCGACGCCCCACGGCGAGCAGCTCACCGAGCGCGAGACCGAGGTGCTCAAGATGGTCGCCAAGGGCATGTCCTACAAGCAGATCGCCGACCGGCTGGTGCTCTCGCACCGCACCGTGCAGAACCACGTGCAGAACACCCTGCGCAAGCTCCAGCTCCACAACCGGGTCGAGCTGACCCGCTACGCGATCGAGCAGGGCCTGGACGACGATGACTGAGACGCTGCTCGAGATCGCCGACGAGCTGTACGCGCTCCCGCCGGGGGAGTTCACCGCCGCGCGGGACGCCCGGGCCAAGGAGCTCAAGGGCACCGACCTCGCGGCCCCGGTGAAAGCGCTGAAGAAGCCCGGCATCGCCGCCTGGGTCGTCAACCTGCTGGTCCGTCGCGAGGCGGGCCAGGTCGACCAGCTCCTCAACGTGGGTGCCGCGCTGCGGGAGGCGCAGGCCGCGATGTCCGCCGGCGAGCTGCGGACCCTCACCAAGCAGCGTCGCCAGGTCACCGCCGCCGTCACCCAGATGGCCCGGCAGCACGCGGCCGAGGCGGGTCACAAGGTCACCCAGGCGGTCGCCGACCAGGTGGAGGCGACGCTGACGGCCGCGATGGTCGATGCCGACTGCGGACGCGCGGTCCGGAGCGGCCTGCTCGTTGGTCCGCTGCAGACCACCGGCGTCGACCCGATCGGTGAGGCGGCGCTGGCCACGGCCCTCGCGGTGCCGGAGGCGCTCGGCTTCTCCGCGACGGCCCGGGAGGCGCCCGAGCCGGGCCCGCCGGACCTCCGGGTGGTCCCCGACCCGGACGCCGCCGACAAGGCACGCGCGGCGGCCGAGGAGCGGCGCGACCAGGCCGCGGCGTCGTACGACGAAGCCCACGGGGCGCACGCCGACGCCGTTGCCGACGTCGACCGGCTGTCCGCGCGATCGCTGCAGCTGCAGGCCGAGCTCGACGAGCTGCGGCGCCGGGTGGCCGACCTCGAGTCGGAGCTCGACGAGGTCGACGACGAGCTCGGTGACGCGGAGGACGTCCGCGACGAGGCGGCGGCCGCGCTCCGGACCGCGACCGCCGAGCGGGACGCCGCGCAGGCCGCACTCGACAAGATCAGGTAGCCACACCAGCCTCAAGCGTCACATCGCCCAGGCAAGACTGGCACTTATCGGCCAGTGCAATGCCCGATCAGTGCAGGAATCACCGGTGGACCGGGGATTCCTGCAGCGGCCGCTAGCCCCCCGCCCCCCGCACGATCGCCAGGATCCGCTCGTCGATCCAGGCGAGGTCGGGGGCGACGCGCATCTCGTAGTTCTCGGTGCCGACCCAGTCGCGGAAGTCGCGGTGGCCGGCGGCGGTCGCGAACGCCTCGAGCTCGGCCCGGAGCTCGTCGTCGACGGGGACCCGCTCCTCCTCGGTCGAGGCGGTGAGGTAGAGGTCGTTGAGGTCGAGCAGCCGGGCGAGCTCGTCGATCGGGGTCGGGTGGTCGTCGACCCGGAGGTCGACGGCGACGTCGTCGAGGCCGCCGTACCCTGCCGCCTCCTTGACCACCAGGAGTGCCGCCGACTGCCGCCCGCGCTTGTCGCCTCCCGCCGCGTCGCCAGCGGCGAGGGCCGCGAGCATCCGATCGGCCAGGGGGGCGTCGGGGTCGCTCCCCAGCCACGCCTCCTCCATCGCGTCGACGACCGCGGCGCCGGCGAGGCAATTGCCCTGGATCGCGTAGCCCTCGCCGGTCACCCCACCGGCCCAGTCGATGCACTCCTGGCCGGTGTGCGACGCAGCGCCGCCGTCGATGTCGACGATGCCGACCTGGCGGTGCTGGCGCTCGGTGTCCTCCTCCAGCAGTCGCTGGAGGGCGACCGGCGCGGTCGCGCCCTCGTCGAGGAGGGAGAGCGCGATCCCCTTGTAGGCCACGTTGGCATCGGCCTGGGTGGCGATGGCGCCCACGCCGGCCACCGCGGCCGGCACGGCCGCGCCGACAGCGAGGAACTTCGAGGCGACGGCGACTCCCCAGGACTCACCGTCAGCGGACCGGGCCACGATCGAGAAGGTCATACCGGAACGGTAGCGACCGGAGATCGCCGTCGCCGATGGGTGACCCGGATCGGGGTGCTTCGCTACGCTCGACCTGGTTGAACGATCCAATCCCCGGGCCTGGAGAAGGAGTGACGTGATGCGCGTCGGAGTGCTGACTGGCGGGGGCGACTGCCCCGGCCTGAACGCGGTGATCCGCGCCGTGGTGCGCAAGGGGGTGAAGCAGCACGGGTTCGACTTCGTCGGCTTCCGCGACGGCTGGAAGGGACCGCTCGAGGGCATCACCATGGAGCTGGGCATCGCCGAGTGCCGGGGGATCCTGCCGCGGGGCGGCACCATCCTCGGCTCCTCCCGAACCAACCCGTTCAAGGTCGACGACGGCGTGCAGCGGATCAAGGACAACCTCGCGACTGCCGGGGTCGACGCGCTGGTCGCGATCGGCGGCGAGGACACCCTCGGCGTCGCCACCAAGCTCGCCGACCTCGGGGTCAACGTCGTCGGCGTCCCGAAGACCATCGACAACGACCTCTCCGGCACCGACTTCACGTTCGGCTTCGACACCGCGGTCAACATCGCGACCGAGGCGATCGACCGGCTGCACACCACCGCCGAGTCGCACCACCGCGTGCTCGTCGTCGAGGTGATGGGACGCCACGCCGGGTGGATCGCCCTGCACTCCGGGATCGCCGGCGGCGCCAGCACCGTGCTGATCCCCGAGCAGCCGTTCGACATCGACGAGGTCTGCGCCCTGGTGCAGAAGCGGTTCGAGTCCAAGTTCGCCCCGATCCTGGTCGTGTCCGAGGGTGCGGTGCCGCGCGACGGCACCGGGATGACGCTGCAGAGCGGCGAGGTCGACGCGTTCGGGCACGTCCGCCTCGGCGGCATCGGCGACCGGCTCGCCAAGGAGATCGAGGACCGCACCGGGGCCGAGGCGCGCGCCGTCGTGCTCGGCCACGTCCAGCGTGGCGGCACGCCGACGGCGTTCGACCGGTGGCTGGCCACCCGGTTCGGGCTGCAGGCGATCGGTGCCGTCGCCGACGGCGACTTCGGGGTGATGGTCGCGCTGCGCGGCAAGGACATCATCCGGGTGCCGCTCATCGAGGGCACCGGCGAGCTCAAGCTCGTCAGCCCGGAGGAGTACGCCGAGGCGCAGGTCTTCTTCGGCTGACGGCTCCTTCCCTCAGCCGATCGGCTGATGACATCGGGCCCGCACGCGGTCCAGACTCGGCCTGTGTTCGCTTGGCGCGCTCCCCGTGCATTCGATGGCAGCCGGTTCCTCCCGGGCGGTGCGACGGTCCTGATCGAGGGGGCGCGGATCGTCGGCGTCGAACCAGGCGACTTCACCGTGCCCGCCGGGTGCGAGGTGACGTCGTACGACGGAACGCTCCTGCCCGGCCTGGTGGACGCGCACGTCCACCTGGTCTCCGACGGCCAACCGGGGTCACTCGAGCGGGTGGGATCGATGACGCTCGAGGAGATCGACGTCGAGATCGACAAGTCCCTGGCCGCGCAGGCCGCGGGCGGGGTGACGACGGTGCGCGACCTGGGAGATCGCGGCTACCGGACGCTCGGGACCCGCGACCGCCGTGCTCCGGGTCAGCCGCGGATCGTTGCAGCCGGGCCGCCGATCACCAGTCCGGACGGCCATTGCCACTTCCTCGGCAGCATCGCTGGAACGCCGGACGAGCTCAGAGCGGCCGTTGCGGAGCACCACGAGCGGGGCGTGGACGTGATCAAGGTGATGGCGAGCGGCGGGTTCCTGACCCCCGGCACCGACATGTTCGGTGCGCAGTACACCTCGAACGACATCCGGGTCATCGTCGACGCCGCGCACGCCGTCGGGCTGCAGGTGCTCGCGCACGCGCACTCGGTCGCCGGGATCGAGGCCGCGCTCGCGGGGGGCGTCGACGGGATCGAGCACTTCAGCGGGATCGCCGAGGGCGGCGCCGAGCTCAGCGACGACCTGCTCGACCGGGTCGCGGCGGCCGGGGTCGCCGTCGATCCGACGATGGGCTTCGACCCCGACATCATGGCGAACATGCCGCCGCCCCCGCCCCAGGTCACCGAGACGTTCGCGCGGCTGGGCCTCGACTTCGACCAGATGATGGCCCAGCGGTACGTCGACCTCGGCCGGATGCGCGCGCACGGGGTCCGGGTGGTGCCCGGCGTCGACTCCGGGGCGATGCCGGCCAAGCCGCACGGTGGCGCGTGGCGAGCCGTCACCGACATGGTGAAGAGCGGCTACCCGGTCGAGGAGGCACTGGCCGCCGGGACCTCGGGCGCCGCGGACGCGTGCGGCGTCGGTGACGTGACCGGCCGGCTGGCCGTGGGGTACGACGCCGACCTGCTGGTCGCCGAGGGAGACCTGGCCGCCGACCCGGCTGGTCTGGGCCGGCCACAGGCGGTCCTGGTCAGGGGACACCAGATCTGAGGCGCTCCGCCGCGGTCCTTCCCAAACAGGAATTCTTGCGGGAGGGTGACGTCCACGGAAGCGGACCTCACCCCATGGAGGGATCTCGGATGACTGCCTCGACCTCGAGGGACCACGCCCCGGCCGAAGGGCAGCGGCACGAGCTCAAGCGGGTGATGGGCCCCGGCCTGCTGCTGCTCTTCATCGTCGGCGACATCCTCGGCGCCGGCGTCTACGCCGTCACCGGTCGGCTGGCCGGCCAGGTGGGCGGCATCGCCTGGCTGCCGTTCCTCGTCGCGTTCGCGGTCGCCACCCTGACGGCGTACTCCTATCTCGAGCTGGTCACCAAGTTCCCCCAGGCGGCCGGTGCTGCGCTCTACGCCCACAAGGCCTTCGGCGTCCACTTCGTCACGTTCCTCGTGGCGTTCACGGTCGTGTGCTCGGGCATCACCAGCGCCTCCACCTCGTCCAACCTGCTGGCGAACAACCTGCTGCTCGGCCTGAACAACATCTGGGAGGACGTCCCGACCACCAGCGGGTGGGCGATGGCGATCGCGCTGGCGTTCATGATCCTGCTCGCGGCGATCAACCTCCGGGGCGTCGGGGAGAGCGTCAAGTTCAACATCGTGCTCACGCTGATCGAGATGGCGGCGCTCGCGATCGTCATCGTGATCGGCTTCGTGGTCATCAGCCGCGGCGACGGCGACTTCGACCGGGTCACCGTCTTCGAGAGCCCCGACGACAAGGGCCTGTTCCTGGCGGTCACCATCGCCACGACGATCGCGTTCTTCGCGATGGTGGGCTTCGAGGACTCCGTGAACATGGTCGAGGAGACGCGCGAGCCCGAGCGGATCTTCCCGCGCGTGATGCTCACCGGACTCGGCATCGCGGCGCTGATCTACATGCTGGTCGCGGTGTCCGTGGTCGTCGTCATCCCTCCGGGTGACATCGCAGCGCCGACGAACCCGGACGCCGGCATCCTCATCGACGTCGTCAAGCTCGGCGCTCCCGACCTGCCGATCGACGACTTCTTCCCGTTCATGACGGTGTTCGCGGTCGCCAACACCGCGCTGATCAACATGCTGATGGCCAGCAGGCTCATCTACGGCATGGCCCGCCAGCAGGTGCTGCCGCCCGCCCTCGGAACCGTCCTCGCCGGGCGCCGTACCCCGTGGGCGGCGATCGCGTTCACCACCGTGCTGGCGCTGGGCCTGATCGTCGCGGTCGTCAAGCTCAGCGACAAGACGATCGGCGACGCCGACAAGGGCACCGAGGTGTCGGTCGTCAGCGCTCTCTCCGGCACCACCGCACTGCTGCTGCTCGCGGTCTTCACGATCGTCAACATCGCCTGCCTCGTCCTGCGCAAGGACCCGGGGGACGGGAGCTCGTTCAAGGCCCCGATCGTGGTGCCGGTGCTGGGTGCCCTCTTCTGCGCCTACCTGCTCGGTCCGTGGGCGCGGCTGGAGGCAGACCAGGTGCAGTACGTCATCGCCGGGATCCTGCTCCTGGTCGGCATCGTGCTGTGGGGCATCACGCGGATCTTCTACAAGCCCGAGGGCGGTCATTTCGCCGACATCGAGCACATGGACATCGATCCCACGGACGACCCGAGGTAGCCCGACAAGGTCTGGTGGCACCCGCCGCGACGTGGGACTGTTGCGGCATGGACGTCCTGCGTCTGCAGTTCTCCGAGCTTCGGGTCCCGTTGAAGATGACCTTCCGGCACGCGTCGGCCGACCGCACGCACGGCGAGAGCCTGTGGGTCGAGGCGTCGCGCGGCGGTCTGCGCGGCTACGGCGAAGGCTGCCCGCGACCGTACGTGACGGGTGAGACGCGTGACTCCGTCCGCGCGTGGCTCGGGGCCCGCGCTGCGCAGATCACGGCCGAGTGCGGCTCCCTGGGCGACGTCCGGGCGTGGACGGTCGCGCACGAGGAGGAGATCGACGGCTCGCCATCGGCGTGGTGCGGCGTCGAGATGGCGCTGCTCGACCTGTTCGCGCAGGAGCTGGCGAACAGCGTCGAGGGCCTGCTCGGACTCAAGCCTCCGGGAGGGCCACATCGATACAGCGCGGTGCTCGGCAACGACGAGCGGTGGAAGACCCGGTTCCTCATCGACCAGTACTGCATCCTCGGCCTCACCGACTTCAAGGTGAAGCTTGGTGGGGACCTGGCCGTCGATCAGCAGAAGATCGCCGACATCGCCGAGCTGGCCGGGGTGCACGGCGTCGAAGGCTGGCGCGTCCGCGTCGATGCCAACAACCTCTGGGCGTATGAGCCCGGTGCCGCGCTCGGCTACCTGAAGGCCCTCGACGCCCCCCTGTTCGGCATCGAGGAGCCAGTGGCTCCGCGGGATGTCGAGACCCAAAGCGCGATCAGCGCCGAGCTCGGGGTGCCGATCATCCTCGACGAGAGCCTGTGCACCATGGCCGACCTCGAGCGGTACGACGACCTGCCCGGCTCCTACATCGCGAACCTGAAGGTGTCCCGCGTCGGTGGCGTACTCCGTGCGTTGCGCCTCGTGGACGCGATCAACGAGCGGGGCTGGCCGCTCATCGTCGGAGCCCACGTGGGGGAGACGTCGGTGCTCACGCGAGCGGCCATGCTGGTTGCCGCGCAGGCTGACGACCTGGCCGCTCAGGAGGGGGCGTTCGGCTCGCGCCTGATCGAGCGCGAACCAGTCACGCCCAGCCTGCGCTGGGGCCGTGGAGGCCGGCTCGACCTCAGCCGGCTGTACGCGGAGGTGACTCCCGAGGGTCTGCAGGTCACTCCGCCGGATGCCTGGGGGCGCGGATGGGGCACGACCGGCCGCGCACCGCACGCCTCGTGGCCGGAGCGGGAGAAGGTGGCGGTGCAGACGATGTCGGACGGGTACGACGTCCACTACCGGCTCTGGGGCCCCGAGCAGGGCGACGACGTCGTGGTCGTCCTTCACGGCGGGATGAGTCATTCGCTGTGGCAGCGTCCCCTCGCCGAGGCCATCTGCGCGCAGTCGGACTTCGCGGTCTTCGCGCCCGACCGCCGGGGGTGTGGGCTCAACCAGGGTCGGGGCGATCTCGGCAGTGCCGACCGCTGCATCGTCGACGTCGAGGAGAACCTCCGCTACCTGGCCGAGCGCTACCAGCGGGTGCACCTCGCCGGCTGGTGCCAGGGAGCGCAGTTCGCCGCCGTGGCTGCCCAGCACCTCCAGGACGAGGACTGGCTCGCCAGCCTGCTTCTCGTCACGCCGGGTTTGTTCTGGAACGCCCGCTTCCGCTCGGTCATGGACATGACCGAGCGGGTGGTGCAGCACATGCTGACCCACTTCGACCTCGGTCCCGACCGCGACGAGTCGTTCGTCCCCGTGCCGCTGCAGGCGACCGACTTCACGCTCGCGCCCGAGGGTCTGGACTTCATCGACGCCGACGACCTCAAGACGACTCAGCTCACGCTGAAATCTGTGGTGGTCATCGACGAGGTGCAGGAGCGGTCGTGGGAGGCCATTCTCGGTGTCCGGCTCCCGATATTCGCCGTCACGGCCACGGGCGACCGCATCGTCGACAACGAGAAGGTCCGCGCCTGGATCGCGCCGGTGCTGGCGCAGGCCCCGACGAGCCACCTCGTGGAGGTGGAGACCGGTCACGCCGTGCAGTTCGAACGTGCGGACGAGCTGGCGACGGAGATGGTCGCGTTCATCAGGTCGTGTAGGGCAACCGCCTAGCCAGCACCCGGGCAATGTTGCGCCACACCTGCGCCTGATCCGTCCCGTTCGACAGCCGCGTCAGCGCCGTCTGGCTCAGGAGCAGCACGCGCGTGTCGTCCCCAGCCGCGACGATGTCGACCGTCCGGGGCCGGTCGAGCACGACCGCGATCTCGCCGAACAGCTCGCCCTCGCCCAACATCCGCACCACACGCTCCCCGGCCTTGACCTCCACGACGCCGTCGAGCACGAAGCCGAGGAACCGCCCGCCATCGCCCGCAGCGATGACGACGTCGCCGTCGGAGCAGTCCACCTCGAGGGCATTGCGGAGGAGCTCGGCGCGTCCCTTGGGGGTGAGCCCTTCGGTGAGCCAGGCGTGGATGTCGGGGTCGCCCTGGTCCCCGGCCTCGCCCTCGTCGCGCTCGTAGAACGCGACGCCGGGGTCGATCCGACCCTCGCGCGCCTCCAGCTCGCGGTACCACCGCAGGCCCTCGGTCGGCATCGGCGCGTCGCGCGGCAGCTCACGCAGCAACGGCGTGCCGACGCGCTCCATGTGCTCCCGGTCGTGGTGCACGTGGACCATCGGGATCCGGAAGCCACCGAGCGAGCTCTGGTGCACCGAGCCCAACGGGCGGAAGCCGAGCCGTAGGTAATTGGCGTACAGGCCGGGCTCGCAGCTCTGGAGACTGATCAGCAATTCCCGTGCGAGTGAGTAGCGGTAGAGCTCGCGCATGATCACGTACGACGCGGGGGTGCTCCGGTGGGAGCGCAGCACGGCGAACCGGGTGAGGATCTGGGTACGGTCGAGGAGCTCCGGCGCCAGCTTGTCGATCTGGTACTCGTCACGGCTGGACCTGAGCGTGGCGATCTGGGGTGCCGGCGTCGATCGAACGCAGCCCACGATCCGGTCGTCCGCGGTGTCCCGCACCGCTACGAGAACGTCGTCGACGTCGACGTCGACGTCGACGAACGCCGCCGACTCCAGCACGCTGCGTCCCTTGACCCGCTTGAGCTCGAGTCGACGGACCTCGTCAAGCACCTTCAGGCACTCGTCCCGGTCCGCGGTGGACTCGACGACGAGGCCGACGTACCGTCCGCGCAACACGTCGATCTGATGCTTGAGCGAGCGCAACTTGCTCACGTCCGGCAGGTTAGCCCAGTCCGAACCGCAGCGACGCGTGATCACCAGGTGCCCATGGTGGGTCGCTGAGTCGGCGGTCTCGGGCGAGGCGCCGTACCCTTGAGTGGTGACGGAGATCCCCACCCTCGAGCAGTTGCACGCCCTCGGCGCCGCGCAGCAGCCGACGTACGACGACCCGGCCGCCGTGGCTGCCGCCGTCACGCGGTTGCGGACCATGCCGCCGCTGGTGTTTGCGGGCGAGTGCGACGAGCTCAAGGCGAAGGTCGCGGCCGCGAGCCGCGGCGAGGCGTTCATCCTCCAGGGTGGCGACTGCGCCGAGACGTTCGTCGACGCGACGGCCGACAACGTCCGCAACAAGCTGCGCGTGCTGCTCCAGATGGCGGTCGTCCTCACCTACGCCGCGTCGGTGCCGGTCGTGAAGGTGGGCCGGCTCGCCGGCCAGTACGCCAAGCCGCGCTCGTCGGACAAGGAGACGCGTGACGGGGTCACGCTGCCGGCCTACCGCGGCGACGCCGTCAACGGCTTCGAGTTCACGCCGGAGTCACGCCGCCCCGACCCGCAGCGGCTGCTCGACGTCTACCACGCGTCCGCGTCGACGCTGAACCTCGTGCGCGCGTTCACCACCGGCGGCTACGCCGACCTGCGCCAGGTCCACACCTGGAACTCCGAGTTCGTGCGCAACAGCCCGGTCGGCCAGCACTACGAGGCGATGGCCGCGGAGATCGACCGCGCCCTCACCTTCATGCAGGCGATCGGCGCCAACCCGGACGAGTTCCACCGGGTCGACTTCTACTCGTCCCACGAGGCGCTGCTGCTGGAGTACGAGCACGCCATGACGCGCACCGACTCGCGCACCGAGCTGCCCTACAACGTGTCCGCGCACATGGTCTGGATCGGTGAGCGCACCCGGCAGCTCGACGGCGCCCACGTGGAGTACTTCCGGCACATCCGCAACCCGATCGGCTGCAAGCTCGGCCCGACCGCGACCGCCGACGAGGCGCTCGATCTCGCCGCGAAGCTCAACCCCACCAACGAGCCGGGCCGGCTCACCTTCATCACCCGGTTCGGTGCCGGCAAGATCCGCGAGGGACTGCCGCACCTGGTCGAGAAGGTCACGGCCGAGGGCGTCGACGTCGCCTGGGTGTGCGACGCCATGCACGGCAACACCTTCGAGACCTCCAACGGCTACAAGACCCGCCGCTTCGAGGACGTCCTCGACGAGGTGCAGGGCTTCTTCGACGTGCACCGGGCGCTCGGCACGACCCCCGCGGGCATCCTGGTGGAGAACACCGGCGACGACGTCACCGAGATCATCGGTGGCGGCGAGGAGCTGGACGAGCTGGGCCTCGCGCACCGGTACGAGTCGGTCGTCGACCCCCGGCTCAACCGGGTGCAGTCGCTGGAGATGGCGTTCCTCGTAGCGGAGATGCTGCGGCGGACCTGACCGCGGTCCTAGGGTGGCGAGATGCGCATCCGATCGCTCCTCGCGCCAGCCGGTCTCGGCGCTGCCGCGCTCCTCGCCGCTCTCGCCACCGCTCCGTCGGCCGTCGGCGGCGGATCGACCATCACCGTCGGTCCCGGTAACAGCTACACGCCGGCCAACACGACGGTCGCCCAGGGCACGACGGTGACCTGGACGTTCCAGGGCACCCACACGACGACGTCGAACCAGGGCTTCTGGAACAGCCGGCAGCAGTCGTCCGGCAGCTTCCCCAAGACGCTGCCGTCGGCGGGGAGGTTCCCCTACCACTGCACGATCCACGCGGGCATGAACGGCAGCATCGTCGTACCGCTCAGGGTGACCGGCGGGTCCGCCGGTAGCGGCTTGACGCTGCGGTGGTCGGCGTCCTCGGCGGGGAGTGGCCGGGCGTTCGACGTCCAGTTCCGGCGCCAGGGCACGACGACGTGGAGCCCGTTCCGCACCAACGCGACCTCCGCGACCGGGCTCTTCAATCCGTCGGGGTCCGGGACCTACCAGCTGCGGGCGCGGACCTCGAACACCAACGCCGGCAAGGAGTCCGGCTGGTCGCCGGTCATCTCCAAGCAGATCTCGTGATCGATCTCCGGTCCGACACGGTCACCCGGCCGGGCGAGTCGATGCGCGCCGCGATGGCGCGCGCCGAGGTCGGCGACGACGTCTACGGCGAGGATCCGACCGTACGGCGGCTCGAGGAGCGGGTCGCGGAGCTGCTCGGCCACGAGGCGGCGCTCTTCACGCCGACCGGGTCGATGGCCAACGTGCTCGCGGTCGGGCTCGTGGTCGCTCCCGGACAGGAGGTGCTGTGCGAGTCGCGGGCCCACATCGCGCGGGCCGAGCTCGGCGCGCACGGCGCGGTTTCCGGCGTGACCATGCGCACCTGGTCACACCCGCGGGGCCAGATCGACCTGCCCGTCATCGAGGACCTCTTCGCGCCGGACCTCGGGCCGTTCTTCGTCCGGACCGCGGCGATCTCTGTGGAGAACACCCACAACTTCGCCGGGGGAGCGGTGCTCCCGATCGCGGACCTGCAGGCACTGCGGGCGTTCGCCTACGCGCAGGACGCCGCCGTCCACCTCGACGGTGCCCGGGTGTGGAACGCCCACGTCGCCACCGGCGTCCCCTTCGAGGAGTACGGCGCCGCGGCCGACGTCGTGGGCGTGTGCCTGTCGAAGGGACTGGGTGCTCCGGCCGGATCCCTGGTGGTCGGGTCCGCAGCGCTGATGGCCGAGGCCCGGGTGCGGCGCAAGCGGCTCGGAGGAGGGATGCGCCAGGTCGGCGTGCTCGCTGCCGCCGGGCTGTACGCCCTCGACCACCACATCGAGCGCCTCGCCGACGACCATGCCCACGCCCGGCTGCTCGCCGCGGCCTGCGGTGTCGACCCCGCGACCGTCGACACCAACATCGTCGCCTTCGACCGGCCCGACGCTGCCGCCTTCGTCGCCGCCGCCCGGGAGGGGGCGTGCTGGCCGGCGCCGTCGGAGCCCGCACGGTGCGCCTGGTCACGCACCTTGATGTGAGCCGGGCCGATGCTGAGCTGGCAGCGAAGGTGCTGGCGGGGCTCTGAGCTTGGCGGGCGGAGGGACCAAGGGTGGTCGCGGTGGGACCTGCGGCGTACGGCGACGCCGGGTGTTGAGGTGCGAGGTGCCGCCCGCTGGTCGAGGGGCGAAGCCCACCTTTCGTCCACAGGCCAGGAAGGAGGGTTTCGCCTGTCCACAACGGGGTTCCGAGCGTTTCGATGTGTCGGGGGTCAGGTGTTGAATGTTCAGTATGGATCTCGGGACCGCACCCCTCTTCGACCTCTCCGCCCCGGTGGAGGACGAGGCCGTCGAGCCCGCTCCGGTCTCGCGTTCGCGGGAGCTGTTGGCCGGCATCCGGGACAACCGCGCAGTCCTGATCGACTGCCAGATCAGCGAGGTCCGTCGGATCGCCGAGTGGGCGGGCGAGCATGTCGTGGCCGATACGGGCGACGCTTCGACGATCACCGAGCGGGGTCTGGACACCGGGCTTCCGGTCGCCGGCCCCGGTGCCCCGCTGATCGGCGACTTCGCGGTGATGGAGCTCTCCGCCCTGTTGGGCCGGTCGTTGGACTCCGGGCGTGCGTATGTGGGTCAGGTGGTGGAGCTGGCCTACCGGCTCCCGAAGACCTGGGCGCGGGTGCTGGAGGGGCGGGTGCCGGTGTGGAAGGCACTGCGGTTCGCGGAGTCCACCCGCACCCTGCCCGCCGATGCTGCGGGGTTCGTGGACCGGCAGCTCGCGCCCATCGCGCACGGGGTCTCCTGGGCGCAGATCGACCGGCTGGTCGAGGAGGCCCTGGTCAGGTACGACCCGGCCGCGGCCGAGGAGAAGCGGCAGCAGGCCCAGGAGACCCGGCGGGTCGACATCGACCTCGACCAGAGCTTGTCAAGATTTCTGTGTAAGTGATCGATCCCTTGTTGTTGATTTCGCTTACAGGTAGGGGTTGATGCGGTCGGGGTAGGCGATCGCGAGCTGGCCGAGTGCCTGCTTCCAGTTGGTCACGACCTGGCCCTCGACCAGGCGGGGCTTGGCCTTGCGCTGCGCGGCGGGCTTCCCGCGTTCCTTGGCCCGCTCGCGGGCTCGTTTGTCCTCGATGTTGCAGATCGCCA
>NZ_QXGH01000065.1 GCF_003515065.1 Nocardioides immobilis
GTAGTGAGCCACACGAACGTGTCGTGGGCAGCCGCACAGAGAGCCACGGACCGGACGCCTGGACCGAGCCTCGCCAGGCACCGATCCTGACGTCAATGAAACAAGTAGCCGCACGGCGTGCTCGCGGGCCAGCGACCGATACGGCGTGACATCTTCCGACTACCCGAAGTAGTTGTGACGCTCGCTCGACATCGACCGGTACTGGAACTCGAAAATGGCGCCGGCGGGGTCGATGAACCGGAACCAGCTATCCGCTCCGTGCCCGGGGCGCTGCGAATTGCACCAGCTGGACACATCCCACACCACGGCGAACGGAGCACTCGCCGGTGCGACTCTGCTGGCGTTCGGAAACGCCGCGTGGACATCGCTCAACTTGGCCTCGCGGAGCGCGTCCCAGAGCGTCAGGTCGGGAGTGCTCCAGTTCAAGTGCGAATCCATGATGACGGTTTCGACTGACAGCCAATCCCGTCGCTGGTTGCCCTCGGCCTCCAGTCGCCACGCATTCGCTGCGATATCGGTTGACGCCAATAGGAAAACATCGTCGTACGGGTAGCGCTGGTAGACGGTGATTCCCATGATCGTGGTCTAGCAGGAGCCTGCGACAGTTCGGCACTACGGCCTCGCCAGGCGGCAATAGCGGGGCGCGTGGGCATGCCAGCATGTCTCCGGTGACCGACAGGGAGATCTTCCGCGAACTGCCGTTCCCCTACGAAGGCGACCGCTTCCCGCCTCAACTTGGAGCGCTCGTGCAGCGAACAGTTCTCACCGGCGAACTTCCAGCGCGGGAGGTCATCCACGCTCCCGATGGCTCCTGGATGGTCGGCGACGGCGTGAACGACCCGAACTCACCTGGGGCTGCAGTCGTCACGCACATCGCGCACGTTGTCGATCGAAACACTTCGGTCGCGAGCCTGGCCACGATGCCGCCCGGTCACATCGCAAAGCGGGGAGGACCGGGAGAGCCCTGGCAGATCATGCGCCTCGTCGGATGGGACGACGAGTAGGCGAAGCCCGCTTCTCGGCAGCAGCGCTCTATCTTGCTTGATATGCGGGTGATCTTCGTTGGTATCTCGCCGGGACTTACCCGGTGATCGACGAGGAGCAGGAGGCACCCGGATGTCGTTGGTCGATGTGTGTCTGATCAGGTCGAGTGGCCCTGCCGGCGAGCCGGTGCTGCGGCTTGGCGTCGGAGTGCTCGACGAGTACCTGGAGTTCGTCGCGGGGCGTTGTCGACCGAACACGACGCTGGCGGTGGCCTACGACTTGAGGGTCTTCTTCACCGTGGTGGGCAAGGCCCCGGAAGAGGTCAGGCCGCGGGACGTGCTGGCATTCATGACCGCCCAGCGGGCCGGCCAGCCCTCGATCGCGGGGACCGCGCGGCTGGTCGACGAGGAGGGTGCGGGGGTTTCGAACCGGACGCTGCGGCGTCGGTTGTCGTCGGTCTCGGGGTTGTACGCGTTCCTCCATGCTCGCGGCGACGTGGCCACGAACCCGGTACCGCGCGGGCTTCCGACTCGCCGTGAGCGTCACCGGCCTCGCCAGGGTGTCCCGCTGGTGCGCGGCATCAGGACGGTGCCGCGGATCCTGGCCCCGGCCGAGGTCGATGCGCTGACCGCCGCGCTGCGCACCCACCGGGACCGGGCGATGGTTGCTGCGATGGTGCTGGGCGGGCTTCGTCGTTGCGAGGTTCTCGGGCTGCGCCTGGGCGACCTTCGGGTAGCCGAGCGGCGGGTGTTCATCGCCGAAGGAAAGGGCGGGCATCAACGCCTGGTCCCGGTATCGGGGCGGTTCTTCGACCACGCGAGGGCCTATCTCGAGCACGAGCGGCCATCCGATGCTGAGTCCGACCAGTTGTTCGTGGTCCTCAAACGACCCCGGCGTGGGCAAGCGCTGACCGCGGCCGGGCTGGATGAGATCCTCGCCGGCGCTCGTGGCCGGGCCGGGCTGGAGCACGCGACCTGCCACGAGCTGCGCCACACCTGTCTTACCCGGCTCCGCGAAGCCGGGATGGCTCTTGAAGCGGTCCAGGCCCAGGCCGGGCACGCCTCGATCGAGTCGACTCGGATCTACCTGCACCTGGCCGATGACTGGCTGGCCTCCCAGTACCGCAGGGCCGCTGAGGTTATCGACGCCCAGGTCTTCGCCGGCAACCCCGACCACACCGCGACGCCATCGGCGATGGCTGAGGAAGCCCGATGACCGCGGCGCCGTTGCCGACCTGGGAGAAACTCGCGGCCCGACCCGAGCTCGTCGCCACGATGCGCCGCTACCTCGAACTGTGGTTCCCCCCGAATCGTGGAGGGCTTCCCTATGCGGCTTCCCGGTCGGGGGCCGCGGTGTTCTCGTAGTTGATCGGGCTCATCATGCCCGCCGCGCTGTGTCGGCGCTGGTGGTTGTAGAAG
>NZ_QXGH01000066.1 GCF_003515065.1 Nocardioides immobilis
TCCCGCGGGAAGCGGTGCTCGACGTGGTGGCGAGTCTGGTGGACAAGTCGATCCTCAACCGGGAGGACCGTGGGGCGTCTGCTCGGTACCTGATGCTGGACACGCTGCGCGAGTACGGCCGAACCCGTCACGCGGCATCGGGCGAAGAGCGGTCCACCCGCGAGCGGCACCGTGCGTACTTCGCGGGCATCGCCGATGACCCCGTGTTCGGGCCCAGCGCCCGGGCGGTCCTGGACCGGTTGCGGGTGGAGCACGGAAACCTCCGGGCGGCGCTGGAGTTCTGCGCGACTGAGCCCGAAGAGGTCGTCTACGGCCTCGACCTTGCCAGCTCGCTGTGGAAGTTCTGGACCGCGATCGGAGCGTTTGCCGAGGGCCGCACCTGGCTCGCACGCCTGCTCGAGAGCGCCACGGAAGAGACGGGCCTCAGTCACGCGCGAGCGCTCTGCATGGCGGGGTGGCTGGCCTCGCTCCAGAACGATCTTCCGACGGCAGCCGGGCTGCTGCAGCGGAGCGCGACCGAGGCAGCCGACCTGGGCGACCGATGGCTGGACGGCTGCATCGGGCTGTTCGCGGGAGGCATCGCCACTAGCGAGGGCAGGAACGCGGAGGCGAGAGCGGCGTACGTGCAGGCTCTCGAAGCGTTCCGCGACGCGGACGAGCCGACCGGCGTGGTCATGACGCTGCGCCGGTTGGCCATAGCCGAGTCCCTGGACGGTCATCACGACCGAGCAGCGGCGTACTACGAGGAGTGCCTCCAGGTCTGCAACGACCACGGCGAGGAATGGGACAAGGCGTACACGCTCTGGGGTCTGGGCATCGAGGCGTGGCGGCGAGCCGACCAGGGACAAGCCAGGGAGCTGCTGAGGGAGAGCATCAGCATCAACTCCACCTTCGGGGACGACCGGGGCGTTGCGCTCGGCATCGAAGGATTGGCGTGGGTCGCTGCGGACCGGGAGGAGGCCGAGCTGGCAGCGGGCCTGCTCGGCGCGGCCGACTCCATCTGGCGGACCTTCGAAGCGCCGATGTCGGGTTACCTTCATCTGGCTCAGGCCCACGACGAGTGCGAGGACGCCGTACGGCGCGCCCTCGGGAAGCGGGCCTATGAGGCGGCGTTCGAGCGGGGAGCCCGGCTGACCCCGGAGCTGGCGACCGAGTACGTCCTGGATCCGGCAGCGTTCGGCGCGAGGTCGCGGCGCCGGCCGCGTCCGGTGCAGGCGTCGACGCCGTTGACGCGCCGCGAGCAGGAGATCGCGCGGCTCGTGGCGACCGGACTCACGAATCGGGAGATCGCCAGCCAGCTGGTCATCTCCGATCGCACAGCCGAGGGCCACGTGGAGCACATCCTCACCAAGCTGGGCTTCCGGTCGCGCACGCAGATAGCCACCTGGCTCATGGAGCAGGAACAGGAACACGCTCCCGATCGCCGCGAACCTCCGCACGTATAGACGGGATGCTCTCGCCGATCGTCTACTCCAGCAGGCTCCCATCAGTGCGGGGTGAATGCTCGGTGGAACGGTCGACCCTGCTGGTCAGGTCCAGGACGGTGCGGACGACCAGCTCCGGATCGTCGTACATCGGGACGTGGCCGACGCGTGGCAGCACGATCCTCTCGGCGTCGGGGACGAGCGTGGTGAAACGGGCACCGTAGGGCTCGAGCGGGATCAGCGCGTCTTCTTCCGACCAGGCGATGCGCACGGGACACTCGATCGGTCCCATGGTGTGCTCCGTGTTCAGGAACCACTCCTTGAGCGGCTTGGAGATCGTGCACTCAGCCATCGCGGAGGTGAAGGCCAGGGCGGCTTCGGGTGACATCCGGTCGCCGTGCGCCACCGCGACCTTCAGCGCGGCCCGCCGTGCGGTGGGGGACCGGAAGAGGAGCGGGAGGAGCGGGCCTCCGCGCAGGATCATCTGGCGGGCGACGAAGAGCTTGAAGGCGAGGGTGCGGAGGTGCGCGCCGTTCGGCTCCCAGCCGAGCGCAGGGGAGAGGGCGGTCACCGAGAGCGCGCGTCCGCGCGCGGCCAGCTCGAGGGCCAGCCATCCGCCCAGCGAGTTCCCGACCAGGTGAGCGCGGTCCACGCCGGCATCGTCGAGGTCGCGCTCGAGCTGGTCCGCTAGGGCTGCGGCCGTGGGCGCCACGCCAGCTGCGAGCTGCGGGCCGCCCGCGTGTCCGGCGAGGCGGGCGACGTGCACGCGATGGTGCTGCTGCAGGCCGGGGACCACCGAGTCCCAGTGGTGCCAGCTAGGGCGTGTCTCCTAAGTCGCGAGCCAGATGGTGATGGCGCGTAGGACAACGGCTCCTCGGTAGACGGCGGCGAGCTTGTCGTAGCGGGTTGCGATCCCTCGCCACTGCTTGTGGTCGTTGAACG
>NZ_QXGH01000067.1 GCF_003515065.1 Nocardioides immobilis
CCCACCGGGCCGCCATGGACATATCAACGGAAAGCCTCTTGGCACGTGTTCTCCGAGTCACCCGGCGGCGCGCACCGGAGCGACTCCCGTCGAAGGCGCTTCCGGCCCAGCCATCTTGTACCAATAGATGTTCTCGTTCGTCGGGCGCTGCCACGGTGAGTGCGGATCGGCGAAGAACACCCGCGTCCCGGTCTCCAGCGCGAACTCCGCGTGGCCGGAAAGCTCCTTGCCGCGGTCCCAGGTGAGGGTCTTGCGTAGCTGGTCGGGCAGCTTGGTCATCGACGTCGTCAGCGCGGCGTTCATCGCGACGGCCCCGTAGCCGCCGAGTGACGGTCCGTTCTTCACGTACGGCTTCTCGCCCCAGCCATCCATGCGTGGCAGGTGGACCAGGAGCGTTGAGCGGCTGCTGCGCTCGACGAGCGTGCCGATCGCCGACCGGCCGGTTCCGATGATCAGGTCGCCTTCCCAATGGCCGGGGACGGCGCGGTCTTCGGCCTCGGCGGGACGCTCGCTGAGGATGACATCAGCGGTCACGTGCCCTTGAGCCTTGTTCCTTGAACGGGCCCGCGGCTCCCGCAGGGCGCGGCCTGTGCGCAGACACGTGACCAGCTCGCGCTTGAGCGCACCACGACCTTCGATGAACAGCGACTGGTAGATCGCCTCGTGGCTGATGCGCATGGACTCATCATCGGGGAAGTCGACCTTCAGCCGATGCGAGATCTGCTCGGGGCTCCATGCCGTCGACCATCGTCGGTCTTGGCGATGGGGCTTGTTCAGCCCCTTCCACGGCGGCGTCGTCGGACCCGGAATGATCGTGCCGTCAGGGCGACGAACGTTGCCGGCGAGTCGGTCCTGGACGTAGTCACGCAGCCGCTCGTTGCCCGCCAGCTTCGCCGTCTTCGGACGCTTCGCTGCCTGCTGCGCCTTCCACTGCGCCACCACGGCGCGGTAGACCGGCTTGCCGCCCCTGGTCGCCGCGTTGCGCCGCAGCTCACGAGACACCGTGCCGGGGTCCCGGCCGATCTCGCGGGCTATCTCACGCACGCCCATCTCCTGGGCCTTGAGCAACGCGATCTCCTCCCGCTCGGCGAACGATAGGTACCGGCCCGTGGGCTCGTCCAGGCTCAGCGGAGTCATCCCGCCAGCGTGTCGAAACCATCGGATGCCGACCGGTGCCGACACGCCCACCCCTTCGGCGGCCTCGACCGTCGTGATCCCGGTCGCGACTAGGCGCCAGAAGTCTCGCTGCACAGCCCGCGACGGCTCGGGCCGGCCCGGTGAGCGCATCGGCGCTCGCATTGCCCTGTCCGCGGCCCACTGCCGTCGCGCCCCAGCCGGCGCTTGCGGCAGCGGCTTCCTCGGTCGTCCCATCGCACACCTCCGTGGTCAAGGTGTTGCGACGACCGGTTGATTTCGCCTTCGCTGCCCTGGTCGGTGTGCATGATCACCGCACCGATGTTGTCCTTGCCGCCGCGGACCGCGACCGCCATCCGCAGTGCCGCGGTGGCCAGGTCGGCGTCATGGTGCTCACCGATCCCGAACCCGACGATGCGCCGCGAGCCCATGTCCAACACCGAGTCGAGGTAGAGCTTGCCCTCAT
>NZ_QXGH01000016.1 GCF_003515065.1 Nocardioides immobilis
CGATCGGCTTGTTGGTCTCTTCGACGATCCGGACAGCTCCCTCACGGAACTCCCGGTCGTACTTCTTCCGCTTCTCTGGCATCTCGATCCTCATTGTCGATGCCTCTACGGTCCGGGGGGAACCTCAAACAGGTCGCCTGCGTGCTGCGACCCGGCAGCGTGTCGGCCACCGACCTCGCGCTGCGTTCGTTCACCGCGTTCCTGCTCGAGTGCGCACCCGAGGTCGGCTCGATCGCGCAGGTGACCCGACGCCACATCGAGGACTTCAAGCCCTGGCTGGCCAAACGGCCCGGACGCACCGCCCCGCGGATAGGGCCGGCGACCACGCTCCAACGCCTCGGGACGCTGCGGATGTTCTTCGTCCGGATCGACGAATGGGACTGGCCCGAGGCACCCGCCCGGGTCCCGATCTTCCTCGGCGACCTGCCACGCATCGACCACCCGTTACCCAAGGCACTCGATGACGCGGCCGCGGCCAGGCTGCTCCGTGCCGCTCAGGCCGACCGCCGCATGCTGGTCCGGGTCACCATCGAGGTGCTGCTGCGCACCGGCCTGCGGGTCAGCGAGTACATCGCACTCCAGGCCGACGCTGTCGTCCAGATCGGTGCCGCACCCTGGCTCCACGTGCCGGTCGGCAAGCTCCACGAAGACCGATACCTGCCGCTGCATCCCGACCTGGTCACCCTGATCCAGGACTACCGCGCCACCTTCGTCGACGCCGAGAACTCCTTGCTGCTGCCTAACGAGCGCGGCGGCCCGCTGGACCGTCACTGCGTCACCCGGATGATCAACCGGGCCGGCCGAGCAGCCGGGCTCCCTCACATGCATCCCCACCAACTGCGCCACACCCTGGCCACCCAGGCCATCAACCGCGGCATGTCACTGGAAGCGATCGCAGCCATGCTGGGACACCGCAGTCTGGACATGACCCTGCGCTACGCCAAGATCGCCAACCGCACCGTCGCCGAGGAGTACTTCGCCGTCACCGACAAGGTCGACGCCCTCTACGGAAAGCCCGCCGCCCTGCCCGCCGACGCCATCGGCCCGAACATGGCCAAGCTGCGACGCGAGCACCACCGCCACCTCGGCAACGGCTACTGCACCAGGCCACCCGAACTCGACTGCGCCTTCGAGTCGATCTGCGAGAACTGCACGTTCTTCCAGACCAGCATCGAGTTCCGGCCCACCCTGCAAGCCCAACACGACGACGCCGCCGCGAAGGGCCAGGACCACCGTGCCGCGCTCTTCAACGCAGTCCTCAACACCCTCGACGACAGCGAAGCATCATGACCCCCTTGACGGCGATCACCCGCATAATGCCGAGTAGCGGTCGCGGCCAATAGCTGAAGTCGGGGCGCTGCGTCCGATCGCGGTCTACCGTAACGAGATGGTGCGCCTCCTGACAGTCCTCTTGATGACCGCCGCGGCGTCGATCCTCCCCGCCCTAGCCGGGCCCAGCGCTGACGCAGGCGCGGCGATGTGCGGAGGCTACGTCGTGACCATCGACCTGAGCCAACCGGGAGCGCCCGACCCCGACCGGGACGCGTCTGACGTCGTGCTGGGCACCCCGGGCGACGACCGCATCGAGACCGGCCATGGCGCGGACGTGGTCTGTGCTGGTGCCGGCCACGACGTGGTGCGGGGCGGTCAGGGCCCCGACGTGCTGTACGGCGAGGCTGGCAACGACCTGGTCGACGGAGCCGACGGCTTCGACGACCTCCACGGCAACGCAGGGGCGGACACACTGCTTGGCGGGCGCCTCCACGACAACCTCTACCCGGGCGGAGGAGCGCCGAGCGGTAGGCGGGACCGATCGTACGGCGGCGGTGACCACGACCGCCTCTACAGCAGCGCCGGCGAAGACCTGCTCGTCGGGGGCAGCGGGCCGGACGCCGTCTTGTACGTCGATCTCGGTGGCGCGACCGGCGGCGTCACGGTCGACCTCATGGTGGCCGGGCGACAGGACACCGGAACCGGCGGCGTGGACGAGCTCGTCAGCATCCGCGGTCTCGACGGCAGCGCCGGCGACGACGTCCTGTCCGGGAACGGCGGAAACAACACGATCTCTGGCCAGGGCGGGGTCGACATCCTGAAGGGCCGAGACGGGAACGACCACCTGACGGGTGGGCAGGGCACCACTGCCCGCGGCGGGAGGGGCAGAGACTGGATCTACGGCGCCGAGTGGGTCTACGCGGGACCGGGCGACGACCAGCTCCCGTCCAGCACCGCTGACGAGCTCATCGTCGGTGGCCCCGGAAGCGACACCATCAGGTACCTCTACCGGGAGTGCCGGCCCGGATGTGAGGACGACCCAGGGCCCGTGTCGCTGACGATCGACCTCGCGAGGAACGGACCTCAGGACACCGGAGGCGGGGGCATGGACGAGCTCGTCGGCATCGAGAACATCATCACCGGCGCCGGCGACGACGTCCTGTCCGGCAACGGCGAAGCCAACCGGCTGGAGAGCCGGTGGGGAGACGACATCCTCAACGGTCGCGCGGGCGCCGACTGGCTGGACGGCGGCGACGACCACGACACCTGCAACGGGGGGCCCGGGCGCGACCGGATCGAAGACTGCGAGTGACGCCCGGAGCGCCACGCTACTGTCGCCCTGCGTGCTCGCGGAGCTGCACGCTATTGCTGCTCGAGGGGCGTTCTTCTCGGACTGACGGGTACTGGTCATGTGCGTGCCCGTCGAGTCTCGCCTTCGGGTGAGACACGCTCATACCCGTGGGTGCGAGCGCGGCGGGCACGCCCACGGGCGGCGCCCTAACGCCGCGCGCCTCGTGCGCGATCAGGCGGTGCGGACGGCGACGACGTCGGCGAAGGCCTCGAGGGCGCTGCGGACGGAGCCCTCGGGGAGTACGCCGAGGCGGGCCTTGGCCTCCTGGGCGCGGGCGACGACGTACGCGCGGGCCTCGTCCATCGCAGGGTGCTTCCGCAGCAGGTCGAGGGCCTCGGCGTGGAGAGCGTCGTCGGTGAGCGGAGCGGCCAGCAGCTCGTGCAGCCGGGCGTCGGCCGGGTCGGTCGACGCCTTCGCCATCAGCACCGGCAGGGTCGGCACGCCCTCTCGGAGGTCGGTGCCGGGCGTCTTGCCGGACTCGGCCGACTCCGAGGCGATGTCGAGGATGTCGTCGGAGAGCTGGAAGGCGGTGCCGACGAGCTCGCCGTACGCCGTCAGGGCGGTGACCACCTCTGCCGGCGCACCGCCGAACAGCGCGCCGTATCGGGCCGACGTGGCGATCAGCGAGCCGGTCTTGCCGGCGACGACCTCGAGGTAGTGCTGCAGCGGGTCCTCGTCGGGTCCCGGTACGACGGTCTCGAGGATCTGGCCCTCGACCAGCCGGGTGAACGTCTCCGCCTGGATCCGCACCGCCTCCGGGCCGAGCTGCGCGGTCAGCTCGGAGGACTTCGCGAACAGCCAGTCGCCGGTGAGGATCGCGACCAGGTTGTCGTAGCGTGAGTTCGCCGAGTCGGCACCGCGGCGCAGCGCGGCCTCGTCCATGACATCGTCGTGGTACAGCGAGCCGACGTGGGTGATCTCGACGACGCACGCCGCGGTCCTGACCTCGTCGGCGTCGGGCCGGTTGCCGGCCTCGGCAGCCAGCAGCACCAGCAGCGGCCGGAACCGCTTGCCGCCGGCGGCGAGCAGGTGGCGGGCCGCCTCGGTGACGTACGGCGCCCGGCTGCTCGCGTGCTCGAAGAGTGCCGCTTCGACGGCCGTCATCCGCTCGCGCAGGCGGTTGGCGAGTGCGTCGTCGGTGATCGGCAAAGCCAGTTCGGCAGGGCTCACCTGATGAAGTCTCCCGCACTCCCCACCAGGTCGAGCACCGGCCCCGGCACAACGCCGAGCACGACCGTCGCGGCGAGGCAGATCGCGACCGTGCCGACGGTCAGCAGCGAGGGCTCACTGACGGCAGCCGTCCCGTCCGGGTCGGGGTCGCTGAAGAACATCACCCGGATGTGCCGGATGTAGAAGTAGACCGCCACGATGCTGGTCCCGATCGCGACCAGGACGACCGGCCAGAACCCGGCCGACATCGCCGAGGTGAAGACCGCCCACTTGCCCACGAAGCCCGAGGTGAGCGGGATGCCCGCCATCGAGAGCAGGAAGAACGCGAACGCTCCGGCGACGAGCGGCGAGCGCTTGCCCAGCCCGGTCCACGCGGCCGTGCCCGTCGCCTCGCCGCCGGCGTCGCGGACCACGGTGACGAGCGCGAAGGCGCCGACCGAGGCGAAGCCGTAGGTCGTCAGGTAGAAGAGCACGCCCTCGAGGGAGGAGTACTGACCGATCGCGAGGTCTCCCGTCCCCTGCGCGCCGATCATGCCGGTCAGCAGGAACCCGGTGTGGGCGACCGCGGAGTAGGCGAGCATCCGCTTCACGTCGGTCTGGACCACGGCGAGCACGGCACCGAGCAGCATCGTGGCGATCGCGACCACCGCGAGCATCGGCTGCCAGCTCCACCGCTCGGCGTCGAACGCGACGTAGAAGAGGCGCAGGAGCGCACCGAAGGCCGCGATCTTGGTGGCGGCCGACATGAACGCGGTCACCGCGGTGGGCGCACCCTGGTAGACGTCCGGCGTCCACGCCTGGAACGGCGCGGCGCCGACCTTGAAGAGGAGGCCGACCGCGAGCAGCGCGATGCCCCCCAGGAGCAGGCCGTGGTCGCCGTTGCCGGCCCGCACCGCCTGGTCGATGCCGGCGAACGAGACCGAGCCGGCGTAGCCGTAGACGAGCGCGGCGCCGTACAGGAAGAACCCGGAGGAGAAGGCGCCGAGCAGGAAGTACTTGAGCGCCGCCTCCTGGCTCAGCAGCCGGCGGCGGCGCGCCAAGCCGCACAGCAGGTAGAGCGGGAGCGAGAGCACCTCGAGCGCGACGAACATCGTGAGCAGGTCGCCGGACGCCGGGAAGAGCAGCATGCCGCCGATCGCAAACAGCAGCAGCGGGTAGACCTCGGTGTGGTCGAGGCCCTTGGTGGCGGCCAGCCGCTCGGCCTCGGTGCCGGGCAGCGCCGCGGCCTGGCCGGCGAACGACGAGAGCCCGCCCTCGAGCCGCCGCTCGGCGAAGAGGGCGGTGCCGAGGATCCCGAAGACCAGCAGCAGTCCCCACAGGTAGAGGGTCGGCCCGTCGACGATGATGCTGCCCTCGGCGCCGACCAGACCCCGTGCGGCGCCATCGGCGTGCACCTCGATGTCGGTCGCGATCCAGATGGTGGCGGCCAGCGCTGCAACGAGTCCGCCCACGGTCACCAGGATCTGCGGCAGCCTCCGCCTCTCACGGGGGAAGAAGGCCTCGACCAGCACGCCGGCGCACGCGGCGCCGAAGACGACGAACAGCGGGAGGAGCTCGACGTACTCGAGGGTCGGCTTGCTGAACTCGGGCATCAGTGGCCACCCTCCGTCTCGCTGTTGGCTTCGTCTGCCGGTGGCACGTCCGGGCCGTCGTCATCGACGCCGACGTGGGCCAGCAGGTCGTCGGTGAACGGGTTCGCGACGTCGAGCAGCGGGGCAGGGTAGAAGCCGAAGAGGACCAGCGCGACCATCAGCGGCGCGACGGCGCCGAGCTCGCGCAGGCCGAGGTCGGCGGTGCCCTCGACATCGGGCGGGGTCGGTCCGGTCATCGTGCGCTGGTACATCCACAGCACGTAGACCGCTGCCCACACGACGCCGGTGACGGCGATCGCACCGGCCCACCAGGCGTAGTCGAAGGCCGACACCAGCACCAGGAACTCGGACACGAACGGGCTGAGTCCGGGCAGGCCCAGCGTGGCCAGGCCGGCGACGAGGAACAGGCCGGCGAGCACCGGCGTGGCCTTCTCGAGACCGGCCATCTCGCTGATCAGCATGGTGCCGCGGCGGTGGTAGATGTAGCCGGCGATGAGGAACAGCGCGGCGGTGCCGATGCCATGGTTGACCATGTAGAGCACCGCGCCGGACGAGCCCTGGCTGGTCAGCGCGAAGATGCCGAGCGTGATGAAGCCGAAGTGGCTGAGCGAGGTGAGACCGATCAGGCGCAGGACGTCGTCCTGACCGATCGCCACGAGCGCGCCGTACACGATCGAGATCAGCGCCAGCACGATCACCACCGGCGTCGCCCACTCCGACGCCTCCGGGAAGATCCCGAGGCAGAAGCGCAGCATGCCGAAGGTGCCGATCTTGTCGAGGACGCAGACCAGCAGCACCGACGTGCCGGGGGTCGCCTTCTCTGTGGTGTCGGCAAGCCAGGTGTGCAGCGGGAACAGCGGCGCCTTGATCGCGAACGCGATGAAGAAGCCGATGAACAGCCAGCGGCCGGCGTCGGTGCCGATGTCGAGCGCGGCCAGGTCGGAGAGGAGGTACGACGGCTCGCCCTGCTCGGCGGAGACGACGTAGAGCCCGATCACCGAGGCGAGCAGCACCAGCCCGCCGGCGAGCTGGAACATCAGGAACTTCATCGCGGCGGCGCCACGGCCCTCGCGGCCGAAGCCACCGATCAGGAAGTACGCCGGGATCAGCGTCGCCTCGAAGACGACGTAGAAGAGGAACACGTCGGTCGCGCAGAAGACCGCGAGCGAGAGCGCCTCGAGCGCCAAGGCCCACGCGACGAACGCCCGGGCCCCACCGCCCTTCGCGTCGTCCGCGGCGAACCACTCGGCAGCGAGCACCAGCGGCACGAGCGTCACGGTCAGCAGGACCATCAGCAACCCGAGCCCGTCGAGGCCGAGGGCGTAGTGGACGCCGAACGCCTCGATCCAGGTGTAGGTCTCCTTGAGCTGCATGCCGTCGTCGAGCTGGTACGAGAACGCGGCGACGATGCCGACGACGAGCGTGGCGACCGCCACGCCCATGCCGAGCAGCTTGCTGAGCGTCGCCGGCGCCACGGCGACGAGGATCGCGCCGACCAGCGGGAGCCAGATCAGGGTGGACAACATCAGAGGTTCACCGCCACCAGGGTCAGGACGAGGATCAGGGCGCCCCCGAGCACGGACAGGGCGTAGGACCGCACGTAGCCCGTCTGGAGCCGGCGCAGTCCCTGGCCGATGCCGCCGACGACGGTCGCGCCGCCGGTGAACGCACCGTCGACCACGCCGCGGTCGCTGGCGACCAGCGCGGTCACCAGCTGCCCAGTGGGCCGTACGACGAGCCCGTCGTTGATCGCGTCGCCGTAGAGGTCGGCGCGGGCGGCCTTGGTCACGAAGGAGACGTCCGTCGGTGCCTCACGCGGGACGTCGCGCCTCTGGAACAGCAGGAACGCGAGCGCCACGCCGACACCGACGACGAGGACGACGATCAGGGTGATCACGATCGCTGGCAGCGGCGGCTCCTCGTGCGCGGCGTGGCCGACCACCGGGCTGAGGAAGTCGACGATCCAGTCACCGGCGAGCATCACGCCGCCGAGGACGGAGAGCGCGGCCAGCACGATGAGCGGGACGGTCATCACGGCCGGCGACTCGTGCGGGTGCACGCCGTCCTCCCAGCGCTGCTTCGTGAAGAAGGTCAGCAGCATCATCCGGGTCATGTAGAAGCCGGTGATGCCGGCGCCGAGCAGGGCGCACAGGCCTACCAGCAGGTTCTCGGTCAGCGCGACCTCGATGATCTTGTCCTTGGAGAAGAAGCCCGAGAACCCGGGGAAGCCGATGATCGCCAGGTAGCCCATGGCGAACGTCAGGAACGTCACCGGAAGCAGCTTCTGCAGGCCGCCGTAGTGACGCATGTCCACGTCGTCGTCCATCGCGTGCATGACCGAGCCGGCGCCCAGGAACATGTTGGCCTTGAAGAATCCGTGCGTCAGCAGGTGGAAGATCGCGAACGCGTAGCCGGCGACACCGAGGCCGGCGCCCAGCATCATGTAGCCGATCTGGCTCATCGTGGACCCCGCCAGGCCCTTCTTGATGTCGTCCTTCGCGCAGCCGAGGATCGCACCCCAGAGGAGCGTGACCGTCGCGACGATGACGACCGCCGTCTGTGCGGTCGGCGCCAGCTCGAAGATGAAGTTGGAGCGGGTGATCAGGTAGACGCCCGCGGTCACCATGGTCGCGGCGTGGATGAGCGCCGAGACCGGGGTCGGGCCCTCCATCGCGTCGAGGAGCCAGGCCTGGAGCGGGACCTGGGCGGACTTGCCGCAGGCGCCGATGAGCAGGAGGACGCCGATCCAGTTCAGGGTCGACTCGTCGAGCGCCCCGATCGCGTCGCCCGCCGAGACCGCGGCGCTGATGCCGCTGAAGCTGAGCGTCCCGAAGGTGACGAACATCAGGAAGATCGCCAGCGCCATCCCCATGTCGCCGACCCGGTTGATGACGAACGCCTTCTTGGCGGCCGCGGCCGCGGACGGCTTGTGCTGCCAGAACCCGATGAGGAGGTACGACGCGAGGCCGACGCCCTCCCAGCCGAGGAACAGCCCGACGTAGTTCTCCGACAGCACCAGCATCAGCATCGCTGCGACGAAGAGGTTGAGGTAGCCGAAGAACCGCCGCCGGCGCGGGTCGTGCGCCATGTAGCCGATCGAGTAGACGTGGATCAGCGAGCCGACGCCGGTGATGAGCAGCAGGAACATCGCCGACAGCGGGTCGTAGAGCAGGTCCATCCCGATGTCGAGGCCACCGGTCTGGATCCAGTCGAAGAGGTGCTGGGAGACCTGGCGGTCCGCGTCGTCGCGTCCGAGGACGCTGAAGAAGCAGATCAGGCTGATCACGAACGACCCGATCGGCAGCCCGGCGCCGAGGTAGTGACCCCACTTGTCGGTGTACTTGCCGCCGAGCAGCAGCACCGCAGCACCGAACAGCGGCAGCGCGATGATCAGCCACAGCAGCGAGAAGACGCCGTCGGCGCCGGTCGGCGCGACCACCGGGATGTGGTGCTCGGCCTCCACGGCAGCGGTCAGCAACAGGTGAGAACTCATCGGCCCCTCAGAACTTCAACAGGCTGGCGTCGTCGACGGAGGCCGACCGACGGGTCCGGAAGATGGTCATGATGATCGCGAGCCCGACCACGACCTCGGCCGCGGCCACCACCATCACGAAGAAGGCGGCCACCTGACCGTCGAGGTTGCCGTGCTGGTGGGCGAACGCCACGAAGGCCAGGTTGCAGGCGTTGAGCATCAGCTCGACGCACATGAACACGACGATCGCGTTGCGGCGGGTCAGCACCCCGATCGACCCGATCGTGAACAGGACCGCCGAGAGGACGACGTACTCGGTCATGCCGGGTCCTCCTCACTGCTGGCCGTAGCGGCGTCCTTGCCGCCGGTCTCGGGCTTGGTCGCCAGGTCCTGCTCGAGCTGCGCGGTGAGCTCGTCGATGTCGTCGGCCAGGTCGCCGGCCACCCGGACGGTGCCGCGTGCGGCGAGCACCCGCGACACCGAGGCCGCTGCGGGGCTGCCGTCGGGAAGCAGCGCCGGGGTGTCGACCGCGTTGTGCCGGGCGTAGACGCCGGGTGGCGGGAGCGGGCCGAGGTGGACGCCCTTGTCGCTGAAGTCGCGCACCCGCTTCGCGGCGAGCTCGGCCTGGTTGGCCCGCGGCGTGAGCCGCTCGCGGTGGGTCAGCACCATGGCGCCGACAGCAGCGGTGATCAGGAGCGCGCTGGTGACCTCGAACGCGAAGACGTAGCGGGAGAACAGCAGGCTCGCGAGCGCCGGCACGTTGCCACCGTCGTTGGCCTCGCCGAGACCGACCGCGGAGCCGAAGGTGATCTGCGTCAGCCCGACGACCATCACGACTGCGAACACCAGGCCCGTCGCCCACGCCAGGGCACGCTGGCCCTTGATCGTCTCGACGAGCGAGTCGGACGCGTCGACCCCGACCAGCATCATCACGAACAGGAAGAGCATCAGGATCGCGCCGGTGTAGACGATGATCTGCACGGCGAAGAGGAACGGCGCCTCGAGCACGAGGTAGAGCACCGCGAGGCTCATCATCACGACGGCCAGGAGCAGCGCGGCGTGGACCGCCTTGCGCACGAAGAGGATGCCGAGCGCGGCCAGCACCATGATCGGCGCGAGCACCCAGAACGCGGTCACGCGGTCTCACCTCCGGTGGCTGCCGGCTTGTAGTCGCCGCGGTAGTAGTCCTTCTCGTCCTCACCGAGCAACATCGGGTGCGGCGGCTGCTCCATGCCGGGCAGCAGCGGCGCGAGCAGGTCGGACTTCTCGTAGATCAGGCTGGACCGGCTGTCGTCGGCGAGCTCGTACTCGTTGGTCATCGTGAGCGCCCGGGTCGGGCACGCCTCGATGCAGAGCCCGCAGAGGATGCAGCGCAGGTAGTTGATCTGGTAGACGCGGCCGTAGCGCTCCCCGGGGCTGAACCGCTCGCCGTCGGGCCCGTCGCTGTTGGACGCGCCCTCGACGTAGATCGCGTCGGCCGGGCACGCCCAGGCGCAGAGCTCGCACCCGATGCACTTCTCCAGGCCGTCGGGCCACCGGTTGAGCTGGTGCCGGCCGTGGAACCGCGGCGCGGTCGGGAACTTCTCCTTGGGGTACTGCTCCGTGACGACCTTGCGGAACATGGTCCGGAAGGTGACGCCGAACCCGGCGACCGGGTCCCAGAACTGCTCCTTGAGAGACGGGTTTCCCTTGTTGTCAGCCATCGTTCGCCCCTAGGTCTGCAGTGCGGTCGGTGGTGCCAGCTGGTCCCGGCGTGCTGGTGATCGGTGCGCCCGACGCGAAGACCAGCGGTCGGGCGGCGCCTCGCACCGCGCCGCCGGCGGGCATCGGCGGGACGGGGAAGCCGCCCTCGCGCGGCGCCGCGACCTGCGTCGCCTCGTCCGCGGCCTTCTTCTCGGGGATCAGGAACAGCAGCAGGAACACCGCAAGCAGTACGCCGGCCACGATCATCGCGGTCTGGCGGTCGAACTCGAGGTCGTCGCGGGCGACCCGCATGGTGGCGACCGCGAGGATCCACACCAGCGAGATCGGGATCAGCCGCTTCCACCCGAACGCCATGAACTGGTCGTAGCGCAGTCGCGGCAGCGAGCCGCGCAGCCAGATGAAGATGAAGATGAAGAACAGGACCTTGCCGAAGAACCAGAGCACCGGCCAGTAGCCCTCGTTGGCGCCGGCCCAGACCTCGTCGATCCAGAACGGTGCGTGCCAGCCGCCGAGGAACAGGGTCGTCGCGAGCGCCGAGACCGTCGCCATGTTGATGTACTCGGCGAGGAAGAAGAGCGCGAATTTCAGCGAGGAGTACTCGGTGTGGAAGCCGCCGACCAGCTCGCCCTCCGCCTCCGGGAGGTCGAACGGCGCGCGGTTGGTCTCACCGACCATCGCGATCGTGTAGATCACGAACGACGGCAGCAGGATCAGGCCGAACCAGAAGTCGTCCTGGGCGGCCACGATCTCGCTGGTCGACATCGAGCCGGCGTACATGAAGACCGACACCAGGGCGAGGCCCATCGCGACCTCGTAGGAGATCATCTGGGCGCTCGAGCGGAGGCCGCCGAGCAGGGAGTACGTCGACCCGCTGGACCAGCCGCCGAGCACGATGCCGTAGATGCCGATCGACGCGATCGCCATCACGAACAGCACGGCGACGGGCATGTCGGTGAGCTGGAGCGGGGTGACCGTGTCGGTGAACGGGATCGTCACCTCGGGGCCGAACGGGATCACACTGAAGGTCACGAAGGCGGGGATGACCGCGATGACCGGCGCGATGATGAAGACCAGCTTGTCGGCGGCCTTCGGCGTCAGGTCTTCCTTGAGGGCCAGCTTGACGCCGTCGGCGAGCGACTGGAGCAGGCCGAAGGGGCCGTGCACGTTGGGACCGATCCGGTGCTGCATCCGGGCCACGACCCGCCGCTCCCACCAGATGTTGAAGAGCGTGAGCAGCACCAGGACCAGGAAGATCAGCAGCGTCTTGAGGCCGATGACCCACCACGCGTCGTTGCCGAACGCGGGCAGCTCGTCGTAGTCCGCCGCGAGCGGCGCCATCAACGCGGTCATCCCTGTCCTCCCTCGACTCGCACCCGGCTGCCTGGCGAGGCCAGGTCGCTGAGCACACCGGCACCGAACGAGTTCGCCGGCACCCACACCACGCCCGCGACCAGGTCGTCGCCGACCTCGGCCGGCAGCGTCACCGAGCCGCGGTCCCCGGTCAGCGTGACCGTCGGCCCGCAGGCGTCGAAGACGTCCTGCGGGAGCAGCGCGACCGGGGTGCGGGCCGTGGCCTTGAGGTACTTGTCGCCGTCCTGCATCCGGCCGTTGTCGATCGACTGCTTCCAGGTCGACAGGACCAGGCCGTCGGTGGCCTCGACCGGCTCGACCGCCGTGTCGACTGCTGCCGAGGCGTTCCGCTCGCCGTCCCACGGACCCAGCTGCGCCATCTCGGCGCGGGTCTGCTCGACGGTGCGGAGGCCGAGCGGCGCGCCCACTCCCAACGAGCTCAGCTCGGTCGCGATGCCGGCCAGGATCCGCACCTCCGGGAGCGACGCCGGGTTGCGCAGCGCCGCATCGAACGGCCGCACCCGGCCTTCCCAGTTGACGAACGTGCCGGCCTTGTCGGTCACCGGCGCGACCGGCAGGACGACATCCGCGGCGCGGGTCACCTCGGTCTCGCGGAGGTCGAGGGCGACGACGAAGCCGGCGGCCTTGATGGCGGCACGGGTGGCCGCCGGGTCGGTGGTGTCGGCCGGGTCGACGCCGGCGATCAGCAGACCGCCGAGCTCTCCTGCGGCGAGAGCGGCGACGATGCCGTCGGCGTCGCGGCCCTCGGTCTCGGTCAGGGAGTCCACTCCCCACGCCGTGGCGATGTCTACCCGCGCGCCCGCGTCGGCCACGGGGCGGCCACCGGGGAGCAGGTTCGGCAGGCAGCCGGCCTCGATCGCACCCCGGTCGCCCGCACGGCGCGGCACCCAGGCCAGCCGGGCGCCCGACCTCGCAGCGAGGTCGGCAGCGGCGGTGAGCGCGCCGGGCGAGGTCGCCAGCCGTTCGCCGACCAGGATCACGGTGCCACCGTCCACGTCGTCGCCGAGGTCGGCCAACGCGGCCGCCTCGTCGCCGGGAACGGTGGGGACCAGGCGGGCGCTGAGCTTCGACAGGCCGCGCGAGGTGTACGGCGCGACCGCGATCACCTCGGTGCCACCGGCCAGGACGCTCTTGCGCAGGCGCAGCCAGATCGCGCCGGCCTCGTCCTCGGGCTCGAGCCCGACCAGGACGACCTTCGCGGCCGACTCCAGGTCGCCGTACGTCACCCCGCCGTTGCCGGGCGCGGTCAGCACCACGTGCTGCGCGAGGAACGCCGTCTCCTCGGCCGACAGTGGCCGCGACCGGAAGTCGATGTCGTTGGTGCCGAGCGCGACCCGTGCCAGCTTGCTGTAGGCGTAGGCGTCCTCGACGGTCAGCCGGCCGCCGGTCAGCACCCCTACACCGCTGCCGCCTCCGGCGTTGGCGTCCATCGCGGCAGCCAGGCCGCGGGCGGCGACGGCGAACGCTTCCGGCCACGACGCCGGGCGGAGCACACCGTCGGTGCCCCGGACCTGCGGGTAGGTGATCCGGTCGTCGCCGTGCGCGTAGGCGAAGGCGAACCGGTCCTTGTCGGTGATCCACTCCTCGTTGACCGCCGGGTCGTCGCCGGACTGCCGGCGCATCACCTTGCCGCGCCGGTGGTCGACGCGGATCGCGGAGCCGCAGGCGTCGTGCTCGGCGACCGCGGGGCTGGAGACGAGGTCGAACGGGCGGGACCGGAAGCGGTAGGCCTCGGAGGTCAGCGCACCGACCGGGCAGATCTGGATGACGTTGCCGGAGAAGTACGACAGGAAGGGCGCGTCGTCGGCGATGCCGATCTGCTGCTCGGCACCGCGCTCGACGAGCGCGATGAACGGGTCACCCGCGATCTCGTCGGCGAACCGGGTGCAGCGCTGGCAGACGATGCAGCGCTCGCGGTCGAGCAGCACGATCGGCGAGAGGTTGATCGGCTTGGGGAAGGTGCGCTTGATGTTGCCGGCGAAGCGCGAGTCGCCACGGCCGTTGGACATCGCCTGGTTCTGCAGCGGGCACTCGCCGCCCTTGTCGCAGACCGGGCAGTCGAGCGGGTGGTTGATGAGCAGGAACTCCATGACGCCCTGCTGCGCCTTGTCGGCGACCGGGCTGGTGACCTGGGTGTTGACCACCATGCCCTCAGCCACCGGCAGCGTGCAGGAGGCCTGGGGCTTGGGGAAGCCCCGGCCGTTGCCGGCGTCCGGTACGTCGACCAGGCACTGTCGGCAGGCGCCGACCGGCGCGAGCAGCGGGTGGTCGCAGAACCGCGGGACCTGGACGCCGACCTGCTCGGCCGCGCGGATCACCAGGGTGTCCTTGGGTACGGCGACCTGGATGCCGTCGATCGTGACGTTGACCAGATCCGTGAGCTTGTCCGGGGTGGTGGTCATGCCGACACCTCCACCGTCGACGCGGAGCCGAACACCGTCGACCGGGCGGGGTCGAACGGACAGCCGCCGTGGGTCAGGTGGGCGAGGTACTCGTCGCGGAAGTACTGGATCGAGCTCGAGATCGGGCTGGTCGCGCCGTCACCGAGCGCGCAGAACGAGCGGCCCAGGATGTTGTCGCACTGGTCGAGGAGCAGGTCGAGGTCAGCCTCGGTGCCCTGGCCCTTCTCCAGGCGGGCGAGCGTCTGGACGAGCCACCAGGTGCCCTCACGGCAGGGCGTGCACTTGCCGCACGACTCGTGCTTGTAGAACTCCGTCCAGCGCAGTACCGCACGGACGACGCAGACGGTCTCGTCGAAGATCTGCAGGGCCCGGGTGCCGAGCATGGAGCCGGCCGCGCCGACGCCCTCAAAGTCGAGCGGGACGTCGAGGTGCTCGGCGGTCAGCAGTGGGGTGCTGGACCCGCCCGGGGTCCAGAACTTCAGGTCGTGTCCCTCGCGGATGCCTCCGGCGAGGTCGAGCAGCTCACGCAGGGTGATGCCGAGCGGTGCTTCGTACTGGCCGGGCTTCTGCACGTGCCCGGAGAGGGAGAAGATGCCGAAGCCCTTGGACTTCTCGGTGCCCATCGACGCGAACCACTTGGCGCCGTTGGTGATGATGCTCGGCACCGAGGCGATCGACTCGACGTTGTTGATGACGGTCGGGCTCGCGTAGAGGCCGGCGACGGCGGGGAACGGCGGCCGGAGGCGCGGCTGGCCGCGGCGGCCCTCGAGACCCTCGAGGAGCGCGGTCTCCTCGCCGCAGATGTAGGCGCCGGCACCGGCGTGGACGACGACGTCGAGGTCGTAGCCGGAGCCGTGGATGTTGGTGCCGAGGTGGCCCGCGGCGTACGCCTCGGCGACGGCGGCCTGGACCCGGCGGATGACGTGGAGGACCTCGCCGCGGATGTAGATGAACGCCTTGTTGGCCCGGATCGCGTAGGAGCTGACGATCACGCCCTCCACGAGGACGTGGGGGTTGCCCATCATCAGCGGGATGTCCTTGCAGGTGCCCGGCTCGGACTCGTCGGCGTTGACCACGAGGTACTTCGGCCTGGGGTTGTCCTGCGGGATGAACGACCACTTCATGCCGGTCGGGAAGCCCGCGCCGCCCCGGCCGCGGAGGCCGGAGTCCTTGACGGCGGCGATGACGTCGTCCTGCTTCATGGCGAAGGCCTTGTCGAGCGACTGGTAGCCGCCCTTGGCCTCGTACGCCGGCAGCGTCCACGCGCGGTCGACGTCCCACATGTCGGTGAGGACCGGGGTCAACGTGTCAGGCATCGGCCTGTCCCTCCTTCGGCGCCTCGACCGCGGGCACCGCCGCGACGTCGGGGGCCTTCCAGCCGTTCTCACGCGCGAGCGCCAGGCCGGCGAGACTGGCCGGCCCGGCAGCGGGACCCTCGTCGACGCGGCCGTCGGGGAAGCCGGCGAGCACGCGCTCGGCCTCGCGCCAGGTGCAGAGCCGGGGCCCGCGGGTCGATCGGACGTCGTGGCCGGCGCGGAGCGCCTCGACCATCTGGACGGCCCCTTCGGGGGTCTGGTTGTCCATGAACTCCCAGTTGACCATCACGACCGGGGCGTAGTCGCAGGCCGCGTTGCACTCGACGTGCTCGAGGCTGACGGAGTACTGGTCGCCCTGGCGCTGCTCGGCGACCTCGTCGTTGCCGATGTCGAGGTGCTCCTTGAGCCGGTCGAAGATCGCGTCGCCACCCATCACCGCGCACAGGGTGTTGGTGCAGACGCCGACGTGGAAGTCGCCGACCGCGTGCCGCTTGTACATCGTGTAGAAGGTCGCGACGCCGCTGACCTCCGCCGCCGAGATGTCGAGGATATCGGCGCAGGCCTCGATGGCCTCCGGGGTCACCTTGCCCTGCGCGGACTGCACGAGGTGCAGCATCGGCAGCAGGCCGGAGCGCTTCTCCGGGTAGCGGCCGGCGATCTCACGCAGCTCGTTGAGCGTCTTGTCGTCCAGGGACTGGTTCTTCATCACCGGTCGACGCCTCCCATCACCGGGTCGATGCTGGCGATCGCGACGATGACGTCGGCGATCATGCTGCCCTCGCTCATCACGCCCATGGCCTGCAGGTTGTTGAACGACGGGTCGCGGAAGTGCGCACGGAACGGCCGGGTGCCGCCGTCGGAGACGACGTGGGCACCGAGCTCGCCGCGCGGCGACTCGATGGGGACGTAGGCCTGGCCGGCCGGCACCCGGAAGCCCTCGGTCACCAGCTTGAAGTGGTGGATCAGCGCCTCCATCGACTCGCCCATGATCTGGCGGATGTGGTCGAGGCTGTTGCCCATGCCGTCGCTGCCGATCGCGAGCTGGCTGGGCCAGGCGATCTTCTTGTCGGCGACCATGACCGGCTCGCCCTCCATCCGCGCGAGGCGGTCGGCCGCCTGCTCGATGATCTTGAGCGACTCCCACATCTCGTTGAGGCGCACCCGGAACCGGCCGTAGGAGTCGGCGGTGTCCCACGTCTGGACGTCGAAGTCATAGGTCTCGTAGCCGCAGTACGGCGACGTCTTGCGCAGGTCCCACGGGTAGCCGGTGCTGCGCACGATCGGGCCGGTGAGGCCGAGCGCGAGGCACCCCTCGAGGTCGAGGTGGCCGACGCCCTCGAGCCGGGCCTTGAAGATCGGGTTGGCGTTGCAGAGTGCGGCGTACTCCGGGAGCCGCTTCTTCATCAGGGCGACGAAGCCGCGGATCTCGTCGAGCGCGCCCGGCGGCAGGTCCTGGGCGACGCCGCCGGGGCGGATGAACGCGTGGTTCATCCGCAGGCCCGTGATCAGCTCGAACAGGTCGAGCACCAGCTCCCGCTCGCGGAAGCCGATCGTCATCACGGTGAGTGCGCCGATCTCCATGCCGCCGGTCGCGATGCAGACCAGGTGGGAGGAGATCCGGTTCAGCTCCATGAGCAGTACCCGCATCACCGAGGCCTTCTCGGGGATGTCGTCCTCGATGTCGAGCAGCCGCTCGATGCCGAGCACGTAGGTCATCTCGTTGAAGAACGGGCTCAGGTAGTCCATCCGGGTGCAGAACGTCGTGCCCTGCACCCAGGAGCGGTACTCCATGTTCTTCTCGATGCCGGTGTGGAGGTAGCCGATGCCGCACCGGGCCTCGGTCACCGTCTCGCCCTCGAGCTCGAGGATCAGCCGCAGCACGCCGTGGGTCGACGGGTGCTGCGGGCCCATGTTGACCACGACGCGCTCCTGCGCGTCGCCGCCCTCCTCGCCGAGGCCGGCCGCGATGTCGTCCCAGTCCTGGCCGCTGACGGTGAAGACTCGGTCAGCGGGCGCGTCGGTGGCCTCCGACGCGCCTGCGTAGAGGTCCTCGTTGGTGGTCATGAGTAAGACCTCCTCTGGTCGGGCGGCGGGATGGTGCCGCCCTTGTACTCGACCGGGATGCCGCCGAGCGGGTAGTCCTTGCGCTGCGGGAAGCCGGGCCAGTCGTCGGGCATCAGGATCCGGGTCAGCGCCGGGTGGCCGTCGAAGATGATCCCGAACATGTCGTAGGCCTCGCGCTCGTGCCAGTCCACCGCGGGGTAGACCGGGCACAGCGACGGCAGGTGCGGGTCGGCGTCGGGAACGCTGACCTCGACCCGGATCCGCCGGTTGAAGGTCATCGACAGGAAGCTGTAGACAGCGTGCAGCTCGCGCCCGGTGTCGGCCGGGTAGTGCACGCCGCTGACGCCGGCGCAGAGCTCGAAGCGCAGCTTCGGGTCGTCGCGCAGCAGCTTGGCCGCGGCGATCAGGTTGTCCGGCGCGATGTGGAAGGTGATCTCGCCGCGGTGGATCACGACCGAGTCGATGAGGGGGTCGAGGCCGTCGGCGACGACGTCGAACCAACCGCCGTAGGGGCGCTCGGCCGCGGGCGGGTAGACCACAGGGGCGACCAGTCCGCCGTACCCGCTGGTGTCGCCGGTGCCCTTGACGCCGAACATGCCGTGCCGCTCGCCGATCGGGCGCACCTCGCCGGTCGGGGCGGGGACGTTCTCGGGCGACTGCTCGACGGCGGGCTGCTCGACCGCGGGCGCCGGCCCGGCAGCCTTCTTCTCGTCCGTCACCGCAGCAGACCCTTCATGTCACTGGTGGGCAGCGCGACCAGGCCCTCGGCCTCGAGCTCGCGGATCTGGGCGAGCCGGTTGACGCCGAGCGGGGTCGCCTTGACCTTGTCGTGGAGCTTGAGGATCGCGTCGATCAGCATCTCCGGCCGCGGCGGGCAGCCGGGGAGGTACATGTCGACGGGTACGACGTGGTCGACCCCCTGGACGACCGCGTAGTTGTTGAACATGCCGCCGCTGCTGGCGCAGACGCCCATCGCGAGCACCCACTTGGGCTCAGCCATCTGGTCGTAGATCTGGCGGAGGACCGGTGCCATCTTCTGGCTGACGCGGCCGGCCACGATCATCAGGTCGGCCTGGCGTGGACTGGCACGGAAGACCTCCATGCCGAACCGGGCGAGGTCGTACTTCGGGCCACCGCTGGTCATCATCTCGATGGCGCAGCAGGCGAGGCCGAACGTCGCGGGCCAGAAGCTGGCCTTGCGGAAGTAGCCGGCGACGCCCTCGACCGTGGTCAGCAGGACGCCGCTGGGGAGCTTCTCTTCGAGTCCCACAGATGTTCCCTCTCAGTCCCAGTCGAGTCCGCCGCGGCGCCACACATAGGCGTACGCGACGAAGACGGTGGCGATGAAGACGACCATCTCGATCAACCCGAACCACGACATCTGGTCGAAGTACACGGCCCACGGGTAGAGGAAGATGATCTCGATGTCGAAGACGATGAAGAGCATCGCGGTGATGTAGTACTTCACCGGGAAGCGGCCGCCGATCGCCTGCGGGGTCGGCTCGATGCCGCACTCGTAGGAGTCGAGCTTCGCCCGGTTGTAGCGAGCGGGCCCGGTGAGCGCACTCATCGCGACCGAGCCGACTGCGAAAAGTGCGGCCAGGGCCGCAAGGACCAGTACCGGCGTGTAGAGCTCCAACTGCCGTCCCTTCCCGTGTGCGGGCCCCTCATCGGGCGTCGCGTTCGTGATCTTGTGAACAGAATCACGAGTGGCGCGGCACACATACTGCCACCCCGCGACACCCGCTGCACAACGGGGTAGGAGGGTCGCGTGGCGGTCCGCTGGACGGCGATTTAGGGCAGCAGGACGTGCACTAAATCCGTCGGCTCAACCGAGGTCGATCGCACCCATACCCCAGAGGATCGCGCCGCCGATGATCGCGAAGACGACGAAGCCGAACGCGCCCGAGATCGCGTTCCTGACCCAGTAGCCGCGGCTCCGGAAGATCCGGACTCTCGTCGGGTCGTCGGGGTCGTAGATGATCGGCATCCCTGTGCCCGGCGTCAGCGCCTTGGGCACCCTCAGCCTGACTCCGAAGAGACGCTCGTCGGACGTGGTGAACCGGAGCTTGACGTAGTGCTCGGTCTCGTACCCTCCGACGCCGTTGCGGTCGATCGTGTACGACTCCTCGGTGTCCGCGTCGACGACCTCCGCGGCCGCCTGCCCCCCGCGCGAGGCCAACCGCTGGTAGACGATCCAGTCGACAGGGGTGAAGAGCAGGGCGAAGAGCGCCACCCCGCCGAAGATCAACCAGACGATCCATGCGCCTTCGGCATCCATCTCGGCACCTCCTCCGCGCTGACTCCCAGCCACTCCCGAGGCTAGGGAGACCGGGCCGCGCGCAGGGCCGAACGCCCGGAAATCGTCCCCAGGGATGAGTCAGGCGGAGGCGCGGTGCAGGGCGACGATGCCGCCCGAGAGGTTGCGCCACTCCGGCTGCTGCCACCCCGCCTCGGCGAGCATCGCCGCCAGGCCGGCCTGGTCCGGCCAGGCGCGGATCGACTCGGCCAGGTAGACGTAGGCGTCCGGCGACGAGGACACCGCCTCGGCGACCGCGGGGAGCGTCTTCATCAGGTACTCGAGGTAGACCGTCCGCCACGGGCTCCAGGTCGGGTGGCTGAACTCGCAGACGACGAGACGGCCGCCCGGTCGGGTGACCCGGCGCATCTCGGCGAGGCCCTTGACCGGGTCGACGATGTTGCGGAGGCCGAACGAGATGGTCACCGCGTCGAACGTGTCGTCGGCGAACGGCAGCTGGGTGCCGTCGCCCGCCGTGAAGGGCAGGTGCGGCAGCTGCTTCTTGCCGACCTGCAGCATGCCGATCGAGAAGTCGCACGGGACGACGGTCGCGCCGGCGTCGGCGAACGGCTGGCTCGACGTACCGGTGCCGGCGGCGAGGTCGAGCACCTTCTCGCCGTACGACGGGTCGACGGCCTCGAGCACCTCGCGCCGCCAGCGGCGGTCCTGCCCGAAGGACAGCACGTCATTGGTGATGTCGTACCGCTTCGCGACGGCGTCGAACATGCGACGTACGTCGGCGGGCTGCTTGTCGAGTGCTGCTCGGGCCACGCTCGAACTCTAGGGCGTGCGCGAGGTTCGCAACCAAACGGGCGGCTGCTGCGTCCTCTGTGTACCGAACCAAGTTGCAGCACCAAGACCCCACGAGGATCCCGCTATGTCCACCCTCCGCCGCTTCACCATCGTCACCGTCGTCGCGACGCTCCTCTGTGGGCTCGCCTACGGCGTCGGCTGGGCCAGCCAGTCCGGCAGCCTCCCGTGGCAGCGCCCGGTGGACGACGCCAACACCGCGCCGGCCGCGCAGGACCGTCCCGCGGGCAAGGGCGCTCCCGACGAGGTCGACGAACCGGCCGACGAGCCCGCCGACGAGCCGGACGAGGAGCCGCGCGAGGAGCCCGAGGAGCCGACGCTGGTGCCCGGCCCCGCCCTGCTCGCTCCCGGCGCCTCCGGCGCCGAGGTCCGCGACCTGCAGGCCCGGCTCGCCCAGATCGACTGGTTCAACGCCGACGTCACCGGGTTCTACGGCGACGTCACCACCGAGGCCGTTCGTGGCTTCCAGGCCAAGCGCGAGATCCCGGTGACCGGCGAGGTCGACCAGCGCACGCTGGACCGGCTCCACCGGATGACGACGGAGCCGACCCAGGCCGAGCTGACCAACCAGACGACCGCGAACACGCCGGGCGCGCTGGACCCGCGCTGCCTCGAGGGCCGGGTGCTCTGCGTCGACAAGTCGAGCAGCACGCTGCGCTGGGTGGTCGACGGCGAGGTGCAGAAGACCCTCGATGCCCGCTTCGGCGGGTCGTCGACGCCGACCCGGGAGGGCGTGTTCAGCGTCTTCCAGAAGAGCCGCGACCACGTGTCCAGCCTCTACGACACCTCGATGCCGTTCGCGATGTTCTTCTCCGGCGGCCAGGCCGTGCACTACTCGCCGGACTTCGCGTCGGTCGGCTACAACGGCGCCTCCCACGGTTGCGTCAACACCCGTGACTACGACGGCATCGCCTGGCTCTACGACCAGGTGCAGATCGGTGACACGGTCGTCGTCTACTGGTCGTAGCCGAGAATTTCTCCCGAAAGCGGGCCCGGGGTGTCACACCCCGGGCCCGCTCGGTGTCTTCATGTCCGACACCCCCACCGAGGAGGAACTGACATGAGCAACACCCGGATCCCCGCCGCCGAGATCACCGGTTTCAAGGGAGCCCTGCTGAAGCGGATGATCACCAAGACGCTGGGCCAGGTGCCCTCGTCCGTCGGCGTCTACTGGCACAACCAGAAGGTGCTGATGACGTTGGGCGGCCTCGGCGGCAAGCTGAAGAAGTGGGACGCCTGCGACGAGGCGTTGAAGACGTTCGCGCACATGGCCGTCGCGTCGTACATCGGCTGCACCTGGTGCCTGGACTTCAACTACTTCGAGGCGCACAACAAGAACCTCGACATGGACAAGGCGCGTGAGGTGCCGCGCTGGCGCGAGTCGGACGTGTTCACGCCGCTCGAGCGGGAGGTGATGGGGTACGCCGAGGCGATGAGCCAGACGCCGGTCTCCGTCACCGACGAGATGGTCCAGAGCCTGCGCCAGCAGCTCGGCGACGCGGCGATGGTCGAGCTGACCGCCGTCATCGCGTTCGCCAACTTCACCACCCGGCCCAACGTGGCGCTGGGCATCGAGTCGGACGGCTTCGCCGCGGCGTGCGGGCTCAAGCCCCTTGCCGAGCCGACGGCGGCCGGGGTCGTACGGTCGTGACCGTGACTCCGCCGTCTGTCGATCCGTTCGTCGAGCACCGCAGCCTGCTCTTCACCGTCGCCTACGAGATGCTCGGCTCCGCGGCCGACGCCGAGGACGTCGTGCAGGAGAGCTGGCTGCGGTGGGCAGACGTCGAGCAGGCCGAGGTGCGCGACCCGCGGGCCTACCTGGTCCGCGTCGTCACCCGGCAGTCGCTCAACCGGCTGCGGTCGAACTCGCGTCGACGGGAGGACTACGTCGGGGAGTGGCTGCCGGAGCCGCTGCTCACCTCGCCCGACGTGGCGGAGGACGTCGAGCTCGCCGAGAACGTGTCGATCGCGATGCTCACCGTGCTCGAGACGCTGGGGCCGGCCGAGCGGGCGGTGTTCGTGCTGCGCGAGGTGTTCGACACGCCGTACGACGAGATCGCCGAGGCGGTCGACAAGTCGCCGGCCGCCGTACGGCAGATCGCGCACCGCGCGAAGGAGCACGTCGCCGCGCGGCGGCCCCGGATTCAGGTGAAGCGCGACGAGCAGCAGGCGGCGGTCGAGAAATTCCTCGCAGCCGTCAAGGGCGGAGACATGCAGGACCTGCTGGCCGTGCTGGCGCCCGACGTGGTGATGGTGGCCGACGGCGGCGGTATCGCCCAGGCAGCCCGCAAGCCGATCCACGGCGCCGGGAAGGTGGCAGCGTTCCTCGGGACCGCGAAGCGGATCAACATCGAGTTCACCGGTGTCCCGATCTCCATCAACGGTCTCCCGGGCGCGCGGCTCGACATCCCGTTCGACGGCTCGACCACGGCGCTCAGCTTCGTCGTCGAGGACGGCCTGATCACCCGGATCTACGCCATGCGCAACCCGAACAAGCTGCAGCGGCTCGCGGACGTGACGTCGCTGCAGCGGTGACGGCTACTCCAGGCCGGCCTGGTCGACGACGTCGTCGACGATCTCGGCGGTCTGCTCGACGGTGAGTCCCGGAGCGGCGTACACGTTGACCGTGCGTCCGGCCACCACCCGCTGGCACTGCACCTGGAACGGCGGGGCCTCCTGCTCGAGGGCCTGCACCTGCCACTGGCCGATGCAGACGCTGTCGCCCTCCTGCAGGAAGTCGCTGTAGGTCTGGGAGTTGGCGGCCATCTCGCGCGGGACCGGGGGACCCTGCTGCAGGAACAGGCCGGACTCGCCGTCGTAGATCGTGACGGCGACCTGGGTCTGGATGTCCGCGGTCGTGTAGAGCGCGACCGCCGTGTCGGTGCCGAACGCCTCGGTCAGCTTCTCGCCGCTGTAGGTCTCGACCTGGTTGGCCATCTCGTCGTACTGCGGGTCGACGTCGGGGTAGCGCTGCAGCGCGCCGTCGAGCAGCGTCTCGGGCAGCAGGTCGGCGGCCGGCCGGCCGTCGCCGCCCTGCTCCTCCGCGGTGGCCTCGGGCTCGTCGCCGACGACCTCGGGGAGGCCGACGGCGAAGCCGACGACGCCGGCGAGCAGGACCACGCCGGAGGCGGCGCCGACGATCGTGGAACGCAGTGGCATCGGGCCATCATGCCCTAGAGGTCGGCGCCGTCCGCGAGCCGGACATAGTCCAGACCAGCAGCGCCGAGGAACCGGCCGAAGTGGCCGTCGACGATCCCGAGCCCGGCCTCGGAGTAGACCCGGTCGTGGATCGCGACGTTGCGGGGAGCCGCGACGGACCGGGCGAAGTCGATGCCCTCGGAGGCCTTCATCCACGGTGCGCACACCGGGGCGAGGAGTACGTCGACCGGCCGGCCGGGCCCCGTCAGCGCGTCCCCGGGGTGGAAGACCGTGGTGTCGCCGAGGGTGAGCAGGTAGCCGCTGTTGTCGAAGCGCGGCAGCTCGGGGTGGATGACGGCGTGCAGCTCGCCGACCGCGGTGACGGGGATGGTCCCGGCATCGAAGGCCTCGCCCGGAGCGACCACCGTCACCCGCTCGGCCAGGTCCGGGGACTGGTCGCGAATCTGGGCGGCGACCGCAGCGATCGTGAAGATCCGCGCGTCGGTCCGGCGCAGGTGGTCGGGGTGGAAGTGGTCCGGGTGCTCGTGAGTGATGAGCACGGCGTCGGCCCCGTCGACGGCGTCGGCCTCGGTGAAGACGCCGGGATCGAGCACCAAGGTCGTGCCGCCGTGCTCGACCCGGACGCAGGAGTGGCCGCACTTGGTCAGTCGCATGGACCCACGCTAGCTCCGGAGTCACTGGTCGCCCGCTGGTTAAGGCGCCGCCCGCTGGTTGAGGTGCGAGGACCGGCACCCGACCACCGCCGAGCTGCAGGCACGACGAGCCTCGAAACCAAGGCCCAGGCACCCGGCGAGCCACTTGTGGTCCACAGGCCAGCTTGACGAACCGTCAGTCCACAGGCGGGTTCCGCGCGTTTCGATGTGTCGGTGGTCCCATGTTGAATGTTCAGTATGGATCTCGGGACCGCACCCCTCTTCGACCTCTCCGCCACCCCGGCGGACGAGGCCGCCGAGGGCGCGCCGGTGACGCGGTCGCAGCAGCTGTTGACGGCGATCCGGGGCCGCCGTGCGGCGATTGCCGACCACGAGATCGGCCTGCTTCGTGAAATCGCCGAATGGGCCGGCGAGCACGTCGTGGCCGAGGGGGCGGAGGCTTCGACGATCACCGAGCGGGGTTTCGACACCGGGCTTCCGGTCGCCGGACCCGGTGCCCCGTTGATCGGCGACTTCGCGGTGATGGAGCTCTCCGCGCTGCTGGGCCGGTCCCTGGACTCCGGCCGCGCTTATGTGGGTCAGGTGGTGGAGCTGGCCTACCGGCTCCCGAAGACCTGGGCCCGGGTGCTCGAGGGCCGGGTTCCGGTGTGGAAGGCACTGCGGATCGCGGAGTCCACCCGCACCCTGCGCGAAGAAGCCGTTGGGTTCGTGGACCGGCAGCTCGCCCCGCTCGCCCGCGGCGTCAGCTGGGCGCAGATCGACCGGCTGGTCGAGGAGGCCCTGGTCAGGTTCGAACCCGAAGCGGCCGAGGAGAAGCGCACGGCGGCCCAAGAGACCCGGCACGTCGACATCGACCTCGACCACGCTGGGTTCGACGGCACCGCCGAGGTCACCGCCACCCTCGACATCGCCGACGCCCTCGACCTCGAAGCCGCGGCCGCCCGCCGCGCCAATCTGCTCGGCCAGCTCGGCTGCGAGGACTCCCTCGACGTCCGCCGGTCGGTCGCGCTCGGGGGAGATCGCCCGCCACGACCTCGCCCTCGACCTCCAGGTCGTCGACCCCGACACCGGGGAGATCACCCGCACCGTCCCCGGCCGCAGGGTCGAGCTGATCGTCCACCTCAACGACGCCATCGGCCACACGGCCGACGGCGCGGTCGGCCGGTTCGCCAACACCCGCACCCCGATCTCACCGGAGCAGGTCAAGGAATGGATGGGCACCCCGGGCACCAGCGTGCTGGTGCGGCCGGTGATCGACCTCAACGGTCACCAGCCGGTCGACTCCTACGAGATCCCGGACCGGATCCGCCGCCAGGTCGAGCTGGCCGACCACCACTGCACCTACCCCTGCTGCACCAGGCCAGCCGAACGCTGCGACCTCGACCACAACGTCCCCCACACCCAGGGCGGACCGACGTGTCGGTGCAACCTGAACCCGAAGTGCCGAGGCCACCACCGGTACAAGACCTCAGGACTCGCGACCTGCCGGATCCTCTCACCCGGCACCTACCTGTGGACCCTGCCCAGCGGGCTGTACCTGGTCGACCCCACCGGCACCTACGACCTCACACCCGACCCGGCACCACCCAGCCGTCCGAGCCGCCGACCGACCCGGCCGATCCACCCGACGAGTAGCCACCGAGCCCCGCACCCCCGCCACCTGGTTCCACCGGCGGGGATATCGGCGCGCTCCAGGGGTGGCTTCGAGGCTCCTCGGTGCGTTCGTCGCACCTCAACCACCGCGCGCCCGGCCGCCGACCGCGACCACCCGCCGTACCTGCCCCGGCCGCAACCCGAGCGAGCACCCCAGACCTCGCCGCGCCCTCCCTGGCGCGCGACCAAGTGCCGCAACCCACAACGACGGCGACCACGCCTCCTCGAAAGCTCAACGATCCGCCAGCCGACGACGGCGGTGCGGCTGCCGCTGACGGGATCCGTGGAATCAGGCGACGGACGGTCAGGTTGAGCCGGGCATGATCGCGATCACCGGCGCCACCGGAGCCCTCGGCGGGCAGGTCGCACGCCTGCTGGCCGACCAGTCCCCCACCCTCGTCGTCCGCGACCCGTCGCGGGCACCGGACGTGGGCGGGGAGGTACGGCAGGCGTCGTACGACGACCGGGCCGCTGCCGAGCTCGCCCTCGCCGGCGTCGACACGCTCCTGCTCGTGTCGGCCGCCGAGTCCGCGACCCGGCGCCAGCAGCACCGGACGATGGTGGAGGCGGCTGCGGCGGCGGGCGTCCGGCACCTCGTCTACACCTCGTTCGTGGGCGCGGGTGCCGATGCGACGTTCACCCTCGGCCGGGACCACGGCGACACCGAGCAGGCGATCCGGGACGCCGCGGCGCGCAGCGGGATGACCTACACCCTGCTCCGCGACAACTTCTACGCCGACGTGCTGCCGTGGTTCGCCGACGCGTCCGGGGTGATCCGCGGGCCGGCCGGCGACGGGCGGGTCGCGGCGGTCGCCCGGGCGGACGTGGCGGGCGTGGCGGCCGCCGTACTCCTGGCGCCGGAGGCGCACGCCGGCGCGATCTACGAGCTCACCGGTCCGGAGGCTCTGACGATGGCCGAGGTCGCCGCCCGTGCCGGAGCGGCGGTCGGGCGGGAGCTGCGCTACGAGGAGGAAACGATCGAGGAGGCCTACGCGTCGCGGCGCGCGGGCTATCCCGACGCCGCCGACTTCGAGCTCGACGCCTGGGTGAGCACCTACACCGCGATCGCCGACGGCTCCGTCGCGACCGTGACGAACGACGTCGAGAAGGTCACCGGTCGCCCGGCCCGCACCCTGGAGGAGGCGCTCAGGCCGTGAGGTGGTGCACGTAGCACCAGCGCCAGGTCTCAGCCGGCTCCACGGACCGCATCACCGGGTGGGCGGTCGCATGGAAGTGCGCGGTGGCGTGGCGGTGGGGTGAGGAGTCGCAGCAGCCGATGGTGCCGCAGGTGAGGCACATCCGCAGCGCCACCCAGCGGCTGCCGATCGCGAGGCACTCCCCGCAGCCGAGCTCGCCCGTGGGCTCCGTGAGCGGGGCGGACAACAGGTGGTCGCACTCCTTGCCAGCCGGTCTGCGCACGCGCTCTGCCTCCACGTCTGCTCGTTCCTCCTCGGCGGCGTCCAGCATGGACTCCTCGATGTCGAGCATGGCCAGCACGTCGCTGACCACCTCCGACGGTACGGACCCGGTGGACCGGATCTCCAGCACCCGCCGGCGCTCGGCCTCGATCATCTCCTCGCGCACGCGGGCGTAGAGCGCGGCGGGGCTCTCCTCGCCCGCGGTCGTGCCGAGCCGCTCCCAGGCGGCGAAGTTGCGCTGCTCGATGCGCTGCCGGATGAGGTCGGCGACGCCGTACGGGTCGTCACTGTCGAGATCGTCGAGCACCTGGTGGCCGGCCTTCGACGCCTGCTGCAGCAGCGTCGCGCGGGCCAGGGCGTCGTCCATCGGGTCGGGCGCCGGCACCTTCAGCCGGCGCGCGATCCAGCCCAGGCTCGTGCCCTGCAGCAGGAGGGTGCCAGCGACCACGGTGAACGCGATCATCAGCAGCACCTCACGGTGCGGCACCGTCTCCGGGATGATGAACGCGGCAGCGAGGGTGACCACGCCGCGCATCCCCGCCCAGCCGATGAGGAACGTGTACGACGCCGGTGGCCGGCGCCCGGTCGCGGGGTCGGGCCCGGGGCGGATCAGCAGGTAGCGGGCGGGGAACACCCACGCCATCCGGAGTACGACGACCGCGGCCAGTGTCGCCAGGCAGACGCTCACGATCGTGCCGGTGGGGAGCGTGCTCGCGCGGACGTCGTCGACCAGCCAGCGGGCCTGCAGGCCGATCAGCAGGAAGACGGTGTTCTCGAGGATGAACGCCAGCGTGCGCCAGTTCATCCGCTCCGCGATCCGCGACTGGGCGGTCTGCAGGATCGGGGCCTTGTGGCCGAGCAGCAGGCCGGCCACGACGACCGCGACCACGCCCGACGCGTTGATCTCCTCGGCCGCGATGTAGGTGGCGAACGGCACGACCAGCGAGATGCCGGTGTCGAGCACGGGGTCCTTGACGTGCTTGCGGATCTTCGCGACGAGCAGGAAGCCGAGGATGCCGACGACCAACCCGCCGCCAGCGGCGACGAGGAAGTCGAGCCCGATCTCCCCCGCCGAGGTCATCGCCACGGAGGTGGTCCCGATGGCTGCGATCGCCGTGCGCAGGGCGACCAGCGCGGTCGCGTCGTTGAGCAGGGACTCGCCCTCGAGGATCGTCACGATCCGGCGGGGCAGCCCGATGCGGCGGCCGATCGCGGTCGCCGCGACGGCGTCAGGCGGCGCCACGACAGCGCCGATCGCGAACGCCGCGGGCCACCCGACCTCGGGCAGGATCGCGTGCACCACCAGGGCCACGCCCACGGTCGTGAACGCGACCAGCCCGACCGACAGCAGCAGGATCGGCCTGCGGTTGGCGTTGAAGTCGACGAGTGAGGTGCCGAGGGCCGCCGCGTAGAGCAGGGGCGGCAGCAGGCCGAGGAGCACCACCTCCGGCTCGAGGTGGATGGTCGGCACGCCCGGCAGGTAGGACCCGGCCCAGCCGACCAGGATCAGCGGGATCGGCGCGGCGATCCCCAACCGGCCCGAGATCGCGGTGACCGCGAGCACGGTGACGGCGATGGCCACGAGCAGCAGCGCGATCTCCACGGGCTCATTCTCCCCGGTGCCCGGGGACGGCCGTCAGCGCCACAGCATCGTGAGAAGCCGGGTCGCCCCCTCCACCATCCGCTCGGTGCTGAACCGGTCGGGATCGTCGATCAGCAGCCGACCGAAGTGCTCGCAGACGGCGACCATGGCGTGGGCGTAGAGGTCGGCGTCGAACGGCGGGCCCGGCTGGGACTCGCTGACGCCGGCGATGAACGAGCTGAACACCCCCCGGATCTGCTCCCGGTCCGCCTCGATCCGCTTCAGGACCAGGTCGGGCAGGCCGTCGGGCGGCTGCAGGATCGGACGCCAGGTGTCCGGGTCCTCCCGAATCATCGTGACCAGCCGCTCGATCCCGACCGTCACCAGGGCCACCGGGTCGCTCAGGTCGCCGTCGTCCGGCATCGCCTCCAGCAGCCGGCCGAACGCGCGGACCTGCTGGCGGTCGAGCAGCGCGGTCAGCAGGTCGCCGAGTCCCTCGAACGCGCCGTAGACCACCGGCCGGGTCACCCCGGCCTCCTTGGCGATGGCATCGACCGAGACGCCGCCGTACCCCTCGCGGACGATCACGGCGAGCGCTGCGTCCATCAGCTGTTCGCGCCGTACGTCGATGGGCACCCGCGCGGCGTACGGGCGACGTTGACGCGGGGGACTCGACACAGCGGAGACCTTAATCGCTCCCACTTTCCGGTACAGCCTCTTCCCTAATTACTACAGTTATGTAGTAATAGTGCCATGAGACGCAAGCATGTGCAGCCCCACGAGGACTACGGGTTCTTCGGACCCGACTCCGTCACCTGGAAGGTCTGGTCCTACCCCACGTCGCTCACCATCGGCTTCCAGCGCGCGGTGGTCGTCGAGGAGCTCGACCCCGCGCTCGTGGCGTCGGTGACCGAGACGCATGCGATCTTCGACCGGCCGCGGACCCGCTACGACCGGACGCTGCGGTACTTCGCGCTGGTCGCGTTCGGCTCGAGCCGCGAGACCTCCAAGGCCGCCGACGTGCTGGTGAAGATCCACTCCAAGGGGATCGGCACCTGCCCCGTGACCGGGATCCGGTACGACGCCAACGACCCCGACAGCCAGCTCTGGATCCAGCTCACGGGATGGCACTCGATCCTGCTCGCCTACGAGCGCTACGGCCCCGGCAAGCTGAGCCCGGAGGAGGAGGCGCAGTACTGGGCCGAGTGCGCGGTCGCCGCCGAGCTGCAGACCTGCGACCCGGCCGACATCCCGCGCAGCCGCGAGGAGCTCCGCGCCTACTACGAGCGGATGCGGCCGCAGCTGCTCGGCAGCGACATCGCCAAGCAGGCGATGAACCAGCTGCTCGACGCACGGGTGATGCTGCCGAAGCTGCCCTGGTTCATGGCGCCCGCCAGCTGGGTCGTCGCCTTCGCCCTGCGCACGGGGACGATCGCGACCCTGCCGCAGTGGATGCGCGAGGAGAGCGGGCTGAAGCAGTCGCGGCTGATGGACGCGCTGATCCGGCCGGTGCTGCGGATCGCGTTCTGGCTCGCCGCGCTCAGCGGCGCCGTCCAGGTCCAGCTGCTCCGCCTGATCTCACCGATGACGGTCTCGGTCGCGGCGCCGATCCTGCTCGGCGTCCCTCCGGAGAACGAGGAGGTGCTGACCCCCGCGCAGGCGCGCGAGCGCTACGGCTACGACCGGCCGCGCGACGCCCACCTCGAGCTGCGTGCCCGCCAGCAGGCCAAGGTGTTCGGCGAGGGCGCGAGGCCGAGCGAGGAGGGGATCATCGAGTCCGAGCCGATCCTGGGGCGGATCGGCTGATCGGCTGACCGGGTGGCGCCGGAGCCCGAACCGGCGCCACCACCTCAGAACCGGTCGGGCGAGTCGACGCAGGTCCCGATCGTGAAGTCCGGCGGCGCGGAGCTGTCGCCGCCGATCTCGCCGATGAACGCCTGGAGCTTGGGGTCGCCGAAGAAGGCTTGGAAGTGCTCGATCGTGTCCCACTCGTCGACCACCATGACGTGGTCCGGACCGACGGCGAACTGGTGGTGGAGGGCACCGGCCGCCTGCGCGGCCTGGCCGAACTCGCGGAACTCGTCAGCGCGGTCGACGAGGGACGTGGTGAAGACGTCGACGTCGCCGGGGACCTTGAAGCTGATCAGTACGGACATGGGGTTTCCCCTCTCGGGCAGAGGCTGGGATGACCCATCGACGCTAGACCCGTGGGGCCGCGCTGACGCCTCGAAGCCGGAAAAATTGTCGAAGGAGCTCCAGCGGGCTAGACCGGGTCGGTCGCGAGTGCCCGGATCCGGGCGTCCAGGTCGCGGCGGGTGCTGCGGTCGACGACCGCCTCGACGACCTCGATCCCGCCGTTGGGCGAGGCGAGCGCCTGGTCGAGCTCGGGGCGGGAGGTGACCCGCAGGTGCGGGGTCCGGGTCGCGGCGCAGAGAGCGCCGAGGTCGACGCCGTGCGGGGTGCCGAAGAGCCGCTCGAACGCGTCCGCGTGCGTCGGAGCGCCCTGCTCCAGCATCGAGAAGATCGCACCGCCGTCGTCGTTGACCACCACGATCGTCAGGTCGGGGCGGGCCTCGTCCGGCCCGAGCACCAGCGAGGACTGGTCGTGCAGGAACGTCACGTCGCCCATCAGGGCGATCGCCCGGCTGCTCTCCGGACGGCCGAGCGCGGCGCCGATCGCCGTACTGATGGTGCCGTCGATCCCCGACAGCCCACGGTTGGCGATCACCTTCCGCCGTTCCCCGACCGGCGCGGGCCGCTCGATGATGTCCAGGTCGCGGATCGGGCTCGAGGCGCCGATGACGAAGAGGCTCTCGGCCGGCAGCGCAGCCGCCACCGCGGCCGCGACGTCGTACGGCGTCAGCGCCGGCTGCTCCGCGAGCAGCCGGTCGATCCTCCGGCCCAGGGCACGGTCGGCCTGCTGCCATCCCTCGAGCCAGTCCGGGTCGTCCGGCTCGGTGGGACCCGGCGGTCCGTCGAGGACGACCGAGCCGGGCGGGCGGACCGGCCACACCCCGCGGCCCGGCACGACCAGGACCTCGACGTCCTCGCGCGCGAGCAACCGGGTGACCGGGCGGGACAGGGTCGGGCGGCCGAGGACCACCACCCGCTCGATATGCGCGCCCAGCTCCGTGCCGAGGAGGAGCCGGTAGGTCCGCACCGCGTTGGCTCCGCGTCGGGCCCCGCTCGACGGCTCGGCGAGGAGCGGCCAGCCCGACCGCTCCGCCAGCAGTCGCGCCCCCGGGCCGGCGTCGTCCCCGGCCACCACGACGGTGCGCGGGCCGCGGGGCAGTGCCGGACCCTCGTCGTACCTGAAGTTTCGGCCCCCTTTTTCGCGAATTCGGGGCGGAAAGTTCAGGTACGACGACTCGTCCGGCACCAGCGGCTCGTCGAGCCGGACGTTCACGTGGAGGGGGCCCGGCGTGTCCCAGGGGACGGCGTCGAGGTCGGCGACCTGGGCGATGTCGTACGTCGGCACGAGCGGGCCGAAGATCCCGACCTGGTCGGTCGTCTGGTTGGCGCCGGTGGCGCGGAGCCGCGCCGGTCGGTCCGCGGTCACCGCGACGAGGGGCACCCCGGAGTGGGCGGCCTCGAGCACGGCCGGGTGCAGGTTGGCGACGGCGGTGCCGGACGTGCAGATGACCGCGGTGCGCGCACCGACCTTGGACAGCCCGAGCGCCAGGAACCCGGCCGAGCGCTCGTCGATCCGCGTGTGCAGGTCGAGCTCCTGCCGCCACACCGCGAACGCGAGCGGCGCGTTGCGCGACCCGGGAGCGAGCACGACCGCGGTGACGTGCTCGTCGACGAGCCGTGCGATGACGGCGGCGCCGAGGTCGACCCCACTGATCCCGCTCACGACCGGCGATCCTGCCGCAGCGCGCTGACCTCGTCGTACCTGGCCTGCCACCACCCCACCCGCTCGGCCGACGCGGCCACCCGCTCGAGCGCGGCCTCGTCGACGACCGGCCGGGTCACGGGGAGTGCTCCGTCGACCGGGAGCAGCGGCACGACGGCGACGTCGTCGGTCAGCAGCTGGACGGTGGCGAGCCCACAGGCGTAGGGCAGCTCGGGCAGGGCCGCTGCCAGCGCGACCCCCGCCGCGATCCCGACCGACGTCTCGAGCGCGGATGACACGACGACCGGCAGGGCGATTTCCTCCGCGATCCGCAGGCACGCCCGGACCCCGCCGAGCGGCTGCACCTTGAGGACGGCGATGTCCGCGGCCGCCAGGTCGCGGACCCGGTAGGGGTCCTCGGCCCTCCGGATCGACTCGTCGGCGGCGATCGGCACGGACACGCGGCGGCGTACGGCGGCGAGGTCCTCGACCGAGGGAGACGGCTGCTCGACGTACTCCAGGCCGCCCGCGGCCCGGTCCAGCACCGCGATCGCAGCGACCGCGTCGTCGACGGACCAGCCGCCGTTGGCGTCGACCCGGACCCTGCCGTCGGGCCCGAGCGCGTCGCGCACCGCCTCGAGCCGGGCCTCGTCGTCGGCGAGGGTCTGGCCGGGCGCGGCGACCTTGACCTTCGCCGTGCGGCAGCCGCCGCGGGTCACGATCGTGTGCGCCTGCTCGGGACCGACGGCAGGCACCGTCACGTTCACCGGTACGGCGTCGCGGACGGGCTCGGGCCAGTCGCCTGCCGCGGCCTCCTCCGCGCACCGCAGCCACGGCTCCGCGACCAACGCGCTGTACTCGAGGAACGGGCTCCACTCCCCCCAGCCGGCCGCGCCGGGCAGCAGCACCGCCTCGCGCACCGTCACCCCGCGGAAGCGGGTGCGCATCGGGATCGACACGACCCTCATTCGTCCTCCCACTCCGCGACCTCGGCCAGCATCGCTCGCCGGTCGGGCTTGCCGTTGGGGAGCAGGGGCAGGGCCTCGTCGTAGACGAACACCTCCCGTGGTGCCCACGAACGCGGGTGCACCGCGGCGACCCAGTCGCGCACCTCGGGCAGCGTGACCGACCCGACGACGAACGCGACCACCCGGTTGCCCCACTCGTCGTCCGGCACGCCGAACACCTCCGCCTCGAAGATGGCCGGGTGGTCGCGGAGTCGCGCGGCCACCGCTACCGCCGGGACGTTCACGCCGCCGCTGACGACGACGTCGTCGACCCGACCGAGGACGACCAGCCGGCCGTCCTCGTCGATCCGGCCGGCGTCGGAGGTGAGGTACCACCCGTCGACCAGGGCCTGCGCCGTGAGCACCGGGTCGTCGACGTACTCGTCGAAGAGGGTCGGCCCGCCGATCCGGATCCGGCCGCCATCGCCGACCGCGACCGCCACGCCGTCGAGGGGCAGGCCGTCGTAGACGCAGCCGCCCGCGGTCTCCGCGGCGCCGTACGTCGCCACCACCCGCACGCCCGCCTCCCCCGCACGCCGGCGCAGGCCCGGGTCGATCGGCCCGCCGCCGAGGAGCACGGTGTGCGCGCGGCACAGCGCAGCGACCGCCGCGGCGTCGTCGAGGAGCCGCCCGAGCTGCGTCGGCACCAGCGAGACGAACCAGCCCTCCCCCGCCGGCCAGCCATCGCGTTCCAGCAGCACCGGCTCGTGCCCGGCGACCAGCGAGCGGACGACGACCTGGACGCCCGCGACGTACGTCGGCGGCAGCGCCAGCACCCACGGCCCCGTCGCCCCGAGCCGGCGGGCGGAGGCCGTCACCGAGGCGAGCACCGCGTCCCGGCTGAGCGCGACCCGCTTGGGGGCGCCGGTCGAGCCGGACGTCGCCACGACCAGCCGTCCGGCCCCCGCGTCGGCCAGCCACCCTCGCAGCTGCTCGACCACGTCGGCCGGCGCTCCCTCGGGTGTCAGGTCGGCCATGCGCACGAGGTTAGGGCGTCGCGGATATTCGGTGGCCGGGTGTCGGTCCGGTGGGGTGGAATGCACCAGGTGACGACCACGTTCCCGGGAGACCAGCGCGGCTTCTTCCGCCGCCTGGTCCCGCCCACGCCGCTGTCACGCCGGCTCGCGACTCAGTCGATGCTCTTCGCGACCGGCGAGAGCACCTTCATGACCGGGAGCGCTGTGTTCCTGACCCTCGTCGTCGGGATGTCCGCGGGCAAGGTCGGCATCGCGCTCACGATCATGGGCGTCGCGGAGTTCCTGTTCGCCTACCCCGCCGGCCGGGTCGTCGACCGGTTCGGGCCGAAGCGGATCTGGGCGCTGTCGACCCTGGGCCGCGCCGGCGTGTTCTGCGCCCTCCCATTCGTCACCGGCTTCCAGGAGTACGTCGCCGTCGCCATCGTCTTCGCGCTGTTCGGGTCGCTCGGGGCGTCGAGCCACCAGGCCTACGTGCTCGACGTCCTGCCCCGCGGCGAGCGGGTCGAGACCCAGGCCTACATGTACTCCTGGCTCAACGTCGGCCACACCCTCGGCGCGATGCTCGGCGGGTTCGCGCTCGCGACCGACAGCCTGACCGTGATCCGGTGGACGCCGATCTTCGCCGCGGCGATGATGCTCGCCAACGCGTTCTGGGTCTCCCGACTGCCGGCAGCGCCCCACGACCTGCGGGTCGCCAGCGGCGAGCGTCGGGTCAAGCCCATCGGCCCCGGGCCCATCCGCAACGTCGGCTGGATCCTGACGACGTTCTTCATGGGCGTGCTGTGGACCAACCAGGTCCTGCTCCAGATCGTGATCCCGCTGTGGCTGGTCGAGGCGACCGACGCCCCGCACGTGCTGCTGGCCTGGCTGTTCGGCACCAACACAGTGCTCTGCATCTTCCTGCCGGCGTACACCTCCAAGGGGGTGCGCAACCTGGGCGACGCCCTGCGCTACACCTACATCTCGTCCGCGTTCTTCATCGCGTCCTGCCTCGTCACCATGGTCACCCACTCGACCGTCGGCCTGATCACCGTGCTCCTGGTCTGGCTGGGCCACCTCACCGTGACCGGGGCCGAGCTGGCGATCTCCGGCGCGAGCTGGTCGTTCGAGGCCGAGCTGTCGGATCCGGCGCGACGCGGCGAGTACCAAGGCGTCCAGGAGGTCAGCAGCGCGCTCGGCTTCCAGTGGGCGCCCGCCCTCTACACCTGGCTGGCGCTGTCGTGGGCGGGCGGCCTGGGCTGGCTGGTCATCGCCGGCATCGTGGTCCTGGCGACCCTCGGGCTGGTGCCCTCGGTGCGGATGGCCGAGCGGTTCCGCGACCGCCACTTCCCGCCCGAGCCGGAGTCGGAGCCGGAGCCGGAGCCGGCGGGGATGCACGCTCCACTCGATTTCTCTTGATGTCAAGATACCTGCCCGAGCGGTTGCTCCGCCTGGCCGGCCCCACGTCGCTCGTCCGCCGGCTCTCCGCGCAGTCGGTGCTGTCGGCGTTCGGCGACGGCGTCTTCTTGACGGGCAGCGCGGTGTTCTTCACCCAGATCGTCGGCCTGTCGGCCGCCCAGGTCGGCCTCGGCCTCTCGATCGCCGGCGTCGCGACGTTCGCGCTCGCCGTCCCCCTCGGCAAGCTCAGCGACCGGTACGGCGCCAAGCGGGTCTGGGCGCTCAGCTCGCTGGTCGAGGCGCTGCTCTACCTGGTGTGGCTGTCCATCGGGGACATGGGCTCGTTCGTGGCGATGATGATCGGGCTCGAACTGGTGCAGACCGCGAGCCGATCGTCGCGCAACGCCTACCGTTTCGATGTCTTCCCCCGCGAGGAGCGGGTCCGGTCCAACGCCTACTTCCGCGCGGCCCGCAACGTCGGCTACACCCTCGGCGCGCTCCTGGCCGGCATCGCGCTCGCGACCAACAGCGACGACGTCATCCGGATGGTGCCGGTCGTCACGGCCGGCCTGCTGCTGCTCAACGCCGCGCTCGTCGCCCGGCTCCCGCGCGCCGCCCACCACGTCGACACCGAGCCGCTGCTCGAGGTGGCCCTCGAGGCCTCGGGCGAGCGGCGGAGCGCACTCCGCAACCGCGGCTACGTCGTGATGTCGGTCCTCGGGGGCGTGCTGGCGACCCACCAGGTCCTGCTCAACGTCGTGATCCCGCTGTGGCTGGTCGAGGAGACCGACGCCCCCCGGGTGCTGCTGGCCTGGCTGTTCGGCACCAACACCGTGATGGCGGTGGCACTCCAGGTCGCGGCGGCCCGCGGCATCACGACCGTCGCCGACTCGCTGCGGGCGCAGCGCCGCGGCGCGTTCTTCTTCGTGCTGTCCTGCGGCATCGTCATGGTCACCCACGACACCGTGGGCTGGGTGACCATCGCGCTGGTCTGGATCGGGCACGTCACGGTCACCGGCGCCGAGCTGTTCCACTCGGCGGGCGAGTGGGGCCTCCAGGCCGAGCTCTCGGATCCCGAGCGACGCGGTGAGTACCAAGGCGTCTCCCAGCTCGGCTACACCCTCGGCTCGGTGTGGGCGCCGGCGCTCTACACGTTCCTCGCCATGTCGTGGGGCACGCCGGGCTGGCTGGTGATCGCCGCGATCGTGCTCGTGGCCGCGGTCCTGATCCATCCCGCCGCCCGCGCGGCGGAGCGACACCTGGCCGAACAAGGCGTGACGCAACCTGCTTGAATCCCAGCATCATGGCCACCGCTTCCCACTGGCTCGCAGGCGCCCGTCCGCGCACCCTCCCCGCCGCAGTCGCGCCGGTGATCGCCGGCACCGGCGTCGCGGCGTACGACGACGACGCGGTGTGGTGGAAGGCGCTGCTCGCGCTCGTGGTCAGCCTCGCGCTGCAGGTGGCGGTCAACTACGCCAACGACTACTCCGACGGCATCCGCGGGACCGATGACGAGCGGGTCGGACCGCTCCGGCTGGTCGGGTCCGGGCTCGCCTCGCCGGCCGCGGTGAAGCGGGCGGCGTTCCTGGCGTTCGGCGTCGCCGGTGTCGCGGGGCTGGTGCTCGCCGCCACCACCGCCTGGTGGCTGGTCGCCGTCGGCCTGCTCTGCGTGCTCGCGGCCTGGTTCTACACCGGCGGCTCGAAGCCCTACGGCTACCTCGGGCTCGGCGAGGTCATGGTCTTTGTGTTCTTCGGCCTGGTCGCCGTCGTCGGCACCACCTACGTGCAGACCGAGACCTTCGGCGACAGCGGCTGGGCGGCGGTCGTCGCGGGCGCCGGCATCGGCGCGCTCGCCTGCGCGATCCTCGTCGCCAACAACCTGCGGGACATCCCCACCGACACCGTGTCGGGCAAGATCACGCTCGCGGTCCGGCTCGGCGACCGCCGTACTCGTGGCTTCTTCGCCACGCTCGTCCTGCTCTCGGCCGGCGCCCTGGTCGGGGTCGCCGTGCTCACGACGCCCTGGGCCCTGCTCGGCCTGCCGTTCCTCGCGTTCGCGCTGCCGGCCTGCCGGATCGTGCTCGGCGGCGCGGCCGGCCCCGGCCTGATCCCCGTGCTGCAGCAGACCGGGCTCGCCGAGCTGCTGTGGGCGGTCGGCTGCGGGATCGGGCTCGCCGCCGGGTGACGCGGCCTGCGGGCAACGCGCCCGTGCTACCCGAAGGTCAGTCCGCGTCTTCCTTCGAGCGCTGCTCGGCGAGGCGCTCGGACACCTTGCCCGCGCGCGCCTCGACCTTGGCGGCGAACCCCTCCCGCTGGTGGCGCAGCAGGTAGTACGACGCGACGCCGCTGGCGATGAACGCCACGATGACCGACCAGAAGATCGCCCGGTCCACCTCGTCGCGCACGAGCGACGACCAGTCGCCGCCGCTGATCGCCAGCAGCCAGATGCCGAGCACGATGCCGAACGACCCGGCGAACAGACCGAGGCGCAGCAAGGTGTAGACCCAGAACTCCTTCACCGGTCCAGGGTAGGTGCCGGAGGAGGACTGTTCTCAATCCGTGACCACAGGTGACCAGGGACGATCTACCCTGGAGGTGTGCTCAAGCTGCTGGTGGTCGTCCTGGTCTTCGCGACTGTGACCTACCTCGTCGCTCGTGCGCTCCAGGAGCGCGGGACCGGCGAGCGTCCCAGCATGCCGCGGCCCAAGAGCCCGAAGCGGCCCGGCCCGCCCCCGCGGCCGGTGGCGCCGGACGACGACGAGGACTTCCTGCGCGACCTCGATCGCAAGCGGCTGAACCCGCCCGACGAGACCTGACCTACTCCAGGACCGTCGTCCGCTGCACCAGCTCCGGCCCCTCGATCGCGTAGGAGTGCTGACTGGTGGACGAGAAGTAGTTGATCCCGATGAAGTTGAACCAGAGCGTGGCCAGCCCGACCAGGGCGAGGATCGCCGCGTTGCGGCCCTTCCACCCGGCGGTCGCGCGGGCGTGCAGGTAGCAGGCGTAGACCACCCAGGTGATGAACGCCCACACCTCCTTGGGGTCCCAGTTCCAGTAGCGCGACCAGGCCTCGTGCGCCCAGATCGGCCCGGTGATGAGCACCGCGAAGGTCCACACCGGGAACGCGAACGCGTGCACGCGGTAGGCCAGCTTGTCGAGGGTGTCGAGGCCGGGTACCCGCCTGAGCCAGCCGCCCTTGGTGGTCGAGCCTTCGCCGGCGCGCATCTTGACCAGGTACATGATCGACGCGATGCCGCCGAGCGTGAACGCTCCGGTGGCGATGACGGCGGACACGACGTGGATGACCAGCCAGTAGGAGTTGAGTGACTCCATCAGCGGCTGCACCGGCTCGTGCAGCCAGATCACCGCGACCATCAGGATCGTGAGCACGAAGCCGACGACGATCGGTGCCATCCAGTCGAGCCGGAACCGGCGGTGGAGGACGAGGTACATCAGCGTCACGACGAAGGTGCCCGAGACCGTGAACTCGTACATGTTCCCCCACGGCACCCGGTTGGGGTCCGCGGCCATCCCGCGCCCGACCATCGCGACCAGGTGGGCAGCGGCGGCGATGCAGGTCACCAGGAAGCCGAGCCGGCCGAGGAACGCGACCCGCTCGCTCGCCGTACGGCGACCGAGGTCTCGGGACGGTTGCAGCGCAACCTCCTCGACCAACGCATCGTTCTCGAGCCCACGGGTCTCGCCGACGAGCGCGGCCTCACGGGCAGCGGGCTGGCGCAGCGCCGCCCACTCCGCCAGGTGCACGAGCAGGGCGATGAAGTAGGCGAGCCCGGCCGCAGCGACGGCCTGGTTGCCGAGGGTCTCCCACGCAGCGTTGGTCATCAGGGCAGATCTCCTTCGTCCTGCGGTGCTGCCTTCTTCAGGTCCGCGACCAGGTCGGCCAGCACCTCGGCCAGGTCGCCGTTGCCGGACCGGTCGAGCCCCGCGACCTCGACGACCGTTGTCGTCCTGCCGGCCATTGTGTCCCCGGCGTCGCCCGCGGCCACAGTACGGGCCCGCACCCACACCCGGCGCGGCCGGACGTAGAGCGACCCGCACAGGCCGATCAGGGCGAGGACCACGCCGAGGAGCGCGACCTCCTTGCCGGGCGTCTGGCTGATCTGGACCCGGACCCACGGCTTGACCCCCTCGAGGGTCACCGAGCCGAGGCCGTCGGGCAGCTTGACGGTCTCGCCGACCGAGAGGTCGACCCGGAACGGCTTGCCGTCCTCGTCGGTGACCTGGGTGGCGTTGCTCTTGTCGAGGACGTAGATCGACTGGGACTCGCCGGTGTCGAGACCGAGGTCGCCGGTGTAGACGAGCATCGAGACCAGCGGGTTGCGGGCGTCGGGGAACACCGAGGCCGGGTCACCGTCGTAGAGGTAGAAGGTCGGGTAGAGCAGCCCCTCGAGCCCGATCTGGCCGGGTTCCGCCGCCGCCGTCTTGACGACCCCGAACGACACGAACGACTGGTCCTGCGGCAGGAACGGCGTCGGCCCGGTGGAGGCGATGTTGCCCTCGCCGTCACGGATCGTGATCACCGGCGCGTAGCCGTGGCCGATGAGGAAGACGTCGGTGTCGTTGATCGACAACGGGTGGTTGACCCGGAGGTTGTACTCCTGCTCCCGAGCATCGCCCTCGCGGTAGGACAGCCCCGCCCGGAAGCCCCGCGCGGTCCCGGCGCCGGCGCCGCTCTCGACCCACTCGACGTCGAAGTCCTCGACGGTGAAGTCGAACTCGTCGAGCTGCTCCGGCGTGAAGAGACCCCCGGGGTCGAAGTCGTCGTACTGGGTGAGGTTGTTGCCGAACGTCGACCCCTGCACCAGGATCACGCCGCCCTGGTAGCCGAAGAGGCCGCCGATCGCGAACCCGGCGAGGACGATCAGCACCGACAGGTGGAAGAGCAGGTTGCCGGCCTCGCGCAGGTAGCCCCGCTCGGCGCTGACCGCGTCCCCGCCCGCCGAGGCGTCCTCCGCCTTCCGCAGCCGGTAGCGCTTCCCGAGCACGGCGCGCGCCCGGGCGAGCACCTCGTCCGCCGGGAGCGCCGTCTCGTACGACGAGTGGTCCGGGAGGCGGGAGAGGTTGCGGGGCGCAGGCGGTGGCTGTGCCCGGAACGCCCGGGCGTAGACGAAGAGCCGGGGCACGATGCAGCCGACCAGCGACAGCACGAGCAGCAGGTAGATCGCCGAGAACCAGATCGAGTCGTAGACCGAGAAGAGGTCGAGCTTCTCGTAGATCGGCGTGAGGTCGGGGTGCTCGTCCTTCCAGCGGGTCACCGCGATCGCGTCGACCCCCGCCTGGGGGACCACCGAGCCGGGGATCGCGGCAAGCGCGAGCAGGAGCAGGAGGACCAGCGCCGTCCGCATCGAGGTGACCTGGCGCCAGGTCCACCGGACCAGCTCGCGCGCGGTCAGCTCGCCCCGGCCGACGGGGCGTTCGTCGGGTGAGCTCATCCGGCACTCACAGCGCGGTCTCGCCGTAGTCGACGACCTGGAGCTGGACCCACTGCACCAGGTGGTCCCACCACCCGGTCAACATCGCGACTCCGAGCAGGACGAGGAACCCGCCGCCGACCCGCATCACCCAGACCTGGTGGCGGCGCACCCAGGCGACGGCGCCGAGGGTGCGCCGGTAGGCGAGGCCGGCGAGGATGAACGGGATCCCGAGCCCGAGTGCGTAGAACAGGGAGAGCAGCGCACCGCGTGCGGCGGTCGCGTCGGCGTAGGTCAGGTTGGCGATCACGCCGTACGTCGGGCCGATGCAGGGCGTCCACCCGATCGCGAAGAGGGCACCGATCAACGGTGCGGCTCCGAGCCCGACCGCGGGGATCTTGTGGATCCGCCAGTCCCGCTGCAACCAGGGCACGACGCCGGCGAACACCAGCCCGAGCACGATCAGCATCAGGCCGAGGGCGATCGTGATCTCGTCCTGCCACGACCGCAGCTGCGAGCTGACACCGCCGAATGCGGCGCCCAGGAGCACGAAGACGACCGCGAAGCCAAGAACGAAGAGCACCGAACCGAGGAGCATCCGCCAGCGGTGGCGGGTGGCCTCCCCGGCAGCAAGATCAGCACCGGACAGCCCGGTCGCGTAGGACATGTAGCCGGGCAGCAGCGGGATGACGCACGGGGAGAAGAAGGAGACCAGACCAGCGATCACAGCCACCGGTACGGCGAGCGTCAGAGACCCGGTCGCAGCCTGGGTCTGGAACCACTCACCCATCGGCCGACTCCGCCAGCACGTCTTCGACGACGGCCGTCAGGGTGCTCTTCGACGGCACCGGACCGTTGATCAGCGCCGCCACCCGGCCGTCGCGGTCGAGGACCCAGGTCGTGGGCGGCGCGTACGGCGCGTAGCGGCCGAACGCGTCGACGCCGGTGCTGCCGGGGTCGTAGATCGACGGGTAGTCGACACCGAGGTCGCGCTCGAACGCCGCGGCGTTCTCGGGAGCGAGGTCGCGGATGTTGATGCCGACGAACTCGGTCACGTCGGCCGGGAGCTCGGCTTCCGCCTCGACCAGCATCGGCATCTCGGTGCGGCAGGGACCGCAGCCCGACCACCACATGTTGACGACCACGACCTGCCCACGCAGGTCCGCGAGATCGAGGTCGTCGCCCTGCACCGTCTCGCCGGCGATGTCGACCGGGTCCTCCCGATCATCGACAGCGACCTCGACGACCTTGCCGTCGCCGGGCACGTAGTCGCCGTCACCGGTGCCCGAGATGTCGGTGCAGCCAGTGAGGAGGAGAGCGCCGACGACTGCCGGCGCGGCGAAGCGGAGGATGCTCAGGACTCGTCCAGCTCCTCGGGCGGGAGGGCGCCCTCCGGGCGCTTCTCGACGGGAGCGTCGCCGGCCGAGAACGGTGCGCTGCGGTCACCCTTCGGGATCAGGTCGATCGCCGGCTCGTGGTAGCTGACCTGGGTCAGCCTGTCGCCCACGAAGTGGAACGAGGTGACCGAGCACAGCGTGCACTGCCGGCGCCGGGGGTCGTGCAGGAACGACCGGCCCTCCGCGTGCAGGCGGGTCGTCCAGATCGGGAGCTGGTGGGAGACGATCACGCCCTCGTGGCCGGCCGCGTCGCGTCGTACGTCGTGGACGGCGGCCATCATCCGGGTGACGATCTGCTTGTAGGGCTCGCCCCACGACGGCTTGAACGGGTTGTAGAGGTAGCGCCACAGCAGCGGGTTGCGCAGCGCGTTGTTGCCGCGGCCGAAGGTCAGGCCCTCGAACCGGTTCGTCGACTCGATCACCCGCGGCTCGAGCCCGACCTCGAGCCCGAGCTTGTCGGCGAGCGGGGCGGCTGTCTCCTGCGCGCGCTCCAGCGGGGAGGACCGGAGCACGGTGATGTCACGCGACGCGAGCGACGCCGCTGCCTTCTCGGCCATGTCCCGACCGAGGTCGGACAGGTGGAAGCCGTCGCGCCGCCCGTAGAGCACGCCGTCGGGGTTGTGCACCTCCCCGTGGCGTACCAGGTGGACGACGGTGTCGGGCGTGGCCATCAGCTCTCTCCGTTCGCTGGTCGAGCCTGTCGGGACCCGGCGGCCTCGGCTGCCGCGGGCAGGGCGTCGAGCACGGTCTGCACCGCTCGGTCGTCGTGAGCGGCGGACACGAACCATGCCTCGAACGCCGAGGGCGGCAGGTGGACGCCGCGGTCGAGCATGGCGTGGAAGAAGGCGCCGTACGCCGCCACGTCCGTGCGGGAGGCACCGGCGAAGTCGCGGACCGGCTCGTCGGTGAGGAACACCGAGAACATCGATCCCGTCGACTGGATGACGTGGGGCACGCCGGCCGCCGTGAACGCATCGGCCACTCCGGCACGGAGGGTGTCGGCGACGGCGGCGAGGTGGTCGTAGACGTCCGGAGTCGCCAGCCGGAGCGTGGCGAGGCCGGCGGCGGTGGCGATCGGGTTCCCGGACAGGGTGCCGGCCTGGTAGACGGGGCCGTCCGGTGCGAGCGCGGCCATCACGTCCGCCCGGCCGCCGAACGCAGCCGCGGGCAGGCCGCCGCCCATCACCTTGCCGAAGGTCACCAGGTCGGGACGCCAGCCCTCGACCGCGCCGTCGGTGCCCCACTGACCGCTGCGCGAGACCCGGAACCCGGTCATCACCTCGTCGCTGACGAACAGCGCCCCGTGGCGGCGGCAGGTCTCGGCGAGGAACGCGTTGAAGCCGGGCTCGGGCGGGACGACGCCCATGTTGCCGGGTGCGGCCTCGGTGATCAGGCAGGCGATCCGGTCGCCGTGCTCGGCGAAGGCCGCCTCGACGGCGGCGCGGTCGTTGTAGGGCAGCACCAGGGTCAGCGCGGTCGAGGACGCCGGGACACCGGGCGTACCCGGGATCGAGAACGTCGTGAGCCCCGAGCCGGCCGAGGCGAGCAGCGCGTCGAGGTGGCCGTGGTAGCAGCCGGCGAACTTCACCACCACGTCGCGGCCGGTGAAGCCGCGGGCGAGGCGGATCGCCGACATCGTCGCCTCGGTGCCGGAGGAGACGAGCCGGACCTTCTCGACCGGCGTGCGGCCGATGATCTCCTCGACCAGGGTGACCTCGCCCTCGGTGGGCGTGCCGTACGACGTACCGCGGGCGACTGCCGCCTGGACGGCCGCGACCACCTCCGGGTGGGCGTGGCCGAGCAGCATCGGGCCCCAGGAGCAGATCAGGTCGACGTACTCGTTGCCGTCGACGTCGGTCAGCCAGGGGCCGCGTGCCGACGCGATGAAGCGCGGGGTGCCGCCGACCGCGTTGAACGCTCGGACGGGCGAGTTCACGCCGCCCGGGGTCACGGCGCGCGCTCGGTCGAAGAGCTCCTCGGAGCAGGGCGTCGGGGCGGGCGTCACCGAGTCATTGTGGCCGATCGGAGGACGGATCTACTCCTCGGGGGCAGTCTGTCCTACGCCTTTCACGGGTACTGTGGTGTGTGCCACGCCGGTGACACCCAAAATGGACGGTGTGACACCCGTAACGTAAGTGTGACACCATTCGTTCTTACCGTTGTCGCACCCGTGGGAGCAGGCGCGACGACACAGCGGGCCCGGTTCACTGGGGAGAGGCTCGCGTGACCGAATTTGGGGCCGATCGAAGGGCCGGGGAGAGAGACCGAATGTCGAGGAAGCGCTTGGGACGGCTGCAAAGGGCCGCCACGATCGTTCCGCTCGCACTGCTGTCAGCCGCTTGGACGGCCAGCGTGGCGGGCATCGGCGGGGTCACCCCCGCCGTCTCCGCCAGCCAGGAGCCCGACGGCGCCCTGCCGGACGGCACCAGCGTGTCGGACGAGGAGTACGAGGTCCCGGCGAGCGTGTCCGACCCGGGCGAGCTGAGCCCGACCGGCAACACGCAGAACATCGTCGCGACCGCGTCCACCAACCAGATCCCGTCGGCCGCCCTCGCCGCCTACCAGCGCGCTGAGGCGATCATCAACAAGGCCGACGCCAGCTGCAACCTCACCTGGCAGCTCGTGGCCGCGATCGGCCGCGTCGAGTCCAACCACGGTCGCTTCGGCGGCAACGTCCTCGACGACGACGGCGTGGCGCAGCCCGGCATCTACGGCATCGCGCTCAACGGCCGCAAGGGCACCAAGGCGATCAGCGACACCGACGCCGGCCAGTTCGACGGCGACACCCGCTGGGACCGCGCGATCGGCCCGATGCAGTTCATCCCGTCGACCTGGTCGATCGTGGGCCTGGACGCTGACGGCGACGCCAAGCGCAACCCGCAGGACATCGACGACTCGGCGCTCGCCACCGCGGTCTACCTCTGCTCCGGCAAGGACGACCTGTCGACGGTGGTCGGCCAGCGGTCCGCGGTCTTCCGCTACAACCACAGCCAGTCGTACGTCGACCTGGTGCTGTCGATCATGGACGCCTACCTCGAGGGCGACTTCACCACGATCCCGAACAACACCACCTCCGCCGGCTACGTCGTGCCGGAGGCCCCGAGCTACAACCCGGGCACCAACAACGGCGCCAACAACGACGGCCCGTCCGGTCAGCCCGACATCTCCGGCGACGACGGCTACGTCCCGAACGATGACGGCGACGACGACGGTGGCGGCGAGGACCCGCCGACGCAGCCGCCGACGCAGCCCCCGCCGGGCGGTGGTGGCAACAAGAACCCGCTCGACCCCGACGATGACAACGTCCCGAACACGAACACGCCGATCGACGAGCCGCTCGAGAACCTGATCGACGGCCTGCTGGGCCCGCTCAGCAAGGTCCAGGCTCAGCTGCAGTGCACCGCGCAGTTCCTGCTCGAGCCGGCCAAGAAGGAGCAGTGCCTGAGCTCCTACGGACTCTGACACAGCCATGACGAAGGCCCCGGACCTGCTGGTCCGGGGCCTTCGTCATTCCTGCTGTCAGCGCACCAGGCCGGCGGCCTCGACGGCCCAGTAGGTGAGGATGATGTCGGCGCCGGCCCGCCGGATCGCGGTGAGCGTCTCGAGGATCGCCGGCTCCCGGTCGATCCAGCCGTTGGCGGCGGCCGCCTCGACCATGGCGTACTCGCCGCTGACGTTGTAGGCCGCGACCGGAACGTCAACGGTGTCCCGGACCTGGCGGAGCACGTCCAGGTAGGCCAGCGCCGGCTTGACCATCACGATGTCGGCGCCCTGCTCCACGTCGAGCACCGCCTCCCGGACGCCCTCCAGCGCGTTGCGGGGGTCCTGCTGGTAGGTCCGGCGGTCTCCCTGGAGGGATGAGTCCACGGCCTCCCGGAACGGCCCGAAGAAGGCCGAGGCGTACTTGGCGCCGTAGGCGAGGATGCCGGTGTCGGCGTACCCGGCCGCGTCGAGCGCCGCGCGGACCACAGCGACCTGCCCGTCCATCATCCCGCTCGGACCGACCAGGTCGACGCCGGCCGCCGCCTGCGCGACCGCCATCTCGGCGTACGCCGCCAGCGTCGCGTCGTTGTCGACCCGGCCGTCGGCCGTCAGCACGCCGCAGTGCCCGTGGTCGGTGAACTCGTCGAGGCAGAGGTCGCTCATCACCACGACCGCGTCGCCGACCTCGGCGACGACGTCACCGATCGCGACGTTGAGGATGCCGTCCGGGTCGACGGCCCCCGAGCCGAGCGCGTCCTTCCTCTCCGGGATCCCGAACACCATCACACCGCGGATCCCTGCCTCGGCCGCCTCGGCGACCGCCTTGCGCAGCGAGTCGCGGGAGTGCTGGACGACCCCCGGCATGGATTCGATGGGCCGCGGCGCTGTGCTGTTGTCGAGGCCCTCGCGCACGAACAGCGGCAGCACCAGCTGCGACGGCCGCAGTGTCGTCTCCGCCACCATCTCCCGCATCGCCGGAGTGGTCCGCAGCCGCCGCGGGCGGATGATGGGGCGCTCGATGTCGCTCACGGGGTCATTGTCGCGCACGCCGAAGTGTCAAGGTTGGTCGTCCGAAGTGTCAGGCTCGGTGCGCCGAGGTGTCGATGTCGGTGCATTTCGGACCGCAGACATCGACACTTCGGACGACCAACCTTGACACTTCGGCGGCTACTCGGCCTTCCGGCGCCGCCCCGAGGCCTTCCGGTCGCTCGGCTTGGTGACCGGCTCCCCCGCCTCGACCATCGCGGCCCGGCGGGAGGCGCCGAAGTCGGCGAGGGCCTCGACGAGTACGTCGACGTCGGGCTTGGGCGACATCACGTCGACCCGCAGCCCGTGCTCCTCGGCACTCTTCGCCGTGGCGGGCCCGATCACCGCGATCACCGTCGACGGGTGCGGCTTGCCGGCGATGCCGACCAGGTTGCGCACGGTCGAGGACGACGTGAAGACGACCGCGTCGAACTTGCCGGTCTTGATCGCGTCGCGGGTCGGCGCCGGCGGCGGAGCCGCGCGGACGGTCCGGTAGGCCGTGACGTCGTCGCACTCCCAGCCGAGGTCGATCAGGCCGGCGACGAGGTTCTCGGTGGCGATGTCGGCACGCGGCAGGAAGACCCGGTTGATGGGGTCGAGCTGCTCGTCGTACTCGGGCCAGTCCTCGAGCAGGCCGGCGGCGGACTGCTCGCCCGACGGGACCAGGTCGGCGCGGAGGCCCCACGCGGCGATCGCCTGGGCGGTCTTGTCGCCCACCGCGGCGATCTTGAGGCCGCTGAAGGCACGCGCGTCGAGGCCGTACTCCTCGAACTTCTCGCGGACGGCCTTGACCGCGTTGACCGAGGTGAACGCGATCCACTCGTAGCGGCCCTCGACCAGGCCGCGGACGGCCTTGTCCATCTGCTGCGGGTTGCGGGGCGGCTCGACCGAGATGGTCGGCACCTCCTCGGGCACGCCGCCGTAGTGGCGCAGCCGCGCCGACAGGGTCGCGCTCTGCTCCTTGGTGCGGGGCACCAGCACCCGCCAGCCGAAGAGCGGCTTGGTCTCGAACCACGACAGCGTCGAGCGCAGGTCGACGACGGATCCGACCACGGTGATCGCCGGCGGGGCGATCCGGGCGGCGCGCGCGTCGGCGGCGATCCGGGCGAGGGTCGAGGTCACGGTCTGCTGCTCGGTGGTGGTGCCGACCCGGGTCATCGCGACCGGCGTCTCCGGCGACTTGCCCGCGGCGATCAGGTCCTTGGCGATGTCACCGATCTGGCCGACGGCCGACAGCAGCACCAGGGTCGGGGTGCTGCAGTAGCGGCTCCAGTCGACCCGGTCGCCACAGGTGACGACGGTGACCTCGCGGTGGTCCTTGGTGGTGAGCGGGATGCCGGCGTACGCCGGGACCGCGCCGACCGACGACACACCGGGGACGATCTCGAACGCCAGGCCGGCCTTGGCGACGGCCTGCGCCTCCTCGGGTCCCGACGCGTAGAGGAAGGGGTCGCCGGCGAGCAGCCGTACGACGCGCAGCCCGCGCTTCGCCTGCTTGACGACCACCTTGGCGCGGGAGGCGTGGGTGAGGGGCTGACCGTCCTCGCCGAAGCCGCCGTCGATGACCTCGGGGCCGTCGGTGCCGTCGGGGGACCCGCCGCGCACGCGGGCGATGAGGTCGTGGTGCTCCGGCGCCTCGGTGATGAGGACGTCCGCTTCCTCGATCAACCGGAGCGCGCGCACGGTCAGCAGCTCCGGGTCACCGGGACCGGTGCCGACGAACGCCACGCCGCCGGCGTGGGTGGCCGTGGCCGTGGACTTGGCAGCCGGGGAGGGGGCTGTCTTTCGCGTCATGCGTTGTGCACCTCTGTCGATCCTGCGGTGGGGGCGGCGGGGTTGGGGCCGGGGTGATGGGGAGTGGGGGAAGCGGAGTCGAGCTGGCCGGCGCCCTCGTCGAGCAGCTCCTGCGCCAGCTGCGCCCCCAGGTGGGCGGCTGCTGCGGTGTCGGTCAGCGGTGCGGAGGCGGAGCGTCGTACGGCGAGCGTCCCGTCGGTCGAGAGCACGACGGCCCGCAGCCACAGCTCGGGGCCGTCCTCGCCCTCGGCGACGTCGGCCAGGGCGCCGATCGGCGCGGAGCAGCCGCCCTCCAGCGTGGCGAGGGCGGTGCGCTCCGCGAGTACGGCTGCGTGGGTCGCCGGGTCGTCGAGCACGGTGAGAAGGTCGGCGAGCGGGTCGTCGGCGCGGCACTCGACAGCGAGCGCACCCTGACCGGGTGCGGGCAGCATCTGGAGGGGGTCGAGCACCTCGCTCACCTCGTCCAGCCGCCCGATCCTGGCCAGCCCGGCCCGCGCCAGCACCACCGCGTCACACTCTCCTGCCCGCACCTTGGCGATCCGGGTATCGACGTTGCCACGAATGGCGACGACGTCCAAACCGAGGCCGAGGGCATGCAGCTGGGCGGCCCGTCGCGGGGACCCGGTGCCGACCTTGCTGCCGGCCGGGAGCTCGCCGAGGGTGAGGCCGTCGCGGGCGACGACGACGTCGCGGGGGTCCTCGCGCGGGGGTACGGCGACCAGGGCGATCCCCGTCTCGGGGTAGGTCGGCAGGTCCTTCAGCGAGTGCACGGCGAGATCGATCTCACCAGCGAGCAGGGCCTGTCGGAGCGCGCCGACGAACACGCCGGTCGTCGGGGATTCCGGGAGCGGCGTGCCGGCCGCCTGGCTCCGGTCGCCCTCGGTCGTGACCTCGACCAGCTCGGTGTCGACGCCGAGCCGGTCACGGACCATGGCCGCGACCTGCTCGGCCTGGGTGGTCGCCAGCAGGCTGCGCCGGGTGCCGACCCGGAGCGTGCGGCGGTCGGTGGCGACGGAAGGGCTCGTCCCGGTCACGGCGCACCCTCCTCGGGCACGCCGATCGGCCGGGTGACGGCGTCGACGGCCTCGGGGTCGAGCGCGAAGAGCTCGGCGAGCGCCGCGGCGTAGGACACCGCGCCCTGCTCGTTGGCGAGCTCCTTGACCCGGACGGTGGGCTCGTGGAGAAGCTTGTCGGCGACCCGGCGGACGGCGTGGCGGATCTCGGCGCGGACCTGCTCGTCCAGGTCGGGGAGCCGGCTCTCGAGGCGGGTCATCTCGGCATCGACGACGGACGTCGCCATCGAGCGGAGTGCGACGACGGTCGGCGTGACACTGGCCTGGCGGCGGGCGGCGAGGAAAGCGGTGACCTCCTCGCCGAGGATCCGGCGGACCTCGAGCACCTCGGCCCCGCTCGTCCCGTCGTGGAGCGCCTCGGCGAGCTGGGCGAGCCCGACCAGCGTGACGCCGGGCAGGTCGGCCGCGTCCGGGTCGACGTCGTGCGGGAGCGCGAGGTCGACGATCGCGAGCGGCCGGTCCGCCACCCCGGCCCGCGCCGTCGCCAGCAGGTCGCGGCTGACGAGGGTGCCGGAGGAGCCGGTGCAGGTGATGAGCACGTCGGCGTCGGCCAGGGCCTCGGCGAGTCCCGTCATCGCGACGGCCCGGGCGTCGTACTGGGACGCCAGCCGCCGGGCCCGGTCCAGCGACCGGTTGACGACCGCGACCCGCCCGGCGCCCATGCGCGCGACGGTGGCGGTGGCCAGCCCGGCCATCGCGCCGGCGCCGATGACGACGACGTCCTTGCCCTGGACGGCGTCGCTCGCGCCGTCGAGCTGGTCGAGCGCGGCGGACACCAGGGTGGGGGCGACCTGGTCGATCGCGGTCTCGGCACGGCTGCGCTTGCCGACCCGGAGCGCCTGCTGGAACAGCGTGTTGAGGGCGGGGCCGACGGTGCCGAGCTCCTGGCCGCGGCGCAGTGCCTCCCGGGTCTGGCCGAGGATCTGGCCCTCCCCGACCGCCATCGAGTCGAGACCGGCAGCGACCTGGAACAGGTGCGAGATCGCGCCGTCGTCGTAGTGGACGTAGAGGTGCGGGAGCATCGCCTCGGTCGTCGCGCCGGCACGGTCGACGAGGAGCCGCGAGAGCGACTCGACGCTGCCGTGGAAGCGGTCGACCTCGGTGTAGATCTCGACCCGGTTGCAGGTCGCGATGACCGTGGCCTCCGCGACGTGGTCGCAGGCGGCCGCGTCGGCCATCAGCTTCTGCACGCCGTCGTCGTCGAGCGCGACCCGCTCGAGCAGCGCGACCGGGGCCGAGTTGTGGGAGATGCCGACCACGAGGACGCTCATGCGTCACCTCCAACAGCTAGGGCGGCGGCGCCGTGGTCATCGGCGTCGACACGCGCGTGCTCATGAGCCTTGCGCTGTTCGTGGTAGGCGAGGATCTGCAGCTCGATCGAGAGGTCGACCTTGCGTACGTCGACGCCGTCGGGCACCGAGATCACGGCCGGTGCGAAGTTCAGGATGCTGGTGATGCCGGCGGCGACCATCTGGTCGGCGACGTCCTGCGCGGACCCGGCCGGCGTGGCGATGACCCCGATCGCGACGGCATGCTCACGGGCGATCGCCTCGAGGTCGGCGAACGGACGCACGGGTACGCCGGCGACGATCTCCTCGTGCCGCTCCGGGTCGGCGTCGAGCAGGGCCACGACGCGGAAGCCCCGACTGCGGAAGCCCGAGTAATTGGCCAGCGCGTGACCGAGGTTTCCGATGCCGACGATGACCACGGGCCAGTCCTGGGTCACGCCGATCTCGCGAGCGATCTGGTAGCGCAGGTAGTCGACGTCGTAGCCGACACCGCGGGTGCCGTAGCTGCCGAGGTAGGACAGGTCCTTGCGGAGCTTGGCGCTGTTGACGCCGGCGGCAGTGGCGAGGTCCTCGCTGGAGCAGGTGCGGATGCCGGCGTCGGCGAGCGCGGTGAGCGCCCGCAGGTAGACGGGCAGGCGCGCGACCGTCGCCTCCGGGATCACCCGGGTCGTCTCGCTCGAACTCCGTGCGGTCACTGCTCTACTTTCCAGCCGGTCCTGTCGTTCGGATCGGGAACCGGCCAGATCACTTTAAGAGTTTGTGAATGGGAGAACAAATCACCGCCCGTCAGAGATCGAGGGGATGAGATCTAGTGACCGGCCCCCGCCTCAGCGTGGTGTGTGATGGGCCACACCACGAACCGGTAAGCAGCGAAGTTGAGCACCAGGCTGCACGCGATCGAGGCGAGCTTGGCCGCTGCCAGCCGCAGGTCGCCGTCCTCGACGAGATGCTCCAGGACCCACAGCCAGCCGTGGATCAGGAGCGGCTGCGCGACCCACATCACGGCGCCCGTGGTCGCGACGAACAGCGCGGCCTGGCGCAGCGTCAGCCGCTCGGCCTGGAACGTGAAGAGCCCGTTGACGACGAAGCTGAACACCATGCCCGCGCTCGACGAGCAGAAGTTCGCGAGCGTGATCCCGAGCCGGTCGTGCAGCACCAGGAACAGCGCCCAGTCGATCGCGGTGTTGACGACGCCGACCCCGGCGAACCGTACCGCCGTCCAGGGGACGCGGCTGGTCAGGAGATCACTCCCGGGTCGTCCTGACCCATGTCCCGGTGCCGGCGCGGATGGGGTGGCGCACCGTCGCGCGCGACCAGGGCGAGGGAGTAGAGCGGCCGGTCCTGGGCCTCGATGTAGACGCGACCGAGGTACATGCCGATCACGCCCATCATGATCAGCTGGATGCCGCCCAGCAGGAACATGCCGACGCCGAGGAACGCCCAACCGGGGACGGACTGGTCCGGGCGGAACAGCCGGACGAAGAGGACGTAGATCGCGAGCAGCACGCTCAGCAGGGAGATGAAGATCCCCAGCCGGCTGATCATCCGCAGCGGCGCGGTCGAGAAGCCCAGGATGCCGTTGGCCGCGAAGCTGAGCATCTTGCGCAGCGGGTAGCCGGTCTCGCCGGCGAACCGCTCGTCGCGGTCGAAGAGCAGCGCCTCCTGCCGGAAGCCCACGTCGGCCACGATGCCGCGGAGGAACCGGCCGTGCTCGCGGTAGCGCGCGACCTCGGCGACCACCCTGGCGTCCATCAGCCGGAAGTCGCCGACGTTGCGCGGGATCTCGATCGAGGCGAGCCGGTCGAGCGCCCAGTAGAAGAGGTACGCCGTGCTCCGCTTGAACACGGTGTCCTTGCGGCTGCGGCGCTGGCCGTAGACGACGTCGACGCCGTCCTCCCACAGGTCGAGCATCTGCACGCTGACCTTGGGCGGGTCCTGGAGGTCGGTGTCCATCACGATCACGGCGTCCGCCGAGGCGTCCTCGGCGACCAGGTCGAGACCGGCGGTCACGGCGAGCTGGTGGCCGAAGTTGCGCGACAGGGAGAGCACGGTGACCCGCGGGTCCTTGGCGCGCAGCTCGAGAAGCCGCTCGAGCGAGTCGTCACGGCTGCCGTCGTTGACGTAGACGAACTCGAAGTCGAGGTCGCTCCGGGCATCGGTCGCCTCGCTGAGCGCGGCGTGGAACACCGCGATGTTGTCCTGCTCGTTGTAGACGGGCAGGACGTACGCGATCCGGCGCCGCTCTGTGACGTCCGAGTCGGTGGGATCGGGCATGCGCGAACTCTAGTGTCCGCGTGGAGTCCGGCTGAGGCGACCTCGCCCTGCCGAGGTCTTCAGCGGCTCATTGCCAGGTGAACAGGTCCGCGGCCACCGCCGGGCTGGTGCCCCCTCCCGTGGTGACCCGGACGTTGCGCGTGGTCGCGGTCGCCGAGGCCGGTGAGATCGCGGTGATCTGGATGTCGGAGTCGACCGTGAAGCTGGTGGCCGGGTTCCTCACGCCGAAGCTGACCGCGGTGGCGCCGGTGAAACCGCTACCGGTGATCACCACCTCGGTGCCCCCGGCCAAGGGACCCGAGGGCGGGGCGATCCCGGTGATCGCAGGCGCCACCAGCCACTGCGCGTGCGCGGTGACGTGCACCGGCGCGCCGTCGCCGCTGGAGCCGGGCAGTACGCTGGTCGCGGTGACCGGGTCCCCGGTCCCGTCGGCCGCGGTGTTCCGTGCCGGTTTCGGTAAGCCCTCACGTGGCCCACCGCCGGAGCGGCTAGATGGCCATCAGGCCGAGCACCACGATCACCAGCCCGAACACACCGGACAGCGTCAGCTGGATCGGCTTGAGCCACTGGCTGAGCCGGGCGTCGGTGCCGTCGAGCCGCTCGCGCACCGGATGGGCGTGGCTTCGTCGTACGTGGGACTCGCGGAGGAAGCCTGCGGCGGCGACGACGAACAGCGGCCCGGCGGTCGTCCAGTAGCGGGACCCGGCGATGTGGACGAACGGCTGGACGAAGAGGGCGAGGAGCGCGACCTTGGTGAGCGTGTCCAGGATCTGCGCCTCCAGCGACCGGAGCTGGACGAAGAGCATCGAGAGCAGCATCAGCACGAGCACCGGCACGTAGAGGAGGTACGTCAACACCCACACGATCCCCTGCCCGACTTGACCCACGGGGCCCCGCCCCTCCTCCGGCGCGATGTAGCGGGTGAAGTTGGCGGGGATGAAGAAGTAGGAGCCGATGTTCCACCACGCCTGGCGCGCGTACTCCTGGCGCTCGAGGTCGCGCAGCGCGTAGTCGGACATCTGCTTCTCGACCTCGACCTCGGACTCGCCGGTCACCCGGGCGACCTCGCGGGCGTAGCGGAGCGGGCGGAACCACAGGTAGCTGTCGGGGTCGCACTTGCCGAAGCACACCTGCTCCCGGTCGCCGAAGGTGTTGGCGAGCGAGATCGGCACGGTGGTCGTGGTGACCACGCGCGTGTCGAGGGCCTTCGACGCGGCGATCGACCACGGCGCGAGGAGCATCACGAAGACCACGCCGGCGAGCCCGGCGGCGGTGAGAGCCCGCCAACGCTGGGCGCCCTTGAGCAGCACCAGCGCCGCGACCAGCGTGACGCAGCCGAGGACGGCGAGCACGATCGACGTGCTCGAGCGCAGGTAGAGGACGGCGATCGCCAGGAGGCCGAGCTGGAGCGCCTCCTTCCACGCCGGCGGCTCGCTGGCCCGCATCTTGCGGATCATGTCGACGACGTGGGCGACCAGCACGATCAGCACGACGCCGCTGAGGGGGTCGCCGTACGCCGTGAACGACATCAGCACCCAGCTCGGCAACAGGGCGGGGAACGCGACGAACAGGGCGGCGTATCCGGAGCCCAGGCGCTGACGGACCGACCGCACCGCCCACAGCAGCACCAGCAGGTTCGCCAGCCCGAGGTAGGCGCGGCAGAGCGGGTCCGCGGCGTCGGGGATCACGACGAACAACGGCGTCATCAGGATCGCCATGCCGGGCATGAACCAGCCGGACGCGACGACGTTGCGCTCGAGCTCCGCGCTGTCGGGCGAGGTGAAGGCGAAGGTGTCGCGCAGCAGGTTGGAGAGGGCTCGAGCGCCGTCGTAGTACTGCTGCTCGTCGTTGTACGCCGGAGCATCCATCGTCAGCGGGTAGATGAGCAGCTTGAGCATGACGTGCGCGCCCAGCAGCCAGAGCAGCAGTACGTCGGGGCGCGGCATCCGGGCCGCGACCCGGGTCACGAGGTCGGTGGCGGCCGTCATGAGTCCTCGTCCCAGCGCTTCGTGGACGAGGGGTCGTCGCAGTCGGGTGCGTCGGACGCGAGCTCGGCGACCGGGAGGTCCAGCTCGAAGGTTCCGCGGACGATCGTGTCGTCCTCGACCCCGGGGAGCGGCTCGACCACCGCCCGCACCACGTCGGCTCTCGCGTCGCCCGGCCGGCGGAGCACGGCGTCGTACGGCGGCGCGGGCCGCTCGGAGGCGACGAAGCCGGCCTCGGCGAAGTCGTCGACGATCGCGGCGAGCGCCTCGTCCTCGTCCATCTCGTCGTACTGCGCGAACAGGACGCGGCGCTTCTCACCGTCGACCTCGACATCGCCGTCGCGCCGAAGCTGGTAGCCGAAGTCGAACGTGACACCACCGGGGAGCGGGTAGCAGCCGAGCGCCAGCCCGTCCGGCACCAGCACGGGGCGGTAGTCGCCCGTCGGGTCGGCGCGCCCGAACCGGTGGCTGAGCAGCAGCACCGCGAGGACGACCGCGATGCCCGCCAGCGTCCCCACGCGTCGCGCCCGCCCCGTCACGCCCCAAAACCTAGAGGGTCCGTGTCGTCAGCCGGCGAGGGCCCGCCGGAGGCGGGCGGGGTCGACCCGCCAGTAGTCGTGCTGCCGCCCGTCGACGAACGTCACCGGGATCTCGTCGCCGAACCGGCGCTGCAGGTCGGGGTCGTCGTCGATCGAGATCTCGACGTACTCCTCGCCCAGCTCGGCACAGACCGCCTCGATGAGGACCCGTGCCTCGTCGCACAGGTGGCAGCCGGGGCGCGTGTAGAACGTCACCCTCGGCTCCGGCTTGCTGGTCACTCCAGGAGCCCGAGGGAGCGGCGGCGCTCCTGCCCGCGCAACCGGCCCTTCTGCACCTTCCCGGTGCCGGTGTGGGGCAGCTCGGCGACGACCTCGAGCCGGGTGGGCTGCTTGAACCGGGCCAGCCGGTCGCCGCAGTGCGCCTGCACAGCCGCCGCCAGCGCCTCGGGGTCGGCGCCCGACTCCGCGGGTACGACGTACGCCACGACTGCCTCGCCGGTCAGCTCGTCCTCGGTGCCGATGACAGCTGCCTCGCGCACGTCCGGCAGCTCGAGGATCACGGCCTCGACCTCGGTCGGGTAGACGTTGAACCCGGAGACGATGACCAGCTCCTTGACCCGGTCGACGAGGTGCAGGTCGCCGGCCGCGTCGAGCACGCCGACGTCGCCGGTGGGCCACCAGCCGTCGGTGTCCGGGCCGTCGGCGCCGTCGGGCCAGTAGCCGCTGAAGAGGTTGGCGCCGCGGATCTCGATCTCGCCCGGGTCGGTGAGGGCGGCGCCGCTCAACGGCACCCCTTCGTCGTCGACCAGCCGCAGGTCGATGCCGTCGAGCGCCGCACCCACCGAGCCCGGCTCGGACTTCTCCGAGCGGAGCGTGGTGGTGACCACGGGCGCGGCTTCGGTGAGGCCGTAGCCCTGGTGCACCGGGACACCGGTGCGCTGGGTGAACTCGTCGATCACCTCGGCGGCGAGCGGCGCCGAGCCGGAGAGCACCAGCCGCACCGGACCGAGCCGCTCCTCGAGGGCCTCGATGTCGCGCCAGTACGCAAAGACCGGCGGCGCGACGGGCACCACGCTGCAGGCCTCGTCCTCGATCAGGTCGAGCGTGCCCTCGGGGTCGAACCGGTCGGCGAGCACCAGCTTGGCGCGGTGCCGCAGCACACCGCCGAGCACCGCGTTGAGGCCGTAGACGTGGAACAGCGGCAGCACACCGAGCACCACGTCGTCGCTGTGGATCATCGGCGGCTTGACGGCGGCGACCTGCTCGATGTTCGCGATCAGGGCGCGGTGCGTCAGCATCACCGCCCGCGGCAGCCCGGAGGTGCCGCTCGTGTAGAGCAGCACCGCGAGCTTCTCGGGGTCCCGCAGCGGCGGGACGTCCCGGGGCTCGACCGCCCGGAGGACGTCGTACGACTGCTCGCCCGGCGCGGGCTCCAAGCCGACGACGACGGTCCGCACCGACCGGCTGTCGCGCTCCGCGACGGTGCCGACGGCCGTCCGCACGGCGCCCACGGTGTCGGGGTCGGCGAACGCGAGCCGCGCACCGGAGTCGGCGAGCATCCGGGTCAGCTCGTCGGGCGTGGAGCCGGGATTGACGGGTACGGCGACGGCCTGCGCGCGCAGCACAGCGAGGTACGCCGTCACGAACTCCATCCGGTTGCCGAGCGCCAGCAGCACCCGGTGCCCGGCAACGATCCCCGCCGCGCCGAGACCGCTGGCGACCCGGGTCACCTCGGCGTCGAGCTCGGTCCAGGTCATCCCGCGGCCGCCTGCCTCGACGACCGCGAGCCGGTCTCCTGCCTCGGCTGCGGCGGTGCTCACGAGAGCGGCCACGTCGGGGACAGACATGACCGCGATCCTACGCAGGTTGGGTGTCGGGACTCGCGAGTCCGCAAATCATCCGGCCCAACTAGTCTTTCCCTATGGCAGCGCCTTCCGACCGCGCCAAGCGGCTCAACCTGAAGCAGCGCTCCAAGCTCGCCGGCGAGGCCGCCGCGGCCGCCGCCGAGGTCGAGACGGCGCTGACGACACCGGCCGACGCAAGCGCCGCGGCGTTCTTCGACGTCGACAACACGGTGATGCAGGGCGCGAGCATCTTCCACCTCGCGCGCGGTCTCTACCGCCGGAAGTTCTTCACCACCCGCGACCTGCTCGGCGCCGCCTACAAGCAGGCCTACTTCCGGTTCGTCGGGGTCGAGGATCCCGAGCACGTCGCCGAGGCGCGCAACTCCGCGCTGGCCTTCATCGCCGGTCACACGGTCGCCGAGCTGGAGGAGCTGGGCGAGGAGATCTTCGACGAGGCGATGGCGCACCGGATCTGGCCCGGCACCCGCGCCCTCGCCCAGCTGCACCTCGACGAGGGCCAGCGGGTCTGGCTGGTCACGGCCGCACCCATCGAGATCGCCCAGGTGATCGCCCGGCGGCTCGGCCTCACCGGCGCGATGGGCACCGTCGCCGAGCACGAGGACGGCGTCTACACCGGCCGCCTGGTCGGCGACATGCTGCACGGCCCGGCGAAGGCCGAGGCGATCATCGCGCTCGCCGAGCGCGAGGGACTCGACCTCGCCCAGTGCTCGGCGTACTCCGACTCCTACAACGACCTGCCGATGCTGACCCTGGTCGGCGACCCGTGCGCGATCAACCCGGACCCGAAGCTGCGTTCCTACGCCCGTGAGCACGGGTGGCGGGTGCGCGACTACCGGACCGGCCGCAAGGCGGCGCGGGCCGGGCTCGTCGTCGGCTCGGCGGCGTCCGGCGCGGCGGTGGCCAGCGTGCTGGTCCGGAGGCAGGTACGACGCCACCTCCGCTGACGTGACAGATGACCAGATCCGATTACATGCGCCGGGGTGACCATTCTGGTTTCACTGGGGGCCTATCGGCCCTAAGATCCCTGTGGGGCGTCAACCTGGGAGGGAAACCGGTGAGCCTGGACGAGGACATCACGCGCGGCCTTGCGGCCCTGCGCGCGGTCGTCGCGTCCGCTCTGCTGCCTCCCCCGGCCCCCGCGCTCGCCCTCGCCGGCGGAGCGCCCGCGCCCGCCGCCGGCCGTCCGTCACCGTTCGGCTGGCTGCTGAGCGAGGTCGACGCGGCGTACGGCTCCGACCACGAAGCGGGCCGCGGCTTCGGTGACGCCAAGCTCGCAGCGTCGTCGGAGGAGTCGCCCGAGGAGCGCGAACGGCTGATCGGACTGGTCGAGCTGGCCCGCGGCGGTGACGCCGACGCGTTCGGCCTGCTCTACGACCACTACCAGCCGTCGATCTACCGCTTCCTCTACTACCGCACCCGGTCGGTCGTCGTCGCCGAGGACCTGACGTCGGAGACGTTCTTCCGCGCGCTGCGCAACATGGCGTCGTTCCGGTGGCAGGGCAAGGACTTCGGCGCCTGGCTGATGACGATCGCCCGCAACCTCGCCACCGACCACTTCAAGGCCGGGCGGACCCGCCTCGAGATGACGACCGAGGACATGGGCCAGCACGACGACGCGACTGACGGGCCCGAGACCGCCGTACTCGCCAGCCTCACCAACGAGATCCTGCTCGAGGCGCTCACCGAGCTGCCGAACGAGCAGAAGGACTGTCTGGTCATGCGCTTCCTCCAGGGCATGAGCATCGCCGAGACCGCCCAGGTGCTCGGGCGGAGCGAAGGCGCGATCAAGCAGCTCCAGCTCCGCGGCGTCCGCAACCTCGCCAAGCTGATGCCGGAGGGGCTGCGATGAGCGCGCTTCTCCGCATGACCCGTTCGGGCTATGCCGCCCTAGTCAGGATGGACGATGCAGGTCACGCCCGATCGGGCGTAACCAACGCTCCCGCGCGGTCGTTGCCCGGGTGGGAACACCACATCGATCAAGGATGGCACGCATGACCGGGGCGTTCGTGAGCAGGCGCCGCGCCGACGAGTTCGACGCGCTGCTGTCGGGCCATGCCCCGGCGCGCCACAACGCCACCGCGTACGTCGACCTGCTCGAGGTCGTCGGGGCCCTCCAGACCGTGCCGACGGTCACGGCCCGCCCCGACTTCGTCTCCGACCTGCGCAGCCAGCTGATGGTCGAGGCCGCCCGCCAGGCGCGCCCCGTCGACGACGCCCTGCGCCTGCGACTCACCCCGCAGCAGCGGAACGGTGTGCGCGAGCGTCGGATGGCCACGGTGCTCGGCGGCTTCGCGATCGTCGCCGCCTCGGGCTCGATGGCGATGGCCTCGCAGGCCGCGCTGCCGGGCGAGGTCCTCTACCCCGTCAAGCGGGCCATCGAGAACGCCCACACCAACCTCCAGTCCGGCGATGCCGCCAAGGCCGAGACGCTGATCGCCCACGCCGAGCAGCGACTCCAGGAAGCCAAGCAGCTCACCGCCGAAGGCGCTGACGCCAGCATCGTGGCCGAGACCCTGCAGGACTTCACCGAGCAGTCCAACCAGGCCACCGAGCTGGCGCTCGACGACTACGCCGCGACCGGCGACCAGACTGCGATCGGCGAGCTCCGTACCTTCACCGCACGGTCGATGGGCGATCTCGACGCCCTCGGCGACGTGGTCCCGGCCGACGCCCGAGCGGCCCTCATCACCGCCGCCCAGTCGGTGGCGCAGGCCGACACGGCCGCCTTCCAGGTCTGCCCGACCTGCGGCGAGGGCGGCGTCACCGAGCTCCCGGAGTTCGCCACCGCGCCGATGGCCCTGGTCACGGACGGGCTGCTGGACTTCGAGGGCAGCGCGCTGGCGATCCCCATCGAGGACCTCCGCCAGGAGGCCGAGGGGATGGCGGGCGACGAGCCGGTCGAGCCGACCAGGACCGACGGCAACCGCAACAACGGCGGCCCCACCACGGAGCCCGTGGACGACACCGACGTGGCGCCGGTCATCGACCCGATCGACGAGCCCGAAGAGGTCAGCGGCCCGCTCGGCGACCTCGGCGACAAGATCACTGACGGGATCGACCGCGACCACTCCGGCGACCTCGACGCCGTCAACGGAGTCGTCGACGGCGTCGACGGCCTCGTCAACGGCATCCTCGGCAACTAGCGCAGCGCCCAGGCATCCTCCTAGCCCGACAGCGGCGGTGTGATCCGCCTGACGGTCGGTCCGTGACGACCTCGTCGGCGGCTCAGTGCTCCGGGTGAGTCGCACCGAGCCGTCCGTCGAGCCCGCCGGCCACGGCAATCGCCCACAGTGGCAGCAGGAACTGCGGGACCCAGGCGAAGCCGAGCCACAGGAGCGGCGCCACGACGAAGCCGGTCACCGGGAGCCAACGGGGTGCGCTCTCGACTCGGCGGAGTGCGATCGACACGGACGCAACGAGCACGCTCGCGACGCCGAGGCCGCCGACGAGCATCAGGTGGAAGCCCGTGTTGCTCAGGACCCTGTACAGGTACGGGTCGGTCCCGGCCTCGAGCTCACCCAGCGCGACGCCCATGGGGATGCTGCTGAACAGGGCGGCGGCGGCCGCCAGTATCGCGGCGTAGACGCCGGCGGATGGCAGGGCCATGCCGAGCCCCGTCGGGCGGACTTCGCGGCCGATCCGGGCGGCCAGGCTGGCCGTGAAGACCAGCAGGAAGATCGCCGCGGCGACCAGGGCGTACCCACCGACGATAATCCGGGTCCGGTCAGCGGGGTCCTCGAGCAGCGCCAGCACCCGGGCGTCGGAGTACGCCCCTTCGGGCAGCGTGGGCAGGAACATCGCGACGACGTATGCCGCCGCAAACGCGATGGCGCTGACCCGGAGGGTCAAGGTGGAGCCGAGGTCGAGCCGTCGTCCGGAGGCGGAGGCGGTGGTAGATGAGAGCGAGGTGGTCATGGTCGTTCCTTTCGGGAGTACCTGGGATCACGACCGTAGGAACGCCGCCGGCTTGCCACCTCAGGCCCAGGTCTGGTCCGGGTGCGACTGAAGGTGGAGTCGGGTCCACCCGGAATCGGACGCGCCGCCGACCGGGCGTGGCTACCGTGGCTCGGTGACCATCAGCCGGACGAGCCGTGTCGACGCCGTGCTGGCCGCCGCCCTGCTGGCCGCCGGCCAGGTCGACGTGTGGACCACCGGTGGCGTGGACGGCCGACGGGCAGCGGCCATCGCCGTGCTCGCCACCGCACCCCTCGCCTGGCGGTCCCGGGCGCCGATCACCGTGGTCCTGGTCGGTGTGGGTGCGCTCACCCTGCTCACGGCACGGGGGGAGGACCAGTTCACCGTTGCACAGCTCCTCGGCCTGATGCTGGCGACCTACACCGTGTCGGCGCTGAGGCCCGCGCGCACCGCCGCCCTCTGCGTCACCGCGGTGGTTTTCGCCGCCCTGACCAACAGCGCCGCGGCGGGCAGTAGGACACCGGGCGACTACGTGTTCCCCCTGATCCTGCTTGGTGTGCCCGCGGCCGCGGGCGCCTCGCTTCGTCAGTGGCGCCGCCGAAGCGAGGAGCTCCGCCAGCTCACCGAGGAGCTCCTGGCCGAGCGCGAGGCGCACGCCAAGCTGGTGGTCGCCGCCGAGCGCGGCCGCATCGCCCGCGACCTGCACGACTCACTCGCCCAGTCCCTCAGCGCTGTGGTCTTGCACGCGGAGGCCGGTGAGGGAGCACTCGGCCGGGACGACGAGCGCGTGGCCACCTCGCTGGCCCGGATCCAGGAGGTCGGACGTTCATCGCTCGCCGAGACCCGACAGATCCTCGGCGCACTCCGCCAAGAGGACGACGCCGTCGGGCAGCCTCGCCTCGACCAGCTCGACCAGCTGCTGCAGCGCTACCGGGCAGCCGGGCTGAGCGTCGCCCTCGACGCCACGGCAGACCGGACGCCGGTCTCGTCGGCAGTGGAGGCGGCGGCGTACCGCATCGTCCAGGAGAGCCTGACGAACGTGCTGCGTCACTCCTCTTGTCGGCAGGCGTCGGTGATGGTTCGTGGCGGTGACGGTCTCGAGATCGAGGTGTGTGACGCCGGGCCGGGCGCCTACGACGATGGCGGCCCGGCCGGCTTCGGGTTGCTCGGGATGCGCGAGCGTGCCGAGCTCCTGGGCGGCGAGCTGGTGGCCGGTCCGCACGGGTCCGGGTGGCGGGTGCGTGCCCGGCTCCCGCGAGAGGTGGGCCGATGATCAGCGTCGTCCTCGCCGAGGACCACGGACTGGTCCGCGAAGGACTCCGCGCGATCCTCGACCTCCAGGACGACATCGAGGTCGTCGCCGAGGCCACCGATGGCGTGCAAGCGCTCAGCGCGGTGGCTCGGCACCGCCCCGACGTGCTCGTCCTCGACATCCAGATGCCGCGCCTGGACGGCCTGGAGGTCGTGGAGCGCATCGCCTCACAAGCCGGCCCCGGGCCTGCAGTGCTGATGCTCACCACGTTCGACCGTGACGACTACGTATACCGCGCCCTGAAGGCAGGCGCCGCCGGTTTCCTGCTCAAGGACGTGCCCAGGAGCCAGCTCCTGCACGCGATCCGACTGGTGGCGCAGGGCGACGAGCTGCTGTCACCGTCCATCACCAGGAAGCTCGTCGAGCGTTTCCTGCGGGGACCCCAGGCGACCGGACTGCTCGACCGGCTCACCGCGCGGGAACGAGAGGTCCTCGAGCTGGTCGGCCACGGGCTCAACAACCGGGAGATCGCCGACCGGCTCTCCCTCGGCGAAGCCACCGTCAAGACCCACCTGGGCAGCCTGTTCTCCAAGTGCGGACTGCGTGACCGCGCCCAGGCGGTGGTTCTGGCTTACGAGTCCGGGCTGGTGACCCCCGGGTCCTAGCCATCGCACAGTCCGACCAGCGCTCCTGAGCGCATCGCAGGCGCTGGGATCGCCCAGCACGCGCTCGCGCCCTACTTGAAGACCGAGTTGCGCTGCATCAGCAGGCTGTAGAGCGTCTGCTGGATCGTCTCCCGCACCTGGTCGGTGACGTTGAAGACGAGCATCGGGTCCTCGGCGGCGCCGTCGTCGTACTCGTCGGTGCGGATCGGCTCGCCGAACTCGAGCAGCCACTTCGACGGCAGCGGCACCATGCCGAGCGGCCCGAGCCACGGGAAGAGCGGGGTGATCGGGATGTAGGGCACCCCGATCAGCCGCGCCAGCGCCGGGACGTTGCCGACCAGCGGGTAGATCTCCTCCGCGCCCACGACGGACAGCGGCACGATCGGCACCTGGGTGCGCAGGGCGGCGGACACGAAGCCACCGCGGCCGAACCGCTGCAGCTTGTAGCGCTGCGAGTACGGCTTGCCGATGCCCTTGAAGCCCTCCGGCCAGACGCCGACCAGCTCACCGCCGGCGAGCATCCGCTCCGCGTCCTCCGCGCACGCGAGCGTGGCACCGCCCTTGCGGGCGACGGCGCCGACGAACGGGAGCCGGAAGACGAGGTCGGCACCCAGCGAGCGCAGGTAGCGGTCGGTCTGGTCGCGCACCGAGAACATGGTCATCAGCGCGTCGACCGGCACCGTGCCGGAGTGGTTGGAGACGATCAGCGCCCCGCCGGTCGTCGGGATGTTCTCGGCGCCGCGGACCTCGATCCGGAACCACTTCTGCGCGATCGGCCGCAGCGCGGTCATGAAGAACCGCTCGGTGATCTCCGGGTCGAAGCCGAACTCGTCGACGACGTAGTCGCCCGTGAGACGACGGCGGAGGAAGGCAAGGAAGTGGGCGAGCTGGGACTCCCACTGGTCGCCGAAGACCTCGCGTGCGGCCGCCTGGATCGCCGACAGCCAGTCGCCGATCGGGATGCCGGGCGCCTCGCGCTCGGTGACCGTGAGGCGCGGCGAGATCGCCGGCGCCGCGGACTCGGAGGGAGTGAGCGGCATGACCTCGTCACCCAGGAGCGGGATCACCGACTGCGCTTCGGGCGGGTCGGCAGGAGGCGCCGACGGAGCGGCCTCGTCGGCGGGGGTGGCTTCCGCGCTGTCCGGCTTCTCGGTCGGCGCGTCCGGCTTCGCAGCGCCGGAGCGACCCTTGCCCGCCAGGTTGCGGGCAGCCGCCGACGGGCGCGTGCCCGTGCCGCGGCCGGGCCGGCCGCGAGTGCCGATCGGGATGATCTCGGCGTCACCCATCGCTACCTCCGGTAACGGTCAGAGCGGGCGGGCGGTCGTCGGTGACCTCGGGCAGACGTTCGGCGACAGCGGCCAGCACCCGGTCGGCGCGGCCACCGGTCGGCGGCAGGGTGGAGGCGAACTCACCGAACGCCTCCTCGGTGGAGTAGCGGGGCTCGAACCCGAGCATGTCGCGCATCCGCGAGGTGTCGACGCCGCGGCCGTAGGTGAGGAAGGCGACCAGCTCGGGCGACAGGTCGGCGTAGCGCGCCGAGCGCAGCGCCGATCCGAGGCCGCCGAAGGCGAGGCCGGGCAGCGGGACGCCCGGGCGCTGGAGCCGGCGCAGGGCCTGCGACAGCATTAGTACGCCGTCGCCGGCGACGTTGAACGTGCCGTGGACGCCGGCGGTGACCGCGTGGCGGAGGACCCGGTTGAGGTCGGACTCGTGGAGGAACTGGAGCCGCGGGTCGAAGCCGAGCACGGTGGGGATGACCGGCATCCGGAAGTACGACGTGACCGGGCTGACCACGCGCGGGCCGATGACGTTGGCGCAGCGCAGCGTGGTGACGGTGACGTCGGGCCGCCGCCGGGCGAATCCGCGGACGTAGCCCTCGACCTCGGCCACGTCCTTGGCGTAGCCGGTGCGCGCCGGGCGTCGCGGCTCGAGGTCCTCGGTGAACATCGCCGGGTCTCGGTTGCTCGCGCCGTAGACGGTGGTCGTCGACTTCACCACGAGCGTGCGCAGCGACTCGGCCTTCTGGCAGGCAGCGAGCAGCTGCATCGTGCCGATGACGTTGAGCTCCTTCATCGTGCCGCGTCCGCCGGCAGAGCCGGGGGTGGCGATGACGCTCATGTGGACGACGGTGTCGACGTCCTCCCGGGCGATCACCTTGGCGATGACCGGGTTGCGGATGTCGGCGCGCACGAACTGGACGTCGCCGATGTCGCCGCGCGGCGGCATCACGTCGACGCCGATCACGCGCTCGACCGAGGGGTCGTTCGCTAGCGAGCGGGCGCAGGTGCGGCCGAGGTCACGCGACACTCCGGTGACGAGAACGGTACGACCGCTCATACCCAACGACTCCCGACTCCCCCAGCCAACCGATCGACCCAAGGTCAATGCACAACTGCCGCCCCTGTCGGGGCGTGGGTCACTTGCCGAGCTTGCGGCGCTGCACCCGCGTCTTCTTCAGAAGCTTGCGGTGCTTCTTCTTCGCCATACGCTTGCGCCGCTTCTTGATGACAGAACCCACGTGGACCTCTCCAACACGCCGGACCCGTGGACCGGCATTCGACAATCGCCGTACCGACGGTGGTCGGACGACTCGCACAGCCTAGCCGCGCGGGCGAGCGTCTGGAGAATCAGGAGCGGAGATGAGAGGAACGTCCCATCACCGTGCGTCGAAGCATCGATCGTCTTGCCGCCAAGCAGCCTCTCCCCGTGACCGCCTCGACTGCGGGCCGGCAGCGTGTCGCACGGCGGCGAAGCCGCACGGCCCGAAGCCCGTGGGCCGAGCTTGCGAGGTCCGGGCGGCGAGGGGCGTCTGCGACACGCTCGGCCTATCCAGCGTTGTAGAAGCTCTTGCGGAGGTAGTCGTCGACGTCGCTCTCGGGGACCCGGAACGAACGGCCGACGCGGACGGCGGGCAGCTCCCCGCTGTGCACGAGTCGGTAGACGGTCATCTTGGAGACGCGCATCATGGTCGCCACCTCGGCGATGGTGAGGAACTTCGGGTCCGGTCGAGACTCAGACCGTTCCTGGGACGAAGCCATGGCCAACCACACTTTCTGCGCGCCCGTCACCGCCTTCCCCAGCCGTGAACTGCGGACGCCTAGGCGTGAGAATAGAGCCAGATGTGACTCGTGGGGAAGAGATTCACCTCTGCAACTTTTGTGAACTCGGCGTGTCGGCTTGACGGTAACGCGCGAGACCAAACCGATCGACTACGGTTGCGGGTCGAGTCCGTGCAGCGGGAAGACGGCGGAACGGGTCGATTGGACGGCCCGATCGAGCCAGGCGTCGGGGTCGAATCCCTCCTCCCAGCGGCGGTAGTCGGCAAGCCCCCCGTCGGTCATCCGCCGGGGCGCGTCGGCGCCGTACCGCTCCAGCGCGTACTCGCGCCACGCCTCCGGCACCAGCAGCGCCGGGTCGAGCGGCTGGCCGGCCACAGCGGCCAGCAGGTGGGTCCACGCGCGCGGGACCACGCCGACGACGGCGTACCCGCCACCGCCGGTGGCGACCCAGCGACCGCCGGCGACCTCGTGGGCGAGGTCGTGGAGGGCGAGGTACGCCGACCGCTGGCCGTCGACACTCAGCATCAGGTGGGCCAGCGGGTCGTCGGCGTGGGAGTCGCAGCCGTGCTGGGTCACGAGTACGTCGGGCGCGAACTCGCGCAGCAGCGGCGGCACCACGGCGTGGAACGCCCGCAGCCAGCCGGCGTCGCTGGTGCCGGGCGGCAGCGCCACGTTGACCGCACTGCCCTCGGCCTCCGGCCCGCCGGTGTCGGCCGGGAAGCCGGTGCCCGGGAAGAGGAACTGGCCGGACTCGTGCAGCGAGATCGTCAGCACCCGCGGGTCGTCGTAGAAGATCGCCTCGACGCCGTCGCCGTGGTGGACGTCGACGTCGACGTACGCGACCCGCTGCGCGCCGTTGTCGAGGAGCCACCGGATGCCGACGGCCACGTCGTTGTAGATGCAGAAGCCGCTCGCACGGTCGGGCATCGCGTGGTGGAGACCGCCGGTCACGTTCGCGCTGTGCAGGCTCTCGCCGGTCCAGACCCGTCGGAACGCCTCGTGGCTGGCGCCGACGATGTGCGCCGCCGCCTGGTGCATGCCACGGAAGACCGGGTTGTCGTCGGTGCCGAGCCCGCGCAGCTCCTCGCCCGGACCCGGCTTCGCGCTCATCCGCTGGACGGCCTCGATCAGGGCGGGGTCATGGACGGTCGCGAGCAGGTCGTCGGAGGCCATCGGAGCGGGGACCTGCTCGAGGTGGTCCAGTACGCCGCACTCCCCCGCGAGCCGCATGGTGAGGTCGACCCGCAGCGGTGCCATCGGATGCTCCGGCCCGAAGTCGTAGTCGGTCAACGAGGGGTCGAACACCACGCTCGAGCGACCCGCGCAGGGTTCCGGTGACCTCGTCGTCATGGCCAGCAACGTACCGCTGTGGGACGCTGCCGCCATGTTGACCGCCGGACTCGTGCTCGCGGGGATCGCCGCCGCGCTCCACGTCTACATCTTCTACATGGAGTCGTTGGCCTGGACCCGGCCCAGCACGAGGGCGGTCTTCGGCACCTCGGCCGAGGATGCCGAGACGACCAAGGAGCTCGCCTTCAACCAGGGCTTCTACAACCTGTTCCTCGCCGTCCTGGCCGGGCTCGGCATCGCGTTGACCGCCTCGGGCGCCGACGACGTCGGCCCCGCGCTGGCGCTGGCCGGCACCGGCTCGATGGCCGCCGCGGCGATCGTGCTCCTGCTGTCGAGCCCCGCCCACGCCTCGGCGGCGCTCAAGCAGGGCGTCATCCCGCTCGTCGCGGTCGTGCTCGTGGTGCTGGGGCTCGCCACCAGCTAACCGGTTCGTCAGCCCGCCGCGGCATCCGGCCCGCGGCGTCGTACCTCCTCGACCTGGACCAGCGAGTCGCGAAGCTCGGCGAGCCACTCGTCGGCGTGCTGCTGCACCAGCCGTACGCACCAGCCGAGCGCGTCGCTGCGGCTGCGGGCGACACCGCCGGCGACGAGCAGGTCGAGCACCCGCCGCTCGGGCTGGCGGAGCCGGGTCATCACCGGCGCCGCGATGTGCGTGAACATCGCGCGGGTCTCGTCGCACTCGACGCCCCACGACACCTTCCGGTCGAAGCGGCGCTCCGCCTCGCGGGCGACCTTCATCCGGTCGCCCCGGGTGCGCTCACGGAACTCCGCGATCCGCCCCTGGACCGTGGCGGCGCGCTCGGCTTCGGAGGTGTCGTCGGCGACCTCGGGGACCGGGATCCGGCCGATGACGGTGATCTCCTCGCGGTCGACCACGACCTCGACCAGCTCCTCGAACAGCCCCTCGGGCAGGCGGCCGGCGAACCAGCCGCGGATCTCCTCTGTTGTCATGTAATTATAATTACTCGCTTGCACGCCCCGCACAAGGGCGTGGCCGGGTCCGTTCGACCGCCGGTCGCCGGACTGTCGGCGGCGGCTGCGAAAATGGCGAGCATGACGGCAGCGACGTGGCTCGGGAGGCCGGTGACCGGGGTGCTGTTCGACCTCGACGACACCCTCGTCGACCACCGCGGCGCGGTCGAGCGCGGGCTGCGGGTGTGGCTCGCCTCGCTGGGGCTCGACGAGATGCTCGAGGAGCACGTCGAGCGCTGGTTCGCGCTCGAGGCCCTCCACTACGAGCGGTTCCAGCGCGGCGAGATCTCCCACATGGAGCAGCGGCGCGCGCGGATCCGCGGGTTCTTCCCCGGCTGCGACCTGCGCGACGACGCCGTCGCCGACGACGTGATCGGCGGCTATCTCGCGTGCTTCCGCGCGGCCTGGTCGGCGTTCCAGGACGCCGGCCCCGCGCTCGCCCGGGTGCGGGCGCTGGGACTGCCGGTCGGCATCCTCACCAACGGCGACCAGACGGCGCAGGAGGAGAAGGTGCGACGCACCGGCCTGGCGTCGTACGACGTCCCGGTCTACGCGTCGTCCTCGCTGCCCGCGGCGAAGCCCGACCCACGCGCGTTCCGGCACGCCTGCGCCGACCTGGGTGTCGACCCGGGCGGCGTGGTGATGGTCGGCGACTCCCTGCGCCACGACATCCAGGGCGCCCGCGCCGCCGGGATGGCCGGGGTGCTGATCGACCGGGTCGCCCGCTACCGCGCCGACGAGGTGCGGGGTGTGGACCGGATCAAGTCGCTCGCCGAGCTGGGCTGGGCGTCCTAGGACCCGCTGGCGAGCTCGCGGGAGCGGTCACGGGCGGCCTCGAGGGCAGCGAGGAACGCCGCACGGACCTTGTGGATCTCGAGCTCCCGCAGGGCCGCGGCGGTGGTGCCGCCGGGCGAGGTGACCTGCTCGCGCAGGACGGTCGGGTGCTCGTTGGTCTCGCGGAGCATGTGCGCCGAGCCGACCAGGGTCTGGACGACCAGCTCGTGCGCGGTCGCGCGGGGCAGGCCGAGGTGCACGCCCGCCTCGATCATCGACTCGACCACGAAGAAGATGTACGCCGGGCCGGAGCCACTGATCGCGGTGACCGCGTCCTGCTGCTTCTCGGGGACCCGGATCACCTTGCCGACCGATGCCATCAGCGCCTCGGCCTCGGCCAGGTGCTCCTCGTCGCAGTGGGAGCCGGCCGAGATCGCCGACATGCCCTCGTCGACGAGCGCGGGCGTGTTGGGCATGACCCGGACGACCGCGACCCCCGCCGGCACCCGCGCTTCGATGAAGGCCGTGGTGATGCCGGCCGCGAGCGACACCAGCAGCTGGCCCGGACGGAGCGAGCCCGCGATCTCGTCGAGGACGTCGGCCATGTCCTGTGGCTTCACCACGAGGGCGACGGTCTCCGCCTTGGCGGCGGCCTCGACGTTGGAGACGACCGCGACGCCGTACCTCTCCTCGAGCTCGGCGGCGCGCGCTTCCCGCTTCTCTCCGACGAGGAGCTGGTCGACGCGGCGACCTGCTCGGACCAGGCCGGACAGCAGGGTCTCGCCCATCACTCCGGCGCCGATGACGGCGGTCTGCTTCATGGGAGGCTCGCTAGCTCTTCTTGATCAGGGACGTCAGGAAGAATGACAGGTTCTGCGGGCGCTCCGCGAGCCTTCTCATGAGGTAGCCGTACCACTCGGTGCCGTAGGGCACGTAGACCCGGACGGTCTCGCCGGCAGAGGCGAGGCGGCGTTGCTCGTTGGGGCGGATGCCGTAGAGCATCTGGTACTCGTAGGTGCCCTGCGCACGGCCGTAGCGGCTCGCGAGCGAGGACGCGATCTCGATCAGGCGCGGGTCGTGGGTGGCGATCATCGGGTAGCAGTCACCCTCGGAGCCGGCGTGGCCGAGCAGGATCTTGAGGCAGCGCACGTACGCCTTGTCGACCTCGCCGGGGTCGGTGAAGGCGACCTCGGACGGCTCGTCGTAGGCGCCCTTGCAGAGGCGGACCCGGCTGCCGGCGTACGCCAGCGCCCGGCAGTCGGACTCGGTGCGATGCAGGTAGGCCTGCAGCACGGCGCCGGTCTCGGGGAAGTCCTTGCGCAGCTCGCGCAGGATGTCGAGCGTCCGGTCGGTGGTGGTGTGGTCCTCCATGTCGAGGGTGACCGTGGTGCCGGCGTTGCGCGCGGCGCGGCAGATGGCGCGGGCGTTCTCGAGGGCGATCTTGCGGCCGCCGCCGGGCGCGACGTCGTCGTCCAGTGCGAGCCCGATCGCGGTGAGCTTCACGCTGACCTCGGCCCGGCGGGCGAGGCCCTTGGCGGCGAGCTGCTTGAGGAGCTCGAGGTAGGCCGCGACCGTCGCCTCCGCCTGCTCGACGTCGGTCGTGTCCTCGCCGAGGTAGTCGAGGGTGATGTTGATGCCCTCCCCCGCCAGCTGGGCCGACGCCGCGACCGCGTCCTCGGCTCGCTCGCCCGGGACGTAGGACCGGACGACGGCTGCCGACACCGGGAGCGTGGTGATGAGCCGCTTCACGGTGTGGCTGCGCGAGAGGAGAAGGAGCGAATCACGCACGGGACGCATACGAACAAAGGTACGACGACAGCCCAGCAGATGCCGCTTCGGGACGGGTCACTCGCTCCGGCGTCGCAGGGTGCCGGCGCCGAGGGCCAGCCCGGCGACGGCGTACGCCGCGACGACCGCGAGGTCGGTCCACACCTCGCCGGTGCTGGCCGAGGTGGTGAGCTGCTGCATCGCGTCGACGGCGTACGAGAGCGGCAGGACGTCGCTGACGGCCTCAAGGATCTCGGGCAGCGCGAACCGCGGGACGAACAGGCCGCACAACAGGATCTGCGGGATCACCAACGCCGGCATGAACTGCACCGCCTGGAACTCCGTGCGCGCGAACGCGCTGACGAAGAGGCCGAGGGCGCTGCCGAGGACGGCATCGCCGACGGCGACCACGGTCAGCAACCACACCGGGCCCTCGATGCTGAGGTCGAGCAGGCCGACGCTGAGCGCGACCGCGAGCGCGGACTGGACGGCGGCGACCAGGCCGAACGCGATCGCGTAGCCGAAGAGGAAGTCGAGCTTGCCCATGGGCATCGCGAGCAGCCGTTCGAGGGTGCCGCCGGAGCGCTCGCGGAGCGTGGTGACGCTGGTGACCAGGAACATCACGATGAAGGGGAACATCGCGAGCAGGGCGGGCCCCAGCCGGTCGAAGGTGTCGCCCGGCAGGTCGTCGAACATCCACCAGAGCAGGCTGATCAGCAGGCACGGCAGCACCAGCATGATCACCAGCGTGCGGTGGTCGCGGCGCAGCTGGGTGAGGACGCGGGCCGCGATGGCTGCGGTGATCCGGGGGCTCATGCCGCCTCACCCCTCACGATCGCGAGGAACGCCTGCTCGATGTCGTCGACGCCGGCCTTCTCCTTGATCTCGGTCGGGGTGCCGTCGGCGATGAAGACGCCGTCCCGCATGAGGAGCAGCCGGTCGCAGCGCTCGGCCTCGTCCATGACGTGGCTGGAGACGAGTACGGCGACGCCGTCGTCCGCGAGCCGGTGGAACATCTGCCACAGGTCCTCACGCAGCACGGGATCGAGCCCGACCGTCGGCTCGTCGAGCACGAGCATGCTCGGGTTCCCGAGCAGCGCGACGGCGAGGCTGGCGCGCGACCGCTGGCCGCCGCTCAGGCGGGCGACGACGTCGTCGGCATGGTCGACGAGGTCGACCGCCTCGATGCACCGGGTCGCCTCGGCGCGGTCGACACCGAGCACGCGCGCGAAGAAGGCGAGGTTCTCGGTGACGCTGAGGTCGTCGTACACGCTGGGCGCCTGGGTGACGTAGCCGACCCGGTGCCGGAGCGCCTTCGCGCCGGCGGGCTCCCCGAAGACCGTGGCCGTGCCGGTCACGCCCGCCTGCACGCCCACGAGGACGCGCATCAGCGTCGACTTGCCGCAGCCGGACGGCCCCAGCAGGCCGGTCACCTGGCCGACCGGGATCGTGAAGTCCAGCCCGTGCAGCACCTCGCGCCGGCCCCGGACGACGGCCAGGCTCGCTACCTCCACAGCATTATTCATCATGTGATGAATAATGCTCCTGGTGGGCGGCGGAATCAAGGGGCGCGCACCGTCGCGAGCCCCACCTAGGGCAGCGGGCCGGTGAGGTAGCGCTGGATCGTGGGCGCGTAGATCGCGACCAGGTGTTCGGGTTCGAGGGTGGCGATCGGCTCGATCCGGACGACGTAGCGGGCGACGATCAGCCCGATCACCTGGCTGGCGACCAGCGGCATCCGCAGGTCGGGGCGGTCGATGCCGAGCTGCTCACCGACGGGCAGGAGTACGACGGGGAGGAACCCCTCCCGGATCAGCTTGTCGCCGCCGGGCTCGAGGATCCGCCGTACGGTCGCGAGCAGCGCCGGCTGGAAACCGGGGTCGTCCCAGACGGACAGGAAGGTGCGCAGCAGCTTCTCCGCGGCCTCCTCCGCCGGTCCGGCGACCGCGGCGCCGATGACGGCACGCGGGTCCACCGGCAGCTCGAGCGCCGCGACGAACAGGTCGTCCTTGGAGCCGAAGTAGTGGTGGACCAGGGCGGCGTCGACGCCGGCGTCGTTCGCGATCGCGCGGATCGTCGTACCTCCGAAGCCGGAGGCGGCGAACCGCTCCCGCGCGGCGACGAGGATCGCCGCCTTGGTGTCGGGTCGGCCGGGTCGGCGGCCGCGACGGGTGCTGGTGCTCACGGGCCGGTGACCGTCTCCCCCGCCTCGGTGGAGGCAGTACGGCGGACCGCGCCCGCCTCGCGCGGCGCCAGGTGCTCGCGCGCGAACTCCAGCGACTCCCGGAGGTCGGCCTCCCGCTCCTCGCGGGTCGTGCACCGCCGGGTGTTGATCTCGAGCACGACCTCTCCGTCGAACCCGGTGTCGGCCAGGTGGCGCAGGAAGTCGGCCGCGCCCATCTTCCCGCGCCCGGGCACCAGGTGCTCGTCCTTGGCGGAGCCGGACCCGTCGGTGAGGTGGATGTGCCGCAGCCGCGAGCCGAGCCGCTCGGCCATCTCGATCGGCGGGGCGTGCGCGATGGCGGCGTGGGAGAGGTCGATGGTGGTGTTGGCGTAGGGCTCGGCGGACGGGTCCCACCCCGGGAGGTACATCTCCAGGTGGCGCCGCGACGCCCGCCACGGGTACATGTTCTCGACGGCGAAGGCGATCCCGGTCGACTCCTCCAGCGCCGCGATGCCGTTGACGAAGTCGCGGGCGTAGTCCTTCTGCCACCGGAACGGCGGGTGCACGACGACCACGTCGGCGCCCACCGCCGCGGCCATCTCCGCCGAGCGCGAGAGCTTGCCCCACGGCTCGGTGCCCCAGACCCGCTGCGTGAAGAGCAGGCAGGGCGCGTGGATCGCGCACACCGGCATCTCGTGGTGGTCGATGAGCTGCTGGATCGCGACGGTCTGCTGCGAGAGCGCGTCGATCCCGACCATCACCTCGACCGCCTCATAGCCGATCTCGGCGGCCCAGCTGAACCCGTGGGCGGTCGACTCGGGGTAGACGGACGAGGTCGACAGCCCGATCCGCGGACGTCCCTGTCCGGACATGTCAGGCCCCCTCAGTCCGGGTCGGCCCCGACATCACTGCCGAGCTTGTCGATGCGTTCGAGGATCACGCCCTCGCGCAGGGCCCACGGGCAGATCTCCAGCTCGGCGAGGTCGAAGATGTCCATGCACGCCTCGGCGACGATCGCCCCGGGCACGATCTGGTGGGTGCGGCTGAGCGAGACGCCGGGCAGGTCGGCCAGCTCTGCCGGGGACATGCCGACCAGCTTGGGGATCCACTCGCGCAGGTCTGCGAGCGCCAGCGACCGCGGCACCAGCGGGCCGTCGGTCGACGGCGCCGCGCCGCAGATCCGGGCCAGCGAGCGGAAGGTCTTGGAGGTGGCAGCGGCCCGGTGCGTCGTACCGGTCCTCAGGACCTGACCCGCGTCCTTCGCCATGTCGGCGCGGATGCTGCGGCGGATCCGCTTCAGCTCGGCCTCGTCGACCGGGGACGAGAAGTACGTCGACGCCAGTCGCGCCGCCCCCAGCGGAAGGGACTGGGCGACATCGGGACGCTCGTCGGCGCCGGTCGCGATCTCGAGCGAGCCGCCACCGATGTCGAACACGGTCAGCTTGCCGGCCGACCAGCCGAACCAGCGCCGTACGGCGAGGAACGTCAGCCGTGCCTCGTCCTCGCCGGACAGCACCTCGATCTTCACGCCCGTGCTGCTGTGCACGTGGGCGAGCACCGCGTCCGCGTTGCGGGAGTCGCGCACCGCCGAGGTGGCGAACGAGAGCATCGCCTCGCAGCCCTTCTCCTCGGCCACCACGAGCGCCTCGGCGGTGAACGAGGTCAGCGCGTCGATGCCGGTCTGGTTGACCGCGCCCTCGGCGTCGAGGTGCTCGGCCAGTCGTAGCGGCTGCTTGAGCGAGAAGGCCGGCAGCGGGGCGGCGCCGTCGTGGGCATCGACCACCAGCAGGTGCCCGGTGTTCGATCCGATGTCGAGCACGCCCAGCCGCATGGGACCACCGTATCGCCCATCCCACAGGCGGGAAGCGGGGGCGAGCCCGAACCCCGGACGAGTAGGTTTGACCAATGCCCGAGGTCGACCTGGACTTCCCCCGAGCGTTCGTCGAGTTCGTCAACCCGGCCGACGAGACCGAGGTGATGCGCTGCGACCTCACCTGGCTGACCTCGTCGTTCACCTGCATCTTCGGCCAGGGCTGCCACGGCATCTACGCCGACTCCCCCGACACCGGCTGCTGCACGCTAGGCGCGCACTTCAGCGACAAGGACGACGAGCAGCGGGTCGCGTCGTACGTCGACCAGCTCACGCCCGAGCAGTGGCAGTTCCACCCCCGCCGCCCCGACGGCAAGGTGCGGAAGAAGGACTGGGTCGAGAAGGACGAGGACGGCGACCGCAAGACCAAGGCGATCGAGGTCGACGGCCAGCGCGGCTGCGTGTTCCACAACCGCGCCGACTTCCCGACCGGCGCCGGGTGCGCGCTGCACGGCCTGGCGCTGGAGCAGGGCAGGAACCCGCTCGAGACCAAGCCGGACGTGTGCTGGCAGCTGCCGATCCGCCGGCTCTACCGCGAGGTCGAGCGGCAGGACGGGTCGACGTACACCGAGGTCACCATCACCGAGTACGACCGCCGCGGCTGGGGCGCGGGCGGGCACGACCTGGACTGGTACTGCTCGGGCAACACCGAGGCGCACGTCGCCGTCGAGCCGGTCTACGTCACCAACGAGCCCGAGCTGGTCGCGCTGATGGGGCGGGAGGCGTACGACGAGCTCGCCCGCCACTGCGAGGCCCACCTGCGGTCGCGGTCGGCGCTGGCGCTGCATCCGGCCGACCGGGGCTGATCGGGGACGGCGACCGCCGTACCTCTCGATATCAAGAGAACCCGACCCCGATTGAGCGTGGCGATCGACACAGGCTGAGAATGTCTGACATGCGCCTGGATCACCTGTCGTACGCCGCCGGACCGGACGGACTTGCGGGCACCGCTGCCCGCCTCGGTGCCGCACTAGGGCGCGACTTCGTCGACGGCGGTGTGCACCCGCGCTTCGGCACCCGCAACATGATCCTGCCGCTCGCTGACGCGACGTACCTCGAGATCGTCGAGGTGCTCGACCACCCCGCGTCCGACAAGGCGCCGTTCGGCCAGGCCGTGCGGGCGCGCTCGGCGCTCGGTGGCGGCTGGCTCGGCTGGGTCGTCTCGGTGCCGGACATCACGCCGGTCGAGGAGCGCCTCGGACGCGCGGCCGTTATCGGCAGCCGGCACCGCCCCGACGGCACCGAGCTCAGGTGGAAGCAGATCGGCATCCAGGGCCTGATCGCCGACCCGCAGCTCCCGTTCTTCATCCAGTGGGACGTGCCGGGCGACCTGCACCCGTCGGCCGGCGCCGACGGCTCCGTCTCGCTCGCCGGCATCGAGATCGCCGGTGACCCGCAGCGGGTCAGCGAGTGGCTCGGCGAGAGCGTCGAGGCGCCGCTCGAGGACGTCAAGGTCGAGTGGGTCGCCCCGCACGGCACCCCGGGCATCCTCGCCGCGCAGGTGCAGACGCCGGACGGCATCGTCCGGATCTGAGCTTCGCTCTGAACGAGCGGCCGGTCGCGGGCGCCGTACCCAGCCCGAACATCTGGCAGCACACCGCCACCTATGAGCTCGAGAACCGCGCCGCCGATCCCGACGGCCGCCTCTGGGCCGCGATGGAGTCGCGCGTCTCCTGGCGGGGGCGCACCGTGCTCGACCTCGGCTGCGGGTCGGGCTTCCACCTGCCGCGGTTCGCCGGGACCGCCGCCACCGTGGCGGGCGTCGAGCCGCATCCGGGACTGGCGCGGCTGGCGCAGCGTCGTACCCGCGGCCTGGACACCGTCGACGTACGGCTCGGGACCGCCCAGGAGATCCCGCTCCCCGACGCCAGCGTCGACGTGGTGCACGTCCGCTGGGCCTACTTCTTCGGCCCCGGCTGCGAGCCGGGTCTTGCCGAGCTCGACCGGGTCGTCCGGCGCGGCGGCACCGCGCTGGTCATCGACAACGACGGGTCGCGGTCGACCTTCGGCTCCTGGTTCCGCCGCGGCTACCCGCACCTGCCCGCTCCGGCCGAGATCGAGCGGTTCTGGTCGCAGCGCGGCTGGACCCGCACGCCGGTCGACATGGGCTGGCGGTTCGCGAGCCGCGCCGACCTCGAGGCCGTGGTGCGGATCGAGTTCAAGCCCGAGGTCGCCGACACGATCCTGCGGGGACACGCGGGGCTCGAGGTCGACTACGCGGTGAACCTCTGGTCGCGGGACTTCTGACCCGGGATGCCCACCTAGCCGGACGACCCCCGCACAGCCAGCGTCGGAGTGAGCAGCACCCCGCGCCCGTCGTACGGCTCGCGCGCCAGCAGGGCCTCGAGCGTGCGCACCAGCTCGAGGGCGACCTGCTCGAGCGGTTGCCGGACCGAGGTCAGGCCGGGGGGCACCACCTGGGCGACCTGGGAGTCGTCGAACCCGACCACCGCGATGTCGCGTCCCGGGTAGAGGCCGCGCTCGGCGAGCGTGTGGAGTACGCCGACCGCGAGCGTGTCGGACGCGCACACGATCGCCGAGGGGTGGGCCGTGTCCAGGAGGGCGGCGCTCGCCTCGCGGCCGCCGGCGACGGTGTCGGTGACGCTGAGGGCGAGGCCGTCTGTCGCGCGGCCGGCTGCGGCCATGGCGCGCTCCCAGCCCGACCGCCGGTCCTGGCCGATGAACGACGACTCCGCCCAGCCGATCCAGGCGATCCGCTCGTGGCCGCGCCCGATGAGGTGCTCGGTCGCGAGTACGACGCCCGCGGCCCCGTCGACGTCGACCCACGGATGGGTCGCATCCGGGTCCGCCCAGGGCCGGCCGAAGGCGACGAACGGCGCCCGTCGCTCGCTCAGCCACCGGGTCTGGGGGTTGCCGAGATAGGTGTCGGTGACGATGAAGGCGTCGACGGCGGTGGAGCGGAGCAGGTCGTCGTACCCCCGCACCAGGTCGGCGGCCGTGGTGTCCGGCTTCCCGGGTCCGCCGGAGAAGAGCAGCACGTGGTAGCCCGCCTCGCGGGACGCCTCGACCAGCGCGTGCACGAAGCGGTCCATCGCGGCGTTGGCCGTGAACTCCTGCGCGGGCGACATCCGCAGCCCGATCAGGTGCGAGGCACGGGTGCGCAGGTGGCGGGCAGCGCGGTTGGGCAGGTAGCCCAGCGCCTGGATCGCGTCCTGGACCCGCACCAGTGTCTCGGGCCGCAGCAGGTCCGGGTTGTTGATGGCGTTCGACACCGTCTGCCGGGAGACCCCGGCCCGCTCGGCGACGTCGGCGAGGGTCGGCGGCAGCGGCGCTGGCGGTCGAGACGGCACTGTGTGCTCCGCGCGGTCGGGGGAACGGCTGGGTGTGTCGAGGATACGGCCGGGCGTGCTCGCCGGAGACACGCCTGGCCGCATTCGAACATATTGTCGGATGGGTCCCCTACCGTCAGGGGCATGGCCTCCACCTCGCGAACCCTCCGTCCCGCCGCGTCGCGCGCGACCTACCGCTGCTCCGAGTGCGGCTGGGCGACCGCCAAGTGGGTCGGGCGCTGTGGGGAGTGCCAGGCGTGGGGATCGGTGGCCGAGGTCGGCGTCACGCCCGCCGGCCGCACGACCGCGACGCCGGTGACCACGCCGGCGGTGCCGATCGGATCCGTGCCGGCCGACGAGGCGGTCCACGTCGCGTCGGGCGTGCCCGAGCTCGACCGGGTGCTCGGCGGCGGCCTGGTGCCCGGCGCCGCCGTACTGCTGGCCGGCGAACCCGGCGTCGGCAAGTCCACCCTGCTGCTGGAGGTTGCTGCCCGCACGGCGGCCCGCCACCAGCGCACCCTCTACATCACCGGCGAGGAGTCCGCGGCCCAGGTGCGGCTGCGCGCCGACCGCACCGACGCCGTGCACGACGAGCTCTACCTCGCCGCCGAGACCGACCTCGGCGCGGTCCTCACCCACATCGAGGACGTCCGCCCCCGGCTCGTCGTCGTCGACTCGGTGCAGACGATCGGCGCGTCCGGCGTCGACGGGGTGCCCGGCGGCGTCACCCAGGTCAAGGAGGTCGCCGCCGCGCTGGTGCGCGTCGCCAAGACCCGCGGCATCACCGTGGTGCTGGTCGGCCACGTCACGAAGGACGGGTCGATCGCCGGTCCCCGGGTGCTGGAGCACATCGTCGACGTGGTGCTGCACTTCGAGGGCGAGTCCGGCAGCCGGTTCCGGATGGTCCGCGCGGTCAAGAACAGGTTCGGCCCCGTCGACGAGGTCGGCTGCTTCGACCTCGGACCCGACGGCATCACCGCCGTCACCGACCCGACCGGCATCTTCGTCGAGCGCCACCACGGCCGGGTCGCCGGCACCTGTGTCGCGGTGACGATGGAGGGCCGCCGCCCGCTGCTGGCAGAGGTGCAGTCCCTGGTGGCGCCGGCGTCGCAGGAGCGCCCTCGCCGTACGACGTCCGGGGTCGACGGGTCCCGCCTCGCCATGGTGCTCGCGGTCCTCCAGCAGCACTGCGGCATCGGGCTCGGCCAGCGCGACGTCTTCGCCTCGACCGTCGGCGGCGCGAAGCTCACCGAACCGGCGGCCGACCTCGCGCTGGCGATCGCGCTGGCGTCGTCGCACCACCTCAACCCGACCCCGGGCGGCGTCGTCGCCATGGGCGAGATCGGCCTGTCCGGCGAGCTGCGCCGGGTCCGCGACGTGCAGCAGCGGCTGGCCGAGGCCGCGCGGCTCGGCTTCGAGCTCGCGGTCGTGCCGGCCGAACCCGGCTCGCCGGGATCGTTCCGCGCGGTCGACGGCATGCGGGTCGTCGAGGCGCCCGACGTCCGCACGGCGCTCCGCCTCCTGCACCTCGACCGGGCGCTCAAGGTCGTCGAGAGCGGATAACGGCCGCACGCTCCGACCCGGTTGGCCTTAAGGTTGCGATCGACCGGGTGACGACCCGGCTAGGGATGGGAGTTCGTTGTGGCTGAGCGGCCGGGTGACCCGCGCCTCCGCGAGACGCTGGCGTCGATCGCGCCGGGGACCGGGCTTCGCGACGGGCTCGAGCGGATCCTGCGCGGCCGCACCGGCGCGCTGATCGTCCTCGGCAACGACAAGACGGTCGAGCAGATCTCGACGGGCGGGTTCGAGCTCGACGTACCCTTCACCGCCACCGGGCTCCGCGAGCTGGCGAAGATGGACGGCGGCATCATCATCGACCGCGACATCACCCGGATCATCCGCGCCGCGGTCCACCTGATGCCCGACCACACGATCCCCTCGGAGGAGACCGGCACCCGGCACCGCACCGCCGACCGGGTCGCCCGCCAGACCGGCTTCCCCGTCATCTCGGTGTCGCAGTCGATGCAGATCATCGCGGCGTACGTCGGCGAGACCCGGCACGTCCTCGAGGACTCGGGTCAGATCCTGTCCCGCGCCAACCAGGCGCTGGCGACCCTGGAGCGCTACAAGCTGCGGCTCGACGAGGTGTCCGCCACCTTGTCCGCGCTCGAGATCGAGGACCTGGTGACGGTACGCGACGTCGCCGTGGTCGCCCAGCGGCTCGAGATGGTCACCCGGATCGCGCGCGAGATCGACGACTACGTGCTCGAGCTCGGCACCGACGGCCGACTGCTCGCCCTCCAGCTCGAGGAGCTGATCACGGGCGTCGACATCGAGCGGGAGCTGGTCATCCGCGACTACGTGCCGTCCCGGCGCCGCAGCCGCGAGCCCGACGAGCTGCTGGCGAAGCTGGAAGGACTCTCCGCGACCGACCTGGTCGACCCGGCCTCGGTCGCGCGGGTGCTCGGCATCGGCGCCGGTGAACACCTGGACGGTGCGGTCGCGCCGCGCGGCTACCGGCTGCTCACCAAGGTCCCCCGGCTGCCGGCGGGCGTCGTCGAGGGCCTGGTCGACCACTTCGGCACGCTGCAGAAGCTGCTCTCGGCCGGCATCGACGACCTCCAGGCCGTCGAGGGCGTCGGCGAGCTCCGGGCCCGGAGCGTGCGCGAGGGGCTGTCGCGCCTCGCCGAGTCGACGATCCTCGAGCGTTACGTCTGAGTCGCGTCCGACCTACCGGCGGGGCTCGTCGGTCGACGTGTCCGTCGGCTCGTCGTCCTGCCGCTCGTCGTCCTGCCGCTCGTCGCCCTGCTGCTGGTCGTCCTGGTCCTGGGCGCCCTCGTCACCGCCGCGCTTGCCCTTGCGGTCGCCCTTGGGGTCGGGCGGGATCGTCTCGCGGGCCGGCGCGGTCAGCTCGAAGTCCGTCTCGGCCGGCTCGCCCCCGAGCGCGGCAGCGGTGACCGTGTAGTCGTTGGGCAGCAGCCACTCGTCGGCGCCGGGGCACTCGTGGCCGCGCCGGGCTCCCACGGGATGGGGGATCCACTGCATCTCCACGACGGTGGCCACCATCCGCCGTACGACCACCGACTCGTCCGGCACCGGTGCGGGACACTCCCGCGACGTCCAGACCTCGCGGCCGTCGCGGGTGACCTTGATCGTGATCTTGTCCGAGCCGATCCGGAAGTAGCACGCCTCGGCCTGCACGGTCTGGAGGCTGAGGCCGATGAGCACCGGCTCACCGGCAACGCCGGACTCGACCCGGGGCGTCACCCGGACGTCGGCCGCGTCGCAGTTGCCGTCGGGCTCCACGAGCGCGTTGGGGTCGAAGGTCGGGCCCTGCGGAGTGCTCCGGTTGCGCTTGCCCTTGCGGTTCTTCTTCTTGCCCTCGTCGACGGTGATCGTCTGCGAGGCCTCGACCTCCCCGCCGGCCTGCTGGGCCGTCGGGACCTTGTCGTCCCGGGCGTCGCTGCCCCCGCCGAGCACGTTGGCGATGACGAAGACCAACGTCGCGGCCAGCGCGAGGACGAAGACCCGGCGGCGCCAGTAGACGCCCGCCGGCAGCGGGCCACGGGTCAGCGGCGGCATGGTCCGAGGCTAGGCAGCAGTCGGGTCCGCGCGGCGGAGGCGCGTCGACACAGGGGACAATCGTTGCGATGACCACACTCCCGTCCGCCGACCGCCTGGTCGACCCGATCCTCGAGTGGTACGACGCGCACGCCCGCGACCTGCCGTGGCGACGCACGTCGGCCTCGCCGTGGTCGGTTCTGGTCTCGGAGTTCATGCTGCAGCAGACGCCGGTCTCCCGGGTGCTGCCCGTGCACGAGGCCTGGCTGGACCGCTGGCCGACCCCGGCCGACCTCGCCGCCGAGCCGGGTGGCGAGGCGGTGCGGGCCTGGGGGCGGCTCGGTTACCCCCGCCGGGCACTCCGCCTGCACGCGGCCGCGGTGGCGATCGTTGCCGACCACGAGGGCGTCGTACCCGACTCGTACGACGCGCTCCGCGCCCTCCCCGGCGTCGGCGACTACACCGCGGCCGCTGTCGCTGCGTTCGCCTACCGGCAGCGGCAGGTCGTGCTCGACACCAACGTCCGGCGGGTGCTCGGGCGGGCGGTGACGGGGGTGGAGTTCCCGGCACGCTCCGTGACGAAGGCCGAGCGGGCCGTCGCCGAGTCGCTCCTCCCCCAGGACCCGCCGACCGCCGCCACCTGGTCGGTCGCGGTGATGGAGCTCGGCGCGCTGGTCTGCACCGCGGACCGCCCGAAGTGCGCGAGCTGCCCCGTCGTCGATCGCTGCGCATGGCACATCGCCGGGCGACCGGCGTACGACGGACCGCCCCGCCCCGTGCAGACCTATGCCGGCACCGACCGCCAGTGCCGGGGCCGGCTGCTGGCCGTGCTGCGCGATGCGCCGGGCTCGGTGCCGAAGGAACGACTCGACGCCGTGTGGGACGACGACGACCAACGCGAGCGCTGCCTGGCTTCGCTGCTCGACGACGGCTTGGTGGTCATTGCCACCCCCGGCCGCTACGCACTCCCGTGAGTGGAGGGGCGTCCGTGCACCTGCTTCACGGAATCCCCTCTGGTTACGCCGCTTGCCGCAGCGCCGCCGGTGATCCCGGCGTCGGGAACCAGCGCCAGACGACCGCAGACTGGGCGAGCGTCCAGAGCGCGTTGATGAGCCAGTACGCGAGCAGCGCGACCGGCACCACGCCGCCGGCGCCGAGGATGCCCACCGCTGCCACGCCCGGCATCAGCTGCTGGGCACTCACCACGGCTTCGGGCAGGTCGGCCGTGACGACGTTGGTGGCGACGAGGTAGCGCTGGGTGACGTAGCCGACGACGGCGGTCACCGCAGCCAGGCCGGCGACCACGGCCAGGTGGGTCCCGCCGGCGCCGAGGTAGCCACGCCCGGCGAGGGAGACACCGAGCACCGTGGCCCCTCCGAGCGAGGCCGCCAGCCCGGCGTCCATCGCCCCGACCGGCGTCCCGGCCGCGACATCGGCCACCAGGTGGTAGAGCGCCAGCCAGATCGGCAGTTGGAGCAGCAGCGGCAGGCAGCCCAGGCGGGAGACGCCGTGCTCGGCCGCGACCAGGCGCCGCTCGGCCATCATCTTCCGCAGGCTCTCGGCGTCCTTGCGGTCGCGGTAGCGCTCGGTGATCTTCCTGAGGTGCGGTCTCGCCCGCGCCGCGGCATGGGCTTGACGGACGCCGCGCACGACGAGCGGCAGCAGCGCGAGCCGGACCACCGCGACGACCGTCGCGATGCACAGCAGCCAGGTGGTGCCGGCGGACGGATCGGCGCCGAGGGCGGTCAGGCCGGAGTGGGCGCCGGCGACGACCGCCGCGAGCGCGTGGGAGATCGGATCGAGGACAGGCATGGGTGTGCTCCTGAACGGGAGAAGGGAAAGGGCTGATGTGGTCGCGACGGAGCGCGAGGATCAGCCGTGTTCAGGAGCGCGCGGTCGGCGCGGGGAGCAGACGGGGTCGGTGACCCGCTGGGAGAGGTACGGCGTCGCCCGGTCCGCGCGGGCGACGGCGCTCATCCGCTCAGGGCCGAGGGTCGCCGCGTGGTGACTGCTGAGCGCGGCGACGGCCACCGCCAGGGAGACGAGCGCGACGGCGAGCGCCGCCGAGGCGTCGTACGGGGATCCGGCGAGGGCCGGCGCCAGGACCGCGACCAGCAGCCCCAGCGCAAATGCAGGACGGCGTCCGACCCCAGTCATCAGGTGACTGCGATCGGACGCCATCTCGCGTGCTTTGCTACTCGCCCGCAGAGCGGGGTACGTCGGTCGGGCCACCCTCGGCCGGCGTGCTAGGGCTGGCCGGTCCGTCCAGTCCGCCCTCGACCGCGGTGGTCTCGAGCGGCGGCATGTCGGGCAGCTCGCTCATCTTCTGGCCCTCGAAGGTGAAGGTCGCCGTCGGACCCTCCCCGTCGACGTCGACCAGCACGATCTGACCGGGGCCGACCTCGCCGAACAGCATCTTCTCGGAGAGCACGTCCTCGATCTCGCGCTGGATCGTGCGCCGCAGCGGCCGGGCGCCCAGCACCGGGTCGAAGCCCCGCTCGGCGAGCAGGTTCTTGGCTGCCTGGGTCAGCTCGAGCGTCATGTCGCGGTCCTTGAGGCGCAGCTCGACCCCCGCGATCATGTTGTCGACCATGTGCACGATCTGCTCCTGGGTCAACGGCGGGAAGACGATGATCTCGTCGACGCGGTTGAGGAACTCAGGCCGGAAGTGCTGCTTGAGCTCATCCCTGACCTTGGTCTTCATCCGCTCGTAGGCGTCTTCGCCGCCGCCCTGCCCGAACCCGAGATTGACGCTCTTGGAGATGTCGCGGGTGCCGAGGTTGGTGGTCATGATGATGACGGTGTTCTTGAAGTCGACCACCCGGCCCTGCGAGTCGGTCAGGCGACCTTCCTCCAGGATCTGCAGCAGGCTGTTGAAGATGTCGGGGTGCGCCTTCTCGACCTCGTCGAACAAGACGACCGAGAACGGCTTGCGGCGCACCTTCTCGGTGAGCTGCCCGCCCTCTTCGTAGCCGACATAGCCCGGAGGCGAGCCGAACAGCCGCGAGACGGTGTGCTTCTCGGAGAACTCCGACATGTCGAGCTGGATCAGCGCGTCCTCGTCGCCGAACAGGAACTCCGCCAGCGTCTTGGACAGCCAGGTCTTTCCGACACCGGAGGGTCCCGCGAAGATGAACGAGCCACCGGGCCGCTTGGGGTCCTTCATGCCGGCACGGGTACGGCGGATCGCCCGCGAGATCGCCTTGACGGCCTCTTCCTGGCCGATGACCCGCTTGTGGAGCTCGTCCTCCATGTGCAGCAGCCGGGTGGACTCCTCCTCGGAGAGCTTCACGATCGGGATGCCGGTCGCGACCGCGAGGACCTCGGCGATGAGCTCCTCGTCGACCTCCGCGACCTCGTCCATGTCACCGGCGCGCCACTGCTTCTCGCGCTCGGCCTTCTTCAGGATGAGCTGCTTCTCCTCGTCGCGGAGCCGCGCGGCCGCCTCGAAGTCCTGCCCGTCGATCGCCGCCTCCTTGCGCTGGCGGACCTCGGAGATCTTGTCGTCGAACTCGCGCAGGTCGGCGGGCGCGGTCATCCGGCGGATGCGCAGCCGCGAGCCGGCCTCGTCGATCAGGTCGATCGCCTTGTCGGGGAGGAACCGGTCGGAGATGTAGCGGTCGGCCAGCGTCGCCGCAGAGACCAGCGCCTCGTCGGTGATGGTCACCCGGTGGTGCGCCTCGTAGCGGTCACGCAGGCCCTTGAGCATCTCGATCGTGTGCGCGATGGAGGGCTCGGCCACCTGGATCGGCTGGAACCGGCGCTCGAGCGCTGCGTCCTTCTCGAGGTACTTGCGGTACTCGTCGAGCGTCGTCGCGCCGATCGTCTGCAGCTCGCCACGGGCCAGCATCGGCTTCAGGATGCTGGCGGCGTCGATCGCGCCCTCGGCGGCACCGGCGCCGACGAGCGTGTGGATCTCGTCGATGAACAGCACGATGTCGCCGCGGGTGCGGATCTCCTTGAGCACCTTCTTGAGGCGCTCCTCGAAGTCACCGCGGTAGCGGCTGCCCGCAACCAGCGCGCCGAGGTCGAGGGTGTAGATCTGCTTGTCCTTGAGCGTCTCGGGCACGTTGCCCTTGACGATGTCCTGGGCCAGTCCCTCGACGATGGTCGTCTTGCCGACGCCGGGCTCGCCGATGAGGACCGGGTTGTTCTTCGTACGGCGGGACAGGATCTGCATGACCCGCTCGATCTCCTGCTCGCGACCGATGACCGGGTCGAGCTTGCCCTCACGGGCATCCTGGGTCAGGTTGCGGCCGAACTGGTCGAGCACCAGCGAGGACGACGGGGCGTCGCTGCCGCTGCTGCCGGTCGACGCGGCGGTGGAGCCGGACTCCTTGCCCTGGAACCCGGACAACAGCTGGATCACCTGCTGGCGGACCCGGTTGAGGTCGGCGCCGAGCTTCTGCAGCACCTGGGCGGCGACGCCCTCACCCTCGCGGATCAGTCCGAGCAGGATGTGCTCGGTGCCGATGTAGGAGTGGCCGAGCTGCAGCGCCTCGCGCAGCGACAGCTCCAGCACCTTCTTGGCGCGCGGCGTGAACGGGATGTGACCGCTCGGCGCCTGCTGCCCCTGGCCAATGATCTCCTCGACCTGGGCGCGCACGGCCTCGAGCGAGATGTCGAGCGACTCCAGGGCCTTCGCGGCAACGCCCTCACCCTCGTGGATGAGGCCGAGCAGGATGTGCTCGGTGCCGATGTAGTTGTGGGAGAGCATGCGGGCCTCTTCCTGGGCCAGCACGACCACCCGGCGGGCTCGGTCAGTGAACCGCTCGAACATCTGTTGCTCCTCCACACGTCACGGGGCGTACGACGGGTACAACCCGATGAACAGCCTACGCGTTCCGTGCGCAGCGAAAATCCCGTCCGCTGATAGCGAAATCGGCCGGACGGCCGCGATCAGTTCGCGGAGTCGAACGCCTCGCGCACGTCGGCGGGGATCCGGCCACGGTCGGGCACCTTGAAGCCGTTGGAGCGGGCCCAGTCACGGACCTCGCGGGCGGAGGGTCCGGTCGTGGCAGCCCCGGCCTTGGCGCGGGTACGGCGACCGCCGCCCACCTTGCGGGCGTGACCCACGTAGCTCGCCAGCGCGTCGCGCAGCTTGGCGGCATGCTTCTCGTTGAGGTCGATCTCGTAGGACGTCCCGTCGAGACCGAACGCGACCGTCTCGGTCGCGTCGGAGCCGTCGATGTCATCGACGAGAACGATGTTGACGCGCTGTGCCATGGCTGGAGCCTTCCCCTCAAGTGATAGCCGCCCGATATCCGGGCACCCAAGGCGAATATTGCCGTATTGCCCCGACAAAGGAAAGTCAGCCCAATTCGAACCGTCACCGCCGGAGCTTTCACTTCACGTTGCGGAGGAACACCTTCTCCAGGCCGCGCAGCGTCAACCACGGCGAATGGTCGGTGAAACACCGGCATTCGTCGACGACGAGTTCTGCAAGATATCCGGTGGCGATCACGCGCACATCTCCCGCAGCGACACCGAGGGCGCCGATGATCCGTTCCACCATTCCCTCGACCTGGCTGGCCACCCCGAACAGCATTCCGGACTGCAGTGCCTCGACGGTGTTCTTGCCGATCACGCCGCGCGGACGCACCAGCTCGACCATCCGCAGCTGGGCCCCGCGCCGGCCCAACGCCTCGAGCGAGATCTCGATGCCGGGCGTGATCGCGCCGCCGACGTACCGGCCCTCGCTGTCGATCACGTCGAACGTCGTCGCGGTCCCGCCGAAATCGACGACGATCGCCGGCCCGCCGAAATCATTGGCGGCGGCCAGTGCGTTGATGATGCGGTCGGTGCCGACCTCGCGCGGATTGTCGACGAGGATAGGCACGCCGGTGCGCACACCGGGTTCTACGACGAGGTGCGGGATATCGGAGAAATGCCGCATCAGCATCTCGCGCCAGGAATTCAGGACGGCCGGGACCGTCGCGCACACCGATATCCCGGAGATCTCCGCGGCCTCCGGACCGAGCAGGCCGCGGAGCAGCACCGCCCACTCGTCGGCGGTGCGGTGCTCGTGCGTGGCGACCCGCCAGTGCGACCCCACCTCACCGTCCCGGATCATCCCGAGCACGGTGCTCGCGTTGCCGATGTCAGCCGCGAGGAGAGTCATCGCGCAGGTCCATGCCGAGGTCGAACACCCTGACCGAGTGGGTCAGCGCCCCGACCGAGATGAAGTCGACGCCGGTCTCCGCGACCTCGCGGGCACGCTCGATGGTGAGACCGCCGGACGCCTCGAGGGTCGCTCGGCCGGCATTGATCGCTACTGCCTCCGCCATGGTCGCTGACGGCATGTTGTCGAGCAGGATCTCGGTGCAGCCGGCGTCGAGCAGCTCCCGCAGCTGGTCGAGGTCGGTCACCTCGACCTCGACCCGCAGGTCGGGGTAGGCGGCTCGGACCGCCCGGTAGGCGGGCACCACACCCCCGGCGGCCAGCACGTGGTTGTCCTTGACCATCGCCCGGTCCGACAGGCTGAACCGGTGGTTGACCCCGCCGCCGCAGGCGACGGCGTACTTCTGCAGGGCGCGCAGCCCCGGCAGCGTCTTGCGGGTGTCGAGCACCCGGGCGCGGGTGCCCTCCAGCGCGGCGACCCAGGCGGCGGTGGCCGTGGCGACGCCGGAGAGGTGGCAGGCGAGGTTGAGCGCGGTCCGCTCGGCGGTCAGCAGGCCACGCACCGGGCCGGCGACGGTCAGCACCGGGTCGCCGGGCGAGACGGGGGTGCCGTCGGCGATCCGCAGCGGCACCTCGACACCGGCGCCCAGCACCATCCGGAAGACCAGCTCGGCCACACCGAGTCCCGCGACGACACCCGGCTCGCGGGCGTTGAAGTCCGCCACGCCGTGCGTGTCGGCGGCGATGGTCGCGGCGCTGGTGACGTCCTCGGTCGGCACGTCCTCGGCCAGCGCGGCGGCGATCAGGTCGTACGTCGCCCGCGGGTCGAGGCCGCCCTTGGCGAGCTCGTCGAGCAGCAGCTCCGGGACCGCGTCGTACGGCGTGAGGGTCAGCGTCATTCGGCCCCTCCGAGGGTGGGCAGGTCGGTGTCGGTGGCCGCCGCGGCGTGGAACGTCACGGTGGTCACCCCGTCGGTCATCGAGACGTCGAAGTGGCCCGCCCACCGCTCGTCGTCGCGCTCGGCGAAGTCGTCGCGCCAGTGGGACCCGCGGGTCTCCTCCCGCAGCGCGGCGGCGTCGGCGAGGGCAGCGCTGATCGTCAGCAGGTTGGTCGTCTCCCACGAGTCCTGGTCGACCTGCTCGGCCGAGTTGCCGGCCAGCTTGTCGAGCAGGGCCGAGGCCTCGCCCAGCCCGTCGGCCGAGCGGAGCACGCCGACCCGTGAGGTCATCGTCTCCTGCAGGTCGCGCCGCACGGTGCCGGCCACCAGCCCGGCGGTGCGCTCGTCCACGACGGGGTCGGACCAGGGCGGCAGCTCGTCGGGCAGCACGGCGGCGATCCGGCGGGAGAAGACCAGGCCCTCGAGCAGTGAGTTCGACGCGAGCCGGTTGGCCCCGTGCACGCCGGAGCAGGCGACCTCGCCGGTGGCGTAGAGGCCGGGAAGGTCGGTCCGGCCCTCCAGGTCGGTGCGGACGCCGCCCGACGCGTAGTGGCAGGCGGGCGCGACGGGGATCAGCTCGGTCACCGGGTCGACCCCGTGCGAGCGCGCGGTGGCGAGGATGGTCGGGAAGCGCCTCTCCCAGAAGGCCTGGCCGAGGTGCCGGGCGTCGAGCCACATGTGCGGTCGCCCGGTCTCGATCATCCGCTTCATGATCGCCTTGGCGACCACGTCGCGGGGCGCCAGGTCGGCCAGCTCGTGCACCCCCTGCATGAACCGGTTGCCCTCGTCGTCGACGAGGAACGCGCCCTCGCCGCGGACCGCCTCGGAGATGAGCGGCTGCTGGCCGCGCGAGTCCGGCCCGAGGTACATCACCGTCGGGTGGAACTGCACGAACTCCAGGTCGCGCAGGGTCGCCCCGGCGCGGAGCGCGATCGCCAGGCCGTCGCCGGTGGACACCGCCGGGTTGGTGGTCTGGGAGAAGACCTGGCCGAGCCCGCCGCTCGCGAGCACGACCGCGCGGCAGTGGACGGCGCCGACGCCGTCGCGGACACCCTCGCCGATGACGTGCAGCGTCACGCCGACGACCCGTTTTCCGCCGGCCGCCTCGGGGTCGGGGCCGAGCAGCAGGTCGACCGCCAGCGCGTGCTGGATGACCTCGATGTCGGGAGCCGCCTCGATGGCGGCGATCAGGGCCCGCTGGATCTCTGCGCCGGTGGCGTCGCCGCCCGCGTGCGCGATCCGGTCCCGGTGGTGGCCGCCCTCGCGGGTCAGCGAGAGCTCGCCGGCCGCGTCGAGGTCGAAGTTCGTGCCGAGCGCGATCAGCTCGCGGACGGCGTCGGGCCCCTCGGTGACCAGGACCCGGACCGCGTCCCGGTCGCATGCACCGGCGCCGGCGACGAGGGTGTCGACCTCGTGCTCCTCGGGAGTGTCCTCGGGGCCGAGGGCCGCGGCGATGCCGCCCTGGGCCCACTGGGTCGAGCCGGCGTTGAGCACGTCCTTGGTCACGACGAGCACCGTGCCGACGTGCTCGCGGAGCCGCAGCGCGGCGGTGAGCCCGGCGACCCCCGAGCCGATGATCACCACGTCGGCCTGCGTCGTCCAGCCCGGCGAGGGCGCCGTCAGCCGGCCGGGCAGGCGCCGCGTCGCGGCCGGTGCGTCAGGCATCCGTGCAGGCTACCGAGTCCGGGCCTCAGACACCGGCGGCGGTGAGGTCACCGCGCCGGAGGGTGGGGTCGTCGAAGGTGTCGGCCGGGTCGGCGCTGGTGCCCATGATCGTGTTGTCGGCGTCGACGAAGACGACGTGCGGCTCGTAGGCCTTCGCCTCCTCGGTCGTCATCTGCCCGTAGGCGATCAGGATCACCAGGTCGCCGGGGTGCACGAGACGCGCGGCGGCGCCGTTGATGCCGATCACGCCGGACCCGCGCTCGCCCGCGATCGTGTACGTCTCCAGCCGGGCGCCGTTGGTGATGTCGACGATGTGCACCAGCTCGCCGGGCAGCAGGTCGGCCGCCTCGAGCAGGTCCTCGTCGACGGTGACCGATCCGACGTAGTGCAGGTCGGCCTGGGTCACCGTGGCGCGGTGGATCTTCGACTTCATCATGGTGCGCAACATCAATTGCTCCCCTCGGGTGGGTCCTGGGTGGTCGGCCCTCCGATGGTGAGGGCCAGGTTGTCGATCAGGCGGGTGATCCCGACCCGGGCTGCGATGAGCGCGCGAGCCGGCGTGCCGGGTCCGATCTGTGCCGGGTCGGCCGGCAGCTCGGTGAGGTCCGGGGACCGGATCTCGAAGTAGTCGAGGTCGACGCCGTCAGCCGTCCGGAGCTCGGCCCGGGCAGCGTCGAGAGCGGCCTCAACGCCGTACGTCGCGTCCCTGCGGGCCGCGTGCAGCACCCGGCTGAGGGCCGCGGCCTGCCGGCGCTGCTCGGGATCGAGGTAGCGGTTGCGGCTGGACCGGGCGAGGCCGTCGGTCTCGCGGTCGGTCGGGGCGCCGACGATCTCGAGGGCGCCGCGGCTGCCACTGATGCAGAGGTCAGCGACCAGCTGCCGGATCAGCACCAGCTGCTGGTAGTCCTTCTCGCCGAAGATCGCGACGTCCGGTCCGACCAGGCCGAAGAGCTTGGCGACGACGGTGAGAACGCCGCGGAAGTGACCGGGGCGGGTGCGCCCCTCCAGGACGTCCGCAGTCGGGCCGGGATCGACCGTCACCTGCGGCTCGCCGGGATACATCTCCTCGACCGTCGGCGCGAACACCACGTCTGCACCCTCGCGGCCGCACAGCTCGAGATCGGCGTCGAACGTCCGCGGGTAGCGGTCGAGGTCCTCGTTGGGCCCGAACTGGAGCGGGTTGACGAAGACCGAGACGACGACGGTGCCGTCCCCACCGGCGCGCTCGCGCGCGAGGCGGACCAGGCTCGCGTGACCCTCGTGCAGCGCTCCCATGGTGGGCACGAGCACGACAGGACCGGCCGCCCGCTTGTCAGCGAGCAGCGTGACCAGGTCGGCGCGCGTGCGCGCGATGACAGGCGCCTTCACGGCGGTGGTCACGGATCAGCGCTCCGCGCCGTGGGTGCTGCGGACGATCGCCCCGTCGAGGAGCGCGGCGATCCGGTGCGCCCGGATCGGCAGCACCCGGCCGTCGGTGACCGCGCGGTCGAGGGTGGCCCGGGCCATCGCGACGTACGACGGCAGCGTGTCGGGCCGGTTGGCCTCGATGTCCTCGAGGTGGGCGGCGACCGTCTTCACGTCGCCGCGCACGATCGGGCCGGTCAGCGCGGCGTCGCCGTGGGCGAGGGCGTTGTCCAGCGCCGCCTCGAGCAGCGGGCGGAGGGTGCTCGCCGGATCGTCGGACCCGGCCGCGGCCAGCAGCTCCATCGCCTCGGTCACGAGGGTGACGAGGTGGTTGGCGCCGTGCGCGAGGCCCGCGTGGTAGAGCGTGCGCATCTCCTCGGGCACCCAGGTCGCACGGCCACCCAGCTCGGCGACGAGCTGCTCGGCGAGCGCGCGCTCGGCGGCACCGGCGGTGAGCCCGAAGACGCAGCCGTCGAGGCGCTCGAGGTCGACCTCGGTGCCGGTGAAGGTCATCGCCGGGTGCAGCGCGATCACCTTGGCGCCGACGGCGACGGCCGGCGCGAGCACCGCCAGACCGTGGCGACCGGAGGTGTGGACGACGTACTGGCCCTCGTGCAGGGCACCGGAGTCGGCGAGCACGCGGACCACGTTGGGCAGCATGTCGTCGGGGACGGTGAGCAGCAGCAGGTCACAGCCCCGCGCGACGGCGCTGGGCTTCTCGACCGGGACGCCCGGCAGCAGGGCGGCGGCGCGATCGCGCGAGGCGTCGGACTCGCCGGCGACGGCGGTGATCGTGTGTCCGGCCTCGCGGAGGCGGGCGGCCAGGACGGCGCCGACCTTGCCGGCACCCACTACGCCAATGCTCAGCGCGTCGGGCGCAGGCATCATCGTCGTCATCTGTTCGAACCTTTCGTTCCAATCCCTCCGACCACCCGCCGTGTGCGGGCCGGTGTGGGTACCGGACGTTTGCTCATTCGATGTAACGCAAGCGTAGGTGCAACCGATGGCGGGCGGACAGGTCACGGGTGCGTGACATGGACTACACGGCGGCGGCGCGGGTGTGACGGAGGTGACTTGAGTACGGTCATGGTGTGTTCCGGCGCCGCAGGTCGACCCCGTTGGTCAGCGTGGTGGTTCCGGCGTACGACGTTGCGGCGTACCTCCCGGCCTGTCTCGACAGCCTGCTGGAGCAGACCCTGCCCGAGCTCGAGGTCGTGGTCGTCGATGACGGCGCGACCGACGACTCCGGCGCGATCGCCGACTCGTACGCCGATCGCGACCCCCGGGTGCGGGTCGTGCACATCGAGAACGGCGGACTCGGCGCGGCGCGCAACGAGGGGATCCGGCACGCCCGCGGGGAGTACCTCGGCTTCTGCGACGCCGACGACCTGATGCCGCCGCGCGCGCTCGAGCGCCTGCTCGCCGGCGCGCGCGAGCACGATGCGCCGCTGGTGACCGGCAACGTCGTGCGGCTCGAGGGCGAGCGGCGCGCGCGGATGGGCTGGATGGACCGGTTCCACGCCGAGGCGCGCACCATCGCGATCGACGACTTCCCGGAGCTGCTCGGCGACGTCTTCGCGTGGAACAAGCTCTTCCGCCGCGACTTCTGGGACCGCGCGGGCCTCGCGTGGCCGGAGCGGATCCGCTACGAGGACCAGCCCGCGACGACCGACGCGTACCTCCGTGCGGGGCGGATCGCCATCGTGCCCGAGGTCGTCTACCAGTGGCGGGTGCGCGACGACGGCAGCTCGATCACCCAGCAGCGGGCGACCGTCGCCGACCTCACCGACCGGTGGACAACGAAGCAGATGGCGCTGGCCTCCGTCGAGGAGTACGGCGCACCCGGGGTGACCGAGGTCTTCCGCGAGCGGGTGCTGCCGGGCGACATGGGCCAGTACTTCGTGCACATCCCGGACTGCTCCGACGACTGGTGGGACCTGCTCGTCGCCGGCGTCCGCGAGATCTGGGGGCCGGCGCGGTCACTGACCGGCAGCACGCTGCCGCCCGCGCAACGGCTGATCGGGTGGCTGGTCGAGGAGGACCGCAGGGCGGACGCCGCGCTGGTCAGCTCCTACGCGCGCGGCCTGGGTGGGCCGCTGCCCCGGGTCACGCTGAGCGACGGATCGGTCCGCGTCGACGTACCGGGTCTGGACCCGGCCACCGTGGTCCCGGAGGCGATGCTGCTCCGGGACCACGAGGCCTGACGGCGCGACTCAGTCGAGCAGGCCCTCCTGCTCGAGGAAGTCCTCGGCGACGTCCTCCGGGGTCTCCCGGTCGACCGTGACCCGGACGATCAGCTCGCCGAGGGTCGCGTTGTCGAGCGCCGCCATCAGCTCGTTGAGGGGCTCCTCGACGTCCGGGTGCTCCTCGAGGAAGGCGACCGACACGGCCGGGACCAGGTTCTGTGCGGGCTGGATGCCGCGGTCGTCCTCGAGCAGCACCAGGCCCTGGTCGTCGAGGGTGCCGTCGAGGGTGCCGGTCTGGCCGAGCTGGGACTCACCGTCGAGGACGGACTGGTAGGTCTGCGGCGAGGCGTAGCCGAGGGGCAGCAGCTCGATGTCGATCCCGTAGACCTCGGTGAGCCCGGCCTCGCAGTCGTCGCGGCCGGCACAGTCGGGGTGCGCCGCGAGCTTGATCGACTCCCCCTCGAGGTCGGACAGCCGCGTGACGCCGTTGTCCTCGGAGTACTCCTGCGTCACGAAGTAGGCGTTCTGGGACGCGGCCTCGGACGGCTCGAGGAGGGTGAGGCCCTTGTCCTCGAGCAGCGGCTGCATCGCCTCGAGAGTGGCGTCGAGGTCGCTGCTGCTGATCGGCTCGGCGTTCTCCCCGTTCGCGTCGGTGTTGAGCTGGTCGCCGAGGCCGGCGACGTACTCCGGGACGATGTCGACCGACCCGGGGAACTCGCCCAGGTAGTTGGGACGGCTGTCGACCAGCTTGGTCTCGACCTCGTAGCCGGCCTCGTCGAGCAGCGCGGCGTACATCGCCGTGACGAGGGCGGCTTCGTCGAAGCTCTGGCTCGCGAGGACGACCTTGCCGCCCCCGCCCGAGCCCGCGTCCTTGCTGTCGTCGTCCTCGGCGAGGTCGTCGCCGGCACAGCCGGCGGTGATGAGGAGGCCACCCGAGAGGGCAGCCGCGATGAGGGTCCGGCGGAGGGTCATGGGTGTCTACCTTCTGTGTCCCGCGGCGGCCGCCGCGCGTGTCCGGTCGGCGGGGAGCCCGCCTGGCGCTGCTGGGCGCCTCCCGACACCTTAGATGAGCAAGTCCAAGGGGCCGTGCAAGCGAGCAGCGTTCCGGGCGTGCGATGGCAAGGCGGAGGAGGGAGCCGGGACGGAGTCCCGGCGACTGACGACAACGCCGCCAGCGTGCGTCCGGAACGTGGCGCAGCGTGCGGCCCCTTGGACTTGCTCATCTTCAGAGCGAGTCGCCGACAACGGCCCTCACCTTTGCCGGGACCCGGCGTTCGCGGGTCGGCTCGACCAGCTTCTGGGCGCCCGCCGCCGCGACCTCGAGGACCAGTGCGACCGCGGCCACGACCAGGGCCGCCCCGATCCCCTCGCTGTAGTGGTTGCGGGCGAACCCCGAGACGATGATCGCCCCGACGCCCGGGCCGGCGACCAATGCCGCGATGGTCGCCGTCGCCCAGACCTGGACCAGGGCCAGCCGCACTCCGGACATCATCAGCGGCAGCGCCAACGGCAGCTCCACGCGCCAGAACCGCTGGACGCCGGACATGCCCATCCCGTCGGCTGCCTCGAGGACGTCGTCGGGCACCTCGCGGATCGCCGTGTAGGTGGTGGTGACGAGCGGCGGCAGGGCGAAGAGCGCGAGGGCGATGAGCGTCGCCAGCCCGGCGCGTCCGTAGGGTCCGAGCTGCGCCGGGCCGGGCCAGTCGGCGGTGACGAGCACGGCGAGGAGGGCGAAGGTCGGCACCGCGCGCCCGATGTTGGAGATGTTGATCGCCAGGAACCCGCCCCGCCCGATGTGGCCGAGCCAGAGTGCGACCGGGAGCCCGACCAGCAGGCCCATCAGCAGGGCGGTCACCGTCAGCAGCAGCTGCTCGGCCAGCCGGTCGAGGAGCCCGCCCGACCCCGTCCAGCTCGCCGCCGTCGTGAGGTACTGCCAGGTCAGCTCGAAGAGGCTCATCGCGCCGCCTGCCTCGTCCACGGCGTGAGCAGCCGCTGCATGACGACCAGGAGGATGTCGAGCAGAACCGCGAGCAGCACGCACAGCACGGCAGCGGTGACCAGCTCGGCGCGGAAGTTGCGTTGGACACCGTGCGAGATCAGGTCGCCGAGCCCGCCGTACGACACCAGCGTGCCGACCGTCGTCAGCGCGACCGTCGACACCGTCGCCACCCGCATCGCCGCGACCAGCACCGGCAGCGCAAGCGGGAGCTGCACCTTGAACAACAGCCGGGTCGGTCCGTAGCCGAGGCCCACCGCCGACTCGACGACGTCGTCGGGCACCGACCGGAGGCCGTCGAGGAACCCGCGCACCAGGACGGTCAGCGCGTAGACGCCCAGGCCGATGATCACCGTGTTCGCGGACAGCCCCGTGAACGGCACCAGCAGGGGCAGCAGGGCCAGCGACGGGATCGTGTAGAGCCCCGTCGAGACGCCGAGGACAGTTGCCTCGAGCCTCGGGTAGCGGCGAGCAAGCAGGGCCAGCGGGAAGGCCAGCACCAGCCCGAGGACGACCGCGGCGACGGTGATCTGCAGGTGCTCGGTGGTGGCGGCGACGATGTCGCCGCGGCGGTCCTCGACGTACTGCGCGCACCACCACTCGTTGACCAACGCGCTGTAGCAGCTCGGCTCCCGCGCTGCTGCCAGTAGGGTCACGGCATGGACGCTATCGCGCCCCGGGGACCCGACGAGCCGATGATCCGGCTCACCGGTGTCAGCAAGGAGTACGCCGGCCGGGTCGTCGTACAGGAGCTGGACCTCGAGGTGGGGCGCGGAGAGCTGGTCTGCCTGGTCGGCCCGTCCGGCTGCGGCAAGTCGACGACGCTGAAGATGATCAACCGGCTGGTCGAGCCGACGACCGGCGTGATCGAGATCGAGGGCCGCGACGTCACCCACGCCGACCCGGTCAAGCTGCGGCGCGGGATCGGGTACGTGATCCAGCAGATCGGGCTCTTCCCGCACCAGCGGATCACGACCAACGTCATGACGGTGCCGCTGCTCTACGGCGAGTCGAAGGCGACCGCCCGGGCCCGCGCGCACGAGCTGCTGTCACTCGTCGGGCTCGACCCCGAGCAGTACGGCGAGCGCTACCCCCATCAGCTCTCCGGTGGCCAGCGGCAGCGGGTCGGTGTGGCGCGGGCGCTCGCCGCGGATCCGCCGGTGCTGCTGATGGACGAGCCGTTCGGAGCGGTCGACCCGGTGGTGCGGCGCCGGCTGCAGGAGGAGTTCCGGCGGTTGCAGCAGGAGCTGGGGAAGACCGTCGTACTCGTGACCCACGACATCGACGAGGCGGTCCTGCTCGGCGACCGGGTGGCGGTGTTCGCGGAGGGCGGAAGGCTGCTGCAGTACGCGACGCCCGCGGAGCTGCTGGCCCGACCCGTGAACGAGGAGGTCGCGACCTTCGTCGGGGCCGAGCGCGGCCTGCGCCGGTTGTCGGTCACCCGGATCGACCACGAGCACCTCGAGCCGGTCGACGGCATCAAGGCGGCCGAGCTGGCCTCGACCGTCGCCGTCGGGGCGACCCTCGAGGAGGCCCTCGCGCTGATGCTGCGTAACGACCGCGCGATGGTCGGCGTCACCGACGGCCCGCGGTTCGTCGGCGTCCTGACCCCCGCCGGCGTCCACCGGGCACTGCGGCGGTCGCTGCGGCCCTGAAATCGGCATAGTCCCTGACGTTTCTGTCGTGAATCCGTGATCGGAAAGACAGAAACGTCAGGGACTATCGCGCGTGGTGCGCCAGGTTCAGGCGCCCTTGCGGATGCTGGTGTGGGCGACGAGGGCGGCCTCGGCGGCCTCCCACTGCGCGGTCAGCATGTCGACCTCGACCTCGAGCTCGGCGACCCGGACGACGGCCTGGGTGGCGCGCTCCTCGGCGTCGCCGAGGCGCTCGCCGAGGTTGCTGTTCTCGCGCTCGGCGTAGGCGAGCTGCTCCTCGACCTCGGTCAGGCTGCGGCGGGCGTCGGCGAGCTCCTCGGCCGTGTCGGCGAGGCGCCGCTCGAGCCGGGAGACGATCGCGTCGCGCTTCGCGACCTGGCCCTGCATGTCGGCGGCGAACTCGACGCCTTCGGCCGAGCGACGCTCGTCGAGGACGCGGAAGGCCTGGGCCTGCTCGGCCCGGTCCCGCGCGGCATCGACGCGCGACGTCATCAGCTCGCTGTGGGTGATCTTGGTGGCGGCGGCGCCGAGGAGTACGGCGAACCCGCCGGCGACGGTCGTGGCCAGCCACGAGCCGCTGACCGCGGTGCCGGCGACCGCAGCGGCGGCCCCCAGCAGCAGGAGCACGGCGACCACGAGTCGGGTCGACCGCTGACGACGGCGGGAGTTGGCCGCAGGCTGAGTCATGTGGCTGAGGTTACGGGTTGTGACCAGAGTTTCTGATGCGACACGCACGCTCGAGGAGGACCGCCGCAGCGACACCGAGCAGTCCGGCCACCGCCGCCGCGACCGATCGCCAGAGCCGGTCGTCGGCCATCTCCGCCGGATCGTCGATCCAGCTCAGCCCGTAGCCGAGGTAGCCACCCGCGACGAGCGCGGCCACCAGGGCGCACGCGCGGGCCAGCACGAGCCGGTTGACGGCCTGCTGCGGGAGCAGCCGCTCGCGTCGTACGTGCACCGTTCGCCAGGTCGCCCAGGCGACGTAGCCCAGGATCACGGCGAGGAGGAGCAGCGCCAGCGGCTGACCCCAGGTCACCAGCGGGGGAACCCGGCCGAGCCGGTTGCTCACCGGGTGGAGTGCCCAGCCCAGGACGAGGCCGGCGACCGCCCACCCGACGATCACACCCGGAGGCGTGGGCCGCAGCGTGCCGAGCGGGGACTCGGGATCCTCGGGACCGTTGCCGGTGGGATCCGGCTCCGGCTGGTCCCTCACTCGTCGTACTCGAGCACCAGCTCGTCGCGGCGGGCGAGGCCGTCGGTGCCCACCTTGTCGAGCAGGACCGAGATCGGACCCATGTCGGGGATCTCGGCGTCGGGCTCGAGGTCCAGCCACGGCTTCAGCACGAACGCCCGCTCGTGCGCCTGCGGGTGGGGCAACCGGAGCGCATCGGTGTCGCTGCGCCGGTCGCCGACCACGATCAGGTCGACGTCGAGGGTGCGCGGCGCGTTGACGCCGTGGCTGCGGTCGCGGTCATAGGCGTCCTCGATCGCCAGCGCCCGGTCGAGCAGCCGGTGCGCGGACAGCGTCGTGTCCATGAGGACGACGGCGTTGAGGAACGTCGGGGAGTCCGGCGGGCAGTCGAGCGGCTCGGTCTCGTAGACCGGGGAGATCCCGGTGATCCACACGTCGGGGGTGTCGGCGAGCGCGTCGATCCCGCCCTGGAGGTTGGCCAGCCGCTCGCCGAGGTTCGATCCGAGCGCGACCACGACCCGACGGATCGGCCGCATCTCGCCGGTCAGGGTGTCGGCATCGATGATGTTCGGGTTCGGGCTCTCACTCATCGTCGGCCTCTCCCTTTCCGGGGGATGTCGGGGTTCGGTGTCGGGTGATCGTCAGCCGCACGTCGCCGAACGTCGCCTCGATCGGCGCGTCCGGCTTGTGCACGGTCACCCGAGCCCATTCAACACGAGCGTCCAAGAGGCACACACCGGCGATCCGCGTAGCGAGAGTCTCGATCAGGTCGACCGGTTCCCCCTGGACTGCCGCCGTCACCTCGCCGACGAGACTTCCGTAGTCGATCGTGTCGCGCAAGTCGTCCGACGCCGCCGCGGACGACACGTCGACACCGAGGGTGAGGTCGATCACGAACCTCTGCCCGTCCCGCCGCTCGTGCTCGAACACGCCGTGATGCGCCCAGCACTCGATGCCCAGGACGCTCAGCTCGTCACTCATCGTTCCCTCTCGATTCGGGCCACCGTGGCCAGGACGTCGCAGGTCGCCCGGACGTCGTGCACGCGGAACGCCCAGATGCCGGCCGACGCCAGGAGGGCGACGATCGCGGCATGGGCGAGCTCCCGCTCGTCGACCGGCCGGGGGTTGCCGTCGGCGCCGGCGAGCAGCTCGCCGAGGAAGCGCTTGCGGCTGGCGCCGACGAGCACCGGGAACCCGAGCTCCTGGACCCGTCCGATACCGCCGAGCAGCTCCCAGTTCTGGTCCCGGGTCTTGGCGAACCCGATGCCGGGGTCGAGCACGACCCGCTCGTCGGCGATGCCGGCAGCCCGGATGGCGGCCACCCGGGCGCTCAGCTCCTCGGCCACGACAGCGGCCACGGGTCCGTCGTACGACGTGAACTGCTGCATCCGGTCGCTGTGTGCGCGCCAGTGCATGGCGACGTACGTCGCGCTGCTCCCGGCCACGACGCCGAGGATCTCCGGGTCGGCCAGCCCGCCGGACACGTCGTTGACGATCCGCGCTCCGGCCGCGAGCGCGGCGGCCGCGACCTCGGCCCGCATCGTGTCGACCGAGACGAGGGCGCCGTCGGCAGCCAGCGCCTCGATGACGGGTACGACGCGGTCGAGCTCCTCGCCCACCAGCGGCCGGGTCGCGCCGGGCCGGGTCGACTCGCCGCCGACGTCGAGGATGTCCGCCCCGTCGGCCAGCAGCTGCCGTCCGTGCGCGATCGCGCGCTCGGTGTCGAGGAAGTGGCCGCCGTCGGAGAAGGAGTCAGGGGTGACGTTGACGACCCCCATCACCAGCGGTGTCCCCGACCTCCCCGACCGCTCCGTCATGCGCGGCAGGCTATCCCGCTCCCCCGACGCCCCGGCCGAGGGCGTTCTCCCCAGGCCGCCGGCCCGGCATTGACACGCCGTGATCCGGGTGTTCTGATTGTCCCACTCTGAACTGTCCCAATGTGAACACCGGCGGTCGACGCCGGTGTCGCCCAACTCTCGGGGGCCTTATGCGCTGCTCATTGATCCTCTTCCTCACGTCGCTGCTCCTGCCGCTGACGATCACCCACGACGCGACTGCCCGCGTCCCCGACGAGACGTCCACGACGCAGGGTGGTCGTCCGATGCACCTGGTGAAGAAGTACGACAACCTCCGGGACCCCATCTGCCGGAAGAAGCGGAGAGCGCACCACAGGCCCGGTCCTTGCAAGCGAGTCCTCACGCTCAGGACGACGTACCGCTACGCGCACCCGAACCCCGCGCGTCAGCTGACGCGGGGCGACAACGAGTTCTGGTGCAAGGACTGGTCGGCGGTCGCTCGCGGCACCTACTACGTGAACTGGAAGGAAGAGATCAAGGGGACGTACTGCTGGATCACCGGTCCCCGCTTCCCTGAGATCTACAGGAACGACTGGCGCTGCGGCTACAGCTCCGCGATCGGCTACGACGTCCGGGTCGAGGACTGCTGGGACGAGCGGCGCACGGGCGACACCACGGCCGGCTGGTGGATCTCGGTCTACGACAAGTGGCGAGTCTCGGCAGCCTTCCGGGGATTCCCGCTGCACTGGACCTACCAGATGCACGTCAACCTTCACCCGACCGGCAACATCACCCTGAAGCACGACGACTGATGAGCGAGGGCGGGTGGGTGCCGCCGCGCTACGACAAGGGCGCGGGAGCGCACCTGCCCGACCCCGCTGACCCAGCACGCTGTCTCTGTGGGCACTCGTGGCCGGCTCCGCCCTCCGTGGAGGAGTTCCGGGAGCATCGCTTCGGACCAGAGACCTGAGGCTCAGCGGGTCCCGTGCATGATCAGGCTCATCGCCTCGTTGCGGGTCGCGGCGTTGTGCATGGAGCCGCGGATCGCGGACGTGATGGTGCGGGCGCCGGCCTTGCGCACGCCGCGCATGGTCATGCAGAGGTGCTCGGCCTCGACGACGACGATCACGCCGCGGGCCTCGAGGATCCGCATCAGGGCGTCGGCGATCTGGGTGGTCAGCCGCTCCTGCACCTGCGGGCGCTTGGCGTAGACGTCGACCAGTCGCGCGAGCTTGGACAGGCCGGTGATCTTGCCGGTCTCGGCCGGGATGTAGCCCACGTGTGCGACACCGGTGAACGGCACCAGGTGGTGCTCGCACATCGACCACAGCTCGATGTCGCGGACCAGGACCATCTCGTCGTGACCGAGGTCGAAGGTCGTGGTGAGCACGTCCTCGGGCCGCAGCCGCAGGCCGGCGGTGAGCTCGGCGTACGCCCTGGCGACCCGGGCCGGGGTCTCGAGAAGGCCCTCACGCTCCGGGTCCTCGCCGACGGCGATGAGCAGCTCACGGACCGCGGCCTCGGCGCGCACGTGGTCGTAGGGAGGGACCTGCGCAGGGTCGCGGTCCGGCGTGTGGATGGGATCGGCCACCGGAGACGGACCTCAGGCGCCCATCGGCGGGCTCGGCGGCTTCGGTTCGGACGGCGGGGAGACCGGCGAGCCTCCGTAGACGTCGCCACCCGGACCGGGCGGGGTCAGGACGGCGCCCGCCTCCTCTTCCTCCGGCGCGGTGCCGTTGACCCGGTTCATCGCCGCGCGCTGGCGGATCTCCTCGGGGATCTCGACCGGCGGGAGCGTCGACGGCACCCGGGTCGGGGACCCGGTCCAGGCCGGCCGCTCCGGACGTCGCCTCAGCGGCTCGAAGATCGCGGCGACCTCCGCCTTGTCGAGGGTCTCCTTGTCGAGCAGCGCGAGAACGAGGGCGTCGAGCACGTCGCGGTTCTCCTCGAGGATGTCGAAAGCCTCCTGGTGGGCGACGGTGAGGAAGTTCTTGGTCTCCTCGTCGATGATCGCCGCGACGTCCTCGGAGTAGTTGCGGGTGTGGCCGATGTCGCGCCCGAGGAACGGCTCCCCGTTGGCCTCACCGAGCTGGATCGCGCCGAGCCGCTCGGTCATGCCGTACTGGGTGACCATCGCGCGGGCGAGGCTGGTCGCCTTCTCGATGTCGTTGCCGGCGCCGGTGGTCGGGTCGTGGAAGATCAGCTCCTCCGCGGCGCGCCCACCGAGCATGTAGGCGAGCTTGTCTTGCATCTCGCTGCGGGTCTGGCTGTACTTGTCCTCGTCCGGCAGCACCATCGTGTAGCCGAGCGCCCGGCCGCGCGGGAGGATCGTGATCTTGTGCACCGGGTCGGTGCCCGGCAGCGCCGCCGCCACGAGCGCGTGGCCGCCCTCGTGGTAGGCCGTGATCAGCTTCTCCTTCTCCGACATCAGCCGTGAGTTGCGCTGCGGTCCGGCGATGACGCGGTCGATCGCCTCGTCGAGCGCGGAGGCGACGATCTGCTTCTGGTTGTTGCGCGCGGTGAGCAGGGCGGCCTCGTTGAGCACGTTGGCCAGGTCGGCGCCGCTGAAGCCAGGAGTACGGCGGGCGACCGCCATCAGCTCCACGTCCTCCGCGAGCGGCTTGCCGCGGGCGTGCACCTCGAGGATCTGCTTGCGGCCGGCCAGGTCCGGCGCGTCGACACCGATCTGGCGGTCGAAGCGGCCGGGCCGCAGCAGGGCCGGGTCGAGGACGTCGGGCCGGTTGGTGGCCGCGATCAGGATGACGCCGCCCCGGACGTCGAAGCCGTCCATCTCGACGAGCAGCTGGTTGAGGGTCTGCTCGCGCTCGTCGTGACCGCCGCCCATGCCGGCGCCGCGGTGGCGGCCGACGGCGTCGATCTCGTCGATGAAGACGATCGCCGGAGCGTTCTCCTTCGCCTGCTCGAACAGGTCGCGGACGCGCGATGCGCCGACGCCGACGAACATCTCGACGAAGTCCGATCCGGAGATCGAGTAGAACGGCACGCCTGCCTCACCGGCGACCGCGCGGGCGAGCAGGGTCTTGCCGGTGCCCGGAGGACCGTAGAGCAGGACGCCCTTGGGGATCTTGGCGCCGACGGCCTGGAACTTGGCCGGCTCCTGGAGGAACTCCTTGATCTCGCCGAGCTCCTCGATCGCCTCGTTGCAGCCGGCGACGTCGGCGAACGTGGTCTTCGGCATGTCCTTGCTGATCAGCTTCGCCTTGGACTTGCCGAACTGCATCACGCCCCGGCCGCCGCCCTGGACGTTGTTCATCAAGAAGATGAACAGCAGGATGATCAGCGCGAACGGCAGCAGCGTGGCGAGGATCGAGCCGAGCAGGCTGGGCTGCGGGTTCTCGGAGTTCGACTTCTCGATCGTGCCCTCGGCCACCTGCTCGTCGACGGCAGCGAGGATCGTCTCCTGCTGGCCCTGGATGTAGTGGGCCATGACCTTGTCGCCCTCGTCGCGGGCGCCGGAGTCGAGCGTGGCCTCGATGGTCTGGTCACCGTCGATGAAGTTGATCTCCTTGACGTCCCCGTCGGCGATGTACTCGCTCATCCGGGAGGTCGAGACCTCGTCGTACCCCCCGCCGGGCGCGAGGAACTCCAGGGCAAGGAGGACCGCGAGGACCGCAACCACGATCCATACCCAGGGACCCCTGAACACGCGCTTCACAGACTCATCCGCTCCTACCGGGTCCCTCGGGACCCCGACCCCGGGTCACGCCCGGGCACAAGTGATCCGACGACGTTACCTGCCGCCGTACTGGTTCATTGTCGCAGCCCGGTGGTAGGACGAAGAGCCAACGAGCCACAGCCGACCAGAGGTACGTCGCCAGCGGCCCCAATTGGGCTAGGACCCGGCGCCAAGCGCGGCTCGCGCAATTATGAATAGACGTGGGGGGCGAGGGTGCCGATGTCGCGGAGGTTGCGGTAGCGCTCGCGGTAGTCGAGGCCGTAGCCCACGACGAACTCGTTGGGGATGTCCCAGCCGACGTACTTGACGTCGACCGGCATCTGCAGCGCCTCGGGCTTGCGAAGCAGCGTGCAGATCTCGACGCTCGCCGGGCCGCGCGAGCCGAGGTTGGAGGTCAGCCAGGACAGCGTCAGGCCGGTGTCGATGATCTCGTCGACGATGACGACGTGCCGGCCGGTGATGTCGGCGTCGAGGTCCTTGAGGATCCGGACGACGCCGGACGACTTGGTGCCCGAGCCGTAGGACGAGACCGCCATCCAGTCCATCTCGACGTGGCGGCCGAGCGCCCGGGCGAGGTCGGCCATCACCATGACCGCGCCCCGGAGGACGCCCACGATGACGAGGTCCTTGCCCTCGTAGTCGCGCTCGATCTCCGCCGCCAGCTCACCCAGCCGGTCGATGATCTGCTTCTCCGTGAACAACACCTCGACGAGGTCGCTCTCGACCGCCCCAGAGTCCATGTCGCTCAGGATGACACAGCGGTTCGCCGAAAGAGGAGCCGGTCGCGGTCGCGGTACGCCGTCACGTGCCCCGGCAGCTGGACCTCACCGTGAAGATCGCCGGCGGCGAGGTCGACCAGCGCGCGGACGTGGACGTGGAAAAGCTCGCTGTCGATCGCTCCGGCGTCGAGCGCGGCCAGCCGCAGGACGCGGGAGGCGACCGCCCGGTAGAGGTCGTGGAGCCGGCGGAGCGCGATGCCGTCGCCCTCGGCCCGGAGGTCGTCGTACGCCGTTCGCGCCAGCGCGTCGAGCGCCTCCACGTCGTCGCGCACCTGATCGGCGGTGCGGGCCAGGGTGGCGGCCACGCCGGGGCCGAGCTGCTCCTCGAGGAGCGGCAGGACGGTACGGCGCACGCGGACCCGCGTGTAGCCCGGATCGTCGTTGTGCGGGTCGTCCCACGGGACCAGCCCCTCGACCTGGCAGGCGGTCACCGTGTCGTCGCGGGTGACGTCGAGCAGCGGCCGCGCGTAGTGGTCGAACGCCCGCCGCATGCCGGCCAGCGATCGCGGGCCGGAGCCGCGGGTGAGGCCGAGCAGCACCGTCTCGGCCTGGTCGTCGCGGGTGTGGCCGAGCAGCACGAGCGCGGCACCGAGGCGCTCGCGGAGCTGCTCGAGGACGTCGTACCGTGCCTGCCGGGCGGCCGCTTCCGGGCCGCGACCGTCGCCGACGACCTCGACCCGGACCGTGGCTGTCTCGTCCACGCCCAGACCCACCAGCTGGGCGACGACGCGCGCCGCCTGGTCGGCTGAGCCTGGCTGCAGCCCGTGGTCGACGGTGGCGCCGACCACTCGCAGCCCCTGCCGGTGACCCTCGAAGACGGTCGCAGAGGTGAGGGCGAGCGAGTCGGCTCCGCCGGAGCAGGCGACGACCACGGCGTCCCCCGGCTCGAGACCGGACAGCACAGAGCGGACACCGCGCCGGCAGGCAGCGACGGCGGGGTGGAGCGACATGGCCCTAGTTCAGCACGCGCCGGATCCAGGCGTCGTGGTCGCTCAGCTCGGCCTTCGACGGCAGGTGGGCCGGCTCTGCCCAGACGGCGTTGAACTCGTCCATGCCGACCTTGTCGACGACCGCGCGGACGAAGCGGGCGCCGTCGCGGTACTGCGCCATCTTGGCCTCGAGGCCGAGCAGCCGGCGCAGGATCCGGTCGAGCGCGCCGATGCCCTCCCGGCGCTTGGTGAACTTGGCGCGGATCTCCTTGACCGACCCGATGACCTGGGGACCCACGTCGTCCATCACGACGTCGGCATGGCCCTCGAGGAGCGACATCATGCCGGTGACGCGGTCCAGGATCTCCCGCTGCGCGGGGGTGCTGAACATGTCGACGATGCTGCCGCCGTTGCGGCCCGCCTTGATCGCATCGGTGATCCGCTCGAGCCCGCCCTCGAGGAGCGAGCTCGGCTCGATGGTGTCGCTGATCGCCTCGATCTCGGAGAAGAGGTGGTCGCGCATCCACGGCACCGCCGTGAACTGCACCCGGTGCGTCTCCTCGTGCAGGCACACCCAGAGCCGGAAGTCGGCCGGGTCGACGCCCAGCTCGCGCTCGACGTGCACGATGTTGGGGGCGACCAGGAGCAGCCGGCCCGCCGACCCGTGGAACGGGTCGAACTGGCCCAGCACCTTGCTCGCGAGGAAGCCGAGCAGGCCACCCACCTCGGCGCCGGTGACCTTGGAGCCGACGCGCTGGGCGATCCGGTGCGGCTCCCGCTTGTCGGCCAGCTTGCGCATCATCGGCCCGGTCGCGACCTGGAACCCCTCGGCGTTGGCGCGCACCCAGCCCGGCCGGTCGACGACCAGGATCGGCGCGGTGCCGTTGGCGGCGTCGAGGCCGGTGAAGTCCCGCACCAGACCGGTGCTGCGGGTCGCGCCCGCCCGCAGCTCGGCGACCACGGCGTCGGCCTCGGCTCGGGTCACGGTCGGACCGTCGCCCGCCAGCATCGACCCGACCGACACGGCGAACGCCCAGTCCACCATCTGCGGCTCGGAGGTCGGCGCGTCAGCCGGCACGGGGCTCGTCATGCGTTGAAGCGTACGGGTGGGATGTGCAGGCGCACCCAGGGTCGGCAGTCCTTCTCAGCGGGAGCAGTAGCAGGCACCCAGCGCCGCGGCCGCGTTGTCCATCGAGATCTCGGCCAGTCCGCCTCGGTTGTCACGGACCTTGTCGGCGATCATCGCGAAGACGACGATCGATCCGTCGAGGTCGACGGCGATCCCGGCGAGCGAGGTGACGCCGGTGAGGGTGCCCGTCTTGGCGCGCACCCGGCCCGGCCCCTCGGCCGCGCCCTGGTCGAACCGGTCGGCCAGCGACCCGGTGAAGCCGGCGACGGGGAGGCTGGTGATCACCGCGCGGAGGTCGGGCTGGTCGTCGGAGGCGGCCCAGCGGATCACGTCGACGAGCAGCCGGGGCGACATCAGGTTCTCGCGGGAGAGGCCGCTGCCGTCGTACAGGACGCTGCCGTGCATGCCGATCCCGTTGGCGCGCAGCACCCGTTCGACCGCAGCCTGGCCGCCGATGAACGACCCGTCGCCCTGGTCGGCGAGACCGACGTGGCGGAGCAGCACCTCGGTGGCCTCGTTGTCGCTCACCTCGATGATCCGCTGCACGATCTGCGCCAGCGGCGCCGAGCTCACGGACGCGACGTCGCCCGCGCCGTCGTCGGCGACCGTCGCCTCGGGCGTGCCGACCACGGTGATGCCGGCGTCGGCGAGCGCGTCCGCGAACAGCACGGCGGCGGTGAGGGACGGGTCGGAGACCTTGCCGTAGCCGATCGGGTCCCGGCCCTCGTCGGCCCAGAGCGCCGTGATCGGCGAGACGACGTCGTCGGGGATGTAGTCCGCGCGCCAGTGCGGGTTCGCGGTCGGGCCGCTGAAGAGGCTGTCGTCGTAGCCGAGCCGCACCCGTCGTACGCCGTCGTAGCGGAGCGAGCGCGCCGTCTGCCGCGCGAGGGTGACCACGTCGGCCTTCTTCGGCGCGAACGTCGCCTCGGTGCTGGTGCCCCACTGCGACTGCGGGCTGCTCAGCAGGAACGGGTCGCCGCCGCCGACCAGCACCAGCTGCGGCGTGCCGCCGCCGCGCTCGAGAACGGTGCGGGTCTCGAAGACGTGGTCCGGGCCGAGGAGGAACAGCGCGACCGCCGACGTCACGACCTTGGTGGTCGAGGCGGGGATGCCGACCTCGGCGCCGGACGAGGAGTACGAGAAACGTTCGCTGTTGCCGGTCAGCGGCGCCACGGCGGCGAGCACACTGCGGCCGAGGTCGCGGTCGGACAGGTTGCCCGCAAGCGCGGACTCGACGGCCGCGAGGTCGAGCCGGCCGGCGTCGGCAGCGGGTGCGACCGCACGCGGCTTGCGCACCGGAGGTACGTCGAGGCCGGGCGGTGGTGCGACCGACGCCGGGTCGATCGGCTGGTCGGCGTCGTCTCCGAGGAGGTCCGCGAGCCAGCCGAGCTGCCAGCCGCCGACCACGGCGACGAGCAGCAGCGCCAGTGCGGCGGACACCCACCCGACGAGGGACCCACGGGTGTGGTCTGGGTCACGCTCGGCCACGGTCCGACCCCTCTCGACTGCGCGTTCGGGCACATTCTGCGGGAGGATGCTCGCAGTAGTGGAAACGGGCCTCCCGCTGGCCCCGCGGAGTGGAGGAAGAAGTGCTGGAGTTCGACGTCCTCGTGGAGATCCCCAAGGGGAGCCGGAACAAGTACGAAGTCGACCACGAGACCGGTCGGATGCGTCTCGACCGCTTCCTCTTCACCTCGACGATGTACCCCGCCGACTACGGCTACATCGAGGACACCCTCGGCCAGGACGGCGACCCGCTCGACGCGCTCGTGCTGCTCCAGGAGCCCACCTTCCCCGGCTGCCTCATCCGCTGCCGCGCGATCGGCATGTTCCGCATGACCGACGAGAAGGGCGGGGACGACAAGGTCCTCTGCGTCCCCACCAGCGACCCGCGGATGGAGCACATCCGCGACATCAACCACGTCCCGAAGTTCGACCGCCTCGAGATCCAGCACTTCTTCGAGGTCTACAAGGACCTCGAGCCCGGCAAGTCCGTCGAGGGCGCCGACTGGGTCGGCCGCACCGAGGCCGAGCTCGAGATCGACGCGTCGTTCAAGCGGTACGTCCCGCCGGCCGACCACTGAGCCCGTCGCGTCGTCGTACCTGAAGTTCCGGCCCTGATTTCGTCGAAATCAGGGCCGTTTCTTCAGGTACGACGCGCTACCCGCGCTTGATCGCCCGGAAGTAGCCGATCGCTCCGCTGCGGTCGAGTACGACGTCCGCCATCCGCTGCGCGTCGAGCCAGCTCACCAGCTGCGCCCCGGTGCAGCCCGGGCCGAGCAGTCCGGCGGCCCGGCCGACCCGGCGCATCGGCTCGTGATGGAGCCCGCTGTCGTTGAGCAGGGCGCTGCCGGTCAGCACGCCGCCGGGCTTGAGCACCCGGACCATCTCGATGACGGCCCGCGCGGGGTCCGGGAAGCAGTGGAGCCCCGTGAACGAGACGACGAGGTCGAACGAGGCGTCGTCGAACGGCAGGTCGCCGACGTCGGCGATCCGCGGCTCCACCTGGTCGGCCACGCCGCGCCGCTCGGCGGCGCGCATGGTCCGGTCGAGCATCGTCTGCGCGATGTCGGCAGCGACGTACTCCACTCCCTGGGCGGGCTTCAGCCCCCGGAGGGCGACCCCGCCGCCGCAGGGGATGTCCAGCACCCGGGCGCCGGCCGGCTGGCGCCCGATCTCGGCCGCGGCGTCGTACAGCCGCTGGAGGTCGCTCTGGATGCCGATCCGCCAGGCCAGGCCGCCGAGGCGCCGGTGCTCCACGGTCCAGTCGTAGAAGTGGGCCCAGAGCGGGTCGTCGTCCCAGCCGCCCAGGCCCGGGATCCGGCTCAGCTGCACGGTCACTCCTCGCCCCACGCCAACAGCGCCTCGGAGCGCAGCATCTCGCGGGGCACGCCGAAGGCGCGGACCAGCTCACCGGCGACCGGTCGGACGCGGCGGCAGAGATCGTTGACCTCGCGCGAGATCGTCTTGGAGCGCTGGGTGGTGAGCCGCCCGTGCTCCATGAACCAGGCCCGGTCCGCCTCGATCGACGACAGCGCGTGCAGGTCGCAGACCAGGTTGAGGACGGTCTTGAGATCGCCGTCCGGCTGCTCGGCCACCGCGTCGAGGAACGCGTCGAGGACGAGCCGCTCGACATGGGCGCGCGCTGCGGCGACGACGTGGTCCTGGACCCGCGAGAAGACCTCGCCCGGGTTCATCCCGGCGTCGATGCCGCGCTTCAGCCGGCGGGCGACGCCGCCGATCATGTGCTCCTCGCGGAACTCGAACATCGCCCGGTGGTAGTTGGGGTCGAGAAGGCCGGCGTCCTGGTCCCACTTGTCGCCGCCGAACGCGTCGCGCAGCTGCTCGAGCAGCTTGTGCGCCCGGGAGCGTTCGAGCACGGTCTCGACGGCGAGGTTCGCGACGAACCGCACCATCCCGAACTGGTCGAGGTCGGAGAAGTCGCTGGCGTAGTCCGTCAGCAGGCCCTTGGCGACCAGCTGCAGCAGGACGTGGTTGTCGCCCTCGAAGGTCGTGAAGACGTCGGTGTCCGCCTTCAGCGCGGCGAACCGGTTCTCCGACAGGTAGCCGGCGCCGCCACAAGCCTCGCGGCACTCCTGGATGGTGCGGGTCGCGTGCCAGGTCGCGAGCGCCTTGGTGCCCGCTGCGCGGGACTCCAGCTGACGCCGGGAGACCTCGTCGGTGGTGATGCCGGAGAAGACGTCGTGCAGTCGTGACGACAGCACCTGCTGGCCGAAGTGGAGGGCGTAGGTCCGCGCCAGCAGCGGCAGCAATCGGCGCTGGTGCATGCCGTAGTCGAGCAGCAGCTGCTCGGCATCCTCCTCGGTGGCCTCGAACTGCCGGCGGCGCAGGCCGTACTCGACCGCGATCGTCAACGCGACCTTCGCGGCGCTGAGGCCCGCGGCGCCGACGCACACCCGTCCCTGCACGAGCGTGCCGAGCATCGTGAAGAAGCGGCGGTTGGCGTTGTCGATCTCACTGACGTACCGACCGTCCTCGGTGACCTGGGCGAACTGGTCGAGCAGCGCCTCACGGGGCACCCGCACCCCGTCGAACCGGATCCGGCCGTTGTCCACGCCGTTGAGGCCCATCTTGGGCCCGTCGTCGGTGATCGTGACCCCCGGCAGCACGGTCCCGCCGTCGCGGATCGGTACGACGAGCGCGTGCACGCCGTGCCCCTCGCCGCCGACGATCAGCTGCGCGAACACCGCTGCCAGCTGGGCGTGCTTGGCGGCGTTGCCGATGTAGTCCTTGGTCGCCGACGGAGTCTCCGTCTGGATGACGAACTCCTGCGTGTCCGGGTCGTAGGTCGCCGTCGTCCCCAGCGCCTGGACGTTGCTGCCGTGACCGGTCTCGGTCATCGCGAAGCAGCCCATGATCTCGCCCTTCACCAGTCCGGCGAGGTAGGCATCGTGGTGGCGCTTGGTGCCGAGCTGCAGGATCGCCCCGCCGAAGAGCCCGAACTGCACGCCGACCTTGACCAGGACCGACAGGTCGCCGAACCCGAGGGTCTCGAAGGCCGCGACGGACGCGCCGATGTCGCCCCCGCCGCCGTACTCCTCGGGGAAGCCCATCCCGGTCTGGCCGGTGGCCGCCAGCTCGACGACGACCTCCTTGACGCGCTCGCGGAACTCGTCGCGCGTCATCGTGTCCGCGTCGTCGAGCACCGATGCGTACTGCACCAGTCCTTCGCGCACGGTGCCGCGGATCTCGGCGTACCGGCCGTCGAGCAGCGCGGTCAGGGCGGGGAGGTCGACGCTGAGGTCGCCGTACGGCGACGCTTCCAGGTCCGACACGGGCGGGGACTGCTGCACGTCGCTGGCCATGCCCGCACGCTACCGATGCGTCAGGGCCTCGCGCAGTGCGTCGGCGGGCTTTTAGGGCCTGGCGTAGTGCGTTGGAGGAATCCAATAGAAGATTGACTCTTCGGTCACCGGGCGGCCGGTGCGCAGGGCGTGGATGATCGTGCCGTCGCCGGCGTACAGCGCGACGTGGTAGATCGAGCTCGCGCTGCTCGACGATCCCCAGAAGACCAGGTCGCCGGGCTGCAGGTCTCCGGCAGCGATCGGGGTCGATTGCTCGTACTGGGCGACGGAGTAGTGCGGCAGCGACTTCCCGCCCGCGCTCCACGCACCCATGGTCAGGCCGGAGCAGTCCCAGGCGTCCGGTCCGGCGGCGGCCCAGACGTACGGCTCGCCCAGCTGGGCGCGGGCGAACGCCACGGCTGCCGAGGCGCCGCCGGTGTCGGTGGGCGGCGCGGGGTCGGAGTCGTCCGGCTCGGTCGGCTCGGTCGGCTCGATCGGCTCCGTTGGCTCGGTGTCGTCGGCGGGCGGCGGGTCCTCGGCCTGCTCCTGCTGCTCCTGCTGCTGGCGGGCCTCGAGTGCGGCCTGCTCCTGGCGCTGTTGCTCCAGCGCTGCCTGCCGCTCCTCGGCGAGGGCGACGCTGATGCCCTCCAGGTGAGCCAGCCGGCGTAGCAGGCGGGCCTTCTCGGCGCTGACGCTCTCGGCGGCAGCGGCGGCCGCAGAGACTGCGGACTCCGCGTCCTCCTTGGCGGTCCAGGCGTCCTCAGCAGCGTCGGCCGCGTCGGCGGCGGCATCCTCGGCCGCCTGCTCGGCGTCCTCGGCTTCGCCGGCCGCGGTCTCGTAGGCGGTCCGCTTCTCCTCGAACTCGCCCTGGACGATGCTCGCGGTGGCGTCGCGGTCGAGCAGCGAGGACAGCCCGTCGGCGTCCAGCATCGCGTTGAACTCGGCCAGGTCGGGGCTGCCCCCGACGAAGGTGGTGAGCACCGCGTCGCGGTAGTCGTGCTTGACCGTGGCCAGCTCCCGGGCGGCCCGGCGCGACTCGCGGGTCGCCTGCCGCTCGGCCTTCCTCGCCTCGGTCAGTCGCCAGCGGGCGCCGTTGTAGGCCTCCGCGGCCTGCTGGGCGGCGACGGCGGCGGCCTCGAGGTTGGCGTTCGCGGCGTCGATCTGGGCCTGGATGCCCTCGACGTCGTCTGCCGCTCCCTCGGCCCGGCGCTCGGCGTTCTCGACGTCGCCGTGCGACGGTGCGTCGGGGTCGGAGGGGTCAGCGCTCGCGGGGGCTGTCACCAGCACGACGGCAAGCAGGAGTGTCCCGATCACGGGGCGGCGCACAGGGAGTCTCCTCCGGGTCGACGGCAGCGGCCAGCGGTTGCTCCGGACGACTTCCCCGTCACCCGTGCAACTTGAAGCACGCTAGTGCTCATTCGTCACAAAGGAAACAGAAATCTCAGATTTCTCAGGAGTCACCGGCGTGTCGGCTTGCGAACTACACCGATGTAGTTCTCGCACTCCGCGAGTCGGCGCAACTCAGAACGCGCCGACTCGGCGCCATACAAGGCCCGAGACGCGCCGACTCGGCGCAGCTCAGTCGCGGTCGACGGGGACCTTGGACGTGGTCGTGGTGGGGTGCGAGTGCAGCCCGCGGTCGAACTTCTGCCCGCTCGCTAGCGCACCGAGGTAGAACGACACGATCGCGATCGCGACGCCGGCGATGTCGTCGGCGACGTAGTGCCAGCCGAAGTAGAGGGTGGCGATGACGGTCAGGGCGAAGTTGATCCAGACGATCCACTTCACGACCTTGTTGTTGATCGTGTACTGCACCATCAGTGCGACCAGCAGGGTGATCGCGCAGTGCAGGCTGGCGAACCCGGCGACGGAGTTCACGATCTCGGTGGCTTCCGGGTCGTAGAGGACCCGGTGCCGTGCGGCGGTGATCGACTCGAGCAGGTCGTTGGTGGGCGTGTGCGCGATGTCCTCGTACAGGGAGGGGTACTGGATGCCCGGCCCGAGCGTCGGCAGCAGGTAGTAGGAGAACGTGCCGAGCGACCAGGCCAGGCACTGCGAGGTCACGAACCAGTAGCCGTAGGAGATGTTGCGCGACCACACCATCCAGGCGGTCACACCGATCGGCACCATCGGCAGGAAGAACAGGTAGATCGGCGACAGGATGTAGGCGGTCGCAGTGTCGCCGAAGACCGTGTGCAGGACCGTCGACGGGTCCTGCCCGAAGAACAGGATCTTGTCCATCACGTGCAGCTCGCGGTCGAACGAGACCGGCGACGTCCTCATCGGGTCGGGGTTGGTGTCCCGCACGAACGGCAGGTTCGACTTGAGGTTCCGGTAGCTCACGTAGGTGACGTAGAAGCACATCACCCCGAGCGCGACCAGGATCAGTCGCTCCTTGCCCCAGTGCGTCCGCATCCGCTCGCGGACGAGGGGCCAGATCGAGGTCGGCCGGCCGCGCGAGAGCCACATCGTCCGTGGGATCAGGTCGATGCCGAGGCCGAAGAGCAGCAGCAGCGGCAGCCGGACGTACGACGGCCCGAGGAAGCTGCCCTCGGGGTCCAGCAGCGGACGGTCGTACTTGATCGAGACGAAGACCGCCAGAGACCCCATGACGAGCGCCGTCCCGATGAGGAGGCTGTAGGCGCGGCGATACACCCGCGGGAGTCTAGGACGTGGGCCCTGATGGCAGCACGGCGAGGCGCGCCGGGTCGACCCGCAGGACGACCCGGTCACCCGGCGCGGGAAGCCACCCGGGCGCCCCCACGGCGTCCGCCTCGCCGATGCCCTCGGCGTCGACGACGAGCCGTACGTCGTCCGGAGTGGCCCGTACGGCGAGCACGGTGGCCGTCAGGCCGTCACCGTCGGCCGAGCCCGGGTCGGCCCGGCGTGCGGCCAGCGCCGAGCGTCGTACGGCGATCGCGTCCGCGGCCGGCAGCCCGGCGGCCGCCAGGACCGCCCGGGCGGCGCCGTTCTCGAGCACCCGTGCGTAGCCGAGGAACAGGGCGGTCGCCGCATCCATCGGCCGCGCCCACACCTCCTCCGTCGTGCCCTGCTGGACGACGGCGCCGGCGCGCATGACCGCCAGCCGGTCGGCGACGGCGAACGCCTCCTCCTGGTCGTGGGTCACCAGCAGCGCGGTGGTGCCCGCCTCGCGCAGGATCCGCCGCAGGTCGGCCGCCAGCCGCACCCGGAGCTCGGCGTCGAGCGAGGAGAGCGGCTCGTCCAGCAGCAGCAGCCGCGGCTCGGCCGCGAGCGACCGGGCCAGCGCGACCCGCTGGCGCTCGCCGCCGGAGAGCGTGCGCGGCATCCGGTCGCCGTACCCACCGAGGCCGACCAGCTCGAGGAGCGAGGCGACCTCGGTCCCGATGGCGCGCCTCGACAGCCCCGGCGTACGCCGGAGACGCAGCGCATAGCCGACGTTGCGGGCGACGCTCAGGTGGTCGAACAGCTGGCCGTCCTGGAACATCAGCGCGAACCCGCGCTTGTGGGTGGGCACGCCGGCGAGGTCGTCGCCGTCCCACCGGACCGACCCGGCCCGCAGCGGCTCCAGGCCGGCCACCGCCCGCAGCAGCGAGGACTTCCCGCTGCCGGACGGCCCGAGCACGGCGAGCACGTGCCCGTCGTCGACCTGCAGGTCCACGCCGTCGACGGCGACGTGGTGCCCGAAGGCGACCGTGAGCCCCTCGACCGTCAGCACCTAGATCACCCCCACACCGGGAACCCGAAGCCGCTCGACCAGCAGGATCACCAGGGTCGTGGTCGCGGCGAGCACGACCGAGGCTGCCATGGCGGTGCCGTAGTTCAGCTGGCCGGGGCTGCCGATCAGGCGGTAGATCACGACCGGCAGCGTCGGCACCTCGGCCCGCACGATGAACGACGTCGCGCCGAACTCCCCGAGCGAGACGGCGAACGCGAACCCGGTCGCCGCGAGCAGTGGCCGCCAGAGGACCGGTACGTCGACCGTCAGCACGGTCCGCAGCGGACCGGCGCCGAGCGACGCCGCGGCCTGGCGCTGCCGGTCGTCGATGCCCTGCAGGACCGGCACCAGCACCCGGACGACGAGCGGCAGCGCGACCAGCGCCTGGGCGACCGGCACCAGCAGCGGGCTCGAGCGGAGGTCGAGCGGAGGGTCGTCGAGGGTGATCAGGAACCCGAAGCCGAGGGTCACCGCCGAGACCCCGAGCGGCAGCATGAACAGCCCGTCGAACGCGCTCCGCACCGTGGCCTCGGTGCGGCTCCGCGCCTTCCTGGTCACCACGATGGCGACCAGCAGGCCGAGCAGCAGGGACATCCAGGTCGCGTCGACGGCGATCCGCAGCGAGTTGACCAGCGCCTCGGACACCGGCACCCGCAGCAGGCCGCCGCCCATCCCGCCACCGCCGGCGTCGGCACCGCTCCCCTGCAGGGCGCGGTAGTGCGCGAGCGTCCACGCGCCGTCGTACCGCAGGGAGCCGACGACCAGCGTGACGATCGGCAGGGCGATCGCGACCAGCACCACCGCGGTCGCGGCCACGGCGGGCACGTCCTGGCGCCGCGGTCGCACGGGGGCGGCCAGCGCGCGTCGTACCGTCGGGTCCGGTACGGCACGCAGCCGCGCCGCGACAGCCAGGAGTACGACGACCGCGGCCAGCTGCACGAGCGAGAGCGCGGCCGCCGCCTGGTACTCCACGGTCCCGCTGATCGCCCCGGTCGTGAGCAGGTAGATCTCGGTCTCGACGGATGCGTAGCGGGTGCCGCCGAGCAGGAGCACCACGCCGAACCCGGTCGCGCAGAACAGGAAGACCACCGCGGCGGCGGACACGATCGCGGGCCGCAGCGCGGGCAGCGTGACCGAGGTCAGCACCTGGAGCGGGGACGCGCCGAGCGCGGCGGCGGCCTCGGCCGGCCGGCGGTCGAGGCTCTCCCACGCCGTGCCGACGGTGCGGATGACGACGGCGACGTTGAAGAAGACCAGGCCCATCATGATCGCCACCGGGGTGCCGTCGAGGTCGAGGAAGCCGAGCGGGCCGGACTCGGCGACCAGCTCCCGGATCGCGATGCCTACGACGACGGTCGGGAGCACGAACGGCACCAGCAGCGCGGCCCGCACCGCGCCGCGCAGCGGGAGAGCCAGCCGGTGCAGGGCGTAGGCGGCCGGGAGGCCCATCAACACCGCGACGACCGTCGACGCGGTGCTGGTCCACACCGTGAACCAGAGGACGCGGCGGGTGCGCTCGTGGCCCAGCACGTCCAGGACCGCGCCCGGGTCGAACGACCCCTCCGGCCACAGCCCGCGCTCGAGCATCCCGGACACCGGGAGCAGGAAGAAGACCGCGAGCACCGCGGTCGGCACCGCGGCCAGCGCGAAGAGGCCGGCTACCCTCCTCATCCGGTCACCCGCTGGTGATGTCCGTCCACTCCATCAGCCACTCACGCCGGTGCTCGGAGATGTCCTCCGGTGCGACCTCGATCGGCGCCTCCGGCTGGGTGGCGAACTCCGCCCACTCCGGCGGCAGCGCCGCTTCGTCGTCGACCGGGAAGACGTACATGCTCGTCGGCAGCGCCTCCTGCACCTCGCGGCTCAGCAGGAAGTCGATCACCCGCTCCGCACCCTCCGGGTTGGCCGCGCCCTCGAGCACGCCGGCGTACTCGACCTGACGGAAGCAGGTGTCGAGCAGCGCCGCGGTCGACGTCTCGCCGTCCTTCACCGTGTAGGCCGGCGAGGTGTCGTAGGAGAGCACGATCGGGCGGTCGCCCCCGGAGAAGGAGAAGTCGACGTAGTAGGCGTCCTCCCACCCCTTCACGACCTTGGCCCCGTTGGCGAGGAGGTCCTCCCAGTAGGTGGTCCAGTCGTCGCCGTACTCGCCGATCGTCGCCAGCAGGAACGCGAGCCCGGGGGTGCTGGTGGTCGCGGCCGACGTGACGAACAGGTCGCGGTAGGCGGGGTCGACGAGGTCGTCCAGGGTGGCCGGCGGCTCGAGGTCGCGCTCGGCGAACCACGCGGAGTCGACGTTGACGCAGACGCTGGCGTTGTCGACGGGCGTCAGGACACCCTCGTCGTCGCCGGGCAGCAGGTACTGGTCCGCGCCGGAGGGGAGCTCGGCGTCGTACGGCGCGAACACGCCCTCCTCGAGCGCCGCGCCCGCGAACGTGTTGTCCACGCCGAACGCGACGTCACCGATGGGGTCGCCCTGGGTGACGGTCAGCGTGCTGGTGAGCTCGCCTCCATCCCCGGCGGGGCTGTGGGTGAGCGTGCAGCCCGACTCGTCCTCGAACGCCTTGACGACCTTCTTGGGCAGGTCGAACGAGTCGTGGGTGACGAGCACGACCTCGCCGCACTCCCCCGGGGCGGTGTCGGGGGCGTCGTCGTTCTCGGTCACGAGCGAGCAGCCGGTGCCGATCAGCGCGAGCGCGGAGAGGGTGATCGCAGGACGGAAGCGCATCGGTGGTGACTCCCTTCGCCGGTATTAGCCGGAGCAGGTTCGGAGGGTCTGCGGCTCTGGCCGCACTCTCAGCACGCTGACGTGCTCCCCTGTCTTTCAGTCCCAATGTATGCCGCGCGCGCCGGCCACCCTCCGGCGGCCTAGATTCGTGGACGTGGAGATCCGCGTCGCCCCGTTCGAGGGCCTCACCGCCGTCGATGTGTACGACGTGGCCCGGCTCCGGCAGGACGTCTTCGTGGTCGAGCAGGCCTGTCCGTACGCCGACCTCGACGGCCGCGATCCCGAACCCGGCACCGGGCACGTGCTGATGCGCGAGGGCGATGCCTTGCTCGGCTACCTGCGGGTGCTCGACGACGCGACCACGTGGCGGATCGGGCGGGTGGTTCTCGCGCCGGAGGCCCGCGGGCGCGGGCTTGCCGACGGCCTGGTTGAAGCCGCGCTCGCCCATTGCGCCGCGGTCGGTCCCGACAGGGACGTGGTGCTCGACGCCCAGACGCCGCTGGCGGGCTGGTACGCCGGGTTCGGGTTCGCCGCCGATGGGGCCGAGTTCCTCGAGGACGGCATCCCGCACACCCCGATGCGGCTCAGCCGGTGACGGTGTAGCTGTCCCCGTCTGCGCTGGTCACGCAGGTCGCCTGGCCGCGCGCGACGAGCAGGTCGAGGTGGGCCTTGGTCTCCATGGCCGCCATGCCCTTGTTGAAGAGGTCGAGCTCGTCGTACGACCGCTCGTGCCGGGTCCAGCCGAGATCGGTCGCGACGAGGGCGGCGACCGACGCGCCGCGGGACCGCAGCGACGTCAGGCACTGCTCGAGCCGGTGCTCGTGGTGCGCGAGCAGCTCGTCGACGCGTGCGTGGGACGAGGGCGCGACGGGCCCGTGGGCGGGCAGGATCCGCAGGTCCGGGAGCCCGCGCACCTTCGACAGGGAGGCCATGAAGTGGCCGAGCGGGTCGGGCTCGGGCGGGACCGTGAAACCGATCGACGGGGTGATCGTCGGCAGCACGTGGTCGCCGGCGAAGAGCAGCCCGTCGGCGCGGTCGGCGAAGACGTAGTGGCCCGGGGTGTGACCGGGTGTGTGCACGGCGTCGATGGTCCGGCTGCCGATGTCGACGCTCACGTCGCCGTCGAGCCAGGTGTCGGGGTAGGCCCAGTCGACCGGGTCGGGGAGGTCCTCGACGCGCCGCCCGAGCTCCCACGCGTCGGCGACCTCGAGCGCGCCGGCGGACCGGAGCACCCCGCTGAACGGGTTGCCCTGGTCGAACTCGCCGCGCCCGGCGGCGTGCAGTAGGTCGAGGCCGGGCTTCTCGGGCAGGCCGAGGGCGACGTCGGCGCCGTACTCGTGGCCGAGGACGGTCGCCATCGTGTAGTGGTCGCGGTGGATGTGGGTCACCAGGAACCGCTTGATGTCGCCGAACCCGGAGCCGATGGAGCGCAGGCACTTGTCGAGCAGCTCGCGCGCGACCGGGATCGCCCAGCCGCCGTCGATCAGGGTGAGGCCGCCTGCGTCGTCGTCGTTCCGGACGACGTAGACGTTGATCGCCTTGAGCCCGTCCATGGGGAGCGGCAGCGGGATCCGGTGGATGCCGGGGGCCACCTCCCAGGCGCCCTCGGCCGCCCAGTGCTCGCCAGAGTCGGGTGAGATAGCGGCGCCGGTACTGACTCCAGAGGTCATCCCGGCACCCTACTGATCCGTGCTGAAGGCGCTCGGAGCGAGGTCGGGAAGACCGAGGTCGAGGTTGGGGCCCTGGAGGCCGCCGTCGACCTCGAGGATCTTGCCGGTGACGTACTGCCCGGCGCGCGAGGAGAGGTAGACGACCGCCGCCGCGATGTCCTCCGCCTCGCCGATCCGGCCGAGCGGGGTGCCGTGCTCCATCTGCTCCTTCATCTCCGGGTTGCCGGCGACGTACTCCAGCGCGCTGGTCATCACCGACCCGACGTAGATGCCGTTGACCCGGATCCGCGGCGCGAGGTCGGTGGCGGCGAGCCGCGACCAGTGCGCCAACGCGGCCTTGGCGGTGCCGTAGGCGAGGTAGCCGCGGCCGGCGGTCCGGCCCATCGTCGAGCTGACGCTGACGACCGACTTCTGGCGGTGCTCGTCGGGGTCGCCGACCGACGCGAGCATCAGCGGTACGGCGGCGCGGGTCAGCGCGTGCGCCGTACTGACGTTGAAGTGGAAGGCCTCGTCCAGGTAGGCGACGTCGGTGTCGAGGAACGCGTTCGGGATGGTGCCGCCGACGTTGTTGACGACGATGTCGAGGCGCCCGAACTCGTCGTACGCCGCCTGCGCGAGGCCGGCGACCGCCTCGGTGTGCGCGAGGTTCGCTGGTACGACGAGCGCCCGGCGTCCCGCTGCCCGGATCCGCTCGGCGACCTGCTCGAGCTGCGCCTCGGTGCGGGCCGAGATCACGACGTCGGCGCCCGCCTCGGCGAGCGAGACCGCGGTGGCTGCGCCGATGCCGCGGCCGGCGCCGGTGACGACGGCGACGTGGTCGGTGAGCCGGAACCGGTCGAGGATGCTCACTTGCTCACCAGGCCCCGGCCGGTGATGAGCGGGAGGTCGAGGGCGGTGATCAGGCCGGGGTCGGCGGCGACCACGGCGGGTACGGCGTTCACCAGCCGCTGCGCGGTGACGATCATCCCGGAGACGTTGTGGTCGCCGTGCTCGCCGTGGTGGCTGAACTCGACCTTCATCTGCGGCTCACCGGAGATCTCGATCCGGTAGCAGCCGTCGCCCTCGTGGGGACTCGGCCACCCGGGCTCGGCCTCCGCGTCGGTGCGGGTGACGTGCTCGAGGGTGATCCGCGGTACGCCGTCGACGGTGCCGATCACGCGGAACCGCACCGAGCCCATCGTCCCCTCCTCGATGTCGACGGAGACCGTCTGGATCGAGCGCGGCGCCGGCCGCCGGTCGACCTCCTCGACGAGCGGCTCGTCGAGGGTGACGTCGAGCCCGGCGGCGATCAGCCGGACGACCGGGCCCCAGGCCGTGGTGAGGATGCCCGGCTCCCAGAGCAGCGGCTTGGCGTCCATCGGCTGCCCGAAGCCGAAGAGGTCGCGCATGACCACCGGCTGGTAGTAGGTCGAGTAGTCGGCGATCTCGCTGACCTTGATGTGGTCGATCCGCTGGCTGAGGCTGGTCATCACCAGCGGCAGCACGTCGTTGGCGAAGCCCGGGTCGATGCCGTTGACGTGCAGGCTCGCGTTGCCCTCGCGGCCGGCCTCGTCGATGGTGGCGATCATATCGTCCGGCAGGGTGCCCGCGCGGTGCAGCAGGATCACCGGGCCGCTCGACACCACGTTCACCCCGTCGCGGATCAGGCCGGTCAGGTCGTCGATCGACTCGAAGACCCGGTCGTCGGTCATCGCCCCGTGGACGATGCAGTCCGGCCGCAGCGCGACCAGCTCGTCGCGATCGGTCGTGGCCTTGACCCCGAGCTCGCGCCCGAGCTCGGCCAGCTCGCCCGCGTCGACGCCGTGCTTGGCGGGCGTCGAGGTCCAGACTCCGACCAGCTCGAGATCGGGATGCGCGTCCACACCAGCGATGGCGTGCCTCCCGATCGTTCCGGTGGACCAGACGACGACACGAAGCGGTTTCTCGGGGCGGGTCGATGCGAAGGTGGCCTGCGACATGGGCCCCAGGGTAGAACAGGTTCTAGTTTTAGGGAATGGTGCTCGCCGGGCGGGCTGCTGCTGTAACTCGGTGTTCGGTCCGCTCGATGGGTCGTTTGTGCGCTCCCTCGGTGCCGTGACCGGCCACAGCGCCGAGGGAGCGGATCCGGCACCGACCGAGCAAACCGAACACCGAGTTACAGCACCGCGCCGCGCGCACCCCACCGAACCCCGAGGGAGCGAGGGAGCAAGGCGACGTACCCACGGGTCAGGCGGTCGGAATCGCCTCGTCGGCTGCCCACTCCACGCAGCGGGTGCCGGTGTAGATCGTCGGCATGCAGCGGTTGCAGTGGGTGCAGATGCCCTCGGTGGCGGTCCCGGCCTGCAGCCGGTTGACGAGGTCCGGCTCGCGCAGCACCGCGCGACCCATCGCCACCAGGTCGAAGCCGTCGGCCATCGCCTGCTCCATCGTCTCCAGCCGGTTGATGCCGCCCAGCAGCATCAATGGCATGGACAGCTCGCGCCGGAACCGGAGTGCCTTCTCCTTGAAGTAGGCCTCCTCGAACTCATAGCGCTTGAGGAACCCGCGGCCGACCGGGGTCTTCATGCCCCACTTCACGATCGTCGGCATCGCGTCGGCGAACTCGGCGACGGGCGTCTCGCCACGGAAGAGGTACATCGGGTTCATCAGCGACGACCCACCCGACAGCTGGAGGGCGTCGAGGTGGCCGTCCGCCTCGAGCAGCTGCGCGAACGCGATGCCCTCCTCGGTGGTGACACCCCCGCGGAACCCGTCGGAGACGCTGATCTTGGCGGTCAGCGCGACCGCGCCGCCGACCTCTTCGCGTACGGCGCGCGCCACCTGGCGCCCGAGCCGGGCACGGCGCTCGAGCGGGCCGCCCCAGCGGTCCTTGCGGCGGTTCAGCCCCGGCGCGAGGAACGACGAGATCAGGTAGCTGTGCGCCATGTGCAGCTCGAGTACGTCGAACCCGGCGCGGACCAGGACCCGAGCAGCGTCGACGTACGCCCGGGTGACCCGGGTCAGGTCCCGCTCGCTCGCCGCCCTGATCATCTGCATCGACAGCGGGCTCGGCATCCGGCTCGCGGAGATCGCGTGCACGCCGTTCGAGCGGCCGTTCGCGACCGGCCCGGCGTGGCCGACCTGGCCGGCGACCGCGGTGCCCTCGGCGTGGACGGCGTCGGTCAGCCGCGCGAGACCGGGCAGCGTGCGCGGCCCGATGACGATCTGCTCGGCGTGCGTACGGCCCTCCGGCGCAACGGCGAGGTAGGCGACCGTCGTCAGGCCGATCCCGCCCCGCGCCGGCGCGAGGTGGTAGGCGATCAGCTCGTCGGTGACCTCCCCCGCAGGCGTGCGCCCCTCGAACGTCGCCGCCTTCACGGTGCGGTTGCGCAGCCGGACCGGACCGAGATCGACGGGACTGAAGACAGAGGGACGCACCCAAGAACTGTAACGCGTTCTACTCTGGTTTCATTCAGACCTCACCCGCTCCCCCGGAGGTCCCCGTGCGACGTACTCCAGCCTTCCGTCCCCGCCGCGGCCGCGCCCTCGCTCCCGTCGCGGTCCTCGCCCTCGTGTCGGCCCTCGCCGCGGGCTGCAACGACGACGGCGGCGACTCCGACTCCGACGACAAGGACGAGAAGGACGGCCCGGTGGTCGCGCTCACCGAGGAGCAGATCTCCGAGGCCCTGCTCCAGGAGGAGAACCTCGGCGAGGGCTGGATCTCACGACCCGCCGAGGAGGACGACGGCAAGGCGCCCGGCTGCCTCGGCCAGGCCGATCTCCTGGTCGAGCAGCTCGAGTACCAGGCGAAGGCCGGCACGGAGTTCGAGTACGGCGACAGCCTCCCGACCGTCGACACCAGCATCAGCGCCTATGCCGCCGAGCCCTCCATCAAGGCCATCTTCGACCAGGCCCAGGTCGTGCTGAGTGCCTGCACCTCGATCACCGGCGAGGACACCGACGGCAACACCTGGGACCTCACGATGAAGACGACCGAGGACGTCCGCTACGACGGCGTCGACGACCAGCTCGACCTGTCGGCGACCGGGACGATCGCGGAGCCGGGCGGTCAGCCGGTCGAGGTCTACATCGAGACGACCTACGTCCGGGTCGGGCCGAACATCGCTGTCGTGGCCACCGTTGATGTCCAGCAGCGCTCGACCGAGCACGCGGCCTGGGCCGAGATCGCTGTCGAGCGGCTGGTCGACGTGGCCCAGGGCGACGAGCCCGAGGACACCACGGCGCCCGCGCCGGCCTAGGCCAGCTGAGGACTCCTCCGCGTCCTAGGCGAACTTCGCCGGCCGCTTCTCCAGGAAGGCAGCGATGCCCTCCTGCCCGTTCGGCGTGCCGGCGAGCGCACTGATCGACTCCGCCTCGCGCCGCAGCGCCGCCTCGGGCGCCGCCTCGGCGGCGTTGCGCACGAGCCGCTTGGCGGCAGCGAGCGCGCCCCGGGACCCGGCGAGCAGGTCGGCGACGACGGCGTCGGCGGTGGCGGCCAGCTCGTCCGCCGGTACGACGCGCGCGACCAGGCCGGCGTCGTACGCCTCCTGCGCGGTGAGGACGTCGCCGAGCAGGGCCAGCCGGAGCAACCGGTGCAGGCCGAGCGTGTGGACCAGGAGGCTGCCGCCGCAGTCGGGGCTGAGGCCGACCTTCGCGTAGGCCAGGCTGAACTTCGCCGTGTCGGCGGCGAGCACGATGTCGGCCGCTGCCGCCAGCGGGAAGCCGCCGCCGGCAGCTGTGCCGTGGACGACGCTGACGACGATCGCGTCGCCGCGGACCAGCTCGGTGATGACCCGGTGGACCGACTCGGCGAGGTCGAGGAGCAGCGCACCGGGGTCGGCCGCACCGCCGAACGCACCGAGGTCACCGCCCACCGAGAAGAAGCGCCCCTCGGCGGCGAGCACGATCACCCGCGCACCGTCGGCCTTGGCCCGCAGCACGGCCTCGTGGAGCTGCTGGGTCGACACAGGCTCGATCGGGTTGCCGCGGTCGCCGGCCACGAAGGTGATCCGCGCGGCGCCGTCGGTGAAGGCGTAGTCGACGTACTGATCGGTCATGGTTCCTCTTCCGGGGTGTGTCGGGAGTGTGGGGTCAGGCGGCGCAGTCGCCGGTGCCGACCTCGGATTCGCGGTTCTCGCCTGCATCGGCGCTGTCGGCGACCTGCTTCGCGGTCAGGGCGTAGCCGGTGTCGGAGTCCTCGACGGACGCGGCGAAGACGACGCCGGCGACCTGGCCGCCGGGAGTGATGATCGGGCCCCCGGAGTTGCCGGGCCGGACCAGCCCACGCAGCGAGAAGACGTCACGGAGCACGGTGCCGGACCCGTAGATGTCGGGCGAGCGGAGGGTCGGGTTGTCCCGGACCCGGCCCGGCTGGACGTCGAACGGCCCGTCCTGCGGGTAGCCGACGATCGCGACCGGGTCGTCGGGCCCGACCGACTCGTCGAACTTGAGGATCGGTGCGTCGCCGGTGTCGACGCTGAGGACGGCGACGTCGAGGTCGGGGTCGTAGAGGACGACCCGGGCGAGCTCGGTGCCACCGTTGATCTCGACCTCCGGGTCGTCGACGCCGGCGACGACGTGGGCGTTGGTCATCACCTTGTTGCGCTCGAACACGAACCCGGTGCCCTCGACCCCACGGCCGCAGTCGTTGGCCCCGCGGATCTTGACGACGGACCCCTCGGTCGACAGGACCTGCGGATCGGTCGTCAGTCGCTTGGGGCCGGGCGCGACCTCCCGGATCCGCTCCGGCGAGAATGGCTCGAGGTAGCGCGGGAAGAAGCCGGTGCCGACGACCTGGTTGAACGCCTGCAGCACGTTGGGCGCGGACGCCGGGAGGGCCGCGTTGACCTTGCCGAGCACCCACGAGCTGCGGACCTGCTCGGTGACCGGGCCGATCCGGGTGCCGGAGATGGCGTAGCCGAGCGCCCAGGCCACGAGCAGCACGGCGGCCGCGGACAGCGCCGCGCCGCCGACGGCGTCGACGGCGCGCACGGGCTGCCAGGTGATCCGCTCCCGGACCCGGGCACCGGCGTACTGCATCAGCGCCTGGCCCAGCGACGCACCGAGGATCACGATGAAGAGCGCCCCCAGCGAGACGCCGAGCGACGGGTTGGCACCGCCGAGGACGAGGGGCGCGACCCAGATGCCGAGGAAGCCGCCGAGCAGCAGGCCGACGGTCGCGAACGCGCCGGTGACGAACCCCTGCCAGTAGCCGGACAGCGCATAGGCGAGGACCAGCACCACGAGCAGCCAGTCGAGGAGGTTGAGGCCCATCAGGAACGACCCCCCTGCCTCGGGTTGGGCTCGGCGATGTCGAGGCTGTCGGGCTCGTCGCCGTCCTCAGCGTGATCGACCCGGCGCTGGTACTCGGCGAGCATGTAGCCCGGGAGCTCGTGGACGGGCGGCTCGGCCACCGGCGGCAGCCAGCCGAGGTAGTCGAAGAACCGGGTGATGATCCCGCCGGTGAAGCCCCACAGGATGACGTCGCGCTGCTCCCCGATGAGGAAGCCCGGCCCGGTCCAGCCGCTCGGGTGTCGTACGGCGATCCGGTGCTCCGGCGCGAACAGCTCCTCGAGCACCACGCGATGGATCTCGTGGACCTCGTCGGGGGAGGCGACCTCGACCGGGTGGGGGTCGCGCCACCAGCCGAGCACGGGGGTCACCGCGAAGTTGGACGGCGGCAGCCACAGCTCGGGGAGGGTGGCGAAGACCTCGACGGCCGCAGGGTCGACGCCGATCTCCTCCTGCGCCTCCCGCAGCGCGGCCTCGATCGCGCTCTCTCCGGGATCGATGGTCCCGCCGGGGAAGGACACCTGGCCGGGGTGGGAGCGCATGCCGTGAGCGCGCTCGGTCAGCAGCAGGTCGCCGCGCCCGTCCTCCTCGCCGAAGAGCATCAGCACCGCACCACGGCGGGGGTCGGACCCCGGCGGCGGCAGGAACGCGGTCAGGTCGCTGCCCTCGATCGCGCTGGCCGCCTCGGCGACGGGCAGCAGCCACCCCGGGAGGTCGTCAGGTACGGCGAACGCCGGCTGGTCGTTCACGCCGCACTCCGGTCCAGCTCGATGCCGAGCTTGTCCTCGGCGAGCTCGACGACCTCGTCGACCGTGTCGAGACCGCCGGTCTCGATGTCGATCGAGCCGTCCTCGAGCACGAACACGAAGGTCGGCAGACCGCTCACGACCAGGTCGGACTCCTGCAGGTCGCCGCACGGGTCGGCATAGGAGGGGTAGGTGGCGCCGGTGCGCTTGGCCAGGTCGAGCGCCGCGCCGGGATAGGTGTCCAGGTAGTCGACCCCGATGACCGGCACCTGGTCGCCGTACTGCTGGTGGAACTCCTCGAGCGCCGGCATCTCCTTGACGCACGGCGCGCAGTTGGACGCCCAGAAGTTGATGATCGCCGGGCCCTCGACGGCATCGAGTGCTCCGGCGCTGCCGCCACCGAGGCAGGGCAGCTCGACGTCGGGCAGGTCGGAGTCGCCGCTGCCGGTCGGGCAGTCGGCCATCCCGGCGTCGGCCTTGAGGCCGCGCAGCTCCGCGGTGTCGACGTCGACGTCGCACCCGGCCGCCGGGTCGCTCTGGTCGCACCCGGTGAGCAGCACGGCGATCGCGAGGACCGCGAGTGGCAGGGCTCGCATCAGTTGGGTCCCTCGGTGCGGACCAGCTTGTCGGCCTCGACCGGATCGGTCGGTCCGGTGCCGTAGGAGGGGCACCACCGGGCGATCGGGCACGCGCCACAGGCCGGCTTCTTGGCATGGCAGACCCGGCGGCCGTGCCAGATCAGGTGATGGCTGAGCATCGTCCAGTCCCGCTTCGGGAAGAGCGCGCCGACGGCGTGCTCCGCCTTGACCGGGTCGGTCTCCTCCGTCCACCCGAGGCGGCGGGCGAGCCGGCCGAAGTGGGTGTCGACCGTGATCCCGGGGATGTCGAAGGCGTTGCCCAGCACCACGTTGGCGGTCTTGCGGCCGACCCCGGGGAGCGTCACCAGGTCGTCGAGGCGCGGCGGGACCTTGCCGTCGTAGCGCTCGACGAGCGCGGCGCTGAGCTTGAGCAGCGCCTCGGTCTTGGCCCGGAAGAAGCCGAGCGGGCCGATGATCTGCTCGAGGTGCGCGCGGTCGGCGGCGGCCATGGCCTTGGGGTCTGGGTACGCCGCGAACAGCTTCGGCCGGACGATGTTGACCCGCTTGTCGGTCGTCTGCGCACTCAGCACGGTGACGACGAGGAGCTGGAACGGATCGTCGAAGTCCAGCTCGCACTTCGCGTCGGGATACGTCTCGGCCAGCACCCGGTCGATCTTGCGCGCCCGACGAACGAGGCCGGTCGGCGTCTCGGCCTCTGTCGTGATCGCCCGCACGCCGGTCAGCCTACGGGTAGCCGCCGACGGGCCTGACCCTCACGGCCGCTAGGTGTGAGGTGGGCCACTGGCTAGGATGCGGGCTGACGTTGCGCGCACCACACGCAGACGTCCGGCCGGCCTCACTGGGGGGACCGGTCGCCGTACCTAATCCTTGGAGGAACCGGTGGACAACGACGTACTCCGTCAGGCACCGCTGTTCAGCGCCCTCGACGACGAGGCTGCGTCGGCCCTGCGGTCGTCCATGTCCGAGACCCGGCTGCGCCGCGGCGAGGTGCTGTTCCACGAGGGCGACGGCGGCGACAAGCTCTACATCGTCCTCGAGGGCAAGGTGAAGCTCGGCCGCACCTCCTCCGACGGCCGCGAGAACCTGCTCGCGATCCTCGGCCCGGGCTCGATGTTCGGCGAGCTGTCGCTCTTCGACCCCGGCCCGCGGTCCGCGACCGTCACCGCCGTCACCGACGCCGAGTTCGTCTCGCTCTCCCACGAGGACCTGCTGCGCTGGCTCGACGGCCGCCCGGCCGTCGCCCGCGGCCTGCTCACGCAGCTCGCCGGCCGGCTGCGCAAGGCCAACGACGTGGTCGCCGACCTGGTCTTCTCCGACGTCCCCGGCCGGGTCGCCAAGGCGCTGCTCGACCTCGCCGAGCGGTTCGGCCGTACGGCGGACGACGGGGTGCACGTCCACCACGACCTCACCCAGGAGGAGCTGGCCCAGCTGGTCGGCGCGTCCCGCGAGACGGTCAACAAGGCGCTTGCCGACTTCGCGTCCCGCGGCTGGCTCCGCCTCGAGCCCCGCTCGGTGGTCATCATGGACATGGAGCGGATGACCCGCAGGGCTCGCTGAGCCTTCCGAGATTTTCTCGGGTGGAGCCACCCCCGGACCCCCGCCCGGACGCAGCGCGCTGCTCGTCGTACTCCTGGGCGGCGGGGCGTGGCTGCTGGTCCGCCGCCTTTTGGGCTGACGACGTTCCCAGGGATGTGGCAAGGTCGGGCCATGGTGCTGAGTGGTGAGGAGATCCTGGTGGCGGACCGAGCCGCGTGGCGGTCCTGGCTCGCCGAGCACCACCGCTCCGAGCCCGCGGCGTGGCTGGTGCTCACCCGCAAGGGCGGCACCGTGACGACCCTGACCTACGAGGACGCCGTGCTCGAGGCGCTGTGCTTCGGCTGGATCGACGGCCAGGGCCGCAGCCGGGACGCGGAGACGACGTTCATCCGGTTCACGCCGCGGGGCCCGAAGAGCAAGTGGTCGGCGTCCAACGTGTCCCGGGTCCGACTGCTGGAGTACGACGGGCTGATGACCCCCGCCGGGCGGGCCGCGGTCGAGGCCGCGAAGGCCGACGGCCGCTGGGCCGCCGCCGTCGCGGGCTAGCGATCAGCCGAACAGCTCGTCGAGGTCGGCCGGGACCCGGACGTCGCCGTACGTCAGGACTCCGGAGCCGGCGGTGAGCCGTGCGGTCTCTGCGTACAGCCCGTCCCGCAGCGCCATCGTGATGACCACCCGGTCGCGCGGATCGACGATCCAGTACGACGGCGCTCCCCAGGCGGCGTAGCGCTGCACCTTCGCCACCAGGTCCTTCCCGCGGTGGGACGAGACGATCTCCACCACCAGGTGAGGGACCCCCCTCAGCGCACGCTGCTCGTCGGTCGGGTCGTGGACCATCAGGTCCGGGATCAGCTCCTCGCGCGCATCCCTCGGCGACAGCCCCAGCCGTGGGTGACCTTGCTCCCCGGCGCCAGGTGCTGATGGAGCAGCATCTGCAGCCGGAACTCGATGGCTTGGTGGTGCTGCGAGGGTGCGGCTGAGACGACGAGAGCCGTACCAGGCCCTCCGTCGGCGCCTGTGGACAGCGGCGTTGCCGGGTGGCCACTCAGGCGGTCACGACGTCGGCGCCATCTCGGCGCCGATCACCGGGCCGTGATCGATCCCGAACCGCTCCCCCATCGTGTCGAGTGCGCGTCGGTACTGCTCGCGCCGGCGCTTGTGCCCGATCAGGAACTGCAGCTGCCCGGCGAACCGCCGCGGCAGCGGATACCACCGGTCGAAGTCGAGACCGCACTGCTGGAACACCTTGGCCGGCGCGTGATCGGCTACGAGGCCGAGGTTGTACTGCGCGATGGTGAGCAGCGACACCAACCCCGCCAGCGGCGACTTCTGGAACAAGGCGATGCTGTCCGTGGTGTAGAGCGGCACCGTCCTGATCTTGTCGAGGAAGAGCAGGTGTGTGAGGAAGTAGCCCCCGAACGAGCTGAACCCGAACAGCCCGGTCGCCCCGATCCGGATGGACCGGCCGCTGGCCGAGACGTACGGCGGCTCGGACGGCCGGTCGGCGAAGTCGAAGTGGCTGGTGCAGTTGACGAGCCAGCTCCCCGGTTCGACGTCGACGTGGCCGCCGCTGCGGAGGGTCAGCCGGACGCCGTCTCCGTCGTCCACCGCGTCGAGGAGGTGGTCCATCACGGTCCGGCCCAGTCCTGCGCGGATCCGCTCGATCTCGGCCTCGGAGATCAGCCCGATGAACAAGTGGGCCGCCGTCGGCGTGGCCCACAGGCCGGCCTTCTCGCGGGCCCAGGTCGCGACGTCGTACTCGTTGGTGCCGTCGAAGCGGTTCGCCAGCTCTGCGAGGAACCAGTTGGGCCGCGCACCGCTCCACCACCTGCGGGCCCCGGTCGGATATAGGCGGTCACGGTTGATGAAGAACGTGCCCGTACCGGCGATCAGGTTCACCTCGCGGCCCGGGTAGTGGGTGATCAGCGCGTGCAGGGTGTCCATGCCGGTCTTGCCACTCCCGATGACCCAGACCGGCGCGTCGTCGGCGGCGATCGGACCGTCGCGCATGTCGCACGTCTCCGGCGCCACGGACCGCACGCGTGTGCTGGACAGGCGGAGGGGCTGGTTGGCCTCGATGCTGAAGCCAACGGCGTCGATGAGCCTGTCGGCCACGATCCTGACCGGGCTGCCGTCCGGCGCACGGCAGGTGACGACGACGACGTCGTTCTCCTCCTCCGAGCTCTGGTACTCGTGGCCGAACAGCTCGGTCACCTGCACGGCCTTCTCCGCCTCGTCGAGGCAGTGGCGCAGGTGGTCGAGCACCTCGGTCTTGGAGGACAGGTGCTCGGGAGGCTTGCCGAAGTCCCACTTCACGTTGCCCGCCGTGAAGAACGGGTGCGGCTGGTGGAGCCGCACGTAGTCGTAGGTCTCGACCCACATGCCACCCGGGCGGTCGTTGCGATCAACCAGCACGATCCGCTGGTCGGGCCGCAGGTAGCGGCTGGCGACGTACAGGGCGTTCATACCCGCGATCCCTGCGCCGACGACACACACGTCAGCGCGAACGGTCGCGTCCTGCTCGGTTGCTGACACGGCAGGCTCCTCTCGGCAACCCGAGAGTCGCCTCCCAGTGTCGCCTCGCGCGCGCCGCCGGAACAACCACCGATGGGATGATCTAGTGACCGTTGAGGATCTTCCGCGTGGCCACGTCGGCGGGGTAGAACGCCTCGATCGCGAGCTCGGTCAGGGTCACCTCGCGCGGGGTGCCGAACACCGTCGTCGTCGAGATGAACGACAGCACGGTGTCGCCCCTCCGCAGCTGGAGAGGTACGACGAGCGCGGTCGATCCGGGCACGGCCGCGAGCTCCTCGGCCACCTCGTCGGCGAGCTCGCCGAGAGCGGGATCGCCGGTGGCGTCGTACTCGCGGCGGAGCCGCGCGGCCAGCGCCGCCCGCCACTCGGCGATGTTGACGATCCGCGGCCCGAGCCCGCGCGGGTGCAGCGACAGCCGGATCACGTTGACCGGCGGCTCGAGCAGGTCCGCGTCGATGCCGTCGAGCAGGTCGAACGCGGCGTCGTTGGCGGAGACCAGCTCCCAGTGCCGGTCGACCACCAACGCCGGGTAGGGCAGGTGGGCCTGGAGGATCGCCTCGAGGGCGGCGTTGGCCTCGGCCATCGGCGGGTCGGTCAGCTGGTGCTCCGGGTGGGCGGGCGCGAAGCCGCCGGCGAGGAGCAGCCGGTTCTGCTCGCGCAGCGGGACGTCGAGGTGGCTGCTGAGGCGCAGGATCATCGCGCTCGTCGGCTGCGAGCGGCCGGTCTCGACATAGCTGAGGTGTCGGGTCGAGACGTCCGCCCGGCTGGCGAGGTCGAGCTGGGAGAGGTTGCGGCGCTGGCGCCAGCCGCGCAGCAGCTCACCCACGTGGCCCGGCGATTCACTCATGCCGCAGACGCTAGTCGTCGCAGGTGCAGACGGACATGACGTCCGACGTCATCGACGCCGCACCGCCCGGCGGGTTCTGATCGTGCCTCGAAGCAGTCCCGAGAGGAGCACCACCATGACCAAGGCCTATGCCATCGCCTACCTGCGCGAGGTCGACTTCGGAGTCGAGATCGCCGAGTACCTCGAGCGCATCGACGAGACGCTCGCGCCGTACGGCGGCCGGTTCATCGTCCACGGCGGCGACCTGACGCCCGCCGAGGGCGAGTGGGACGGCGCGATCGTGATCATCGAGTTCCCGTCGCCGGACGCCGTCCGCGAGTGGTACGACTCGCCCGCCTACCAGGCGATCCTGCCGCTGCGCACCGAGCACTCGCAGTCGATCGCGGCCATGGTCGTCGGTGTCCCCGACGGCTACCGCGCGATCGAGAAGGTGCCCGAGGTGCTCGCTCTCGCCAACGCGAGCTGAGCCGTCAGCGGGTGGCGAGGTAGGCGAGCTGGGCGCGGACCGACCACTCGGCCGCGCCCCAGAGCGACTCGTCGACGTCGGAGTAGACGACCTCGACCACCGCACGGGGCAGGGTGGGGTGCTCGGCGACGTCGGGCGGCAGGTCGGCCGGCGCCATCCCGAGCCGGGAGAGGGCGGCCTCGACCTGGGCCAGCCGCTCGCGGCGGTGGACGACGTAGTGGTCGAGCACCCCGGCCGCGTCCGGCAGCACCGGACCGTGCGCCGGCCACAGCGCGTCCACCCGGCCGTCGGTGACCAGCGAGCGCATCTTGGCGATGGACTCGAAGTAGCCGCCGAGGTCGCCGTCGGGGTGCACGATCACCGTCGTCCCGCGGCCGAGCACCATGTCGCCGGTCAGCAGCGCGCGGTCCCGCTCGACGAGCAGGGAGATCGAGTCGGCGGTGTGGCCGGGCGTCGTCAGCACCTCCGCCCGGAGTCCTGCGACGTCGAGGACCTCGCCGTCGGTGACCGGGTCCGCCCGCCAGCACTGGTCGGGGTCGAGCGCCCGGACGCCGCACCCCATCCGCTCGGCGAAGGTCCGGGCGGCCTCGGTGTGGTCGATGTGGTGGTGGGTCACCAGCACGTGGTCGACCTGGCCGGCCGCCTCGGCGACGGCGTCGAGGTGGGCGTCGTCCAGCGGTCCCGGGTCGACGACGATCGACCGCTCGGCGCCGGGCTCGCGCAGCACCCAGGTGTTGGTGCCGTCGAGGGTCATGATCCCGGGGTTGGGGGCGAGCAGGCAGTGACCACGGTCGCCGTACTCGCCTCCCGCCCAGGGCTCGCTCACCCGAACCGCTCCTGCAGGAGCGGGTCGAGGTGGGGCGGGCGGGAGAGGACGAACTCGTCGCCGTCCGCGACGACCTCCGGCGTGAACATCGACACGTCACGCTCTCTCGCTGCCGCGAGCACCTCGCCGGGGTCGGCGTGCTGGAGCACCTCCAGGCAGGTGAGGTACGTCGGCGGCAGCATCATCAGCTCGCCGGACTCGGCCTGTCGGAGTGCCTCGGAGGCGGGCAGCCACAGCACCTCGGTCGACTCGGTCGAGACGTCGCGGGTCACCTGCCCTTCCGGCAGCGCCGCGACGAAGAACCACGTCCGGTAGCGGCGCGGCTCGAACGTCGGGGTCAGCCAGCCGGACCACGCGCCCAGCAGGTCGGTGCGGAGCACCAGTCCGCGGCGGGTGAGGAAGTCGGTCATCGACAGGTCGCGCGACTCCAGCGCCTCCCGGTCGGCCTCCCAGTCGGCTCCGGTGGTGTCCGCCACCACGGTCGTGGCGGAGTCGCCGGCAAGGAGGACGCCCGACTCCTCGAACGTCTCGCGTACGGCGGCGCACACGATCGCGCGCGCCAGCTCCTCCTCGACGCCGAGCCGTTCCGCCCAGTCGGCGGGCGCCGGCCCCGCCCACGCCACCGAGCTGTCGAAGTCGCGGGGGTCGACCCCACCACCGGGGAACACAGCCATCCCGCCCGCGAACGCCATCACCTTCTGGCGGCGGAGCAGGTAGACCTCCGGTTCCCCGCTCCCGCCCCGCATCAGTACGACGGTCGCTGCGTTGCGGGGCTCCGCCGGCACCGTCGTGCCGTCCTGGTGGGCCCGGGCCTGGTCGACCAGGCTCTGCGGCAGCGGGATCCGGGCGAAGCCCTTCGCCGGCGGCGTCCCGGTCACCCGGCGATCTCCGCGATCACTTCGACCTCGACCGGTGCGTCGAGCGGCAGCACCGGGACCCCCACGGCCGACCGGGCGTGCACGCCGGCGTCACCGAAGACGGCGCCGAAGAGCTCGGAGGCGCCATTGGCAACGCCGGGCTGGCCGGTGAAGTCCGGTGTCGACGCCACGAAGGCGACCACCTTGACGATCCGGATGTGAGAGAGGTCGCCGGCGACCGCCCGGATCGCGGCGATCGCGTTGAGAGCGCACTGCTGCGCGCACGCTGCTGCCTGCTCGGGGGTGATCTCGCCGCCGACCTTGCCGGTCGCGATCAGCGCGCCGTCGATGATGGGCAGCTGGCCGGACGTGTAGACGAGCGAGCCGACCCGCACCGCCGGGACGTAGACCGCCAGCGGCGGCACGACCTCCGGGACGGTGAGGCCGAGCTCGGCGAGCCGCTCCTCGGGTGTATTCATGCCTCAGCCCTCAGCATCACTCGGCGGGGCGCTTGAAGTAGGCGATGTCGTTGCCGCCCTGGCCGGGGATCAGCGTCACGAGCTCCCAGCCGTCCTGGCCGAAGTTGTTGAGGATCTGCGCCGCGACATGGTTGAGGACGGGCGCCACCTGGTACTCCCACTTGGTCATGCGGGCACCTTACTCAGCAGCCACTACCTGTGGCGCGGGTCACAGGTGTGCCACGATGCGACGCGTGAACCTCGACAACGCCGTCTGGATGCTGACGGGCCTCGCCGCGGTCGTCGTACTCCTGACCCGGATGCGCCTGTCCAACGAGCACGCGCAGTCCGGGCATGCGCTCGTGCCGCTGGCGATCGTCAACGCCCACACCGTCGTGGGCGTCCTGGCGCTCGGCGTGTGGGTCTACTACCTGACGTCGCCGGAGGACCTGGTCGGCGTGGTGGCCCTGGTCGTGTGGTGGATCGAGGTGGCGATCGGGCTGCTCATCCTGGGCCGGTGGATGTCACGGCCGGGCAAGCACGCCGCCGACACCACCGGCGACAGCTGGGCCCAGGGACCGGCACTCTCGATCCTCGGGCACGTCGGGATGCTGCTGGGCATCTCGTTCTTCACCTGGGTCGTGATCGCCGACCGGCTCAGCGCCTGACCGACGGCATCCCGGGGTCTTACCACCCGCTAAGGTGCTCGACGTGAGCGACTGGTCGAAGGTGCGGCTGCACGTCGTCACCGGCAAAGGTGGCACGGGCAAGTCCACGGTGGCGTCGGCGCTCGCCCTGGCCCTCGCGCACCGGGGTGCCAACGTGCTCCTGTGCGAGGTCGAGGGTCGCCAAGGCATCGCCCGGATGTTCGACGTCGACCCGCTCCCCTACGAGGAGCGCCGGCTCACGACCGGTCTGCCCGACGACGACGGGGGCCGCGGCGTGGTGCACGCGCTCCACATCGACGCGGAGTCGGCGCTGCTGGAGTACCTCTCCATGTACTACCGGCTCGGTCGCGCCGGCAAGGCGCTCGACCGGTTCGGCGTGATCGAGTTCGCGACCACCATCGCGCCCGGTGTCCGCGACGTGCTGCTGAGCGGCAAGGTCTACGAGGCCGTGGAGCGCAACAGCCGCAACAAGGGCGCCATCCAGTACGACGCGATCGTGCTCGACGCTCCGCCGACCGGACGGATCACCCAGTTCCTCAACGTCGGTGGCGAGGTCGGCGGGCTCGCGAAGGTCGGCCCGATCAAGACCCAGTCCGACACGATGATGAAGCTCTTCCAGTCGCCGCGCACCGCGGTCCACCTGGTCACCCTGCTGGAGGAGATGCCGGTCCAGGAGACCATCGACGGCATCGCCGACCTGAAGCGGGCGAAGCTTCCCGTCGGTGGCATCGTCGTCAACATGGTGCGACCGCGGGACCTGTCGGCCGAGAACCTCGCGGCAGCGCGGGCCGGCACCCTCGATCGCGAAAAGGTCGAGTCCGAGGTGAAGGCGGCCGGGATCGAGGTCACCCCGGTGCTGATCGACGGGCTGCTCCACGAGGCCGCCCAGCACGCCGAGCGCCGCGCGCTGGAGGACGAGCAGCGCGAGGTCGTGCGTGACCTCGGGGTCCCGACCTACGAGCTCCCCCGGATGGCGGGCGGGGTCGACCTCGGCGCGCTCTACGAGTTCGCCGGGCTGCTCCGCGAGCAGGGGATGGCCTAGATGGCACGCCGTACGACGCAGCACCAGACCCGGGTCGGACCCACCTCTCCCCGTGCCCGGCGGGCCGGTGCGCTCGACGTCGACGCGCTGCTCGCCGACAGGACCACTGGCATCATCGTCTGCTGCGGCTCGGGCGGCGTCGGCAAGACGACCACCTCCGCCGCCCTCGCACTGCGGGCCGCGGAGCAGGGGCGCAAGGTCGTCGTACTCACGATCGACCCGGCGCGCCGGCTGGCCCAGTCGATGGGGATCGAGGAGCTCGACAACACCCCGCGGCCGGTCCAGGGCGTCGCGGGCGACGGCCGGCTCGACGCGATGATGCTCGACATGAAGCGCACCTTCGACGAGGTGGTCGAGTCCCAGGCCAGCCCGGAGAAGGCACAGCAGATCCTGGCCAACCCGTTCTACATCGCGCTGTCGAGCTCGTTCGCGGGCACGCAGGAGTACATGGCGATGGAGAAGCTCGGTCAGATCCATCGGGATGCCCAGAAGGCGGGGACCTACGACCTGATCGTGGTCGACACACCGCCGTCCCGGTCGGCGCTGGACTTCCTGGACGCTCCCGAGCGGCTGTCGAGCTTCCTCGACGGCCGGTTCGTGCGACTGCTGATGGCGCCGGCACGGGGGCCGGCGAAGCTGATGACGGCCGGATTCAGCCTGATCACGAACTCGCTCACCAAGATCCTCGGCGCGCAGTTCCTCAAGGACCTGCAGATGTTCGTGTCCGCGCTCGACACTGTCTTCGGTGGGTTCCGGCAGCGCGCCCAGCGGACCTACTCACTGCTGCAGGCGGAGGGGACGGCGTTCCTGGTCGTGGCTGCGCCCGAGCCCGACGCGCTGCGCGAGGCGGCGTACTTCGTCGAGCGGCTCAGCGAGGACGGCATGCCGCTGGCCGGACTGATCGTCAACCGCGCGAGCCCCGAACCGGAGAGCGCGCTGCCCGCCGCGGAGGCGCTGGCCGGCGTGGGCCGGCTGCGGCGAGAGGGCGCGGGGCCCATCGCCGCCGGGCTGCTGCGGCTGCACGCCGACCAGGTCCAGCTGGTCGAGCGCGAGCAGTCGCTCCGGGAGCGGTTCGCGACCGCGCACCCGCAGGTGCCGACGGCCGTCGTACCAGCGCTCGCCGGCGACGTCCACGACCTCGAGGGCCTGCGCCGGATCGGCGAACTCCTCGCGGCCGCGGCTCGTACCTGAAGAATCGGCCCGGTCGGCGGCAGCCGATGGGCCGAAACTTCAGGTACGACGCGTCAGACGACGACCGTGGCGGCGTTCTCGCGGTCCCGAGCAGACTCGAGGACCTTGCGCCACGATGCGGCAGGCCGACGCCGGAGCAGCGCACGCCGCTCCCGCTCCGTCATACCGCCCCAGACACCCCACTCGATCTGGTTGTCGAGCGCCTCAGCGAGGCACTCCGTGCGCACCGGGCAACCGGAGCACACCGTCTTTGCCTTGTTCTGCTCGGCTCCTCGCACGAACAACTGGTCCGGTTGTTCCGTCCGGCAAGCCGCCCGCAAAGCCCAGTCATCTACCCACATGATGTTGTCCCCATCATTTTAAGGAGGGCGACGCCCCCACAGCGTCGCGCGATCCTCCTCGTATGGGTTAAAAGTAAAGTAATGTCTGGTCCAGCACATCCCTCGTTGTGCGCAACCTGTCTAGTCACATTTCACTATCCGGAGCGGGACCCCGGATGGTGCGGAGGCCGTGACCACGGTGATTCGCCGACTCCGGAGGTCGCCCTCTTGTCACGTACCCTGGCCGCATGTCGCGCTCGAGGACCGATGGCCTGCCTGCGTCGAAGGTGGTGTCGCACCTCGGCGTGATGCTGCTCGTCTCCGCCGTCCTGGGCGTCGTGGTCTCCGGACTCGCGATCCCCTTCGCCGGGGTCCTGGGCTTCGCGGCACGCAACATGTCCGACTCGATCGACGAGCTGCCGCAGGAGCTCGAGACCGAGCTCCTCCCCCAGCGCACCGAGATCCTCGACCGCAACGGCGACCAGATCGCGACGATCTACGACCAGAACCGGGTGATCGTCCCGCTCCGCCAGATCTCGCGGATCATGGTCAAGTCGATCGTGTCGATCGAGGACTACCGCTTCTACCAGCACGGCGCGCTGGACGTGAAGGGCACGCTGCGCGCCCTCTTCACCAACCAGGCCGCCAACGGCGTGGTCCAGGGTGGCTCCTCGATCACTCAGCAGCTGGTCAAGCTGACCCTGCTCAACCAGGCCGACACGAAGAAGGAGCGCGAGGCGGCGACGGACGACACCTACGCCCGCAAGCTCCGCGAGCTGCGCTACGCGATCGCCCTGGAGAAGAAGTACTCCAAGGACTGGATCCTGGAGCGCTACCTCAACACCGCCTACTTCGGTGACGGCGCCTACGGCATCCAGGCCGCCGCCCAGCACTACTTCGACGTCAACGCCAACGAGCTCAACCTGCGCCAGTCGGCCATGCTGGCCGGCATCGTGCAGAGCCCTGGCGCGTTCGACCCGACCGAGAACCCCGACCGGTCCCGCGAGCGACGCAACGTCGTGCTCGACCGGATGGCCGAGCTCAGCGTCATCTCCGAGCGCACGGCGGAGAAGACCAAGGAACGGTCGCTCGGCATCGACGTCCAGCCGAAGGAGCGCGGCTGCGTCAACTCGACCGCGCAGTTCTTCTGCGAGTACGTCATCGCCTGGCTCAAGCAGGACCCCGCCCTCGGGAACAACCCGCGGGAGCGGTGGCGGCTGATCCTCAACGGTGGCCTCACCATCACCACGTCGATCGACATGCGGATGCAGACGGCCACCCAGACCTCGGTCAGCCAGCACGTCTACCCGCACGAGGGCGCGATCGGTGCGATGGCGCTGATCGAGCCGGGCACCGGCGAGGTCAAGGCGCTGGCCCAGTCGCGGGAGCTCGGCAACGGGCCCAACCAGACGTTCCTCAACTACACGGTGCCCAAGGAGTACGGCAAGGCCAGCGGCTTCGCGCCGGGCTCGACGTTCAAGACGTTCGTGCTTGCTGCTGCCATCAACCAGGGCATCCCGCTCACCAAGAGCTACAGCGTGCCGGCGGAGGCGTTCATCCCGGAGAACGAGTACGAGACCTGCGACGGCCCCTACGCGAGCTCATCGACGTGGAGCGTCTCCAACTTCGACTTCGAACCCCACACGGTCAACCTCTACACGGGCACTCAGGGCTCGGTGAACACCTTCTTCGCCCAGCTCGAGAGGGAGACCGGCCTGTGCGAGCCGTTCACCATCGCCCGCCGGCTCGGCATCCGGCTGACGAACCCGGCCGACGAGATGCGGCCGGCGTTCACGCTCGGCTTCGTGGACGTGAGCCCGCTCGAGCTGGCCGAGGCCTACGCGACCTTCGCTGCCCGCGGCAAGCACTGTGACGCGCTGCCGGTCACCAAGATCGAGGACAACCAGGGCAACGTGCTCAAGAAGTACGACCCTCAGTGCACCCAGGAGCTTCCCGGCCCGGTCGCCGACGCCGTCAACGACGTGCTGGAGGGCGTGCTGCAGCCCGGGGGCTTCGGCCAATACCTCCACCCGGGCCAGCAGTCCGCCGGCAAGACCGGCACGTCGACGGCGAACCAGTCCGTGTGGTTCGCCGGCTACACGCCCAACCTGGCCGGTGCCGTGGCGGTCGCCGGCGTCAACGAGGTGGGCGAGCCCGAGTCGCTCGACGGCAAGCTGATCGGCGGCCAGGTTGCGGCCACCTCGGGATCGCAGACCGCCGGACCGATCTGGGGTGATGCGTTCAAGGCGATCGCCCCGTTCCTGGAGGACGCGACGTTCGTCGAGCCGTCCGGCGAGGACATCGCCGGCGTCCTCAACCTGATCCCCGACGTCGGCGGGATGACCGTCGACCAGGCCACGGACGCACTCGAGGCCGAGGGCTTCTACGTGTCGAACGGCGGCATCGTCGACTCCGCCTACGCCGAGGGCACCGTCGCCTACACCTCCCCGGGCGCCGGCACCGAGTTCGGGTCCGGCGACACGGTCCTCATCTACATCTCCGACGGCACCCCGCCCCCGCCCCCGCCGAAGCCGCCCAAGAACAACAACGGCGGCCGGGGCGGCGACAACGACGGTGACGGCGGCCGGGGCGGCAACGGGAACGGCAATGGCAACGGGGGCGGCCGCGGCTAGCGGCTAGCCCAGCTGGCGCCGTACCTCTGCCGCGACCGCGGCACCGTCGGCGCGCCCCTTGACCTGGGGCTGGACCAGGCCCATCACCTTGCCCATCGCCTTGGGCCCGGCGCCGGCAGCGTCGAGCTGCTCGACCGCGGCGGTGACGATCCCGGCGATCTCCTCAGGGCTCAGCTGCGCGGGGAGGTAGTCGGCGATCACCGCGGCCTCGGCACGCTCCTTGGCGGCACTCTCCGGACGGCCGCCCTCCTCGAAGGCCACCGCCGCCTCACGCCGCTTCTTGGCCTCGGTGGAGAGCACGCTGAGCATGTCCTCGTCGGTGAGCTCCTTGGCGACGGTGCCCGCGACCTCGGCGTTGGTGACCGCGGTGAGGATCATCCGGATCGTGGAGGAGCGCACGTCGTCACGCGCCTTGATGGCCGTGACGAGGTCGGTGCGCAGACGGTCCTTCAGCGAGTTCATGAGGACGATTGTGGCAGCCTACGGTCGTGCCTCCCTCACGGATTCTCGGACTTCTCGGCACCGGCGTCGCCGCCGGAGCCACAGCGACGGCGTACGCCGCCTGGGAGGCGCGGCAGTACACCTTGCGCAAGGTGGACGTGCCGGTACTGCCGGCAGGCATGCGGCCGCTGCGGGTGCTGCACATCAGTGACATCCACATGACGCCCGGGCAGACCCGCAAGCAGGAGTGGTTGCGCGGGCTCGCGGACCTCGAGCCGGACCTGGTGATCGACACCGGCGACAACCTCGCGCACCGCGACTCCGTGCCCGTCGTGCTCGACAGCCTCGGCAAGCTCCTCGACCGGCCCGGGGTGTTCGTGCACGGGTCCAACGACTACTTCGAGCCCGGCATCCGCAACCCGCTCGGCTACCTGCTCCCGGACAACGGCAAGCGGCACACCAACGTCCCCGCGCTCCCGTGGGGCGACCTGTCGGCCGGCCTCGCCGGTGCCGGCTGGCTGGACCTCACCAACCGCACGGCGACGTTGGCCGTGGGTGAGACCCGGTTCTCCTTCGCGGGGGTCGACGACCCCCACCTCAAGTACGACGACCTCGCCGCCGTCGCCGGTCCGGCCGACGCGATGGCGGACGTGCGGCTCGGCGTCGCCCATGCGCCGTACCTGCGCGTGCTCGACCAGTTCGCCGCCGACGGGTACGACGCCATCGTGGCCGGCCACACCCACGGCGGCCAGGTCTGCCTCCCCTACCTCTCCAACCTCCGTCGGCCCGGCCGGGCGCTGACGACGAACTGCGACCTCGAGCCCGCGCGCGCCCGCGGCCTGCACCGCCATCCCGCCGACTCCCGCCCGGGCGATCCTGGCTCGGCCTGGATGCATGTCTCCGCCGGTCTCGGGACCAGCCCGTACGCCCGGATCCGGGTCGCCTGCCGGCCCGAGGCCACGCTGCTCACGCTCCGCCCGGCGGACTGAGGCCGCCTCACACCCACCATTCGGGTCGCCTCCCGCGGGATCAGGCGACCGGAACGCCGGGCGCGATGGGCGGATTGTGGGGCGCGGGATGGCCTCCGGTATGCTCCGGTGCTTGTGAACGGGCCCGCCCAGGGCGATCGACCCCAGCAGTTCCGGGGGCGATCATCAGGGCCGGGAACGAGCATGGCGGGCTGTGGCGCAGCTTGGTAGCGCGCCTCGTTCGGGACGAGGAGGCCGCAGGTTCAAATCCTGTCAGCCCGACCGATCGACAGGCGGATCCGGACCGGATCCGCCTGTCGCCGTTTTCGCCGAACGCACCCGCGGCGACGCGCCCGACCACCAAGGGAACTCTCGTGTCGCGTGGTTCTCCTTCGTGACACACTGCACTCCATGTCTGACGAGCAGGACAAGCTGAAGCTCAGCTTGGAGCCGCCGAAGCTGTTCGGGCGGAAGAAGAAGTCGGACGCCACGGGGACCTCCAAGGGCACCTCACCGGCGCCCGCCACTCGGTCGCGCCCGGCGTCCGCCGGCGCTGCGCCCGCCGACCAGGAATCCGATGCCACGGCGGCCGACGGGCCGACCGAGGAGATCGTCGACGAGCCGGTGACGCAGGAGCTCGAGACGGCGGAGCCCGCCGTTGAAGAGCCCCCCGTCGAAGAGCCCGAGCCGGTCGCCGAAGAGGCGGAGCCTGAGCCGGTCGCCGAGGTCATCCCCGAACCGGAGCCCGAGCCCGAGCCGGTCGCCGAGGTGACCCCCGAGCCCGAGCCCGATCCGGTCGCCGACCCGGTCGCCACCCCGGAGCCGGAGCCCGAGCCGCGGCCGGTGCCGCAGAAGGCCGCCGCGCCGACCGCTCCCGCCGCGAAGACAGCGCCCGCCGCGAAGACAGCGCCCGCCGCGCAGACAGCGCCGGCCAAGAAGACGACGCCCCCGACGAAGCCCGCTGCAGAGCCGGCAGCGAAGGCCGAGCCGAAGCCCGCGGAGAGGCCCGTGGCAGCGAAGGCCGGCGCCGCGGCCCGATCGGCGGCGACCAAGGCGAGCGGCGCCGCGAGGAAGGCGGTCCGGCCGCGGGCCAAGCTCGCGCCCGACATCGAGCCGGAGCCGGTGACCAGCACTGACTACGAGGACGCGGAGATCGCGGCACAGGGGGACGAGCCGCCGTTGCTGCCGACCTACCCGGCTGCCGCGGTGACCGGGGCCGTTGTGGGAGCGGCGATGATCGGGCTGATCATGCTGTCGCTGCGGGGCTGCGAGGCCGTCCGCAACACCGCGACGTGCAGCGGCGGACCGGGCTTCGTGCTGCTGGTGGCGACGTTCGTGGCCTGTGTCCTGCTCGGCAGCGCTCTGCTCAAGGTCTTCTCGATCCCCGACCCGGGCAGCAGCAGCTTCCTCGGCGTGGGCCTGGTGGCCGTGGTGGCACTGCTGTTCCTGATCGACGTCCTCGACCACTGGTCGATGCTGATCGTGATCCCGGTCATCAGCGTGGGGGCGTTCCTGGCGTCGGTCTGGGTGACCGAGACCTTCGTCGAACCAGGCACGGACACCTAGCGCGAGGCGAGCACCAGCTCGGCGATCTGCACCGTGTTGAGGGCGGCGCCCTTGCGGAGGTTGTCGTTGGAGACGAACAGCGCCAGGCCGCGGTCGCCGTCGACGCCGGGGTCCTGCCGGAGCCGGCCGACGTACGACGGGTCCTTGCCCGCCGCCGCCAGCGGGTTCGGGATGTCGGCCACCTCGACGCCGGGAGCGGAGCTCAGCAGCTCGCGCGCGCGGTCCACCGGCAGCGCACGCTCGAACTCGGCGTTGATCGCCAGGGAGTGGCCGGTGAAGACCGGCACCCGGACGCAGATCCCGGAGACCCGCAGGTCCGGGATGCCGAGGATCTTCCGCGACTCGTTGCGGAGCTTCTGCTCCTCGTCGGTCTCGTTGAGCCCGTCGTCGACGAGGTTGCCGGCGAAGGGCAGCACGTTGTAGGCGATGGTCCGCTGGTAGACGCCCGGCTCCGGGAACGCGACCGCCTCGCCGTCGTACGCCAGCTCCCGGGCCTTGTCGCCAGCCGCGGCGATGCCGGTGGCGAGCTCCTCGACGCCGGCGATGCCGGAGCCGGAGACGGCCTGGTACGTCGACGCGATCAGCCGGACCAGTCCGGCCTCGTCGTGCAGCGGCTTGAGCACCGGCATCGCTGCCATCGTGGTGCAGTTCGGGTTGGCGATGATCCCGCGGCCGGCGTCGATGACCGCCCGCGCGGCGTCGGGGTTGACCTCGGAGACGACGAGCGGGATCGCCGGGTCCTTCCGGAACGCCGAGGAGTTGTCGACCACGATCACCCCGGCGTCGACGAACTTCTGCGCCAGCGCACGGGACGTGGTCGCACCGGCGGAGAACAGCGCGATGTCGAGCCCGCTCGGGTCGGCGGTGGAGGCGTCCTCGACGGTGACGTCGCGGTCACCGAACGGCAGGACGGTGCCTGCGGACCGGGCAGAGGCGAAGAACCGCACCTCGTCGGCGGGGAACGCCCGCTCGAGGAGGATCTGCCGCATGGCGACGCCGACCTGGCCGGTCGCGCCGACGATTCCGATCTTCATGGGTGAATCCTTCCGGGCGCCTCGCGGCGCCGCGAGTGGTTTAGCGTCCGGTGCCGCCGTAGACGACGGCCTCGACCTCGTCGGCGTCGAGGTCGAACGCCGTGTGCGCGGCCTGGACCGCTGCGTCGACGTCGTCCTCCTCGACGATCACCGAGATCCGGATCTCGGAGGTGGAGATCATGCCGATGTTGACGCCGGCCTCGGCCATCGCGGTGAAGAACTTGGCCGAGATGCCCGGGTGGGAGCGCATCCCGGCACCGATGAGCGAGATCTTGCCGATCTTCTCGTCGTAGAGCAGGGACTCGAAGCCGACCTTGTTCTTGAGGCCGTGGAGCGTGGTCATCGCGGTCTGGCCGTCGGAGTGCGGCAGCGTGAACGAGATGTCGGTCAGGTTCGTCGCCGCGGCCGACACGTTCTGGACGATCATGTCGATGTTGATCTGGGCGTCCGCCAGCGCCGTGAAGATCGCGGCGGCCTCGCCGACCTTGTCCGGGACGCCGACGACCGTGATCTTGGCCTCGCTGCGGTCGTGGGCGACGCCGGCGATGATCGGTGCTTCCATGCTGCCCTCCCGGGCTGGGTCGTTGATGCTGCCGGTCACGGTCGTCCCTTCCAGGGTGCTGAACGACGAGCGGACGTGGATCGGGATGTTGTGGCGCCGGGCGTACTCGACCGAGCGCAGGTGGAGGACCTTGGCCCCCGACGCCGCCAGCTCGAGCATCTCCTCGTAGGTGACGGTGTCCAGCTTGCGCGCGGACGGAACGATCCGCGGGTCGGCCGTGAAGACGCCGTCGACGTCGGTGTAGATCTCGCAGACGTCGGCCTCGAGCGCGGCCGCCAGCGCGACCGCCGTGGTGTCCGTGCCACCACGACCGAGGGTGGTGATCTCCTTGGTCGCCTGGCTGACGCCCTGGAAGCCGGCGACGATCACGATGTGACCCTCGTCGATGGCCCCGCGGATCCGGCCCGGCGTGACGTCGATGATCTTCGCCTTGCCATGGACGGAGTCCGTGATCACGCCCGCCTGGGAGCCGGTGAACGAGCGAGCGGTGAAGCCCAGGTCGGAGATCGCCATCGCGACCAGCGCCATCGAGATCCGCTCGCCCGCCGTCAGCAACATGTCGAGCTCGCGCGCCGGCGGCAACGGACTGACCTGCGCGGCGAGATCGAGCAGCTCGTCGGTGCTGTCCCCCATGGCGGAGACCGCGACGACGACGTCGTTGCCGGCCTTCTTGGCCTCGGTGATCCGACGTGCCACCCGCTTGATGGCGTCGGCGTCGGACAGCGACGAGCCGCCGTACTTCTGGACGACAATGCCCACTTCGGATGCGCTCCTGGATCGACGGGGAAGATGCCCGTCGATTCTACCGAGGTACGCCGCTACGCCTGACCGCCGTCCAAGGCTGCGGTTGCGGCCTCGATCACGTCGAGCTCCGACTCGATGTCGACGTCGAGCCGGTCATGGGCGACGACCGACAGGAGCGCCTTCATCGCCGCACCGGCGAGCGAGCCCCAGTTGGAGACGTAGGAGAACTGCCACCACCAGAGCGCCTCCTCGACGTCGCCCGCGCGGTAGTGGCGCATGCCGTTCTCGAGGTCGCTGGCGATGCTGGCCAGGTCGTCGGAGAGCTGACTCTCGACGACCTCGGGCTGGTAGGGGTCGAAGACGTAACTCATCGTGTCGACGTTGCCGAGCAGGTCGGCGAGCCGGAGCCGGAGGTCGTCGAGGTCGGCGTCCGGCCCGACGTCGGGCTGGTACTCGTCGCGCGGGGCGAAGTCGCGCTGGGCGCCGAGCCGGGCGCCCGCGAGCGCGATCTCGCTGATCTGGAGGAGCAGCAACGAGATCGCCTGCCCCGGCGTCGCCTCGGTGGCGATCACCCGCAGCGAGTCGAGGAACGACCCGACCGAGGTCGCGATGTCGTCCGCGAACCGCACGGTCTCGGTCTCGACGGCGAGCATCGCCTCGAGGGCCGCCTGGCCTGGGAGCTGATCGGTCACGTTGCCGCCTGCCTTCCAACAAATGCTCGTCCGAGAGTGACCTCGTCGGCGTACTCGAGATCGCCGCCTACCGGGAGTCCACTCGCCAACCGCGTCACGCGCAACCCTAGGGGGCCCAACATCCGCGTGAGGTACGTCGCTGTCGCCTCGCCCTCGAGGTTCGGGTCGGTCGCCAGGATCACCTCGGTGACCGCTCCGTCGCCGAGCCTGGTGAGCAGCTCCTTGACGTGGAGCTGCTCCGGGCCGATCCCGTCGATCGGCGAGATCGCGCCGCCGAGCACGTGGTAGCGACCACGGAACTCGCGGGTGCGCTCGATCGCGACGACGTCCTTGTACTCCTCCACGACACAGATGACGCTCTGGTCCCGCCGTGGGTCACGGCAGATCCGGCACTGGTCGTCCTCGGACACGTTGAAGCAGGTCGCGCAGAACTTCACCCTCGCCTTGACCTCGATCAGGACGTCGGCGAGCCGCTTCACGTCGACCGGGTCGGCCTGGAGCAGGTGGAACGCGATGCGCTGCGCGCTCTTCGGCCCGACACCCGGCAGCCTGCCGAGCTCGTCGATGAGGTCCTGGACGACGCCTTCGTACACGGTCGGGTCAGCGTCCTAGAAGCCGAGCGGGCCGGGGGCGGCCCCCGGTCCGCTGCCCGGCAGCCCGGGCAGGCCGCCCGCGAGCGGGCCGATCGTCTGGTCGGCGAGGGCGTCGGCCTTCGCCTTGGCGTCGCGGTAGGCGGCGACGATGTAGTCACCGATCTCCTCGAGGTTCTCCTCCAGCTCTTCGGGGTCGCCGACCGCGGCGGGCGTGATCGTCACCCCGGTGAGCTCGCCGGTGCCGCTGACCGTCACGGTGACCGCCCCACCGGCGACCGATCCCTCGACCGACGCGTCGGCGAGCCGGTTCTGGGCTGCCTGCAGGTCCTCCTGCATCTGCTGCGCCTGCTGGAGCAGGGCCCCGATGTCGAGGCCGCCGCCGCCGAGCGCGTCGAACGGGTTCTGGGTCATCGTGCTGCCCTCCGTGGGGTCGTCGTCATTGGTGGGGGATCTCCTCGATCACCTGGGCGCCGAGCTCACGGACGAGCAGGTCGGCACCTGCCTCGGCATCGACGTCGGCGTCGTCGCGGTCGACCGCCTCGTCGGGATCGTGGGCTGCCTCGGCCTCGGCCTGGATGTCCGCCATCCGTGGCCGGCGCGGCGCCGGCGGCTCGGGCTCGGGTCGCGGCGGAGCCGACTCCTGCGGAGCGGCCGGGGCCGTCGGCTGCGGGGACGCGGGGGGCGTGCCGGCACCGGGCTCGGCGCCCGGGTCGAGGATCGTCTCGACCCGCCACTCCGCACCGACGACCTCGCGGATCGCCTCCTGCAGGACGTCGGCGCTGCCACCCTCGAAGCTCCCCCGCGCCCCGGCGTTGTTGAAGCCGAGGGTCAGCGTCGTGCCGTCGAAGCCGACGACCTGGGAGTTCTGGGTGAGGTGGATCCAGGTCACCCGCCGCTTGCGCTGGGTCGCGGCGATGACGTCGGGCCACAGCCGCCGGACGTCGACCAGCGACAGGCTGCCGGCTGGGGCCGGGGCGGGTGCCGGAGCGGCCTCCGGCTCGGGAGGTACGGCGGCCGCGGGCGCCTCGAGCGGCTCGGTGGGCGTGGGCTCGGGCTCGGGCTCGTCGGCCACGGGCGGCTCGGGCTGCTGCTCGGGTTGCGGCTCGGCCACCGGCTCGGGTCGTACGGCGGCCGGGCGCGCCTCGGCAGGCTCGGCAGGCACGGGCGCCGCCGGGGCACTGGCCGGCGCCGCGGGGGCGGCGATCGCCATCCGGCGCTCGAGCCGGTCGAGCCGGGCGAGGACGCCGTCGGTGCCGTGGTCGGCGGCGGGCAGCAGCACCCGCGCACAGATCAGCTCGAGCAGGAGCCGAGGTGCGGTCGCACCCCGCATCTCGGTCAGCCCGGAGGCGACCAGGTCGGCGGCCCGGGTCAGCTCGGCCCGGCCGAACCGCGCCGCCTGCGCGACCAGCCGCTCACCCTGGTCGTCGGCGACGTCGATGAGGCCGGTGGCCGGCGCGTCCGGCACCGCGGACACGATGACCAGGTCGCGCAGCCGCCGCAGCAGGTCCTCGGTGAACCGCCGCGGGTCCTGCCCGGTCTCGATCACCCGGTCGACGACCCCGAACACGGACGCTCCGTCACCCGCCGCGAACGCGTCGACCACGTCGTCGAGCAGGGTGTCGGGGGTGTAGCCGAGCAGGCCGCTCGCCAGGTCGTAGGTCACGCCCGCCGGCCCGGCGCCGCCCAGCAGCTGGTCGAGCACGGAGAGCGTGTCGCGGGCCGACCCGGCGCCCGCACGGACGAGCAGGGGCAGGGCCGCCGGCTCGATGGTGACGCCCTCGAGCTCACAGAGCTCGGAGAGGTACGACGACAGCAGGCGCGGCGGGATCAGGCGGAACGGGTAGTGGTGCGTGCGCGACCGGATGGTGGGGATCACCTTGTCCGGCTCGGTCGTGGCGAAGATGAAACGCAGGTGCGGCGGCGGCTCCTCGACCAGCTTGAGCAGGGCGTTGAAGCCCTGCGTCGTGACCATGTGCGCCTCATCGATGATGTAGACCTTGTAGCGGCTCTTCACGGGCGCGAAGAACGCCTTCTCGCGCAGCTCGCGGGCGTCGTCGACGCCGCCGTGGGACGCCGCGTCGATCTCGATCACGTCGATCGAGCCCGGCCCGCCGCGCGCCAGGTCACGGCAGCTGTCGCACTCGCCGCACGGATCGGCCACCGGCGCCTGCTCGCAGTTGAGGGCACGGGCGAGGATCCGGGCGCTGGTGGTCTTGCCGCAGCCCCGCGGCCCGGAGAACAGGTAGGCGTGGTTGACCCGGTTGCCGGCGAGCGCGGCGCGGAGCGGCTCGGTCACGTGCTCCTGCCCGATGACCTCGGCGAAGGTCTCGGGCCGGTAGCGGCGATAGAGCGCGAGCGGGGAATCCACGCTTGAACACTAGACGGCCCTTCCGACGGCCGACAGGCGAGGCGGATGTTCACCGGACCTTTACCGCCCCTCACCGGTCCGCCACCGCTGCGGTCGCGTGACCTCGGTGCGGTAGGGGCCATGGCCGTCCACCGCCGCACCCTGCTGACCGGCGTCCCCGCGGGCGTGCTCGGGACCCAGCTCCTGACCCGAGCGCGGCCGTCGGACTGGCTCCGGGACTCGGCCCCGGGCCCGGAGCCCGACCGGATCGTGCTCAACCCGACGCCGACGCCCACCCGCTCGGTCACCGTCACCTGGCGCACCGACGTGACCACCCGCGACGGCGTCGCCGAATGGATCCCGGCCGACGGCGGCCGGGCCGGGCGCGTCCGCTCGAAGCAGACCCGGGTCTCGCTCCCCAGCGCCGGGATGGCCGCACCGGCCCGGCACCACACCGCGACCATGGACGGCCTCGACCCGGCGACGTCGTACCGCTTCCGCGTCGGCAGCGACACCACCGGCTGGTCGCCGTGGCGCCGGGTGCGGACCGCCGGCACCGGCACGGAGCCGTGGACCTTCCTCTACTTCGGCGACGCGCAGGTCAGCCTGGACGAGGTGTGGCCGGCGAACGTCGAGCGCGCCCTCGCGCGGTACCCCGGCGCGGCGCTCAGCCTCCACGCCGGCGACCTGATCAACGACGCCGACCAGGACGAGCAGTGGGCGCAGTGGTTCGCCGCGGCGGGCCGGCTGGCCAGCGAGAAGCTGGTCGTGGCCTCACCGGGCAACCACGAGTACCAGGGCGACGACCTCCTCCAGCAGTACCGCGCGCACTTCGGCATGCCGGACAACGGACCGCGGCTGCACCGCGAGGACGTGTGGTTCACCGACTACCAGGGCGTGCGGTTCATCTCGCTCAACGGCAACGCGCCGTTCGGCGGCGGCGACCAGGCGGCCTGGGTACGGCGCCTGCTCACGAACAACCCGATGCGCTGGTCGGTCGTGACCTTCCACCAGCCGATGTTCTCGGCGACGCCCGAGCGCGACAACGGGCGGCTCCGCAACCGGTGGCTGCCGGTCTTCGAGGAGTACGGCGTCGACCTGGTGCTGCAGGGCCACGACCACACCTACGCACGGGGCCATCTCGCGAGCGGCGAGGTCGGCGACGGCACGCACACCGGTCCGGTCTACGTCGTCAGCAACGCCGGCGGGAAGTACTACCCGCTCGACCGCGGCCGGCGGAACAACTGGACCGTGAACGGCGCGATCCGGGCCGTCGCCTACGAGGGCGTGACGACCTACCAGGCGATCCGCGTCCACGAGGACCGGCTGGTCTACCGGTCCCACGCCAGCTGGTTCCGCGACGACCCGAACCCCGACGGGCTGGCGCTGGACGAGGTGGTCGACGCGTTCACCGTCGAGCGACTGGCCGACGGACGCAAGCGCGTCGTGCCCTGGACCTAGAAAACGGCCGGCAGCGTGGCGCACGCGGGCGAAGCCCGCACGGTGCGACGCCCCTGGGCCGAGCGAAGCGATGGCCTGGGCGGTGTCGCACCGTGTGCGACACGCTCGGCCGATCGAAAACTGTAGGCCCCCCGCGCACCCGACAGAGCTCACTTACCCTTGCTGCCTTCCGGCCCTGGGGGAGTTGGGCGAGATGCCGCCGCACGGGGGGTTGCGCCAACTCTAGATCATCGCGACCAAGGCGATTTCATCGGCCGGTCACCCGCCCGGTAGCCTCCTCGGCGGAGGTATCGCCTAGTGGCCTATGGCGCTCGCTTGGAAAGCGGGTTGGGTTAATAGCCCTCGGGGGTTCGAATCCCCCTACCTCCGCCAGAGGCAGCTAGCTCGCGCTGGGCCGGCAGATACTGCCGACGCAGCGCGAGCTAGTGGCCGGCCCGCCCCGCGATCGCGGGGCGACAGGCCGGGCGGACAGATGCGGCGATGTTCGGATCGACCCGTCACCATGTCTCCATGACGATCCTCCTGTCCGACCCGCGGGTCGGCGCGATCCCGGTCCTCGAGTGTGGGGAGCCGCTGGTCGCGCTGGGCCCCGAGCTCGGGCCGGCACGGGCGCGGGTCCGGGTCGAGCTGGGGGCCCGGCTGGAGGCCGCCAACGCGTCTCTTCCCGACGGGATCCGGCTGCAGGTCGTGGAGGGGCACCGTTCCGAGGCGGTGCAGCGGCAGATCTTCGCGCAGTACGCCGACGAGGTGGCCGCGACGTACCCCGGCATCGGCCGGGCCGACGTCGAGCGGCTCGCGAGCCGGTTCGTCGCTCCGATCGACGTCGCACCCCACGTGGCGGCGGCCGCGGTCGACCTCACCCTCGTCGACGCGAACGGCGCCGAGCTCGACATGGGGACCCCGATCGACGCGACGCCCGAGGAGTCCGACGGGGCGTGCTACTTCGCGTCCCCCGACATCTCCACGTCGGCGCGGGCCAACCGCGTGATCCTCGCCGAGGCGCTCGAGGCGGCCGGCCTGGTCAACTACCCGACCGAGTGGTGGCACTGGTCGTACGGCGACCGCTACTGGGCGCTCGTCACCGGCGCCCCCAACGCGCACTACGGGCCGGTGGACGACCGCGAGGCGGTGGCATGACCCCCTCGCCCGCGGCCGTCGAGGCGGCCGGGTCCATCCCGACCCTCGTCATCGACACCACCGCCGTCACCGCCAACGTCCGGACCATCGGGTCCGCCACCGACGGCGAGGTGATGGCGGTCGTCAAGGCCGACGCCTTCGGCCACGGCACCGTGGCCGTCGCGAAGGCGTCGCTCGCCGGCGGCGCCACCCGGTTCGGCGTCACCACCCTCGCCGAGGCGCTCGACCTGCGGGCCGCCGGCTTCACCGAGCGGATCCTGAGCTGGCTCAACCCGCTCGACGCGGACTTCGCCGCGGCCGCAGCGCACGGGATCGAGGTCGCCGTACCGGGTCTGGCGCACCTCGCCGCCGTGCGCGCCGCCCCCGGCCTGCGGGTCCACCTCCAGCTCGACACCGGCATGGCCCGCGACGGCGCCAGCCCGGAGGAGTGGGTCGCGCTGTGCCGCGAGGCGCGTGCGGCCGAGGCCGCCGGCCTGCTGTCGGTCGTCGGCGTGATGGGCCACCTCCCCTGCGCCGACCGGCCCGGCCACCCCGCGAACGACGCCGGCCGGGCTCGCTTCGCGTGGGGTCTGCAGACCGCACATGACCTCGGGCTCAGGCCCGCGGACCACCACCTCGCCGCGACCGCCGCGACGCTCAGCGATCCCCTGAGCCATCACACGATGAGCCGGATCGGCGCCGGCCTGGTCGGGATCGACGAGTCGCACACGGCGCGGCTGCGGCCGGCGCTCACGCTGACGGCGCCGCTGGTGCAGGTGCGCGAGGTCGCCGCGGGCACGTCGGTCGGCTACGGCCACAGCTGGCAGGCACCGCGGGACACCCGGCTCGGCCTGCTCGCCCTGGGGTACGCCGACGGCCTCCCCCGGCTCGCCTCCAACCGCGCCGAGGTGCTGGTGGGTGGGCGCCGGCGCCCGGTCGTCGGGAGGATCTCGATGGACATGACCATCGTCGACCTCGGCGAGGCCGACGGTCCGGACGCGCCACGGGAGGGCGACCTGGCGACCGTCTTCGGGCCCGGCGACGCCGGTGAGCCGACTGCTGCCGAGTGGGCGGGCTGGGCCGAGACGCTCGAGCATGAGATCGTCACCGGGCTCGGCCCCCGCCTCCACCGCATCACGGTCGGCGAGCCGCCGGCCACTCCGAACCGACCGACCCTGACCCCGAAGACGATTGGGATCCGATGAACCCGCTACGCGTGGCCGTGATCGGCGGCGGCACCAGCTGCGAGCACGACGTCTCCCTCTCCTCGGCGGCGGCGGCCGGCGCGGCGCTCACCGAGGCCGGCCACGAGGTCGTGCCGCTGACGATCGACCGCGACGGCGGCTGGCTCGACCAGGGCGGGGAGGCCATCGGCCTGTCCGGCGCGGTCGCGGTGCTGCGCGACTGCCACGTCGCCGTACCCATGCTGCACGGGCCGGGCGGCGAGGACGGCACCCTGGCCGCGCTCTGCGACCTCGCGGACGTGCCCTACGTCGGTTCCGCCCTCGGCGCCGGTGCCATCGCGATGGACAAGTGGGTCACCAAGCTGGTCGCCGAGGCGATCGGCGTCCCCACCGCTCCGGGCACGTTGGTCACCCGCGCGACCGCCGACCAGGTGTCGTTCACGCACCCGGTTGTGGTGAAGCCGGTCGCGGCGGGCTCCAGCCACGGCGTCTCGATGGTCCGCGAGGCCTCCGAGCTCGCTCCGGCCCTGGACGCGGCCTTCGCCGTGGATGACCGGGTGCTCGTCGAGGACGTCGTCGAAGGACGTGAGATCGATCTCGCCGTCCTCGGCCGCCCCGACGGCAGCCGGACCGTCCCCCCGGCGCTCGAGATCGTGGTTCCGGAGTCCGGGATCTTCGACCTCGACAGCAAGTACGACGGGTCCGCGGTGTTCCGGATCCCCCCGCCGATGTCCGAGGCCGACCGGGAGGCACTGGAGCGGGCCGCGATCGCCGTGTACGACGCCGTCGGCTGCGCAGGCGTGGCCCGGGTCGACTTCTTCCTCACCGCGGACGGCCCGGTTCTCAACGAGGTCAACACGATCCCGGGCTTCACCGAGCACTCGCAGGTGCCCCGGATGTTCGCCGCGGCCGGGACGTCGTACCCCGAGCTTCTCGACATCATGGTCCGGGAGGCAACCTCGGACCGGTCCCCGGCGTCTACCTGAGGGTTGCCGTTCCATCACGGGCACAACCGGAGTTCGGTAACTGTCACAAGGTGTTCCGTCTTGGCAGTTACCATCACTGTGCCCGTGGACCGGCGCTCCCGCCGCCCACGACCCGGAGTTTGGGGGAAACTTGTTCATCCGTCGCGCCGCAGCCCTGCTGGCGATCCTGCTTCCGCTGACCCTGCTGCCCGCGTCCGCGATCGGCTACGAGCCACGCGGCGGCGCATCTTTCAACGTCCCGAACCCGTGGGGGTCGAGCGCCGAGAACACCCGGATCGTCCGGGCGGTCGAGGAGGCGTTCCGCAACGTCAGGCCGACCGCGAAGGACCCGCGGCCGGTGATCCTGCTCGCGGGCTACCTCTTCGACCGGAAGGCGAGTGCCGACGCTCTCATCGCCGCGTGCAAGCGTGGCGTCTCGGTGCGGGTGATCATCGACCGGGCCGTGGTGTCGAAGCCGCTCCGTCGCATCGTGACGGCGCTGAACGCCGACAACGTCCGCGACGGCAACAACGACGGCATCGCTGACAGCGACCCGCGCGCCGGCCGGTGCAACGGCCCGCTGCCGCCTTCCCACGGCGGCCTCCGCACGCGCGACGACAGCGGCATCCCGCTCATGACCGCGCGCCAGGTCAACGTGAGCCTTCGGGAGCCCACCGGCCGCGACGTGACGTGGGGCCGGGACGGCAGCTACGTCCTCCGGTGCTCCGGCAGCTGCCGGGGCGGCGAGGACGCCAACATGCACTCCAAGATCTACGCGATGTCGCACACCGGCTCGGCCAACAACGTCGTCATGACCTCGTCGAGCAACCTCAACGCGGGCGGTGCCAACTCGGGCTGGAACGACCTCATCGTGATGAAGAGCCGCCCGAAGACCTTCCAGTTCTTCGTCCGCATCCACCGGCTGATGACCGCGCAGAAGCGGGCCGGGCGCAAGCTGGTCGAGTTCAAGGACGGGCCGTACACCACCCGGATCTTCCCCATGATCGGCGTCGGCGAGCGACGCGACCCGCTGATGGTCGACCTGCGCAAGGTGAAGTGCTCGAGCGCGTTCGGACCGACCACGATCCACATCCAGCAGTTCTGGTGGAACGGTCACCGCGGCAACTACATCTGGGACAAGATCCGGAGCCTCGCCCTCAACGGCTGCAAGGTGAAGATCATCTTCGGCGCCGTGGACAGCGGGCTGCTGAGCCGGATGAAGGACGCCCGGGCGTCCGGACTGATCGAGCTCTGGGACAGCCGGTGGGACACGGACCTGGACGGCTGCGTCAACACGCGCACCCACATGAAGGCTGTCGCGATCCGCGGGACCTACGGCACCAACCGGCGTTACGCCGGTGTCTGGACCGGCACGGCCAACTGGGCCACCGGATCCCTGACCCGGGGTGACGAGGTCACGCTCAACGTGAGGAGCGCGAGCGTCTGGCGGCAGTACGTCGACCGCTGGAACGTCGTGAAGCGGCACAGCAGGCTCCAGTGGACCCGCGGCGATCGGGATCCGACACTCCCTCCCTGCAACGACGACTGACTCACAGGCCCAGGTAGCGGGCGAGAAGGCTCGCGGCGACGGCTGTCGCCGCCAGGAGCACGCCGGCGATCACGGCCCGAAGCACGCGGGCCGGTTCGTCGTACGGCGAGCCGCTGAGCAGCGCCGCGACGACACGGCGTCGGTGGAACGCCGCTGCCTCGAGCAGCTCCTTGTTGGTCGCCACCGGCCTATCCCCCGGTGATGCGGGCGAGGCCGTGGGTGGCGACCAGGAGCAGCGGCGCGAGCGCGACCAGCGCGAGGGTCTCGACCAGGTCGATCGCCCGCGCCCGCAGGATCGCGGGAACAGGGGGCAGCCGGGTGACCCCGCAGGTCACCAGGCCGGCGAGGACGAGCGTCCCGGCGAGGACGGGGCGGGCGTCCGGGTGGCGCAGCAGCACCGCCACGACGATCACCAGGAGCCCTGCCAGGCCGCCGGCCGCGTCGACCAGGACCTGGGTGAGCGAGCGGTGCCGCGGCGCGCGCAGGAGCAGCACGAGGCAGCAGTCGACGGCGAGCGCGGCGCCCGCCGTGCCGTCGGCGACGACCGGCACGGTCACCACCGCCACGAGCCCGACCACCACCGATCCGACCAGGAGCAGCCTGGTCGACCGAACGACCAGCGCCTCGACCCGATCGGGGTCGGCGGGCGTCCCATCGGCGCGACCGACGCCGACGGCGACGGCCAGGGCAGGCAACGCGTTGCCGGCGAGGACGGCGAGGACGAGGACGACCGACCAGCCGGTCGTCACCCGGGGGACGAGGTCCCACGCGAGGGCGCCGAGCCCGACGGCGAGGCCCAGCAGGCCGGTCGCACACGTCGTACGGCGGGTGTCGGCCGGCCGCCACGGGCGCACCCGCGCGACCGCCTCGGCCGTGGCTTCGGCAAGGTCGTCGTGGACGGCCGGCTGCCCTTCGTCGGCCCTGGCCGCCACGGCGAGCAGGGCGCCGTCGTCGACGCCCTGCTCGCGCAGCCCCTGGTCGGGTCGGAGCCTCCGACCTTGGGCGTGCAACCGGTAGCCCGCGTAGACCGCTGCGGGGTCGAGCAACCCCACCGCCCGGGCGAGGTCGGGCACCAGCTCGGCCACCGCGACACCACCCGGCACGGCCAGGTCGCTGCGTCGTCCCCCGGCGACGGCAGTGACCCGGAGCAGCCGTTCGGACACCGGTCGGCTCCTCAGACGTCGAAGCGGGCGGCGCCGCGCCGGTCGACCGCCTGGTACTCGGCGTTCGAGTGGTAGACCGTGCGGTGGCTCTCGTCGAGCAGGTCGCGCATCTCCTTGATGGCACGGTCCCACTCCGCCTTCGCGTGGATGTAGGCCACCTGGGCGTGGCCGGCCCACTCGCTGCGCAGCGGCTCCAGCTCGGCCTCGAGCCGGTTCATCCGGTCGTCGATGTCCTTGACCGTCTGGTGCATGTCGGTGGCGGCTTGGTCGAGCGCGCCGTGCTGGACGCGCAGGCCGTCGAGGTTGACCATCTCTTGTCTCCTTCGGGTGGTGTCGGTGTCGTCGGGGTCGCTGGGGTCGGCGGCGTCAGCCGAGCCGGCCCTGCAGCTGGCGGTAGGTCGCACCGACCTCGTCGTCGGTGGCGGTGTTGTCCTGCTCGGTGGTGGTCAGGGCGCCGGCGAAGTCGTCGAGGGCGGTGACGATGGTCCGCTGCTTCTCGATCCACGCCTGGTGGAGGATGAAGAACGCCTGCGCGCCCCGGCCGCCCCAGCGCCCCTGCACACCGGCGATCTGGCCGTCGAGACGGGCGCTGTAGGCGTTGAAGTCGGTCCGTGCTTCGGTCACGAGACCGGCAGCATGACTCAGGGTGCCGTCGCCCTGGCCGAACTCATCAGGCTTCGCCATGGTGGTGCTCCTTCTCGGTGTCACGTGCTGTGGCGGCGGCACCGATCGGTGCCGACGGACCCCGGTGTGCCCGCGTCGCCGACTGCCGCAAACCGGGGTACGGCGTTGTCCACAGGCTGCGGCCGGGGCGGTTCCGCGCGGCGACGCTCCGGGGTTGACTCCCCGGCATGACCCCACGCCCGGAGCTGCCGTCCGGCCGGATCCGTCTCGAGGAGCCGCCGCGACTGCCGACTGCCGAGGGGGCCGGAGGCGTGGCGGCGAGCGCCATCCCGATGCTCGGGAGCCTCGGGTCGGTCGTGCTGGTCGCCTCCCTCGGAGGCGGCAGCTCGGAGGTGCGGGTGGTCGCCGCCGGGCTGTTCCTGGTGACGACCGTCGCCTACCTCGGCTTCCAGCTCGACCGGCAGCGCGGACAGCGCCGGCGCCAGCTGACGGGCGCGCGGCGCGCCTACCTCCGGCACCTGGCGGGCGTGCGGGCCGCCGTACGGGAAGCCGCGGCGACGCAGCGGCAGGCGCTCGGCTGGCTGCACCCCGAGCCCGCGGCCCTCCCGTCGGTCGCCGCCGACGGCACCCGGGTCTGGGAGCGCGGCCCGGAGGACCCCGCCTTCCTCCACGTGAGGTACGGCGTCTGCGCCCAGTCGCTCTCCGTCGAGCTCGCGGCTCCCGCCGACCTGGACGCGGACGACGCCGACCCCGCCGCCGTGTCCGCCGTACGCCGGCTGCTGGACACCCACCCGGTGCAACCGGACCTGCCGGCCGCCGTCGACCTCCGCCGCTTCCACCGGATCGCCCTGGCGGGAGGGCCGGGCGCCGGCCGTGCCCTGGCCCGCTCCCTCGTCTGCTCGGCCGCGACGTTCCACTCCCCCGAGCACCTGACGGTGGCCGTCCTCGCGACCGACGACACTCTCGAGGAGTGGGAGTGGGTCAAGTGGCTGCCGCACGCCCAGGCCGCGCAACGGTCCGACGCGGTCGGTCCGGTCCGGCTGATCGGCTCGGCGGCCACGGCCCTCACGGACCTGCTGCCGACGACGGGCCACGTGCTGCTGGTCGTCGACGGACCCGCCTCCGCGCACGGCGTGGTGCCCCCCGACGGCCGCCCGGGGGTCACGGTGGTCGAGGTGGGTGCGCCCGACGAGCCGCCGGCGGCGGGCGAGCTGCGGCTCGAGCTCCTACCCGGCGAGGACTCGGAGCCGGGCGTGCCCGTGCGCGCCGTACGACTCCGGGCGGAGCCGGTGACTGCCCACGCCGACCGGTGCGACCCCGCGACCGCCGAGGCGGTGGCGCGCCGCCTGTTGCCACGGCAGGCCGCCACCTCAGCGCCCGATGCGGCGCCGGCGACGCCTGCCGGCCTGCCCGAGCTGCTCGGGGTCGACGGGATGACCGCCTTCGACCCCGGCTCGGGCTGGCGTCCGCGGCCGCCGAGGGACCGGCTCCGGGTGCCGGTCGGCACGGGCAGCGCCGGGGTCGTGCACCTCGACCTCAAGGAGTCGGCACAGGGCGGGATGGGTCCGCACGGGCTGGTCGTCGGCGCGACGGGCAGCGGGAAGTCGGAGTTCCTCCGCACCCTCGTGCTCGGCCTCGCGATGACCCACCCGCCCGACCAGCTCAACCTGGTGCTCGTCGACTTCAAGGGCGGGGCGACGTTCGCCGGGATGGCCGACCTGCCCCACGTGTCGGCAGTGATCACCAACCTCGCCGGCGAGCTCGCCCTCGTCGACCGGATGCACGACGCGCTCGCTGGCGAGATGGTGCGCCGGCAGGAGGCGCTCCGCAGCGCCGGCAACCTCTCATCGGTGCGCGACTACGAGCACGCGCGGACAGGTGGCGCCGACCTGCCGCCGGTGCCGTCCCTGCTGATCGTGGTCGACGAGTTCTCCGAGCTGCTCTCGACGAAGCCCGAGCTCACCGACCTGTTCGTCGCGATCGGCCGCCTCGGCCGATCGCTCGGCCTCCACCTGCTGCTCGCCTCGCAGCGGCTCGAGGAGGGCCGGCTCCGTGGCCTCGACGCCCACCTGTCCTACCGGGTCGGCCTGCGGACGTTCAGCGCGCAGGAGTCCCGCACCGTTCTCGGCGTGCCGGACGCCCACGCGCTGCCCTCGGTGCCCGGCCTGGGCTACCTCAAGCCGGACCCGACGACCCTGACCCGGTTCCAGGCGGCGTACGTCTCCGGGCCCTCTGGGCAGCCGGCCGTACGACGACGCGGGGCCCGCCGGGCGCCCCTGGTGCTGCCGTTCGTGGCCCGCGAGGTGCGGGCGCCGGTGACGGCGGGGCCGGCCGCGGGGCGGGCAGCAGTTGAGCCACCCGCCAGCGACCAGGCCTCGGTCCTCGAGCTCGCCGTGGCCCGGATGCGGGGCCACGGCCCGCCTGCGCACCAGATCTGGCTGCCGCCTCTCGACCGGCCCGAGCCTCTCGGCCGACTCCTCCCGGCGGCCCGCGGCCCGCTGCGGGTCCCGGTCGGCACCCTCGACCGACCGCGCGAGCAACGCCGCGACCCGCTGGTGCTCGACCTCACCGGTGCCGGCGGACACGTCGCCGTCGTCGGTGGACCGCGGAGCGGCAAGAGCACCCTGCTGCGCACGATCGTGGCGGCTGCAGCGCTGGCCGGCAGCCCGCGGGAGACGCAGTGGTACGTGCTCGACCTCGGTGGCGGCGGGTTCGGCGACCTCGCCGATCTCCCCCACGTGTCCGGCGTCGCGGGCAGGGCCGACCGCGACGTCGTACGACGGGTCGTGGCGGAGGTGCAGGGCATCGCGGACCGCCGTGAGGCCGGTGACACCGCCGACGGGCGCGGCGACGTCTTCCTCTGCGTCGACGGCTGGAGCGCGCTGCGCGCGGAGCACGACGACCTCGAGCCCGCGCTCCAGCAGCTGGCGCAGCGCGGGCTGGGCCTGGGCGTCCACCTGGTCGTGTCGAGCGCGCGGTGGTCGGACTTCAGGGCGGCTTTGCGCGACCAGCTCGGCACCCGCCTCGAGCTGCGGCTCGGCGACCCCGTCGACTCGGAGGTGGACCGCCGGACCGCGGCGACGGTGCCGACGGGCCGGCCGGGGCGGGGACTCGCGCCGGGCCCGCTGCACTTCCTGGCGGCGCTGCCGCCCCCACCCGAGCAGCTGATCGCGGCCGCGCGCGAAGCCTGGCCCGGCCTGGAGGCGCCGCCGGTGCGGCTGCTGCCAGCAACCGTCGGTCTCGCCGCCGTACGACGACAGGCCGGCCCCGACGCCCCCGGACTCCTGCTCGGGCTGGACGAGGCACAGCTGGCGCCGGTGGTGCTCGACACCGACGCCGAGCCGCACCTGCTGGTGTTCGGCGACGGGCGCTCGGGCAAGAGCGCGCTGCTGCGGACCTACCTGCACGAGGTCGCTCGCACCCGGACCGCCCGGCAGGCGCAGGTCGTGGTGGTCGACTACCGCCGGTCGCTGCTGGGCGAGGTTCCGGACGAGCGCCTGCTGCACTACCTGACCTCGGCCGACCAGGCCCGCCCGGCGCTGGACGAGCTGGCGTCGTACCTCCGCACCCGGCTCCCCGGCCCCGACGTCACGCCCGACCAGCTGCGGCGGCGGTCGTGGTGGACGGGCGCGGAGGTGTTCGTGGTCGTGGACGACTACGACCTGGTCGCGACGCCGCAGGGGTCGCCGGTTGCCACGCTGCAGCCGCTGCTCACGCAGGCGGGTGACGTCGGCCTCCACCTCGTCGTCGCCCGGCGCAGCGGCGGCGCCGCCCGAGCGCTCTACGAGCCGGTGATCCAGACGCTGCGCGACCTCGCGATGCCGGGCGTGCTGCTCAGTGGCAACCGGGAGGAGGGTCCGCTCATCGGCACCGTGCGACCGGCCCCCTCCGTGCCGGGGCGCGGGCAGCTGGTCACGCGGGATCGCGGGAGAGAGGTGTTCCAGGTGGCGTGGTCACCCGACTCGGCGACGCGATGAGCACGCCGAGCGCGGTCGTCACGGGCACCGCGAGCACCAGGCCGATCGACGTCACCAGGGTGCGCACGATCTCCTCGGCGAGCTGCTCGGTCGACCGCAGGTCGACGATGGAGCGGTCGTAGATGCTCAGCAGCATCAGCACCAGGAGCGCGGTGCCGACGTACGCGAAGACGATCGTGTAGATCGTCGAGGCGATGTGGTCGCGCCCGATCCGCATCGCGCCGGCGTACACCTCCAGCCGCGAGGCGCCCGGGGACGCCGCGCGCAGCTCCCAGACCGCCGAGGCCTGCGTGATGGTCACGTCGTTGAGCACGCCGAGCCCGGCGATCACCAGCGCGCAGCCCAGCAGGGAGGGGAAGTCGAGCCCGTTGCCGTAGGCGCGCAGCAGGCCGCCCGCATCGTCGGAGATCCCGGTCAGCCGTGCGTCGGCGACGGCGACCACCCCGAGGACACCGGTGATCGCGACGCCGACCAGGGTCCCGGCCAGCGCGGTGCTCGTGCGCAGGGACAGCCCGTGCGTCATGTACAGCACCACGAACATGATCGCCGAGGCGCCGGTCAGCGCCACGCCGACGCCCGAGGAGCCCTCGAGCAGCGCGGGCAGCAGGAACCACCAGACCACCGCGGCTCCGAAGGTCAGCCCGACCAGCGCGAAGAGCCCGCGCCAGCGGGCGATCGCCAGCACCACCACGAGGAAGAGAAGCACCAGCCAGAGCAAGGTGCCGTCGCGATCGGTGGCGAAATAGGAGTACGTCGGCGCGCCCCCCTCGCCGGGCACCTTCTGCAGCTCCACCGGGTCACCCGGGCTGAGGCCGGCGGCGAAGACCTCCGGCGGCACCTGGACGTCGACCCGGCGGTCGTCGACCTCGACGGACACCAGGCCGCACCCCTCGGGAGGCGCCTCCTGCACGGGGCACGGCTCGCCCACCTCGCGGACCTCGCCGGTCGGGAACGTGACGCCCTCGGCGGCGAACTGCGCGGACTCGACGTCGGACGCGTCGCCCGACGGCCACCACACGACCAGCCCCACGACGGTGGCGACCGCAGCCAGCCCCAGGCCCACCATTAGCGACGTCCGCGCCGGGCCGCCGACCTGCACCTGGTCGTCGATGTCCCCGGCCGCCCGGTGCGAGTGTCCGTGGCCCATGGCGGGTCAGCCTGCCATGTGTCACCAGCTGCTCTTGCGGACCCCCGGCAGCTCCCCCCGCAGTGCGTGCTCCCGGAACCGGATCCGGGACAGCCCGGCCTTCCGCAGGTAGCCCCGAGGACGACCGTCAACCTGGTCGCGGTTGCGCAAGCGCACCGGCGAGGAGTCACGCGGCAGCCGCGACAGCTCCCGTACGGCGTCCGCGAGCTCCTGCGAACCGGGCGCCGCGCGCCGGATCCGCTCCTTGAGCTCGGCCCGGCGCCCGGCGTACCTCTCGACGACGGCGCGGCGCTTGCGGTCGGCCGCGATCTTGCTCTGCTTAGCCATCAGCGCTCCTCGCGGAACTCGACGTGGCGCCGGACGCGCGGGTCGTACTTGCGCAGGACCATCCGGTCGGGGTCGTTGCGGCGGTTCTTCCGGGTGACGTAGGTGAACCCGGTCCCGGCCGTGGAGCGGAGCTTCACGATCGGGCGGACGTCACTGCCCTTCTTCGCCATCAGAGCCGCTCCCTCGCCGGCGGAGGTCGGCAACCACTGCCTCGATCCCGCGTTGGTCGACGGTCTTGATCCCGCGCGCGCTCACCCGGAGGGTCACGTGCCGCCCGAGGCTGGGCACCCAGTACCGCTTGCGTTGGACGTTGACGTCGAACCGACGCCTGGTCCGTCGATGGGAGTGGGAGACGTTGTTGCCGAACCCCGGTCCCGCTCCCGTGACCTGACACCGCTGTGACATCGGGCTTCCTCTCTGACATAGTTTGAGAACGATTCTCATTCTAATCGGAAGGATTGAACCATGGCGAAGCGGGAGGACGGACGATGAGGGTGCCGGTCGTGCTGATCTCGGGGGTCGACCCGGACGCGATGGCGGCGACGATGGTCGGGCTGCAGTTCGACCTGCCCGGCGCGGTCGCCGTACGCCACCACATCGACGTCGATCGCCAGGTGCTGACCCGGACGGTCAGCGACGTCACCGGCGTCGTCGAGCACCAGGAGACGGAGCTCGAGCACGCCTGCGTCAGCTGCGCCATCCGCGAGGACATCGTGCCGACGCTCGAGCGGCTGGCCCGGACCCGACGGTGGCACAGCATCGTTGCCCACCTGCCGGTCGGCGCCGAGGCGGCCCACCTGTGCAACGTGCTGACGTGGGACACCCGGCTGGCGCGGTTCCTGCGGGTGTCGGCCGTGGTCACCGCGGTCAGCGCCGCGCACCCGGTCCATGACCTCTTGGGCGATGACCTGCTCGCAGAGCGCGGGTGGCACTGCTCCCACGACGACCGCCGTGGCGTGGGCGAGGTCCTCGCGTCGATGATCGAGTACGCCGACGCGGTCGTCGTCGACGGCGAAGCGGACGCCGTCGCTGCCGGCCTCGTGCAGGCGCTGGCCCGCCCCGACGTGCCGGTCGTCGTCGGGAGCGCCGGCCTCACCAGCGCCGATCTTCTTGGCCGGCTGCACCAGCACGCGCACACCGAGGAGTGGACGAGTCCCGTTCGGACCGACGCGCTCCCGGACGTCCGGGTCGAGGGGATCTGGCGGGTCGACCTCCAGTCGATCCAGCCGTTCCACCCCGAACGACTCCTGGAGTCGCTGGACGCGATCGGCGGCGGCCCCTTCCGGACCCGTGGTTGCTTCTGGCTGCCCAGCCGACCCGGTCGGGCGCTGGAGTGGGACGGCGCCGGTGGCCAGCTCAGCATCGGCGACCACGCGCCCTGGGGCCGCCGCGCACCGTTCACCCGGATCGTCGTCACCGGCGTGGGCGCCGCACCCGCGAGCCTTCGCCCGGCCTTCGCCGAGATGCTGGTGCGACCCGGCGAGGACGGCAGTCGCGAGGCACCCGGGTGGCAGGTGACCGAGGACGGGTTCGAGCCATGGCTCGGCCCGATCCGGGAGGTGGCGTGATGGCGGTACCGAAGCGCCGTACCTCGCGGAGCAACACCCGCCACCGACGGGCCCAGTGGAAGGCCACGGCTCCCGACCTGGTGCCGGTGACCACCGAGGGCGTCCGGCACCGGGTGCCCCGCCGACTCGTGGCGGCCATCCTGGCCGGCCAGGTCGACCCGGCGACCGGTCGACCGGCGAAGCCCTGACCATCACGGACGAGGAGGAGACGACGATGAAGGTGCGCAACTCACTGCGCTCACTGAAGAACCAGCCGGGTGCGCAGGTGGTCCGCCGGCGCGGGCGGACCTACGTGATCAACAAGCAGAACCCACGGATGAAGGCCCGGCAGGGCTGAACCCGCTGCGCCGTGGCGCCCTGATCGGGAGGGCGCCACGGCGTCCGGACGTCACGCGGGGCAGAGCTCGACGAGATACCTGGAGAGCGCCGGGTCCTCGCCGTCGACGTGGTCCTCGAGGGCCTCGACCGCCGATCGGTCGAGGCTGAGCCCGAGCGAGCTGTAGATGCCCTCGAGCACGGTGTCTCGGTCTCGGTCGTTGTGGCGGACGGTGTCGGCGGTGCGGCGACCTCGTCCTCGCCGCGCGGCGGGTAGAGGAAGACCGCCGCCAGGACCAGGGCCATCGCGACGAGCAGAAGCTGAGTCTGCCGATCGGACCGGTGTCCGACGCTCACTCGTAGGGCCGCTTCGGCTGGTCGACGTACGTCACCTCATCCGCAGCAATCACCGGCGTGCCACCGGCATCGGTGCCGGTGCCCTCCACCCAGGTCCCGACCACGTCGACCCCCTGCTCCACCGGAGGCGCGTCGGCGCCCTGGACGCGGACCCGAAATGCCGCGGCGTCGGCCGCACAGCACGAGATGGCCAGGCGGGTCACGTACCACCCCCCGTCCTTGTCGGTGCTGACGAAGCCGGTGAGACGCACCGTCACGCCGGCGAGGGTCGCGCCGTCGTCGGTCGCTGCGCGCGCGAGGAAGTTCGCGACCGGGATCGCGTTCTCGCCGGTCTCGTCGAGCTCCACCCGGATCGGCTCGGAGTAGCGCCGGGCGTCGGCGTCGTTCGCGCGCCGATCGGCGACGTAGGCACCCAACGCGGGCGGCTGGACGACGAAGGCGATCACGACCGGCAGCAGCAGCAGCCACGCGACCGGCCCCGCCGGGTGGTCGTGATCGCTTACCGTGGTGACGGCAGCCGCGATGGCGAGCCCGAGCAGGAGCGCGCCGCTCACGACCAGAGGCCAGCGCATCCAGGCGTTGACGAAGTTGGCGTACTCGTCCGTGGCGCCCATCCGGAGAGACACGCCGCCGATAGCCGTGAGGATGACGGCCCGGGCCGTGCGGTTCACAGGATCACCCATCCGACGAGGCTGGCGACGCACGCGGCGACCACCAGGACGAGGGGCACGAACTGCTGGGTGAACTGGCGGCCGAACTGACCCATCTCCATCGCTGCGAGCTTGATGTCCATCGCGGGTCCGACCACCCGGAACACGAGCTTCGCGGTGTCGGAGAACGCGGTCAGGCTCGCGGCGACGAACGCGTCGGCCTCGGAGCAGAGCGCGATCACGAACGCGAAGGCCGTCAGCGCAACGACGGCGAGGACCGGTTGGCCGGCCACGGCCTCGACGATCCGGACCGGGAGCAGCACGTTGATCGCGGCAGCGACGATGGCGCCCAGCACGAGGAACGCGGCTGCGGGCAGGAAGTCGTGCCACGCCGCTGCGACGAAGCGCCGCCACGGCGTCGCACCCTCGTGGTGGCCCAGACGGTCTCGGATGTCGGGGAGGCGCAGCGCCGGGAACCGCGCCGCCGCCACCACGTAGATCCAGCCGATCACCATCGCCGTCAGCAGGGACGCGAGGAACCGCGCGCCGACCATGTCGACGCGGCCGGAGAAGGCGACCGCGGTGGACACCAGGACGGCAGGGTTGATGGCGGGCGCGGCGAGCATGAAGGTCAGCGCGACCGACGCGGGCAGGCCGCGGCGGGTCAGGCTGTTGGCGACGGGCACGACGGCGCACTCGCACGTCGGGAGCGCGATGCCGGCGATGCCGGCGACCGGTACGGCGAGCGCCGGCCGCCGGGGAAGCACGCGCGACACGAACCTCTCCGTCAGCAGCGCCGAGATCACGCCGGACAGGACCACTCCCAGCACCAGGAACGGGATCGACTGAACGACGATCGCCAGGAAGACCGTCGCCCACGTCTGGAAGACGGCGGCATCCAGCACCGGGGCCAGGACCCCCTGGAGCGGGTAGGCCGCGAGGAGCAGGCCGAGCATGATCCAGGGCTGCCAGCCGATGCCTTGATCGCGGCGCGCCTCGGTCGTCGTCTCCATGGTCACGTTGCCCTCCTCGGCGCTCGTCGGCGGCTCAGCGTCGCACCCCAGGGCCGGATGATCGACCGGGTCGGCCCTTCATCCCCAGCCGGGGTGAGGGAGGCCGTCGATCACTCAGCGACGAGGCGCCGGAACGCCGTGGCCGGCTTGAAAGCAGGCGCGACCGACGCCGCGATCTGGATCGCCTCACCTGTCTGCGGGTTCCTCCCGGCCCGCGCGGCGCGGTGGCGCCGCTCGAAGGTGCCGAAGCCGGCCAGGGCGACGGCGTCGCCGGCCGCGACGCCCTGCGCGATCCCGTCGAGGGTGGCGGTGACCGCTGCGGCGGCCTCCTGGGCGTTGAGCCCGGTCTGCTCGGCGACGCTCGCGATGAGTTCACTCCGGTTCATTCTGAACACTCCTCCACTGGTGGCACGGGCGGCTCGAACGCACGAAACTAGAAGCGAATGAGAACCATTGTCAATTTGGCCCGACGAGGGCATCCAACAAAGTAGAACGCGTTACAGTTTCTGCATGCCGACGGTGCCCGCTCCCCTCCAGCCCGCCTACGACGTCGTGGTGGTCGGCTCCGGCGGCGGCGCGATGACCGCGGCCGCGCTGGCGGCGAAGGCCGGCCTGTCGACGCTGGTGCTCGAGCGCACGGCGCTCGTCGGCGGGACGTCGGCGTACTCCGGCGGCGCCTGCTGGCTGCCCGGCAGCGCGGTCCAGCAGCGGGCCGGGCTGCCCGACTCGACCGAAGGCGCCCGCGCCTACCTCGCCGCCGTGCTCGACGACCCCGACCCCGAGCGGGTCGAGGCGTTCCTGCAGCACGCGCCCGAGCTGGTCGCCGCGCTCGAGGCGGACGAGCTGATGGAGCTCGAGTGGATCCCGTTCTCGGAGTACTACGACGCCCCCGGCCGGGTCCCGATGGGCCGCTCGATCCAGCCGACGTCGATCCGGCGCGACCAGCTGGACCCTGGCGTCATGGCCCTGCTGCGGCCGCCGGTCGAGCGCGACCGGGCCGGCGCCGCGGGCCGGTCGACACTGTCGGGCGGTCAGGCCCTCATCGGCCGGCTGGCGGCGATGGTGGTCCGGGACGGCGGCACCCTCGCGACCGAGCACCACGTCGTCGACGTACGGCGGGAAGCCGGCCGGGTGACCGCCGTCGTCGTGGACACGCCCACCGGCCCGGTGGAGGTCGGTGCGACGCGCGGCGTGATCGTCGGCGCCGGCGGCTACGAGGGCAGCCAGGAGCTGCGGGCCCTGCACGGGACACCGGGCAGCGCCGAGTGGACGATGGCGCCCCGCGGCACCAACACCGGCGACGTGATCGAGGCGTGCGCGAAGGCGGGCGCGGCGACCGACTACTCCGGCGAGGGCTGGTTCTGCCCCGGCCTCGCGCACCCCGACGGCAGCGGCACGTTCACCCTCGGCTTCCGCGGCGGGCTGATGGTCGACCAGACCGGGCGTCGCTACGGCAACGAGTGCCTGCCGTACGACCGGTTCGGCCGGATCATGGCTGAGGCCCCGGAGCGGATCCCGTCGTGGTTCGTCTTCGACAACCGCGAGGGTGGCCGGCTCCCCGCGATCGCGATGCCGGAGGGCGACCCGGCCGACCACCTCGCGGCGGGCACCTGGGTCACCGCGGACACCGTCGCGGACCTCGCGCGCGCGATCGACGTCGACCCCGCGGTGCTGACGGCGACCGTGGAGCGGTTCAACGGCTTCGCCGAGTCCGGTGTCGACGAGGACTTCGGCCGGGGCGAGGACGAGTACGACACCTTCTTCGCCGGCGGCACCGGCCCCAACAAGGCGCTCACGCCGATCGACCAGGCGCCGTACGTCGCCGCGCGTTTCGTGCTCTCCGACCTCGGCACCAAGGGCGGTCTCGTCACCGACGAGGCCGGGCGCGTGCAGGACGCCGCGACCGGTCGGCCGATCCCCGGGCTGTACGCGACCAGCAATTCGGTCGCGTCGGTCTTCGGGTCGCGCTACCCCGCGCCGGGTGCGCCGCTCGGAGCGGCGATGGTGTTCGCGTCGCTGGCCGTGCGCGACCTGCTGGCGGAGTAGCTACGGACCGCAGACGTCGTCGGGGTTCAGCCGCTCGAGGACGGTCGCGCAGATCTTGTCGAGGTCTCGCACCTGCTCGCGGCTGAGTCCGTCGAAGAACACGTCCTTGACCAGGGCGGCGTGGTCGGGGGCCGCGTCCCGGATCGCCGCCAGGCCCTCGTCGGTGAGCTCGACGAAGGCGCCGCGTCGGTCGTCGTGGCACTCGACGCGCGCGACCAGGCCGCGGGCGGCCATCCGGGTCAGGTGCTTGGAGAGCCGGCTCTTCTCCCACTGCAGCTTCACGCCGAGGTCGCGCATCCGCACGCTGCCGGGCTGGTCGTCCGTCAGCGCCACCAGCACGTCGTAGTCCTGGAGCGACAGCCCGCTCTTGGCCTGGAGCTCGCGACTGATCCGCGCGAACAGCTGGGCGTTGACGTCGAGCCAGGCGCGCCAGGTCTGCTGCTGTTCATCGTCGAGCCAGGGTTCGGTCACCGCACCATTCTAGCCAGTTTGGTTGACGCATCCACTTTCCGCGGAATGCGTGTGCCGTTCGCGTGACCGCGCGTGCGCGGTCACGACGGATTCACCCGGCGGCGAAACCCTCGGAGAACGTGATCGCCACCGAGTCGCCCCGCACCCTCCTGGTCGCCGTCCTCGTCCCGCTGGTCGTCGCCGCCGCGGCCCTCCACGCCAGCGGAGCCCAGCGAGGGTCCGACTCCGCTGCGGTCACCGTCGAAGAACGCGCGGCGGCCGGCTTCAGCCCACCCCGCCGCGCGATCCTCGCCTCCGACCCGCGGCACCGCCCGCACGCGATCGCGGGCGCACTCGCCAGGTACGTCGACGCGGTGCCGGCAGGCGAGTACATCAAGGTCGAGACCTACTTCCTCGGGTCGCGGATCACCTATCCCGCACTGGTGCGCGCGTTCCAGCGCGGGGTCCACGTCCAGGTGGTCCTCAACGGCTCGACCCGGCACCGCTACCCCCAGGGACCGCGCCTGGCCGACGTGCTCAACGCCGACCGCAGCGACCGGTCCTGGCTGGTGTTCACCGACCTGTCGGCACGCGGGCCCGAGGGGGTGACGTCGATCGACCACAACAAGGTGTGGCGCTTCTCCCAGGTCGGGGACCGCCGTTGGGTGACCGTCGTCGGCTCCTACAACAACACCGACTACTCCGACACCCACGCCTTCAGCATGATGTGGTCGCTCGCGCTGCGACCGGTGTACGACGCGCTCGAGCAGACGTTCCAGGAGAGCCGGCTCGACCGCCCGGCCGGCCCGAACCCGATGCGGGAGTTCCGCGGCGCCGGCTGGTCGGCGTACGTCCTTCCGTCGACGATCCAGAGCCCCGACCAGGACCCGGTGATGAAGGCGCTCCGCTCGATCCCGGCCCGGGCGGGGACCGTCGTGCGGATCGCGATGTTCACCATGTGGGACTCCCGCGGAGAGTGGATCGCGGACCGGCTCGCCGCGATGGCGCGGCAGGGTGCGCGGGTCACCTTCGTCGCGGGACCGCTCGTCGGCCGGCTCCCGCAGGACGCGCTACGACGGGCGGGAGTGCGGATCGAGGGCGGGTGCTGGCCCTCGGACGGCACGTACGTGCACGACAAGGCGATGAGCGCGTCGTACGACGCTCCCGGCGGCCGCCGGTTCTGGACCTGGATCGGCTCCGACAACTGGACCACGCACACCATGAACTCGGACCAGACGGTGGTCGGGATCGAGGGACGCGACGTCCATCGCCAGTACCTGCGCCACTTCGGCGTGCTCACCGACCGGACGGACGTCGACCCGGACCGGTGCGACCTGTTCGACGAGTAGCCGGCTCAGGCGGCGTGGTGGTGGTGGTGGAAGCGGTCGTACCAGTGGTGGTGCTCGACCACCTGGGCCTCGTGCTCCGCCTCGACGGCCCTCGCCCGGCGGCGCAGGAGGCCGGCCATCCGCAGCGTGCCGAGCCCCAGGATCAGCGCGATCGCGACAGCCATGCCGATGAACCAGAGAACGTACTCGTTGGCGCTCATCTCGTCTCCCTTCGGTCGCCTCACTCCTCTGTCGACGGTACGCCGGAGGCGGCGACCCTGGTCAAGGTCCTTCGGCACTCCCGTGCGGGACCTCGGTCCGTGGGCGCTGACGCGCCTGCCAGGATGCCCATGGGCACAGCCTCGACTGCGAGATCCAGGCGCGGCTGCGCGACATCAACCTCGGCGGCCACGTCGACAACGTGGAGGCGATCCGGGTCCTCGACGAGGCGCGCTTGCAGTTCCTGCGGTTCGCACCGCTGCCCGCCCTCGACGCGTGACCGTCCGGGCCTGCTGCGGTCGGCGCCCGACGGGGTGACAGACCTGGTCGGCGCCCAGCGCGTCGACTACCACGCCGAGATGCGGTTCGTGCCGTTCCAGCCGTTCCTCATGCGGTTGTGGGTCAGCCACATCGGCGGATCCTCGTTCACGGTCGCGTCCGAGATGCGGGTGCGTCCCGACCATGCGCCTGCGCTGGTCGCCGAGACGACGATGGTGCTGTGGGACCCGAGGTCTGGCACGTCCTGGCGGCTGTCCGACGACCTCCGCAGCGACCTGGAGCAGTACGCCGGCGACCCGGTCGAGCTGCGGGAGCGTCCGCGCCGCTGACCGACGCGCCCTGCCTGAAGGCCGGAACCCGATCCCTGTGGGATCGGGTTCAGGCGAGCCGCCTGTCGGAATCGAACCGACGACCGACTTGCTCATTACGAGCGGCGCCCCGCGCCAAGTTGTTCGAGGGGAAGCGCGGCACGCTGGTGGTGTTCGTCAGGTCGGCGATCATCAGTCGCAGGTAGTTCCTCGTGGCTAGACATGTCCGGTCAGTCGCACGGTGCGCTCCGACCTAGGGCGGGCCTAGCGTCAAAGTCAACGGACAGCCAGCTCGGGCGAGACCGCGCGAGTCGGGCAGTCCGCGGCGGCCACACTCAGCGCGCGACTACTTGGAGGAAACACGATGCGGTTCTCTGTCCGCGTTCGTCGCGCCGCCGCTGCCACTCCCGTGCTCGGCTTGGCGGGCAGCGGTTCGCTGCACACAGCGGTCCTCGAGGCGGCCTCGCCCGCGACCTACACCGTCGACTATGCGAAGGCATGGCGCTGACCATGGCTCCTCGCGAACACCCACCCGAGGTAAGAGTCCCCGGGAGTGGTGGGGTTTGGGGTAGGACGGCGGGGCTCCGTACGTAGAGGGGCCATCGGCGAGATCTTCGGTGTGAACGGCCAAGCACACACTGAAGGAGAACCACCGATGGCCCTACCCCAGTCTGCCCTGTCTGAGCTGCTCGAGGCGTTCCGTGCCGGTGATGGCGTGGATCTGATCCGTGAATCGGTCCACCTGGTGTTGCAGGAGTTGATAGAAGCCGAAGCGACCGAACGGATCGGCGCCGCGCCCTATGAGCGCACCGAGTCCCGGGTCACCGATCGCAACGGCAGCCGAGCGAAGCTGATCTCGACCAAGGCCGGTGACGTCGAGCTGCGGATCCCCAAACTTCGCAAGGGCTCGTTCTTCCCCACGATCCTCGAACCGCGACGACGGATCGACCAGGCGCTGTACGCGGTGGTGATGGAGGCCTACGTCCACGGCGTCTCGACGCGCAGTGTCGATGACCTGGTCTCCGCGCTCGGCATCGACTCGGGTATCTCCAAGTCGGAGGTCTCCCGGATCTGCGCCGGCCTGGACGAGACCGTCGGCGCGTTCCGCACCCGGCCCCTGGGCCACACCGAGTTCCCCTACGTCTACCTCGATGCCACCTACCTCAACGTCCGCAACACCACCGGTCAGGTGGTGTCGATGGCGGTCGTGGTCGCCACCGGGATCGCCGCTGACGGCTCCCGTGAGGTCCTCGGGCTCGACGTCGGGGACAGCGAGGACGAGACCTTCTGGCGCGGGTTCCTCACCAGCCTGAAGCAGCGTGGCTTGCAGGGTGTGCGGCTGGTGATCTCTGACCAGCACGCCGGGCTGGTCAAGGCGCTGAAGCGGTCCTTCCAAGGCGCCGGTCACCAGCGCTGCCGGGTCCACTTCGTGCGCAACCTCTTGGCTCACGTGCCCAAGTCCCACGCCGACATGGTCGCCGCGGTGTTCCGCACCATCTTCGCCCAACCCGACGCCCAAGCCGTCAGCCAGACCTGGGACGAAGTCCGCGACCAGCTCGCCAAGTCGTTTCCCAAGATCGGGCCGCTGATGGACGAGGCGAAGGCCGAGGTCACCGCCTTCACAGCCTTCCCGCGGGCGCACTGGCAGAAGATCTGGTCCACCAACCCCCAATCGAGCGGGTCAACAAGGAGATCAAGCGCCGCGCCCGCGTGGTCGGAATCTTCCCCAACCCCGCAGCCGTGATCAGGCTCGTCGGAGCAGTCCTGGCCGACATGCACGACGAGTGGCAAGCCGGCGACCGCCGCTACCTCTCCGAAGGATCCATGGCGCTGCTCTACCCCGACAGCGATACTGGACCATCGCCGCCATCGACAGCGGCGAGTAGGCACCGAGGATCACCTCAAAGCCCACCACGAACCGGGACTTGGCCCACCCGAGCGGTCCGAGCCCAGGGAACCCAAGGCGGAAAGCACATACCGGCCGGCTCTGGTCGGCCTCGCCCTGCTTCTCTCTCTCGCCTTGCTGACGGCGATGACCGTGTCCTCACGCGCCGAGACGGACGCACAGACGCCGACCGAAACGCCGACCGAGACGCCAACCGAGACGCCAACCGAGACCCCGACCGAGACCCCGACCGAAACCCCGACCGAAACCCCGACCGAAACCCCGACCGAAACCCCGACCGAAACGCCGACCGAAACGCCGACCGCCGTCAGCTGGTCGACTGTGGAGCGCATCCTGCCTGACGGACGCACGTACTTCGTGCGACTGCCGAACTGCACGCCCGTCGATGCTCCAGAATGCACAGAGATCCTGGGCCGGAGCCGGCCGGTGATTCTCTTTCTGCACTCAGCAGGAGCGGCAGAAGACGCGACCAAGGCGGACTCCTGGCTGACCACACTCCAGCGGGCCGCTGGAAACACGATTCTCGTCTTCGGTGTCAGCAAGGACAGCACACGACGCTGGAACGGCGGGCTGTGCTGCACCACTTCGGCGGTCGACGACGTCGGCTATCTGACCGCGATCGTCGACGATCTGTCCGACTCCTGGCCGATCAACAAGGCCCGCGTCGGTCTGCTGGGCCACTCCAACGGTGGCATGCTGGCGCTGCGGGCGATCTGCGAACGTCCCGACGCCTTCGCGGCGGTCGCCGCGCTCGCCGCTACCTATGGCGGGCCGTGCGACAAGGCTAAGACCCGGATCGCTCAGTGGCACGGCGCCTTCGACGCGAAGATCCCTCTCGACGGAGGCGTTGTCTCACTTCTCGGCACCACCATCACGTTCCCCCCGGTCGCGGAGCTGACGCAGCGAACAGCCCCCGGCTCGTACTTCATGCTGCGCGTCACCGCCGGAGGCGGCCACGCTCTCTCGTCGGTCGAATACCGACAGGCGGTCGCCTGGCTGCTCACCGGACGCGCTTGAGACGCGGTCAGGGCAGAGGTTGTAGCGCGCGCGTTGAGCAGCGCGACCGCTGAGGGACTGCATCTGGTCCGCAGTTCGGCGTCGCGCTCCCATTGAGACGACGCCAGCCTAGGAACCTTGATCAGAGCTGCAGCGAAACGAAGGGGCGAGATGTGGCAACGATGATCGAGAACCGTGGCGCAGTTCTATCGCGGCAGGACGCCCGAGAACGTCCGACCGCACGAGTTCGGTGACATCGACGACCCCGCGAGGCTCGGCGACTGGCAGGACACGGCCGGAGGCCGCTGGCGACGTTGCTGCGCGAGCCACTCCCGCGGTGATGAGGTAGCTCCCCCAGCGCTGCGACCGGTCACTGCGCCGAGGGAGCGACCCCTACACCAAGGAAGTGTGGCGGCCTCGTCAGCGGCGCCCCCAAGTACCCGCAATCCACCCACGGATCGCTCAGAAGAGCCTGAAAATGGCGGGAACCCGGCCCTGTGGGACCGGGTTCCAGGCGAGCCGCCTGTCGGAATCGAACCGACGACCTGCTCATTACGAGTGAGCCGCTCTACCGACTGAGCTAAGGCGGCGTGCTGCCGGGGCAACAACCTGCGGAAGCATACCGGCGGCCCGGCGACGTCACGAAACCGGCGCTCAGCACTCCTTGCCGTCGGCGGGGACGGTGCCGTCGATCAGGTAGGCGTGGACGGCGTCGTCGATGCAGGCGTTGCCGCGGTTGTAGGCGGTGTGCCCGTCGCCGTCGCGGCTGAGCAGGACGCCGGACTCGAGCTGCTCGGCCATCGCGACGGCCTCCTGGTACGGCGTCGCCGGGTCGCGGGTGGTGCCGATGACGACGATCGGGGCGGCGCCGGAGCCGTCGATCTCGATCGCGGGCTCGGTGGTCTCGAACGGGGTGCCGTGGCAGGTCACCAGGCTCCACGCGAACACCCGGCCGAAGGTCGGCGACGCCTCCTCGAACTCGTCGAAGTAGTCGGGCACCTCCTCGGCGGAGATCGACCACGGGTCGTCGAGGCAGTTGATGACACTGATCGCCTCGAGGCTGTTGTCGACGTACTCACCGTTTTCGCGCGAGCCGTAGAAGTCGGACAGGAACAGCAGGGTGCTCCCGTCCCCGGCGAGCGCCTCCTCGAGGGCAGTGTCGAGGATCGACCAGTTGTCCTTCGAGTAGAGAGGCAGGACCAGGCCGTAGAACGCGTTGCCCACGGTGAGGTCGCGCTCCTCGTTGGTCGGCAGCGGCTCGGCGTCGATGTCGGCGAGCAGGTCGTCGATCGTCTGCAGACCCTCGTCGACGGTGTCGCCGAGGAAGCAGTCGCCGCCGTCGACGCAGTCCTCCAGGTAGGCGCGCAGCGCGGTCTCGAAGCCCTCGGCCTGGCTCAGCGAGCCCTCGAGCGTCGGCAGGCTCGGGTCGACCGCGCCGTCGAGCACGAACCGGCCGACGTTCGCGGGGAAGATCTCGGCGTACGTCGCGCCGAGGCGGGTGCCGTAGGAGAACCCGAAGTAGGGCAGCTTCTGCTCGCCGAGCGCGGCCCGGAGCACGTCCATGTCGCGCGCGACCTCGATCGTGGACACGTGGGCGGCGAGGTCACCGGTCTTCTCCTCACAACCCGACCAGAACTCCTCCTGGTGGGCGACGACGTCGCGCTCCTCGCGCCGGTCGTCCGGGTCCGGATCGGCCGCGATGTAGGCGTCGAGGTCGGCGTCGGTCAGGCAGTCGACCGGGCTGGAGTCGCCGGTGCCGCGCGGGTCGAAGCCGACGATGTCGTAGCGGGCACGGAGCTCCTGCCCGAAGTAGCCGTCGGCCTCCTCGGCGGTGCTGGTGCCGGGCGCTCCGGGGCCGCCCGGGTTGACGACCAGGGAGCCGATCCGATCACCCGTCGCCGGTGCCATCTCGAGCGCGATGTCGATGGTCTCGCCGGTCGGCTCGGCGTAGTCGACCGGGACCTCCAGCGTCCCGCACTGGTTCGACCCGCACGACTCCCACGCGATCTGCTGGCCGTAGAAGGACTCCAGCCCGGCGGGAACCTCCCCGGTGTCCGGCGGCGTCGAGGACTCGGACTGCGTATCTGAAGGGGCCTCGGACGTCGAGTCCTGGTCGGCGCTGCTGTCGTCGTTGTCGTCCCCCGTGACCAGCACGACCGCCACAGTGGCGCCGGCAGCGATCACCAGCGCCCAGATGACGATGATCGCCACGATCAGCTTCTTCAAGGTCCGTCTCCTCAGTTGCGGTCTGCCAGTGGTCAGTGCGGGTCGGGGACCCGCAGCGCCACCATCATCGACTCCAGCGCCAGCGCGACCGGCACGTTGAACTCCAACATCTGTTCCCGCGCCTCGAAGATCCAACCGATCCGTCTCAGGTTCAGCTCGGCCGACGACGACTGCGCGATCCGTTCGACATCGGCCCGGATGTCCTCGTTGACCAGCTCGCCGGGCGCGCCGGTCGCGAGCGCGATCGCGTCGCGGTAGACCGAGACCAGGTCGATCAGCCCCCGGTCGACGACGTCAAGCTGACGGCGCTTGGCCCGGGTCTTCTGCGCGGTCTCGAGGTCCCGCAGGGCGGGGGCGTACTCCCGCGGCCGGCGACCGCGCTCGACGACGCCGTACGCCGTGTCGAGGTCGGTCTTCTCCTTCGCGTCGAGGACGGCGGTGATCTCGTCGGCCTCCGCCTTCGCGACCTCGGCGAGCCGGGCCGCCGCCGCCAGGCACGCGCCGAGCGAGGTCAGCCGGGCCGGGAGCCCGACCACGTCCTGGCGCCGGTCGCGCACCGCGTCGTCGAAGGCGAGCGCCTTGGCGCGGCCGATGTGGCCCTGGCTGGCGCGGGCGGCGTACGACGCGCGCCCGGCCTCACAGCCCAGCGACTGCAGGAAGCCGGCGACGTCGGCGGCCGTCGGGGTGCTCAGCGACACCAGCCGGCAGCGGGACCGGATGGTCGGCAGCACGTCCTCGACCGTCGGTGCGCACAGCATCCAGACGGTGCGGGGGGTGGGCTCCTCGATCGCCTTGAGGAGGGCGTTGCACGCCTGCTCCGTGAGCCGGTCGGCGTCCTCGACGATGAGGATCTGCCATCGCTTGCCCATCGGCGTCAGCGATGCGCGGCGCACCAGGTCACGCACCTCCTTGACGCCGATCGTCAGCTTCTCGGTGCGGATCAGGGCGACGTCGGCGTGGCTCCCGGCGAGGGCCGTGCGGCAGTCGTGGCAGTCCGCCGGGCAGGCAGGGCCGAGGCCGCCGTGCTCGCACTGGAGAGCAGCCGCGAAGGCGACCGCGGTGTTGGAGCGCCCCGATCCCGGCGGTCCGGTGAACAGCCAGGCGTGGCTCATGCCCTGCCCGGCCACGGCCGTCTGCAGCGTCTCGATGACCGGGCGCTGGCCGACCAGGCTGGTCCAGACGCTCATACCGGCTCCTGCTTGGCCTGGCCGAGCAGCGGAGCGACCCGCTCGCGGATCGCGGCCGCGATCTCGTCGATGTCGGCCCGGGCGTCGAGCACCAGGTAGTGGTCGACGTCCGCGGCCGCGAGGTCCAGGAACGCCTGCCGCACCCGCTGGTGGAACGCGAGCGACTCCCCCTCGATCCGGTCGCGCTCGCTGAACCGGCCGAGCCCGGCCTCCGGCTCGAGGTCGAGCACCACGGTCAGGTGCGGGCGCAGGTCACCGGTCGCCCAGCGCGCCACGTGCTCGAGCTCGGCGGGGTCGAGCGAGCGGCCGGCGCCCTGGTAGGCCAGCGCGGAGTCGACGTACCGGTCGGTGATGACGACCTCGCCCCGCGCCAGAGCCGGCAGCACCACGGTCTCGACGTGCTCGGCCTTGTCGGCCGCGTAGAGCAGCGCCTCGGTGCGGTCGTCGAGGTCGCCGGTCTCGGGGCTCAGCACGATCCGGCGTACCTCCTTGCCGACCACGGTGTCGCCCGGCTCGAAGGTCAGGCGTACGGCGTACCCCTCCGCGCGGAGCGCGTCGCCGAGCAGCCGGGACTGGGTCGACTTGCCCGACCCCTCCCCGCCCTCGAAGCACACGAACACCCCGGTGTCGGTGTAACGGCCGAGCCATCCCATGAGGAAGAACCTACGGTGCAGGCCCGACGATCGGCGACGGTGGTCGGCCCACGGCGGGTCAGTGCGGGTCAGCCCCCGTGGCGACCGGGACCGATGGCAGCGGTGACGGCCGCGGCGTACGCCTCGTAGCCGGCGGCGTTCGGGTGGAACGCGCCGGGCTCGAGCGACCCGTCCGGCCGCAGCAGGCCGAGGATCCACGGCTCCGGCGCGTTCACGCCGTGGCCGTCGAAGCGGTGCGTCACGTCGACGTAGTCGAAGCCGTGCTCCTCCGCCGCGGCCCGCAGCGCGGCGTTCAGCACGTCGGCGCCGTCGTTGAGGGACTGCTGCTCACCCTGCGACGCGCCGAGGTAGCTGCCGTGGTCCGGCGAGAACAGCCGGGGGTAGCCGGTCACGATCACCCGCGCCTCCGGCGCAGCGGCGGCGACCTGGTCGTGGAGCGTGTCGAGCTGCGCCGGAAGGTCGCTGCCGATCCGGCCGAGGATCATCTCGGTGGTGCGCGCGCAGTCGGTGTCGGCGCGGAGGAGGCACGCCCCCACGGCGTCCGACCAGCCGATGTCGTTGCCACCGATGCTGAGCAGGACTAGGTCGCTCTCCGCGTCGAGGGCGGACAGCTGCCCGCCCTCGATCAGCGAGGTCGTGGTCGCGCCGGCGCAGGCGACGAAGTCGTCGAGCGCGAGCCGCTGCCGGCCGTCCACGAGCACGCCGTACGCCGACTCCGACCGGCCGCAGGCGGTGTACGGCGGCACGCCGTAGCCCGATCCGTAGGAGTCACCGAGCACGTCGTACTGCACGCGCTCCGGCGCCTCGGCCCCGAGCCGGTCCGGCACGGGTGCCGACGAGGCAGCGGACACGAGCAGCAGCGGAGCGAACAGGAACAACGCGGCCGCGGCCGAGCGACGGGGACGGATCATGCAAGGACAGTACGTCGCACCACGTAAGCGCCGCGGACGCCGTCAGGTCTTCTTCGCGGCCTTCTTCGCGGGCGCCTTCTTGGCCGTCTTCTTCGCAGCAGCCTTCTTGGCCGGTGCCTTCTTCGCGCCGCGCTTGGCCGCCTTCTTGGCCGGTCCCTTCTCGCGCCGCTCGGCGAGCAGCTCGGCGGCCCGCTCGAGGGTGATCGCCTCGACCGAGTCGTCCTTGCGGAGCGTGGCGTTGTACTCACCGTCGGTGACGTACTCGCCGAACCGGCCGGCCTTCACCACGATCGGCTGGCCCGACACCGGGTCGTTGCCGAGCTCCTTGAGCGGCGGCGCCGCCGCGGCCCGACCGCGCTGCTTGGGCTGGGCGTAGATCGCCAGTGCCTCGTCGAGCGTGATCGTGAAGAGCTGGTCCTCCGTGGTGAGCGACCGCGAGTCGGTGCCCTTCTTGAGGTACGGCCCGTAGCGACCGTTCTGGGCCGTGATCTCCTCGCCGTCCTCGGCAGCGCCGACCACGCGCGGCAGCGACAGCAGCTTCACCGCGTCGGCCAGCGAGATCGTGTCGAGCGACATCGACTTGAAGAGCGAGCCGGTGCGCGGCTTGGCACTCTTGGGAGCGTCCTCGGGGAGCTCCTCGGTGACGAACGGGCCGTACCGGCCGTTCTTGGCGATGACCCGCAAACCCGTCTCCGGGTGGTTGCCGAGCTCGATCTCCTCGCCCGCCGGGTTGGCCAGCAGCTCCTTCGCCTTCGCGAGGGTCAGCTCGTCGGGCGGCAGGTCGTCGGGCACGTTGGCGCGCTTCGCCGCCGGCGCACCGTCGTCGCCCGGTCCCTCGAGGTAGGGGCCGTACTTGCCGACCCGCAGCGCGATCCCCTCCTCGGGATCGCCGACCGGGAAGGTCGCGAGCTCCTTGGCGTCGATGTCGCCCAGCCCGTCGACGAGCGGCTTGAGGCCGGCGAGCTTCTCGGACCCGTAGTAGAACTCGGTGAGCTCGGTGACCCGGTCCTTCTCGCCGCGCGCCACGTCGTCGAGGACGGTCTCCATCAGCGCGGTGAAGTCGTAGTCGATGAGCCGGGTGAAGTGCTCCTCGAGCAGCCGGACCACGGAGAACGCGATCCAGGCCGGCACCAGCGCGGTGCCCTTCTTGTAGACGTAGCCGCGGTTGAGGATGGTGCCGATGATCGAGGCGTACGTCGACGGCCGGCCGATCTGGCGGTCCTCGAGCTCCTTGATCAGGGTGGCCTCGGTGTAGCGGCTCGGCGGCTTGGTCTCGTGGCCGTTCGCGCTGAGCGACGCCGCCGAGACCGGGTCGCCCTCGGAGAGCGCCGGCAGCCGGGTCTCCTGGTCGTCCTTCGCGGCACCCTCGTCGGTGCCCTCGACGTACGCCTTGAGGAAGCCGTGGAACGTGATCACCCGGCCGGAAGCGGAGAAGACGACGTCTGTAGCCGCTTCCCCGTGAAGCCGGGCGAGACCGCCGAGCCGGACCGACACGCTCTGGCCGACCGCGTCCTTCATCTGGGAGGCGACGGTGCGCATCCAGATCAGCTCGTAGAGCCGGAACTGGTCGCCGGTCAGGCCGGTCTGCGCCGGGGTGCGGAACGACTCACCGGCGGGCCGGATCGCCTCGTGCGCCTCCTGGGCGTTCTTGACCTTGCTGGTGTAGGTCCGCGGGGAGTCCGGCAGGTACTCCGCGCCGTACAGCTCGCGCACCTGCGACCGGGCGGCCTCGATGGCGCCCCCGGACAGGGTGGTCGAGTCGGTACGCATGTAGGTGATGAAGCCGTTCTCGTACAGCCGCTGGGCGACCGACATCGTCACGCTGGCGCCCATGCCGAGCTTGCGGCTCGCCTCCTGCTGGAGGGTGGTCGTCCGGAACGGCGCGTACGGCGACCGCTTGTAGGGCTTGGCCTCCACCGAGCGGACGTCGTACGACGACTCGGCGAGCGCCGACACCAGCGACTCGGCACGTGCCCGGTCGAGGTGCACCACCTCGGCCCGGCCCTTGAGCTGGCCGTCGGGACCGAAGTTGCTGCCGGAGGCGACCCGGGTGCCGTCGAGCGAGTAGAGCTTCGCGGGGAACATCCGCTGGTCGTGCTTGCTGCCGGCGTCGAACGTGCCCTCGAGGTCCCAGTACGACGCGACCCGGAACGCCATCCGCTCCTTCTCGCGGTCGACGACCAGCCGGGTCGCCACCGACTGGACGCGGCCTGCGGAGAGCCCGGACATGACCTTGCGCCACAGCACGGGGGAGACCTCGTAGCCGTAGAGCCGGTCGAGGATCCGCCGGGTCTCCTGCGCCTCGACCAGGTCCATGTCGAGGTCGCGCGGGTTGGCGGCCGCCTCCTGGATCGCGGCCTTGGTGATCTCGTGGAAGACCATCCGCTTCACGGGGATGTTCTTCGGCTTCAGCTCGTCGAGGAGGTGCCAGGCGATGGCCTCTCCCTCGCGGTCCTCATCGGTGGCGAGGTAGAGCTCGTCGGCGTCCTTGAGCAGTCCCTTGAGCTTGGAGATGTGCGACTTCTTGTCGCGTGGCACGACGTAGTAGGGCGTGAAGTCGTGCTCGACGTCGATCGCCAGCCGTCCCCAGGGCTGGTCCTTGATCTTCGCGGGGGTGTCGGCGGCGTTGTTCGGGAGGTCACGGATGTGACCGATCGAGGACTCGACGACATAGCCGTCGCCGAGGTACCCGCCGATCGTGCGGGCCTTGGCCGGTGACTCGACGATCACCAACTTATGTGGCACGAGGTCTACTTTTCCCTTCACATGCTGCCGAGCAGGCTACTTCTCACTGAGCTCAGGTGTTGCTTCCGGTCGGTCGGAGCCCTTCCGAGCGGGCTCACGGCCCAAGACGGTAGCGCGTCTTGTCCAGCCCCCCGGCCCCCGAGGGGCTGGATGGACGGTCTCGAGGGTCTTCAGTCCACCAGGATCCGGTCGACCATCGACGCCTGCAGGTCGAGCAGCTCCTGGTCGCCGATGGGCACCTGGGAGATGTAGAGACCGAACATGTCGGGATCGCCCATGTCGACGACGATCACCTGGGCGATGTCGCCCTCGGTCTCGAGGTCCGCGTTGTCGACCCTGATCTCGACGGTGAGCTGGTAGGCGTCGGTGCCGTCCACCGTGATCTCGCCCGAGCTGACCTCGGTGCGCCCGGAGACGTCGGAGTACTGGTCCGGTGACTCGATCATGCAGGTCATCACGACCTCGGCAGCCGTGGCCGGATCGTCGAAGCCGTTGGCCTTGCGCAGCCCGCCGACCCCGAAGATCGAGAACCAGCTGGTCTGCGCCTCCGGGTTCTCCTCGACCGTCCGGACCAGCGGCGTGAAGTCGTCGGCCCAGGCGAACGCGGGGGCGAACAGGACCTCCGGCTTGAAGCCGGCCGGGATCGGGATCGACAGGGCGCCCCCGCTGATGCGTTCGGCGTTGCGTCGCGGCGTCACCGACGGCTCGGGGATCCCCCCGGTGCACTGGGTCGACGGCGGAGCGGTGGTGCCCGTGCTGCCCTCGGTGCCCTCAGTGCCATCGGTAGCCGTCGACTCCTCGGTGGGGTCGGACGACTCGGTCTCGTCGGTGGCGGAGTCGGTCGCGCTGGTGCTGTCCCCGGCCTCGTTGTCGCCGTCGTCGTCATCGCCGGTCAGCGCGCGGACCCCGAAGAACCCGCCCGCGCTCAGAAGGATCAGCACCAGCACGGCCGCGACGACCAGCAGGACCGTCTTGGCCGACCCGCCGGATCCACCCGTCGGGGGCGCCGGGGGGAACCCGCCGCCGTACGGCGGCTGCTGTCCGTAGCCGCCGGGCGCGGGCGGCGTGCCTGCGCCGTACCCGGGCGTCGGGACCTGGCCGTACGACGACGGCGGTGCCCCTGCTCCGCCGGCGACCACCGTCGGCGGCTGCTGCGAGGGCGACGAGGCGGGCGGCCGGGGCGCCGCAGGCGGCGGCGGTGCCGCCCGGGGCGGAGGCGGGGGTGCGTACGGGTCGCTGGTCGTCTCCTGGCTCCAGGCGGCGCCGTCCCAGAAGCGGTAGGTCTGGGGCTGACCAGCAGGGTCGGGGTACCAGCCGGCTTGAGTCACGGAGCCCAGTCTGCCCTAGCCATGGACCAGATATCCCTCACCCACCATCGCGGCCAGCTCGGGGAGGTACTGCTCCTTCGTCGCTGCCGCGTCGAGTCCGAGCAGCTGCGCGACCGCGTCCAGGATCGCTCCGACGGGGAGCTCCCCGTCACACGCGCCGACCACCGCCGCGACGACGGTGTCGACCTGGCGAGCGCGCCGCAGCCCGCGCTGCTGACGGAGCAGGATGGTGGCCGGGTCCTCGGCGCCGACCGGGCCGACGGTCTCCTGACGGACGTCGGGGCGGACGACCAGGGTCGTGTCCGGGCCCACCTCGACGGCGCCGGCACGCGCCCAGTCCGCGACGGCGGGCGCGATGGGCTGCTCGACGTCGTACGGCCACTCGAGCACCTCGCGCCGGTTGTTGGTCGAGCCGGCCGAGACCCCGGTGCGGTGCAGGTTGATCCAGCCGAAGCCGATGCCGGCGACGCCCTGCTCCTCCAGCCAGGACAGCCATGCGTCGTACCTCGCGGTGTAGGCCGCCGGGGTCCCCGTACCGGTCGACGGGTGGTGGCCGGAGTCCTTCAGCCACAGCTCGACGTAGGCGGCCGGGTCGAGCACCTCCCGCTGCACGACGAGGGCGTCGCAGTCGTCGGGCAGCCAGTCGGCGAGCCGCTCGTCCCAGGGCCGGTCGGCCAGGATCGCCCAGTTGGCCAGCACCTGGCACCAGCCGCTGTCGGCGAGGTGGGCGGGGGCGGTGCGGACGACGTGCTCGACGGCCTGGTCGCCGGGCAGGCCCGAGTCGCGGTAGACCAGCCGGTCCTCCTGGCGACCGGTGGCGGGCGAGATCACGAACGGCGGGTTGGTGGTGATCAGGTCGAAGCGCTCGCCCGCGACGGGAGCGAAGAACGACCCGTCCCGTACGTCGACCTGCCCGCCGACCTCGTTGAGCTCGGCGTTGAACCGCGCGAGGTCGAGCGCCCGCGGGTTGACGTCGGTGGCGACGACGCGATCCGCGTGTCCGGCGAGGTGGAGGGCCTGGACGCCGCAGCCGGTGCCGAGGTCCAGGGCCGAGGCGACGTCGTGCCGGAGGGTGAGCTGGGCGAGCGAGGTGGACGCCGGGCTGATCCCCAGCACGTAGTCCGTGGTCACCCGCTGCGGGGCGCCGTCCATGCCGGGCGTCAGGTCGCTGACGACCCACAGGTCGGGCGCGTCCTCGGTGCTGTACGGCCGGCAGTCGAGGCGGGCGGCGACCTCGCCGCCCGACTGCGTGAGCAGGCCGTCGGCGGCCAGGCGGTCGACCAACCCGGGCAGCGCCCGCTCCGCGTCGCTGAACGGCACCGTGCGCTGGAGCAGGAACAGCCGGACCAGCGTGGCCAGCGGACCGCCCCCGGCCGCCCGTCGCAGCGCGGGCGTGGTCTCGTTACGCGACAGCGCCGAATGCGCCTCGGCGCCGAGCAGCTCGGCGACCGCGTCATAGGTGAAGTCGGCCGCGAGCAGCGCGTCGCGGAGCGGGGCGGCCAGCGAGGGGGTCAGCGGACCTCGATCTTCGGTGACCTCACGTAGAAGCAGCGGGCGCCGAGGGTCCACTTGCGGTCGACCTCGGCGTAGTACTTGCCCTTGGGCGCGCGCCTGGCCAGCTCCAGGGAGTACCGCCCGACAGCGGTCGTCTTGACGCTGCCCATGCTGCGATTGGGCCCGGCGACGGACCGGAAGACCGTGACAGTACGCCGCGGCACGCACTGCTCGTAGTCGGCGCGGACGACACCGGCGAAACGCTTCTGCTTCGGCAGGTAGCGCAGGACCGCGGTCGTCGTCGACTGGGCGGGGCAGCCATTCGGGTCGAGGCCGTACTGCTCCTTGCACTGGTCGTCCAGGTAGCCCACGTGGTCACCATCGGGGTCGTAGCCCCTCGGGGTCCGGTCGCACACGTTCCCGCGGCCCTCGGTGCCGTCAGGCTGCCCCACGCTGCCCATCGGAAGGCTGTTGTCGATGAGCTTGTCGTCGTCCTCCTGACCGGGGTTGGCGACGATGGGGCAGTTGTCGACGTTGTCGTCGACGCCGTCGCCGTCGCTGTCGATGGCGAGCGGGTCCGAGGCGACGTTCTGCCACGACGGGTTGGCCTTGCCGACGCCGAGGATGTCGGCCTTGGCCTTGCCGAGGCCCAGCAACGAGTCCGCGTTGAGCGCGGCGCCGAAGTCCGCCGCCGGCTGGGTGGTGGCGCCGATCACCATGGGGACGCCCAGGCTGATGCCGGCATTCGCCAGCGCGCCCCGGGAGATGGCGAACGCAACGTGCGCACCGCCGTCGGCGCCGGCGTACTTGGTGCGGCTGGCCGCGGTGAGCGGCAGCGTGGAGACCACGGTGCCCTTCTCCGTCACCGGGCGGTTGGCGGTGTCGGCGGGTGCGCTGAAGAACGTCACGGTGCCGGCGACCGGGTCGTAGCGCAGCGCACGCTCCCAGCCTCCGAGGTTGTTGTCGGTGTCGAACTGGATGACGTTGCCGCCAGCGGCACCGTCCGCCGGAAGTGCTGCGACGTGGAGGCGGAAGTAGGCGTGCAGCAGGTTGGCGTGCACGAACGCGACCGCGTCGCCGAGCGGTCCGCCTGCGGGGGTCAGGTCGAGGTAGCCGACACCGGCGTCGACCTCGCCCGCCCCGTCAGTGTGCGGAGCGGACGCCTTCTTGACCGGCAGCCAGGAAGGGCTCGTGGGGGCAGGGAACGTCGGCTCGACGGCGTGCGCGGCAGGTGATCCGACCACACCCAACCCGGCCGCCATCATCATCGCCACCGTGCCCAGACCCAGGGTCCGGACCGCCCCCATGCGCAACTTCATCACTCCACCGTCTCCCGATCAGCCCCACGCCTGCATGCGCGACGTCCCTCAGGCCGGATCGTATCCCGCGGATCGTGCCGCCGGACCGAGTTGTCCGACTCCGCCCGGCCGCGAAACGGACCGGCCCGGCCCCCTCGCGGGAGCCGGGCCGGTGTGCCGGTGATGCGGTGTCGGTCAGGTGTCGGTCAGGACGCCTCGACCGGCGCGGCGGGTGCGTCGACGTCGTCGCCCATCGACGTCTCCCGCTGCTTCGAGATGTAGACCGCGGCCGCGATGCCGGAGGCGGCGGCGAGTGCGATCAGGATCCGAACGGCGTCGTTCTCGTCCGGACCGTAGGACAGGCTGACGATCGCGCCGACGATGAGCAGCGAGACCAGGTTCATCACCTTGAGCAGCGGGTTGATGGCCGGGCCGGCGGTGTCCTTGAACGGGTCGCCGACCGTGTCGCCGGTGATCGTCGCGGCGTGGGCCTCGGAGCCCTTGCCACCGTGGTGGCCGTCCTCGACCAGCTTCTTCGCGTTGTCCCAGGCGCCACCGGAGTTGGCCAGGAACACCGCCATCAGCGTGCCGCTGGCGATCGCGCCGACCAGGAAGCCGGCGAGCGGGCCGACACCGAGGCCGAAGCCGACGGCGACCGGCGCCAGGATGGCGAGGATGCCCGGCGTGGCCAGCTCGCGGAGCGAGTCGCGGGTGACGATGTCGACGACCTTGCCGTACTCCGGGCGACCGGTGCCCTCCATGATCCCCGGGATCTCGCGGAACTGGCGGCGCACCTCCATCACCACGGCGCCGGCTGCCCGACCGACGGCGTTGATCGCCAGGCCGGAGAACAGGAAGACGACACCGGCGCCGAGGAGCGCGCCGACGATGAGCTTGGCGTCGAAGACCAGGAAGCCCGCCAACAGCTCGTCCTGGAAGGCAGCGCCGGCCTCGGTGAACGCGCTCTGGGTGTACGACGCGAACAGCGCGCTCGCCGCGAGCACGGCGGTCGCGATCGCGATCCCCTTGGTGATCGCCTTGGTGGTGTTGCCGACCGCGTCGAGCTCGGTGAGGATCTGTGCCCCCTCCGGGCTGACGTCGCCGGACATCTCGGCGATGCCCTGAGCGTTGTCGGAGACCGGGCCGAACGTGTCCATGGCGACGATCACGCCGACGGTCGTGAGCAGGCCACAGCCGGCGAGCGCGACCGCGAACAGTGCGAGCGCACCCGAGCCACCGGCCAGCAGCGCGGCGCCGAAGACGGCCGCGCCGATGACGACCGCGGTGTAGACCGCCGACTCGAGGCCGACGGAGAGGCCCGACAGGATCACGGTGGCGTGCCCGGTGAGCGACGTCTTGGCGACGTCCTTGACCGGCTTGTGGTCGGTGCCGGTGAAGTAGCCGGTGAGGGCGAGGATGGCGGCCGCGAGAACGATGCCGATGACGACAGCGCCCGAGGCGAACACCGGCGGGGACAGGTCTGCGTCCATCCCGGTGCCGAACTCGCTCCACTTGCTGGGGAGGTAGATGAAGGAGGCGATCGCGCTGGCGACGGCGCCGAAGGCGGCCGACATGTAGAACGCGCGGTTGATCGTCTTCAGGCCGTTCTCACCGGCGCGGGGCTTGGTGAGGTAGACGCCGGCGATGGCCGACAGCGCGCCGATCGCGGGCACGATCAGCGGGAAGACCAGGCCCTTGTCGCCGAACGCCTGCGATCCGAGGATGAGAGCCGCGACCAGGGTCACGGCGTACGACTCGAACAGGTCGGCGGCCATGCCGGCACAGTCGCCCACGTTGTCACCGACGTTGTCGGCGATCGTGGCCGCGTTGCGCGGGTCGTCCTCGGGGATGTTCTGCTCGACCTTGCCGACCAGGTCGGCGCCGACGTCGGCCGCCTTGGTGAAGATGCCGCCACCGACACGCATGAACATGGCGAGCAGCGCGGCGCCGAAGCCGAAGCCCTCGAGCACGTGCGGGGCCTCGTCCTGGAACGCGAGTACGACGACGCTGGCGCCCAGCAGGCCGAGCCCGACGGTGGCCATGCCGACGAAGGCGCCGGTGCGGAAGCCGATGTTCATCGCCGGGTCACGCCCGACCTCGTTGGCGGCCGCTGCGACGCGCAGGTTGGCGCGCACCGCGAGGGACATGCCCAGGTAGCCGATCGCGGCTGAGAAGCCCGCACCGACGAGGAAGAAGACCGAGCGGAAGATCCGCACCGTCATCTCGTCAGCGGGCAGGGCCATCAGGGCGAAGAAGGCGATCGCCGCGAAGACGGCGAGGGTTCGGAACTGGCGGGTCAGGTAGGCGTTGGCGCCTTCCTGAACGGCCTGCGCGATGCGGCGCATGTTCTCGGTGCCCTCGCCGGCGGCGAGCACCTGCTGGCGGAAGAGGGCGGCCATCGCGAGCGAGCCGAGGGCGATCACCGCCACCAGGGCTACCAGCACGAAGTCACCGTCCTTGACTTCCACGACGGCGGGAAGAATCCCGGGCATGCGTTTCCTCCAAGGGGGGAGATTCAGGGGTGGGTCGACAGACCCACCTCAGGGAACGCGCCGGAGTCTACGCACGGTGTGTTCCACAACACACCGTGGGTGTGACGCGGCTCACGCGCCGGGACGGAAAGTCGTCCCTGACGCCGATCGGCCTCAGGTCAGTGCAGCGTCGGCGGAGGCGTGGATGGTGAAGACCTTGGCCAGGCCGGTGATCCGGAAGATCTTGAGCAGGCGGTCCTGGTTGCACACGAGCTGGAGGGAACCGTCGTGGGCGCGGACCTTCTTGAGGCCCCCGACGAGCACGCCGAGGCCGGTCGAGTCGAGGAACTCGACCCGCTCCATGTCGATGACGATGTCGTAGTTGCCGGCGGCCACGAGCTCGGTGATGGTGTCGCGCAATTTGGGCGCGGTGTAGACGTCGATCTCTCCACCCACGGCAACGACGGTGCGCCCACCGACTTCGCGCGTTGAAAGTGTCAGGTCCACGTGTCCATCCCCAGCAATCGCAGTTTCGTCGTCGATATCAAACCACGACCGGCCTAACCACGCACGAGCCCCCAGGGAGAGTGGGGAGTGTCGGACCCGGCGAGGACAATGGCAGCCATGACCATCTCCCCCGCCGTCGCGCGCCCGGGCCACGGCTCGGGTGTCGACCCGGTGGCGCTGGTCGAGCGGCTCGCCGCGGGCGCGACGAGGGCAGATCGGCTGACCCACCTGGAGCGGATCCCGGCCCGCCCGGCGGTCCCGGAGCCGTGGCCGGAGTGGGCGGACCAGAGCGTCGTGGCGGCGTACTCCTCCCGTGGTGTGGTGCAGCCCTGGCGCCACCAGGTCCGCGCCGCCGGGCACGCCCACGCCGGCCAGCACGTCGTCGTGGCCACGGGCACCGCCTCCGGCAAATCGCTGGCCTACCTGCTGCCGGCGCTGACGGCGATCCGGGCCGGACGCGGACCGCGCGGGCAGCGGGGCTCGAGCACCCTCTACCTCGCGCCGACGAAGGCGCTCGCCCAGGACCAGCGCGCGTCGATCGCGGCACTCGGGCTCGACGTACGGGTGGCAACGCACGACGGCGACAGCACCCAGGAGCAGCGCGACTGGACCCGCGACCACGCGGAGTACGTCCTCACCAACCCCGACATGCTGCACCGCTCGCTGCTGCCCGCCCACGACCGCTGGGCGCGGTTCTTCGCGACCGTCGACTTCGTCGTCGTCGACGAGTGCCACCACTACCGCGGGGTGTTCGGCGCCCACGTCGCGCAGGTGCTGCGGCGGCTGCGCCGGGTGTGTGCGGCGCACGGCGCCTCGCCCACCTTCGTCCTGGCGTCGGCGACGGTGGCGGAGCCGGAGGTGGCCGCGCGGAGGCTCACCGGTCTCGACGTCGCGGCCGTCACCGACGACGACTCGCCGCGGGGCGAGGTCGCGGTCGGGCTGTGGGAGCCACCGCTGACGTCGTACGCCGGGGAGCAGGGCGCGCCCGTACGCCGACCGGCGGCCGCCGAGACCGCCGACCTGCTGGCCGACCTCGTGGTCGAGGGGGTGCGGACGCTCGCGTTCGTGCGGTCTCGCCGCGGCGTCGAGCAGGTGGCGCGGCGGGCTTCGGACCTGCTCGCCGAGGTCGACCCCGCGCTCGCGGCACGGGTCGACTCCTACCGCGGCGGCTACCTGCCCGAGGAGCGGCGGGCGCTGGAGGACGACCTGCGGAGTGGGCGGCTGCTCGGCATGGCAGCGACCAACGCGCTCGAGCTCGGCATCGACGTCAGCGGACTCGACGCGGTCCTCGTCACCGGCTACCCGGGCACGCGCTCGGCGTTCTGGCAGCAGGTCGGCCGGGCCGGACGCACGGGCGGCGGCGCGCTCGGCATGCTCATCGCCCGCGACGACCCGCTCGACACCTACCTCGTGCACCACCCCGAGGCACTGCTCGGCCGGCCGGTCGAGGGCATCGTGTTCGACCCCGACAATCCCTACGTGCTGGGCCCGCACCTGTGCGCGGCGGCGCAGGAGCTGCCGATCACCCTGGCCGACCTCGCGCTGTTCGGGCCGACCGCCCGCGGCTTGCTCGACGACCTGGTCGAGGCCGGGCTGCTGCGCCGCCGCCCGCAGGGCTGGTTCTGGACCGACCGCCGAAGGGCGGCCGACCTCGCCGACATCCGCTCGACCGGCGGTGCCCAGGTCCAGCTGGTGGAGGGCGGGACCGGCCGCGTGGTCGGCACCGTCGACGGTGGCCGGGCGCACGCCACGGCCCACATCGGCGCCATCTACGTCCACCGCGGCGAGACCTGGCAGGTCGAGCACCTCGACCTCGACGAGCACGTGGCCGAGATCCGGCAGACCGATGTCGACTACACGACCACCGCCCGCGACGTCGCCGACATCACGATCGTCGAGGAGCGCGACCACCAGCGGTGGGGCGGGTGCCGGGTGTCGTTCGGGTCGGTCGACGTGAGCAACCAGGTGACGTCGTACCTCCGGCGGCGCAGCCGCACCGGTGAGGTGATCGACGAGACCCCGCTCGACCTCCCGGTCCGCAGCCTGCGCACCAGCGCCGTCTGGTGGACGGTGCCCGACGACGTCCTCGAGGCGACCGGTCTCGACCGCGCGGACCTGCCCGGGGCGGCGCACGCCGCCGAGCACTGCTCGATCGGGCTGCTCCCGCTGTTCGCGACGTGCGACCGGTGGGACATCGGCGGCGTCTCCACCGCCCGCCACCCCGACACCGGGGTGCTCACCGTGTTCGTCCACGACGGGCACCCAGGCGGGGCGGGCTTCGCCGAACGGGGCTACGCGACAGCCCGCGAGTGGCTCACCGCGACCCGCGCCACGATCGCCGCCTGCGAGTGCGTGAGCGGCTGCCCGTCCTGCATCCAGTCGCCCAAGTGCGGCAACGGCAACGACCCGCTCGACAAGGACGGCGCGGTCCTGCTGCTCGACGCGTTGCTCGCTGGTTGAGCCGAGCGGGACTACTCTCCCGCCATGGTGATCTTCGGTCTGGTCCTGGTCGCCCTCGGCGCCGCCATCGTCGCGCTCGGGCTGTTCACCTCCGAGGTGAAGTTCGAGGACAACGAGGCGACGGTCGAGATCGCGAACGTCAACCTCTCGACCGAGGGGCTGTTCCTCGCCGGCGTCATCGCCGGGGCCCTGATCCTCGTCGGCCTGTGGGCCATCAAGCTCGGCGCCAAGATGGGCTGGAGGCACCGCAAGGAGCAGAGGCGCCTCAACGAGCTGTCGGAGAAGCTCGACAGGGCTGACCTCGAGCGGCGCCGCCAGGACGACGACGACAGCACCACCACCTAACCCTCGGCCGGACCGGCCCGGGCGGCCGCCGAGAGGTCGTGGGTCTGGCCCAGCCAACGCGGGCCGGGCACCTCGACCTCGACCGTGACGTCCACTCCGTCGGTCGCGCACCGGGTCAGGTCGGCGCCGTTGTCGGCGGCGACCGATCCGGCCGCGGCACACGGGTCGGCGCCGTCGCGGGCCGCGACCGCCCCGGCCAGCGCGGCGAGATCGGCGGCGGCCTGGGCCGAGCGGTGGGCGGTGACCATCGCGGCGACCACGGCCAGCGCGCAGCCGATGAGCAGGAGCACGCCGAGGCAGGCAGTGACGAGCACCGTGGCCGCACCACGATCGGGCCGGACGCTCACGGCTCCTCCTCCGCGACCGCGACCGCCTCGGCACTGACGTCGGCGCCCGGGAGGAAGCCGAAGAGACCGCCCGGGCCGGCCACGTGACCCGCCGCCCGGACGACCACCCGGCCGTCGCGGGCGACCACGGCCACCCGCACGCCGTCGGGCGCGACCCGCTCACCGACCGCGACCGCCGCCCCTTCGTCGTCGCCCCGCGCCACCGCCCGCGCCGTCTCGCGGGCGGCGTCGACGGTCCGCACCTGGGCGGCCCCGACGGAGAGCAGCCACACCAGCCCGACGGTGACCGCCATCAGCACCGGCAGCCCGAGCGCCAGCTCGGCGGTCACCGCACCCCGGGCGTCCCGGACCCGGGTCATCCGATGCCGAGCAGTCCGAAGACGTGGTCGAAGAGGGTCCGCAGCATCCGGTCACCGAAGCCGCCGGTGAGCAGCTTGTAGAGCAGCCCGGCGAGACCGGCGCCGGCCGCCGTGCCGACGGCGTACTCGGCGGTGGTGATGCCGCGCTGATCGGTGCGGCGCTGCAGGGTCGTGGGTCGGGACATGAAGGCCTCCTGGTCCGGGGCGGGACGCCCGATGCGGCCCGCCGACGGAGGAGAGCCTGCGGGACCGGACCGGCCCGCCCGGTACGACGTGCGGCGGCCTGTGGAGAGCTCGCGCGTGTCGCACCCGCCTGTGGAGGGTTGGTGGGCTCTGCGACGCCCGCGGCGCGCTGTCAGTCGAAGCCCAGCTCGACGACTCCGATGGTGAGGTCGCGGAAGTGCATGTCGGTCGGGTCCTCCCGGCACGCGAGGGCCACCGTGTGCGTGCCTGCCGAGAGCGGGATCACGTTGATGATCGACGCCATGCCGACGGGCGAGTCCCACTCGGTCGCGAGGTTCACGGGCTCCAGCCGGTTGACGCCGTCGACCTTCGTCCTGCACTCGCCGACGGCGAGGCCCGAGTCGGAGTCGAACGAGCCATGGCTGCCGCCGCCCCCGTAGACCACCAGCACGTCCATCGCCCGGCCGAGCGCGAAGGTCACGGTCAGGCAGTCCCTGAACGAGTTGTCCGAGGGGGTGTCGCAGAGGTCCCGGTAGGCGTCGTGCCCGTCGAACCCGCCCAGGGTCGACTCGGTGATGTCGAGGCCCGTCAAGGTTCCGTCCGAGACCTCGCTGCCCTGAATGGCGTTGGTGGCGATCTCGAAGGGCGAGGTGGGCGTGGCCCTGGAGATGTCAAGGCCGACGAACGCGAGCGGATTCAGCTCGCTCGCTCCCACGGATCCCGGAGCGAGGTCCGCAGCCCCGAGTCCGCCGCCCCTCTGGGTGTCGTCGCGAACGTCGGCGCTGCGAACCTGGCCGTTCCGGACGTCGATCGAGCGAACCGATTCGTCGATGATGTCCTCCGAGCCGACGGTGCCGACCGCGTAGGCAGCGCCGCCGCCGAGGACGAGGAACAGGGACAGCGCCCCCATCCATTGGTTGGTGAGGTGCGAGCCAAGTCGCCGGAGCATGTTTCCCCCTCGGGAGCAGTGATGACTCGCCCCGAGGACGCGCGGATGCGCGCGTGAGTCCTTACCAGCAGGCTAGATCCGGGAAGGCCGCACGTCACCACGTGATCGTGCGCGCGAGCCCGGCGACGAGCGGCACGATGCCGAGCAGGAGGAAGGCAGGCAGCAGGCACACGCCGAGCGGCACCGCGGCCCGGACCCCGACCGCGCGTGCCCGGTCCTCGACGTCGGCACGGGCCCGGCGGGCGAGCTCCTCGGACAGCCGGTCGACCGCGGCCACGACGGGGGCACCGGAGCGATGGGCGCGGGCCATCGTCCGCCCGAGCGGCCCGATCGCCGGGTCGTCGGCCAGCGCGGACCAGACAGTCAGCGGATCGCCGCCCAGGGCGAGCCGGGCGGCGACCGGGCCCAGGAGGTCGGCAGCGGCACCCGGCAGGGCGCGGCAGACCACGTCGATCGCGGCGCCCGGGGCGGCACCCGAGCGCAGTGCCGCACCGAGCAGGGTGACGACGTGCGGCAGGTCGCGTCGTACCTCCTCGCGCCGGAGGCGCACTGCCCGCGGCTCGATGCGGCCCGCCACCACCCAGGTCGCCACCCCGACGACGAGACCGGCGAGCGGGGCGGCGGGACCGCCGAGGAGTACGGCGGCGCCCGCGCCGGCCAGGAGCGCGCACGGGACCCGCCAACGGCGCAGCCCTCCCGGGCGGTCGCCACCCGGAGCCGAGCGCGGCGGCGGGACCGCCACCACCGGGAGCCGCGGCGCGCCGGGAACCGCGAGGGCGACCGCGACCGCCGCCAGTCCCGCCGCCACGAGGACCACGGTCACCTCCCCCGCTCGACGTCGCGGGCGAGTGCCTCGATCCACGCGAGGCCTGCGATCCCGCACCCCACGCCGCCGGCAAGGCACCCGAGCCCGACCGGGTGGCCCAGCAGGAACCCCCACGGATCGGCGCCGGCGCCACTGCCCATCAGCAGCGCCACCAGCGGCAGGCAGGCGACCAGGCGTGCGGTCGCCCGTGCGGAGGCCAGCTCCCCTGTGACCACCCGCCGGGTCTGCTCGGCGTCGCGCAGCTCCTGCGCGACCCGGCCCAGGGCGTCGGCGAGCCCGTGCCCCGTGCGGTGGGCAACCTGCCAGGCGGCGGCCACGACCCGCAGGTCACCCGCCCCCGGGCCTGCGGCCAGCTCCCGGAACGCGCCCGGCACGTCGCCGCCAGCGGCGGCGGAACGGGTCACCGGTAGCAGCGCCGGCCACTCGCCGGCGACCCGTTCGAGGGCGACGGTCGCGGTCTGCCCGGCGGCCAGCTCGGCCTGCAGGCCGTCGCACAGCTCCACCACCCGGGACCGGACCCGCGCCGCGGCCCGGTCCGCACGGTGCCGCGCTACGAGCCGGCCCGCTGCGAGCGCGGCCGCACCGGCCACCGCACCGAGCACCAGCAGCCGCGGCTCGTCGGCCAGCCACCACCCGGCGCCGCACAGTCCGAGGCCGCCGACGACGTACGACGACCCCCGCCGACCTCGCCGCCCCCGGCCCAGCGCGGCCCGGGGTGGTGCCAGCAGCAGCGCCGCGCACCCGGCCAGCACGCAGGCGATCCCGGTCACCGGCGCCTCCGGGTCTCGATCAGGTCGAGCAGCCGCCCCGCGGCGGGCCCGGCCGTCAGCGTCCCGGCCCGGTCGATCCGCGTGGCGGGCACGGTGCGGACCAGCCCCGCCGGGTCGCGCTCCAGTACGTCGACCTCGCTCAGCCGCCGCTGCCCGTCACGGTCGCGGGTCATGTGGAGCACGACGTCGAGCGCCGAGCCCAGCTGGCTGTGCGCCGCCTCACGGCCGAGCCCGGCGGCGAGCGCCAGCGCCTCGATCCGCGCGGGCAGGTCGGCGGCGGAGTTGGCGTGCACGGTGCCGCAGCCGCCCTCGTGGCCGGTGTTCATCGCCGCCATCAGGTCGACGACGGCGCCGTCCCGCACCTCGCCGACCACCAGCCGGTCCGGCCGCATCCGGAGCGCCTGCCGAACCAGGTCGCGCAGCCCCACCGCACCAGCGCCCTCCAGGTTGGCGGGCCGCGCCTCCAGCCCGACGACGTGCGGATGGTCCGGCCTCAGCTCGGTGGCGTCCTCGACGACGACGATCCGCTCGGCCGGGTCGACCGCACCGAGCAGCGCCGACAGCAAGGTGGTCTTGCCGCTCCCGGTGCCGCCGGTCACGACGAACGCGAGTCGCGCCTGCACCACCAGCCGCACCAGCTCGAGCGACTCGTCCGTGAGCGTGCCGGCCTCCCGCAGCTGGTCCAGGGAGAACCCGCCCTGCCGCGGCACGCGCAGCGAGATCGCGGTCCCGGGCCGGGCCAGCGGCGCCAGCACCGCGTGGCAGCGGGTGCCGTCCGGGAGCCGTACGTCGGCGTACGGTGCCGCGTCGTCGAGCCGCCGGCCGCCGGTGGCGACCAGGCGCTGCGCGAGCCGTCGTACGGCGTCCTCGGTGCCGAGGCGCAGGTCGGCCCGCTCGAGCCCCGACCCGCGGTCGACGTAGACCTCGCCCGCGCCGTTGACGAGCACGTCGGTGACGTCCGGCTGCCGGAGCAGCGGGTCGAGCGGTCCGGCGCCGACAGCGTCGCGGCGCAGCGCCTCGTAGACCGCGAGCACGGTCGCGTCGCCGACCGGGCGCCCGGCGGCCCGGAGCGCCTCGGCGACCCGGTGCGGCGTCAGGTCCCCGGGCGAGCGGGCCAGCCGGCGACGTACCTCCTCGACCAGCTCATCCGTCATCGCAGGGCCTCGACAGGTGTGCCGAGGACCGTGGCGACGGCGCGGGCGAGCGGCCCACGTCGCGACCGCAGCGGACCGAGCCCGAGGTCGAGAGCCTCCCCCAGCCGGGGTTGGTCGCGCATCTGCACCACGACCGGCAGCCGCACCACCGACTCCACGTCTGCGGCGTCGACCGCCTCGCCCCGGAGCACGACGCCGACGTCGGGGTGGCCGGCGAAGCGCACCCGCATCCGCGTCGCCGCGCTCACCCCGAGCACGTTGCCCACGGTGACGACGATCAACTGGTCGCAGCGCGCGGCGACCTCGTCGACCAGCCGGTCGGCGGTGCGGGGCAGGTCGACGACGACCGTGTCGTGGCCGCGGCGCGCGGCCGAGAGCGCCTCGCGCACGGCGAACGCCTGGAGGGTCTGGGCGCCGGCGCCGACGTACCAGGACAGCACCCCCAGTGCCCCCGACCGCGGCAGCGCGTCGCGCAGGGCACGCGCGCTGAGCCGACCGGTGGTCTGGCAGAGCGCGTCCCACCGGAACCCCTCCGTGCGTTCCAGCCCGAGCATCCGGTCGAGGCCGGGTCCCTGCGGGTCGCAGTCGATCACCACCGCGTCGCCCACCCGGGCCGCGCCCTGCCCCAGCGCGCACGCGAAGGTGGTCGCGCCCGCGCCGCCCGATCCGCCGATCACGCCGACCACCCGGCCCCGGGCCGTGCGTCGCTCGGTCAGGTCGGCGAGCAGCTCGACCAACCACGCCGACGAGCCGGCCAGCTCGACCACCTGCTCGGCGCCGAGCTGCAGCGCCGTGCGGAACAGGTCGTCGGGCGCGCGCTGGTGGGCCACGACATAGACGTGGGGCCGCTTCTCGGGCGCGATCCGCGCGACCTCGTCGGCAAGGTCGGCGCCGAGGAGTACGACGGGCGCGCGGCTCCACGACGCCAACGCGGCGAGCGGCTCGTGGGCGGTGACCGGCGCGACGTCGGCGGCAGCGGCGAGCGGCAGCAGCTCGCCGAGCAGGCTCTCGTCGGCGGTGAGGAGGAGCGGGGCGGGGGCCTCGGTGGGCCGGGAGGTGGCGATCGTCATGGACGACATGTCGCCGCGTCGCCGTACGGCCATGCCTGGCCGGTGGCGGGCTGTGGACGACGGCGTGGTGGGGACCGGCTGTGGACGACAGGCGGGCCGCGCCGATGCTGTCGTTGAGCCACGGCGCGGCAGTGGTCGCCCCTACGATTGGGCGCATGGGCCCCGAGGCGGCGTTCTTCGACCTCGACAAGACGATCATCGCGAAGTCGAGCGCGCTTGCGTTCAGCAAGCCCTTTGCCGCCGGCGGCCTCATCTCACGGCGCGCGGTGCTGCGGTCGGCGTACGCGCAGTTCGTCTTCCTCGTCGGCGGCGCCGACCACGACCAGATGGAGAAGATGCGGCAGTTCATGTCGCAGCTCGTGGCCGGCTGGGACGTCGCGACGGTCAAGGAGATCGTCGCCGAGACCCTGCACAACATCGTCGACCCGCTGGTCTACGACGAGGCGGTGCAGCTGATCGAGGAGCACCACGCCGCCGGCCGTGACGTCGTGATCGTGTCCTCGTCCGGCACCGACGTCGTCGAGCCGATCGGCGCGATGCTCGGCGCGGACCGGGTGGTCGCGACCAAGCTCGAGATCGTCGACGGCCAGTACACCGGCGAGATCGACTACTACGCCTACGCCGAGGAGAAGGCGAACGCGATCCGGGACCTCGCCGAGGAGCGGGGCTACGACCTCGCCGCCTGCTACGCGTACAGCGACTCCGCCACCGACATCCCGATGCTCGAGGTGGTCGGGCACCCACACGTGGTCAACCCGGACCGCGAGCTGCGCAAGCTGGCCGCCTCACGCGCCTGGCCGGTGCTGATCTTCAGCAAGCCGGTCGCCCTGCGCAGCCGGGTGCCGCTGCCGCCGCCGAAGCCCACGCTCGCCGCGATCGCGGTCGGTGGTGTGGTGGCGGTGGGCGCCGCGGTGTGGGTCGGCGTACGACGGCGCAACCTCAGCGCCTAATCGGACCGAACGGCCGTTCCAACCCCCCAGGGTTGTCCGGTGGCGCCCAAAAGACAACCCTTGAAGGTGGCCGCCGACCGGCGTACAAAGGGGAGCAAGAACTCAACAAGCAACACATGGCCCAGGTACCCACGCGGCGATCCACCCTTCCTAATTGGGCGCTCGTTCTCCGGAAAACATCCGGGACGGCATACAGATGCACGCCTGGTAGCCACGGGATCATGTGTCAGCGGTGGCACCCGAGAGACATTCGTGACTCGGGTGCCACCTGCATGTGAGGGGTCTTTCCGCTCCGCTACTCCTCCGCGTCGCGGACCAGCGGGCTCGCCTCCGCGGCGGCGGCGTACGCCTCGGCGGTGTAGAGCAGCCAGGAGTGGATGCCGGACTGCTTGCCGCTGGCGTAGCCCCGGAGGTTCGACTCGTACTCCGCGCGCAGCGCCAGGTGCGCGGCCTCGGGCACGACGAGCGACTTCTCGTCGACGCCCTTGGCGGCGATCAGGAGGCGCTCGGCGGCGCGGGCGACGATGCCGTTGTGGGACGGGAACGGCGCGCTGACGACCAGCTCGGCGTGCACGACGGCGGCGACGGCGAGTGCCGGCGCGTCGGTGGTCGCGGTGACCAGGTCGGCGACCGTCCGCAGCAGGCCCGCGGACTCGGCGTCGCGCGGCCGGCCGAGCCGGTCGGCGGGCAGCGAGCCGTGGCCGGCCAGGGCATGGAGGCGGGCGAAGGCCTGCAGGGGCGCACGTCGTACGACGGGGACCAGCGACAGCAGCTCGGTCGACACCCGGACGGCGTCCGCCGAGATCTCGTCGCCGGTGCCCTCCCGGACCTCGGCCAGGCTCGACGCGGACCCCTCGAGCACCGCGCTCGCGTGGGCGCCGCGGAGCAGTGACTCGCCCGTCATCTCGGGGCTGGTACGACGCAGCCCGCGATCGCGCAGCACGGCGTCGATGCCGTCGCGGGCCCCTGCGAAGGCGGACGGAACGCCCTCCAGCGACACCAACCAGGCCAACGGGTCCGCGCTCACCAGAAGTACGTTACCGAGCGACTACGGTGAGTCCTGATGGCACCCAACGAAACCTCCGCACCCGATCCCGCCCTCTGCTTCGGCAGCGTGGTCGACGCCTACGAGCGCGGCCGCCCGGGCTACCCGATCGACGCGGTGCGGTGGCTGACCGGCGACGAGCCGCTGTCGGTGCTCGAGCTGGGTTCCGGCACCGGCAAGCTGACCCGCGAGCTGGTGGCCCTCGGCCACGACGTGCACGCGACCGACCCCGACCCGGGGATGCTCGACGTCCTCGCCCGCAACTACGTCGTGACCCGGATCTCGCAGACCACGGCCGAGGAGATCCCGGTCCCGGACAGCACGTTCGACATCGTGGTCGCGGCGCAGGCCTACCACTGGTTCGACCACGAGCGGGCGCTGCCCGAGATCGCGCGCGTGCTCAAGCGCGGCGGCTCCCTGAGCCTGGTCTGGAACACGCGGGACGAGCGGATCCCGTGGGTCAAGCGGCTCGGCCGGGTGATCGGCAGCCAGGACCAGGACGCCGGCCCGGGCGACGAGCTCGAGTCGTCGCCGTACTTCGGTCCCGTCGAGCACGAGACGTTCAAGCACTGGCAGGTCATCGACCGCTCGACGATCCAGGACCTGGTCCTGTCGCGCTCCAACGTCGCCACCCTGCCGGCCGAGGCGCGCGCCGCGAAGCTGCGCGAGGTCCTCGCGTTCTACGACGAGTTCGGCCGCGGCATGGACGGCATGCAGCTCCCCTACGTCACCCACTGCTACCGCGCGGTGGTCGGCATCAAGCCGCAGTCCGCCCCGAAGACGCTGGTCGCCTCCGGCGAGCAGGACGCCGCCACGCAGGTCGGATCGTCGTACGTCGGCGAGGAGACCCAGCCGGTCTCGTTGTCCGACGCCGCCGAGCTCCCCGAGATCATCGACCCCCCGACCGATGACGACTCCGGGGTCCTCCTCATCGACTTCCGATGACCCGCGAAGTGTCAGGGTTGGTCGGCCGAAGTGTCAGGGTTGGTCGGCCGAAGTCTCGGGGTTGTTCGCTCGAAGTGGCACACCTCGACCCACCAACATCGACACTTCGCGCGACCAACATCGACACTTCGCGCGACAGAGGTTGACACTTCGCGGGTGGCACGATGTCGGCATGCGACGGCGCGGGCATCTCGGCAGTGAGGCCGATCGGGCCACGTTCCGCGCGCTGCACCAGGCGTCGCTCGCGTCGCCGGCGCTCCGGGAGGGGCTGACCGCCGACAGCGCCGACCGGGCGATCAAGCACCTCCGCGCCCTGCTCGGCACCCCGGCGCTCGCGCTCACCGACACCGCGACCACCCTGGCGTGGGACGGCACCGGCAGCCACCACCGCGCCCAGGCCGGCGCGCTCGCGGCCATGCTGGTCGCACCGGTGGGCAGCGACCCGACCCGCGACTGGACCCGCACCGTGGAGCCCACGCAGCTCCCGTGCTCGACGGCCAGCTGCCCCGTCCGCACCGGCGTGATCAGCCCCCTGGTCGTCGACGGCCGGGTGATCGGCACCGTCCAGGCGTTCGCTCCGACCACGACCGCCGGCCTGATCCGCGCCACCGAGGAGGTCGCGCAGTGGGTGTCCGGCCAGCTGGACCTGGCCGAGCTCGACGCGAGCCGCAACCGGGCGATGGAGGCCGAGGTCCAGGCCCTCCGCGCCCAGATCAGCCCGCACTTCATCTACAACTCGCTGGGGGCGATCGCCAGCTTCGTGCGGACCGACCCGGACCGGGCCCGCGAGCTGCTGCTCGAGTTCGCCGACTTCACCCGCTACTCCTTCCGTCGGCACGGCGAGTTCACGACCCTTGCGGACGAGCTGCGCTCGATCGAGCGCTACCTGCTGCTCGAGCAGGCCCGGTTCGGGGACCGGCTCCAGGTGACACTCAACATCGCGCCCGAGGTGCTCCCGGTCGTCGTACCGTTCCTCTGCATCCAGCCGCTCGTCGAGAACGCGGTCCGCCACGGCCTCGAGTCCTCCGCCACGGTCGGGCACCTGCGGATCGTCGCCCACGACCGCGGGCACGAGTGCGTGGTAGAGGTCGAGGACGACGGCGTCGGCGAGGACCCGGATAAGGTACGGCGAGCGCTGGCCGGTGACGCGTCCCTCGACTCGGTCGGGCTCGGCAACGTCGACGCCCGGCTGCGCGCGACGTTCGGCGACGACTACGGGCTCGTCGTGGAGACCGCTCCGGGCGCCGGCACGAAGGTGATCGTGCGGGTGCCCAAGTTCGCTCCGGGGGTGAGCGCCCAGTGACGGGTCCCGACAGCCAACAGCGCCTGCGGGTGCTCGTCGTGGACGACGAGCAGCCCGCCCTCGACGAGCTCGCCTACCTCCTCTCGGCCGACGCGCGCGTCGGCGAGGTGGTCGCCGTGTCGACCGCCACGGAGGGGCTGCGGATCCTGCGCGAGACCGACGTCGACGCGGTGTTCCTCGACATCCAGATGCCGGGGCTCAGCGGCCTCGAGCTGGCCGAGGTGCTGGGTCGGTTCAAGGAGCCGCCTCCCGTCGTCTTCGTCACGGCGCACGAGCAGCACGCCGTCGACGCATTCGAGCTGCACGCCGTCGACTACGTGCTCAAGCCGGTGCGCGCCGACCGGCTCGCCGAGGCGGTACGCCGCGTGGTCTCCGGCTCCGACCGGCGGCCGGCGCCGGAGGACACCCAGATCGCCGTGGAGCGCGGCGGTGTCACCCGGTTCGTCGACCGCGGCCAGATCTCGTACGTCGAGGCGCACGGCGACTACGCGCGGCTGCACACGAGGTCCGGCGACGCCTACCTGGTGCGGATCCCGCTCTCCACGCTCGAGGAGGAGTGGCGCTCGGCGGGCTTCAACCGGATCCACCGCTCGCTCCTCGTCGCCCTCGCCCACATCGACGAGCTCCGCACCGAGGCCGGCAGGTGCACGGTCCTCGTCGGCGACGCCGAGCTGCCGGTGGCGCGCCGTCATACGCGGGAGCTCCGCGACGTGCTGGTACGGCGGGCCAGGGACTCGTGAGCGAGCCGCGACCGCAGCGGGTCCGGGTCACCGGACCGCCGCGCTACTCGACCGGGCCGCGCAACCGGATCGGCGACGTGCACGAGCAGACGCCGCTCGGCGACGTCTTCCTCCGCTCGTTGCTGAAGGAGCAGCTCACCCTCGCGATCCGGGTGCTCGTCCTGATCGGGCTCACCCTCGGCCTGCTCCCGCTCGTGTTCCACCTCTGGCCGGACCTGGCGGAGATCGAGCTGCTCGGGCTGCCGGTCGCGTGGGTGGGGCTGGGTGCGGTCGTCTACCCGTTCCTCCTGCTCGTCGGCTGGCGCTACGTGCGGAGCGTGGAGCGCAACGAGCGCGACTTCGCGGACCTGGTCGCCGGCTCGGAGGACAGGGAGTCGTGAGCGGCGACGCCGTACCGGGGCTGATCGCGGTGCTCGCGGTCACCGTGGCGACCCTGGCGATCGGTACCTGGGGCCTGCGGTTCTCGCGCACCACCAGCGACTTCTTCGTCGCCTCCCGGTCGGTCAACCCGCGGCTCAACGCCTCGGCGATCTGCGGCGAGTACCTCTCCGCCGCGTCCTTCCTCGGGGTCGCCGGCCTGCTGCTCGTCGGCGGCGCGCAGATGCTCTGGTACCCCGTCGGCTGGACCGCCGGCTACCTCGTGCTGCTCGTGCTCGTCGCCGCCCCGCTGCGACGGTCGGGCGCCTACACACTGCCGGACTTCGCCGAGGCGCGGCTCGGCTCGCGGGTGGTGCGGTCGGCCTGCTCGCTGCTGGTGGTGGGCGTCGGCTGGCTCTACCTGCTGCCGCAGTTCCAGGGCGCCGGGCTGACGCTGGAGTCGGCGATCGGGGCGCCCCGGTGGGTCGGGCCGCTCATCGTCGGGTCCGTCGTACTGGTGAACGTGATGTCGGGCGGGATGCGCTCGATCACCTTCGTCCAGGCGTTCCAGTACTGGCTCAAGCTGACCGCGCTGCTCGTCCCCGCGATGGTGCTGCTCGTGGTCTGGGTCGGCGACGGCCGGCCGGCGGGCTCCGGCGCCGGTGACAGCTGGTCGGTGCCGGTGGCGGGCGGCGGGGCGATCGGGCTCTACGGCACCTACTCGCTGATGATCGCGCTGTTCCTCGGGACGATGGGCCTGCCGCACGTCGTCGTGCGGTTCTACACGAATCCGGACGGCAGGGCCGCGCGCCGTACGACGCTCGTGGTGCTGGCCCTGCTCGGGCTCTTCTACCTCTGGCCGCCGGTCTTCGCCGCGCTCGGCCGGGTCTACGGCGGCGACCTGGTCGCGAAGGGGAACGCCGACGTGCTCGTGCTCGAGCTGCCGCGGCTGATGGTCGACGGCGTCGGCGGCGAGCTGTTGACGGGCCTGGTGACCGCCGGTGCGTTCGCCGCGTTCCTGTCGACCGCGTCGGGGCTGGCGATCGCGGTCTCCGGCGTGCTAACGCAGGACGTCACCAGCCGGTTCGTCGGCGAGCGGGGCCCGGCTGGGACTCCGGGGTCGATCGCGCCCGCCTTCCGGCTCGCGGCGGTGCTGGCGGTGTCGGTGCCCGTGCTGGTCGCCCTCTTCGCCACCAACGTCGGCGTCGCGCAGTCGGTCGGCCTCGCCTTCGCCGTCGCGGCGTCGACGTTCTGCCCGCTGCTCATGCTCGGGATCTGGTGGCGCGGCCTGACCGACGCCGGCGCGCTCGCCGGGCTGGCGGCCGGCGGGATCGGCGCGGGCGGGGCCGCGGTGCTCAACGTGGTCGGGGTCCAGGGGTCGGGCTGGGTCGGTGCCCTGATCCTGCAGCCCGCCGCCTGGAGCGTACCGGTCGCCTTCGCGACGATGGTGCTGGTGTCGCTCGCCACCGCCTCCCGGGCGCCGCTCCACGCCCGGCGGTTCCTGGTGCGGTTGCACACGCCGGAGGTGTTGGAGGTGGGGGGCTGACGGGGGTGTGGAGGCGTGCAGGAATCCCCGGTCCGCCGGTGATTCCTGCACTTGTCGGGCAATGCAACGGCCGACAAGCGCCAGTACTGGCCGACCGATGTGACGGGTGGGGCTGGTGACTACGCCGACGCGCGTTCGCCCATCAGCACCCGGACTACCCGCTGGCAGATCAGGTCGACCACGCGGGGGTGCGCGCCGATGACGCCGGCGATGACAGAAGCACCGGCAGCGCGGGCGTCGGCCCGGCCGCGGGAGGCGAAGTGGCCGGGCGCGAGCAGGTACGGCGACACCGCGTCGCCCGGCCGTACGACGTCCGCCGGCCGGCTGCCGATGGCGCCGAGCGTCGCCAACCGGACGGGTGCGCCCCACAGCTCGCCGAGCAGCCGGGCCGCGCCCTCGAGGTCGGTGGTGGCCTCGGGGTCGGTGGAGCCGGCGGCGACCATCACGACCGGCTGCCCCGCCACCGCGCCGGCCTCGACCAGCCGGTCGACCTGGGCTGCGGCGATCAGCGGGTCGGGCCCGAGCGGGCCGCCGAGCACCACGGGCGCCGGAGTCTCGGCGACGGCGGCCGGGAGGTCGTGCCGCACGTGGTATCCGGTCGACAGCAGCAGGGGTACGACGACGGCCGGCTCACGAGCACCGCGCATCACGTCGGCGAAGAGCGGCTCGCAGAGCTCGACGTACGACGCCGTCGCGCTCATGCCGAGCCGGCGGCCGGCGGCCGCGGTCAGCTCGGAGGCCACCCGGTTGCCGGCGGCGTGACGGGTGCCGTGGGCGACGGTGACAAGGGTCGTCATGTCGTCACCGCGAGCCGGTAGCCGCGCTTGACGACGGTCTGGATGCAGCGGGTGCCGAGGGCGGCGCGCAGCCGGGCGACGGCCATCTCGACCGCGTGCTCGGAGCCGGCGGTGCCGGACGGGAGGGACACGAGCAGGTCCCGGCGGGAGACGACGGTGCCGGGATTGACCAGCAGGGCCTGGAGGACGGCGTAGGGGGCCGGCGACAGCTTGACCACGACGCCGTCGAGGAGCACGTCGTCGCCGTGCAGCAGCAGGGTGTGGCCGGCGACCTCGAGCGACGTGCCGCCGGCGCGGGACGGCAGCTCGGTCTCGAGCTGCTTGACCATGGCGGCCAGCCGCGACCGCTCGGGATAGATCGAGGGCACGCCCCACATCTCGAACGCAGCCGCGGTGACGGGGCCGACACAGGCGGCGATCACGTCGGCCTGGAACGCGCCGATGACCTCGTCGCGGTGTCCGGCCGTGGCGGCTGCCGACATCATCGCCGCGACGGCAGGTGCGGCGGTGAAGGTCACCGCGTCGACCCGGCCCTCCACGACGGCCTCGACCAGGCCGAACATCGGCTCGAGGTCCTCCGCCGCGTCGACCCGGTAGACGGTCACGGTGGTCACCTCGGCGCCGAGCCGGCGCAGCGCGTGGGCGGCCATCGACAGCGACTGGCCGTGCTCCTGGACGACGATCCGCAGCCCGGTGAGGTCGCGGCCGCGCAGGTGCGCCAGGACGTCCTCGAACTCCTCAGACTCGGGCGCCCACAGCTCCCGCAGCCCGAACCGCCGGAGCGCGCCGACGCTCTTCGGCCCACGGGCCAGGATCTCGGCCTTGCCGAGGTGCGCGACCAGGTCGTCCTTCAGGCCCCACCGCTCGCAGGCGGTGAGCCAGGACTTCATGCCGATCCCGGTGGTCGCGAGGAAGATGTCGACCGGCTGGGCCAGGACGTCCCTGGTCGCCGCGAGCAGCGCCACCTCGTCGATCCGGTTCGGGTCGACCGACAGCGCGGGCGCGTGGATGACCGTCGCGCCGCGCCGCTCGAGGAGCGCGATCTGCTCCTCGGCACGTCGCGCCGCAGTCACACCCACGGTGAACCCCGTCAGCGGCCGGTCCGGCACGGACTCCTCCTTCACGACGTTCACGCCTGGCGAGGTCCCACTTCCACGACCCCGTCGACCACACGCACGTCGTACGACGCCACGGCGACGCCTGCGTCGTCGAGGCACTGTCCGTTGCGGAGGTCGAACGCCTGCTTGTACATCGGGCTGGCCACGAACGGGACGTCCTCGCCGTCCACCACCTTGGTGCCGACGATCCCGCGCGCGAGAACCGATGCCTTGGAGAACGGATCGTAGTTCGAAAGGGCGTAGACGTGGTCATCGAACGTGCGGATCACCGCCACCGCCTCGCCGCCGACGAGGGCGGTCACGCCGCCCTCGCGCTCGATCTGGTCGAGCCGGCAAACAGCATTGAACGTCGTCACAGTGCCGGTTGGGCTCACGGTCATCGAGGGGCTCCTACGGGGATGGTGTCGCCGAGCGAGACGGGACCGTCACTGTCAGCCGGAGCGATCTGGCCACGCTCGTCACGGAAGGAGATGTTGGGGTCGGGCACGCCGGGCGCGTTCACGAACGACACGAACCGGGCCATCTTCTCGGGGTCCTCGATGGTGGCCTTCCACTCGTCGAAGTAGGACTCGACGTGCTTGTCCATCGCCGCCTCGAGCTCGGCGCCGAGGCCGAGCACGTCGTCGACGACGACCTCGCGGATCCGGTCGAGGCCGCCCTCGATCGAGTCCATCCAGTACGACGTCCGCTGCAGCCGGTCGGCGGTGCGGATGTAGTACATGAGGAACCGGTCGAGGTAGGCGATCAGGGTGTCCTTGTCCAGGTCACCGGCCAGCAGCTGCGCGTGGGCCGGGATGGCGCCACCGTTGCCGCAGACGTAGAGGTTCCAGCCCTTCTCGGTGGCAATGATCCCGAAGTCCTTCGACCGAGCCTCCGCGCACTCACGGGCGCAGCCGGAGACGCCGCCCTTGAGCTTGTGCGGCGAGCGCAGGCCCCGGTAGCGGAGCTCGAGCTCGATGGCGAGACCGACCGAGTCCTGCACGCCGTACCGGCACCAGGTCGAGCCGACGCACGACTTCACGGTCCGCAGCGCCTTGCCGTAGGCGTGGCCCGACTCCATGCCGGCGTCCACCAGCCGCTTCCAGATCGCCGGCAGGTCCTCCATCCGGGCGCCGAACAGGTCGATCCGCTGGCCGCCGGTGATCTTGGTGTAGAGGCCGAAGTCGCGGGCCACCTCGCCGATCGCGATCAGCTTCTCCGGGGTGATCTCGCCGCCGGGGACGCGGGGCACGACCGAGTAGGTGCCGTTGCGCTGGATGTTGGCGAGGTAGGCGTCGTTGGTGTCCTGCAGCTGCCGGTTGCCCGGCTCGAGGACGTGGTGGTTGAGCAGGCTGGCCAGGATCGACGCGACCGCAGGCTTGCAGATGTCGCAGCCGCGGCCGTTGCCGTGGCCCTCGATGATGTCGTCGAACCGCGTGTAGCCGTGGATCGCGACGACGTCGAAGAGCTCCTGACGCGTCATCTTGAAGTGCTGGCACAGCGACCGGTCGACCTCCTTGCCGGTGGCGGTGAAGTAGTCCTCGACGATCTTCTTGACCACGTTCTTGCACGAGCCGCAGGTCGAGCCGGCGCGGGTGTGGGTGGTCACGCAGGCCGCATCGACGCAGGGGCCGCCGTCGTTGAGCGTGGACTCGTCCGAGACCGCTTCCTTGATCTGGGCCTTGGTGACGTCGTTGCACGAGCAGACCTGCATGTCGTCGGGCAGGTCCAGCTCCACGCCGCCACGACCGGCGGGGAGGATCAGCTCCTCGGGGTTCTCCGGCAGCTCCATGCCGGAGGCCACCATCGGGCGGAGGATCCCGTACGCCGCCGCGTCGCCGACGAGGACGCCGCCGAGCAGCCGCTTTCCGTCCTCGCTGATGACGAGCTTCTTGTAGACCCCGGAGACGGCGTCCTGGTAGGTCAGCTCCAGCGAGCCCTCGGTCTCGCCGTGGGCGTCACCGAAGGACGCGACGTCGACACCGAGCAGCTTGAGCTTGGTGGACATGTCGGCGCCGGTGAAGGTGCCCTCGCCGCCCAGCAGCCGGTCGACGACGATCTCGGCCATGTCGTAGCCGGGGGCCACGAGGCCGTACATCATCCCGTCGACCGCGGCGCACTCACCGATCGCCCAGATGTGCTCGTCGGAGGAGCGCAGCGTTCCGTCGACGAGGACTCCGCCACGGTCCGCGACGTCGAGCCCGGCGGCACGCGCGAGGGCGTCCCGGGGCCGGATGCCGGCGGAGAAGACGACGATGTCGACGTCGAGCGGGTTGCGGTCCTTGAGCGCCAGCCGGTCGACCCGGCCCTTCTTGTCGCCGAGCACCGCCTCGGTCATGGCGCCGGTGTGGACGGTCAGGCCGAGGCCACCGATGTGGCGGTTGAGCGTCTTGCCGCCCATGTCGTCGATCTGGACCGCCATCAGCCGCGGCGCGAGCTCCACGACGTGCGTCTCCAGGCCGAGCTGGTGCAGCGCGTTGGCAGCCTCGAGGCCGAGCAGGCCGCCGCCGATCACGGCGCCGACCCCCGACTTCCCAGCCTTCTTCGACGCGTCGCGGATCGCCTCGAGGTCCTCGATGGTGCGGTAGACGAAGCAGTTCTCCAGGTCGTGCCCGGGCACCGGCGGCACGAACGGCGCGGCACCGGTCGCCAGCACCAGCTCGTCGTAGTGCAGGTCCTCGCCGTTGGCGAGGGTGACGATCCGCTGCCGCGGCGAGACCGCCACGACCTCGGTGTTGATGCGCAGCCGGACCCGCGGGTCGTCGTACTTCCCGGAGGGGACGTAGCTCAGCGCCTCGGCGCCGACCTCGAAGAAGGAGGTCAGGGCGACCCGGTCGTACGCCGGCCGCGACTCCTCGCCGATGACGGTGATGTCGTAGGTCTCGGTCAGGCCGCGTGAGATCGCGGACTCGACGAAACGGTGGCCCACCATGCCGTGGCCGACCACGACGAGCTGCTTGCGAAGGTGCGGTGCCATCACTTGATTCCTTCCGGGGTGAGGCTGGACCGGTCTGCCAGTAGCTGGCGCACGGTCGAGGCGCAGCCACCACATCCGGTGGTGGCGCGGGTCGTGTCTCGGGCTGCTTCGAACGAGGAGCAGGCCCGGATCGCGCCGGCGGTGACACCGGCGCAGTTGCAGACCTCCGCGTCGTCGGGGAGCTGCACGGGCTTGGCGGAGCGCTCGACCAGGAGCAGGTCGCCGGGCTCGGTGGGTCCGAGCACGGTCTGCCGGTCGTAGTGCTGGGTGATCAGGCCGATCCGGTTGAGGTCGCCGACCAGGGCACCGGCGACGATCCGGCCGTCGCGGATCACGAGCTTGCGGTGCGAGCCGCGGACCGGGTTGGACATCTCGACGACGTCGCCGCCGTTGAGCACCTCGCGCTCGGGGTCGCCGAGGACGGCGACGTCGAGGCCGGTGGCCCGGAGGCGGGCGACGATCCGGCTGCCGTCGTACTTGACCGGCTCGTCCATCAGGACGCCGGCGAGGACCCCGGCCTGCTCCCAGGCGGGCGGGACGAAACCGGTCACGCGGCCTTCGTGCTCGACGCAGTCGCCGAGCGCGAAGATCTCCGGGTCGGTGACGCTGGCGAGCCGGTCGTCCACGACGATCCCCCGGCGGACCTCGAGGCCGGCGCGGCGGGCCAGCGCCGTGGACGGACGACCGCCGGCGGTGAGGATGACCAGGTCGGTGTCGAGGGTGAAGCCGTTGTCGAGCCGCAGCGCGACCCGGCCGGGGTTGGTCGGCAGCGGGTCGAGGACCTTGACAGAGCCGCCGAGACCGAGACCGCTGTTGGCGTCGGTGAGCTTGACCGCGCGGGCGCCGGTGTAGACGGCGACGCCGAGCTTCTTCATGTCGCGGGCCAGGATCTTGCCGGCCGCGGTGCCGAGCTGCTGGTGGAGCAGGTGGTCCCCGCCCTCGACGACCTCGGTGTCGATGCCGCGCGCACCGAGTGCCCGCGCGACCTGGAGGCCGAGGAGGCCGCCACCGACGACGACCGCGCGCCGGTTGATCGGCTCGCCGTTCTCGTCGGTCGCGGTGACGGATTCGAGGAGCCGCTCGCACTCGCCCAGGGAGCGGAACGCGTGGACCGACTCGTGGAGCGAGCCGTCCATCTTCACCAGCCCGCGGATGGGCGGCAGCGTCGGGATGCTGCCGGTGGCGAGCACCAGCACGTCGTACTCGATGATCGTGCCGTCGACGAGCATGACGTCCTTCAGGTCGCGCTCGACCTCGAGGACCCTGGCGCCGAGGCGGAGGTCGATGCCGTGCTCGGCGTACCACTCCTCGCCGCGGAGCGTCAGCGCCTCCGGCCGGTGGGTGCCCTCGAGCACGGCCGACAGCAGGATCCGGTTGTACGGCGCGTGCGGCTCGTCGCCGAGCACCGTGATCGTCAGGTGGTCGGTCGCGCCGCGTGCGACGAGCTCCTCGACCAGCCGGGTCGAGGCCATGCCGTTGCCGACGACGACCAGGCGCTTCTTCGTAGTCACGCCGTCACCTCCGCAGCGCAGACCTTGAACTCCGGCATCCGGCTGGACGGGTCCAGGGCGTCGTTGGTGAGCCGGTTGGCGCCGACCCAGTGGAACGGGATGAAGACGGTGTCCGGGCGGATGGTGGTGACGACCTTGGCGGGCGCCTTCATCTCGCCGCGGCGCGTGCGGACGATGACCGGGTCGCCGTCGTGGGCGCCGATCCGGTTCGCCAGCATCGGGTGGATCTCGACGAACGGGCCGGCGTCGGGCAGCGAGCGGACGCGGCGGGTCTGGGCGCCCGACTGGTACTGCGCGAGCACCCGACCGGTCGTGAGGTGCAGCGGGAACTCCGCGTCGGTCGGCTCGGCCGGGCCGGCGTGCTCGACCACGAGGAACCGCGCCTTCCCGTCGGGCGTGGCGAAGGAGTCGGCGAACATCCGCGGCGTGCCGGGGTGCTGGTCGCCGCCCTCGGGCACAGCCGGGCAGGGCCAGAACACGCCCTGCTCGTCGCGGATCCGGTCGTAGGAGATGCCGCTGTAGTCGGCCTTGCCGCCCGCCGACGCGCGGCCGAGCTCGGCGAAGATCTCCTCGACGTCGGTGCCGAAGGGCACGGGCGAGGCCAGCCGCTCGGCCAGGCCAGCGATCACGTCGAGGTCGCTGCGGACGCCCTTCGGGGGCTCGACCGCCTGCTCGCGCAGGATCACCCGGCCCTCGAGGTTGGTCATGGTGCCGGACTCCTCGGCCCACTGCGTGATGGGGAGCACGACGTCGGCGATCGCGGCCGTCTCGCTCATCACGATGTCGCAGACCACGAGCAGGTCCAGCGACTCGAGCCGCTGGGTGACGTGGGTCGCGCGGGGTGCCGAGACCACGATGTTGCTGCCGAACACCAGGAGCGCCCTAGGACCATCAGCGCCGCCGCCGGTGCCGAGCTGTCCCAATGAATCGAGCAGCTCGTAGGCGGACTTGCCCTTGCCGGGCAGCGACTCGGGCGTGACGCCCCACACCTGCGCGACGTGGGCACGGGCGGCAGGGTCGTCGATCATCCGGTAGCCGGGGAGCTGGTCGGCCTTCTGGCCGTGCTCGCGCCCGCCCTGGCCGTTGCCCTGGCCGGTGAGGCATCCGTAGCCGGCGTGCTCCCGCCCGGGCAGGCCCAGGGCGAGCGCCACGTTGATCCAGCCGAGGACGGTGGCCGTGCCCTGGCTGTGCTGCTCGGCGCCGCGGGCGGTGAGGATCATGATCTTCTCGTTGGCCGCGAGCAGGTCGACGAGCGCACGGAGCTCGGCGGTCATCACGCCGCTCACCCGCTCGACCCGCTCCGGCCACCACGACGCGACCGAGCGGCGGACCTTGCCCCACCCGGTGGTGCGGGCGGCGACGTACTCCTCGTCGATGGCGCCGGCGGCGTCGAGCAGGTGCAGGACGCCCTGCGCCAGCGCCAGGTCGGTGCCGGGGACGGGCTGCAGGAAGAGGTCGGCGCGGTCGGCCGTCGCGGTCTTCCGCGGGTCGATGACGACGAGCTTGCCGCCGCGCTCGCGGAGCCGGTCGAGGTGCCGCGCGGCCGGCGGCATCGTCTCGGCCAGGTTGGAGCCGACCAGGACGACGACCTCGGCCTGCTCGACGTCGGCGAGCGGGAACGGCAGGCCGCGGTCGACGCCGAACGCCTGGTTGCCGGCGCTGGCCGCCGACGACATGCACCAGCGGCCGTTGTAGTCGATCTGGCTGGTGCCGAGTGCGACCCGGGCGAACTTGCCGAGCTGGTAGGCCTTCTCGTTCGTGAGACCGCCGCCGCCGAAGATCGCCACGCTGTCGGGGCCGGACGACGCCTGCAGGTCCTTGATCTTGCCGGCGATCAGGTCGAGCGCCTCGTCCCACTCGGCGGCACGCAGCTCGCCGGTGGCGCGATCCTTGATCATCGGGGTCGTCAGCCTCTCGCGGCTGCCGCGGAGCTCCGCGGCGGTCCAGCCCTTGCGGCAGAGGCCACCCTCGTTGACCGGGAACTCCGCCCAGGGCAGCACCTCGAGGGCGGTCCGCCCCTTCTTCTGGAGCGTCATGCCGCACTGCAGGCTGCAGTAGGGGCAGTGGGTCCGCGTCACGCGCTCGCCCTGGCTCTCGGTCATGTGTCCATTCCACTTCTTGCCGGTTTCGCTAACGGATCGCTCACCTGGCCCGGAAGGTCAACTACTTCTCACGTGCTCACAGCCCCGCGGGAAATGCGGTGTGGCGCGGCCCACAGGGGCCGCGCCACACCGCCGAGCCATCGGTCAGATCCCGACCCCGGCGTAGCTCAGGTGCGCCTTCGCGGGGTGCGGCTTGCGGAGGTAGACCCAGAAGGTGACCGACGCGCAGACCACGTAGAAGCCGGCGAACACCATGAACGCGGTCTTCGTGGCCGACAGCGGGTCGGTGACCCAGGGCGAGCCGAACGTGATCGGGATGAGGAAGCCGCCGATCGCACCCACCGCGCCGATGATGCCGACCGCCGCGGAGGCCTTCTTGGTACCGGCGAGGAGCGCAGCGTCACGCTCCGGCGTGTTGGGCGTCGACGCCCGCTCGGCCTCGGTGCGGAAGATCGCGGGGATCATCTTGTACGTCGAGCCGTTGCCGATGCCGGTGAAGAAGAAGATCAGCAGGAACATGCCCAGGAACAGCGGGAACACGTCCGTGTTGGCGTCGACCGCGGACTGCACGGCGTCGGGGTAGCTGAACGCGGCCGGGTCGGCCTTGATCGCCGCGAGAGCGGCAGCGTCCGGCGGCGGCGGGAGGGTCTCGAGCAGGCTCAGCGTCCAGAGCACGCCGAGCGTGCCCAGGATCATGCCGCCGAAGCACACCATCGTGACCCGGGCGCCACCGAACTTGTCGGCGAGGTAGCCGCCGAGCGGACGCGACATCGAGCCGACGAGGGCACCGAGGAACGCGTAGAACACGAAGTTGATGCCGATGCCGGCCACGTCGGGGACGGGCTGCCGCCAGAAGTTGACCTTGATCAGCAGCGGCATCGCGGCGGAGTACCCGATGAACGAGCCGAAGGTCCCGATGTAGAGGAACGACATCACCCAGGTCTGCTTGCTCTTCAGGACCTGGAGCTGCTCCTTCGCCGGGGACTTCGCGTTGGAGAGGTTGTCCATGAAGAAGAACGCCGCGAGGACAGCGGTGACTGCGAGTCCGGCGTACACCCAGGCCGCGCGCTCGAGGTGGATGCCGCCCTCCGACGCCTTGACCAGGCCGAAGATGCCGGCGCCGCCGACGATCACGGGCAGGAAGAACTGGATGAGCGCCACGCCCAGGTTGCCGCCGGCGGCGTTGAGGCCGAGGGCCGCGCCCTTGAGCCGGGCCGGGTAGAAGAAGTTGATGTTGGCCATCGACGAGGCGAAGTTGCCGCCACCGAAGCCCGCGGTCGCGGCGATCACGCAGAAGGCCCAGTACGGCGTGCCGGGCTGGTTCACGAAGTACGCGAACGACAGCGTCGGGATCAGCAGGAGGGCGGCGCTGACCATCGTCCAGTTACGTCCGCCGAACTTCGGCACCGCCAAGGTGTAGGGGACCCGGATCAGCGAGCCGACCAGGTTGGGGATCGCGACCAGGAAGAACAGCTGCTGCGGGGTGAACTCGAACCCCTGCGCGAGGAGCATCGCGGAGCTGACGCTCCAGATCAGCCACACCGAGAAGCCGAGGTGCTCGGCGAAGATCGACCAGATCAGGTTGCGCTTCGCAACCCGGGCGCCGGTCTCGTCCCAGAACTTCTCGTCCTCGGGACGCCAGTCGTCGATCCAGCGACCGGTGCGGTGCTGGGTCGGAGGTGCAGCGGTGTCAGCGCTGCCCGGGGGGGACGTGAGAGTCATGTCGTGCTCCTGTGCTGCGGGCATAGTGGCCATCGAATGCACTGATCGTCGGTCCCGGGCGTTTCACCTCGTCGCTTGTCGCGGCGTCCCCTTGGTCAACTTGTTCTCACGCCCTCACATCCCTCACCGGCTCACGTGTAATCCGGGTCACAGCTGATATGTAGAGCCTCCTGTCAAGAGGGCAGGGTGAGGCGCCCGTCCCGGTAGTCGGGGCGGGCGCCTCGTGCTTCGCTGCGTCTGAGCTGGAGAGCGTGTCGTTGGCGACGCGCGGGTCATG
>NZ_QXGH01000068.1 GCF_003515065.1 Nocardioides immobilis
TTCGCACGGGCCTACGCGCCCTCGACGTTGGGTTCGTTCCTGCGGGCGTTCACCTTCGGCCACGTCCGGCAGCTCGACGCGGTCGCATCGAGGTTCCTGATCGCGGTGGCCGGACTCACCCGACTGCTGGGCGCGGCCACCACGCTCGACAGCGACACGGCGGGGTACGCGTTGGTCGATGTCGACGACACGATCATCGAGGTCCACGGCCACGCCAAGCAGGGCGCCGGGTTCGGCTACTCCGGTGTCCGTGGCCTCAACGCACTTCTCGCCACGCTCGCGACCGCAACCACAGCCCCGGTGATCGTGGCCCAACGGCTCCGCAAGGGCGCGGCCGGGTCGCCACGTGGTGCGAAGCGGTTGGTCGGCGACGCGGTGAGGACCGCCCGGCGACTGGTCGGCAAGACCCAGCTGGTTCTGGTGCGGATGGACTCGGCGTTCTACGGCCGCGGACCAGTCCACGCCGCCATCGCCGCAGTGTCAGTGATGGTGCGGATGGACAAGGCGGTCAAGAAGGCGATCGCCACCATCGCCGAGGACTCGTGGACCACGATCGAGTACACCGATGCCGTGCTCGACGCAGCCACCGGTCGCTGGATCTCTCGGGCCGAGGTCGCCGAGGTCGCGTTCACCGCCTTCAGCGCCCAGAAGAGGTCCGAGCAGCTGTCCGGCCGGCTGGTGGTGCGCCGGATCCCCGACTTCAACGCCGACAAGCACACCGCAGCCGGCCAGGACACGCTCTTCGACGTGTGGCGCTTCCACGCGTTCTTCACCACCGCCGACCCCAAGATCCTCGACACCGTCGCAGCCGACAAGACCCACCGCCATCACGCCGTCATCGAGCAGGTCCACTCCGACCTGAAGAACTCCGCACTCGCACACCTGCCGTCCGGGGTGTTCACCGCCAACGCCGCCTGGCTGGTGCTCGCGGCCATCGCGTTCAACCTCACCCGCGCGGCCGGCACCGTGGCGGCACCAGACCTCGCGCGGGCCACCACCGCAACGATCCGTCGCAGGCTGATCGCCCTCCCCGCCAGGGTGGCGACCTCAGCCCGCCGGATCACGCTGCACCTACCAAGATCCTGGCCCTGGGAGACCGCCTGGACCGCACTGTTCGACAGGGTCAGCGACCCGCCGCCAGCCCTCGCGGCCTGACCACCCAGCAGCCACCACTGCGCGACCCGAGGATCAATGGACGACCCGGACACCGAGGTCCGGCGCACCGTCACGTCCCCGCGCCCTCACCCGCCCACGGCCACGCCCAACTCATCCCGGCCCGGCCCATCGGTGGATCGAGGGTTAAACACGGCCGTTGGCAGGCGCGGGCTCGCACTACGAACCTGAACTAGGAACCCGTGGCCACGCGCATCGGCGGCGAACTGCAGCCGCGTTTCGGGTCGTCTGCATCGAATCGCTCCGCAAGC
>NZ_QXGH01000069.1 GCF_003515065.1 Nocardioides immobilis
GGGCGGTTTCTGGCCATCGTCGCGAATCAGGGTGTGACGAGTTGCCTGTGCCATCGTGCCATCAACTGCCTGGGTGAGCGATCGCCGAGGCAGAGCCGTGGGCGGTCGTTGAGCTCGTCGGCCACTTCGCGGATCCGGGCGTCGTCGACGAGGTCGAAGTTGGTTCCCTTGGGGAAGTACTGCCGCAATAGCCCGTTGGTGTTCTCGTTGGTGGGCCGCTGCCAGGGCGAATGCGGGTCGGCGAAGTAGATCCGGATCCCGCTCTCGAGCTCGATGCGTTCGTGCTGGAACATCTCGTTGCCTTGATCCCAGGTCAGCGTGCGCCGCAAGGCACCTGGCAGGCCGGCGAAGACGTTGACGAGCGCGTCGCCGACGACCTGTGCGGAGTGGCCGCCGCGGATCGGCACGAGGATGGTGTGGCGGGTCTTGCGGTCAACGAGGGTGGCCATCGCGGAGCGCTGCAGGGCACCGACAATCAAGTCGCCCTCCCAGTGGCCGACCTGGGAGCGTTCCTCGACCACAGCGGGGCGGTCGTGGATCGGCCTCATGTTCGTCGACTGTTTCAGAGCACCCTCACGGGTGCGACCACGGCCGCGCTTGTGCCGGTAGGTGCGCCCCGTGCGCAGCGTCTGTTGGTCAGCAGCGACGATCAGGCCGCGGTAGACGGCTTCGTAGATCGACTCGTGACACAGATGCCAGCTGTGTCGCTTCGGCCAGCGCCGGCGCAGCCACCGGCTGATCTGTGCCGGCGACCAGTGCTCCTTGAGCTTGCCGGCGATCGCGGCACGTAGCTGATGGTCGCTGACCACCCGCCGGTCCCGTTGGCGTCGTCGGCGCTGGTGGGCTTGAGCGTGGGCGTACCAAGGCTGATACCGGCCGTCGGGTTTCTTGTTGCGCGCGATCTCGCGGTAGACGGTCTGGTAGCTCTTCCCGATCCGGGTGGCGATCGACTTCACCGACTCGTCGGCGGCGAGGCCGTCGGCGATCTCGATGCGGTCGTCCTGGTTCAGATACCGGGTGCTGATGGGCTTGTCGATGAAGGTCACCGAGCCAGCGTCGATAAACCACAGCGATCCACAGCTGAGCGACACGCCGACCTGCTGAGACGCAGTCGAGCCGCTGGCGCCCTGGCGGATCAGCTCGAAGTAGCGGCTCTTGGTGTCGGCCGGTGCCTTGTTCCATGCACGATGCGGCATTGCGATACCTCCCGGTCAGGATTCGCAACGCTCGTTAGAAGTCGCC
>NZ_QXGH01000070.1 GCF_003515065.1 Nocardioides immobilis
ATCGGCTTGTTGGTCTCTTCGACGATCCGGACAGCTCCCTCACGGAACTCCCGGTCGTACTTCTTCCGCTTCTCTGGCATCTCGATCCTCATTGTCGATGCCTCTACGGTCCGGGGGGAACCTCATGCCCATCCGCGATCCCCACGACCCCACCGGACAGGCGATCCTCGGCTTCGTCGGACGCCGCAACCCCACCAAGACCGACCACGACTACGCCGGACCGAAGTACCTCAACACCCGCACCACCCCGGTCTTCACCAAGGGCGAGGCACTGTTCGGGTACGCCGAAGCCCGCGAACTCCTCGCCGCCGGAGCGCTCCCGGTCATCGTCGAAGGCCCCATGGACGCCCTGGCTATCACCCTGGGCAGCAACGTCGCCGCCGCCGGCATCGCCCCCATGGGCACCGCGCTCACCATCAACCAGATCAGACTGCTCCGAGCCAACATCGACATGGTCAACGGCCGCGACCGCATCGCCGTCGCCACCGACTCCGACCCCGCCGGATGGAAGTCGGCCCAGAAGGCCTTCTGGCACCTCACCGCCGCCGACCTCGACCCCACCCACCTCGAACTGCCCGACGGCCTCGACCCCGCCAAACTGTTCGAGACCCAGGGCGCCGACGCGATCACCGACGCCATCGAGAACGCCTCCCCGCTCGGCGACGCGATGATCGACCACCTGCTACGCACCGCCGGCCACTGGACCGAGACCGACGTCCGACAGAAACTCATCCACCAGGCCGCCCGCATCCTCGCCTCCCGCGGCTCCGAACACTGGCTCGACGGGTTCGAGCGACTGCGCCGCAAGCTGCACTTCGCCCCCGGCATCCTCGAGCACCAGACCATCACCGAGAGCATCGACCGCGACCGAAACCGCACGGCCTACGCCCAAGCCCGCATCGACGACATCAACGCCGAAGAGCGCAAGAAGACCACCAAGAGCGACCCGCACTCCCGTCGCCGGGCAGACGAGAAGCGGCTCGCAGCCGCAACCACCACACCCCGGCCCGGACCCGACGTACCGCCCGCGACGAGGCCCTGTCAATGGCCATGTTGCGGTCCCCGCTGGTGGCCAACTGAAAGTCCCCACCCTCCGCTGAGGTTCAGTGGGTGTTGAGTCGGGTTCCTCCCTTCGCTCGGGCCTGTTTCATGCGGTAGGAGTCGC
>NZ_QXGH01000071.1 GCF_003515065.1 Nocardioides immobilis
CTTCTACAACCACCAGCGCCGACACAGCGCGGCGGGCATGATGAGCCCGATCAACTACGAGAACACCGCGGCCCCCGACCGGGAAGCCGCATAGGGAAGCCCTCCACGATTCGGGGGGAACCACAATTCGAGTTCTCCTGCGGATCTTGCGGCGGTGTCGCCGCGACCCTTTCCGTGATGGAGTTCGAGCAACCCGTCGACGCCGGCCCTATGCCCGATGGGAGCCGTCTTACCTGGACGCCAGAAGCGCCCTCCTATCGACTTGAGTTCATCGGCGTCATCACTGGCAAGGCGTCGGCCGATCTGGCCGATCTCGTGTCCGGACTGGACGAACTCGACCCCTTGGCCCTACGGGGCGTCGATTGGGAGATGGCAGCGTTCTGCTGCCACCACTGCCAGCTCAACTACTGTTCGAAGTGCTGGTCGACGTGGGTCGAATTCGACGATGGCTTCTATGACTGCACGCGAGGCCGGTGTCCCCGCAACCATGAGCAGACGCTCGACGACTGACCCCACACACGCAGCCTCAGGGGCTGCGCCGACCCTCATCGCGACCGACAACCTCGAACTTCTGGCGGCAGTAGCGGGCGGCACCGCGCACGTGTCAGCAACCGGCCATAGTCTCGAGCCGTGCCGATTCCTACTCGCTTCCGACCAGCGATCCGAGCCGAACTCGATGCTCTGGTGCAGGGTGAGCGGCCCTCGCTGCTCACCTGGGTGCGCAACTACGGCTCGACGGGTGCGGTGCTGACCGTTCAGCCCGACGATGTTTGGACGCATCCCGATAGTGACCTCGAGATTCGTCCAGACGGGACCGCCTACGGCGTCGTGCCCCTATGGACGACCGAAGAGAGTCCGAGCGACATTGCGGCCGAGTTCGAGGTGGATACGCGGGGACGAGCCGAGATTCTCGACGTGCGCGTGCTCTAGGACCCAGGCGCGCGCCGGGCGGCTACTTGTTTCATTGACGTCAGGATCGGTGCCTGGCGAGGCTCGGTCCAGGCGTCCGGTCCGTGGCTCTCTGTGCGGCTGCCCACGACACGTTCGTGTGGCTCACTACTGGCATGCGCGGGC
>NZ_QXGH01000017.1 GCF_003515065.1 Nocardioides immobilis
TTCGCACGGGCCTACGCGCCCTCGACGTTGGGTTCGTTCCTGCGGGCGTTCACCTTCGGCCACGTCCGGCAGCTCGACGCGGTCGCATCGAGGTTCCTGATCGCGGTGGCCGGACTCACCCGACTGCCGGTCGTCCGTGCCTGTCCGGGCGCGTCCTTGGGCATCCACCGCGAGGGCCCGCCGGCGAGTTGACCCAGTGCGAGCGCCTCCGATGCCGCCGGGCCCGAGGGAGCGTCGGCCCGCACAACGATGCCCCTGTTCGCCTGGTCGAGTTTGTTCGAGCGCGATCGCCCAGGTGCGCCCAGTGAGGTGCCCGAGGTGCCCTGGTCTGCGCCGGTGCGCTCGACCAGCGCGTCGACGCAGCGGCCGGAAGAAGTTCGGCTCCAGATGTCCGATCCACCCACCGGTTGGTTGCCTCTTCGGTCATCAGAACATCCGCATTCACAAACCACCAGGAAAGGAGGTCGGACGATGACCATCGCTCCGATCGAAATCCCCGCTGGGTGGGACGACAACGACATCGTCCTCTTCGAGGAGTTCTGCTCCTTGATCCGCACTCCCCAGCGAACGGTCAGGTGTTGGCGCGTCCAGGAGCACGGCCCACAGTGGCGGCGCTTCAACGGGACCGGGCGCCTCTACACGACCGTCGCCGACATCAGGCGCTTCATCCGGGCCGGTGAGTGACATGAGCTCTGTCCACCCGCAGACGCCCGGCACTGAGACCAACTGGATGACCCTCCAGCAGGCCGCCGTCTACGTCGCCGCGTCGGTCAAGACGATCCGCAGGCTGATCGCCGCAGGCGACCTGCCGGCGTACTTGTGCGGCAAGCGGGGCCTGCGCGTACGCCGCGAGGACCTCGACAACCTGATGAGGCCACTCTGATCGGCAGCGTCTTCCCCCACCAATTCTCGTGACAGCGTCACGACAATCCGGACTGTGGTTGGCGTGGCGCTGTCGCCCTGCACAATCCGTTCGCCCCTGGCGACCACGCGATGCGATCGTGCTGGGCCACCCATACAGCCCACCAGGGCGACGTTATGCCCGATCAGCCCATCCCCGGCAGCTTCGACGGCTGCGCCACCACCTCGAGAGCCTGCCCCTGCCGTGCCTGCTGACGCGCTGGGTGACGCCGACACTGGGCAGTCTGCGGCGGGCAACGTGCGCAAGGTCCATCTGCGCTCCTGCCACCACCGCCAGAAATGCACCTGCGGCAGCCGCGGCACGCACACCAAGCCCTGCTCGAAGGCGATCCGCTGTCGCTGCGACGGCCGCTCGCACCCCGGGCGGCGAGCATCTCGCGCAGCTCGACGGGGATACTGAGGATACCTGGGCGAAGATATCCCGATTCACCCCGGACCTCGTGAGTCAGGCGGTGGGCACTCGGTCGGCCCAATAGCCCGGGCGACGGTTCTGATGGGCGTAGGCCAGGATGACGATCTCGGTCTCGCGGAGCAGGTAGGCGATCCGATACGGATACCCCTTGACCAGCACGCACCGGACGGTCTCGTCGCCTGTCCAGCCTGGGAATGCTGGTGCGGCCTCCGGCCAGGCGCTGATGTCAGCGCGCGACGCTTCCGCCCGGTCGAGCAGGGCCAGACCAAGACCCTTCTCGCGGTCCTCGTACCAGCGCAGGGCCGCGTCGAACTCCGCGGCCGCCTCCGGGTGCTCGCGTTGCGGAAGACTCACGCGGGCCGAGCGGCCAGTTCGCTGCGGAGCCGTGCGTAGTGCTCGTCAGCGTCGATCAGCTCGACACGATCGGCCAGCACGTCGTCAACGCGCCGCGCGATCTCAGTCGCCCAGGCGCTATCGATCGCTGTGTGGTCCTCGGCCGATTCCGGCAGACTGGCCAGCAGGGCGCGCGCAACAGCGGCTCGATCGTCCAGATCGAGCGCAAGACCCGCCTTGATGATCGCGGCTGCGTCCGGTGCCATGCCTCCCAGTGTACGGCGCGCCCGGAGTCGCGGGCTCTGACATTCTCCCCGTCAATCTGGCACCAATCTGGCACCGAGGCTCCGTTCTGGCACCACCGACCGCCCACCACAAACGACAGAAACCGCAGGCTGACCTGCGGTTTCTTGTGGTGGAGCCTAGGGGACTCGAACCCCTAACCCCCTGCTTGCAAAGCAGGTGCGCTACCAATTGCGCCAAGGCCCCGTGTCTCGAGTCGGTCGCAGCGCGACCTCCTCGACAACCGCAGCTCAGGACTCCGGCAGCTGGTCGGTGGCCTCGGCCCAGAGGGCCTGCTCCGCCTTGCTTTCCTGCAGCTTCTTGACTGCGAATGCGACGCCAGCCGCCGCGAGTGCTGAGAGCACGAGCTTCTTGATCACGCTGCCTCCATCGGTGGGCGTGGGAGTGGGCCTAACAGGACTTGAACCTGTGACCTCTTCCTTATCAGGGAAGCGCTCTAACCGTCTGAGCTATAGGCCCGAGTGGCCTGCGGCAAGGTGGAAGCCCCGACCGCAGACCGGAGGGAACGGTACCCGACCGGAGCCGGGGCGAACAAAACGGGGCCGGTCGGCTCAGGCGTCCTCGGCGAGGGTGACCTCGATGCCGCCGAGAAGGGCTGCGGCCATGTTGTAGAGGAAGGCCGTGAGCGTCGCGCTCGCGGTGATCAGGATGACGTCGATCGCGGCGACGAGCATCGTGAATCCGAGGACCCGGCTGGTGCCGACGTAGTCCTGCACCTGGAAGCTGGAGACGTCCTCGCCGCCGATGCCTTCCTGGATGGTGCTGTTGATCGACTCCCACACGCCGGCGGCGCCGAGCACCTGCCACACCATGGCGACCGACACCACGGTGACGACCGCGAACGCGATCGACAGCAGGAACGCGGTCTTCATGACCGACCAGGGATCGATGCGGGTCAGCCGGAGCCGGGCCCGGCGCGGACCGCGCTGACGAGCGGTGGGCGTCTCAGCGGTCGGGGTGACCGCGGTGGGACCGGCGGGTGCGGACGGCGTGGGTGCGCCGGCGGGGCGCGGCGGCAGGCCGGGCAGCGGCTGCACCGGGGCGTTGGCGTCCGTCGGACGGGCCCCGGACTCCGTGCTCACGGGCCCGGCCGGGGGTGCAGGCACGGTGGTCGGCTCCTTGGTGCGGTCCGACATCTACCCTCACTCTCCCCCGGGGCTCTCGGCGTCCCCGCTGTCGCCCGACTCGACGGGCTCTTCACCCTCGATTGTTGCATCCGGGCCTGAAACGGGCGATTCGTCCGTCTCGTCGTCGTCGGTGGGAGCGGTGCCGGCCGACTCGTCCTCGTCGACCTTCGACTCGACCGAGCGGGCCACGACCGCGACCGCGTCGCCGGACTTGGGCGACACGAACCTCACACCCTGGGTGGACCGGCCGACCGACGGCTTGAAGTTGTCGTCGATGGGGCTGCGGACCACCTGGCCACCCTGCGTGATCGACAGGATCTCGTCGCCGTCCTCGACGATGAAGGCGCCGACCAGGCCGCCTCGCTCCTCGTTGGTGAGCTTCATGGTGGTGATGCCGAGGCCACCCCGGCCGGTGAGGCGGTACTCGTTGATCCGGGTCCGCTTGGCGTAGCCGGCGTCGGTCATCGTGAAGACGTACTGCGCCTTCACCTCGCTGACCTGCTCGGCGGTCGCCTCCACAGGAGCCGCTTCGTCGTCGTGCTCGGCGAGCCCGGCCGCCTCCTCGGCGGCCACCTGGGCGGCGCGGATGACGGACATCGACAGCACCGAGTCGTCGTCGTACTTGAACCGCATGCCGGTGACACCCGACGTCGCGCGGCCCATCGGCCGCAGCTGGTCGTCGCTGGCGCGGAACCGGATCGCCTGACCCTTGCGCGACGCCAGCAGGATGTCGTCCTCGCCGTTGACCAGCTCGGCGCCGATCAGCTCGTCGTCGTCCTCGCGGAAGTTGATCGCGATGACGCCGGCCTGGCGGGGACTGTTGTAGTCACCGAGCCGGGTCTTCTTGACCAGGCCGTTGCGCGTCGCGAGGACGAGGTACGGCGCCTGCTCGTAGTCACGGATCGCCAGCACCTGGGCGATCGACTCGTCGGGCTGGAAGCTGAGCAGACCGGCGACGTGACCGCCCTTGGCGTCGCGCTGCGCCTCCGGCAGGTTGTAGGCCTTGGTGCGGTAGACGCGACCGGCGGTCGTGAAGAACAGCAGCCAGTGGTGGTTGGTGGTCGCGATGAAGTGCTCGACCACGTCGTCGCCCCGCAGGGCCGCGCCGCGCACGCCCTTGCCGCCGCGCTTCTGGGTGCGGTACTGGGTCGCGAGCGTCCGCTTGGCGTAGCCGCCGCGGGTGATCGAGACGACCAGCTCCTCGTCGGGGATCAGGTCCTCCATCGAGAGGTCGCCGTCGGCCGCGATGATCTGCGTGCGCCGGTCGTCGCCGTACTTCTCGACGATGGCGGCGAGCTCCTCCGACACGATCGACCGCTGCCGGGCCTCGTTGGCGAGGATGTCCTTGAGGTCGGCGATCTCGAGCTCGATCTTGGCGAGGTCGTCGATGATCTTCTGGCGCTCGAGGGCGGCCAGGCGACGCAGCTGCATGTCGAGGATCGCGTTGGCCTGGATCTCGTCGATGTCGAGCAGCTCGATCAGGCCCTGGCGCGCGTCGTCGACCTCGGGCGAGCGCCGGATCAGCGCGATCACCTCGTCGAGCATGTCGAGCGCCTTGACCAGACCTCGCAGGATGTGGGCCCGCTTCTCCGCCTCGGACAGGCGGTAGCGGGTCCGGCGCTGGATGACGTCGACCTGGTGGGCGATCCAGTTGCTGATGAACTGGTCGATGCTCAGGGTGCGGGGCACACCGTCGACCAGCGCCAGCATGTTGGCGGAGAAGTTGGTCTGCAGCTCGGTGTGCTTCAGCAGGTTGTTGAGTACGACGCGCGCGACCGCGTCCCGCTTCAGCACGACCACCAGCCGCTGGCCGGTGCGGCCGGAGGAGTCGTCGCGCACGTCGGCGATGCCCTGGACCTTGCCGGAGTCGGCGAGCTCGGCGATCTTCAGCGCCAGGTTGTCCGGGTTGACCATGTAGGGCAGCTCGGTGATCGACAGGCAGGTGCGTCCGCGGGAGTCCTCGTCGATCTCGATCACCGCGCGCTGGGTGACCGAGCCGCGGCCGGTGCGGTAGGCCTGCTCGATGCCCTCGCGGCCGACGATGAGCGCGCCGTTGGGGAAGTCGGGGCCCTTGATCCGCTCGATGAGCGCGTCCTGCAGCTCCTCGCGGGTCGCGTCGGGGTGCTCGAGCGCCCACTGGGCGCCGTCCGCCACCTCGCGCAGGTTGTGCGGCGGGATGTTGGTGGCCATGCCGACCGCGATGCCGGCCGAGCCGTTGACCAGCAGGTTCGGGTAGCGCGCCGGCAGGACCGTCGGCTCCTCCGAGCGGCCGTCGTAGTTGGGCTGGAAGTCGACGGTCTCCTGCTCGATGTCGCGAACCATCTCCAGCGCCAGCGGCGCCATCCGGCACTCGGTGTACCGCATCGCGGCAGCGGAGTCGTTGCCCGGCGAGCCGAAGTTGCCCTGGCCCTGCACCAGCGGCGCGCGCATCACCCACGGCTGCGCCAGGCGGACCAAGGTGTCGTAGATGGCGGTGTCGCCGTGCGGGTGGTACTGACCCATCACGTCACCGACGACGCGCGAGCACTTGGAGAAGCCGCGGTCGGGGCGGTAGCCCCCGTCGTACATCGCGTAGAGCACGCGGCGGTGCACCGGCTTGAGCCCATCGCGTACGTCGGGCAGCGCGCGGCCGACGATGACCGCCATCGCGTAGTCGATGTAGGCGCGCTGCATGGACGTCTGCAGCTCGATCGGCTCGATCCGACCGCCGGGGCCGGGTCCCTCGCCGCCGCCGAGGTTGGTGGGCGTCTCAGTCATGTTCGATCTTCCTGTTTCTACCGATGTCTAAGTTCTGGGCTAGATACTCAGATATCGAGGAATCGGACGTCCTTGGCGTTGCGCTGGATGAAGGACCGCCGCTGCTCGACGTCCTCCCCCATCAGGATCGAGAAGATCTCGTCGGCCTGGGCGGCGTCGTCGAGCGTCACCTGGAGCATGAGGCGCTGGTCGGGGTTCATCGTGGTCTCCCACAGCTCCTCGGCGTTCATCTCGCCGAGACCCTTGTAGCGCTGGACCGGGTTCTCCTTGGGGAGCTTCTTGCCGGACTCCAGGCCGTCGCGCATCAGCGCGTCGCGCTCGGAGTCCGAATAGACGAACTCGTGCTCGGCCGGCTTGTTCCACCGGATCCGGTAGAGCGGCGGCTGGGCCATGTAGACGTAGCCGTGCTCGATGAGCGGCTTCATGAAGCGGAACAGCAACGTCAGCAGCAGGGTGTTGATGTGGTGGCCGTCGACGTCGGCGTCCGCCATCAGCACGACCTTGTGGTAGCGCAGCTTCTCGAGGCTGAACTCCTCGTGGATGCCGGTGCCCAGCGCGGAGATGATCGCCTGGACCTCCGTGTTGGCCAGCACCTTGTCGATGCGCGCCTTCTCGACGTTGAGGATCTTGCCGCGGATCGGGAGGATCGCCTGCACCCGCGGGTCGCGACCCTGACGGGCGGAGCCACCGGCCGAGTCACCCTCGACGATGAAGACCTCGCACTCCGCAGGGTTCGTGGACTGGCAGTCCGACAGCTTGCCGGGCAGGCCGCCCCCGCCGAGCAGGCCCTTGCGGTTGCGCGCCAGGTCGCGCGCCTTGCGCGCGGCGATCCGGGCCGACGCCGCGGCCTGCGCCTTGCGCACGATGTCGCGACCCTCGGCCGGGTTCTTCTCGAGCCAGTCCCCGAGCTGGTCGTTGACCAGGCGCTGGACGAAGCCCTTGGCCTCGGTGTTGCCGAGCTTGGTCTTGGTCTGGCCCTCGAACTGCGGCTCGCCGAGCTTGATCGAGATGATCGCGGTCAGGCCCTCGCGGATGTCGTCGCCCGAGACCCGGTCCTCGCGCTTCTTGATCAGGCCCCACTCCTCGCCCCAGTGGTTGATCAGCGAGGTGAGGGCGGACCGGAAGCCCTCTTCGTGCGTGCCGCCCTCGTGGGTGTTGATCGTGTTGGCGAAGGTGTGGACCGACTCGGTGTAGGAGGTGTTCCACTGCATGGCCAGCTCGAGGCTCATGTGGTTGGCGTCGTCGCCGCTGACCTTGGACGCGAACGCGTCGGAGTCGGCCTCGAACGCGATCACCGTCGGGTTCGCCTTGTCCTTGCGGCGGTTGAGGTGCTCGACGTAGTCGATCAGCCCGCGGTCGTACTTGAACTTGCGCTCGATGCCGCCGCTCTCGCCGCGGTGGATCGCGTCCGCCCCGGTCTGGTCGATGTCGTTGCTGATCGTGTCGTCCTCGACGGCCTCGGCGACCTCCTCGGCGGAGGGCCGCTCGTCGCGGACCACGATCTCGAGGCCCTTGTTGAGGAAGGCCATCTCGCGGAAGCGGTTGGTGATCGTCTCGAAGGAGTACGTCGTGGTCTCGAAGATGTCCTCCGAGGCCCAGTAGGTGACCGTGGTCCCGGTGCGCTCGTCCGGCTCCATCGGCCGGACCTGCTCGAGCTCGCCGTCGGGCACGCCGATGGTGAACGACTGGCGCCACACGTGGCCGCGGTTCTTCACCTCGACGATCAGGTGGGAGGACAGCGCGTTGACGACCGAGACGCCGACGCCGTGCAGACCGCCGGAGACCTTGTAGCCGCCGCCGCCGAACTTGCCGCCGGCGTGCAGCATCGTCAGCGCCATCGTGACCGCCGGCATGTCCTGGCCCGGCGCCGTGTCGGTCGGGATGCCGCGGCCGTTGTCCTCGACCCGGATGCCGCCGTCGGCCTGGAGCGTCACCACGATCCGGTCGCAGAAGCCGGCCAGGGCCTCGTCGACCGCGTTGTCCACGATCTCCCAGATGAGGTGGTGGAGGCCGCGCTCGCCGGTGGAGCCGATGTACATGCCGGGCCGCTTGCGGACCGCCTCGAGGCCCTCGAGGACCTGGATCGCGGAGGCGTCGTACTCACCGGTCGGGGCCGATGACGGTGTCGCGTTGGTCGAGTTCGTGGTCGGCTCTTCGACGGTCACGGCACCTCTTCGGGTCAGGGAGCGGGCAAGCAGAAGGCCGATGCTCACGCTTGTGGGGCGTGCGCCCGGCCTCGCGTCCATAATACCGTCCGGAGTGGCTCTGAACACGTTCCGCCCCTCGGGGGCGGGGGGTCTGTGGACGAAAGACGGTCCTGAGCGCCCCGGAAAGGCCATTTGCAGCGCCGAACAGGGGTGCCACCAGCCCCCGGTACGACGGCCGGCCCGTTACGACCGCCTCCGCGGCGCCCTGGCGACCTAGCCGTAGGTGTCGCGCGGACCGCGCCCGTCGCGGAGTCCGCGGTGGCCGTGCTTCCAGCTCGGCGCGTGCGGACCGAGCACCTCGACCACCGTCACCGTGCCGGTGCCCAGCTCGGTGTTGAGCCGCTTGACCAGGGTGGGCGCGAGCAGCTTCAGCTGGGTGGCCCAGGCGCTGGAGTCGGTGCGGACCACGAGGGTGCCGTCGGTCAGCGACTCCGGGGTGGAGTGGGCGCCGATCTCCTCGCCGACCACCTCGGTCCAGCGCGCGAAGACCCCGCGCACCTGGAGGTCGAGGCCCCAGCCCCGCTGGCTGACGAGCCGGCCGATCTCCCCACCGAGCAGCTGCGGGTCCCGCTCGTCGGGGTAGGCGCCACTCAGCCCGCCCTCGTTGCCCCGGCGCGCCCGCCGGGTCTTCGCACCGGGCCGGCGGAGCGGCTTCCGCGCGGCCGGCGACCCTGGCGCCACGGCGCCCCGCATCATCGCGCGGGCGAGGTCGAGGCCGTCGGTGCGGTGGTCGCCGTCGGTCTCGTCGGCGCCCCCGTCAGTCGGGGTCGGGTCCTCGGTCGACACGGGTCACCTCCCCTCCCGCGACCGTGAAGGTCGCTCCGGCCAGCATGGCAGGCACGTCCGCCAGGACCGCCGCGGTGACGAGCACCTGCTCGGCACCGGCGACCAGCCCGGCGAGCTGGTTGCGCCGTTCGGCGTCGAGCTCGGCGAACACGTCGTCGAGGATCAGGATCGGGTCGTCGCCGTCGGAGCGCAACAGGTCGTACGACGCCAGCCGCAGCGCGAGCGCGAAGGACCACGACTCGCCGTGGGACGCATAGCCCTTCACCGGCAGCCGGCTGTCCTCCCCCGGTCCGAGGGTCAGCTGCAGGTCGTCGCGGTGCGGGCCGACCAGGGTGAGTCCCCGGCCGATCTCCTCGTCCTGCCGCCGCGCCAGCTCCGCGCGGAAGGCCACGCCGAGCAGGTCGCGGGATGGGGTGTCGCCGCGACCGCCCTCCTCCTCGATCAGCGACATCCGCGTGCTGTAGGCGATCCGGGCGTCGTCGCGCGTGGCGCCGCGGGCCACCGCCTCATAGGCCTTCCCGACGTACGGCGCCAGGTCGGCCACCAGCGCCGTCCTGGCCTCCAGCAGCTCGGAGCCGGTCGCGACCAGGTGGTCGTCCCAGACCGCCAGGGTGGCGAGCGCCGCGTCGCGACTGCTGCCGCGCGCGGCGTAGATCGTCTTGAGCAGGCTGTTGCGCTGCTTGAGCACCCGGTCGTAGTCGGCGCGCACGCCCGCGAGCCGCGGCGTCCGCAGCACCAGCAGGTCGTCGAGGAAGCGCCGGCGCTCCGACGGGTCGCCCTTGACCAGGGCCAGGTCCTCCGGGCTGAAGACCACGGTCCGGAGCACGCCGACGAGGTCGCGAGCCCGGGACAGCGGGGACTTGTTGATCCGCGCGCGGTTGGCGCGGCCCGGGTTGAGCTCCACCTCCAGTACGGCGGTCCGCCCGTCCCGCACGACCGCGGCCCGCACCAGCGCCTGCTCCGCACCAGCGCGGATGAGCGGTGCGTCGGTCGCCACACGGTGCGAGGTGAGCCGGGAGAGGTAGTCGATCGCCTCGACGAGGTTGGTCTTGCCCTGCCCGTTGCGCCCGACGAACGACGTAACTCCGGGGTCGAGCGGCACGTCCACGTCGCCGTACGACCGGAAGTCGTGGAGAGTCAGGTGCGAGACATGCACCGTCCCATCATCCCTTGCCACGCGCCCGCAGCGCGGGCGGAGGCACCCCAAAAGGGAATGCGTCCGGGGGAATGATGTTTGAAGGGTGCCCCGGGGACCTAGGCTGCTCCCCATGACTCAACCTCCAGTTCCCCCGCCCCCGGGCGGCTACGGCGCCCAGCCGCCCGCCATGAACCCCGGCGGCCCCTTCTACGTCTCGGTGCTCGGCCAGGAGCAGGGCCCGCTCGACTTCAACACGCTTGCGCAGATGGCGGTGTCGAACCAGATCAAGTCCGACACCCCGGTCCGCAGCGCCGACAGCCAGCAGTACGTCGCGGCCAAGGACGTCCCCGGCCTCTACTCCGACAAGGAGTGGCTGACCGTCGTCCTGCTGTCGTGGCTGCTCGGCACCTTCGGCGTCGACCGCTTCTACCTCGGCCAGACCGGTCTCGGTCTCGGCAAGCTGTTCACCTGCGGTGGCTGCGGCATCTGGGCGATCTACGACCTGATCATGTTCGCGCTGCGCAAGCAGCACGACGTCGACGGCCGGCCGTTCCGCTGATCGCGACCCGCTAGTCCCAGCATGACCACGACGACCCCGTCCGCCCACGAGGAGCCCCGGCTCCTCCGACGCCTCCGCATCTCTGGTGCGGAGGCCGTCGCGGCGGGCGGGGTCGCTGCCATCGGGGCGTCGTTCCTGCTGTCCCCCGAGCACATCGAGGACGGGCCGGTCATCTGCCCGTTCCGCGCCCTCACCGGGCTGCCGTGCCCCGGCTGCGGCCTGACCCGTTCCTGGGTCTACGCCGCGCACGGCTGGTGGAGCGAGTCCGTCGCCGCCAACGCCTTCGGGCTGGTCGTCGTCGCGGCGATCCTCGCGCTGGCCGTCACCGTCGTCGTCCGACGGGTACGACGTACGCCGCCCCCCGAGCTCGACAAGTTCCTGCGCCACCCGATCTTCATCGGCACCGGCGCGATCTGGCTGGTCTACGCGCTCGTCCGGCTGGCCTACGCGCTGTAGCGCTGCGTCAGCCCTTCTTGACGGCGTGGCCGCCGAAGCCGTTGCGCATCGCGGCGATCGCCTTCATCGCCACGTCGTCCTCCTGACGGGACACGAACCGGGCGAACAGGCTGGCGGAGATCGCCGGCATCGGCACCGCGTTCTCGATCGCGGCCTCGACGGTCCACCGACCCTCACCGGAGTCCTCGGCGTAGCCCTTGAGCGCATCGAGGTGCTCGTCGGCCCGCAGCTGGTCGACCAGCAGGTCGAGGAGCCACGACCGGACGACGGTGCCGGTGCGCCAGGAGGCGAAGATCTCGGGCACGTTCTCGACGATGTCGACCTTGTCGAGCAGCTCCCAGCCCTCGGCGTACGCCTGCATCATGGCGTACTCGATGCCGTTGTGAACCATCTTCGCGAAGTGGCCGGCGCCGGGCTTGGTGCCGCAGTGGACCAGGCCGTCGGTGGTGTCGGCGGGCTTGAGGGCCTGGAACGCGGGCATCACCTTCGCGGTGTCCTCGGCCGAGCCGCCGTACATCAGCGCGTAGCCGTTCTGGAGACCCCACACGCCGCCGGAGACGCCGCAGTCGACGAAGCCGATGCCCTTCTCGGCGAGCGACGCGGCGTTGAGGGGGTCGTCGGTGTACTTGGAGTTGCCGCCGTCGACCACCAGGTCGCCCTCGCCGAGCAGCTCCTTGAGCTGGGCGATCGTCGTCCGGGTGGGCTCGCCCGCGGGGATCATCACCCAGACCACCTTCGGGGCGGGCAGCGCCTCGACGAGCGCCTCGAGACTGTCGACGTCGGAGACCTCGGGATCACGGGAGTAGCCCACGACCGTGAGGCCGGCGTTGCGCATCCGGGTGCGCATGTTGCCGCCCATCTTGCCGAGGCCGATGAGTCCGATGTGCATCGAGGTGTCCTATCCCAGGAGGCGGCGGGGCATCAACAGGTAGCGGAACGAGCCAGCGGTGTCGGAGGCGGACTCGTCGGCGGTGCCCGTGATCACGACCGGCTTCGACGCCTGCGTGAACGCGAGCTCGACCACGGACTCGTCGATGGCGCCGAGGCCGTCGAGCAGGAACTGCGGGTTGAAGCCGGTCACGAGGTCGTCGCCCTCGATCTGCGCCTCGACCGACTCCGACGCCTGCGCCTCGTCACCCGAGCCGGCGTCAAGGGTGAGGACGCCGTCCTTGAACGCGAGCTGGACGGCCGTGTTGCGCTCCGCGACGAGGGAGACCCGCTTGAGGGACTCGATCAGGGTCGCCTTGTCGAGCTTGGCGACGGTGAGCCGCTCGCTGGGGAACAGGCTGCGGACCTTGGGGAACTCGCCGTCCAGGAGGCGCGTCGTCGTACGCCTGTATCCAATCCTGTCGCCGCCCGGACCGATGACACTGCCCTCGAAGCCGATGAGGCCGTCACCGCTGCCGCTGGCCGACAGCGCGATGGTCACCTCGGGGCCGGCGGTGAGGGACTTGGCGGTGTCACCCAGCACCTTGGCCGGGACCAGCGCAGCGAGGCTGGCGTCCGGCTGGCCGGGCGTCCACGAGAGCTCGCGCTGCGCGAGGCGGAACCGGTCGGTCGCGAGCAGCGCGATCGTGTCGCCCTCGATCTCGACCCGGACACCCGTGAGCACGGGGAGCATGTCGTCGCGGCCCGCGGCGGTGACCGCCTGGGCGACAGCGTGCGCGAACGCGTCGCTCGACACGGTGCCGGTCGCCGCCGGCATCGAGGGGATCGACGGGTAGTCCTCGACCGGCATCGTCTGCAGGGAGAAGCGGGCCGAGCCGCAGGTGAGCGAGACGCGGGCACCGTCGATCATCACGTCGATCGGCTTGGCCGGGAGGCTGCGACAGATGTCGGCCAGCAGTCGACCGCTGACGAGCGCGGATCCTTCGTCGCTCACCTCTGCGGTGAGCGTGGCGCGGCACGAGGTCTCGTAGTCGAACGTGGAGAGGACCAGGCCGCCATTCGTACCGTCCCCCGCCTCGATCAACAAGCCGGCCAGGACCGGGGCGCTCGGGCGGACGGGGAGGCTGCGGGCAGCCCAGGCGACGGCGTCGGCGAAGACATCGCGGTCGACACGGAACTTCACGGTGGCGTCCTAACGCGTTGCAGAGGTGCGGGGTGTGTGCAGGTAACGAGACGTCGCGTGGGGAATTACACGGTTGTGCCCCCCGTTGTCATCGTGGTTCATCCTGCCATGGCGGGGGGTTGTCCACAGATGAGCGGCCTGGAGTTCGTTGACGTCGAATCGAACCAGTTGGAATTCAGGAGTAGTCATAGCGTCGGTGGAATCTGTGGAGAAGTCGTGTCTGTGCAGGTGAGAGGTCGATCCGGGGTGTGCACGAGCGTGTGGAGTTTCGCGTGCGCCCGCAGGCGCCGGTGTGGACGGCGACGGCCTGTGGAACCGGCCGCCCCGTCGAACCACAGAATCCTCCCCGTGTAGTTCGTACCCTCCGGGGCGTGTCGTCCACAGGCGTCGGCGCACCAGGGGTCAGCTCTGACGGGCTGTCATCTTCACCCGGTTGGTCAGCTCGCTGACCTGGTTGAAGACGGCGCGGCGCTCACCGAGCAGCTGGTTGATCTTGCGCTCGGCGTACATGACGGTCGTGTGGTCGCGGTTGCCGAACTGGGCGCCGATCTTGGGCAGCGAGAGTCCGGTGAGCTCGCGACACAGGTACATCGCGATCTGGCGGGCCATCACCAGGTGCCGGCCGCGGCTGGGCCCGGTGAGCTCCTCGATGGACAGGCCGAAGTACGCCGCGGTCTGGGCGATGATCAGCGGCGCGGTGATCTCGGGCTCGCCGCCCTCGGGGATCAGGTCCTTGAGGACGATCTCGGCGAGGGTGAGGTCGACGTCCTGCCGGTTGAGGTTGGCGAACGCGGTGACCCGGATCAGCGCCCCCTCAAGCTCGCGGATGTTGGTCTGGATCTTGCTCGCGATGAACTCGAGCACGTCCGGCGGCGCGGTGAGACGGTCCATCGCCGCCTTCTTGCGGAGGATCGCGATCCGGGTCTCGAGGTCAGGCGGCTGGACGTCGGTGATGAGACCCCACTCGAACCGGTTGCGCAGCCGGTCCTCCAGCGCCTCCAGCCGCTTGGGCGCCTGGTCGGACGTGAGGACGATCTGCTTCTGCGCGTTGTGCAGGTAGTTGAAGGTGTGGAAGAACTCCTCCTGGGTCTGGGTCTTGCCCTGGAGGAACTGGATGTCGTCGATGAGGAGTACGTCGACCTCGCGGTAGCGCTTCTTGAACCGGTCCTGCCGGTCGTCGCGGATCGAGTTGATGAACTCGTTGGTGAACTCCTCGGAGCTGACGTAGCGCACCTTCGCCCCGGCGTAGAGGCTGCGGACGTAGTGGCCGATCGCGTGGAGCAGGTGGGTCTTGCCGAGTCCGGAGTCCCCGTAGACGAGCAGCGGGTTGTACGACTTGCCCGGCGCCTCGGACACCGCAACGGCTGCCGCGTGCGGGAACCGGTTGGACGAGCCGATGACGAACGTCTCGAACGTGTACTTGGGGTTGAGGCGCGACTCGGCGGTGTGCGGGACCTGGCCGGTGATGCTCGGCGGCGGGGAGGGGAACTTGTTCCGGATCGCGTCGAACGTGGGGGTCGAGTCGTCGTCGTACGCCGATTGATCGACAAGTCGATTTGTCGACAAGTCGCCGAATCCGTTCGGCTCCACGGGCTCGACCGCGAGGGGCGCCGGACCTGCGGGCTCGGGGTGGCCGGTGTCGACACCGTCAGGGCGCAGGGTGGGGTCGACGGTGACGGCCAGCTGGACGTCGTGGCCGAACCGGTCGGTGAGCGCGTCCTCCAGGTGACCCCGCACCCGGCCCTCGAGCCGCTTGCGGGTGAAGTCGTCGGGGACGGCGACGATCGCCGTGGTGCCGTGGAGGGTCACCGGCCGGCTGGCCTGCAGCCATGCCCGCTGCGGCGCCTGCAGGTCGTCGATGACCGCGTGCCAGGCCTCCTCGAGCCGGGCCAGTGCGGGATCGGCCTCCGGGCTCTCGGACCGCATCTCCACGTGCTCGTCGTTCCCGCTCACGGCTTCCTCTCCCAGATCTGTCGTCCGGCCTGCTCCACAACTTTGTCCACAGGCTGTGAACTCGTGGTCGGCGCCGTTCCCGACGCCCTGCCGAGGCCGTCCCGGTCGCTGTCGACTCCGCGTTTGCGCAGGTCAGACGCCAGTTCTTGGATTGGCGGCCGACGATTGCGGCAACGCGTGGGTCCTCTGCAACCCGAACCGGCGGGGAATCCCGGAACCACCGAACCTAACCGGGCTGCGGCCTTCGATCAACCCGTTCTCCACAGGATCTCAGGATGGATTCCACAGAGGTGCGGCGGGGTGCGCGCGAACCGGCCGGCGATCGGCGTAGGGTCGGCTGTTTCGCCGGTTTGACCCGCCAGATGCCCGCCGCGTACCGTTGTGCGGTCATCCGGTGTCGACCGGTGCCGCATGTCCGTGGCCAGCTTGCCGGGGGTCATCTCCTGCTCGAGGTCCACGGACGCGCGGTGCCAGCCGAAGCTGCCACCACCGCATCGGGCCGAGTGCGCAAGCCTGCACTCTGCTGCCGGGCCGCGCCGGATGGCCTGCCCGAAATATAGGCAGCCCAAGACGTTCCATCTGAGAGGTCGATCGTGAGCAAGCGGACGTACCAGCCGAACAACCGTCGTCGCCACAAGACGCACGGGTTCCGACTGCGGATGCGCACCCGCGCCGGTCGCGCCATCCTGGCGAACCGTCGCCGGAAGGGTCGCAAGAGCCTGGCCGTCTGAGGCTGCGGGCCATGCCCCAGCTCTCTGACCGGGCCCCCTGGAGGGCTCAGTGCTTCCTGCCGATCACCGGCTGACGCGCCCCGAGCAGTTCCGACGCGCCGTCAAGGCGGGCCGTCGGTCGGGAGCGCGCACCCTGGTGACGCACCTGGCGGTGGGCGATGACGCTGCGGCAGGCAGAGCCCGGATCGGCTTCGTCGTGAGCAAGGCGGTCGGTCCGGCCGTCGTCCGCAACAAGGTGAAGCGGCGGCTGCGGCACGCGGCTCGGGCCCGGACTGCGCTGCTTCCTGGCGGGGCGCTCCTCGTCGTACGCGCTCAGCCGGCAGCGGCCGCGGCGTCGTACGAGGAACTCGTCGCCGACCTGGACCGTTGCCTGGACAGGAGCCTGAGAACCCCTGAGCGTCGGGACGCTGCCGGTTCCGGACAGGTGGAGCGGTGAAGTGGCTGCTGGTCGCGCTGCTGCGCGGCTACCGCGCGGTGATCAGCCCGTTGTACGGCGAGGTCTGCCGCTACTACCCCTCCTGCTCGGCGTACGCGCTCGAGGCGGTGCAGACGCACGGCAGCATCAAGGGCAGCTGGTTGGCTGCTCGACGCTTGGCCCGGTGCCACCCGTGGGCGGCCGGCGGCGTTGACCACGTACCACCCCGAACCCCACGCGGCGGCGCGATCGCCGCGGACGTGACGACCCGACAAGGAGCCTGAGTGGGCATCATCGGCGACATCGGCCACTTCATCATGGTGCCGCTGTACTACATCATCTCGGCGGTACTGATCGGCTGGCACAAGCTGTTCGAGCTGTGCGGTCTGGACCCCGAGGGCGGGCTCTCGTGGACGCTCTCGATCATCGGGCTGACGCTCGTGATCCGCGCGGCGCTGATCCCGCTCTTCGTGAAGCAGATCAAGTCCAGCCGGAACATGCAGCTGATCCAGCCGAAGGTGCGGGAGCTGCAGAAGAAGTACGGCCACGACCGGCAGCGGCTCGCCGAAGAGACGATGAAGCTCTACAAGGACGCGGGCACGAACCCGTTCGCGTCGTGCCTGCCGATCCTGCTGCAGATGCCGATCTTCTTCGCGTTGTTCCGGCTGCTCGACCAGGCGGCCAAGCACAACAAGGCGCACGGCTTCCTCACCACGGATCTGGCCAAGAACTTCGGCGAGTCCAAGGTCTTCGGCGAGATCCCGCTCGCGGACTCGTTCTGGGGCGCCAGGACCTGGGGCACCGAGCCCAACGGCCTGGTCATGATGGTGTCGCTGGTGCTGGTGCTCGCGATGACCGCGACCACCTTCTTCACCCAGCGTCAGCTGATGGCCAAGAACATGCCGGCCGACGCGCTCACCGGCCCCTACGCCCAGCAGCAGAAGATGCTGCTCTACATCCTGCCCGTGGCCTTCGGCCTCGGCGGTGTGGCGTTCCCGATCGGCGTCCTCCTCTACTGGACGACGTCGAACCTGTGGACGATGGGCCAGCAGTTCTACGTCATCCGCAACAACCCCGCACCCGGCACGCCCGCAGCCAAGGCGAAGCAGGAGCGGGACAAGGCCAAGGCCGCGAGGCACCCCGAGAAGTACGCCGCTTACGAGCCGGCCGCCGAGGGTGACGAGGTCTCCGAGGCCACGACGAATCGTCCTGCGCAGCGGCAGCAGCCCAAGCGGCAGACCCGTGCGCAGCGCAAGTCCGGAAAGCCGGGCACTGGATCCAACCCGAGCAAGGGAGGCAGCAAGTGAGCACCGAGACCGACGTTGACGAGACCGTGACCGACGAGGCGGCAGTAGCGGAGAACGAGGCGGAGGACACCGACGCCGGCGAGTTCGAGGCGGAGGAGAACGACGCCGAGGAGAACGAGGCGGAGGACGAGGTCGAGGACTCCGACGCCGAGGACACCGACGCCCCTGTGGGCGAGGACCTGGTGGCCCGCCTCGAGCGTGAGGGCGACATCGCCGCGGACTACCTCGAGGAGCTGCTGGACATCGCAGACCTCGACGGCGACCTGGACATGGACGTCGAGGCGGACCGCGCCGCGGTCTCCATCGTCGGCGCCGATCTGTCGCAGCTCGTGGGCCCGGACGGCAAGGTTCTGGAGGCGCTCCAGGAGCTGACCCGGCTGGCCGTCTACCGCGAGACCGGCGACCGTTCGCGGCTGATGCTGGACATCTCCGGCTTCCGCGCGGACAAGCGGTCCCGGCTGACCAAGCTCGGCGAGGACGCCGCGGCGGAGGTCAAGGCGTCGGGTGAGCCGATGTCGCTGGACCCGATGTCGCCGTTCGAGCGCAAGATCGTGCACGACGCGGTGGCCGCGGCCGGCCTGCGTTCGGAGTCCGAGGGCGTGGAGCCGCGGCGGTACGTCGTCGTGCTTCCGGCTGACTGATTCCGGACGTTTCACGTGAAACATCCCGCCGGCGACCCCGCCGGCGCAGGGCCCGCACCTGAACTGGTGCGGGCCCTCTTCCCTTCCGATCGCCTTCCGCTCGTGGAGCAGTACGGCGAGCTCCTGGCGACTGACGGCGTCGTCCGGGGCTTGATCGGTCCGCGCGAGGTCCCGCGCCTGTGGGACCGGCACGTGGTGAACTGCGCTCTCCTGGCCACCGCACTCCCCCGCGATGCCACGGTCGCCGACATCGGTTCTGGCGCCGGGCTCCCCGGCCTCGTCGTTGCTCTGGCCCGGCCGGACCTGCGGGTGACGCTCGTGGAACCGCTGCTGCGCCGGACCACGTTCCTCGACGAGGTGGTCGTGGCCCTGGGCCTCGACAACGTCGTCGTACGCCGCGACCGGGCCGACGCACTCCACGGCAAGGAGACGTTCGACGTGGTGACCGCACGCGCTGTCGCCCCCCTGGAGCGGCTGCTCGGTTGGTGCATGCCGCTGGTCGCGCCGTCCGGTTCGCTCGTCGCCATGAAGGGCGACTCGGCAGAGGAGGAGGTGGCAGCTGCCGCTTCCGTCCTCAAGAAGCTGGGCTGCGCGACCCCCACGATCGACGTGATCGAGGCCCCTCAGCCAGGGGACGGCGACGATGCCACTCCTTCTCCACAGACCCGCGTGGTACGGGTTACGTGGGCCGATCCTGCACGAGTATCGTTGCCGACTTCCGGGGCTCGCGGCAGCAGCCGGTCCGTCCAGGGCCGACCGCCGCGTCGGAAGAGGAGACCTTCGTGACGGATCCATGGCAGGGACGAGTGCCCGCCGGCGAAGGTCCGCATTCTGAGTTTTCCACCGGTTCCGAGCGGCCCTCTGAGCCTGAGGTTCCACAGTCCGCCCCTAGTTATCCACAGGAGGCCCCGGTGTCGGGTGACCCGACCGACTCGCCCAATGAAGCCCCGAGGGGCGACGTTTCACGTGAAACCAACGCGTCGAACGTTTCACGTGAAACACGATTCGCAGTGAAGACGGCGGGCGACCTCGCGGCGTACGACACCGACTTCGACAACAGCCAGACGCCGCTCGCGGCCGAGGTCCAGCAGTCCGTGTTGATCCGCCAGAGCATCCATCGCGAGCCGGCCCCCCGGCCGCAGGCGACCCGGGTGTTCGTCGTGGCGAACCAGAAGGGCGGCGTCGGCAAGACCACGTCGGCCGTGAACATCGCGGCCGCGCTGTCCGAGCTCGGTCAGCGGGTGCTGGTGGTCGACCTCGACCCGCAGGGCAACGCGTCGACCGCGCTCAACGTCGAGCACCGTCAGGGCACGCCCGGGACGTATGAGGTCCTGGTCGACGGGCTCACCCTCGCTGAGGTCATCCAGTCCTGCCCCGACTGCGAGTCGCTGGACGTCGTACCGGCCACGATCGACCTGGCCGGTGCCGAGATCGAACTGGTCAGTGTCGTGGCGCGTGAGGGCCGGCTGAAGAAGGCGATCCTCGCCCACCCGTGGGTCGGCACCGCCGCCTCGGCCGGCGAGGACCGCTACGACTACGTCCTGATCGACTGCCCGCCGTCCCTCGGCCTGCTGACGCTCAACGCCCTCGTCGCGGGAGCGGAGATGCTGATCCCGATCCAGGCGGAGTACTACGCCCTGGAGGGGCTCGGCCAGCTGCTCTCCACCGTCGACATGGTCCGGGCGCACCTCAACCCCGAGCTGGCGGTCTCTACGATCGTCCTCACGATGTACGACGCCCGCACCCGTCTCGCGGCCGGCGTCGCGCAGGAGGTCCGTGAGCACTTCGGCGACCAGGTCCTGAAGACCGCGATCCCCCGCTCGGTCCGGGTGTCGGAGGCCCCGTCGTACGGCCAGACGGTGATGACCTACGATCCGGGCTCGCCGGGTGCGCTGAGCTACCTGGAGGCCGCTCGGGAGATCGCGACCAAGGGGAGTCTGAGTTGAGCAGCAACACGCCGCGCCGCGGCCTCGGCAGGGGGCTCGGGTCACTGATCCCCACCGCTCCCCCGGACGCCGCGACGTCCACCGCGACGCTCACGGCCTCCCCGACGTCGGGCGAGTCGGTGTCCGACGGGTCCAGCACCTCCCCCACGCCGTCCGGGTCATCGGACGCGACCGCGTCCACGACGGACGGACGACCGCTGGTCACGGTCGACGGCGCCTACTTCGCCGAGCTCGAGCCCACGTCGATCACGCCGAACCGCGTCCAGCCGCGCCAGGTCTTCGAAGAGGAGGCGATGGAAGAGCTGGTCCACAGCGTGCGGGAGATCGGGCTCCTGCAGCCGATCGTGGTCCGCGAGCTCGAGCCGGGCTCGTTCGAGCTGATCATGGGCGAGCGCCGGTGGCGGGCGGCCCAGCAGGCGGGGCTGGACAAGATCCCCGCCATCGTCCGGCAGACCGACGACTCTGACATGCTCCGCGACGCGCTGCTGGAGAACCTCCACCGCGCCCAGCTCAACCCGCTCGAGGAGGCGTCGGCGTACGCCCAGCTCCTCGAGGACTTCGGCTGCACCCACGACGAGCTCGCCCAGCGGATCGGCCGCTCGCGCCCGCAGATCAGCAACACCCTCCGGCTCCTGAAGCTGAGCCCGGCCGTCCAGCGGCGGGTCGCCGCCGGTGTCCTGTCCGCGGGTCACGCCCGCGCCCTGCTCGCGGTGGTCGACGGGGAGGTCCAGGACCGGCTGGCCCAGCGGGTCATCTCCGAAGGCATCAGCGTCCGCGGCCTGGAGGAGATCGTCGCCGTCGGCGACACCGGTACGACGAAGCCCCGTGCCAACCACGCCCGGCCCTTCGCTCCCGGCCTGGTGGAGATCTCCGACCGGCTGGCCGACCGGCTCGAGACCCGGGTCAAGATCGACCTGGGGAAGGCCAAGGGCAAGATCACCGTCGAGTTCGCGACCCTCGACGACCTGCGCCGGATCGTCGACATCATGGATCCGCGCAACCGCGACGACCGCCCGATCTAAGGCCGACCGGCGCTCCCACCACGCGCGATGGGGCCTCCGACCTGCACGAACGCTGACATGTCGACAAAGCGACATCTCGACTTGTCGAGAAGTCGACCTGTCGATGAGTCGCCCTAGCGACGGGTGGCGAGGAACTCGGCGATCCGCCCGATCGCCTCTTCGAGGACGTCGACGTCGGGCAGCGTGACCAGCCGGAAGTGATCGGGCGCCGGCCAGTTGAAGCCGGAGCCGTGGGTGACCAGGATCTTCTTGGCGCGGAGCAGGTCGATCACGAACTGCTCGTCGTTGTCGATGGGGTAGACCTCGGGGTCCAGTCGCGGGAAGCAGTAGAGCGCACCCCGTGGGCGGACCGAGGTGACACCGGGGATCTCGTTGAGGAGCCGGTGGGCGAGCATGCTCTGCTCGTAGAACCGGCCACCGGGCACGATCAGCTCGTTGATCGACTGGTAGCCGCCCAAGGCCGTCTGGATCGCGTGCTGCGCGGGGACGTTGGCGCACATCCGCATGTTCGCGATCAGGGTGAGCCCCTCGAGGAACTCCTCCGCGATCTCCTTGGGGCCGGAGATCATCACCCAGCCGGCGCGGTAGCCGCACACCCGGTAGGCCTTCGAGAGGCCGCTGAACGTCAGGCAGAGGACGTCGTGGCCGGCCGCAGCAGCGGCGTGGTGGTGGACGGCGTCGTCGAAGAGGATCTTCTCGTAGATCTCGTCGGCGAAGACGACCAGCTGGTGCCGACGCGCGATGTCGACCAGCCCCTCGACCATCTCCTTGCTGTAGACGGCTCCCGTGGGGTTGTTGGGGTTGATGATGACGATGGCGTGGGTGTTGCTGGTGATCTTGGACTCGATGTCCTCGAGGTCCGGCATCCAGTCGTTGTCCTCGTCGCACCGGTAGTGCACCGGGGTGCCGCCCGAGAGCGTCACGGCGCCGGTCCACAGCGGGTAGTCCGGGGCGGGGATCAGGATCTCGTTGCCGTCGTCGACGAACGCCTGCAGCACCATCGAGATCAGCTCGGAGACGCCGTTGCCGATGAAGACGTCCTCGACGTCGGTCTCGCGCAGCCCGCGGGCCTGGTAGTACTGCGCGACCGCCGTGCGCGCGGAGTAGATGCCCTGGGAGTCGCTGTAGCCCTGCGACTCCGGCAGGTGGTGCATGACGTCCGCCAGGATCGCCTCCGGTGCCTCGAAGCCGAACGGAGCCGGGTTGCCGATGTTCAGCTTCAGGATGCGGTGGCCCTCGGCCTCGAGGCGCTGCGCCTCGACGAGGATGGGACCGCGGACGTCGTACCGGACGTTGCGGAGCTTCTGGCTCTGGCGGATCTTGCGCACCGGCCCATCCTCGCAGGCCGGGTTCCGCAGCCGCAGGTCGATATCGCCCGCTGGCGCCTACTCTGGTGACGTGGCTCGCACGACGGTCCCGTTCACGCTCGACCACCTCGACGCCCTCGATGAGCTCGGGGTGCCGTGCCGCAGCTGCCTGTTCTGGGAGCTCGACCCGGTCCGGCGCGGCCGGCTCGCCGACGCCGAGACCCGGGCCGGGGTCAAGGAGTCCTGGATGTCCGAGGTGCTGCGCGAGTGGGGTTCCTGCGGGCGGGTGGCGCTCGTCGACGGGCAGGCCGTCGGCTACCTGACCTACGCGCCGCCGTCGTACGTCCCGGGCGCCGCCCAGTTCCCGACCGCGCCGGCGTCCCCGGACTCCGTGCTGCTGATCACCGCCCACGTCTCCGACGGGTACGACGACGGCGGGATCGGGCGGCTGCTGGTCCAGGGCATGGCCCGCGACCTCGTCGGCCGCGGCGGGATCAAGGCCGTCGAGGCGTTCGCGCACCGCAGGCGCCGGCTGTCCCCCGAGTCGGGATGCCTGCTGCCGGCGGAGTTCCTCGCGCGGGTGGGGTTCAAGACCCACCGGCAGCACCCGTTCACCCCCCGGATGCGGATGGAGCTGCGCTCGCTGGTGACGTGGCGGGACGAGGTCGAGGCAGCGTTCGAGCGCCTGGTCGGCGTCGTCCACCCCACCAAGCGGCCCACCCCCGCCCACCGCGACCTCAACTGAGCGCGCTGCGGGCCCAAAAGGTGGGTAGTCCCTGACGTTTCTGTCGTCAGAACCGGAGTTCGACGACAGTTTCGTCAGGGACTATCGCGCGTGCGTCAGGCGATGTAGTCGGCCAGCTCGTTGAGGATCGCGGCCTTCGGGCGGGCGCCGACGATGGTCTTCACGACCTCGCCGTTCTGGTAGACGTTGATCGTCGGGATGCCGGTGACGCGGTACGACGCGGGGGTGACCGGGTTCTCGTCGACATTCATCTTCAGGAAGGTGATCTTGTCGCCGTGAGCGGCGTTGATCTCGTCGAGGATCGGGGCGACCTGGCGGCACGGGCCGCACCACTCGGCCCAGAAGTCCACCAGCACGGGCTTGTCGGACTTGAGGACCTGCGTGTCGAACTCGGCGTCGGTCACGGCGGGGATGTTGCCCACGGTTCTTCCCTTCGATGGATCAGCTGGGGTTGTCGGTTCTCAGTGAACACGAGACGGCTGGGGGTTTGTTCCCTGATCAGACCGGCTGGCCGACGGTGGACGAGACCTCGGCCTCGGTCTCCTCCGCGGAGCCGGCCGAGGACGCGGCGTGGTCGAGCATCGCGATGTAACGCTCGGCGTCGAGCGCGGCGGCGCAGCCGGTGCCGGCCGCGGTGATCGCCTGCCGGTAGTGGTGGTCGACCAGGTCGCCCGACGCGAAGACGCCCGGGAGGTTGGTCGCGGTGCTCGGGTGCTTGACGAGGACGTAGCCGTTGTCGTCGAGGTCGACCTGGCCCTTGAGCAGCTCCGAGCGCGGCTCGTGGCCGATCGCGATGAACAGCCCGGTGGCGGCGAGGTCGCGGGTCTCGCCCGTGACGGTGTCGCGCAGAGTGATCGACTCGAGCGACTCGGCGCCGTTGATCGAGGCGACGTCGGCGTTCCAGATGATCTCGAGCTTCGGGTCCGCGAACGCACGCTCCTGCATGATCTTCGAGGCGCGGAGGGTGTCGCGGCGGTGGATCAACGAGACCTTCGAGCCGAACCGGGTCAGGAACGTCGCCTCCTCGACCGCGGAGTCGCCGCCGCCGATGACCGCGATGTGCTGCTCGCGGAAGAAGAACCCGTCGCAGGTCGCGCAGTACGAGACACCGCGCCCAGCAAGGGTTTCCTCCTCAGGGAGCCCCAGCTTCCGGTAGCCCGAGCCGGTCGCGAGGATCACCGATCGCGCGGTGTAGGTGTCGGTGGCCGTCTTGACGATCTTGATGTCGCCGGTGAGGTCGACCTCGACCACGTCGTCGGCGATCAGCTCGGCGCCGAACCGCTCGGCCTGCGCCTTCATCTCGTCCATCAGCTCGGGACCCTGGATGCCCTCCCGGAAGCCCGGGAAGTTCTCGACCTCGGTGGTGTTCATGAGGGCGCCACCGGCGGTGACCGAGCCCTCGAAGACCAGCGGCGCCAGCTGGGCGCGGGCCGCGTAGATCGCGGCGGTGTAGCCGGCCGGCCCGGAGCCGATCACGATGACGTTGCGCGGCTCGGTGGGCTGCTCGATCGACTGGGTGTCGGACATAGGGGCCTCAATGCTCGGGTTCGCCTGACAGGGATGCAAACCCGATCGTAAGGGGCCGCATTCCCTGGGTCTCGCGGACGGCCGCAGACCGACCGCCTCGACCTACGGAGGCTAGCTCGGAACGGGCAGGGTCGTGGAGCGCAGGACGTCACCGGTGCCGCACTGCAGCACCTCGACCACCTGCGACTCCCCCATCGGCTCACGGAACGCCACATAGGCCGGATCACCGTCGTACCGCACGCCGACGAGGATGCCGCGTCCCCACGACGCGTTCTGACAGGCGAAGCTCTTGGGGGCGTGGATCAGCCCCTTCTGGTAGTCGGCGACGGCCGTGTCCGCGAGCACGTCGGTCTGGATCCGGGCCAGGTCACGGGTCAGGTGCCGCGAGTGGACGGGGTAGGCCCGGTCGCCGACGAGCTCGCGACCCATCTCCGGCGACTCGTCCGGGCTGTTCTCGCTGAGCGCGTCGTCGCTGGTGGCCGCCGCGGAGGGTGCATCGGCGGCCGCGTCATCGTCGCCGCGGTCGACCTGGGACTCCGCCGAACCCGCGTCGTTCGCGCCCTCCGGATCACGCTCGAGCACGGCGCCGACGCCGAGCCCGAGCACTGCCACCGCGGCTGCCGCGCCGAGGAGCGCCGCGACCCGGTGCCGGCGCGAGCGGGTGATGGGGTGCACGCTCGCGCCGTACCCGGTCGCCTCGGTCAGCTGTGCCTCGTCGACCTGGCGCTCCGCAGCGAGCCCGGCCAGCGCGTCGTCGAGCCGTGCGACGACGGCGGCCGGCATCGGGGCGGTCTCACGCGCGTCGGACAGCAGCGCGCGGATCCGCGTCTCGTCCTCGGGGGAGGCAGGAACGAGCTGCTCGTCGGGCTCGTCGGTGGTCATCGGGGTCCTTGCGTCGGGTCGCGGGGGTCAAGCAGTGTCAACGGCGGGGTCGGCGGTGGGGTCGCCGGGTGGTCCCCGGCGGGACAAGGATCCGACGTCCGGGCTCGTGTCGGGGTTCCCGGTGGCGAGTGTGGGGCTCGCCTCGTCGGCGTCCGCGTCGAGCAACGGCCGCAGGAGTACGGCGAGCTTGGCCCGCCCGCGCGCACAGCGACTCTTCACCGTGCCCTCGGCACAGTCCAGGATCTGCGCGACCTCGGCGACCGGGTAGCCCTCCATGTCGACCAGCACCAGGGCGGCCCGCTGCTCGGCCGGGAGCTCCTTGAGCGCGGCGAGGACGTGCGCCCGCCGCTCGCTGCGCAGGCCGTGCTCCGCAGGGTCGAGCAGCTCGTCGGTCGCGTCGTTGGCGGTGACGACGGATCCGCGCCCGGCCTCGTCCAGGTCGTCGGGCAAGGGCTCGACGCGCCGTACCTTCGCCGCACGCAGCCGGTCGAGGCAGGCGTTGACGATCACCCGGTGCAGCCAGGTCGTCACGGCAGCGTCGCCGCGGAAGCTGCCGGCCCGGCGGAACGCCGCGATCAAGCCGTCCTGGAGGCCGTCGGCGGCTGACTCCGGATCGCCCGTGGTGCGGAGCGCAACGGCCCACAGCCGGTCGCGGTGGCGGGCGAAGAGCAGCCCGAAGGCCTCGGCGTCGCCGGCGACGTGGGCGGCGAGCAGGTCGGCGTCCGTGCGCGCAGCACCGGGCATGGCATCAGCGTCCACGCACGACCACCTCCGAGAGCCCGGCTCGGAAGCCGTCCGAGACCGCCGGAAGCGAAGTGAACCACACGATGACGTAGCGACCCGTGACGGCTGCCGCCGCGCCGTCGGGTGAGACGGGCTCGAGCGTGATCTCGGGGCCGGAGGCCGTCTCGTCCGCGAGCGGTCCGCCGGTCGGGGCCTCGCTCGGCTGGTCGTCGGTGACGTAGAGCTCGACCTCGGTCGGCGAACCCACCAGCTCGAGCTCGACGGCGGCCACCTCGCGGACGACACCGAGGTCGAGGTAGACGCCGACGCCGGACTTCAGCGCGGGTGCGACCGGGCCGAGCTGGTCGGAGTAGGTCGACGTCGACCAGGTGGTCGCAGGGTCGCCATCGACCACCAGGGGGACGTCGGAGTCGTTCTCGTCGCCGGCGCCGAGCGGGTCGAAGGCGAAGGCGACCACGTCCGCCAGCGGGCTGGGCGTCGGCTCCGCGGGCGTCGTCAGTGTCGGCGCAGTCGTGGGGTCGTCGCGCTCGGCGCCCAGCGGCGTCCGGCCACGGCCGAGGTTGAACGCCACGGCCACACCGAGCAGCAGGGCGAGGGCCGCCGCGACGACCATCGCCAGCCGCAGCCAGTTGCGGCCCGGGACCGCGTCGTTCTCGGCGGTCTGCTCCCCGGAGTCCGGACCGTCACCGACGTCCCAGGGCCAGAAGCCCGCGGCTGCGAGCGAGGCGTCACTGACCTGCAGCGGCTTCGGTACGTCGTCGCGGGGCCGCCGTACCGGGGAGCCCTCGGGCGGCTCGGGCGCGAAGAGCGGGCGCTCGGGTGGCTCGTCGAACGGCGGCGGGGGCGGGGGCGGCGTACTCCGGGCGCGCAGCCAGGCGACCTCGTCGTCCTCGTCGCCGAAGACCGGCATGCCGGCCTCCGTCGGGAGGTCGACGATGTCGGCGACAGAGGGGATCGGCGGGTCCTCGGGTACGGCGACGGTCGGGGGCCCGACGTCCTCGGCCTCCTCGACGCGTTCTTCCGCGAGATCGATCGGTGCCTCGGCCGGCGGCTCGGGCCGCGGCTGGGCCCGTTGGAAGTCGTGGGGCGTCATCTCCGGGACCTGCGGCAGTACGACGGGCCGGATCTCGTTGATCGGCGGGATCGAGTCCGCCAGCGCCTCGGTCAGGCCGGCCGGGTCGCCGAGGAACTCGAGCAGCCGGTCGCGCACCGCGCTCGCGGTCGACACGTCGAGCTCGTGGTGGACCGGCCACCGCCGCTTGTGGTGAGCCGCCTCGGTGATGTCGGTCCACAGTGCGTCGAGGGGGCGCGGTACGCCGGCCCGGACCCGCCGGGGCGACAGCACCGAGTCGTGGTGGTGGGGCGCGGCGGGGACGATCGAGTCCGACGGACCGGGCCAGGTCGCGGTGAGGGCGCAGTAGAGGAGCCCGCCGAGGTCCTGCCGGTCGTGGTCGAGCCGCCCGGCCGGCAGCCCGTGGAGTGCGGCGTCGACGCAGAGCCCGATCAGCCGGACCGCGCCGAGCCGGTCGATGAGCACGTTCTCCGGGTTGAGCCGGCCGTGGGCCACCCCGCGTGAGTGGGCGGTCGCGATCGCGCCGGCGACCTCCGCCGCCAGCCACGCCGACCGACGCGGCCCGAGCGGGCCCCCGTGGGTCACCAGGATGTCGAGGGAGGTGCCGGTGCCCCACTCGTTGACGACGAAGCACCTGCCGTCACGCATCTCGGCGTCCAGCACCCGCAGGATCCGCGCGTCGAGCACGGTCGCGGACTCGCGCGCGGCCGCCAGCAGCAGTGGCGCTCGGGGGTCCGCCTCGGGGATCACGTGCAGCGCGACGAACCGCTCCAGGACATGGTCGTGCGCACGCCAGAACCGCCCGCCGCCGCTCTCGGTCAACAGGTCGATCAACCGGTAGCGGCCGGCCAGCACCTCGCCTGGCCGCGTCGACGTCGTCAACCCCAGTCCTTCTCGTTCGGGCTCGTTCGGGACAGTCCTCGTTCGCGTAGAGCACGCTGCTGATCCATCGTAGGGTGCCGTGCCCCGCGCCGAGGGGATCTGGGCAGAGACCCCGCGAGCTCGACGCGGATCCGCCGAACGCGAGCCGGCCGGGCGGGTCGTCAGCCGCGGCGCAGCCGGGCCGTCACCGTGTCGATGACCGAGGTGACCTCCCGCAGCTGGAGCGGCCGGGACAGCGCGATCAGGACCCCGAGCGCCACCAGGCCGAGCACGCCGGCATGCACCGCGGCCCACCACCAGCCGTCCGGGGCAGGCGCCTGGGCGAGCACCTCGTCCAGGCCCAGGCCGACGATCCAGGCGGCGGCAGCGCCGAGACCGCCGGCCACCAGCAACCGCGCAGCGAAACCGAGCAGCGACCCGACCGGCAGCCCACCGAGCCGCCGCGCCAGCACGGTGAACGAGAGGAGGGAGCCGACGCCGTACGCCGCCGTGTAGGCCAGGACCAGCATCGGCGAGGTGTGCTCGGGGTCGGCCCGGCCGACGAGCACGATCGCCACCGTGATGTTGACGGCCGAGATGACGCATTGGATCAGGAAGACGGTGCGGTTGAGCTCGAGCGCGTAGAACCCGCGCAGCGTCAGGTAGTGGAGGGTGAAGAAGACCAGGCCACCGCCGAAGAGCGCGATCGTCGTCTCGAACCGCGGGTAGATGGCTGCACCGGCGCCGTGGCCCCACAGCACCTGGGCCATCGACAGCGCGATGAACGGCAGCAGCAGCGCGAACGGTACGACGACGACCAGTGCGGTGCGGATCGTGCTGACGAGGGTCCGGCCCAGGGCGGCGGCGTCGTGCGCCGCGGCGGAGGCCGAGAGGCGCGGCAGGATCGCCGTCGCCAGCGAGACGGTGATGATCGAGTGCGGCACCATCACCGCCAGCTGCGCCGACGAGTAGATCGTGATGCCGGTGCCCTCCGCGTCGGACGCGGTGCCGTGGGAGGCGAGCCGGACCACGACGACGTACGCGGCCTGGTTGACGACCACGAAGAGCACCGTCCAGATGGCGAGGCGCATCGTGTGACCGAGGCCGACGCCGCGGAAGTCGAACCGCGGCCGGAGCCGCACGCCGGCCGCCCGCAGGTAGGGCACGAGGATCAGGAACTGGGCGACGATGCCGAGCGTCGAGCCGATGCCGAGCAGCAGCTCCTGCGACATCGTGAACGCGCCGTACTGCTCGGCCGTCGTCGCCGCACCGAACGCGAACAGGTAGACGACGAGCACGCCGACCGCGATCACGTTGTTGGCGATCGGCGCCCACATCATCGGGCCGAACCGCCCACGCGCGTTGAGGATCTGGCCCACCAGCACGAACACGCCGTAGAAGAACACCTGCGGCAGGCAGAAGCGCGCGAAGTCGATGGCCGACTGGCGTTGCGCTGCGAGCTCCGGCTCGCCGAACTTGGGATCGAGGAGCAGGTCCATCACCCACGGCGCGGCGACGACCAGCAGCGCCGTGACCGCGCCGAGGAACAGGACGGCGAGGGTGACGACGCGGTCGACGTACGCCGTGCCGCCGTCGGGGTCGTTCTTCATCGACCGCACCAGCTGCGGCACCAGCACGGCGTTGAAGACGCCGCCCGCCAGCAGGATGTAGAGCATGTTGGGGACCGTGTTCGCGATGGTGAACAGATCCGCGTGCAGGCCGCCGCCGAGCGCGGCCAGCAGCAGGGTGGAGCGGATGAACCCGCTGAAACGCGACACCACGGTGCCGGCCGCCATCACCGCGCTGTTGGCGAGGATGCCGCGCTGCTCGCCGCTGGCGTCTGTCGGGTCGACCGGGTCTGTCGGGTCCGCCGGGTTGGGTGTCTCCGTCATGCCTCACCTGTGGTGGGTGCGCCCGAGCCCCGCCGGTGGTCGCGGATCCGCCGGTAGAGCCGCAGCGCGATCGCCACGAACAGGATGGTCCCGCCCGCGCCGAGGATCACCCAGATCACCTCGCTCACCTGGCCGGACCGGATCGGCACCTCGACCGACGACCCGAGCGGGGTCCCGTCGAGGTCGGTGACCGACAGGGTCACGTTGTGCACGCCGGTGCCCCTCGTGTGCGTCTCGAGCTGGACCGTGGTGCGGCTGTCCGCGGCGAGCACGATCGGCTCGCCCACCTCGACCTCGATCTCGTCGTCGACGCTCTCCGCCGCGAGCCGCACGGTGACCGTGCGCTCCAGGTCGTTGGTGACGGTGACCGCGAACGTGCCGTCGGCACTCGACAGGGTCACGGCCGGTGGGCCGTCGATCCCGACCTTCCGGAACTGGCGCTCGATCCACCGTCGCGACCGGGCGAGCCGGGACGCGGCGCCCTCCGGGTCGGTGCGGAGGTGGTACGACGCTCCGGCGAACGCCTCTGCGCGGACGTCGGCAGCCACCGAGCCGGCGTCGGGGTAGAGGTTCTGCAGGGTGCTGCCCGCCTCGATCAGCTGCTCCGCCTCGGTGAAGACGGCCGAGTCGAGCTCGTCGGTCTCCTGGGCGAGCGGGTAGGACAGGCTGGTCGGGTCGATCACCGTCGGCGTCTTGGCGGTCGCGTCGGCGACCGTGGTGAGGTTCAGCCAGGCGGGGTCCATCCCGCCCCAGAAGGTCGAGCCGGCCTCACCGTCGACGGTCCGCGGGACGACCACGATCAACGGGTGCCGCCGGCCGGGGGCGATCAGCCGCAGCGCCGCCTCCGCGAGCACCCGCTGCCGGAAGGACACCGCTCCGTGGCGGGGCTCGGGGCCGGGCCCGCCGGACGCGGCGCCGTACGACGTCACGGCGATCGTGTGGGCGTCGTACTCACCGACGACCGGAGGGCCGCGGCGGTAGTCGCCCGGGTCGAACATCCGGTCGGTGACCAGCAACGTGCTGTCGTCGTCGATCCCCGCGATCGCGGACGGGTCGAGGAAGCCACCCGGCGACGCGATCGCCGGCGTGGTCGGCGTCTCCCACGCGGAGATCAGGTCGCCCGGCCGTTCGCGGGCCAGTGGGTAGAGCGCGGGCAGCCGCTCCGGCGTGGCCGACATGTCGAGGTCGCCGTACGGCAGCGCGAGCACCTCCTCGCCGCGGAGCTGCACCTCGAGGGAGTCCAGCCAGTCGCCCGCGGCCCGTGCGACCGCGTCGTCGTCGGCGGTCTCGGTGTCGTCGGTCGCGTCGTCGCCCGCCTCGTCCGCCGGGTTTCCGGCGTCGGTCTCGTCCGGGCCGAGGTCGCGCGGCGGGTTGCCGCGGCGCAGCCGGCGGGCCGCGTCGGGTACGGCGGGGTCGATCAGCCAGGTCACCGGCCGGCCGACGGCCGCGGCACCGAACGCGAGCGGCCCGCCCAGCTCGCCGTCGGACTCGAACGCCGACTCCCAGTCCTGCTTCCTGGCGAGGCGGCCGCTGGCCAGGTAGCGGATCCGGTGACGCAGGGGCACCACGACCGCGGTGTCGATCTTGCCGCGCACGCCGTCCCTGCCGCGCGGGATGTAGGGGAGGAAGGTGCGCGCGCGACCGTCGGCGACGGAGTCGTCCGAGGTGCTCGCGCTGGCACCGAGGGCGTGCACGCCGAACCAGTAGACGCCCGGGGTGGGCACCTCGAGCAGGCTGCGCGGGATGCGGATGGAGTACGGCTGCACCTCGCCCGGCTCCAGCTCGTCGATGTCGTAGCTGACCCGGGCGTCAGTGATCCGGTTGCCGACGACCGCCTCGGGGTCGGCCTCCGCGGCCTCGGCCAGCTCGGCCGCGGTCGTGATCGGCGGCGGGCAGCCGTCGCACTGGGAGCCGGCGTTGATGACGGGATAGACGGCGATCCCGGTCCAGGCCTCCACGTCGCGGTTGACCACGGTTCCCGACACGACCACCGGGCCCCGTCGCGGCAGCTCGCCCGGGGTGAGCTCGTCGATGGTGACGAGCAGGGGGGCGTCGTACGACGCGGGGACGGGATAGAGGTGGTCGTCCTCGGCCGCCGACGCCCCTGCCGACGCCCCCGCCGGCACCGCCGCGGCCGCCGACGGCGTGATCGCCACTCCGGTCGCCAGCGCCGTCGCCGCCCCCAGGGCAGCACGCAGCAGGAGAGGGCGGAGGACCACGCCCCGAGGGTAGTGCGACCGGCTGTGAGCGACGGGGAGGGGCGCTCCGTAGACTCCCGCCCGTGTCCGAGCCCCCTGCTGAGCCGATCCGGCTCGTCGACGTCCAGCAGTCGGTGGCGGCGGAGCTGGCCCGGATCGGGCCCGTGATCGACGAGCTGGGTGAGCGCTTCGCCGCGGCGGGGCACGAGCTGGCGCTGGTCGGCGGGCCGGTGCGGGACGCGATGCTCGGTCGGCACTCCAACGACCTCGACTTCACGACGTCTGCCCGGCCGGAGCAGACGGACCGGATCCTCAAGTCCTGGGGCGACGCCTGGTGGGACATGGGGCGCGACTTCGGGACGATCGGCTGCCGCAAGGGCGACTGGGTGGTCGAGGTGACGACGTACCGCTCGGAGGCCTACGACCCGGCCTCGCGCAAGCCCGAGGTGAAGTACGGCGACACCCTGGCCGGTGACCTGGGCCGGCGCGACTTCACCGTCAACGCGATGGCGGTGCGGGTGCCGGGCCAGGACATCGAGGACCCGTACGGCGGCGTGCTCGACCTCGCCAACCGGGTGCTGCGCACGCCGGGACGGCCCGAGGACTCCTTCTCCGACGACCCGCTGCGGATGATGCGGGCCGCCCGGTTCGCCGCGCAGCTCGGGTTCACGGTCGACGACGCGGTGATCGCCGCGATGCGCGACATGGCCGACCGGATCACGATCGTGTCCGCCGAGCGGGTGCGCGACGAGCTGGTGAAGCTGGTGTGCGCCCCCTACCCCCGGCGCGGCCTCACCCTGCTCGTCGACACCGGTCTGGCCGACCACGTGCTGCCCGAGCTGGTGGCGCTCAAGCTCGAGCGCGACGAGCACCACCGGCACAAGGACGTCTACGAGCACACGCTGACCGTGCTCGAGCAGGCCATCGACCTCGAGGACCGGCTGGGCGGGAAGCCTGATTTCGTCTCGCGGTTCGCGGCCCTGATGCACGACGTCGGCAAGCCCAAGACCCGCAAGTTCCTCGACGACGGCACCGTGACCTTCCACCACCACGACGTCGTGGGCGCCAAGATCACCCGCAAGCGGATGCAGGCCCTGCGCTTCTCCGGCGACCAGATCGACGCGGTCTGCCACCTGGTCGAGCTGCACCTGCGGTTCCACGGCTACGGCTCCGGGGAGTGGACCGACTCGGCCGTACGACGCTACGTCCGCGACGCCGGCGACCAGCTGGCCCGGCTGCACGTGCTCACCCGCGCCGACTGCACGACCCGCAACGCGCGCAAGGCCGACCGGCTTCGTCGTACCTATGACGACCTGGAGGCCCGGATCGCGCGGCTGTCCGAGGAGGAGGAGCTCGCCGCGATCCGGCCCGACCTCGACGGCAACCAGATCATGGAGATCCTCGGCATCCCGCCGGGCCGCGAGGTCGGCGAGGCCTACAAGTTCCTCCTCGAGCTGCGTCTCGACAACGGGCCGATGACCGAGGAGGACGCGACCGCCGCGCTGCGGGAGTGGTGGAATACCCGCGCCTGACCGGAACCGGTGTCACCATCGACGCATGCGCACGATCCTCTCGGGTCTCGTCACCACTGGATCGACGTCGACGGCGACGGGTGCAGCACCCGGTACGAGGTCCTCGACCTCGAGTCCGAGACCTCGGTGACGTGCAGCAACGTCTCCGGTGGCCGCTGGTTCTCCTACTACGACCGGGTCTCGTGGACCGACCCGGGACGGATCGACATCGACCACGTGGTGCCGCTCGCCGAGGCCTGGGACTCCGGCGCGCGCAACTGGACCAGCAGCCAGCGGCAGTCCTACGCCAACGACCTCGGTGACTACCGCTCGCTCGTGGGCGTCACCGACAGCGTCAACCAGGCCAAGGGCGACAAGGACCCGGCCGAGTGGCTCCCGACGTACGACAAGTGCCGCTACCTGCGGGAGTTCGTCGCCGTGAAGATCCGGTGGCGGCTCACGGTCAACAGCGGCGAGAAGACCGCGATGCAGAACCTCGCCGCCGGCTGCAGCAACGTCACCATCACCGTGACCCGCGCAATCTGACCCGGATCGTGATGCCTACCACGGTCGGATGACCCAGCCCGTGGCCCGCACCTAGGGTCGCGGGCATGACGACGATCGAGGCGAAGACGCTCGAAGCGACGCTCGAAATTGCGGCGACCCCCGAGGAGATCTGGCCGCTGGTGTCGGACCTCCCGCGGATGGCGTCCTGGAGCCCGCAGGTGGTGAAGACCATCTAGCGCGGCCCGGGCGGGCTCGGCACGAAGACCCTCAACATCAACCGCAGCGGCTGGAAGGTGTGGCCGACCCGGTCGAAGGTGATCCGGTTCGAGCCGCCCCGCGAGCTCGCGTTCCGCGTGAAGGACAACTTCACGATCTGGTCCTACACGCTGGAGCCGCTCGCGGACGGCGGCACCCGGGTCGCCGTACGGCGGGAGGCGCCGGAGGGCCTGGCGCCCATGTCGGCCAAGCTCCAGGGCGTCGTCATGGGCGGGCTCGACCGGTTCGACGAGGAGATCCTCGCCGGCATGCACAAGACCCTCGAACGGCTCAAGGCCGAGGTCGAGGCCTGACGGTCAGCGCTCGGCGCGCTTGTCGAGCAGGGACTGCACGGCTGCGGGGCTGAGCACCTGGTCCAGCGCCATCGCGGCGCACCCGACGAGGCCGGCACGGTCGCCGAACGTCGACGGGAGTATGCGCAGCTCGCGGGTCGCGATCGCGGACGCCCGGGCGTAGACGCTCTCGCGGACGCCGGCCGCATAGACGTCGAATGCCGCGGCCATGTCGCCGCCGATCACGACGGCCTGCGGGTTGAGCAGATTGATGGCGACCGCGAGGGGTTCCCCGAGCCGGCGGCCGCTCTCGCGCAACAGGTGCTTGGCGTCGGGGTCGCCGGCGACCGCCATCGCGGTCAGCTCCCGGACGTGGTGGATCGGGCGACCGGCCTCGACCATCTGGTTCACCAGGGACCACCCCCCGGCGACGGTCTCGAGGCAGCCGCTGTCACCGCACCGGCAGGGCCGCCCCGCGGCCACGTCGACCTTCGTGTGCCCGATCTCCCCCGCCGCGCCGAGGTGTCCCGACACGACCCGTCCCTCGGCGATGATGCCCAACCCCAGCCCGGTCGAGGCCTTGACCACGATCAGGTCGTCGTACTGGGCGGCATGGCCCATCCGCTCGGAGCGGGCCAGCACGTCGGCGTCGTTGCCAACGTAGGTCGGCACGGCACCCAGCTCGGCGAAGGCGGGCGCGAGATCGACGCCGGCCCAGGCGGCGAGCACCGGTGAGTCGACGCTGATCCCGTCCGTGGTGTCGATCGCGCCCGGGACGCTGACGCCGACGCCGAGCAGCGGCCGACCCGCGGCCTCGAGGAGGGCCTGCAGGCGCTCGGTCACCGCCGGCATCACGACATCGGGGCCGGCGCCCAGCTCGTGGTCGAAGGACGCCGTCGCGAGCTCCCCTCCGGCCAGGTCGAAGACGGCCACCTGGGAGCGGGAGCGCCCGATCGCCGCGGCGAGCACGACCGCGGCGTCCTTGTTGAAGACCAGACCCCCTGGCCGGCGGCCGCCGGTCGACTCGAGCTCGGCGCCGAGGAGGAGCAGGCCGGCGTCGGCCAGGGCGTCGACCCGCGCCACGACGGCGGTGCGGGAGAGCCCGGTCAGCCGGCGCAGCTCCGAGCGGGTGTGCGCGCGACCGGTGCGCACCAGCTCCAGCAGATGTCCTGCACTGTCCGACACAAGGCGCACCCTACTTTGGTTTTCAAAATACCGAAGTATGTATTGCGAAACACCCACTTCGGTCCGTACCGTAACCCAACGTGACCGTTCCCGCCGTCGAGCACCTCGCCGACCTGCCCGAGTGCGACATCACCGTCTTCGGCGGCACGGGCGACCTGGCGCTCCGCAAGCTGCTCCCCGCGCTCTACCACCGCGAGCTCGAGCACCAGCTTCCCGAGGCGACGAGGATCGTCGGCGTCTCTCGCTCCGACCTCGACGCCTCCGCCTACCGCTCGCTGGTGGCCGACGCACTGTCCGAGCACGTCGACCAGGTCGACCCGGGCGCCGTACGGCGACTGCTCGCCCGCCTTCACCACCTGACCCTGGACGCGTCCCGGCCCGATGACTGGCACCTGCTGCACGGGTTGCTCAAGGAGGACCGGCCCCGGGACGTGGTGCGGGTCTTCTACCTCGCGGTCTCCCCGGTGCTCTTCGGACCGATCTGCCGCCGGCTCGGGGAGATCGGCGTGGTCGACCCGACCTCCCGCGTCATCCTCGAGAAGCCCATCGGGCACGACCTCGCCTCGGCCAGGGCCATCAACCAGGCGGTGGGCGAGGTCTTCAGCGAGCAGCAGATCTTCCGGATCGACCACTTCCTGGGCAAGGAGAGCGTCCAGAACCTGCTGGTGACCCGCTTCGCCAACACCTTCCTCGAGCCGCTCTGGAACTCCCGCTGGGTCGACCACGTCCAGATCACCGTTGCCGAGACGCTCGGCGTCGGCGACCGGGGGGAGTACTACGACCAGTCCGGTGCGCTGCGCGACATGCTGCAGAACCACCTGCTCCAGCTGTTGTGCCTGGTGGCGATGGAGCCCCCGACGTACGTCGGGAAGGAGACGGTCCGCGACGAGAAGCTCAAGGTCCTCCAGGCGCTGAAGCCGATGACGCCGGACCAGGTCGACCGCGACACCGTCCGGGGCAGGTACGGGGAGGGCGTGGCTGACGGGGCGGTCGTGCCGTCGTACACCGAGGACGTCGGCCGGCCCCACAGCACGACCGAGACGTTCGTGGCGATCAAGGCCGAGGTGCAGAACTGGCGCTGGGCCGGCGTGCCGTTCTACCTGCGCACCGGCAAGCGGCTGGATCGCAAGATCTCCGAGATCGTCGTGGTGTTCAAGGAGCCGCCGCACGCGATGTTCCCGCACAGCCAGGGAGTGTCGGCGCCCAACCGGCTGCACATCCGGGTGCAGCCCGACGAGGGCATGCACCTGCACCTCACGGCCAAGGAACCCGGTCCCGGCGGCATCCGGCTGCGCCCGGTGTCGCTCGACCTCAGCTATGCGACGGCGTTCGGACAGCGCTCGCCCGACGCCTACGAGCGGCTGCTGATGGACGTGATGCGCGGCAATCCGACGCTGTTCATGCGCCGGGACGAGGTAGAGGCCGCGTGGGCGTGGGTCGAGCCGATCCTGCGGCAGTGGGCGGCCTCGCCCCACCGACCCCGGCGCTACGCCGCCGGTACCAGCGGGCCGACCGCGGCCACCACGCTGATCGAACGTGACGGCCGGACCTGGCAGGAGGAGGACGAATGAGCACGCACCCCGTCGTCGCGGAGGTGACCGCGCGGATCACCGCGCGCAGCGCACCCGGTCGCACCGAGTACCTCGCGCGGATCCGCGCGGCCGCAGGTCGCGGGCCGGCACGGGGCCGGCTGGGCTGCGCGAACCTGGCCCACGGCTTCGCCGCCGCGGAGGGAGCGGAGAAGGAGTCGTTGCGTCGCGGCGGCAAGCCGAACCTGGCGATCGTCACCAGCTACAACGACCTGCTCTCCGCGCACCAGCCGTACGGCGACTACCCGCCGCTCCTCAAGGACGCCGTGATCAGGGCCGGGGGGATCGCCCAGGTGGCGGGCGGGGTGCCCGCGATGTGCGACGGCATCACCCAGGGCCGCGACGGCATGCAGCTGTCGCTCTTCAGCCGCGACGTGATCGCGATGTCCACGGCGATCGCGCTCAGCCACGACATGTTCGACGGTGCCCTGATGCTCGGCGTGTGCGACAAGATCGTGCCGGGCCTGCTCATCGGGGCGCTGGCGTTCGGGCACCTCCCGACGGTGTTCGTCCCGGCCGGCCCGATGGCGTCCGGCCTGCCGAACGGCGAGAAGTCCAGGGTCCGCCAGCTGCACGCCGAGGGAAAGGTCGGCCGCGACGAGCTGCTCGCGGCAGAGGCGGCGTCGTACCACTCCCGCGGCACGTGCACCTTCTACGGCACCGCCAACTCCAACCAGCTGCTGATGGAGGTGCTCGGCCTCCACCTCCCCGGGTCGTCCTTCGTCAATCCGGGCACCCCCCTGCGGGAGGAGCTCACCCGCGCCGCTGCGGCCCGGGCGGTGGCGATCACCGAGCAGGGTGGCGAGCCCACTCCTATCGGAGAGCTCGTCGACGAGAAGGCGATCGTGAACGCCTGCGTGGCACTGCTCGCCAGCGGTGGTTCGACCAACCACACCCTGCACCTGGTCGCCATCGCCCGCGCTGCGGGCATCACGCTGACCTGGGGCGACCTCGCCGACCTCTCCGCAGTGGTGCCGCTGCTCGCGCGGATCTACCCCAACGGCTCTGCCGACGTGAACCACTTCCACGCCGCGGGAGGCGTCGGCTTCCTCATCCGCACCCTCCTCGAGTCGGGTCTGCTCCACGACGACGTCCGGACCGTCATGGGGAATGGCCTGTCGCGCTACCCGGCCGAGCCGCGGCTGCGCGACGGCGTGCTGACGTGGGAGGCCGGACCCCGCGACTCCCTCGACCGTGCGGTGCTCCGGCCGGCGACCGATCCCTTCGCGGCCGACGGCGGCGTCAAGGTCCTGCACGGTCCGTTGGGCACCGGCGTGGTCAAGGTGTCCGCGGTCGAGCCCGAGCACCGGGTCGTCATCGCTCCGGCGCTGGTCTTCGACGACCAGGCCGACTTCCTGACCGCGTTCCAGGACGGCCGACTCGACGGCCGCGACCTGGTCGCGGTGATCCGGTTCCAGGGCCCCGCCGCCAACGGCATGCCCGAGCTGCACAAGCTCACCCCGGCGCTCGGGGTGCTGCAGGACCGCGGCCAGCGGGTCGCGATCGTGACCGACGGCCGGATGTCGGGTGCGTCCGGCAAGGTCGCGGCCGCCATCCACGTCACCCCGGAGGCCGCCCTCGGCGGACCGCTCGCCCGGGTGCGCGACGGCGACGTGATCACCGTCGACGCCGAGCGCGGCGTGCTCGCCGTCGCGGATGCCGAGGCGCTGCGCGACCGGCAGCCGGCCGACAGTGCGGTCTCGTCGTCGTGGGCGGGCACGGGCCGCGAGCTCTTCGGCGCGTTCCGGGCGGCGGTCGGTCCGGCCGACGCGGGCGCGAGCGTCTTCCCGTCGTACGACGCGGCTGCCGCGCGCGTCCCGGAGGTCGGCCATGTCCGGTGAGCTGCTGGACGTCGTCCCCGTGATGCCGGTCGTCGTGCTCGAGCGGCTTGCGGACGCGGTGCCGGTCGCCAGGGCGCTGGTGGCCGGCGGACTCCCCGCGATCGAGCTGACCCTCCGCACCGACGTGGCGCTCGACGCCATCCGGGCCATCGCCGACGAGGTGCCCGAGATCCTCATCGGTGCCGGGACGATCGTCCGTCCAGAGCAGGCCGGGCAGGCCGCAGCCGCCGGCGCGCGGTTCCTCGTCTCGCCGGGCACCACGCCCGCCCTCCTGGCGGCGATGGCCGACACGGGGCTGCCGTTCCTCCCGGGCACGGCCAGCGTGTCGGAGGTGCTGGCCGTCCTGGAGGCCGGGTTCACCGAGATGAAGTTCTTCCCGGCCGAGGCGGCCGGCGGTGCGGCGTACCTCCGTTCGATCGCGTCGCCCGTTCCCGAAGCGCGGTTCTGCCCCACCGGAGGGGTCACGCCCGCGACGGCCGCGGACTACCTGGCGCTCCCCAACGTCGGATGCGTCGGAGGCTCCTGGCTCACTCCCGCCGCCGCTCTCGCTGCCGGCGACTACGCGCGGATCGAGGCCCTCGCCCGCGCCGCCGCAGCCCGGTAGCCAACGCGCCTGTGGGCGTGCCTGAACGACAGAACCGCCGGCCCTGAGAGGGCCGGCGGTTCTTGCTGGAGCAGGAGTGCTGAGGTCACTCGCCCTTGATGAAGGCCTCGAGCTGGGCGCGGCCCTCGGTGTCCTCGATCTGCACCGGCGGCGACTTCATCAGGTACGCCGACGCGGGGATGATCGGGCCTCCGACGCCACGGTCCTTCGCGATCTTCGCGGCCCGGACGGCGTCGATGATGATGCCGGCGGAGTTGGGGGAGTCCCAGACCTCGAGCTTGTACTCCAGGTTGAGCGGGACGTCACCGAACGCGCGGCCCTCGAGCCGGACGTAGGCCCACTTGCGGTCGTCGAGCCACGCGACGTAGTCGGACGGCCCGATGTGGACGTTGCGGGAGTCGGTCAGGCCGGACAGCTCGCCGGTGAGGTTCGACGTGACGGCTTGCGTCTTCGAGACCTTCTTGGACTCCAGGCGCTCACGCTCGAGCATGTTCTTGAAGTCCATGTTGCCGCCGACGTTGAGCTGGTAGGTGCGGTCGAGGGCGACGCCGCGGTCCTCGAACAGCTTCGCCATGACCCGGTGGGTGATGGTCGCGCCGACCTGGGACTTGATGTCGTCGCCGACGATCGGGACGCCCGCGTCCTCGAACTTCTTGGCCCACACGGGGTCGGAGGCGATGAAGACGGGGAGCGCGTTGACGAAGGCCACGCCGGCGTCGATCGCGCACTGGGCGTAGAACTTGTCGGCCTCCTCGGAGCCCACCGGGAGGTAGGAGACGAGGACGTCGGCGCCGGTGTCCTTGAGGACCTGCACGACGTCGACCGGGTGGGCCGTCGACTCGTCGATGGTCATCCGGTAGTACTTGCCGAGACCGTCCATGGTCGGGCCGCGCTGCACCTCGACGCCGAGCGTCGGGACGTCGGCGATCTTGATGGTGTTGTTCTCCGAGGCGTTGATCGCCTCGGACAGGTCCTTGCCGACCTTCTTGTCGTCGACGTCGAACGCCGCGACGAACTCCACGTCGCTGACGTGGTAGTCACCGAACTGGACGTGCATGAGACCGGGGACCGTGCCGTTGGGGTCGGCGTCCCGGTAGTAGTGCACGCCCTGGATGAGCGACGTGGCGCAGTTGCCGACGCCGGCGATCGCTACTCGTACCGAACCCATGGGATCCCTCTCCTTGGCTTTCTTGCTTCAGTCGTTGTCAGTTGCTGCGGCTGCAGGCGGCAGGGGGGTGCCGCGCTCAGCGTTGATGAGGTCCGACAGCCACCGGACCTCGCGTTCGACGGACTCGACGCCGTGCCGTTGCAGCTCGGTGGCGTAGCGGTCGACTTCCTTCTGGGTCATCGCGAGCTCCCGCTGCACCCGGTCGAGCCGCTCCTGGAGCCGCGAGCGGCGTCCCTCCAGCACTCGCAGCCGGATCTCCATGTCGGTCGACGAGAAGAACCGGAACCGGATGTCGAAGTTGCCGTCCTCCCACGCGGTGGGGCCGACCTCCGACATCAGCCGGTGGAACTCGGCGGTGCCCCGCTCGGTCACCTGGTAGGTGATCCGCGGCCGGCGGGAGGCCGTGGACCCCGGCGTCGAAGTTGCGGCGACCTCTTCGATGAGGTTGCCTCGGAGCATCTTCTTCAGCGCCGGGTAGAGCGAGCCGTAGGAGAGCAGGCGACCCCACCCGAGCATCAGGTTGAGTCGCTTGCGGAGCTCGTAGCCGTGCATGGGTCCCTCGTGCAGCAGTCCGAGGACTGCGAGCTCGATGGTGTCTCCACGGCGCGTCACCCGACCTATCGTAGCGATATATCCGCGGAATCTGAACATCCGATGGATCGGCAGTGGCGAATCGGTGCGCCGTACGCCGGGTGCGTACCCTGATCTGCGGCATGTCGGGTACCACCGACGCACCCCCCGTTGCACATGAGTGAGGCAGGACGTTGGCCGACGGCAAGCGCAAGGCAGGCACGACTTCTGAACCGACCACGTGGAAGCGACGGCTGCGGAAGGTGGCCAAGTGGGGGTCGATCAGCGGTCTCGTGATGGTGCTGATCTTCAGCGTGCTCTTCTTCGTCGCCTACCGGTCGATCGACATCCCCAGCCCGAACTCGGACTTCACCACCCAGACGACGCACGTCTACTACTCCGACGGCAAGACCGACCTCGGCCAGTTCGCCATCCAGGACCGGACCCCGATCGACCTCGAGGAGATGCCGGAGACGCTGAAGGACGCGGTCGTCGCGGCCGAGGACCAGTCGTTCTGGACCAACGAGGGCATCGACCCCAAGGGCATCCTGCGCGCGGCGTTCAGCAACGCCTCCGGCGGGGTCACCCAGGGCGCGTCCACCATCACCCAGCAGTACGTCAAGGTCCTCTACCTCACCCAGGAGCGCTCCTGGAAGCGGAAGGCCAAGGAAGCGATCCTGTCGCTCAAGGTCGAGAACCAGCTCTCCAAGGAGGAGGTCCTCGAGGGCTACCTCAACACCATCTACTTCGGGCGGGGGGCGTACGGCGTACAAGCGGCCTCGCAGGCGTACTTCGACGTCGACGCCAAGGACCTCGACCTCAAGCAGAGCGCCGTGCTCGCCGCGGTCCTCAACAACCCCAACAACCTCGACCCCGCCAACGGCAAGGCCGCCAAGCAGGAGCTCAAGGAGCGATACCAGTACGTCATCAACGCGATGGTCGACATGGATGAGATCGACAGCGACCAGGGCAACCGCGCCTACCGCAGGCTCCCGCAGTTCCCCCCGGTCGAGTCCGAGGACTCGTACGGCGGTCAGCGGGGTCACGTGCTCCAGATGGTCAAGAAGGAGCTCATCCGCCTCGGCTTCAGCGAGCAGGAGATCAGCGGCGGCGGGCTCGAGGTGACGACCACGTTCACCGAGAAGGCGATGAAGGCGGCCGAGAACGGCATGAAGGCGGTCCGGCCCGACGGCTACGGCTACAAGGAGCTCCACGTCGGCATCGCCACCGTCGAGCCCGGCACCGGAGCGGTGCGCGGCATCTACGGCGGCCAGGACTACCTCGAGTCGCAGCTGAACTGGGCCGTCGCTGGTGGCCAGGCCGGCTCGACGTTCAAGCCGTTCGCGCTGGCGGCGGGCATCAAGGACGGCTTCTCCCTCAAGGACACCTTCGACGGGAACTCGCCCTTCACGGTGGACGCCAGCTACGCACCCGAGAACCAGGGCGACGAGGACTACGGCCGGGTCAACCTGATCACGGCGACCGAGCTCTCCGTCAACACCGCCTTCATCGACCTCACGACCTCGATGGAGGACGGCCCGCAGAAGATCGTCGACACCGCGGTCGACATGGGGATCCCGCCCGCCGAGACGCCCAACGACCCGTGGGGCTTCCCGACGTACTCGAACGGTCTCCAGGCCAACGTCCAGGTCCCGCTCGGCTCGCAGACGGTGAGCCCGATCAACATGGCCAACGGCTACGCGACCATCGCCAACGGCGGGGTGGCGGCCGAGCCGTTCATCATCGAGAAGGTCGTCGACCAGAACGGCGTCGAGCGCTACGACCACAAGGTCCAGGACCACCGGGCTCTCACTGAGGACATCGCAGCGGATGTCTCCTACGCGATGCAGCAGGTCGTCGCGACCGGCACCGGCGCGGACGCGATGAGTGGCTTCGCCTGGCCCGCTGCGGGCAAGACCGGGACGGCGACGAAGACCGGCGGAGCGGTGTCGTCGGCCTGGTACGCCGGCTTCACGGCTCAGTTCGCGACCGCCGTGGTCTATCTCCGCGGCGACGGCACCGGCCAGCTCGACGGCTGGCTGCCGACGTTCTACGGCGGTGACTACCCGGCCGACACCTGGCGCGCGGTCATGGACCAGGTGATGGAGGGCGAGGAGCCGATCGAGTTCCCCGAGCCGGCGTACGTCGACGGCGAGGCGCCGGAGACCGGCCACGAGCCGTACACCCCGCCCCCGCCGCCTCCGACGAAGACCAAGGAGACCGAGGAGCCGGAGACCTCGGAGCCGACGGACGAGCCGACGACCTCGGAGCCTCCGACGACGCAGCCCCCGACCACGGACCCGACGCAACCGACGGGTCCCACGCTTCCGACGGACCCGACGGACCCGACGGACCCGACGGGTCCGACCGACCCCGAGACCACCCGATCGGGCCAGGGCGGCGGCGGACGCCCTCGCTCGGCAGGCCGGCGCGCCCCGCGCGGATGACGGTCGGATGACCCACGTCCACCCGACCCGGGACGACCGGGTCGTCGCCGCCGTCAGCGAGTCCGTCGGCGGACCGGTGGGCGAGCACGCGCGGCCGCACCCGTGGTGGACCCCGGCCCGGGTGCTGCTCCTGCTGACCGCGATCGTGTTCGTGCTCGGCATGGTGCAGAAGGCGCCGTGCTCGCTGGCCGAGGGCAAGGACCAGCAGTGGGTCTACTCCCACATGTGCTACACCGACCTCCGGCCGCTCTACGTGCCGCGCGGCCTGGCCGAGCTGTCGTGGCCCTACTCCGATGACGAGGAGACCCGCGACCGTTACGAGGTGATGGAGTACCCGGTCGGCATCTCCTACTGGGCCTACGGCACGGCTTGGCTGACCCAGACCCTCAACGGCAGCCCGGACCGCGACGAGCGCTCCGACCAGCCCGTCAGCGACCTCCATGCGTCCGACGAGGTCGACGACGAGCTCACCATCTTCGTGCTGGTCAACGCGGTCGGCTTCGCCGCGCTCGCCCTGCTGTCGGTGTGGCTGCTGTCGAAGGTCGATCGCCAGCGGCCGTGGGACGCGGCCGCGTTCGCGCTGTCCCCGACCCTGATCCTGACCGGGCTCATCAACTGGGACCTGATCGCGGTCGCGCTCGTCGCCGGCGCGCTCTTCGCGTGGTCCCGCGACAGACCGGTGCTGACCGGCGTGCTGATCGGTCTCGGTACGGCGGCCAAGCTCTACCCGCTGTTCCTCCTCGGCGGCCTGCTCATCATCTGCATCCGGCAGCGGAGGTACGGCGCGTTCGCGCTGGCCACCGTCTGGGCGGCGGTCGTCTGGGCGGTGGTCAACCTGCCCGCCTACCTCAGCGGACCCGACGAGTGGAAGGTCTTCTGGTCGTTCAACGCCGACCGCGGCGCCGACCTCGGGTCGGTGTGGCTGATCGTCGACCAGCTCTGCGACAAGGGCGTCGCGGTCGACACGATCAACGACGTGTCGTGGCTCTTCTTCGGCGCTTGGTGCGCGGCCGTCCTGGTGATCGGGCTGCTGGCCGGTCGCCGTACCGGCCACGTCCCGCGGCTGGCCCAGCTCGGCTTCCTGGTCGTGGTCGGGTTCCTGCTCGTCAACAAGGTCTACTCGCCGCAGTACGTCCTGTGGCTGCTGCCGCTCGCGGTGCTGGCGCGGCCGCGCTGGCGCGACCAGATCATCTGGCAGGCCGGCGAGGTCTTCTACTTCTGCACGGTGTGGTGGTACCTCGGCGGTTACCTGCAGCCGGCGGGCGGCGGTGACGTCGGCTTCTACTGGGTCGGCATCGTGGTGCGGATCCTCTGCGAGCTCTACCTGGTGGTGCTGGTGGTCCGCGACCTGTTCCTGCCGCGCCACGACCCGGCGGGCGAGCGCCCCGAGCTAGCTGATGTCGATCCGGTCGAAGGTGGTCGCGGTGTAGCGGACCCGGACGTCGATCCGGTCGCCCACGGCCGGCACGCGGGCGCCGTTCGGTAGGAACAGCATCGACGCCTGCATGTGCGGCGGCTCGGCGAAGAGCCGCTGCTTGCCGTCGATGGAGTACGGCGACCGCACGAAGCCGACCGCGTCCAGGCCGCCCCTCGCCAGCGTGGCGGCCCGGGCCTTGATCGACTGGTCCCCGGTCGGCGCCTCGAGCCCGATCCCGTGCGCGGTGCCGCCGCTGACGACGAGCAGGTGGCCGGACTTCGGGGCGGTGCGGGCCCGGTAGCCGAAGATGTCGCCGCGCTCGACGGGGTGCACGTCGAGGACCGTCGCCGTCACGTGGAGCGCGCCCCGGTCGCCGAGCCAGAGCTGGGTGCCGATGCGGGGGCGGACGGTGAAGTCGCCGTACTGCTCGCACAGGCTGGTGAGCTCGCCGTCGGTCAGGTGGCTGACCCAGACGGTGTCCTTGCCCTGCTTGGGGACCGCGGCGGCGACGTAGTCGTTGAGCAGCCGGCCGACCTCGCCGAGGTGGTTGCCCTGCGCGAGCGGGAGGTGGAGGGCGACGCCCTCGAGCCGGCCGTCGGGGTGGCGGCGCAGCACCTCGCCGGCCTCCCACAGCTCACGGCCCGACATGCCGTGGCGCTGCATGCTGGTCATGCGCTCGAGGACGATCCGCGCCGTCGGGGCCAGGGCGAGCAGCTGCTCGAGGTCGACCAGGCGGCTGACGGTGTGGATGACCCGGTTCGTCAGCTTGGGGTCGAACGGCGGGACGAACGGGCGCCACGGCGTCAGCACCAGGATGTCGCCGTCCCAGCGCGAGGCGACCTCGGGGATCTCGTCGTACGTGCCGACCGCGAGGGTGGTCACGTCGTGGCCGCGGTCGCGCAGCCACTGGGCCTTGCGGGCCAGCCGGCCGAGCGTGAACCCGTAGCCGTTGCCCTTGGCGACCGGCACGATGCCCGGGTGGCCGTCGGCGACGGACTCCAGGTGAGCCCGCCAGCGCGGGCCGTCGACGCTCAGGGTCAGGCTCATCTGCCAGCCTCCGTCAGCGCCGCGCGAGGTAGATCTGGAAGGCCTTGTAGAGCACCCGGTTGATCGGCAGGTCCCACTCCCCGGCGTACTCGACGGCCTCGCCGCCGGTGCCGACCTTGAACTGGATCAGCCCGACATGGGAGTCGTCGGCGTCGAGGGTGTCGGTGATGCCCCGCAGGTCGTAGACGGTGGCGCCGGCGGCGAGGGCGTCGCGGATCATCGCCCACTGCACCGCGTTGGAGCCGCGCACGTCGCGCTTCTCGGTCGAGGAGGCGCCGTAGGAGTACCACGAGTGCTGGCCGACGCGGACCGCGAGCGTCGCGGCGACCAGGTCGCCCTGGTGGCGGGCCAGCCACACCTTGAGCTCACTGACGGGCTCGGCGGATCCTTCGGGGTTGAGCGCGTCGTACATGACCTCGAAGTAGTGCAGCGGGCGCGGCGTGAAGTGGTCGCGCTCAGCGGTGTGGACGTAGAGGTCGTGGAAGGCCTTGAGGTCGTCCTTGGTGCCGACCGAGACCTCGACGCCCTCCTTGGCGGCCTTCTTGATGTTGCGGCGCCAGAGCTGGTTCATGGTCTTGAGGAGGGACTCCTCGGTGTGCCCATGTGTCCCAGTGCCGTCGGTCCAGGTCAACGGGATCTGGTAGACGAACTGCGGCTGGCCCGCGGCGAAGCCGCCCTCGGCCGCCTGGTGGCGCCAGCCGAGCTCGTGCAGCTGCGCGACGACCCGGGCACCCGCAGCGGAGCGGTCGAGCGGCGGCACCTGGCCGAGACGTCGTACGTCGGGGTCGGCGATGCCGTCCTTGATCTGGGCCGCCGACCAGCGACGGGTGACGACCGGAGGCCCGATCCGTACGGCGAACGCGCCCTGTCCCTTGACGTGGCGCGCCAGCGGGCCGAGCCAGTCGCCCAGCCGGTCGGTCGACCAGTCGATGACCGGCCCCTCGGGCAGGTAGGCGAGATAGCGGTTCAGCTTCGGCAGCTTGCGGTAGAGCACCAGCGCCGCGCCGACGGTCTGGCCGGAGTCGTCGACCCACGCGAGGTGCTCGGCCCGCCACTCGGCCTTGACCTTCGCCCAACCGGGCGTCTGGAGGAAGCTGGCCGTCGGGAGGGTGGCGAGGTAGTCGCGGTGCTCGTCGGCTGAGATCACCCGCATGCTCGGCATGACGTCAGGCTAGCGGGGGTGCAGGTTCGGGCTACACCCGCTCGCGGAGCCAGGCGGTGTCGGCGACGTGTGCTGCGGCCGGGCCCGGCGTCTCGAGGACCACCGGCGCACCGGCGTCGCGGACGATCTGCGCCAGCAGGTCGGGGTCGACCTGGCCATGGCCGAGGTTGGCGTGACGGTCGGCACCGGAATCGAACGCGTCGCGGCTGTCGTTGCAGTGGACCAGGTCGATCCGGCCGGTGATCTTGCGGACGTCTTCGACGATCGTCTCCAGCGGGTTGCCGCCGGCGTGGGCGTGGCAGGTGTCGAGGCAGAAGCCCACCATGTCGGCGCCCTCGGTGCCGTCGATGGCCGCCCACACCCCCGCGATCCGGTCGAGGTAGCGGGTCATCGCGTTGGTGCCGCCCGCGGTGTTCTCGATGAGCAGCGGGATCTTGATGTCGGTCGCCGCGACCGCCTTGCGCCAGTTGTCGAAGCCCTTGGCCGGGTCGTCGTCGTCCTGCACGTGGCCGCCGTGGACGATCAGGCCCTTGGCCCCGATCTCGGCAGCGGCGTCCATGTGCTGCTGGAGCAGCTTGCGGCCGGGGATCCGCTGACGGTTGTTGGTGGTGGCGACGTTGATCAGGTAGGGCGCGTGCACGTAGAGGTCGATCCCGGCGGCCTCGGCGTCGGCGCGCAACCCCTCGGCGCCGCCCTCGTAGGCCACGACCGGCCCCTTGAACGACTGCGGGTTGCCGAGGAAGAACTGCACCAGGGGCGCGTTGCGGGCCTTGGCCTCGGCGATCGGGTCGGTCTGCTCGACGTGGGCGCCGATCCTGATGGCACTGGTCTCGCTCATGGCTCCACCCTAGGAGCCGGCACCGACGATTGGGCCGGCGCCGTACCTCGTTGTTAGCCTGTCTCGTCGCGCTGCTTCCATAGGGGGAGCTGATCGCGATTGCAGAGCCCTCCTGCCACGGAGAGTCCGTGGCCGCCTAGTCCAGAGGAGGTGGAGACCGCTTTGCGTGCATACGAAGTCATGGTCATCCTCGACCCGAGCCTCGACGAGCGCACTGTTGAGCCGTCGCTCGACAAGTACCTCAACGTCGTCCGCAAGGACGGAGGCACCGTCGACAACGTCGACATCTGGGGCCGCCGGCGCCTTGCCTACGAGATCAAGAAGAACGCCGAGGGCATCTACGCCGTCATCAACCTGACGGCCACGCCCGCGACGGTCGCCGAGTTCGACCGCCAGCTCGGTCTCAACGAGGCGATCCTGCGCACGAAGGTCCTGCGTCCCGCTTAGTGAGCCGAGGGCGCTCGCCTGTGGACGAGACCTATCCAATGTCGGTAGGTCAGGACACGATGAGCGCCGACGCACGTCTTACTCACTGATCACGAACGCTAGGGAGACCTGAAATGGCAGGCGAGACCGTCATCACCGTCGTCGGCAACCTTGTCGACGACCCGGAGCTGCGCTTCACCCCGTCGGGTGCGGCCGTGGCGAACTTCCGGATCGCGTCGACGCCGCGCACCTTCGACAAGCAGTCCAACGAGTGGAAGGACGGCGACGCGCTGTTCCTCTCCTGCTCGGTGTGGCGGCAGGCCGCCGAGAACGTCGCGGAGTCCCTCCAGAAGGGGATGCGCGTCGTTGTCCAGGGCCGGCTGAAGTCGCGGCAGTACGAGACGCGCGAGGGTGAGAAGCGCACCGTGTTCGAGATCGAGGTCGAGGAAGTCGGCCCGTCCCTCAAGTACGCGACGGCCAAGGTCACCCGCGCTGCCCGCTCCGGCGGCGGCGGTGGTTACAGCGGCAACCAGGGCGGCGGTTACAGCAACCAGGGCGGCGGCGGCGCACCCGCTGCCGACCCGTGGGCCTCGTCCGGCCCGGCCGGCAGCCCGCAGGGCGCCGGCCAGGGCGGTGGCGCTCCTGCAGGCGACCCGTGGGGAGCCCCGGGCGTCGGCAGCGACGAACCGCCCTTCTGATACATCAACCAACAACCATTCCGCCCCCGTTCGACTGACGCGGGCGGGCTCTGAGGAGGAGCACCACAATGGCTAAGCCAGTCATCCGCAAGCCGAAGAAGAAGGTTTGCCAGTTCTGCAAGGAGAAGGCGACCGGTGTCGACTACAAGGACACCACCCTGCTCCGCAAGTTCATCTCCGACCGCGGCAAGATCCGCGCGCGTCGCGTGACCGGCAACTGCGTCCAGCACCAGCGCGACGTCGCCATCGCCGTCAAGAACGCCCGCGAGGTCGCCCTGCTGCCCTACACGGCCACCGGCCGCTGACGCTGCAGGCTGAGAAGGAGAGAGCAGACATGAAGATCATCCTGACCCAGGAGGTCGAGGGTCTCGGCGCCGCCGGTGACGTGCTCGAGGTCAAGGACGGTTACGGCCGCAACTACCTTTTGCCGCAGGGCCACGCGATCCGCTGGACCCGCGGTGCCCAGAGCCAGGCCGACGCGATCAAGGCGGCCCGCTCCGCCCGCGCCGTCCGCGACGAGGCGCACGCCGCCGAGATCAAGACCAAGCTCGAGAAGAGCCCGGTCGACGTCAAGGTCAAGGCCGGCGAGGGCGGTCGCCTGTTCGGCGCCGTCACCGCCGGTGACCTCGCGGTGGCCATCGGTGAGGTCGTCGGCGAGTCGATCGACAAGCGGACGATCATCCTCGGCAACCCGATCAAGACCCTCGGTTCCCACCAGGTCTCGATCAAGCTGCACGACGAGGTCTCCGCGGCGGTCGCGCTCAACGTGATCCCCGCCTGAACGAACCACACAGAAGAACGGCCGGTCCCGATGGGGCCGGCCGTTCGCGTTTTGGGTGTGGCGCGGGCCGGTGAAGTGCGTCGTACCTGAGCTTTCGGCCCTGAATTCGGCCGAAATGGGGCCGGAACCTCAGGTACGACGCGCTTCTGCCGGCGAGTTGCGCAAGGATCGGCCGCATGGCTTCCCTGCGCCCGTTCCTGCCGGCCATCGCCGTACTGCTCCTCGCACCCGTCCTGGCCGCGTGTGGCGACGACGGCGACGAGCAGGACAACACCCCGCCCAGCTCGTCCTCGCCGTCGCCGCCGGAGTCGTCGGAGCCGACCGAGAAGACCGACGCCACGAGCATCGCGCCGCCGACGGCCACGTCGGCCACGGCCGGCGCCGAGCTGCCGGCCCCGTGCGATGTACTGACGCCGGCGGACGTGGAGGCGGCGTTCGGCGTGGCGTTCGGCGAGCCCTCCCAGGGCGGCGGTGGCTACACCCAGCAGGACCTCGTGTGGCAGAGCGAGGACTGCAACTTCGAGGCCGAGGACCTGGTCGAGGTCGACTTCGCGCTCACCGGCCCGGACGACTTCCGGCAGGGGGAGTTCCAGTGCCCGAAGCCGACCGAGATCGTCGCGACGGTGACCCGGGTCCGGGGCCTGGACGCGGTGGAGGCGTGGTGGAAGCGCGACGAGAACCCGCCGCTCGAGGCCACGTTGCGCGTGTGCACCGAGAGCTACAACTTCGACATCGAGCTCGATTACGAGGACGGTGTGGACTTCCAGGGTGACCCGAAGCAGCAGAGCATCGCGCTCGCGGAGACGGTGCTGACGAACATCGGCTAGGTCGAGTCGCCCTCGGGCTCCGAAGCAGTGGCCGGCTCGGCCTCGGGCGGGGCGCCCGCCCAGGCCTGGCCGGCGAAGACGAAGCACAGGATGACGAGCGCGAGCTGGACGACCTGGGCCGCCACCTCGCCCGCGGGGCCGACCCCGTCCCAGCCGGCGCCGAACGCGAGCGGCGGCGCGGCGAGCACGAAGATCAGCACCATCGCGCAGATGCTGAACGTGCTGGCTCCGGACGTGTGCCGCGCCCTCAGCGCTGCCTGGCTCAGCTGGTGGCAGAGGACGGCGAAGAACGCGAACCGCGGTACGTCGGCCGACCAGCCGAGCGACGGGTCGCTGGCGAACCACCGCGCCACGTCCGGCACCACCAGCGCAATGGACAGGACGAGCGCGAGAGCGCCCAGCACGCGGAGCACCGGGACCCGCCGGTCGTCGAGCGCGCCGCTGAGGCCGTGCAGGCCGATCAGGACGAAGACCCAGCCGAGCGGGTCGGGAAGCGGGTCGAAGGTCCCAGGGTCCGCATCGGTGGGTCCGAGTGCCAGCAGGACGAGCCCGAGGGCGATGGCCTGGAGCGGCTTCATCGGCCGGCCCCGGTCACCAGCCAGCGGTCGCCGGCAGCGCGGCGGGTGAGGGTCAGGAAGCGGCCGCCCATGAACACCAGGGCGAAGACGGCCCACAGCCAGGGCAGGCCACCGCCCACCCAGTCGTCGGTCACCACCGCTGCACCCAGCACGACGGGAGCGTAGCCGCCGAGGACGGCGAGTCCGGCCCAGGCCAGGTACCGTCCGTCCCCGGCGCCGATCAGGACACCGTCGAGCACGAACACCACGCCGGCCACCGGTTGGGCGAGCGCCGCGACGAGCAGCACAGGCACGAGCGCGCGCCGTACGTCGTCGTCCGTCGTGAACAGGACGCCCAGCACCGGGCTCGCCGCCGCCAGGCCGAGGCCGGTGACCACGCCGGTGACGACGCCCCAGCCGACCATTCGCCGGGTGACCCCGCGGGCCGCCTCGGCGTCACCGGCCCCGAGGTGCCGTCCGGTGAGCGCCTGGGCGGCGATCGCGATCGCGTCGAGCACGAACGCGAGGAAGCCCCAGATGGTCATCGCCAGCTGGTGCGTGGCGATGGGGACCGCCTCGTCCGTGGCCGTCTGCGCCGAGAGGACGACGGCGTACGTCGTGACCAGCAGCGAGGCGCGCAGGGTCAGCGTCCGCACGAGCAGGGGTACGCCGGCGCGGGCTGCGGTCCGGATGCCCGGTGCGTCGGGGCGGAGCGAGGCGCCCTCGCGGCGGGCGGCCCGGACCACGACGAGCACCAGTGCCGCGGCACTGGCCACCTGGGCGAGGACCGAGCCGAGCGCGGAGCCCGCGATGCCGAGGTGCGGGAGGGGGCCGACGCCGTACACGAGGAGCACGTTGAGGATCAGGTTGAGCGCGTTGCCGGCCACGGCGACGACCAGCGGGGTCCGGGTGTCCTGGAGGCCGCGCAGGACGCCGGTCGCGGCCAGCATGAGCAGGAGCGGCGTCACGCCGAGCAGGGCGACCCGGAGGTAGGTCTCGGCCTGATCGGCGACCGCCGCGCCGGGACCGAGAGCGGCGACCATCGGGCCCGTGAGCAGGATCCCGGCGACTGTCGTCGGGACCCCGATCGCCACCGCGAGCCACAGGCCGTCGACCCCCTGGGCCAGCGCCGCGTCCCGGCGGCCCGCGCCGAGCTGCCGGGCGACCCCGGCGGTGGTCCCGTAGGCGAGGAAGACGCAGAGGCCGACCAGCGTCTGCAGCACGGTGCCGGCGATCCCGAGGCCGGCCAGCTCGCGGGTGCCGAGGTGGCCGACCACCGCTGCGTCGCCGAGGAGGAACAGCGGCTCGGCGACCAGCGCCAGGAACGCGGGGACCGCGAGCCGCCCGATCTGCCGGTCGTCGGGGGTCAGCCGCGGTCGACGCACCGCTCGCCCCTTGACTGTGGATATCTCTGGGTGATACCGAATCCGGTGATGTCGGGCTGGCTACCAGCAGATGTCGTCTTGGTGAACGAGATCGTCACGGACAAATTTTCGTTCCACAGGTGTGGAATCGCGTTTCCGCAGGTCAGGTGGGGTGTCGATACCGTTTCCGGTCCCAATTCCACAGTCTCCTCCCCAGCCGGTGCACACGGCTGATGCGTGTCGTCCACCCCGCTGCGGTAGTTATCCCCAGTTGCAACGCCACCCTGTGGGCAAGCCTCGATCGAGGACTTCACAGTTGGGCCGAGCACTGCGTAGTTTCAGGGGTCGAGTCTCTCGCACGGCTCATCGATCGCAGTCCGGGACCCTTTGTGGCGGACCCCGGCGCAAGCATGCCCACGCACAGTATTCGACGATCAGTTCGAGATCGAAGGGGGAAGCCGGGTGAGCCTCGCAGAGGTGCCGCCGCCGGACGACGAGTGGGGCGACGGGCCCGCGGCGTATGCGCCGGGCGACGCGCCCTCCTCCAACTACTCGGGGGGCGGCCGGACGCCTCCGCAGGACATGGCGGCCGAGCAGTCCGTGCTCGGCGCGATGCTCATCTCCAAGGACGCGATCGCCGACGTCCTCGAGGAGGTGCGCGGCCTCGACTACTACCGGCCGGCGCACGAGTCGATCCACGACGCGATCATCGACCTCTACGGCCGGGGCGAGCCCGCCGACATGGTGACGGTCGCCGGCGAGCTGCAGCGGCGGGGAGAGCTGCAGAAGATCGGCGGGGCGCCGTACCTCCACACGCTGGCGGCCAACGTGCCGATCGCCGCCAACGCCGGCTACTACGCCGAGATCGTCCGCGAAAAGGCGATCCTGCGCCGGCTGGTCGACGCCGGCACCAAGATCGTCCAGATCGGGTACGCCGGTGAGGGCGAGGTCGACCACATCGTCGACGCCGCGCAGGCCGAGGTCTACGGCGTCACGGAGCGCCGCAAGTCCGAGGACTACGCGCCGCTGAGCGACATCATGGACAGCGTCCTCGACGAGATCGAGGCGATCGAGAACCGTGAGGCCGGCATCTACGGCGTCCCCACCGGGTTCGCCGACCTCGACGACCTGACGAACGGTCTGCACAAGGGCCAGATGATCGTCGTCGCGGCCCGTCCCGCGATGGGCAAGTCAACGCTGGCTCTCGACCTGTGCCGAGCGGCGTCGGTCCACAACAACCTGACCAGCGCTTTCTTCAGCCTGGAGATGACGCGCTCCGAGATCACGATGCGGCTGCTGTCGGCCGAGGGCCGGATCCCGCTCAACCACATCCGCAACGGCAAGATGTCGACGGAGGAGTGGGACCGGCTGGCCCGCCATGTGGCGAAGGTGTCGTCGGCGCCGATGTTCATCGACGACAGCCCCAACATGACGATGATGGAGATCCGGGCCAAGGCCCGGCGGCTGAAGCAGAAGCACGACCTCAAGCTCGTCGTCATCGACTACCTGCAGCTGATGACGTCCGGCAAGAAGGTCGAGTCCCGCCAGCTCGAGGTTTCCGAGTTCTCGCGCCAGATCAAGCTATTGGCAAAAGAACTGGAAGTCCCGATTATCGCGCTTTCGCAGCTTAATCGTGGCCCAGAACAAAGAGCCGATAAACGCCCAATGATGAGCGATCTTCGTGAATCCGGCAGCATTGAACAAGATGCGGATATGGTAATTCTTTTGCATCGGGATGATGTATTCGAAAAGGAATCCACCCGTCCCGGCGAGGCCGACCTGATCGTCGCCAAGCACCGCAACGGCGCCACCCGCGACATCGTCGTGGCCTTCCAGGGCCACTACTCGCGCTTCGTCGACATGGCCCACTGACAGGCAGGCCTGTCGTCGAGATCGCGAACCGAGAGCTCACACCACGGGCGTGCCCTCGGTGGCGGTTCGGGCCGCGTAGGCGGCGGCGAGCTTGGCGACGTACGTCCCGGGGCGTCCGCCACCGATGGTGCGACCGTCGAGGGTCAGGACGGGCGTCACACCACCCATGGTGCCGGTCACGAACACCTCGTCGGCGGAGTAGAGCTGGGTCAGGGAGAAGTCGCCGACCTCGACCGCGATGCCCGACGCCGCGCAGATCTCGAGGATCGTCTCGCGGGTGATGCCCTCCGGGCAGGCCCGGGTGGTGGAAGTGCGGACGACGTCGTCCTTGACGTGGAAGACGTGCGTGGCGTTGGTCTCGGCGACGAACCCGTTGTCGTCGAGCATGAGCGCGTCGTCGGCACCTGCGACGTTGGCCTCGATCTTGGCGAGGATCGAGGTGAGCAGGTTGTTGTGGTGGATCTTCGGGTCGAGCGAGTCCGGACGGTGGCGCCGGACCGAGGAGGTGACCAGCGAGATCCCGCGGTCGTCGTACACCGGCGGCTTGAACTCCGCGAGCACGATCAGCGTCGGCCCGAGCTGGTTGAGCCGCGGGTCCATGCCGCTGGTGATCTTCACGCCGCGCGTCAGCGTGAGCCGGATGTGCACGTCGTCGCTCATCGCGTTGGCGGCCAGGACGGCACGGATCCGCTCGGTGATCTCCTCCTCGGACGGGATTGTTGCGAAGGCGAGCGCCTGGGCCGACCGCCTCAGCCGCGCCAGGTGCGCGGCGAGCTTGAAGATCCGGCCGCCGTGCAGCCGTAGCCCCTCCCACACCGCGTCTCCGCCCTGGACGACCGAATCGAACGGGCTGATGCCGGCCCGGTCCCGGTGGACCAACCGGTCGTCGATCCCGACGACCAGGTCGCGGTTGCGCTCGTCGAAGGTCTGCAGCATCAGGACTCCTAGGCAGAGAGACGGTAGGGCGTCAGTGCGTCGTAGTACGGGCGACACCGTTCGAGCAACGGGGCGAGACGGTCGGGCAGTGGGTCGCCCGAGCCCGGAGAGTACGGCGAAAAGCCGGTCGATGCCTCGACACCGCCGTACCAGTGCGGCGCCCACACGCCGTCAGTGTCCCGCGGTCCGGCAGGCCAGGAGAGCATCGCCTCGTCGAAGCCGATACCGAGCGCGTCGCACAGCAAGGTGAGCGTCCCCCGAGGGTCGCGCAGGACGTCGGCCGCATCGACCACCGGCCCGCCGAAGGTCTCGAACAGCTCCAGCTGCTGAGGGAGACCGAGGTCGTCCACCGTCGGCTCGTGGCGGACCTTGGCGTAGGACGTCAGCACCCGCTCGGGGTCGCGGACCAGGAACGCGTGCCGCAGCGAGGCCAGCGGCTGGCGCGGGAACGCCGGAAGCAGGTGGTGGGTCATGTGCTTCTGGTACTGCATCGGCGTCGGCACCGACCCGCCAGTGAGGTCGGCGAGGACGATGGCGGGATCGGTCGGCTGAGAGGCAATGACGTCGTCCCGGCCTGGATGGTCAAGACCGGTCGCGGCGAGGTACGCGGCGTACAGCGGCTCGTCGACCACAGAGCAGTCAGCGCGGTTCTCGAAGCTGCGCATCAATGCGGTGGAGAGGTTCCGCGGGCCCGACCACATCGCGATCCGCACCGATCGCCGTTGGTCCTCGCTCAGGTCCTCGCTCATCGGCAGAGTGTGCCTCATTCTCCCTGTGTCGGGCAGTCCGGGGAGCCGCCGCCCGCAGCCCGGCCACACGGAAACCCGGCGAGCTTGACCTCGGTCGAGGTGGGTGCCGCAACGGATGACGTTTGGCTTCTGGCAGAGGGGAGAGAAGCGCGAGCATGGGTCGGGACGACGGCGGCGGCTACAACACGCCCTACATCGATGTCGACGTCACGTCGATGCGCGACGCCGCCGAGGAGCTGGCGGGTACGGCGAACCGGCTCGTCGACCATGTCGACGAGCTGATGGACAAGGCGGCTCTGCCGCTGGGGACGTTCGCCCCGGACGCCGACGTCTACCGCGCGTACGCGTTCTGGTGGGGCCGCTGGTCGGCGCTGCTCGAGACTGCAGAGCCGGCGATCCGCGGTGCGGCGACCACGACCGCCAAGGCCGCCGACGGCTTCGCCACGGTCGACGCCAGCGGGCACATCGACATCACCCTCCCCGGGGGCGGGTGAGCCCGATGGACTCCGAGACCGAGGCGATCGTCCTCTCGCGCATCAACCATGCGGACGGAGACGGCCTGATCCGTGCCGCGGACGGGATGGACACCGCCTACAAGCAGTTCTGGAACGCGCGCGGCCGGGTGGCCGGCGTTCGCGTCGACCTCGTCAACCAGTGGGACAGCGCGAGCGGTCGCACCATGCTCGACTACCTCGAGACCGTCGACGGCGCACTGGCGCAGGTGGGAGGCCAGCTCTCGATCATGCCCGAGAAGCTGCGCGCCCACGGACGCCTCATCAACACCACGCGCGCCTCCCTCCGCGACCTGATCGTGCAGGGCTACCAAGACCCCCTGTCCGTCAGCGGCTCAGACATCGACGTCCTGCTTCAGGGCTTCCTCGACTCCGAGCGGGCTCTCACCAGTGACCTGTGGACGTACGGCGCCCTCGCCCCGGGCGGCATCCCGCTGCCCGAGCCGCCGCCGCGACCACCGGGGAACTGGAAGACCTTCCTCTTCGGCGACGGCTACCCGGCCGGCTGGTACTGGCTCGGCGCTGACGGCAAGTCGCCCGACCCCGACGACTACGGCTTTGGTGAGGACTTCGATCCCGGCGCGTTCGACCCCGAGCACCCGCGGTACGGCTACGACGAGTGGGGAAACCTGGTCCCGGCGTACCAGGCCGCGATGCCGGTGCCCATGCACATCCAGGAAGCCAGCATCGGGGGCGGGCTGCTCAAGCTGCTCGGCAAGGCCGCCAAAGGTGCCGGTGTCACCTCCAGCGGTGCTCGTGCGATCGCCCAGAACGCCGACGACCTCGCTGCGCTGGTCCGCGGCAGCTACGGCTGGCGCCCCAGCCACATCGACCGACACATCCGCGAGTGGTACCGGCTGGCGGACGACGCCCCGGTCCAGCCGTGGATGCGCGACGAGTACCTCGATCTGGTCGTCCAGGCCGGCATCAAGCAGGGCAAGGTGTTCCAGTGGAGCCTGCGGGGCGAGTCCGGGGCGCAGTCGACGTACTCGGTGCTGCGCTACACCAACGGCCGGTGGCTGGTCTCGCAGTACTACGCCAACGGCGCCCGTGCCGGTGAGTTCGCCACGGCCTTCGAGCCGACCGCACGACAGCTCGCGCGGATGCTGCAGCAGGCCGCGATCCGGTGAGGCGCGGACCGACCCTGACCTGCGTGCTGTTCGACCCGGCGCGGGGCACCGCAGCACTGCGCGCCGCCACCGAGGACGCCGCTACTCGTTCAGGGCTGCCGACGTCGATCGAGGATGGCGCCGAAGAGGGGCTCGTGCAGCTGCACGTGTGGGTAGGCGGCCTCGGGCTCGGGCTGCCCGACGACCGGCCGGAGGCATGGGCCGAGCTCGGCCTCGCGCTCGGAGCGGTGGTCGTCACCGTCGACCCGGCGCTCGCACTCGCGGCCCCCGAGTGGGGGGCGGGCTCTCTCGCGGACCCCGACCCTGACGAGCTAGCGCCCGGGCTGCGTTCGGGCCGTGCCCGACGCCGCCGCGCCGACACCGCCCGCGCCGAGCGATTCACCCACCTCGCCGACCGAGAGGTTGTGCGGGCGGACGACGACGGCTGGGTGTGGGCAGCGACCGGTGCCGTGCCGCTGTGGGCCGCACCCCCGGTCGAGGCGGACCGGCTCGTGCCGGCTGTGTTCCACGCCTGGTGGGGCCGCCGTCCCGACCAGGCAGCGCCGGTGGGGCCGCGGCTCCGCCTCGCCTCGCGGGATCCCGACCCGGACCTGGCGACCGCGCTCGCGGCCGCGCTCCCCGCGGGTTGGTCGAGCGAGCCCACGGCCCCTGACGCGGCGGTCGCCACCCCGCCGGAATGGGCGGACCCGGCGTCGTTGCGTGAGGTCCTCGCCGAGGTCGCCCTGCTCATCGAGCCGCGTTGGGCGCTCCTGCGCGATCCCGACGTCCTGTGGCTCTCCGCCGCGCCCGACCAGACCGGCGGCCTGCAGATCACCCCGCTGGCCGGGTACGGCGTCCTCGTCGAGGGCCCCTACCCTCGACTCGAGCGCCTGCTCGATGTCCCACCGCCGGGGAGGATCTGACCATGCGCGGACCCGTCGCTTCGGTGACCTGTCACGACGCCGATCGCGCCGACCTGGCCGCACGGCTGCGCGCCGCCGCATCGGACGCGGGACTCACCGGTTGGGTGACCGACGCCGCCGGCACCGACGGCTCCGTCGCCGTCCTCGAGGTCGCGGTGGGGGACCTCGGCCTCGGCCCGGTCGACCGCGCCGAGGGTTGGACGGCGCTGTCGCGGCAGCTCGGAGGCGTGCTCGACGAGGTCGTGCCGACGATCGCGCTCGGCGGGTTCAGTCCCGTGCTGGATCTCGACGAGCCGGCCTGGCAGGTCGACCGGCTGCAGTGGTGCAGCGGCCGCGTCGACGTCGCCCGGCTCGACGCCGACCAGATCGCGAGGTTCAACGCGCTGGCCGGCGAGCGGCTCGTGGAGGTGCGCGACGGCGCCGTCCGCTGGGCGACGCCGCCGGGGGTGCCGCTGGGCGTCGACCTGCTCGACGTGGCACCGCTCGGGCTCGCCGCAGCGACCTACGAGGCCTGGACCGGCGAAGCCGCCGACCTCGAACCACCCGCCGGCGACGTCGACGACGTGAATGACCCGGTGCTCTGGTGCTGGACCGACGGTGACCCTGCCCAGCTGGCCGCCGCGGTCGTCGCCGTACTGCCCGAACACGAGGTCGACGCCGAGCAGGAGTACGGCGGCGCGCTGTCGCCGGTCGTCGTCCGACCACCAGCGGGTCGCATCGACCAGGCCGACCTCCTGGACGACCTGCGGACGGTGGCCGCGGCCGGTGAGCCCGGGTGGGTGGGACTGCTCCCGCGCGGCGGCTTCCTACCGCCGGGGGTCGCGCCGGAGCTCCCCGAGTCGGGCGTGATCGACCACCTCTGGCTCCGCCGCGAGTGGGCCGGCGACCTGCTCACGGCCGTCGCCGACGCCCTGGCGGATGCGCCGACCGAGGACGTCGCCGGCGGCGTGCTGTTCATCACCGGACCCGATCCGCGCGGACCCGGCACCGCCGACCTCGTATGGACCCCGATGGTGCGTTACCAGCGCCTGGTGGCGGCCGCCGCCCTGCTCGGCGAGCGACTGCGCGCCGACACCGCGGGGCCCGAGATCGTGATCTGACTCATCCGGCGGCCAGGTCAGCCCACCAGGCTTCGATGGCGTTGCTGAACTCCGCCGGTGCGTCGGACTGGCCGAAGTGGCCGACTCCATGAAGCACGGTCGTGGTGTGGTGGGGGAAGGTCGCTTCGAGGCGTTCGCGGTACTTGTCGGTGAAGATCGGATCTGAGTCGGACCACAGGATCAGTGTCGGCAGGTCCTTGCGGGCGCCGAGCTGCTCCGCGAGATCGGTGAAGAACGCGCGAGCACCGACGAGCTCGCCGGGAAGTACGGCGGCGGCGTGGCGACGAGCCGATGTACGCATGGGCTCGCGGTAGTGCGCCATCTCGGCCTCGGACAGCTTCCGGCGCTTGTGGGCTGCTGGGATGAAGTACTTGCCGAGCAGGTCGAGCCGCTTGACCAGCGCGCGTCCGACCGGGTTCCCCATGCCGCGGGAGAACAGCTCGCTGGACGGGTCGCCGTTCAGCGGCCATGCCCAGGTGTTGCTCAGCACGAGGCGCTCGAACATCTCGGGCCGCTGCTGGGCGGCGTACAGGCCGAACGGTCCACCCCAGTTGTGGGCGACCAGGGTCAGCCGCGACAGACCCAGGTGGTCGAGGAAGGAGACGAGCAGCTCGGTGTGGTCCTGGGCCAGGTACCGGTAGTCCGGGGCGCCCGTGGAGAGGCCGAACCCCGGAAAGTCCATGGCGATGCACCGGAACCGGTCCCGCAGGGAGGCGATGACCTCGCGATACACGAACGACCAGACCGGGTTGCCGTGCAGCATCAACAGGATCGGTCCCGATCCCTCGTCGACGTAGTGCACGACGTTGCCATCCAGCTCGACGAAGCGGCTCTCGAACGGGAAGAGCTCGTCGTCGACCCACGCCGGACGTGTGCCGGGGGCCTGCTGTTGCGTCATGCGGGGATCTCCTTCGTGATAGCGGTGTCGATGCCCGTCGCCCTCGGGCCGTCGTACCGCAGCCTCTTCAGTGGCGCGGTCGACCCTTCGGTCTCCAGTCCCAGCTCGCGAGCGAGTGGCAGCTCGAGCTGCCCGGTGAGGACGCCGAGCACGAGCTGTGCAGCGCCGGCGAGGACGAGGTCGGCTTCGCGTGGTGCGGTGAGAGTCGTCCGTACCTGGCCCCCTGCCAGCTCGATGAAGACCGGTCGGTCCCCCGTACGGGTCTCGATGACGGCCGGCGGTCCATCCGGGTCCGTGTCGTCAAGGAGCTCGGAGACCGGGAGTGCCAGCCAGTGGCCGCGGAACTGCTCATCGTCGCTGGTGGGGTCGGCCATGTAGCGGGCCCCGAAACGCACGAGCTCGCGGACGACCGGCTCGAGCTCTCGCCCGACGTCGGTGAGGTGGTACAGCGTCGTAGCCACCGGCGGTGGCGCCTGTTCCCGCCGTACCAGCCCCTTGGCCTCGAGCTGCTTGAGCCGGTCGCCGAGCAGGTTGGTGGAGATGCCGGGCATTCCGTTGAGCAGGTCGGTGTAGCGGCTGCCGCCCTGGAGGAGAAGCTCGCGAACGACCAGGAGCGTCCAGCGGTCGCCGACGACGTCGAGAGCCTTCGCGACGGAGCAGTACTGGTCGTAGGAGCGCACCTTCCGAACGCTAGCCGTGCGGTACTTGAGTTTCAATAGTTTGTACTTGAGTTATTGAGGCAGTGCTCCGGGAGTGACAGCGCGGTCGCTACCGGTGGAGACGCCGGTCCACGGCGACCCAGTTCGTCTCCCACGTCGCGCCGCCGTCGTCGGAGTACGCCTGCTCGAACCGGGCCTTGACCGGTCCCGGGCGGAAGATCAGGAAGCGCACCTCGATCGGTCGTCCGTCGAGCTGGTCCTTCCCGTAGAACTCGCCCACCCCGTCATGGAACCCGCCGTACACCGAGGACGTGAGCAGGCCGTCGCGCAGGTTGACGAACGTCGAGCTCCACCGATCGGCCTGGGCCTCGTAGAGCCGGAAGTTGAGCGCCTCGATCCGACCCGCCTCGCCGGAGACGTCGAGCTCGACGACGTTCGCGCGCCCGTCCATCAGCGGCTTCACCACGCTCGTGCCACGAAACCGCAGCCACTCCTCCGATCCGGAGAGCGGGTCGGCCAGCACCCGCACGTCGGACCGCCAGACGCCGAGCTCCCAGTCGAAGTCGTGCTGTCCGTCGGCGGAGTCGGCCGGGTCGGCAGGGTTGGGCGCCGAGGCCTCGACGGTGCTGGCCGTCACCGTCAGCAGGACGGCCGCAAGGCAGGCGACCAGGATCCGCTTGTGTGTCAGGGTTCTTGCCGGAGAGAGGTTCATAGAGCGAGCATCCGAACGAAAGCGACCCATGGACAAGAAGGCACCTTCAGGTAACCCCCCGACGTCGCGCTCCAACCCGCTGCCCGGCTGCCCGATGGCTGCGGCGTTCGCGGCGGTCGGCGGGAAGTGGAAGCTGACCCTGATCTACTGGCTGGCCCATGGCGAGTCGCACTTCGCCGGTCTCCGTCGCCGTGCCGCGCCGATCACGCCCAAGGTGCTCGCTCAGCAGCTGCGCGAGCTGGAGGCGGACGGACTGGTCGAGCGGACGGAGACCGGACCGGTGCCGGCGCCGGTCATCTACCGCCTGACGCCGTACGGCGAAACGGTGCTGCCGGTGGTGGAGAGCGTCCGGCTGTGGGGCGAGGCCCACCTCGAGCGCACCCACGGGCAGGTCGCACCGAGCGACCGGATGTCCTGCGGTCGAGCGGTCGCCTAGGGCTTCTGATGCGCAACGTGACCTACTCGATGACCGTGTCGCTCGACGGCTACATCGTCGGACCGGACGGTGGCTTCGACTGGGGGGCGCCCGAGGAGGAGGTCTTCCGCCTCGCCACCCACGAGGTGCGCGGGGCCGGCGTCCACCTGTTGGGGCGACGTCTGTACGAGACGATGCTCTACTGGGAGACCGCCGAGCAGAACCCGATCCTCGACTTCTCGACGGTCGAGTTCGCCGCGATCTGGAAGGCGCTCCCGAAGGTGGTGTTCTCCACCACGTTGTCGGAGGTGCAGGGCAATGCTCGCCTGGCGTCGGGCAGCCTGGTGGAGGAGATCGAGCGCCTGCGAGCCGAACCGGCTGAGAGCGACATCGCGATCGGCGGGGCGACCCTCGCCGCCGAGGCGGCCGCGTCGGGCCTGATCGACGAGTACCGGATCCGGGTCTACCCACTCCTGGTCGGCGGCGGCATCCCGTTCTTCCCCCAGAGCGAGCGCCGGGTGGACCTCGACCTCGTCGAGACCCGTACCGTCGGCTCGCGAGTCGCCTACCTCCGCTACCGCGTGAAGCGCTAGCGCGCACCGCCCAACGCCTGGACCGATTTCCGCCAGAACCTTCGGCTGAAAGGCGGTGAACTGTTCGGTGTCAGCAACCGCATCGAACGGAAGGCCGCACCCATGAAGGTCGCCCTTGTCACCGGAGCCAGCCGCGGAATCGGCCAGGCCACAGCCCGACGGCTCGCACGGGACTGCGGGCACGTCATCGTCGCCGCCCGGGACGTCAGCACGGCCGAGGAGACGGCAGACCGGCTCCGGCGCGAAGGGCTTTCCGCTTCGGCGCTGCAGCTCGACGTCACCGATGACACCAGCGTGCGCGCCGCGGCCGAGGAGGTGGCAGCGTCGTACGGACACCTCGACGTGCTCGTCAACAACGCCGGCGTCCTTCCCGAGGCCACCCATCCCGAGCCGGCGGAGGCCGTCGACCTGGCCATGTTCCGGAGGACCTTCGACACCAACCTGTTCGGCGCCGTCGCCGTGCTCGAGGCGTTCCTGCCGCTGCTCCGGAAGAGCGAGTCAGGCCGGATCGTGAACGTCAGCTCGACGATGGGCTCCCTCGCCGATCAGACCAACCACGATTCGCCGTACTACGAGCTGGCGGTGCCGGCCTACCAGTCGTCCAAGGCCGCGTTGAACAACGTGACCATCGCGCTCGCCAAGGCGCTCGCCGATACGCCCATCAAGGTCACGTCGGTCTGTCCGGGGTGGGTGCAGACGGACCTGGCACCGGGCAACCGCGAGCAGGCACCGCTGACCAGTGACCAGGCTGCTGACGTGGTCCATCGGGCGGCCACGCTGCCCGACGACGCCGTCTCGGGAACCTTCGTCGACGCCGCCGGCACTGTGCCCTGGTGACGCCCTCCCCGATGGGGACGGGGTCAGGCCGGTGCCGGCAGGACGCAGAACTCGTTGCCCGAGGCGTCGACGTACGACCGCCACGGCAGCGTGCCCCAGTCGTGGACGAGCTCGCTACCGCCGCGCTCGACGATCCCGCGGGCGACCTGGTCGGGGTCGTCGCCGCGCTCGAGCCGGACGTCGAGGTGCCGCCGGTTCTTGCCGGGACCCTTCGGCTCCGCCTCGCGATGGAGCTCGAGCACCGGTCCGCGCCGGGAGGGGTGGCGCAGGCTGACCGGAGCCGTGCCCGGCACCGGTGTCCAGCCGGTCAGCCACTCCCAGAGCGCGCCGTCACGGTCGGGGTCGGCGGAGTCGAGCCGCAGCGCCACGAGCGGGCCGGTGTCGGCGTACTCCTCCTGCTCCACCGCGACCAAGACGGGGTTGCCCTCCGTGTCGGCGAGCGCCTGCGGAGCCGCGGACTGGGCGAGGACGAGGTGGAGCCGGAGTGGCTCCGACGGCGGGTCGGGCACCGGCTGGAAGCACAGGTCGAGAACCGGCCCGTCCGGGTGGTGGAGCCGGGTCTCGAAGCCGGCCGGCTCGTCGGTCAGTGTCTCCGTGTCGAGAGCCGCCTCCCAGAACCGGCCGAGCTGGTTCGGGTCGAGCGCGTCGAAGACGACGTTCTCCAGGAACATGCCAGCACCTTAGGCACCGCCACCAACACCCGCGAGCGATTACTGCTGCATCCTCGGGTCCTCCGTGGGGTCGGCGTAGCGGGGCGGGCACCCGTCCTCGACGGCGTCGGGTCGCAGCTCGTAGTGCCAGGGCTCGTTGTCGTAGATCTGGCACAGCCCGTACGCGGCGCCGTACTCCGACAGCCACGCCGTGGCCGCCGAGGGCCCGAGGTCGATGGCGTCCCCCGACACGTGTGCCGACGTCTCCGGGGACGCGACCCACCGGGCGGCCTCCTCCTCCGACCCGTACTCCGAGACCGCCTCCCGGAGCAGCTGCTCCTGGTAGTCCGCGGAGCGCCAGCCGCTGTTGACGACGAGCTGGACCCCGATGGTCGCGGCGTCCGCCGCAGCCTCGCGAACGGCGTCGAGGAGCGCGGGGTCGAGGTTGGCCACGGCCGGGACGTCGTCGTCGAAGACCGAGGTGCCGTCGGGTACGGCGCCGTCGGCCTCGCCGAGCGCACCGCCGTGCTCCCCGCGCAGGAAGTCGAGGGGTGATGCGGACGTCGAGGACGTCGTCGTCGACTGCCAGGTGAGGACGCCGACAACAGCGGCGCCGACGACAAGGGCAGCGAGGACGGTCGATCGGGTACGGCGAACTCGGGTCGGTGCTGGTTCGCGGTAGGACATGCCCGCAGTCAAGAAGGGATCGTGTTGCCGGCACGTATGACGATTTCGATACGCCGGCGATATGCGCCAGGTCGCTAGCGTCGGCGCATGCGTGTGTTGATCGTCGAGGACGAGCCCTACCTGGCGGAGGCCATCCGCGACGGCTGCGGCTGGAGGCGATCGCCTCGGACATCGCCGGTGACGGCGACACCGCGCTGGAGCTGCTGAGCATCAACGCCTACGACCTGGCCGTCCTCGACCGCGACATTCCCGGACCCAGCGGTGACGAGGTCGCCCAGCGGATCGTCGCCTCCGGGAGCGGCATGCCGATCCTGATGCTGACCGCGGCCGACCGGCTCGACGACAAGGCGTCGGGTTTCGGGCTCGGGGCCGACGACTACCTGACGAAGCCGTTCGAGCTCCGGGAGCTGGTGCTGCGGCTCAGAGCACTCGACCGCAGGCGTGCCCACAACCGGCCGCCCGTGCGGGAGATCGCGGGTCTGCGGCTGGACCCGTTCCGCAGGGAGGTCTACCGCGACGGCCAGTACGTCGCGCTCACCCGCAAGCAGTTCGCCGTGCTCGAGGTGCTCGTCGGTGCGGACGGCGGCGTCGTCAGTGCCGAGGAGCTCCTCGAGCGGGCCTGGGACGAGAACGCCGACCCGTTCACGAACGCCGTGCGGATCACCGTCTCCGCCCTGCGCAAACGGCTCGGTGAACCCTGGGTCATCGCCACGGTTCCCGGCGTCGGCTACCGCATCGATGACCAACCGACCGCCCGCGAAGGGGACGGCCGTGGATAGGGCGCCCGGCTTGAGCGTTCGCCTCAAGCTCACCCTCAGCTATGCCGGCTTCCTCATGGTCGCGAGCGCCCTGCTGCTCGCCGCGGTGTGGGTGTTCCTCCTGCGCTACGTGCCCGACGGCACCAACACGCCGGGGATGTTCGGACCCAGCCGTTCCGACCTCGAGCGTGCCTTCGTCCCGAAGGCGGCGGCGGGGTTGGCGTTCCTGCTGGTGTTCGGCCTCGTGGGCGGGTGGATGCTCGCCGGCCGGATGCTCGCACCCCTGACGCGGATCACCCACGCCACCCGCCTCGCCACCAACGGCTCGCTCTCGCACCGCATCGACCTGGAAGGCCGCAAGGACGAGTTCCGCGAGCTCGCCGACGCCTTCGACACCATGCTCGCCAAGCTCGAAGCACAGGTCGCCGAGCAGCAGCGGTTCGCCGCCAACGCCTCCCACGAGCTGCGCACCCCACTGGCGATCACGCAGACCCTCCTCGACGTCGCCCGCAACGACCCGGACGGCGACACCCGCGAGCTCGTCGACCGCCTGCACCACGTCAACACCCGAGCGATCGACCTGACGGAGGCACTGCTCCTGCTCAGCCGCGCCGACCGACGGTCGTTCATCCGGGAGGCGGTCGACCTGTCCCTGATGGCGGAAGAGGCTACGGAGACGCTGCTCCCGCTGGCAGAGGAACGCGGCGTCACCATCGAGACCTCCGGCGACATCACCCCCACCATCGGCTCCGACACGCTCCTGCTGCAGCTGACGACGAACCTCGTCCACAACGCGATCGTCCACAACCTGCCCGACCAGGGCACCGTGTGGGTCACGACCGGTGTGCACGAAAGAACCGCCGTGCTCTCGGTCGAGAACACGGGCCGGGCGCTCTCCCCGCAGCTGATCTCCACGCTCGTGGAGCCGTTCCAGCGTGGCGGCAACCGCACCCGCAGCGAGCACACCGGGGTCGGCCTCGGGCTGGCGATCGTCAAGAGCATCACCGAGGCACACGGCGGGACCCTCACCCTCGCTCCGCGCCCCTCCGGCGGACTCCGGGTCGACGTGCGGCTGCCCGCCGTACCACCGCGGGCTGGCTAGAGCGAGACTCGGCGCAGACCGCCGGGGAGCATGCCGACGAGCCGGTCGAGCGCGGCTTGGGCAACGCCGTCCTCCGGGAGCAGGACGACGAGGGTCAGCCCGTCGCCGGCCAGCAGCACCTGCGGTGCCATCCGGACCAGGCCGACCTCGGGGTGCACGACGGCGCGCAGGCCGAGGTCGGGCGTGCCCGTCGGCCGGCTCTCCCACCGCGACGTGAACTCCGCGCCGAGCGTCGCCGAGAGCTCCTCCACGGTGGCTCCTGTGTCGGGTCCGCTGTGCAGGTGCAGCCAGGTCACCAGCGCATCCGCCAGCACCGCCCAGTCGGCGACCGCGTCACGAGCGCGGCTGTCGGTGAACGCGTAGCGGACCAGCTCGGGCTGCTCTCCGTCGAGGATGCCGAGAGGCTGCGCCAGCCGGTCGAACGCGTCGGTCCACGCGATCAGCTCGGTACGCCGTCCGACAAGTACGGCGGGCGTCGGCTCGAGCCGGTCCAGCAGCGCCACCAGGCCGGGTGGCACCTCCTGCTCGCCGGCACAGCCGGCGGCACAGACCAGCTCGGTGCCCTGGCTGAGCGCCACCAGGTGGTGGAGGTGCAGCCGGTCGTCGGCGTCGAGCCGGAGCGCATCGGCGATCGCGGCCACCACCTGCGTCGAAGGACGCCGGTCGCGGCCCTGCTCGAGCCCGGGTCAGGTACTCGACACTGATGCCGGACAGCGTCGCCAGCTCCGAGCGACGGAGCCCGGGCGTCCGGCGCCGTTCGCCCCGCGGCAGGCCGACGGCCTCGGGTTGCACCGCCTCCCGACGGGCCCGCAGGAAGCTGCCCAGCTCACCTTCGATCACCCCGCCATTCTCCACCGCCGGCAAGGCGACAGCGTGGCCCTGCGGGGGCCACCCTCAGCACGGCCTCCCCGTCGTCGACGAAGCGCGCCAGGTTGGTGCCATGACCAACGAACACAGCAACCTCCGGATCGCGATCATCGTCGGCAGCACCCGACCCGGCCGGCGCGGCGCCGACGTGGCCACCTGGGTGCATGAGGCCGCCGCTCGCCGTACGGACGCGACGTACGAGGTCGTCGACCTCGCCGACCACCCGCTCCCGCACCTCGACGAGGCGATGCCGCCGATCCTCGGGGCCTACGCCGAGCCGCACACCCGCGCGTGGGCGGCGACCATCGCGTCGTACGACGCGTTCATCGTCGTCACGCCGGAGTACAACCACTCCGTCCCCGGCGTCCTGAAGAACGCCATCGACTACCTGTTCGCGGAGTGGAACCACAAGGCCGCCGGCGTGGTCGCCTACGGCGCCGAGAACGGCTCCCGCGCAGCGGAGCACCTCCGCCAGATCTTCGGTGAGCTCAAGGTGCCGGTCGTGCGGCAGTACGTCGGCCTGTCGCTCTACCTCGACTTCGAGGACTTCGAGCGACTTGCTCCCCGCCCACAGCACGCCGGCAACCTCGAGACGCTCTTCGACGAGGTGAACCTCTGGGGCCACGCGCTCCGGCAGGTGCGCGCCGACCGGGTGGTGGCCGCAACGCCCGGGTAGTCGCGGAGCCGGTTCACTGGCCGGGTGGTGGGGGTGCTCCCTCGGCGTTGTTACTGGTCACAGCACCGCGGTAGCGACCGAAACTCCGTTGTAGCCGGTCGACTACCGCGCGGCCGCCTCGACCAGGATGCCGGCCAGGCACTCTCGTGCGCCGCGATGCCTCCGCGCGCCCTCGACGAGGCGCGCGCGACGCGGACGTCGACGCGACCTGCGCCGACGCCGAACAGCTCGGCGGCACGGTGGTCAGCAAGCACCTCGACCCGGTCCGGGAGCGCCGGCGTTCGCCTACCTCCGGGACCCGTCCGGCAACCAGTTCGGCGTCTTCAGCCCGCCGGCGGCCTGATGGCACGAGCAGCCAACAACACGTCCCCGCCGGAGTCCTCCGGCGGGGACGAGGCTCGGGCGCTCGACGTCAGGCCTGCTTCCAGCTCGGCTGGTCGGCGCGCTCCCGCACCGTGACGTTGATCCGGTTGAACAGGTTGATGGTCGAGATCTGGAGGATCAGCGCCGAGACCTGCTTCTCGTCGTAGTGCTTCGTCACCTCGCGCCAGAGCTCGTCGGGGACGGCGTCGTGGCTGTCGGCGAGGCGGGTGAGGGCGTCGGTCAGCGCGAGCGCGGCCCGCTCCGCCTCGTCGAAGTACGGCGACTCGCCCCAGGCGCTGACGCCGACGATCCGGTCGACGGACTCGCCGGAATTCTGCAACGTCTCGAGGTGGCTCTGGACGCAGGCGCTGCAGCCGTTGAGCTGGCTCGCACGCAGCGCCACCAGCTCGAGGGTGGCCACGGGCAGGCCGCCCTTGGAGACGGCGGCCATCAGGTGGCCGATGCCCTTGAAGGAGTCGGGCAGGATCTGGGCGGGGTTGGCCATGCGCGGCTCGACGTTCATCTCGTTCTCCTCAGGTTGTCGTTTGTTGCTCTCGACCTCCCTGACCCGCACGGAGATCGAGGTGTGACCGGCTGGACCAGAAAATCCCGGATGGTCACATCAAGCGCCCGGCCCGGGTCATCACGGTGACCCACCCCGACCGAAAGGGAACGACGTGAACGACGACCTCGCCCTGGCCGCGCGCTTCGAGGAGCACCGCCGGCACCTGCACGCCGTCGCCTACCGGGTGCTCGGCTCCGCGACCGACGCGGAGGACGCCGTCCAGGAGGCGTGGCTGCGGCTGCACCGCACCGACGCGGCGGAGATCGACAACCTGGGCGGCTGGCTGACCACGGTGGTCGGCAGGATCGCGCTGAACACGCTGCGCTCCCGCTCGACGCGGCGCGAGGACTCCCTCGAGGAGCGGATCGAGCGGCTGCCCGACCCGGTCGTCACCCTCGACGACGGCTCGCAGCCGGAGGACCAGGCACTGCTGGCCGACTCGGTCGGGCTCGCGCTGCTCGCCGTACTGGACCAGCTGTCGCCGGCCGAGCGGCTCGCGTTCGTGCTCCACGACCTGTTCGCGGTGCCGTTCGAGGAGATCGCGCCGGTCGTCGACCGGTCCGCCGCGGCCACCCGTCAGCTCGCGAGCCGGGCCCGCCGCCGGATCCGTGGCACCGGGCTGTCCCCGACCGACAGCGCCGCCCGCCAGCGGGAGATCGTCGACGCGTTCTTCGCCGCCGCGCACGGCGGCGACTTCTCCCGCCTGGTCAGCATCCTCGACCCGGAGGTCGTGCTCCGCTCCGACCTGGGGGTGCTGCGCGGCGGCGTCGTGGAGTACGACGGCGCCGAGACCGTCGCTCGCAACGCCCTCATGTTCGCCAGCCCCGACCGCATCGTCCACCCCGCGCTCGTCGACGGCCGGGCCGGAGTCGTCATCACCCTCCACGGCGAGCTCTTCAGCGTCATGGCGTTCACGGTGGCCGGCGGGCGGATCGTCGAGATCGAGGTGCACGCCGACCCCGAGCAGCTGGCGCGCGTGGCGCCCTCGCTCCCTTCGGTCGGGTAGCCGCTGCAGTCGGCGGGACTAGCCTGCGGTTGATGGCCTACGCCTCCGCCCGCGACCTGGCCGACCAGTGGGTCGCCCGGGCCGCCGACGACCCCATCGCCCGGAGGCAGCTGATGATCCGTCTCTACAACGGCCCGCGGGGCGCAGGGCCGACGCACCTTCCCTTCCGGCGGGCGGCGCTGGCGTTCCTCGACTGGCAGGTCCGACGAGGGGTCCTGGCGCCGGGGACGGGCAGCCCGTGGTGGCGGGCGATGAACGCGTCGCTCCTGCACGACGGCTGCGAGGCGTTCGCGATCAGCGCAGGCGTGGCCGGGGAGCCGAGCACGAGCGCCGTCGCCGCCGCGCTCGACTTCATCCACCGCCCCGACGCGGTGACCTGGTATCGCGCACACAACCTCAGCATCGTCGGCGCCTACCTGGCGCACCGCGACCTGGCCGAGACCGAGAACCGGGTCGAGCGGTTCTTCCTCAACCTGGTCCTGCTCCGCGTCCTCTACGCGCACGCGATGGTCGCGCATCCCCGTCTCGCGCTCGGCCGGCTGGCGTTCCTCGCGCCGCGGCTGGGCGATCCGCGGCTCGGCATGACCAGCGTCTTCCTGTCGCTGTCGCGGACCCTGCCGGACTCCTACCCGCTCGCCGGCGGGCTCGAGGCCTACGTCCGCCGCGAGCACACCGTCGGACGGGTTCTCGACATCGGGGTGATCCAGCCACGGATGCGTGCGGTCTACGACTGGGCCGCCGTCGAGCTCGACGAGCCGCGTGTCGCATCCTTGCTGAGCGACACCGGGATCCCGTCGTACGCCTGGGACCCCGCGGATGCCGAGCACTGGCAGCCGGCCCCCACCCGGCTGGCGCGGCTGGCCCGGTGGGCGGTGCCATCGTGAGCTACGACGTGCACCGCGTCGACCTGGTGCGAGCTCACTGAGCGGAAGTCGGTTGAGACCACTCCGCGGGTCGCGCACGTCTTTATGGTGAACCGACGGAGGAGGACCATTGCGACGCAGCGCGCGCGACGACGCGGAGTTCACGGAGTTCGTGGCCGCACGGTCCGACCAGCTCTACCGCAGCGCCTACCTGCTCACCACGACGCCGCACGCCGCCGAGGACCTGCTGCAGACCACCCTCACCAAGGCGTACGTCGGATGGCGCCGGCTGCGCGCGGCGGACGACCCGGTCGGCTACGCCCACGGCATCCTGGTGAAGTCGTTCCTCAGCGAGCGACGGCTGCGGCGCAGCGGGGAGCTGCCGGTCGCGGAGACCCCCGAGCCGCCGCCGCGGGAGGCGACGGACCTCGTCGAGCGGCTGACCCTGATGGCGGCGCTCGCCGAGCTGGCGCCTCTCGACCGGGCTGCCGTCGTGCTGCGCTACTGGAACGACCAGAGCGTCTCCGCGACCGCCGCCGACCTCGGCCTCACCGAGGCCGCCGTCAAGAACCGCTGCCTGCGCGGGCTGCGCCAGCTGCGCGACCTGCTCGGCACCGACGCACCACTTCGAGGAGAAGACCATGCTCGACACTGACGACACGATCGGCCTGCGCGACCGGATGCAGCGCGCCGTCGGCGGGCTCCACGCCCCCGACGTGATGAGCCAGGTCCTGGCGGCCGGTCACCGGCACCGCAGCCAGCGGCGGATCAAGTACGCCGCCGGCGGGGTGGCTGCCGTCGCAGCCGCGGGCGCGATCGGGTATCCGCTGACGCAGGGCACCCCGAGGGAGTCCGGCGACCCCGACAGGGCGCCCGGCTACGCGACCGATCCCAGCTCCTCGGAGCAGGTCTCACCCAGCACCCCGGCGACGGACGAGAACGGGTGCCCCGTGCGTCCGGACGGCTGGTGGAACATGCCCGGCGACCAGATCCCTACGACGCTGGCCGGGCTGCTGCCCGAAGGCGTGACCATCGGCTGGTCCGAGGACACGTCGGCCGGCGCCTGGAGCGGCAACCTGGCCGAGACGGGAGACCGGGACTTCGTGGGGGTGTCGCTGCTGCCGCCTCCGGGCCAGGGCAACGCGCCCGAGCCTCGCGAGGACGGGGGCTCCATCACGTTGTGCGGCACCTGGGAGCCCGCGCAGAAGGTCGAGCCGTGCGCTCCCGGGGAGGCCTGCGAGGAGATCCGGGACGACGCCGGCGCCCTGGTCGGGGTCGTCAGGGAGAAGACCGAGTCGACGATCGAGAACGGCGTCGAGGTGCCGACGGACAAGTCGTACTTCCTGGCGACGCTGGTCGGCCCCGGCGGCGGTCACGTCGAGATCTACGCCGCCGAGGGCACCCGCGACGACCGGCCGGACACGGTGCACGACCCCGCCGACCAGCCGCCGTTCACCATGGACGAGGTCGTCGAGCTCGTGACGAACCCGGTGTGGACCAGCTACGACGGCTGAGGGCTCGCGCCCACCTGGGTCGTGTTCGTCAGGAATCGAGAAGCAGTCGGTCGGATGCTCGACAGCATCGTCGGCTGAGCCTCGCGTCAGTCGCCCAGCGGAGCCAGCAGCGCCAGCTTGTTCTCGAACGCGAAGACCAGCAGGTCGGCCATCCGGAACCGGTCGGCCACCGGCCCGATCCGCGGCCGCCACGCGCTGTTGCGGACGATCGAGTTCCGGCTGCCCTCCATCGCCCGGTGGAAGGTCTCGGCGACCAGGCGGCCGCCGACCCCGGTGAGCCGGCCGTTGTTGAGCTCGGCCTCGCGGAGCACGTAGAACCAGAGCGGTGTGTCGGTGAGGAACGCGGACAGCTGCGCGGGGGTGAGGTCCGAGAGGTCGGCGCCGTTCAGGCCGTCGCGGATCTGGTCCGTGGTGAGCTTGGTGAGCTGCACGCCACGAGCGGTCATGAGATCCGCCATCTGCTGACCACTGGCGAGGTGGAGCATCGCCGCCCGGGTGAGGTTGCGGAACGCGAGGTTCGCACGCATCGTCCCGGCGTCGCCGTCGACACCGCCGAACGAGCCGAGCGGCAGGTTGGCGAGCGGGTCGACCAGCGCGGTGTCGATGCGCCGGGCGTGGTTGAACTCCCCGGCGGGCGGGTCGAGGTCCGGACGGTCGATCTGCTTGAAGCGGTAGAGGCGCCGCCAGTCGGCGATCCAGTTGCTGGGCAGGGTCGGGGACCCGCCCAGGGTCCCGCTGGTCCGCGAGAAGTCGAACAGGAAGAACAACGACCCGGCGCCGTCCGGGAACTCCGCGTTCCAGTCGTAGGCCTCCCGGATCATCGAGTGCCCCAGCCGGAACGCACCCACGGAGAACTCCACCGGCATCGTGGGCATCGAGAGCGGGTCGGCCCCGACCTCGAACACCTTCCGGCCGTCGGTGAACACGTCCGAGACGATCGCGGGATCGACGATCCGCGGCAGGTAGTCGGTCTTCAACATCCACTGGTAGTGGAGTACGACGACCCGGCGCGCCTTCGTGAACCGAGCGGCGGCCGGCACCGACGAAGGCAGCTTGTCGACGACCCGGTTGTGGAACCGGATGAACGCGGCGTGGTGCTGCGCCACGGCGAGGTTCTCGTCGTTGCGCAGGTCGGGGATGTTCGCGCGTCGGGGCCGGGTGCCCGTCCCGACCCGGGGGACGTCGAAGCCGGCGCGGGCGATCAGGTTGTCGATCCTCGTCGTGGTGCCCACCTTGAGGCGGGTCCGGTCGTCCTCGTAGAACCGCTGCGAGACCTCGTCGTCGGGACCGAAGCCGTAGAGGCTGTCGAGGTCGAGGGTCGGTGACCGGCCCTGGAGCAGGTCGGCCGGCGAGATGTCCTCGCCGAACGCCACCGTGGTGGCGTCGAAGGTCAGGTCGTGGTCGACGAACTGGCCGAGGTAGGTGTAGCCGGCCGGGATCCGCCCGTCCCGCTGCCGCCCGCCCGACATCGCCCGGGCCACCTTGCTCCGGACCTTGGCGTCGAGGCGCTTGCCGCGCGGCCCGACCCGCGAGAACCGGAACGGTGGTGCCGCCTCCGCGGCGGTCGCGGCGCGGTGGGTCTCGTACGACCCCTCACCCTCGATGACGTAGAGCTCTCGCCCATGGGCCTGCTCCCTCGCGGCCCCGGCCTGGTCCGGCATGTCGTGCTCCTCCCGATACGGATGTCGTTGCCTGGTACGACGCGCGCACCCACCGCCAGGTTGCTGCGAACCTAGAGTCGGGACATGACCGTGACCTTGGCCCGGCTCCTCGCCGCCGCCGTGGGGCTGCTCGCCGCGATCGTCGAGATCGCGTCCGGCACCGACTACGAGCGCTACCTGGCCGACCACCTGTTCGAGCCGGCCGGCATGGCGGACACCGGCTACGTCCTGCCGGACTGGTCGGCCGACCAGGTCGCCATCGAGTACGACGAGCGCGGGGCCGCCCAGGGCCGCCCGTTCGAGCATCCGTGGGCTGACGACGGGCCGTACTGGAACCTCCGCGGCAACGGGGGGATCCTCTCGACCGCCCACGACCTGTTCCGCTGGTACGACGCGCTCGACAGTGGCGTGGTGCTCGACGCGGACGCCACCGAGCAGTTCTTCGAGCCGCGGGTCCGCGAGGAGCCGGGCGGCGACGCGTACGCCGCCTACGGCTGGGTGGTGCAGGAGACCAGCCTCGGCCCCGTCCGGTGGCACAACGGCGGCAACGGCTGGTCGTACGGCGAGATCACCCTGGTCCCCGACGACGGGCTGATGACGTTCTGGGTCAGCAACCGGGCGTTCGGGGAAGGCTGGAACCTCGAGCGGAGCGGAGCGCGCATCACCCAGGGCCTGGTGGAGTGGCTGCTCGCGCAGGACTGATCCGGCGGGCGTCGCACCAAACCGGTTGAGGCGCCGTTGCCAGCGGCCTAGCGTCGACGGATGCCCGTCCAGCTGTACGCGCTCAGCTTCGACGCCCACGACCCCGAGCGCCTCGCGGGGTTCTGGTCCGGGCTCCTCGGCTGGGAGACCGTGGCCGAGCCCGACGGCGGCTTCGCCCTGCTGCCGGCCGACGACACCGGGTTCCGCATCGAGTTCTACCCGAGCGAGGAGCCGATGGTCGTCCCGAACCAGATCCACTTCGACCTGACCAGCAACCTCGAGGACCAGCAGGCGATCGTGGCGCGAGCGCTCCGGCTCGGTGGCCGGCACATCGACGTCGGCCAGCCCGGAGGAGGAGCACGTCGTCCTCGCCGACCCCGACGGCAACGAGTTCTGCGTGCTGACGCCCCGCTGATCCCGCACCTCTAGTCGGTACGGCGGAAGGCGCGGGCCGCCGCCTCGACCCGGGCCCGGTGCTCCGCCCAACCCGCGTTGTCGCGGTGGGCCACCATCCCGTCGCCCGGCGCCTGGCCGATCGCGCCGTCGATGAGCTCCCGGACGATGTCGACGTGCCCGGCGTGCCGAGCCGTCTCGACGCTCATGTGGACGAGGATCCGGTGCAGCGTCACGCTGCGCCGGCCCTCCGACCACCACGGCACCTCGCCCGGGGCGTCCAGCGCCAGCTCGGTGATCGTCGCGTCCGCTGCGTCGGCTGCGAACCGGTAGAGGTCGACGATGTCCTCCCGGGCCTCCTCCGGGGTGGCGAAGAAGTCCGCGTCCGGCTCGGCGCCGTCAGCGAACCACGGCAGGTCGCGCCCGCGCGGCCGGCCGAACACGACCGTGAAGTAGTCGAGACCCACGCTCGCCACGTGCTTGACCACGCCCAGCAGGTTGGTGCCGGTCGGCGTGAGCGGCCGGCGTACGTCGTACTCCTCCAGGCCGTCGAGCTTGCTCAACAGGCCGTCCCGTTCCTCGCGGAGGTAGCGGTGCAGGACCTGCTTCTGCCCGTCTGCTGCGTCCATACGCCCGACTGTGCCACGCGCCGGCTCACTCCTCGGGGCGCTCCTGGAGTGCGCGCACCTCGACCCGGCTCTGCAGCGCGGCGGAGGCCTGCTTGGCCCACTCGACGGCGGCCTCGTTGCTCGCGGCCTCGACGATCCAGAAGCCGCCCAGGTACTCCTTGGCCTCGACGAACGGGCCGTCGGTGAGGACGGGGGCGTCGCCGGTGTTGTCGACCGTCGTGGCGGTCGACGGCGGGTTGAGGCCGCCGGCGAAGACCCAGGCGCCCTGCTCCTGGAGGTCGGTGTTGAACTGGTCGACCGCCTCGAACACTGCCTGCAGCTCGGTGGGGTCCATCTCCGCCATGGTCGGCTCCTCGGCGGAGTCGTGCGGGAGGCTGAGGAAGTACTGCGTCATTGGTCTCTCCTTGGTTCTGGCCTGCCCTTGTTGGCAGCGCTCACCCGATCTACGAACAGTCGGAGCCCGATACGACAACGCTCGACAATTTGCCTTCGACGGAGCACTCTGACAACTGACAGCCCCACGCGTCGGAGGTGCGTTGTGACGACAACCGTCAGCCGCTTCGAGACCGGGCTCGCGCCATGTGGCAAGAAGCGCGACGGTGAGAGCGTGATGACCGAGGACCACCAGGGTCTCTTCACCGAGGATCGCCGCTACTCCTGCGGGTGCCGGACCACGAAGGAGGAGTACCACGACGGCAGCGTCCATTTCATGGTGGTGAACCACCACGGGAAGGTGCTTCTGGACGAGGAGCTGCGGGGTGAGTGACGGCCTGATACGCGCCGCCCACGACGTACTCATCGTGGGCGGCGGCGGAGCAGGCCTGCGAGCGGCGATCGCGATCGCCGAGACGAACCCGCAGCTCGACGTGGCTGTGATCTCCAAGGTGTACCCGATGCGCAGCCACACGGTGTCCGCCGAGGGAGGCGCGGCCGGCGTCATCGCCGACGACGACAGCATCGACGAGCACATCTACGACACCATCTCCGGCAGCGACTGGCTCGGCGACCAGGACGCGATCGAGGCCTTCGTCAACGAGGCGCCCCGCGAGCTGCTGCAGCTCGAGCACTGGGGCTGCCCCTGGAGCCGGCAGCCGAACGGCCACGTCGCGGTCCGCGCGTTCGGCGGCATGAAGAAGAAGCGCACCTGGTTCGCAGCCGACAAGACCGGCTTCCACATGCTGCACTCGCTGTTCCAGACGACCTTGAAGTACCGCGAGGTCACCCGGCACGACGAGTGGTTCGTCACCAAGCTGCTGGTCGATGACGGTCGCGTGCACGGGGTCGTCGCCGTCGACCTGTTCAGCGGGAAGATCCAGGCGATCACCGCCAAGTCGGTCGTCCTGTGCACCGGTGGCTGCGGCAAGGTCTTCCCGTTCACGACGAACGCCAACATCAACACCGGCGACGGGATGTCGCTCGCCTACCGCGCGGGCGCGCCGCTCAAGGACATGGAGTTCGTCCAGTACCACCCGACCGGACTGCCGTTCACGGGCATCCTGATCACCGAGGCAACGCGGGCCGAGGGCGGCTGGCTGCTGAACAAGGACGGCTACCGCTACCTCCAGGACTACGACCTCGGCAAGCCCACCCCAACACCGGAGCTGCGCAGCATGGAGCTCGGCCCTCGCGACCGGCTATCGCAGGCCTTCGTCCACGAGGTCGAGAAGGGCCGTACGGCGGACTCCCCGTGGGGTCCGATCGTCCACCTCGACCTGCGTCACCTCGGCGCGGACCTCATCGACACCAAGCTCCCCTTCGTGCGCGAGCTGTGCCTGAAGTACGAGCGGATCGACCCGGTGCACGAGCTGATCCCGGTCCGGCCCGTCGTGCACTACATGATGGGCGGCGTCCACACCGACATCGACGGGGCGACGCCGCTCGCCGGTCTGTACGCCGCCGGCGAGACCGCCTGCGTCAGCATCAACGGCGCCAACCGGCTCGGGTCCAACTCGTTGCCGGAGTGCCTGGTCTTCGGCGCTCGCGCCGGCAGGGCGGCAGCGGAGTTCGCCACCACCGCGGGTCCGGTGCCGGCTGCGATCGAGGCGCAGGCCGCCGACGAGGTACGCCGCCTCGAACGGGACCTGCTGGGCAAGGACTCGGAGGGCGAGAGCACCTCGGCGATCCGGGACGAGATGCAGGCGACGATGGAGGACGCGGCCGGCATCTACCGGACCGGACCTGCCATCGCCAAGGGCCTGGACACGCTCCGTGAGCTGCAGGAGCGGATCGGGAAGGTCGGGATCGCGGACACGAGCCGGTCGTTCAACACCGAGCTGCTCGCCGCCCTGGAGCTGGCCAACATGCTCGACATCGGCGAGTGCATGCTCCAGTCGGCGCTGCAGCGCGAGGAGTCCCGAGGCGCGCACCAGCGGACGGACTTCCCGGACCGTGACGACCAGCGCTTCCTGACCCACCAGCTGGTCCACCGCAATGACGACGGGACGCCGCGCGTCGAGTCCCTGCCGGTGACCATCACCCGCTGGCCACCGGGCGAGCGGGTCTACGGGAGGTAGCCATGCCCAGCAACCCAGGCAGCAACCCAGGCAGCAACTCAGGCAGCATCCGGCTCCAGGTCACGCGGTACCGGCCCGAGAGCGACTCCGAACCGCGGTTCCAGGAGTACGACGTACCCCTGCGCAAGGAGTGGACGGTCCTCGACGGGCTCAACCACGTCAAGAACGAGGTGGACACGACCCTGTCGTTCCGTTGGTCCTGCCGGATGGGCATCTGTGGCAGCTGCGGGATGAACGTCAACGGCGATCCCAAGCTGACCTGCGCGGCGTTCCTGGACGACTATGCGCCCGGCCCGATCCGGGTCGAGCCGCTGGCCAACTTCCCGGTCGTGCGGGACCTGGTCGTCGACATCAACGACTTCATGGAGAAGCTCCCCCGGGTCAAGCCGTGGATCATCCGCGACGACGACGCTCTGCTGGACGGGGATGGGGAGATCGACGGTGAGTACCTCCAGACGCCGGAAGAGCTCGACGCCTACAAGCAGTTCAGCATGTGCATCAACTGCATGCTCTGCTACGCGGCGTGCCCCGTCTACGGACTCGATCCCGAGTTCATGGGACCGGCGGCGATCGCGCTGGCCGAGCGTTACGACCTCGACTCGCGCGACCACGGGGCGAGGGAGCGGCTCGACGTGCTCATCGAGCACGAGGGCGTGTGGGGCTGCACGTTCGTCGGAGAGTGCACGCGGGTGTGCCCGAACCACGTCGACCCAGCCGGCGCCATCCAGAGATACAAGGTGAAGGCGGCGAAGGAGAACGTCATGGCGTTCCTGTTGCCGAGGGGCGCGCGATGAGCACCCCGAGGGCGACCGAGGTGCGCGTCTACAACCGTCCGATGTCGACCTGGTGGTGGACGCGGAGACGGACCTACTTCGTGTTCGTGATGCGCGAGCTGAGCAGCATCTTCGTGGCCTGGTTCGTCGGCTTTCTGCTGGCGTTCGTGTACTCCGTCGGGCGGAGCGAGGCGGCGTACCAGGACTTCCTCGACTGGGCGGCGACGCCGTGGGTGGTCGTCATCAACGTGATCGCGGCAGCGTTCCTCGCGCTGCACGTCGTCACCTGGTTCAGCCTCACCCCGCAGGCGATGGACGTGCGGATCGGCGGCCAGAAGGCGCCTGCCGCCGCGATCATCGCCTCCCAGTACGTCGGCCTGGCGGTCGTGTCCGCCTTCGTGCTCTGGCTGGTGACCCGATGAGCAGGCCGCGGGTCGAGCCGCTCGTCTGGCTGATGTTCAGCGGAGGCGGCGTCATGGCCGCCGTGTTCCTACCGGTCCTCGTCTTCATGTTCGCGTTCGCGTTCCCCCTCGAGTGGATATCGCCACCCGACCACGACCACCTGAGCGCTGTCGTCGGCCATCCGCTGACCCTGCTCTTCCTGCTGGGCATGTTCGTCGTCCTGCTGGTCCACAGCGCTCACCGCTTCCGCTACACCTTGTACGACGGCCTCCAGATCAAGGCGAAGCGGACCGTCGCGGTGCTCTGCTACGGGACGGCCGCCGTGGGCGCGATCACCACGGTCGTCGTCCTCCTGTCGGCAGCCTGAGACCGCTCGCTTCAGTCGGGCGCGTAGCCCAGCCCGATGTCGGCCATCGCCGCGGCCAACCGGTCGAGGGCGATCGGGCCGACGCCGTGCAGCGCGGCGAGGTCGCTGCGGGTCCACGAGCACACGGCCTCCAGCGTGTGCAGGTCGACCGCGCGCAGGGCGCGGGTCGCGGGGGCGCCGATGGAACGCGGCAGCGGCGTGCCCGTACGACGAGGCGCCCGCTCCCGCGGACCGTCCTCGTGATCGACAACCGCCTCACCGCGCGGTGACAGGCGGTAGCCGATCGCGAGCGACTCGGTCAGCCCGCGCTCCTTGAGCTTGCGGACGTCGCGCTTGAACTCCGGCGTCGGCCGTCCCAGCTGAGCTGCGAGCTCGGGTGCCCGAACCTCCGGGTTGGCGTCGATGATCCGCAGCGTGGCGCGGGTCCAGGGACCGATCGGTGATGCGGCGTCGAGGCGGTCGAGCCCGGCGCGGATCTCGGTCAGCTCCTCGGCCGTCGGCACCGCCTCGCGCAGGATCTCGCGCGGGTCGGGCCCGGCGTACCGGAGGCCCACCCGGAACACCTGCCCGCTCGAGCGGACGGTCAGTGCCTCCTTGAGCGCGGCCAGTGACGCGGCCCCGCACCGCCGGGCGTCGTCGGCCCGGAGCGCCGACAGCGGGACGGCGTCGACGCTGGTCACCTCGAGCAGCCCGACGCCCGTCCGGAGCCGGGTGCCCACCTTCACCCGCGCCCGGTTCCATCGCCGGAAGGCGAGATCGATCTCGCCGTCGCGGATCGCCTCGAGCTCCGCCGGTCGAATCATCACGCTCCGGAGGATAGGCAGGTCACAGGTCCGATGAGTACTGCGGGCCGGGCCGGTCACCACCGCCATGCAGACGCTGTTCCCGGCACTCCGGGTCACTGACCTCGACGCGGCACTCGCGTTCTACACGACGTTCGGCTACGACCTGGTCGGGAGCGTGGACGTCGGGGGCGGCACGTCTCTGGCCATGCTGGCCTTCCCGGAGGAGGCCGAGGTGACCCTCGAGCTGGTGCACCGTCCCGCGGACGGACCGGTCACCCCGGGCGGCCTCGACCACCTCGCGGTGCAGGTCGACGACCTGGAGGCCACCCGGGAACGGCTTCGCGTCGCCGGCCTCCGTCCCGGTGAGGTGGAGCTGCCCGGTGGATCGGAAGGTCCCCGCATCGCGTGGCTCGTCGACCCCGACTGCTACCGCATCGAGCTGGTGCAGTGGCCGGCCGGTCACCCGGACGGCATGACCCGTGCCGACTTCCCCGACAACGCGTCCTGACTGAGGAGCAAGCGATGACCACGATCCGCCTGTACATGTCCATGTCCATCGACGGCTACATCGCCGGCCCCGACGACCGCCCCGGCCAGGAGCTGGGCGAGGGCGGCGGCCGGTTGTTCAACTGGCTCGACGACCGCAACGGGCCGGGGATCAACGGCGAGGTGTACGCCGAGGCCATGGCCACCGGGGCGGTGATCTCGGGTCGTCGTACGTTCGAGCTGGCCGGCCGGTGGGGCGGCGACCACCACGACGGTGTGCCGATCAACGTGCTCACCCATCACGTCGACGAGGGCGACGAGCCTCCCGGCAGTGCCCGCTTCTACACCGACGTCGCCGCGTGCGCGGCGGACGCCCGGGCAGCGGCGGGCGACCGCGCGGTGATGGTCCATGGCGCGGGTGCCGCCCAGGCCCTGCTCCGCGCCGGCGAGCTCGACGAGCTGGAGCTGCACGTCGTACCGGTCCTGCTGGGCGCGGGCCGGAGGCTGTTCGACAACCTCGACGGCACCCGCACCGAGCTCGAGCTCGTCCGCCACCTCGAGGGACGCGACGCCACCCACCAGCGGTACCGAGTCCGCCACTAGTGCCAGTCGTGCCACTCGTTAGCTCGCGCTGCGTCGGCAGTATTCGCCGGCGGAGCGCGAGCTTGCGGCTGTGCGCCGTACTTCGCACGGTGATCCACAGGCCCGGCAGGCGCAGGTGTTCGCGGTCGGCGGCCGGGAGACCGATCTCTCCATGGCGATCGACACCCGAACCCTCGACCACCTCAGCTGGCTGCAGCACGGCGTGCTGGCCCGTCGGCAGTTCCTGGACGCTGGGGTGACGGACAACGACATCGAGAGATGGGTACGACGACGCCGGCTCGTCGCCGCCCGGCCCGGCGTGTACGTCAACCACACCGGACCGTTGACACCCGCCCAGCGGGAGTGGGTCGCGGTCCTCGCCGCGTGGCCGGCGGCGCTCAGCCACGAGTCCGCGATCCCGGGTCTCCGCAGCGACCGGGTCCAGGTCGCCATCGACGTCCGCCGCACGATCGAGCTGCCCGGCGTCCAGGTGCATCGGATGGCGCACTTCGCGGAGCGGACGGACTGGCGGGCGGCGCCGCCGCGGATCAAGGTCGCCGACGCGGTCATCGACGTGATGTCGGGACGGATCTCGAACGACGACGTCGCCGGCGCGTACGCCGCCCTCGCCACTGCGACTCATGCGGCCACCCAGCCGGATCGGATCGCTCGCGCCTTGGCGCGGCGGGAACGGGTCGCCGGCCGCGGTCTGATCGCAGGGATGGTCGCGGACGTCGAGGCCGGCGCGTGCTCAGTGCTCGAGCGCGGCTACCTGCATCGAGTGGAGCGGCCGCACGGCCTGCCTCGTGGCCGGCGCCAACCCGGCAGTCTCGCGACCGGGAAGCGCACGATGAAGGACGTTCGCTACGACAAGTACGGCCTGATCGTCGAGCTCAACGGCCGGATGATCCACGACCGCCCCCAAGCCTGGGACGCCGACGCCGAGCGAGACCTCGCCGAGCTCGCGGTCGCCGAGGCTGTTACCGCCCGGGTCACCTACGGCCTCGTCTTCCGCCACCAATGCCGGACGGCCGCGTGGATCGGTCGGATCCTCCACCGGCGCGGCTGGACGGGGATGTTGTTCGCCTGTCCGTCCTGCCCGACCGGTTAGTTCGCGCTGCGTCGGCAGTATTCGCCGACGGAGCGCGAGCTAGTGCCAGTTGCTGACCTTGCGATGCCTCTCTCTTGGGTCACTTCTTGTTGCGCTGGATCGTCTCGGCGATCCGCTTGATCCGGGCGAGGCGGGCGTCCCAGGCCTCGCCGACGGCCGACAGCTGCGCGACGGCGCGGGCGAGCTGGGCCTCGTCGACGTGGTAGAGCCGCTCCCGGCCGGAGGGCGTGACCCGGGTCAGGCCGACGCGCTCCAGGACGGCGAGGTGCTTGGCCACCGCCTGCCGGGACACGGGCAGCTGCTCGCTCAGCGACGTCGACGTACCGCTGCCGGAGGCCAGCAGCAGGTCGAGCATCCGGCGCCGGGTCGGGTCGCCGACCGCAGACCAGAGGTCGTCGTCGATGGCGGCGTTCGTGACCGGACTCACGGCTGTACCGATGGCTGGGCCACCAGCCGGTCGACGTAGGTCACGAGGCGCGGCAGGAAGTGGTCCCAGCCGGCGCTGTGGTCGCGGTAGGCCTCCTCGAGGACCGCGGCCTCCCAGCCGCGTTCGCGGAAGCCGACCTCCTTGAAGCGGAGCAGCGTCCCGCTGCCCGAAGGGACCAGGTCGAAGGTGACCAGGAGCGAGTTGCCGGGCGCGGGGGGCGTGCCCTCGTCGTACACCCAACGGAACGAGAACCGCCGCGGCGGGTCCGCCTCCACGACGGTCACCTGCTCGACATGGGCGGGGCTCTCGCCGGGGTTGCCGAACGAGATCACGCCGGTGCCGCCGGGGACCGGGTCGAGCTCGGCCTCGTCCGGCCACCACTCCCGCAGGTGCTCCGGGGTGCTGATGACCTCGTAGACCACCTCGGGGGTGGCCTCGATGTGGATCTCCCGCTCGATGGTGCCGTACTCCATGTCCTGCTCCTCTGTCGCGCAACCGTTGGTTGCGGATGAGGTTAGCCCACCGCGGAGCCATGCGCAACCATTGGTTGCACATCGTTGGCGCGGCCGTAGCATCGTCGCCATGCAGCAGGTCAGGGCCGTCGTCGCCCGCGCCCAGGGAGCCCCCGTCGAGATCGCCATGATCAACGTCCCGGACCCGGGCCCGGGCGAGGCGGTGGTGAAGGTGCTGACCTGCGGGGTCTGCCACACCGACCTGCACTACCGGGAGGGCGGGATCAACGACGAGTTCCCGTTCCTGCTGGGTCACGAGGCCTCGGGGATCGTCGAGTCGGTGGGTCCCGATGTCACCGGCGTCGCTCCGGGCGACTTCGTCGTCCTCAACTGGCGAGCAGTCTGCGGCGAGTGTCGCGCGTGCAAGCGAGGCGACCTCCACTACTGCTTCGCGACCCACAACGCGAAGCAGAAAATGACGCTGGCCGACGGACCGGACGCCGGCACCGAGCTGTCGCCGGCGCTGGGCATCGGCGCCTTCGCGGAGAAGACCCTCGTGGCGGCAGGGCAGTGCACCAAGGTCGATCCGGCGGCCCGGCCGGCGGCCGTGGGCCTGCTGGGCTGCGGCGTGATGGCCGGCATCGGTGCCGCGATCAACACCGGGGCGGTCGGCCGTGGTCGGAGCATCGCGGTCATCGGCTGCGGTGGCGTGGGTGTCGCGGCGGTCGCCGGGGCCGCGCTGGCCGGGGCGAGCCCGATCATCGCGGTCGACATCGACGCCCGGAAGCTGGAGCGGGCGAAGGCCATGGGAGCCACCCACACCGTGGACTCCTCGGTCACGGACCCGGTCGAGGAGATCAAGCGCATCTGCGCCGAGACGTACGACGGCGCCGACGGGGCCGACGTGGTCGTCGAGGCGGTCGGGCGCCCGGAGACCTGGAAGCAGGCGTTCTACGCCCGCGACCTGGCCGGCACGCTGGTCCTCGTCGGCGTACCCACGCCGGACATGAAGGTGCCCGACATCCCGCTCATCGACGTGTTCGGTCGCGGCGGGGCGCTGAAGTCCAGCTGGTACGGCGACTGCCTGCCCAGCCGCGACTTCCCCATGCTCGTCGATCTCTACCTGCAGGGGCGGCTCGACCTCGACGCGTTCGTCAGCGAGGAGATCGGGCTCGGCGACGTGGAGGCCGCGTTCGCGCGGATGCACGGAGGCGACGTGCTGCGGTCGGTCGTCGTCCTGTGAGCGCCGTCCGCGTCGACCACGCCGTCAGCAGCGGCACGTTCAGCCTCGACGGCGAGACCTTCGAGGTCGACAACAACATCTGGGTCGTCGGCGATGACACCGAGTGCGTCGTCATCGACGCGCCGCACTCGGTCGACGACATCCGCGCCGTCGTGGGGGACCGACGGGTCAGGGCCATCGCGTGCACCCATGCCCACGACGACCACGTCCGCGTGGCCCCCGCGCTGCGGGACCGCGTGACCGCGCCGATCCTCCTGCACCCCGACGACCGCCCACTGTGGGAGCTGACGCACGGTGGTCCCGACGATGTCGACGGCTACCTGTGGGACGTCGACCTCGCCGACGGCATGACCATCGAGGTGGCCGGCACGACCCTGAGGGTGCTGCACACGCCGGGCCACGCACCGGGTGCGGTCTGCTTCTACGCCCCGGACCTGGGTTGCGTGTTCACCGGCGACACCCTCTTCCAGGGCGGGCCGGGCGCGACCGGCCGGTCCTACAGCGACCGGCCGACCCTGGAGGCGTCGATCCGCTCACAGCTGTTCGCGCTGCCCGACGACACGGTCGTCCACACCGGCCACGGCGACGACACGACCATCGCCGCCGAGCGTCAGCGGAGCGAGTAGGTCACCACGGACACGGCGACGTACTGGGAGACGAACGCCAGCACCGTGCAGAGGTGGAAGACCTCGTGGAAGCCGAACCAGGTCGGTGACGGGTTCGGCTTCTTGGCGGCGTAGACCAGCCCGCCGATCGTGTAGAGGATCCCGCCGGCCGCCACCAGGCTGATCGCGGTGACGTTGACCGCGGTCGGGAACTTGTCCGACCCGGCGTGGAACTGGGGCAGGAAGAAGACGACGACCCACCCGAGCGCGATGTAGAGCGGCGTCAGCAGCCAGCGCGGGGCATCGGTCCACGCGATCCGGAAGACCATGCCGACCGCCGCGCAGCCCCACACGATCCCGAACAGCAACCAGCGGGTCGCGCCGTCGAGGTAGAGGAACGCGAACGGCGTGTACGTGCCGGCGATCAGGGCGTAGATGTTGGCGTGGTCGAACCGCCGCCAGAACGCCCACACCCGCGGCTGCCAGGTGCCCCGGTGATAGATCCCGGAGACGGTGAACAGCAGCACCGAGCTGGCGGCGAAGATCGACGAGCCCACCCGGGTGAGCGTCGTGGGCGACAGCACGATGAGCACGGCGAACGCCGCAGTCACGAACGGAACCAGGCCGGCGTGCAGCCAGCCGCGCAGCTTGGGCTTGACCTCGGCGATCTTGTCGGCCATCACCTCGACGGCGCGATCGACCGCACTCTCAGTACGGCGGCGCGCGGTGGTCATGCGGACAAAGTAGAGGGAAGGATCGATCGAGCAGGAATCGAGAAGTGCCGGAGGTGCCCCCGCGCCTAGCGTCTCTTTCATGAACTCCATCGACACCCTCACCCTCGAAGTGGCCGACCCGCAGGCTGCCCAGAACTTCTACAAGACCGTCTTCGGCGACAACCTGCCGATCCGGTTCCGCGCGTCGGAGGCCCCGACCAGCGGGTTCCGCGGCTTCACGATCTCGCTGGTCGTATCCCAGCCCAGCACCGTCAGCACCCTCATGGACGACGCGGTCGAGGCCGGCGCCACGGTGCTCAAGCCGGCCGCCAAGTCCTTCTGGGGCGTCGGCGGCGTGATCCAGGCGCCGGACGGGACGATCTGGAAGATCGCCACCTCCGCCAAGAAGGACACCGGCCCGGCCACGCGTGACATCGACGAGGTCGTGCTGCTGCTCGGCGTCGACGACGTCAAGGCGACCAAGCGCTTCTACGTCGACCACGGGCTGGAGGTGGCGAAGAGCTTCGGCGGCAAGTACGCCGAGTTCGCCAGCCCGGCAGGCTCGATCAAGCTGGCCCTCTACTCGCGGAAGTTCGCGGCGAAGGACGCCGGGGTCCCGCCCGAGGGGTCCGGCTCCCACCGCGTCGTGATCGGCAGTGCCGCGGGCTCGTTCACCGACCCCGACGGCTTCGTCTGGGAGAGCTGAATCACCGCACCGCAGCGGCCTGGTGGCTCGTCCAGGCGGCGAAGGTGGTCTCCGCGATCGTGGCGCCGGGACCGGGCACCAGCTCAGCGCCGCGCAGCACTGCCCCGAAGTAGCGGGCGTCCGGGTCCGTCACGACCGCGCGCTGGTCGCCCCGCTCTGCCAGGACGTTGCGGATGAACTCGTCGAACCGGACCCGCTCGGGGCCGCCGGTCTCGACGACACCGTGGAGCGGCGACCCTGCGGCGGTGCGGGCGACCAGGGTGGCCACGTCCTCGGCGGCGACGGGCTGGAACGAGACGGGCGCGATGTGGACGCTGCCGTCGACGGTGCCCGCATCGGCGATCGCGCCGACGAACTCGAAGAACTGCGTGGCGTGCACCAGCGAGAAGGGGACGCCGGACTCCTTGATCAGCTGCTCCTGGGCGACCTTGGCCCGCAGGTATCCGCTGTCCGGCACCTTCTCGCTGCCGACGACCGACAGCGCGACGTGGTGGCCGACCCCGGCGACGGTCTCGGCCGCCAGCAGGTTGCCGGTCGACGTACGGAAGAAGTGCAGGACGTCGTCGTCCGCGAACGACGGCGAGTTGGAGACGTCGACGACGACGTCCGCCCCGACCAGGGCGTCGGCGAGCCCCTCGCCGGTGAGGGTGTTCACTCCCGAGTCGGGCGAGGCAGGGACCGCCTCGTGCCCGTGGGCGTTGAGCTTGGCGACGACCTTCGAGCCGATCAGCCCGGTGCCTCCGATGACCACTACCTTCATGTCCGTGCCTTCCTGGTGCGTGGGTGTGTTCACCAGGAATGACCGGAGCGGGCCGGTCACTGTGACAGTTCGCCGCCGGCGATGTGGGCGAGCTTGTCGGGGACCATCACCCACAGGACCTGCTCGATGCCCGCGGCAGAGGCGTCGATGCCCAGCATCGCCAACGGCTCGCCGGCCCGGGCCACCAGGAGGGACGGTCGTCCGTTGGCCTCGATCCAGGTGACGGTCGTGCCGGCCCAGAAGTCGCCGGCGAAACCGGCGACCAGACGCGCCACCCGGTCGCGTCCGACGACCGGCCGGCGCGCGGCCCGCGGGGCGACGCCGGCGCCGTCCGACCGGCTCACCACGCCTTCGGCGAGGACTGCCTCGAGTCCGCGCAGGTCACCCTCCTGGGCGGCCCGGACGAACGCCTCGAGCAGCCGGCGGTGCTCGGCGGCGTCGACGGGCTGACGGCGGCCGGCGCGCAGGTGCTTGCGGGCGCGGGTCACGACCTGGCGGACGTTCGCCTCGGAGATCTCGAGCATCTCGGCGATCTGCGGGTAGGGGTAGTCGAACGCCTCACGCAGCACGTACGCCGCGCGCTCCCGCGGCGGCACCTTCTCCAGCAGCAGCAGTACGGCGCTCTCGAGCGCCTCGCCGTGCTCGGCTCCCAGGGTGGGGTCGGCGCCGGTGGCGACCGGCTCGGGCAGCCACGGGCCGACGTACTGCTCGCGCTTGGCGCGTGCCGACTCGGCCGAGTTGATGGCCAGCCGGGTGGTCACCGTGGTGAGGAAGCCGCCCGGGTTGCGGACGACGGTCCGGTCGGTCTGCTGCCAGCGCAGCCACGCCTCCTGGACGATGTCCTCCGCCTCGGCGACGCTGCCCAGCATCCGGTAGGCGATGCCGAACAGCCGCGGACGCGAGGAGTCGAAGAACTCGAGCGCAGGCTCGAGGACGCCGCTGTTGATCGCCTCGATCTCGGTCGTCATCCTCCGTCGTCCTTCCGGGTCCGGCGATCCTGCCACGACTTCCGGGCAGGGGAACACGGTCCCCCGACACCTGGCCGGACAACGCCGCCGCCTGTGACACCTCCCACGGCCGCGGAACCTTCCCTTGATCTCAAGTGTGGTTGAAGTTCTACCGTCGTGTGCAACGACGAGAGGAGATCAACGGTGACGACCCTGGTGACAGGTGCGACGGGCAGCTCCGGCCGCCACGTGGTGGCAGAGCTGGTACGACGGGGCGAGCGGGTGCGGGCGCTGACGCGGGCCCCCGCCGGTGCGGCCGAATTGCTCCCGCGCGACGTGGAGCTCGTCGCCGGCACCCACACGGCGCCGGCAACCCTGGACGCTGCGCTCGACGGTGTCAGCCGGCTGCACCTCACGGTGACCGCGGGCGTCGCCGAGACCGGACCCGAGCTGGTACGGCGCGCGGTCACCGCCGGCGTACGGCGGATCACCGTGCTGTGGGGCGGCTGGGTCGGCCCGGCGGAGCAGGCGGTGGCCGACTCCGGGGTGGAGTGGACCCGGCTGGAGCCACAGGAGTTCATGTCGAACACGCTGACCTGGAGCGAGTCGATCAGGGCCGACGGCGTGGTGCGCGAGCCCTACGACTTCCCGTCCGCGCTGGTCCATCCGGCCGACATCGGAGCCGTTGCCGCGACCGCGTTGCTCGAGGACGGACACGCCGGCTGGGCCTACAACCTGACCGGGCCCGAGGCACTCACCTCCCGCGACCGGATCAGGATCCTGTCCGAGGCGCTCGGGCGGGCCATCGCCTTCGCCTCCCTCACGCACGAGCAGGCCGTCGAGCGCCTGATGGCGACCGGGGTCTCCCGCGCGGACGCCGACTACGTCATCGGGTGGTACGCCGATCCGCCGGTCGAGGCGCGCACCGCCGACGACACCGTCGAGCGGGTGCTCGGACGTCCGGCGCTGACGTTCGACGCGTGGGTGGCCGAGCACGTCGACCGGTTCCGGGAGCCCCGCGTTTCCGTCGCCTGACCGCCACCCGACCGCCGGTGGCCGGTGTGCCATCGTGAGGCCACCATGGAGACTCACCACCGGCTCCGGCGCGTCGTACTGATCGTCGCGGCGCTCAACTTCGGCTACTTCTTCGTCGAGTTCACCGTCGCCCTGGTCGCCGGGTCGGTCTCGCTCCTCGCCGACAGCGTCGACTTCCTCGAGGACACGGCGATCAACCTGCTGATCTTCGTCGCCCTCGGCTGGCCGCTCGCGAAGCGGGCGATGATCGGCAAGGCGATGACCCTGGTGATCCTCGGCCCGGCGGCGGTCGCGGGCTGGCAGGCGGTACGACGCTTCGCCGACCCCGTCGCACCCGACGTACTCCCACTGGTGGCGGTGTCGGTCGGCGCGATCGCGATCAACGGGACCAGCGCCTGGCTGCTGGCCCGGGTGCACCACCACGGCGGCTCGCTCAGCCGGGCCGCGTTCCTGTCCGCCCGCAACGACGTCCTCGTCAACGTCGCGATCATCCTGATGGGCGTCGTGACGGTGTGGACCGGTTCCGGATGGCCGGACCTGGTGCTCGGCTGCTTCATCATCCTGATCGCGTTCCACGCGGCCTACGAGGTCTGGGAGGTCAGCGAGGAGGAGCGGCTGGCGGCCAGGGCGCTCGCCGGCGAGAAGATCGACTGACTGGGCAGGGCTGAGGTGGGCCGGGCTTGAATTCCGTACCCAGGTCCGGGTTTATCCTCGACGCATGTCCGTGAACGCAACCGACGAGTGGGCCGCCGAGGCCTGCACCCTTCCCACGGTCGAGCAGCCGCTGCGGCGTGCCGAGTTCGACGACCTGTTCGCCCACGACGTGGTCGGCGTCCGTCCGACGTCGCCACGTGAGCTCACGCTCGAGCTGCGCCCGGTGCCGGAGGTCGCGGCACGCGCCGCCGACCTGGCGGTCAGGGAGACCGGCTGCTGCTCCTTCTTCACCTTCGCGCTGACGATGACCGAGGGCCGGGTCGAGCTCGCGATCTCGACCGCCCCCGCGCACGAGGCCGTCCTGGTGGCGCTGCAGGCCAGGGCCGAGGAGCGCGTCGGAGCAGGGACATGAGCGGCCTGCGGGCCGGCCAGGTCGCCGACGCGGTCGGCGTCAACGTCGAGACCCTGCGCTACTACGAGCGTCGCGGGATCATCGCCGAGCCCCAGCGGAGCCTCGGTGGGCACCGCCTCTACTCCGAGGAGACGGTCACGACCCTCCGCGTCATCAAGGCCGCGCAGCGGCTCGGCTTCACCCTCGACGAGGTCGCCGACCTGCTTGAGGCCGGTCGCCACCACCACGGAGCGCCGGCCGGCCTGCAGGCCCGCACCGAGGCCAAGCTCGCGGAGGTCGACCAGAAGATCGCCGACCTCCAGGTGATCCGCGCCAGTCTGGTCGCCGCCCGCGACGCCGGCTGCGACGACCTCGTCCGGTGCGCGGAGACCGACGGCTGCCCGATCCCGTTCGTGCAGATCGCGACGCGTGCGGGAGCTCCCGAGTAGGTTCGCGTCGTGGGTGTCGACGTACTCGTGGAGACGACGATCGCGCGGCCGGTGGCCGAGGTGGCGGCGTACGCCGGCGACCCGGGCAACGCCCCGGAGTGGTACGCCAACATCGCCTCGGTGAAGTGGCGCACCGAGCCGCCGGTGACCGTCGGCTCGGAGATGGACTTCGTCGCCCGGTTCCTCGGGCGGACGCTGGCCTACACGTACCGCGTCACCGACCTCGTGCCCGGAGAGCGGCTCACGATGGAGACGGCCCAGGGGCCGTTCCCGATGCGCACCACCTACACCTGGGAGGCTGCCGGCGACGGCACCCGGATGACGCTGCGCAACACCGGCTCGCCGTCCGGCTTCAGCCGGGTCGCGGCGCCGGTGATGGAGGCCGCCATGCGTCGGGCCACGACCAAGGACCTGGCCCGGCTCAAGGGCATCCTCGAGCGCCGCGGTTGACCTCGGGTCAGCCGGCCTTCTTGACGGCGCGCACCAGGCCGCCGAGCAGGCTGGTCGCGATCGCCTTGGTCACGGCCTTCTCGACGAGCGGCACCCGCTGGTCGGCCACCACCGTGTAGCTGATCGCGGTGCCGTCACCGGCCGCCTCGAGTACGACGTCGCCGTGGTAGTTGCGGAGCGGGACGCCCGCCACTGCCTTGTAGGACAGGCGGCGGCCGGGCTCGAACGCGGTGACCTCCTCGACGATGGCCGGGAGGGGGAGCGGCGTCGTGATCCGGCGGACGGCGCCGACGCCGTTGGGGTCGGTCGCGCCGGTGCTGGTGACCTTCGCCGAGATCCCGGGGCCCCAGTTGTGCATCCCCTCGTGGTCGGCGAGGACGCCCCACACGACGTCGATCGGTGCGGAGACGGTCTTTCGAGCGGTCGACTGCATGCGGGGAACGTAACGCACGGGACGGCCGCGGAACCCCGGGCCCGCCGTGTGATCAGCCCCACGTCGCTGCGTTCCGTCCGGGTCAGGCCGCCTCGAGGACCGGCTCCGGCTCGGGCGTGGGGTCGTCGGTCACGACCTCGGGCGCGCTCTCACGGGTGAGCGCGAGCCCGAGGATCGCGACCAGCGCACCCGCCGCGGCGACCGCGCCGGCGAACACCAGTCCCGGGCGGAACGCGTCGAGCGCCTCGGTCGGGGTGGTGACCGGGCTGCCCGACGTGATCATCGCGGTGGTGACCGCGAGGACCAGGGCGGGTCCGACCTGCATCGACGTCTGCAGCACGCCGGCCGCGAGCCCCTGCTCGTGGTCGTCGATGCCGCTGGTGGCCTGGATGTTGACCGCCGGGAACCCGATCCAGCCGATGCCGATGAGCAGCACCGCCGGCAGGATGACGGCGAGGTACGACGGAGCGGTGTCGATCCGGAGGAACGCGAAGTAGCCGATCGCCATCACGCTCAGGGTCACCGCGATCACCGGCCCGGTGCCGAACCGCTCGACCAGCCGGTCGGAGAAGAACGCCGACGCGGTGACCATCAGCCCGACCGGCAGCAGCGCCAGCGCGAGCTCGAGCGGGCTCCAGCCCAGGGTGTCCTGGAAGAACAGGGTCGCGATGAACTGGAAGCTGAAGTACGAGCCGCCCATCGCGACGATCGCCAGGCTGGCCCGCACCAGCGACACCTTGCGCAGGATGCCGAGCCGGATCAGCGGGTGCTTCACCCGAGCCTCGGTCGCGACGAACGCCGCGAGCAGCGCCGCCGTACCGACGAAGGACAGGACCGTCCGGGCCGACGTCCACCCGGCCTCGGGCGCGCTGACGACCGTGTAGACGAGCAGCAGCATCGCGCTGGTGGAGAAGGCGGCGCCGAGCAGGTCGTGCCCGCCGTCCTCGGCGGGCTTGTCCTTCGGGAGCAGGAGGTACGCCGCCACCAGCGCGGCGAGCGCGATCGGGACCGGCAGCAGGAAGGTCCAGCGCCAGCCGACACCGGTCATCAGCCCGCCGAACACCAGGCCGAAGGAGTAGCCGCCGGCACCGAACACGGTGTAGATCGACAGCGCCTTGTTGCGCGCCGGGCCCTCGGCGAAGTTCGTCGTGATGATGGAGAGGCCGGTCGGCGCGGTGAACGCCGCCGCGAGGCCCTTGATGAACCGGGTCAGGATCAGCAGCGGGCCGCTGGAGACCAGCCCGCCGGCGAGCGAGGCGATGGCGAAGACGGCCAGCGCGATGAGGAACACCCGACGGCGACCGAGCAGGTCGGCGGTGCGGCCGCCCAGGAGCAGGAGGCCGCCGTACCCGAGGATGTAGCCGCTGATCAGCCACTGCAGGGACGAGGTCGACAGGTCCAGCTCGGCGCCGATGGACGGGAGCGCGACGCCGATCATGGAGACGTCGAGCCCGTCGAGGAACAGCACGATGCAGAGGGTGATGAGCATCGCCCAGACGCGGAGGGACCAGCCGGTGGTGGTGATGGCTCCGCCGAGGGTGGGGGGAGCCGGGGGAGAGGTCGTGGTCATGACAGAGAACACTTTCATGCACATGCATTGAATGCAAGAGCAATTAATGTGTTTGCATGATCGTAACCTCGCGGCTAGGATGCGAGCCATGCCCACCCGTGCGACGTCGAAGGCCACCAAGGCCTCCTCCGCGGCAGCGGGCGCGGTCGTCGACGAGTGGCGGACCCTCCTCGACCGGCACGCGAAGGTCAGCTGCGCGCTCGAGAAGACGCTGCAGAACGAGCACGGCATCGGGCTCAGCGAGTTCGAGATCCTCGACCGCCTGGTCGACGCCACCGACGCGTCCGCCGACTCGTCCACCGACCAGGGCAGCTACCGGATGAGCGACCTGACGTCGGACATCTACCTCAGCCAGAGCGCGTTGTCCCGCGCGGTCGCGCGGCTCGAGAGCGACGGGCTGGTCCACCGCAGCATGTGCACCGACGACCGGCGCGCGATCTTCGTGTGTCTCACCGATGCCGGCCGCAAGGTGCACGCCGAGGCCAAGCCCACGCACCGCGAGGTGCTCGGCGAGACCTGGGAGTAGCCGCCCTCCGCCGCCCTACGCGGCCGGGCGCTCCACGCCCGGCGCGAGGAGCGGCGCTGCCAGCTCCCACACGTCGTCGCCGATCGGCGCCGGCCGGAGGGTCTGCCCGTCGAGGTTGACCACGACCCGCTGTCCGTCGGCGTGGAGCACGGTGTGGTCGGCCGAGAGCACCTGGAACCGGTAGGTCACGCTGGTGCGCCCCGCCCGCTCGACCCAGAAGTGCACGTCGACCTCGGAGATGCCGATGACGGGCTGGTGGTAGGTCATCGTCAGCTCCCGGATGACCAGCACCGACCTGGTCGGGTCGAGCTCCCACCCGGCGTCCGCCCAGAAGTCGATGACCGCGTTGTCGAAGAGCAGCGCGTAACGCGCGTGGTGGAGCATCCCGAACCCGTCGAGGTCGTCGAGGTAGACCCGCTTCCGGACGAGGACGCCGGCACTGGTGTCGATCATGGGAGACTCCCCTTCTTTACGTTCGATCGGTCGTATTGTTCCAATGTACGCCGCCGCGATCTTTACGTCCAGTCGGACCTATTGTTGGCCTATAGTGGGTCCATGCCGACCGATGCCCCTGTCACCGACGGACGCCGCGCACGCGGGGACGTGACCCGCCGCCGGGTGGCGCGGGAGGCGTCGATGATCGCCACGATCAGCGGCCTCGACTCGATCACGGTCGGCTCGCTGGCCGAGCGGACCGGCGTCAGCAAGAGCGGCATCCTGACCGTGTTCGGAAGCCGGGAGGCGATCCAGGTCGCCGCGGTGGCCGAGGCGCGACGGATCTACCAGGAGGTCGTGCTGGCGCCGATCTGGTCCGAGCCCGCGGGCAGCCCGCGACTGCGCGCCCTGCTCACGTCGTGGGTCGCCTACCTCCACGCCGGCGTCTTCCCGGGCGGCTGCTTCATCGCCGCGACCTCGGTGGAGTACGGCCACCGGACCGGCCCCGTCGCGGACGCCGTACGACGTCTCAAGCGCGAGTGGCTCGACCTGCTCGAGTCCGAGCTCACCGCGGCCGGTTCGACGAGCCCCGAGGACGACGCGTTCCGGATCGACGCCTACCTCAGCGCCGGCAACACCCAGGACCAGCTCGAGGGCATCGGGGACTGGTCCGGCACCGAACGGGCTGCGAGGCTGGCGCTCGAGGTCATCCCCTGACCTTGGTCGCACGCCGCTGGTGAGGAGCTCGGGACATGGACACGGTTCTCACCACGGTGGCCCTGCCGCTGGCGCTCGGCATCATCATGTTCGGGCTCGGCCTGGACCTGACCGTCGAGGACTTCAAACGGGTCGGCCGGAGCCCGAAGGCGGTCATCATCGCGCTGACCTGCCAGCTGCTGGTGCTGCCGGCCGTGTGCTTCGGCCTGGTGCTCCTCTTCGACCTGCCGCCGCTGCTGGGGATCGGCATGCTGCTGCTGGCGTCGTCGCCGGGCGGCACGTCGGCGAACCTGTTCAGCCACCTGTTCCGCGGGGATGTCGCGCTGAACATCTCGCTGACCGCGATCAACTCCGTGCTGTCGCTGGTCACGCTGCCGGTCATCACGAACCTCGCGATCAGCTACTACGACGAGAGCGACTCGGTGTCGCTGCCGTTCGGCGAGGTCCTCAAGGTGTTCGCGATCGTGCTGGTGCCCGTTGCGATCGGGATGTGGGTCCACCGACGCTCGCCGGCCTTCTCCGGCCGGATGGAGAAGCCGGTGCGGGTCGGGTCGGCCGTCATCCTGGCCGCGCTGGTGGTCGCGATCCTGGTCGACCAGCGCGACAACGTGACCGGCTACCTCGCCGACGTCGGGCTGGTGGCCGCGCTGTTCTGCGCGACCAGCCTGCTGGTCGGGTACGTCGTCCCGCGGGCGCTCGGCGTCACGGAGAAGCAGGCGATCGCGTCGTCGATGGAGATCGGCGTGCACAACGGCACGCTGGCGATCTACGTCGCGGTGGAGGTCCTCGACCAGACCGAGGCGTCGATCCCGGCGGCGGTCTACTCGATCATCATGTTCGTCTTCGCCGCCGCGTGGGGCTACGCGATCTCCCGCCGGGTCACGGCGGCGCCGGCTCCGGCGTAGCAGCCTGCTCAGTGCTGGGCGCGCCACCCGTCGATCGTGGCGAACGCGGCCGCGGCAGGGTCCGCGCCCGCGGGGAGCTGGCCGGCGATCATCAGGGAGGCCAGTCCGTGGACCTGCGCCCAGAGCGAGGTGACGACGGTCGCCTCGTCGGCCGGCCGGAAGGCGCCGGAGGCCTGCGCACGCCGCACGGCGTCGTGGACGCACGCGAAAGCGCGAGCGCCCGCCGCGTCGAGCTCCGGGGTCGACGCGATCCGGGAGGCGGTCTCGCCGAACATCGCCTCGTACAGACGCGGGTGGTCGACCGCCCACTGGATGTAGGAAGCTCCGGTCCAGGCGATGTCCATCACGGGGTCGTCCGTGGCCGGGATCGCTTCCTGGGCGGCGGCGAAGTCGTTGAAGGCGCTGGCGAGCACGGCGGCCTGGAGCGCGTCCTTGCTCCCGAACAGGGCGTAGACCGCGGTCGTGGAGGTGCCGGCGCTCTCCGCGAGGGAGCGCAGCGCGAGCGCGCCGATGCCCTCGTCGCGGGCGACCTCGAGTGCCCGCGCCACCAGCCGCTCGCGGACCTCAGGCGTGTGGGTCTTCGGCCTGGCCATGCGCCCAGGCTACGGTCACGGCGTTACGAAACGCGGCACCGAGCCGACCGGCGGTCCTGCGGCGGGTGCAACCAAAACCGCCACGTGCGCGTCCCCGGGGTGGACACTCATCTCGGAGGACTCCATGTTCCGCTCACTCGTCGCACTTCTCCTGGCCGGGATCGTCCTGGCCGCCTCCCCGCCCGTGCCGGCCGGCGCTGCGCCGGCCGTCGAGCGTGCCCAACGCCGGCTCAACCACCTCGGCTGCAAGTCGGGGCCGGTCGACGGGGTGATGGGCGAGTGGACCAGGTCGGCGATCATCCGCTTCCAGTCCCGGCACCGCCTCTCCCAGAGCGGTCGTCTCACCGCTGCGACCACCCGCAGGCTGTACGGCGACCGCGCCCGCCGCTGCGACGTACGCCCGGTGCCGCGGCACAGCGGGACCGGCCGCCGGATCGTCATCAGCCAGCGCCAGAACTGGGTGTGGGTGGTCGCGCGCGGCGGGCGGGTCGTCGCGCAGAGCGGCATGATCGACAACCCCGGTGAGCTCGGCACCGGGTGGAAGCGGGTCGGCTCCTACTGCGGCCGGACCGCCAAGATCCGGCACAACACCTCCGGCAGCCTGTGGCTCGACAATTTCACCCGGTTCGCCGCGTGCGGCATCGGCTTCCACCGGATCCCGCGTTACATGTCGAACGGCAACCAGATCCACCCCGACTGGATGGTCGGCACCAACCTGCGCCAGTCCCACGGCTGCATCCGGCTGCCCAAGCCGTTCTCCGCCCGGCTCTGGGACTTCGGCCGGATCGGCACCCGGGTCCGAGTCGTCAAAGGCTGACGGTGCCGTCGATCGTGGTCACCGTCGCGCCGCCGACCCAGATCGTGCCGTCGTCGGTGTCGATGTGGACCCGGCCGGCACGGCCGAGCGCGGTGCCCTGGGACGCGACGTACGACGACGGCAGGGTGCCGTCGTCCGTGAGCCACTGCGCGAGGCCGGCGTTGAGCGAGCCGGTGACTGGGTCCTCGGGGATGCCGAAGAGCGGTGCGAAGCCGCGTACCTCGGCCCGCGTTTCAGCGCCCGCCGGGTGCAGCCCGACCACGCCGATGTCGAACGGCTCGAACGCGGTGAAGTCCGGGTCGAGCGCGAGCACCGCGTCGGCGTCCCGGAGCCGGACCGCGACCCACCCGGCGCCGTTGTCGACCCACTGGCTGTCGACCACGTCGGCCTGGTCGATCCGCAGCGCCGTGGCGATCCGGTCGAGGTCCTTGTCGTCGACGGCTCCGGACCGGATCAACGGCGGCGCCGCGAAGGCGAGCCGGTCGGTCCGGCGCAGCCGCACCAGCCCGACGCCGCACTCCTGGACCACGTGCTCACGACCCGCCTTGCCGCCGGCCTCGAGCCACGCGTGCGCCGACCCCAGCGTCGGGTGGCCGGCGAACGGCAGCTCCCCGCCGGGCGTGAAGATCCGCAGCCGGTAATCGGCCTGGTCCGACGTCGGCCGGAGCAGGAACGTCGTCTCCGACAGGTTGGTCCACCGCGCGAACGCCGCCATCTGCTCGTCGGTCAGCCCGTCCGCGTCGTGCACCACCGCCACCGGGTTGCCGAGCACCGGATCGGTGCTGAAGACGTTGACCTGGCGGAAGGGCAGCGGCATGCGCCGAGGCTACGTCCAGCGAGCTTGTCAGCCGCCGACGGGACCGGTGAACGGCAGCACCACCATGCACGGCACCGGCTTCCTGTGCGCCGGGTCGAGCGTGTTGAGGACGATCTGCGCGGCGACCGGGTCCGCGGCGATCTCGAAGTGCTCGCCGTAGTCGGTCGCGCACTTGTCCTGGACGACGATGTTGCGCATCCCGGGCTCGCGACCGCTGGTGTAGGGCAGCACCGCCTGGTCGTACTTGGTCATGATGTTGGTGTACTTGACGTTGCCGACGAGCAGGCCGCCCCTGCGGAGCCCGGCGAGGAACGGCGAGCCGGCTGCCATCTGCGGGCACGCCTGGCAGACCGGGATGTCCTGCTCGCGCACGCCGAAGACCCGGGCGAGGAGGGCGAACGGGACGGTGGCGTTGGTGCCGTGCCAGAGGGGGGCGAGCGAGACGTAGTTCTTGACGTGCTTCGCGCCGCCGAGGAACTTCACGTAGTACTGCGGCATGAACGTGCCCTGCGAGTGGCCGATCAGGTCGACCTTGCGGGCGCCGGTCGCCCGCAGCACCCGCGCCACGAACGTCTTGAGCTGCTGCGCACTGTCCTGCATCCGCATCATGCCGCCGAGCTGGTTGGCGGGCAGCGGCGTGCCCGGGGCGACGCCGTACGTCAGGGAGAACACGCAGTAGCCGTTGTTGGCGAGCAGCGGAGAGTACGCCTGCCAGTTGGTGTTCTTGTTGCCGAGCGTGCCGTGCACGAGTACGACGGGCCGCGGGTGCGCCGCGGTCGGCCGGCACGACCAGTCGTTCCCACCCGGCGGGTCCGCGTCGACGTGTGCGCCGGCGGCGATGGCGCCGACGAGGAAGTTGTAGTTGACCGGCAGGTCGCCGTCCTTCGCCAGCCCGGACGGAGCGGCGGCGACACCGGCGACCAGCGCGAGCAGGGTCAGCGCGGCGGTGGCGAGGGCGCGGCGGGCGCGCGGCGTGGTGTGCGACATCTTCCCCCCAGAGGTTCCGTCAGGAATGTAACGCGTTCTAGCGGGGGGAGGTCACGCCGTCTCAGCAGCGTCAGCGCTTCCGGTACGCCGGCGCCCGGGCGTCGCGCTCCTCGGCCGACCGCTCCAGCAGCGGCAGCACCCGGGGCGCGACGACGGTGCCGAGGACGACCACGCTCGTCGTACGGACGACCGACGGAGACCGGTTGAGGTCGAGCAGGGTCTCCTGGAGGTCGGCGTGCGAGGTCGCCGCGACCTTGCAGAGCACGTCCGCGGTCCCGGTGGTGACGTAGGCCTCGAGGATCGTCGGCATCGCCGCGAGCTCGGGGGCGAGCTGGTCGAGCGCGCCCTGGGCGATCTCGAGGGTGACGAACGCCGACACGTGCTGGCCGGCCGCCTCGAGGTCGATGTCGGGGCCGTAGCCGGTCACGACGCCCGTCGACTCGAGCCGCTGGAGCCGTGCCTGGACCGTCGCCCGGGCGACCTGGGTGATACGGGAGAGCTCGAGCACGCCGGCGCGCGGATGGTCGCGCAGCGCGGTCAGCAGGGCGAGGTCGAGCCGGTCGAGGTGCATGGTAGGCAGAAAGACTAGTCCAGGGGCCGCCAACTGCACAGGAATAGGCAGATTGGGTACCTCCTGCTGGCACGGTTGAACAGCAAACGCCGCTCCGGTTGGCTTGCGACATGACCCTCGAGCAGCTCACCGACACCGAGCGCCTCGCGCACCTCAGCCTCGAGCAGCTCCACCAGCTGGTCGGCCTGGTGGAGTACGACGCGAGCCACGACCCGTTCCCCGTCACCGGCTGGGACGCGGTGGTCTGGGCCGTCGGCAACGCGACCCAGACCTCGCACTTCTTCATGTCCGCGTTCGGGATGGACCTGGTCGCGTACTCGGGCCCCGAGACCGGCAACCGGGACCGCAAGTCCTACGTGCTCGAGAGCGGAGCCGTGCGGTTCGTCATCGAGGGCGGCGTCCACCCCGACAGCGAGGTGATCCGGCACCACGCCCAGCACGGCGACGGCATCGTCGACATCGCGCTCGAGGTGCCCGACGTCGACCGCTGCATCGCGCACGCCGCATCCCAGGCCGCGACCGTGCTGGAGGAGCCGCACGACGTCACCGACGAGCACGGCACGGTCCGCCGGGCCACGATCGCGACGTACGGCGAGACCCGGCACACGCTCATCGACCGGAGCCGCTACCACGGCCCCTACCTGCCCGGGTACGTCGAGCGGCGGTCGTCGTACGTCCGCCCCGCCGGTGCACCGCGCCGCCTGTTCCAGGCGCTCGACCACGTGGTCGGCAACGTCGAGCTCGGCCGGATGGACGACTGGGTCGCGTTCTACCGACGGGTCATGGGCTTCACCAACATGGCGGAGTTCATCGGCGACGACATCGCCACCGACTACTCCGCCCTGATGAGCAAGGTCGTGGCGAGCGGCAACCACCGGGTGAAGTTCCCGCTCAACGAGCCGGCGATCGCCCGCAAGCGCAGCCAGATCGACGAGTACCTCGAGTTCTACCGCGGCCCCGGCGCCCAGCACCTCGCACTCGCGACCAACGACATCCTGACCGCGGTCGACCACCTGCGCGCGGCCGGCGTCGAGTTCCTCAACACCCCGGACAGCTACTACGAGGACCCCGAGCTCCGCGCCCGCATCGGCAACGTGCGGGTGCCGATCGACGAGCTGCAGAAGCGGGGGATCCTGGTCGACCGCGACGAGGACGGCTACCTGCTGCAGATCTTCACCCAACCGATCGGCGACCGGCCGACGGTGTTCTTCGAGCTGATCGAGCGGCATGGTTCGCTGGGGTTCGGCAAGGGCAACTTCAAGGCCCTGTTCGAGGCGATCGAGCGCGAGCAGGACCGCCGCGGCAACCTTTAGGAGGGCCCATGGCGCACTACCAGCGGGTCGGCGACGTACCGCCGAAGCGGCACACCCAGCACCGCGACCCAAGAGAGGGAGCCGGCAACGCGCTTCTGTACGAAGAGCTGATGGGCGAGGAGGGCTTCTCCTCCGACTCCTCGCTGCTCTACCACCGGCACGTCCCCTCGGCGATGGTCGACGCCCGCACCTGGGACCTGCCCGACCAGAAGACCGAGCCCAACCATCCGCTGACCCCCCGGCACCTCACCCTGCACGAGCTGTTCCCCGGCGCCGCCTGGAAGGCGATCGACGCGGTCACCGGCCGGCGGCTGGTCCTCGGCAACGGCGACGTGCGGATCAGCTATGCCGTGGTCGGCTCGACGTCCCCCTTCTACCGCAACGCCGTCGGCGACGAGGTCGCCTTCGTCGAGAGCGGTACGGCGAGCGTGGAGACGGTGTTCGGTCACCTCGAGGTCGGCAGCGGCGACTACGTCGTGATCCCGCGGGCCACGACGCACCGCTGGGTCCCCACCGGGGACGATCCACTGCGCCTCTACATCATCGAGGCCAACAGCCACATCGCGCCGCCGAAGCGCTACCTCTCCCGCTACGGCCAGCTCCTCGAGCACGCGCCGTACTGCGAGCGTGACCTGCGGCTGCCGACGTACGCCGAACCTGTCGAGGAGAGCGACGGGGTGGAGGTCTACCTCAAGCACCGCGGCCATGGCGCCGGCGGGCTGGCGGGCTCGGTCCACGTCGTACCGAACCATCCGTTCGACGTCGTCGGCTGGGACGGCTGCCTCTACCCGTACGTGCTCAACGTCGCCGACTTCGAGCCGATCACCGGGCGGATCCACCAGCCGCCGCCGGTGCACCAGGTCTTCGAGGGCTACAACTTCGTGGTCTGCAACTTCGTGCCGCGCAAGGTCGACTACCACCCGCTCGCGGTGCCGGTGCCGTACTACCACTCCAACGTCGACAGCGACGAGGTGATGTTCTACGTGGCCGGCGACTACGAGGCCCGCAAGGGCTCCGGCATCGGGATCGGGTCGATCACCCTGCACCCGGGCGGACACGCGCACGGCCCGCAGCCGAGCGCGATCGAGGCCAGCCTCGGCGCCGAGCGGTTCGACGAACTCGCCGTCATGGTCGACACGTTCCGCCCGCTGGAGATCGGCGAGGCCGGCCGCGAGAGCGACGACGGCGCCTACGCGTGGACCTGGGCCGGAGGGCGTCGGTGACCCATCTCTACGGCGCTTTCGAGCCCCGAGGGTCCGACGGCGTCGCCCGCGTCGGCGTGCGGTACGGCGACCGGGTGCTCGACCTCGCTGCCGCCCTCGACCCGGCCCTCGCCGCGCGCGTGGCCGGGCCGAACCTCGGCGCACTGCTCGCCGCCGGGCGGGTGGTGTGGACCGAGGTGGTCGCGGCGGTCGCCGTGCTGGAGCCGCCGGAGGAGCACCTGCACGCGCTGGCCGACGTACGGCTGCTGATGCCGTTCACGGTGGCGGACTACGTCGACTTCTACTCCTCCGAGCACCACGCCCGGAACCTCGGCAAGATCCTGCGGCCGGGCCAGCCGGAGCTGCCGCCGAACTGGCTGCACCTGCCGGTCGGCTACCACGGCCGCGCCGGCACGGTGGTGGTGTCGGGCACCGACGTCGTCCGGCCCCATGGCCAGCGCCGCCAATCGAATTCCGGACCAGACGGCGAGGTGGTCTTCGGCCCGACCACGCGCCTCGACATCGAGGCGGAGGTCGGGTACGTCGTCGGCGTCCCCTCCGAGCTCGGCAGCCCGGTGCCGCTCGGCGACTTCGCGGACCACGTCTTCGGCGTCTGCCTGGTCAACGACTGGTCGGCGCGGGACATCCAGGGCTGGGAGTACCAGCCGCTGGGCCCGTTCCTAGGCAAGTCGTTCGCGACCTCGGTCTCGGCCTGGGTGACGCCCCTCGCCGCGCTCGAGGCGGCCTGGGTCGCGCCGCCGGCCCGCGACCCGCAGCCCTTGCCGTACCTCGACGACGCGGGTCGGGCGCCGGGAGGGCTGGACCTGCGGCTGGAGGTCCGCCTCAACGGGCACCTGGTGGCGACGCCGCCGTTCGCGCAGATGTACTGGACCGGTGCCCAGCAGCTCGCGCACCTGACGGTCAACGGGGCGTCGCTGCGCACCGGCGACCTGTTCGCCTCCGGCACGGTGAGCGGACCGGAGCCGGACCAGCGAGGCTCGTTCATCGAGATCTCGTGGAACGGCGCGGAGCCGATCACCCTCCCCGACGGCCAGGTCCGGACGTTCCTCGAGGACGGCGACGAGGTCGTGATCACCGCGACCGCGCCGGCGCCCGGCGGCGGCACGATCGAGCTGGGCGAGGTGCGGGGGCGGATCCAGCCGGCGCGCTGACTCCGTCAGTGTTCGTCGGAGAACCTCACGGTGCCGAGCGTCAGGCCCGACGCGGCGTAGTGGTGCCGGCTCACCTGGGCGATCACGTCACGGACGCGTTCCCGGTCCCGGGGTTCGCACTCGACCGTCAGGTACTCGTCACCGCCGACGATCTCGAGTGCGTGCGGGAAGCCTGCGCCGGCGAGCGCGGTGGTCAACACCGCCGCATCGACGCCGTCGGGGACCAGGTAGGCGACCTTCGGCGTACGGGTGTCGAGCAGCCGGCTCTCGATGTCCTTCTCCATGCTCGCCTCCTTCGCGACACTTCCAGGATGGACCTGTTCGGGATCGGAAACCAGGGCTGGTGTGCGGCGAATTCGCCGTACTGGTGGGGGTTCTCCGGATCGCGTGTGGCTAGACTCGAAGATCCGGCGGGGGGACGCTCGGCGGGTCGATGGAGGGTCAGTGGACGACGACACCGGGGGACGAGTGACCGAGGCAGCCCAGCAGGACGACCCCGTCGAGTCGCTGCTCGAGATGGTGGTCGTCAGCGCGGACGAGCTGAGCGGCTTCGTGGGGATCGACCCCGAGTCGGCGACCGCACCGGTCGCCCTGGGCGGCACTCCCGAGGCCCGGGAGCACGAGCCGGAGATCTCCTACGCGGAGTTCGGCGTCGCCTACATCCGGCGGGTCCTGCACAAGGACCGCATCCTCACCATGATCAACGAGCTGCTCGGAGCGGAGATCCAGCTCGGCCCGATCGGCGCGGGGCCGGGCCGCAAGGCGGCCACGGTCAGCGCGCTCGGCACGTTCCGGGCCTGCAAGGGGGAGGAGATCCCCGGCGACCTCCTGTCCTACCGGGTGTTCCTTCCGATCAGCGTGGTGTTCGACATCGACATGCGCGTCGACAAGCACCGGTTCACCGCCGACGTCGTCATCCCGATCACGCTGACCATCCACACCGTCGCGCCGCTGCGGGTCCGGATCGACATCACCGTGCCGTCCGACGACGAGGTGGCGCTGACGCTGCAGAGCGACACCCGCCGCGGCGCCGTGCTGCAGAAGCTGGCCCGGCTCGAGCCCGAGCTGCGCCGGTTCCTGGTCAAGGTGGTCCGCACCGAGCTGTCCAAGCCCTACGTGCGCCGCGCGACCGACTTCGACATGGCCGAGCTCATCGACCGCGCGTGGGACGGCATCGCCGCCGTGATCCTGCCGAGCGGACCCGAGGACCGCCTCTGACTTGGTGAATGGCGCCGGTGGTTGAGGTGCGAGGCGCGCCATCGCCGAGCATCGAAAACCACCACCCGAACCGGGGCGCCCGCGAGCAATGTCCAGAAATGAGCATTCGACGCGGGCTGTGAGTGCCTGACCTCCCGAGCAAATCAGCGGGCGAGATTTAGTACCACAAATTCATTCACATGGGCGATTCGCACTTGCGGCCTGGAGAGCAGGATCTGGTCCACGCTCGATTCTTCTCCTCCCGAAAGGCAACACCATGATGACTCGCAAAATGAAGGGTGGGATTCTCGGCATCGTAGCCGCCGGCGCGCTGCTGTCTCCCACTCTCGTCTCCGCCCATCCAGCGCCCGAAACTTCCGCAGCCTCCAGCGCGGCGCCGACGTCGCAGGTCGTCGTTCATACCGTGAAGGCCGCCGCGCAGAAGGCGGCACGCGCGTACTGGACCAAGGAACGCATGGCAAGCGCCAAACCGATGCGGATGGCGCCGAGGACCGTGTCCGACGAGGAGGGTCTGGACGCCGCAGCGACGGCCGGCGACCCGGGCGCAGTGCCGCCCGTCTCGAAGACCGGCAAGACCGCGGATCTCAGCCTGGTCCCGACGGGGGCCGAGACTCCGTCGACCCAGGGTTTCGCCTACCCGTTCCCCTTCACGCGCACCGCCGTCTCCCCGGTCTCCGACTACAACCACTCGGCGCGACGGGTCAACGGAAAGATCTTCTTCGTCCAGAACGGCGGCAACTTCGTCTGCTCGGGCACTGTGGTGGTGTCGACGAACCGCAACGAGGTGTGGACAGCCGGTCACTGCCTCAGTGATGGTACCCAGACCTTCAACAGCAGCACGATCTTCGTCCCGGCCTACAACGGGAACTCCTCCACCCCTGCTCCCTTCGGGCAGTGGACCGCCACCCAACTGGTGGTGGCCTCGGAGTGGCACAACTCGGGCAACCTCAAACGAGACCTGGGCGCCTTCAACGTCGCTCCGATCAACGGCATCCAGATCCAGAACCGCGTCGGCGCGGCGGGGTTCGCATGGAACCAGAGCCGTAACCAGCAGTTCACCGATCTTGCCTACCCCGCTGGAGCGCCCTTCAACGGCACGAGCATGCAGCTCTGCATGGCTGCCTATGGTGCAGCCGACACAGCTATCGGCGGCTCGGGTCCTGCGCCCACCGGCATCGGTTGCGACATGACCGGCGGGTCGAGCGGCGGTTCGTGGCAGATCGGCTGGGGCGGATCCAGCGGAGCCTCCCCCGGCTTGATCAACGGCCACAACGACTACAAGTACACGAGTAGCCAGCCGCTGGCGATGTACTCCCCGTACTTCGACACCCTGGCCAACACCGTACGCTGCGCGATCCAGCCGCGAGGGTCGACCGGCTGCCCCGCATAAGGAGGAACTCCACCCAGGAGTGGGGCGGCATCGGGGCCGTCCCACTCCTGCATGCGTTGAGCACCTGCGCGGCATGGCGAGCGAACTGCAGATGGCACCCGTCGAGGACCAGGTCGCGCTGACCCTGCAGAGCGACACCCGCCGCGGCGCCGTACTCCAGGAGGTCGCGCGGCTCGAGCCCGAGCTGAAGCGCTTCCTGGTCAAGGTCGTCCGCACCGAGCTCTCCAAGCCCTACGTGCGCCGCGCGACCGACTTCGACATGGCCGAGCTCATCGACGACGCCTGGCCCGGGATATCCGCGGTCATCCTGCCGCGCGGCCCGGAGGACCGGGTCGCCCTACCGGAGCCGACCTCGCCGCGCCACGTCGAGTCCTGACCGTCCGGCGCCGAACTACTCGCCAGTCACCCCTCGCGTCATCGGGTTCGCCGTCCTAACGTCGAAGACATGACCACTCTCGATGCTCGTGACACCGCCATCAGGCCGGAGCCGCCGCTCGCCGGAGACGAGACGGAGACTCTGCTCGGCTCTCTCGAACGGCAGCGAGCAACGTTCGCCTGGAAGGTCGGCGAGCTCGACGACGAGGCGCTCGGCCTTCGGCTGGGTCCGTCGGCGATGACGCTCGGTGGCCTCATCAAGCACCTTGCGCTGATCGAGGACCAGGTCTTCACGCACGCCCTCCTCGGTCGCCCGCTGCCGGCGCCGTGGGACGCGGTCGACTGGGAGAGCGACGTGGACTGGGAGTGGCAGAGCGCCGCGACCGACTCTGCCGCCCAGCTCTACGCACAGTGGCGGACGTCGGTCGAGCGGTCGCGCGCCGCCGTACGACGCGCGCTGGGTGACGGCGGTCTCGAGCACTCCGCCGACGTGGTGCTCGCCGGCGGTCCGCCGAGCCTGCGGCGGCTGCTCGTCGACGTGATCGAGGAGTACGCCCGGCACACCGGTCACGCCGACCTGATCCGGGAGTCCATCGACGGACTGGTCGGCGAGGATCCACCGGCGCACAACCCGACCTGGCCGGCTCCGAGGGCGTGACGGCCGTGGTCGAGCAGATCACCGGCGAGCAGTTCCTCGCAGCAGACGGGGTCGACGACTGGCGCGTGCTCGACAGCGGGGAGGTCGGCGCCGTCTTCGATACCGGGTCCTTCGCCAAGGGCGTCGACCTGGTGTCGCGGATCGGCGCGCTGGCCGACGCCGCCAACCACCATCCCGACGTCGACCTTCGCTATCCGAGTGTCACCGTGCGGATCTCCACCCACGAGGTCGGCGGCCTCAGCGAGCGGGACGTCGCGCTCGCGCGCGAGATCTCGGCTGCCGCGTCCGAGCTGGGGATCGAGGCCGACGCGGGCTCGGGCTGAGGTCACAATCGTGCACGGTGCACGGGAGTGACGACTCAGGCGGTCCAGCTGCGGTCCTAACCTTGCGAGATGCATGGTTCTGACGACTGTCTGCAGTTCCGGCGCGCAGTCGCGGCCGACCTGGAGGAACTCGTCGCCTTCCAGGAGGAGGCGGCGGTCGTCGGTCTCGCCAACATCTTCCCGCAGGACCAGCACCCGTTCCCGCGGGCAGCGATCCTGGCGCGGTGGCGCGAGGAGATCGCTAACCCGGGCATCGCCGTCTACGTCTCATCCACGTCCGACAATCAGCTCACTGGTTTCGCCGCCCGCCGCGGCGACGAGGTGCTCCACTTCGGCACTGCCCTCGCGACGTGGGGCTCGGGGATGGCGTCCGAGCTCCACGAGGCGCTCGTTGCGACCTTCCCGCCCGAGGTCGGCAGGATCAGGCTGCTCGTTTTCAAGGAGAATCATCGGGCGCGCCGGTTCTGGGAGAAGCACGGCTGGGAGGCCACTGGCGAACGGATGAGATCGACGTATCCGCCGTACGCCGTGCTGCTGCGCTACGAACTCATGCTCGCCGACCGCACGCCCGGCTCTTAGCCCACGCTCAGAGAAGGCTGTCACTCTCCGATGACATGACAGCTCCCGAACAACGTCGGCCGAGCCAGCGCCGTACGGTCCTCGTCACCTCCGCGTCGAGCCCCGACGTCAGCGTCAACATAGATCCGGCGAAGGCGTGACCTACCCGGCCGTGTGACCCTGATCGACGGTCAGGATGCTGCCGTGCACGGCTGACGCCTCGTCCGAGGCGACGAACGCGACGACCTGCGCGACCTGCTCGGCCGACATGAAGCCGCGCAGCGCGGCGACGCGCATGATCAGCTCCCAGTCCGCACCCTCGGGTACGTCGATGGTGTGGGCCTGCGGCGTGTCCATGCCGCCGGGACAGACGCAGTTGATCCGGACCGGTGTCCGCGCGTACTCGACGGCGAGCGCCTTGGTCATCCCGACCACGCCGTGCTTCGCCGCGGTGTACGCCGCCGAGTAGGCCTCGCCGAGCACCCCCGCGACGGAGGCGACGTTGACGACATTGCCGCTGCTCTCGAGGAGATGACGGAGTGCGGCCTGGCTGGTGAAGAAGACGCTGTCGAGGTTGACGGCGAGATCGCGCGACCACTGGTGTGGTGTGACGTCCGTGGTTATCCGGAAGTCGTGCCGGCCTGCGTTGTTGACCAGGACGTCGAGCCGGCCCAGCGCGTCGACGCATGCCGACACCGCCCCTGCGCACTGCTCCGGATCCGCCAGGTCGGCCACGTGGGTGGTCACGCCGCCTTCCGCGCTCGCGGCCACCGCGGCCAGGCGTTCCTTGTCGCGCGCCACCGCGAAGACCTGCGCCCCCTGGGCGCAGAAGAGTCGCGCGCACGCGGCGCCCAGACCTGACGACGCGCCGGTGACCAGCACGACCTTGCCTGCGAATCGATCCACCGTCCGCACAATAACGTGTTCTAGTTCCGTCGGCCGGCCAGCAGGACGGCCAGAAGAGGAGTACCGTCAAAGGCGCACGACAAATCCCGAACGAGTTGGACCAGGCTCGACTGGTTGGTTCGGAGCGAGGCCCCAGTCCTTGGCAGCGCGACTCTTCACCGAGCGCCTACAGCCAGGAGCCCATGATGGGCAGTTATCAATACCCCTTCCGCCTTGCCGAACCCCCGATCGCCGTACTGGAGAATGACGCTGACCGATGCGTGGTGCGGCTGTGCGGCGAGCACGACATCTCGACCGAACCTGAGCTCCGGGGACTTCTGGATCGGGCCATGGGGCTTGGTGCACCGGCCGTCGTCGTCGATCTGGGTGGGGTGCAGTTCATGGACGCCTCGACCCTGCGAGCCATCGTCGACGCCAGCAACACGGCGCACATCAGGGGACGCGCGCTCACCGTCCGGGCCGCCGCCGGACCGGCGCTGCGTCTGATCACCATGTGCGGGCTGCACGCCCTCATGGAACGCGAGGTTGCCCGGCCCGCTTGATGGACCGCCTCCATCAGCGGCGCTCGGTCGGGCGAGTGATACTGAGCCATGACCGTGACCATCCGCGTCGGCCCCAGCCCCGGCGACCTCGGGCGCGTGCTCGAGCTGCACGGTCGGCTGTACGCCGAGGAGTTCGGCTACGACGAGGACTTCGAGTCCCATGTCGCCTCGGGACTGGCCGGGTTCGCCGCCGCCTTGAGCCGGCGCCGCGAGCGCCCGGCGCTGCCGGAGCCGGGGTGGTTGTGGATCGCCGAGGACGACGCCGTCGACGAGCTTCGCCCGGATGTCGTCGGGATGGTCGGGCTGACGGTCGAGGGCGACGGGATCGGGCAGGTGCGGTGGTTCCTGGTCGCTCCGCACGCGCGCGGCGGTCTCGGCCGCAGCCTGATGACGACCCTCCTGGTCCAGGCGCGGTCGGCCGGCCTGCAGCACCTGCGGCTGTGGACGGTCGACGGGCTCGACGCGGCGGCCCGCCTCTACGCCAGCCTCGGGTTCCGCCGTACCGAGGAGGTGCCCGGCCACCGCTTCGGCCAGGACCTGGTCGAGGTCCGCTACGACCTCGACGTCGCGAGCGCCGTCCGGTTGCTCGACGGCCGGTAGGGGCCGACAGGCTCGACCAGCTCGAGGCATGGGCCGCCGCGCTGCGGACCGTGCGCACCTGGCTGACCGGTCCGTCACTTCTCGCGGAGCACGGTCCTGCGGGCGCGGTAGTCCTCCTCGCTGATCTCGCCGGCGGCGTACATCTCTGCCAGCCGGGCCTCACCGGCACGCCGGGGCATGCCCTCGCAGCTGCGGCGGCGGAGGACCACGACGGCGGCGATGATCCCGGCGATCACCAGGAACCACAGGATCGGGAAGATCGGCCAGAACGCGGGCGGCCCGTCGCCGTCCCAGCGGTCGGCGGTAACGACGAGCGTGGTGATGCTGTCGGTGACAGACATGGTTGCCTCCTCAGGCTGGTTCGGATGACTCCACCGTCGCCCGAACCAGCGCGCCGCACATCGGACGGGAAGCGTCATCGCCGTACGACGAGAGGCGTACGCCGCCCCGACCCGACCCCGAGGCGTCCGGCCGGTCAGTCCGAGGCGGCCTCGACGTCGAGGGCGCGTACGGCGGCGATCAGCTCGTCGAGCGCGGACGCGGGAAGTGCGCCGGCCTGGCGGAACACCAGCTGGCCCTTCTTGAACGCCATCAGGGTCGGGATCGAGGTCACCTGGGCCGCCGAGGAGAGCGCCTGCTCCTCCTCGGTGTTGATCGACGCGAAGACCAGGTCCGGGTTGCTGGTCGAGGCTTCCTCGTAGATCGGAGCGAAGTTGCGGCACGGGCCGCACCACGACGCCCAGAAGTCCACGAGGACGATGTCGTTGTCGAGCACGGTCTGCTCGAAGGTCTGGGCGGTCAGGTCGATCGTGGACATGATGAGCCAACGGTCGCACGCGGAGCGCTATTCCAAAAGTCATCCTTGCGGACGATCACGGCGTCAGCGCCACCTCACGTTGACGTCGACCGGCCCGCTGATGCCGTCGACGGAGCCGGCGTCGGTCTGCTGCCAGATCCACCACGGCCGGTCCGGCCGCTGCCCGAGGCTCCGCACCCACTGGCGGTAGTCGCCGAGCTCGGCGGCGAAGCCGTACTCGGCCTCGAACTCCGGGTACAGGTAGACCACCGGCTCCCGCTCGGTAGCCGCCTCCACCTGCTCGAGGAATGCCCGCACCTCCGCCAGCAGTACGGCGCGCGGGGGTGGCGTCGTACAGCTCCCCGCCAGCTCGAGGTCGACGGCCGGCGGCAGGTGGCTGCCCGCGCTGATGGGCCCCAGCACCGAGGCGAAGTGCGCCGCCTGCTCGACGCCCGGGGAGCACAGCTGGAAGTAGTGGTAGCCGCCGACCTGGATCCCGTGGTCCTGGGCCGCGGCGCGATGCCCGGCGAAGGTCGGGTCCGTGTACGACGTACCCTCGGACGCCTTCAGGTAGGCGAACGAGACTCCGTCGCCCGCCACCGCCTGCCAGTCGATGGCGCCCTGGTGGTGCGACGCGTCGATGCCGCGCTGCCGCACCCGCTGCTTCTCCGGTTGCGGCGGCCGAGTCGTATCGGTGGTCGTCTGCGTGGTCGTCTGCGTGGTCGTCGACGGCAGCTCGGACGTGTGCGTCGACAGCGGGCTCTGCAGCGGGGTCTTCGGCGCATCTTCCGCCGGCCCGCAACCGGTCACGACGAGGAGGGCGGCAACGACGACCGGCGGCAGGAGGCGCCTCATCCCAGCGCCCGCTCCTGCGCGACCGGCACCATCGCGGCCGCCACGAGCCCGAACCCGGCGGCGAGCGCGAAGGCGGCGCCGTACCCCCAGGCCGTGATCACGATGCCGGCGACCGGCGGCACGGCGGAGGCGACGAGGTACTGGCCGGTGTTCTGGATGCCGAGCGCCCGACCGGACCAGAACGCGCCGGCGCGCTCGGCGACGGCGGCGTAGGCGAGGCCGTTGTCGGCGACGGTGACCGCGGAGGCGACGACGAGGAGGAGCACGGCGAGCCCGACGACGGCCGCCCCGGACCCTGATGCCGCGGCGCCGAGCGCCAGCATCGTCGCGGCGGCGGCCCAGGCGATCCACTGCATCGGCCGGGTGCGGCTGCGGACCAGGTCGGAGAGGTGGCCGGACCCGATCCGGCCGAGGGCGCCGATCAGCTGGGTGCCGGCGACGACGATGCCGGCGAAGCCGGCCGCCCAGCCGAGCTCGTCGACGAGCCAGGTCAGGCCGAACGTCCAGACGACGAACTGCGGGACGACGAGCAGCATCGAGGTGCCGTGCACGCGGGCCAGGTAGCGGTCCGCCCGGTACGGGTTGGGCGCTCCGGCGCGCTCGGCGGCCGGCGGCCGCGGCGGGTCGATCACCAGCGCCGCCACCAGGACCAGCGCCACGGCGGCCGCGACCAGCGGTACCCAGAGCGCGGCCGTGATGCCGTGCGCGTCCGCGAGGAACGCCATCGTCAGCGCGCCGAGCCCGACGCCGAGCGGCTGCGCGCACTGCCGGATGCCCATCGCCAGGCCACGCCGCTCGGGCGGGAACCAGCCGACGACGATCCGGCCGGACGCCGCGTTGGTGGCCGACGAGCAGGCGCCCGCCACGAAGAGCGCGGCCGCGACCAGCCACGGACCGTCGACGAGTACGGCGACCAGGCCCGCGAGGACGACGCCGGTGATGCCGGTCAGCAGCGCGAGCCGCTCACCGCGCCGGTCGACGACCAGGCCCCACGCGACCAGCGTGCACATCAGGCCCGCCATCGGCGCCGCGGCGACCAGCCCCGCCTCGGCGAGGGTCATCCCCTCGCGGGTGTGCAGCACCGGGATCAGGAACGCGGGCCCGTGCACCATCGTCGCGGACGAGGCCTGCGCCGCCGTGCTGACCGCGAGCATGGCCCAGCGTCGCCGTACCGAGACGGTGGCGGCGGGCGGCGCCGACTGCTCGTCGGCGCCCATCAGCGGGGTGGGCACCGGCACAGTCAACGCCTGCCACGCCCGGACCGCCGAAATGATCTCGTCAAACGAGGAGTGAGATCCGTCTCAACCAGCGGCGGCGTCGGGGATCGGCTGCTTGGGCAGCTTCTTCACCCGCGAGCGCCGCTTCGGGCGCTCGGGGATCATCGACCGCATCTCCTCGAGCCTGCCCCAGCACAGCAGCCGGTCGCCGTCCTCGAGGACGTGCCGCGGGCGGGGGTTCGGGATCACCAGCACGCCGCGGTGCAGCGTCAGCACGGTGATGTCGCGCTCGCTCAGGCCGGAGTCGCCGAGGGGCTTGCCCACCAGGTCCGCGTCGCCGTGGACGACGATCTCGGCGACGCCGTACCCGGTCGAGACGCTGAGCCGCTCGCGGACGTCGATGTGGGGGAACGCGACCTGGTTGTCGATGTAGTCGATGATCGCGCCGGCCACGTCGAGGTTGGTGGCGGCCTCGATGCCCTCGAGGCCGGGGGAGGAGTTGACCTCCATCACCAGCGGGCCGGCGTCGCTCTCGAGCATGTCGACACCGGCGACCTTGAGCCCCATGATCTGTGCGGCCCGGACCGCGACCGCCTCGAACGCCGGCTCGATGTCGACCTTCTCGACGCTCCCACCGCGATGGACGTTGGAGCGGAACTCGTCGCCCTGGGCGGATCGTCGCATCGCCGCGACCACCCGGTCGCCGACGACGAGCGCCCGGATGTCGCGGCCCTTCGACTCCTTGACGAACCGCTGGATCAGCACGTTCTGCCGCGTCGACTGCAGGGTCTCGATGATCGCCTCTGCCACCTTCAGCGACGGCGCGAGGATCACGCCGATGCCCTGGGTGCCCTCGAGCAGCTTGATCACGACCGGCGCGCCGCCGACGCGCTCGATCGCGGGGATCACGTCGGCGCGGTCCTGCACGAACGTGGTCGCGGGCATGGCGACGCCGTGCCGCGACAGGATCTGCGTCGCGCGCAGCTTGTCGCGCGAGTTGGTGATCCCTCCGGCAGTGTTGGGCGTGTAGACGTCCATCTGCTCGAACTGCCGCACCACCGCGGTGCCGTAGTAGGTGATCGAGTTCCCGATCCGCGGCAGCACCGCGTCGTACTGCGAGAGCGGCCGGCCGCGGAACTGCAGGTCCGGCTCGTCGCCGGAGAGGTCGATGCCGAACCGCAGCGTGTTGAGCACCTTGACCGCGTGGCCGCGTTGCGCAGCCGCCGCGCGCAGTCGCTGGGTGCTGTAGCTGCGGGGGGCGCGCGAGAGGATCGCCAGCTTCACGTCAAAAGCCTGCTCGGTCGGGGACGGGACATGCAGGCCAGGAGGAGAACGGCCTGCTTGGATGGGGGTTGTGCCGAGATCCCATCTAACCAGCGTCGCTGGCTGGCGCGAGTGGGTGAGTCTGCCCGACCTCGGGGTGGACTGGATCAAGGCCAAGCTCGACACGGGCGCGCGGACCTCTGCGCTGCACGCCTTCGACCTGGAGGAGCTCGAACGCGACGGGGCGCCCTGGGTGCGGTTCTCGATCCACCCGTGGCAGCGCAATGCGGAGGACGCCGTGACGGCGGAGCTCCCGGTCCACGACGTGCGACACGTCAAGAGCTCGTCGGGCCACGTCCAGGAGCGGTACGTCGTGCTCGTCGCGATCCGGATCGGCCTGCGCCGGGTCACCACCGAGGTCACCCTGACCCGGCGTGACGAGATGGGCTTCCGGCTGCTGATCGGCCGCGAGGCGCTGCGCCAGGGGTTCGTCGTCGACCCCGGCAGGTCCTACCTCGGCGGCCGGCCCAAGCGCGTCGTACGACGTCGCAACCGGGGGAAGGGCGGGGCCTCCTGATGGCCCGCGAGTCCTTCGCCATCGGCAACGTCCGAGTGCGCGCCGGCGCCGCCCGCGACGTCGAGCTGCCGATCACGCGGCTGGTCACCGGCGGCGACGTCAGCCTCCCGGTGCGGGTCGTGCACGGCCGCGAACCCGGCCCGGTGGTGTGGGTGAGCGGCGCGATCCACGGCGACGAGGTGATCGGGGTCGAGGTGATCCGCGAGCTGATCGCGGCCCTGGATCCCAAGAAGGTCCGCGGGACGCTGGTCGCAGTACCGGTCGTCAACGTGCTCGGCTTCATGGCCGGCGACCGCTACCTCCCGGACCGGCGCGACCTCAACCGCTCCTTCCCCGGCTCTCCCCGCGGGTCCCTGGCCAGCCGGATCGCCCACCTCTTCATGGCCGAGGTGGTCGCCAAGTGCGAGGTCGGCATCGACGTGCACACGGCCGCCGACAAGCGCGCCAACCTCCCGCAGATCCGCGCCGACCTCGACGACCCGCGCACCCGCGACCTGGCCGAGGCGTTCGGCGCCCGGGTCATGGTGCACGCGCGGCTCCGCGACGGATCGCTGCGACAGGCCGCGCTCGAGGTCGGTGCCAAGGTGCTGCTCTACGAGGCCGGCGAGGCCAACCGGTTCGACGACGAGTCGATCGCGACGGGCGTCGCCGGCATCCGGCGGGTGCTCGCGTTCCTCGACATGATCGAACCCGAGCCGGCAGATGACCTCCCGGCCCGCCTCGAGTCCCGCAGCACCGCCTGGGTCCGGGCCCGCAGCACCGGCATCCTCAACCTGGAGACCAAGCTCGGCGCGTTCGTCGAGGCTGGCGACCGGCTCGGCGGCCTCTCGGACACGTTCGGCCGGCGGGTGCGGCTGATCCACGCCGACCGCGACGGGATCGTCATCGGGCTCACCCGCGCCCCGATCGTCAACGCCGGCGACGCGCTCGTCCACATCGCCTCGGTCACGCAGTGACCACCGCCACAGAGACGGGCGCGCCCGCCGGCTGGTAATTACTACACCACTGTCAATAAATGAGAGGGGGCCGACATGGGACTCAACCCGGTCGGAGAGATCCTGAAGCGCGCGGACAAGACCTTGGCGAGCGCCAACGCGACCCTGACGACGGTCGGTGGCACGCTGACGACGGTCGAGGGCACGCTCGGCACCGTCGAGGGCACGCTCGCCAGCGTCGACCAGCGGATGACCACCGTCGACGCCACGCTGGCGGAGACCAAGGCGGTCCTGGGCGAGGTGCAGGGGCTGCTCGCCGAGCTCGCCGAGGAGATCGCGCTGGTGAAGCAGCTGCCGGAGATGAAGACCATGCTCGAGCAGATCCACGCGGCCGTCACGAACGCCTGAACGACAGCTGGGGCGCGCGTCGTACCTGAAGAAACGGCCCCGGAATGGCCGCAAAATGGGGCCGGAAGTTCAGGTACGACGACGCGAGCGCAGCGAGCCGCTACCGTCCGAGCATGATCCTCGCGACCCGGCTCAAGGCGGCGTACGCCGGCCTCGCCCTCCTCGACACCGCGCTGTCGGCGTCGACGCGGCCGGCCGCGCACCAGGCCCGGTTCCTGACGAAACCGCTGCTGATGCCGCTGCTGTCGGCCTCGCTGGCCACGACCCCGGGCTCGTCCTCGGCCCGGGTGCCGGTGCTCGCGGCGCAGGCCGCCGGCTGGGTCGGCGACGTCGCGCTCCTCAGCGAGGAGCGGAAGCCGTTCGTGGCCGGCACCACGGCGTTCGGGGTCGGTCACCTCGCCTACCTCGCAGCCTTCGTGCCGCGGCGTCGGCGCGAGCCGGCACTCGTCGCCGACCCGCGGGCCCGCACGCTGGCGGCGGTGTGGGCGGTGTCGTCGCCGATGGTCGCCTGGAACGCGCGCCGCAGCGGAATGGCGCCCGTGGTCGCGACGTACTCCGCGTTGCTCACCTCGATGGTCGTCGCGGCCACGCGTCTCGACCCGGCCCAGCCACCGGCCGGGCGCCGCCTGCTCGCCGCCGGCGCCCTCCTCTTCCTCGCGTCCGACTCGACGCTCGGCCTCCGGAAGTTCGTGCTCGACGACCCGAGCCCGTGGGTCGAGGGCGCGGTGATGGCGTCGTACACGTCTGCCCAGCTCCTGCTCAGCGAAGGCGCCGGCCGGCTCTGACGGAGCGTCTAGGCTGCCCGCATGACCGAGCCGACCGCCGTACCCGAGGGGCCCCTCTACCTCGACAAGGCAGCGCCGGAGATCTTCGCCGCGATGGCCGGCGTCTCGAAGATGATCGCCGCGGCTGCCGCCGATGCCGGGATCAGCCAGCAGCTGCTCGAGCTCGTCAACCTGCGGATCTCCCAGATCAACGGCTGCGCCTACTGTCTCGACGTCCACTACGAGAAGGCCGTCCGGCTGGGCGAGGACCCGCGCCGGCTCGCCGTGCTCCAGGAGTGGCAGGAGACCACGCTCTTCGACGACGCCGAGAGCGCGTCGCTCGAGCTGGCCGAGTGCATCACCCTCATCCCCGAACCGGCGGAGCGCTCGGAGATCGAGGACTGCGCGCGCGCCGTCCTCGGCGATGCCGGCTACGCCGTCGTCGCCTGGGCTGCGATCTCGATGAACGCCTTCAACCGGGTCTCGATCACCAGCCACCACCCGGTCAGCTGAGCACGCGCCACCCGAGTCGCTGCGCCGCCGCTCGGTCGAACGTGACGATGTCGGTCACGCCGAAGAGCTCCATCGCGCCATGGATCAGGGCGTCGGCGAAGTCGGCACCCTCTTCGGCCAGGCCCAACGCCCGCACCGCGCTCTCGCCGTCGTCGAACTCGAGCGTCGCGGTCGCGATGAGCCGGCGGACCACGGCCAGGCAGGTCTCGGTCGGATAGCGGTAGGTGCGCGCGAGCACCCAGTAGAACTCGGCCAGGGTGACCTGAGTGATGAATCCGGGTTCGTCGCGGGTGAGCGCCTCCAGAGCGGTCTCTGCCGCGGCGTACTGCTCCTCGTCGTCCCGGACGACGTAACGCACCAGGACGTTGGTGTCGATCCCGATCATCGACCCGCGCTCGGCAGGCCCTGTCGAGCGCTCTCCGCTGCCGCCTCGGCGATGCCGTCGTTGATCTCGTCGATGGTGAGCGGGCGCCGACCCGGCCTGTGCAGGATGCCTGCGAGGTCCTTCATCTGCCCGGTCCTGGCGACCAGCCGGTAGCTGCCGTCGCTCATCTTCACGAACAGCACGGACGAGCCCGTCTCGAGTCCGAGGTCGTCGCGGACCTCCTTGGGGATGGTGATCTGCCCCTTGCTGGTGACGGTCGACGCGGCCAACGACAATCCTTACTTCCGACGGGACTCCTTACTCAAGGGTAAAGGGCAAGGAGGCGACGCTCAAGCCGCGCGGTCGGACCGCCGCTACGGTGACACCCATGTCCCGGCCGGCCCGCAACCTGTTGCCGATGCGTCCCCGCGATCCGGAGGAGGAGGGGCGCTCGGCGAGCACGCTCGAGCTCTTCTTCGACCTGGTCTTCGTGGTCGCCGTCAGCGTGGCGGCGGGTTCGCTGCACCACCAGCTGACCCACGGGCACGTCGTCGACGGGGTGACGTCGTACCTGCTCGTGTTCTTCGCGATCTGGTGGGCCTGGATGAACTTCACCTGGTTCGCGAGCGCCTTCGACACCGACGACTGGCTCTACCGCGTGCTCACCGTGCTGCAGATGGGCGGCGTGCTGCTGCTCGCGGCGGGCGTGCGGGAGGCGTTCGAGGGCGGCGAGCTGGTGCTGGTCACGCTCGGGTACGTCGTGATGCGGGTGGCCATGGTGGCGCAGTGGCTGCGGGCGGCGCACGGCTCCCCACTCCGTCGTACGGCGCACGCCTACGCCGTGGGCATCGTCCTCGTCCAGGTCCTGTGGCTGCTGCGCCTGCTACTGCCGCCCGAGACCGACGTGGCGTCGTTCGTCGTCCTCGCGCTGGCCGAGATGGCGGTCCCCTTCGTGGCGGAGAAGGTCGGGGAGACGCCCTGGCACGCGCACCACCTGACCGAGCGGTACGGCCTGTTCACGCTGATCCTCCTCGGCGAGAGCCTGCTCGCATCGGCGAACGCCATCTTCGACGCGCTCGAGACCGGCGACCACGTGCCCGAGCTCGTCGCCCTGGCCGCGCTGGCACTGGTGGCCACCGCGGCCCTGTGGTGGATCTACTTCTGGGCGCCGCACCACCACGTCATCCGCAAGGCCAACTTCCTGTGGGGCTACGGCCACTACTTCATCTTCGCGGCCGCCGGCGCGTTCTCCGCCGGCATCGAGGTGCAGATCGACGCGGTCACCCATCACACGGAGCTGTCGGACGTCGAGGCGTCGTTCACGCTGACCATCCCGATCGCGGTCTTCGTGCTCGGCGTCTGGGCGCTCGCGGTCCGGCCGCACGCGGACCGGGTCGTGAACCTGGCCGTGCCCCTCGGCGCCGTACTGGTGCTCTGCGACCCGCTGATCCCGCTCCCGTCCACGGTCAGCGCGTTCGTGCTGGTGCTCGTGGTCGTCGTGCTCGTGCGGCACGATCCCCGCGAGGACCAACCCGGCGAGTCGGCCCCCGACGAGATCGTCTCGCCGTAGCTACCCGCCGTCGCCCGACGGAACGATCGCGGAGATCACCGTGCCGTCGGCGCGCTGGATGCCGGCCGGGTTGGGCGGGCCGCCCTCGAGCCTCGGACCCTGGTGCTCGAGGGGTACGACGACCGGCGGTCCGGGCTGCACCTTGACCTGCTCGCCGCGCACGTTGAAGCACAGCGGGCCGGGGCCGTCCTCGACGAACAGCTCCAGCTCGTCCGAGCGCACCGTGACCCGGACCCGGGTGCCGTGCAGCGTGATCCGGTAGACGAGCGAGGGCCACGACGCCGGCAGTCGCGGGTCGATCTGCCACTGGTCCTCGCCCTGGTCCGGGCCGTGGTCGCGGAAGCCGCCGAAGCCGCACACCAGCGCGCTCCACACACCGCCGGTCGACGCGACGTGCACCCCGTCAGCAGTGTTGTTGTGCCGGTCGTCGAGGTCGACGAAGAGGGCGGCGTGGAAGTAGCGGAGGGCGAGGTCGGCGTACCCGACCTCGGACGCGATGATGGACTGCACCACCGCCGACAGCGTCGAGTCGCCGGTGGTGATCGGGTCGTAGTAGTCGAAGTTGGCGCGCTTCTCCTCGGCGGTGAAGTCGTCGCCCTGCAGGAACAGCGCGAGCACCACGTCGGCCTGCTTGAGCACCTGGAACCGGTAGATCACCAGCGGGTGGTAGTTGAGCAGCAGCGGCCGCTTCTCAAGCGGCGTGTTCTCCAGGTCCCACATCTCGCGCTCGAGGAAGTGGGCGTCCTGCGGGTGGATGCCGAGGAAGTCGTCGTACGGGATGAACATCGACTGGGCGCACTCGGCCCACTCGTCCGGCTCGTCGGGCTCGAGGCCGGTGCGGCGCACCATCTCGACGTACGCCGCGGGGTCGTCGCGCTGGATCTGCCACACCTCGTGCGCCGCGATGCGCAGGTTCGCCCGCGCGAGCACGTTCGTGTAGAGGTTGTCGTTGACGACGGTCGTGTACTCGTCCGGGCCGGTGACGCCGTGGATGTGGAACGTCCGGCTGCCCCCGGGGCCCGCGCCGTCGTCGCGCCAGAAGCCCAGGTCGGCCCACAGCCGGGCGGTCTCGACCAGGATGTCGATCGCCTCGCGGGTGAGGAAGTCGTCGTCGCCGGTGGCGCCGACGTACTGGGCGAGGGCGTACGCGATGTCGGCGTCGATGTGGTACTGCGCGGTGCCGGCCGCGTAGTACGCCGACGCCTCGTGGCCGTTGATCGTGCGCCACGGGAAGAGGGCACCGCGCTGGGAGAGCTCGCGGGCGCGGGACCGGCCGGAGTCGAGCAGTGAGTAGCGGAACCGCAGGGCGTTCCGGGCCGCCCACGGCATCGTGTACGTGAGGAACGGCATCACGTAGATCTCGGTGTCCCAGAAGTAGTGGCCGCCGTACCCGGACCCGGTCACGCCCTTCGCCGCGATGCCCTGGCCCTCGGCGCGCGAGGCCGCCTGGCAGATCGAGAAGAGGTTCCAGCGCACGGCCTGCTGCAGGTCGGGGTGACCGGGGATCTCGACGTCGCAGCGCGACCAGAAGTCCGCCAGCCACTGCCGTTGCTCGGTGCGCTGGTGCTCGACGCCCTGCTCGTGCGTCCGGTCGAGGGTCCGCTCGCAGCGGTCGATCAGCTCGCGCGGCGGCACCGAGACGGCGGTGTGGTAGCTGACCAGCTTGGTCAGCCGGATCGGCACCCCCGGCTCCGCCGACACCCGGTAGATGACCTTGGCCATGTCGTCCTCGGAGTGCACCTGCAGGGAGTACGGCGAGGCCGTCTGCAGGTCGTGATCGGCCACCACGCCGATCGTCATCCCGCTCTCGGCGGTGCGGTAACCGAGCGCGATCCGGCCCGGGCGGCCGCCTGAGCCGGTGCCCTCGGCGGAGTGCAGGTCCGGCTCGAGCACCCGACGGTTGAACCGCTCGGCCTTGCGCGGGTCGGTGGCCCCGGGCTCGCTCATGATCAGCTCGACGGCGGCGTCCTGCCGGTTGAGCAGCTGGGAGGAGATCGCGACCGACGCCTTCTGGTCGAGCAGGGTGACCTCGAACGTGATGATCGCCAGGTGCCGCTGCGCGAGCGGCACCATCCGGGTGCTCTTGACCCGGACCTCCTTGCCGCCGGGCGTGCGCCAGACCAGGTCGCGCGAGAGCATCCCGCTGCGGAAGTCGAGCGCCCGCTCGTACTCGAGCAGGTCCGCCAGGGACATCTGGAACGGCTCGTCGTCGACGTAGAGCCGGATCACCTTGGCGTCGGGGGCGTTGACGATGGTCTGGCCGACCCGCGCGAAGCCGTAGGCCTCCTCCGCGTGGAGGATCGGCCAGGTCTCGTGGAAGCCGTTGATGTAGGTGCCGTCGACGTGGGCGTCGCGGCTCTCCGAGTAGTTGCCGCGGAGGCCGAGGTAGCCGTTGCCGACGGAGAAGAGCGACTCGGTGGTGCCGAGGTCCGAGGCGTCGAAGCGGGTCTCCACCAGGCGCCACTCGTCGACCGGGAACCGGCTCCGGTCGAGCGGGTCGGCGACCGGGGGAGCGACGTGGGACGGGCCGTCCGGCGGCGGCGCGTTCATGAGGACACCTCGCCCTGGCCGTCGCCCGCGTCGTCGGGGAGCAGCTCGACCAGGTCGGTGACGACCACGTCGGCCCCGGCCTCGGTGAGCGCGTTCGCCCCGGCGCCGCGGTCGACGCCGACCACCAGTCCGAAGTCACCGGCACGGCCCGCCTGCACGCCGCTGATCGCGTCCTCCAGCACGACCGCGCGGTCGGCGGTCGCGCCGAGGGTCTCGGCGGCGGCGAGGAACGTGTCGGGGGCCGGCTTGCCGGCGAGGTGCCGCTCGGCGGCGATCCCGCCGTGCATCACCGTCTGGAAGTAGTCGGTGACCCCGGCCGCCGCCAGGACCGCCGGGGCGTTGCGGGACGACGACACGATCGCCATCGGTACGCCGAGCTCGCGGAGCGCGTCGAGCAGCCGCACCGACCCCGGGTAGGGCTCGACGCCCTCGTCGGAGAGCACCTTGGCGAAGTAGTCGTTCTTGCGGTTGCCGAGGCCGATCACCGTCTCCGCCTCGGGCCCGTCCGTCGGCTCGCCCTCCGGCAGCGGGATCCCGCGCGCCAGCAGGAAGGTGCGCACCCCGTCGTACCGCGGCTTGCCGTCGACGTAGTCGAAGTAGTCCTGGTCGGTGTACGGCGGCTGCCCGGGGATCGATGCGAGATGGTCGTTGAACATCGCCGCCCAGGCGCGCATGTGCACCTCGGCGGTCGGCGTCACCACGCCGTCCAGATCGAACAGCGCGGCGTCGTACCGGTCCCAGAACACCTCGGCCACGGCATCAGCGTAACGACGCCCGCCCGCGGCGGGCATCAGGGAAGCCTCGGGGACGACTCCGGGTCGGCTAGGTACGAATACTCACGCGCAGGGCTGGGGGTGTCTGGTGGAATGGCGCCCATGGTTCTCCCCCTGGATCTGCTCGCTCCGGTCAAACGCCGGATCGGCCGGTTCCTCCTCGAGCGGACGATGCGCGACGGCATCGATCTGCGGAAGCTGCGCTTCCTCCCCGACTCCTTCACGCTTCCGATCAAGCGCGACGGTCTCGACCCGCTGCCCGCACTGATGACGGCGCAGACCGACGAGCCGGTCAAGAAGCTCGCCACCATGTTCGGGCGGGGCATCTGGCTGGTCAGTGGCTACGACGAGGCCCGCGAGGTCCTCGCGGGCGACCCGGCCGTCTGGTCCAACGACCTCGGCCAGTTCGTGTCGCAGGACGGGCGCGGCGAGGAGGAGCAGATCGGCGGCCTCGGCATGATCGACCCGCCTCTCCACACCCAGCTGCGGAAGTACCTCACCCCCGAGTTCACGATGCGCCGGCTGGCCCGGCTCCAGCCTGGCATCGAGGCGATCGTGCGGTCGCGACTGGACGCGATGGAGGCCGCCGGGCCGGAGGTCGACCTGGTCGAGGAGTTCGCGTTCGCCGTCCCTTTCGACGTCATCTGCGACCTGCTGGGCCTGCCGGTCGAGGACCGGGCCCGGTTCCTCGACCTCGGTGTGGCGCGCTTCGACCTCAGCGAGGGCGGCGCCGGCGCGTTCGGCGCGCAGGCGCACACCCGTGACTTCCTCATCAACGCCGTCCGCGAGCAGCGCCAGGACCCCGGCGACGGCCTGATCGGCGCGCTCCTCCGGGAGTACGGCGACGAGCTCGACGACGTCACGCTCGGCGGCATCGCCGACGGGGTGTTCCTCGGTGGCTACGAGACCAGCGCCAGCATGCTCGCGCTCGGCACCTACCTGATCGCGACCACGCCCGACGCCGGACGGATGCTGCGCTCGGACCCCGACTCGGTGAACAAGGTGGTCGAGGAGCTGCTGCGGCACCTGGCCGTCGTCCAGCTCGCCTTCCTGCGGTTCGCGAAGCAGGACGTCGTCGTCGGCGGCGTCACCATCCGCCAGGGCGACGCCGTGGGCGTGTCGCTGCTGGCCGCCAACCGCGACCCGCGGCTCGGGGCCGACCTCGACACCTTCGACCCCACCCGGGAGCCGGTCCGCCACCTCTCGTTCGGCTGGGGCATGCACCGCTGCGTCGGCGCCGAACTGGCCCGGATGGAGCTGCGCACCGCGCTCCGGATGCTGGCCGAGCGCTACCCCGACCTGTCGATGGCGGTCGCCATCGACGACCTCGACTTCCGCAAGCTGTCCGCCGTCTACGGCGTCGAGACGCTGCCGGTGATGCTGTACGGCGAGCTCGAGGAGACCGCGTAGGTCACTTGCTCGTCGACAGCCGGTACTGACGGGCCGAGAGCGGGGCGAAGACCGCGACGATCGCGATGACCCAGAGCAGGGTGTAGACCTCCGGGTTCTGCATCGCCCACGAGTCCGGCACGGCGATGCTCGGGTCGATGTTGCCGAACCGCTCGCGGCAGGCGAGAGCCACCGTCGACACCGGGTTCCACTCGACGAAGGTCTGCAGCACGCCGCTGAACTGCTCCTGCGGCACGAACGCGTTGGACACGAACGTGAGCGGCATGATCACGATGAACGACGCGTTGTTGACCACCTCGACGCTGGGCACCAGCAGCCCGACGTACGCCATGATCCAGCTGATCGCGTAGGCGAAGACCAGCAGGAGCAGGAACCCGAGCGCAGCGTCGAGGACCCCCTCGCGGATCCGCCACCCGACGAGCAGTCCGGTCAGGGCCATGATCACCAGCGAGATCACGTTGTAGGCGACGTCGGACGTCGTCCGGCCCACCAGCACCGCCGAGCGCGCCATCGGCAGCGACCGGAACCGGTCGATGAGGCCCTTCTGCATGTCGTCGGCCAGCCCGTAGCCGGTGAAGGTCGCGCCGAACACCACCGTCTGGGCGAAGATGCCCGGGACCAGGAACTCCTTGTAGTCCACGTTGCCGGGGACGTCGATGGCGCCGCCGAACACGTAGGCGAACAACAGCACGAACATGATCGGGCTGATCAGGACGAAGACCAGGATGTCCGGAACCCGCTTGATCTTGATCAGGTTGCGCTGGGCGACGACCCAGCCGTCGCCGAGGGCCTGGACCGCGTTGCTCATTGGGCCATCTCCTTCTCGCTGTCGTCGCTCTCGCCATCACTGGCTTCGGCCGCGTGGCCGGTGAGGGCCATGAACACGTCGTCCAGGGTGGGGCGGCGCAGGCCGACGTCGAGGACGGTGACCGTCTCGCGCTCGAAGCCCTGCAGCACCCGCAGCAGGTCACCGGTCGCGCTCCCGCTCACCGCGGCCGTCAGCTCGCGGCCGTTGTCGCTCACCCGCACCGTGTCGACGGCGACCTCGGCCAGCACGCGCACGGCGGCCTCGCGGTCCTCGAGATCGGCGAGGACCACCTCGATCCGCTCGCCGCCGGTCCGCGCCTTGAGCTCGTCGGCGGTGCCGTGCGCGATCTCGCGCCCGTGGTCGATGACCAGGATGTCGTCGGCGAGGCGGTCGGCCTCCTCGAGGTACTGCGTCGTCAGCAGCAGGGTCGCGCCGCCGGCGACCAGCTCCTTGATGACGTCCCACATCTGCTGGCGGCTGCGCACGTCGAGGCCGGTCGTCGGCTCGTCCAGGACCAGCACCGGCGGCTCGGCGACGAGCGCGCCGGCCAGGTCGAGGCGACGGCGCTGGCCGCCGGAGTAGGTCTTGGCCGGGCGGTCCGCGAACTCGGTCAGGTCGGAGCGCTCCAGGAGCTCGCGGGCCCGCTCCTGGGCACGCGCCTTCCCGAGGTGGTAGAGCCGGCCGATCATCACGAGGTTCTCGTAGGCGGTGAGGTGCTCGTCGACCGCGGCGTACTGCCCCGACAGGCCGATCTTCGCGCGCACCCCGGCGGGGTCGGCCAGCACGTCGACGCCGGCCACCTCCGCGGAGCCGGCGTCCGGCTTGATCAGGGTGGTGATGCACTTGACCGCCGTTGTCTTGCCGGCACCGTTGGGCCCGAGCAGCGCGAGCACCTTGCCCTCGGGCACTGAGAGGTCGAGACCGGCCAGGGCCTCGACGTCCTTGTAACGCTTCACCAGTCCGCTCGCGCGGATCATGTCCGTCATCGATGCTCCCTCGTTCGTAGCCCGCCGACCGTTGCCCCCCGACCCGTCACCACCAACCTAGAGACCGCCACCGACAGTCTGATTCATCGCCGGATCTACCCAAAGTCTGGCCGAAAACAGGAACCTGTTCCATCCTGTGCGGATGGGTTCCGAACCGACCACCGCGCGCTACGTCCCCGGCGGTGGCGCCGCGTGGCGGGACCCGTGGCCGTCGTACGCCGCCCTCCGCGAGCACGAACCGGTCCACCACGTCGTCCCTCCGGCGCATCCCGAGCACGACTACTACGTGCTCTCGCGCCATGCCGACGTGCTGGCGGCCGCGGTCGACGCCGCGACGTTCAGCAGTGCCCGCGGCCTCACCGTGACGTACGACGAGCTCGCCCGGATCGGGCTCGAGGACAACCCGCCCTTCGTGATGACGGACCCGCCGGTGCACACGGCGTTCCGGCGCCTGGTCGCGCGGGGGTTCACGCCGCGCCAGGTCGCCGAGCTCGAGCCCGCCGTCCGCGCCTTCGTCGTCGAGCGGCTGGAGCGGCTGCGCGCCGACGGGGGCGGGGACATCGTCGCGACGCTCTTCAAGCCGATGCCGAGCATGGTGGTCGCCCACTACCTCGGCGTGCCCGAGGACGACCGGCCCCGCTTCGACGAGTGGACCAACGCGATCGTCGCGGCCAACGCGGCCGAGGGCGTGGGCGGGGCGGTCGGAGGTGCGGCGGCCGCGACGGTCGAGCTGATGGGGTACTTCTCGGCGCTGATGGAGCGTCGCCGTACCGAGCAGGCCGCCGGCGTGATGGGCGAGGACACGGTCTCCCACCTGGTGGCGGCGGCCGGCGACGGCTCTGCCGACCCGGCGGCCCGCACCGACGCGATGGCGATCCTCGGGTTCGTCTTCACCATGGTCACCGGTGGCAACGACACGACGACCGGTCTGCTCGGCGGCAGCATGGAGCTGCTGGCCCGCCACTCCGACCAGCTCGAGGACCTGGCCGAGATGCCCGGGCTCGTGCCCGACGCCGTCGAGGAGCTGCTGCGGCTGACCTCCCCGGTCCAGGGCCTGGCCCGCACCACCACCCGCGACGTCGAGGTCCACGGCACCGTGATCCCGGCCGGGCGCCGGGTGCTGCTGCTGTACGGCGCGGCCAACCGCGACTGGCGCAGGTACGGCGCCGACGCCGAGCAGCTCGACATCCGCCGCCGGCCCACCCAGATCCTCACCTTCAGCCAGGGCCACCACCACTGCCTCGGTGCGGCCGCTGCCCGGCTCCAGGCCCGGATCGCGCTCGAGGAGCTGGTACGCCGGATCCCTCGGTTCACCGTCGACCCCGACCAGATCGTGTGGGCGCCCGGCGCCTACGTGCGGCGGCCGATGAGCGTCCCGTTCACGGTCGACTGAGGACGCCGCTGGTTGGCCCACCTGGGCGCGACGGCCCGGCGATGAAACCCGCCCCGTCAGACGGTCAGAACCCGCATGAACACTGAGAAGCACGGAGTCGGGCCACTCGACATCACGTTCACCGAGACCCTCCAGCTCAGTCCCGCCAAGGGCGGCTGGACCTACATCGTCTGGCCCGAGTCGGCCAGCTACTTCGGCACCCGCGGCCGGGTGAAGGTGCGCGGGACCATCGACGGCGAGCCGTTCGAGACTTCCTTCATGGCGCTCGGCGACGGCAACCACAAGCTCCCGGTCGCCAACGCGCTGCGGGTCGAGAGCGGCAAGCAGGCCGGCGACGAGGTCGTCATCCACCTGTCCGAGCGGATCGCTTGACCTCAGGCCACTGCCGGCCGGGCGAGCCGGTAACGCCAGAAGACCGGGATCGCGACCGCCGCCGCAGCGGTGAGTACGACGACCAGGACCCCTCCGCCGGCAGCGGCGGCCGCCGTACCGACCATTGCCGCGGTGGCGCCGTGGGCGACGTCGGCGATCCGGGGACCGCCGGCCACCACGACGATGAAGATGCCCTGCAGCCGGCCGCGGACCTCGTCGGCCGCCGACGACTGCAGGATGCTCTGCCGGAACGCCGCCGACGCCATGTCGGCGGCACCGCCGACGATCAGCATGACCACGGCCGCGGTGAGCATCCACGGGACCGCGCCGGGGACGTCGTCGGCGACGGCCACCGCCACGCCGAACGCCGCCATCGCCACGCCCCACACGACGATGCACCACACGACGGCCTTGCCCTGGGCGTCGATCCGCGACACCCACCCGGAGAAGACGCCGCCGATCACGGCGCCGGCCGGGATGCCGGCGAAGAGCAGCGCGAAGGCCAGTCCGCCCTCCTCGGGACCGGAGAAGCTCGCGTGCGCGATCTCGGGGAAGAGCGCGCGCGGCATCCCGAAGACCATCGCGATGATGTCGACGAGGAACGACATCATCAGAACCGGGTGTCCCCGCAGGTAGCCGATGCCTTCGATCACCGAACGCAGGCCGGGCGGCCGGCCGCTGGCACCCTCGACCCGGAGCGGAGGCAGGCGGAGCACCGCGCCGAGCGTCGCGAACAGGCAGAACGTGTCGATCAGGTAGAGCCACGAGAAGCCGATGAACGGGATCAGCGCACCGGCGACCAGCGGCCCCGCGATCGCGCCGGCCTGGAAGACCGTCATGTTCAGCGAGTTGGCGGCTGGCAGCAGGTCGTCGGAGATCAGCTTCGGCAGGATCGCGCTGCGCGTGGGCTGGTTGATCGCGAAGAACGCCTGCTGCATAGAGAACAGGCCGAGCAGCAGCCACACGTTGCCGCCGCCCGCCGCCGCCTGCAGCCAGAACAGCGCGCTGGTCCCGATCAGGCCGGTCGTGGTGACCACCAGGAGCGTGCGGCGGTCGAAGTGGTCGGCGAGCGCGCCACCCCAGAGGCCGAACACGACCAGCGGCACCAGGCCGAAGACCCCGGTGAGCCCGACGTACGCCGACGAGCCGGTCTCGGCGTAGATCTGCGCGGGCACCGCGACCACCGTGAGCTGGGCGCCCACGACGGTGATGATGTTCGCCGTCCACAGCCGGCGGAAGTGCGGGTTGGACAGCGGCCGCGTGTCGGCCAGCAGCCCCCTCATCCGTCGTACGGGACGTGCGGGGTCCAGTCGTCGTCGGCCCGCGAGACCGCCGTCCACATCGCCGCGGCGATCGGCGGCGGCGCGAAGGGCCCCTCCTTGCCGAGCACGCCGTTGATCTGCACGGCGACGGCGCGGATGCCGTCGAGCGCGAGGGTCGCGTCGAGGCTGGTGACGAGGTTGCGGACGGCCGCCTTCTGCACGCCGAGCGAGGCCGCTGCCGCCGACGGCTTGTCGGCCGCCGCGCTGCCGGTCACGAGCACCCGGGCGCCCGCCGACAGGTACGGCCGGGCCGCCTGGACCGCCGGCAGCAGCGCACCGGCGCCGAAGGCGACGTCCTCGAGCAGCTCCGCGACAGTGAGGTGCAGCGGGTCCTTCTCCCGCCACGCGCTCGGGTTGAAGTGGAGTACGTCGATCCGCCCGTGCCGCTCGCCGATCCCCGCCACCACGGCGGTGATGTCGTCCGGGTCCGTGAGGTCGACCCCCACGCCCTCGGCCTGGTGGCCCTCGTCGCGCAACGTCGCGGCCAGTCGCTCGGCGTCATCCGTCGTGCGCGTGGCGAGCGCTGCGACGTACCCCTCCTCCGCGAAGCGGCGGGCGACCGCGAGCCCGAGACCCGGGCCGGCGCCGAGGACGACGTAGACACGCTCGCTCATGGGCGCCAGCCTAGGCTGGCGCGCCGTCACTGGATCGGCGGCCAGCAGTACCGGTAGTGGGGCAGGTCCTTGAGCGGCTCGTCGCCGTACTCGCCGTCGACGAAGGAGCCGACCGCTTCGGCGGTCCGCACCAGCGTGCCGAGGACGCCGCGATCGAGGGCACTCTGCCTGTCGACCGGCTCGCGGATCGCGACCCGGTGCGAGAGTGACGCCTGCAGCACGTCGCGTTCGTACGCCGCCCATCGCTCGCGGCCCGCGCCGTACTCAGGACTGTCGCGGTAGGCGACCACCACCCGGGACCCGCCCCGGAACCGCTTGCGGGACTTCCCGTCGGCTGCGGTCTCGGACTCCGCGCTCGTGCTGGTGACGTGCGCCGAGCCGCCGAGGATGTTGCTCGGCTGGTCGATCGTGACCTGCGCGCCGTAGCAGTCCGAGGGCTGCACGCCGACGATCGCGAGGTAGGACTCCAGCAGCTCGGCTCCGGTGCTCGGCAGGTAGGGGAACGGCGACGGCACGAGGAACCGCTTGTCCGGGCGGGGCGCGACGACCCGGCGGATGTCGCCCCAGTTGAGGACCGCGATGTGGACGTCGGGTGCGGGCAGCACCTGCAGGGGCTTCTGCGTCTCCATCCGGGCGGCGACGCCGGCGCCGCGCCCGGACGGGTGCAGCACGACCAGTCCGGTGACGCCGATGACGACGTAGGGGTCGCTGCCGCCCTCGGCGGAGCCGGACGATGCTTCCACTTCTGGCACCCGCGCGATGCCGAGGCACTGCTCCGGCCCGAGGTCCGCCGCGCGGAGGTAGTCCAGGCCCAGGTCCTCGTCCAGGATCGACGGCTCACCCGGCCGCCTCGCGGCCCAGCGCTCACGGGCGTGGAAGACGGCGCCGTACGCCGGCGGCGCGGCCGGCATCCCCGGCGCCGCCGCGTGCACGACCTCCCACTCGACCACCCCAGCCCGGTTGATGCCCCACTTGCCGACGACGTGGTCGGGCACCCGGTAGAGCCCGTAGACGAGGTCGGGGCGCGCGGCGAGGCCGGCGGTGCCGAGCCAGGTCGCCAGGTCCTGCACGTGGTTCTTGCGGTCGAGCGCGAGCCGGGTCATCACGACCGGCGACCGGTCAGGGGCGAGGTACGGCGTCCGCGCCTCGTCCCGCTGCGCGCGCTCGTGCGCGTGCTGCCCGTCGCGGTCAGCGCTCACCCCCGGCGTGGGAGGCGGGGGCGGCGGGGCCTTGCGGCCGAGCGGGTTGCGCAGGGTGTCCATGAACTCGGCCTTGGACGCCTCCCACTGGCTGCGGAAGCTGATGTCGGTCAGCCGCTCCCGGTCGGGCATCGGCCCGTAGAGGTAGTCACCCGCCGGGCCCCACAGAACGCGACGGGCGCGCTCGGCCTCGATCATCTGGTCGGCGTTGGCCGCCATGCTCTCGCGCGCCTGCTGCATCTGGGCCTCGTACTGAGCCCGCTGCTCCGGCTTCCAGCCCGCCATCTGCTCCTCGGTGAGCTGGCCGCCGTTGGCCATCGACTGCTTGCTCAGCTCGATGCCCCGCTTGATGCTGGCCGGGCTCATCGCCTGTGCGGCCAGCTTGAACTTCTCGAACACTCATCGAGTCTCGACGTGTCAGCACCTCCGCGAGGGGTTTCGACAGAAATGTTGTGGCAGGTTGTCGTATCGAGGGGGGAGCGTTCGTAGTGAGGGTGAGAGGCGGTCGTCAGGGCCGCCCGACATGAGGAGAACATCCATGACGCACTACCTGCTGTCCGTCCACGGCCCGGCCGAGATGGAGGAGTTCGGCGGCTACCCCTCGCGGGAGGCGATGGAGCAGTCGTTCGCCGACACCGGCCGGTTCAACGACCAGCTCAAGGCCGACGGCTACTGGGTCTTCGCCGGCGGCCTGCAGTCCGCCACGACGGCGACCTTGGTCGACGGCCAGGGCGAGACGCCGGTGGTGACCGACGGTCCCTACCTGGAGACCAAGGAGTACATCGCCGGCTTCTGGGTGATCGACGCCCCCGACCTCGACGTCGCGCTCAAGCTGGCCGCCGAGGGGTCGAAGGCCTGCCGGGGCGTGGTCGAGGTCCGGCCCTTCGACGGCCTTGCCTGAGTCACTACCGTCTCAATCCACACCACCTACGAGGAGATCGACATGACGCAGTACCTGCTCGCCGTTCACGGGAACGAAGAGGACTTCGCCGACATCGCGCCCGAGACGATGCAGGAGATGTTCGAGTCGGTCGACCGGTTCAACCAGAAGGTGCGCGACGCCGGCATCTGGGTGTTCGCGGGCGGCCTCGAGCCGGCCGGGACGGCGACCGTCGTCGACGGCCAGGGCGACGCCCCGGTGATGACCGACGGTCCCTACCTGGAGACCAAGGAGCACCTCGGCGGCTTCTGGATCATCGACGTGCCCGACCGCGACGCCGCGCTCCAGTGGGCGGCCGAGGGCTCGAAGGCCTGCCAGGGCCGGGTCGAGGTCCGGCCGTTCCAGGCAGAGCCCGAGGCCTGAGTGTCCGCGACCTCCTCGACCACCGCTCAGGCGATCGAGCGGGTCTTCCGGGAGGAGTACGGCCGGCTGATCGCCTCGCTGGTCCGCCGCTTCGGTGACATCGACATCGCCGAGGAGGCGGCCGGCGAGGCGCTGGTCGCCGCGCTCGAGAAATGGCCGCAGCAGTATCCGGATTCCGGCGTACCGCCCAACCCCGGCGCCTGGTTGACGACCACCGCCGGCAACCGGGCGATCGACAGGCTCCGCCGCGAGAAGCTGCGGGACGACAAGCACCGACAGGCAGTCGACATGTACGACGACACCCCCCACGAGTCGCTCGGAGTCTTCGAGAGCAACGAGGACGACCGGCTGCGGCTGATGTTCACGTGCTGCCACCCGGCCCTCGCGCCGGAGGCGCGGATCGCGCTGACGCTGCGGCTCCTGGGCGGCCTGACGGTCGAGGAGATCGCCCAGGCCTTCCTCGTCCCGGAGACGACGATGGGGCAGCGGATCACCCGCGCGAAGAAGAAGATCGCCGCCGCCAAGATCCCCTACCGGGTGCCCGCGCCCGAGGACCTGCCCGCGCGGGTGGCGACGGTGCTCGCCGTGCTGTTCCTGGTGTTCAACGAGGGGTACCTCGCGAGCGGCGACGGGGAGCCGGTCCGCTCCGAGCTGACGGGCGAGGCGATCCGGCTGGCCCGGATCCTGCACGGGCTGATGCCCGGCGAGCCCGAGGTGACCGGTCTGCTGGCCCTGCTGCTCCTCACCGAGGCGCGGCGCGAGGCGCGGGTGCGGCACGGCGAGCTGGTCCGCCTCGACGACCAGGACCGTGGCGGCTGGGACCGCGCGCTCATCACCGAGGGCCACGCGCTGGTGCGGGAGTGCCTCGCCATCAACCGGCCCGGGCGCTACCAGCTCCTCGCCGCGATCAACGCGGTCCACACCGACGCCCCGACCGCCGAGACCACCGACTGGTCCCAGGTCGTCGCGCTGTACGACCAGCTCCTGACCGTCGACCCCTCGCCGATCGTGGCCCTCAACCGCGCGGTCGCGATCGCCGAGCTCGACGGCCCCGAAGTGGCGCTGGCCCAGGTCGACCGCCTGGTCGAGACGGCACCCGTCCTGTCGTCGTACCACGCCTTGCACGCCACCCGCGCCGACCTGCTCCGCCGGCTCGGCCGCAGCACCGACGCGCGCGAGGCGTACGACGCCGCGCTCGCCGTCTGCGACAACACCGCCGAGCGCGCCTACCTGACGAGGCGGCGCGGGGAGCTGGTCTGACTGACCGGCCCGTCAGTCGCTGGTCAGTGCCTGCGGCTTCGGCAGCCACAGCACGAACGTCGTCCCCGGCGCGGTGCGGTCCAGCGAGAGGTGGCCGCCGGACAGCTCGGCCAGCTCGGAGGCGACAGCGAGCCCGACGCCGTGGCCGCCGTCGGACTCACGCGACGTCACGCCGCGGCGGAAGACATCGTTGCTGAGGTCGGTCGCGCCCTCGTCGGAGACGGCGATCTCCAGGTGCGTGTCCGCGTCGCGGGTGCGCACGGTGATCCGCCCCGCCCCGTGGATCCGGGCGTTGTCGACCAGCACGTCGAGCACCTGGATCACGGGTCCCGGGATCACCCGAGCGGGGACGACGTCCGCGCCGTCGACGACCAGCTCGCGGCCGGCCGCGCGGAGCCGGGCCCGCCAGCGACCGGCGGTGTCGGCGGCGAGAGCGGCGAGGTCGACGTCGAGCTGCTGGCCGTGCCGCTGACCGCGGGCGAGCCCGAGCAGGTCGTCGATCGAGCCGCTGAGCCGGTCGAGCTCGACGAGACCACGATCGAGCTGCTCCCGGAGCGCCGGGGTCGTCTCCGTCCAGAGCGCGAGGTCCTCGAGCTGGAGCCGCAGCGCCGTGATCGGCGTACGGAGCTGGTGCGACGCGTTCGCCGCGAACTCCCGCTCCCGGCGCACCAGCTGGTCGAGCTGGCCCGCCGTCCGGCGCAATGAGGTCGCGATCGCGTTCGCCTCCGGCACTGAGTACGACGGCACGTCGATGTCGAACCGGCCGTAGCCGAGCAGGCTGGCCGTGTCCGCGAGCTCGCGGAACGGGCGCGACATCCGGCGGGCGAGCACGAAGCCCAGCGCCGCCGAGAGCGCCGCCAGTGCCAGCCCGAGCACCACCAGCGGTCGGAGTGCCTCCCAGACATCCCCCTGCACGCTCGCGGAGGACGTGGTGAGGACCAGCCGGTTCCCGTCGGCCAGGTCGCGGGTCACGGTCACGGCATCTTCGTCGTTCCGGTGGGGGTCGCCGACCGTGACGGCCGCGCCGTCGGCCGGCAGGTAGGTGACGCCGTCCGCGGCCGACAGCCCGTGCCGCTGGAGCGCGGCATCGACGGTGCCGCCGGTGGCGACCCGTTCGCGGGCGAGCGCGGCGAGGACGGTCGAGGTGTCGTCGAGCTGGTCCTGCTCGTTGTCCCGCACCAGGTCGGCGAGGAAGTAGGCACGAGGTACGCCGTACAGGCCGATCACCGCGATCGTCAGTCCGACCAGCGTCGCGACCAGGCGCTCACGCATGACCGGGTGCGTCCTCCAACCGGAACCCGACTCCGCGCACCGTGGTGAGCGCGACCGGCGCGTCCTGGTCCTGGAGCTTCTGCCGGAGCCGGCCGATGGTCGCGTCCAGGGTCTTGGTGGAGCCGAACCAGTTCTCGTCCCAGACCTCGGCCATCAGGGTCTCCCGGCTGACCACCGCGCCGCGCCGCTCGTCCAGCAGCACGAGCACGTCGAACTCCTTGGCCGTGAGGCCGAGCTCGACGGAGCCGACCCAGGCCCGCCGGGCCTCGGCCTCGACGCGGAAGGCAGGGCCAGCCGGTGCAGTGGCGGGGACCGGTGGGGTCGGGCCGCCGGTCGGGGCGGGTGCCACGGCCGGCTCGGTCGTGACTCTGCCGCTGCGGCGCAGCAGGGCGCGGACCCGGGCGAGCAGCTCGGAGAGGCTGAACGGCTTGGCGAGGTAGTCGTCGGCGCCGACGTCGAGTCCCACCACCCGGTCCAGCTCGCCCGAGCGGGCCGTGAGGATCAGGATGCCGCCGTCGTACCCGCCGTCGCGGAGCCGGCGGCACACCTCGAGCCCGTCGATGTCGGGTGGCCGAGGTCGAGCAGCACCAGCGTGACTCCGCCGAGGCTCACCCGGTCGAGGGCCTCGCCCCCGGTGGCGACGCGGCTGACGTCGTACCCCTCGCGCTCGACCGCGCGTACCAGCGGTGCCGCGATGGCGTCGTCGTCCTCGACGATCAGCAGGGACACAGGCACTCAGAGAGCATAGGGCGGCGCCGGGTCCGGTTCGCGGGAGCGCGCACGGAGTCGGCCGTCGACCACGACCAGCGCCACGATCGTGGCTGCGAGGATGGTGATCGCCGCGTGCGAGAGGTCGAACGGCTCGCGCCCTTCGCCCGGCGGTCCGACGGTCACGACCAAGGCCACCGCGACGAGGTCGAGAACGCAGACGACGACAGCCGTGAGCCGCGCCCCGAACCGGTTGCCGCGGGCCATGCCGACCGCCGCGGCGAGGAGCACGCTGCCCAGCAGCAGGCTCGTTCCGCTCTCCGCGGGGTCCCCGGTTGCGAGGGCGGCGCCGAGAAGGTGAACCCCCGCGAGCACCGCGGCGCACAGCACGGCGGCACGCGAGGCGCGTGTGGTGGGCGTCATCAGAACTCCCGGTCCGTGGTACCGGTCTCGGTGACCGGTGCGGTCGAGCAGGCGAATCCGTCGGCCGTCCGGGCTGCGGAGGACGGGGTCCAGACGAGGGCGGAGGTCAGGCTGACCGTACGCAGGCTGCTGTTGGTGCCGGACGCACGGGCGCCGATGGTCAGCGTGACGACGGTGTGCTCGACGCCGTTCACGGTGACGGTGGCGGCGGTCAGGGTGGCGTTGAAGGTGACCGTCTTGCCGGACTTCAGGTAGTCCTCCTTGAGGTTCACGGAGCCGAGGTTGAGCGTGGTCGTCCCGATCCGCACGTCGAGGGTATCCCCCTTGGTGCCCGTGCCGAGGCCGGCGACGGTGCCGTCGCGGAACCGGGCGGTGACGGCGAGCGAGCCGCCCGTCCACCCGGTCGCGACCGTGCCCGGCGCCACCGTCCGGCTGTAGGTGAACGTCACCGTGTCCCCGCTGGTGATCTTGCCGGCCGTGCCACCGCCGTTGGTGGTCTGCACGTCGACGCCGCGGAGCGGGGCGTTGTCGACCTGGCGACCGGCCATCGTGGTGGAGATGGTCTGCGTGCCCGCCCCGTCGGTCACCACCGCACGGAGGTCATAGAGGCCATCGGCGACGGCGGTGGTGTCCCACGCGCAGGAGTACGGCGCGCCCGTGTCGGTGCACAGGTCGGTCCACGTCGAGGATCCGGCCGGCGCCCGTTGGATCCGGACCGAGGTGATCCCCGAGGTCGAGGTGGCGTTCGCCTGCACCGTGACCGTGCCGGTCAGGAACGCACCGGGATCCTCCACCGAGACGGACGAGACGGTGTTGTCGACGATCCGGCCGGTGACGGCGGCGGAGGTCGCGGAGTTGCCGGCGTTGTCGGTCGCCACCGCGCGGAAGCTGTAGCTGCCGTCGGCGATCGTGGTGGTGGCGAACCGGCAGGAGTACGGCGGCGTGACGACGACGCAGGCGGTGGCGTAGGTGCCGGTCGCGGTGGGTGCGTACTGGAGCACGACCTGGGCGATGCCGGACTCGTTCTCGCCGACGGTCGTCGAGGCGGCGAGGGTGACGGTGCCGCGCAGTGGGGTGCCGGGGTCGGTCATCGTCACCCCGGGTGGGGTGTTGTCGACCAGCACGTCGGCGACCACGGCGGAGGTGTAGGAGCCGCCGAGGGTGGGACGGGCGACGGCGCGCAGGTCGTAGTAGCCGTTGGCGATGGTGCCGTTCGTGCTCCACGTGCAGGCGACCTGGCCGTTGAGGAAGGCCGAGCTCGTGCACGCGGTGCGCCACTGGGTGGTGCCGGAGGCGGCGTACTCGATGGTGACGTTCCAGGTGAGCGACGAGCCACCGTGGATCGTGGCGGTGAGCGGGACGTTGCCCCGGACGAAGTCGCCGGGTGAGCCCAGCACGACCACCACGTTGTTGGCAACCACGGTGCGCACCTGGTCGGAGATCGTGGTGTAGTCGGCGTTGTCGACGGCCACCGCGCGCAGGTCGTACTGACCGTCGGCGACGGAGCTCGTGCTCCACGCACAGGAGTACGGCGCTCCGGTGTCGGTGCAGATCGTCGTCCAGTCGTCGGCGCCAACGGCCTGCTGCTGGATCCGGACCGACGCGACGCCGGACTCCGCGTCGGACGCGGTGGCGCTCAGCGTCGTCGTACCGGTCACGGCGCCGCTCGGGGCGACCATGGCGACCGTCGGTGGCGTCCAGTCCGACGCTGCCTGCACCGTCGCGGTGGTCGCGCTCGTCGTGACGAACGCGGCCGACGAGAACGAGGACGAGCCGGCGGCGGTGGCGACGGCGACAGCCGCGAGGAGGAGCAGGGTCAGGGTCGCCGGGATGCTGCGACTCATCGTGCCTCCTCCAATTGGGTCGCCAGTTGTGTCGCGGTGGCTGCGCGTCGTCCTCGACGCTAGCGAGCGAGGCCCCACGGGAGATCGACGCGACCTCTACGGGATCTCCACAGTTCGGAACCGCGCGCGGGCAGGGACCACCCACGCACGCTCCGCCGGGCTGGGCCCGACGGAGCGTGCGCCCCCCTTCAGAGGGGTCCCGCCGTCACGACCGTGGTCCCCGCAGGCGGTCGGAGGCGGGACCGGAGTGCGCCGACCAGCTGGCCGAGACTGACCAGCCCCACAAGGCCGGCAGGCACTCCGATGACGAGCATCCGCGTGTCCCGGTCGGCCAGCGCGATGAGCGCGTAGCCGACGTACGGGACACTGACCTGCACCACGGCCTGCTCGTCGTCTGTGAGGGTGAAGCGCCACGGATCGGGATCCGGGTTGGCGTCACCCTGGGTGCGGAGGACCTGGCGTCCGACGTCATCGCGGCCGATCCGCACGATGCGGTGCGTGACCAGGGTGGTCACCCCGCTCTCAGCAGGCGGCTGGTAGGTGATGACGTCCCCCACACGCAGGTCCTCCGCAGGCACGGCTCGTGAGAAGACGACGGAGCCGCGTTCGATCGCGCCTGACATCGACCCGCCCGTGATGACGTACCGCTCGTAGCCGAGGAGCGACGGCACGAGGTACGCCGCCGCCGTCAGCGTGACGGCGACCAGCATCAGGTTGACGGCCAGGGTCGTCAGGCGCTTCGACCTCACTGGTCGATGGTCTCGCCGTCGAGCTGGATCGCGTCCCACTTGTAGGCGGCGGTGGCGGTCTTGCCCTGGTCGCCGTTGCCGGTGGCCTGCGCGAGCTGGACCGAGAAGCGGTACGTCGCCGCCGCGCCGGGCTGCATCGTGCCGAGGGCGGTCTTCGTGCCGTCCACGAGACCGCCGAAGCTGCCGGTGTAGACCGTGGCGCCGCTGGTGGTGTTCGTGATCGTCAGGCTGAGGTTGTCGCCGGTGAAGCCGTTGCTCGAGCTGGTCTCGGTCAGGCTGAACGCGGCCGGCAGGGTGCCGGTGTTGGTGAGCGTGAGCGTCCCGTTGACGGTGTCGCCCGGCTTCATCGTCGGCAGGTTGAAGACGGCCTGGTCGGCCTTGGAGTTCGTGTGCGTCAGCGAGCCCGACGTCACCGAGCTGATCGTGTTGTTGGACTCGGAGGTGAAGGTCGCTCCCGATCCGATGGCGATCGCGCCGGCGGCAGCCAGCGTTGCGAGAGGGACGAGGATCTTGGTTGTGCTCTTCATGGTGCGTCGTGCTCCTTGGTTGTCGCATTCGGTTCCCGTTGTGAGGATGACGAGAACGCTAGGGAGCCGCGCCCCACACGGTTTCGACACGAGATCCACGTGCGAGCAACAGTTCGGCACGGCTGGTCGTCGGGACCACACGTCGTCCACAGCCGGACACGGCAGCGCCGCTAGGAGGCTCCTCGGGCGTCTCCTAGGCTGCGTGGGGTGACGCTCACGCCTCTTTCCCTGCCCTCGTCCGACGACGCCCCGACCTGGGGTGAGTGGGTGCGGTCCCGGTCCTCCGCCGAGCTCGACCGGGCCCGCGAGCTCGTCTCCACCATCCGCACCGCGTCGCCGCAGGCCGCACTCGAGGTGCTCCGCGCGTGGGACCGGGCGACCGGCCACCTCGGGAACGCGGCCGCCCTCGGTTCGTTGTTCGGCAACGTCCACCCCGACGAGAGCGTGCGCGACGTCGCCGACGAGGCCGAGCAGGAAGCCCAGCGGCTGTCGACCGCGTGGAGCCTCGACCGCGGGCTGTACGACGCGTTCGCCGCCCTCGACGCCACGGTCATCGCCGGCGATCCACTGGCGACCCGGCTGCTGGAGAAGGTCCGCAAGGACTTCCGCCGCTCGGGCGTCGACCGCGACGAGGAGACCAGGGCGCGGATCTCGGCGATCCGGGACCGGCTGACCGAGCTCGACCAGGAGTTCAGCAAGATCGCCCGCGACGACGTCCGCAGCATTCGCGTCGCCGCCGAGCGGCTCGCCGGCCTGCCGGCGGACTGGCTCGAGGCCCACCCCGCCGGCGACGACGGGCTGGTCACGGTCACGACCGACTACCCGGACGCGATCCCGGTGCGGGTGTTCGCGCATGACCAGGGCGTCCGCCGCGAGATCGTCACCGCGTTCCTGCAGCGCGGCTGGCCGACCGCCGAACCCGTCCTCGAGGAGATGTTCGCCCTCCGCCAGGAGCTCGCGTCGCTGGTCGGCTACCCGGACTGGCCGTCGTACGACACGGACGTGAAGATGATCGGCACCGGCGCGGCCATCCCGGAGTTCATCGAGAAGATCGCGGCTGGGGCCGAGGAGCCGATGCGGGCCGACCTCGGCGTGCTCCTCGAGCGCTACCGCCACGACTTCCCGGATGCCACGGAGGTCCCGCTCTACGACTCCTTCTACTACCAGGAGAAGGTCCGGCAGGAGCAGTACGACGTCGACGGCCAGCGGGTGCGCACCTACTTCGAGTTCCCCAAGGTGCGGCAGGGCCTGCTGGACGTGACCGGCCGGCTGTTCGGGCTGCGCTACGAGCCGGTCGACGTACCCGTGTGGCACGAGGACGTCGCGGCGTACGACGTCTTCCGTTCCGACGGCGATGAGTCTCTCGGCCGGATCTTCCTGGACCTGCACCCGCGCGACGGAAAGTACAAGCACGCCGCGCAGTTCACGCTCACCGACGGCGTGGCCGGCGAGCAGGTGCCGGAGGGCGTGCTGGTGTGCAACTTCTCGCGTGGCCTGATGGAGCACGACCACGTGGTGACGCTGTTCCACGAGTTCGGGCACCTGCTGCACCACGTGCTCGCCGGCCACGGCGAGTGGTACCGCTTCGCCGGCATCGCCACCGAGTGGGACTTCGTCGAGGCGCCGAGCCAGATGCTCGAGGAGTGGGCGTGGGACCCGGCCGTACTCCGCAGCTTCGCCACCGACGCCGCCGGCGAGCCGATCCCGGACCAGCTGGTCGAGGCGATGCGCCGGTCCGACGACTACGGCAAGGGCATCTACGCGCGGACCCAGATGTTCTACGCCGCGATCTCGTACTGGTTCCACGCCGACGAGGCGCGCCGCGCCGCCGGTGAGGAGGTCGCGTCGCTGACCGACCGGATGATCACGTTCCAGAAGAAGTACGCCGCGCTGCCCTACCTCGAGGGCACCCACTTCTTTGCCGCGTTCGGCCACCTCGGCGGCTACAGCTCGGCCTACTACACCTACATGTGGTCGCTGGTGATCGCGAAGGACATGTTCAGCGCCTTCGAGGCCGAGGGAGCAGGCGACCCGTTCGCCCCTGGCAGTCTGGCCGTCGCCACCCGCTACCGGGACCGGGTGCTCGCGCCGGGCGGCACACAGGACGCGGCCGACCTGGTCGCCGACTTCCTGGGTCGCCCGTACTCGTTCGACTCGTACGCCGCCTGGCTCGCGCGATCGACGCGGCCTTCGTCGTAGGCGCCCGCCCGGGTGCCCGCGCGGGGGCGCGCGCCCCGAGGGCTGTAACTCGGTGTGCAGTTCGCTCCCACGGAGATCCGTGCGCTCCCTCGGTGCTCTGACCGGTCAGAACACCGAGGGAGCGTGCCGACCGCCCGGCGAGCGTTCTGGACACTGAGTTACTCCCGCCTTGTGCGGCGCGACCTTCACCGATAGAGTAGCGATATATCGCGACATGATTCCGAAGGTCGCGAGGGAGGAGAAGGCCGTGACCGGCTTCAACAAGCACTTCGGCCCGTTCTGGGCCGCGATGGGGGACTGCGGTCCCCAGCACCAGCACCGCCCCGGCCCGTGGGGCAACCCCTGGGAGCGCGGCGCGCACCACCGCGGTGGCGGTCCCGGCGGACCGCCGCCCTGGCTCGCCGGCCTGCTCGGGATGGGGCGACCGGAGGGGGCGCGCGGCGCTCGGGTACGACGCGGCGACGTCCGCTCGGCGATCCTCGACGTGCTCCGCGCCGCCCAGGAGCGGGACGAGTCGATCAACGGCTACCAGGTGATCCAGCAGATCACCGACCGCAGCGGCGGGGCCTGGCGGCCCAGCCCGGGGTCGGTCTACCCGACCATCCAGCAGCTCGAGGACGAGGCCCTCGTCGAGACCGACGACGAGCGGGGCAGGCGAGCACTGCGCCTGACGGACGCGGGTGCGACGTACTGCACCGAGCACGCCGAGGAGCTGGCCGCCGTCTGGGCGCCGTTCGAGCGCGCCGAGGCCGAGTGGCCGGGCGAGCACGCCGACATCAAGGCGGAGATCCCGCAGGTGATGGGCGCGGTCTGGCAGATCGTCACCGGCGGTGACGACTCCCAGCGCCGCGCCGCCGTCGAGGTGCTGGTCGACGCCCGGCGCAAGCTCTACGGAATCCTCGCCGACGGCCCGGCCGCCGACGAGTCCACCGACGACGAGTGACCGCCAACTGATTCGGCACCCGCGGCAGCCACCATTGGTCTGACGGCGCGAGCGTGTCGCATACGGCGCTCGCCGCCCGGGCCCTCGCACGCTCGGCCCAGGGGCTTCGCGCCGTGCGGCTTCGCCGCCGTGCGCCACGCTGCCGCGCACTAGGCTGCCGCGGGTGAGGACCGTCGCCCGCGCAGCCGCCGTCGCCGCGCTCGCGCTCGGCGTGGGCGCGTGGACGCCGTACGGCGCTGCCGGCGCCGAGCCGGTCGATCTCGGTGGCCAGCCGGTCGCCGGCGGCACCGGCAGCACGGATCGCAACGAGCCGACGTCGCTCACCGCCGGGCTGTGGCGCGACACGCTCGGCACCGGGACCGACGACGAGCACTACTTCGTCTACGAGCGCCAGATGCGCGAGAGCACGGTCCACGTGGGTCTGGTCGGCGTATCCCAGGACCCGGCCGGCGACGGGATCGGTCTTCAGGTGCTGGCCGGCGAGACCGACTGCGGGAGCAACACCGACGACCCCGGCTCCTACGCGGCCCACAGCGTGTTCGGGATCGCCGTGGACGTCGGACCGGCCGACATCGGCGACCATCAGAGCGAGTGCCTGCGCGCCCCGAGCCTGGCGATCATCGTCAATCGCGGCTACTCGTCGAGCACCCAGGACCTGCCGATCGCGATCAAGATCGTGGAGGAGGCGCCCGTCGTCGAGCTCGATCCCGAGAACCCGGGCCTGCCCGAGCCTGACGACGTGCTCAGCTACCCGCCGCCGAGCGGCGCCAGCCCCGAAGACCTGGCCGGCGGCTCCTCCTTCGATGACGCGCCGGCGATCGACCCGACCGCGGATGGTGTGACGGTGACGACGACGGTCGCCGAGGGCAGTGAGGTGCTCTACCGGGTGCCCGTCGACTGGGGCCAGCAGGTGGTCGCGACGGCCCGGGTCCCCGCGATGGACCCGGCCACCCAGGAGCGGACCGGCGGCAGCGGCCCGTACGTCGACCTCCGCATCATCGACCCCCTCCGCGCCGTCGTCGGTGAGGCGGACGCCGAGGCGACGACCACCGGCTCCTACGGCACCGAGCGCGCCGAGCTCAGCCGCGGCACCTACCCGCTGCGCTACCTCAACCGGTTCGCGGACCAGTCGCCCCTGGTGCCCGGGGACTTCTGGGTCGCCTTCGCGGTCCAGGCGCTGCCGGCCGACGCCGGTCGCGACGCCCTCGACGTACCGGTCGAGGTGACGATCGCGGTGGTCGCGGGCGCAGGCGAAGGGGCGCCCGAGCACCAGGCCACCGTCCAGGCCCCGGGGGGCGGCGCCGGGCCGGACGGCTACGCGGCGGAGACGCCGTACCTCGTCGGCGACGGTGAGTTCTCCGCCGTCGCCTCGGGCAACCCGTTCACGCCGGAGATGGACGACGAGGCCTGGTGGGGTCCGCGTCGGGGCCTCGGGGTCGGCGTGGGTGTCATCAGCCTCGCCTGTTGCGCCGTCGGAGCGGTCTGGCTCACCCGGCGCCGGGCGCGCTGACGCCACGGGATCCGGGCTCAGCCCAGCAGCAGCCAGCCGCTGACGACCAGTCCGAGCAGGCCGATGACCAGCAGCAGCACCGGCGCCAGCACGCCCGGCCGCGCCGGACTCGGGACCAGCTGGTGCAGCGTCTCCTCCTGGGTACGTCGCGGCGGCGCGGGTGGCGGCGGGATCGTCGGGGCCGACGACGGCCCGGTCGGCGGGGGCGGCGGGTACGCCGCGGTCGCGCGCGCCACGGTGCCGCCGCCCGCGGCCACCGGCAGCGGCGGGAAGACGTCGGTGACGGTGATCGGGTCGGCCGGGTCGGCGGGCAGGTCCAGCAGCCTCCGGAGCGCCGGCAAGGCGCGGAGCTCGGTCGCGCTCGGGCGTGCCTCCGGGTCGTACGCCGTCGCCGCCGCGATCAGGTCCACCACCGCATCCCGGGCGGGGTCGCCGTTGCGCAGCGGGGCCGGGTCGAACGGCGCGGCCTCGCGGGGCGGCCGGGTCGCGGTGAGCATCTCGAGCACCACCATGCCGAGGGCGTAGATGTCCGCGCTGGGGTCGGGGTCGGCGCCGAGCTGCTGCTCGGGCGGCATGTAGCCGGGCGTCCCGATGACCATGGCGACATGGGTGAGCCTGGCCTCGTCGGTCGGCACCGCGATCCCGAAGTCGGTGAGCCGGAGGTGCGGTACGCCGCGACCGGTCGGCTCGAGCAGCAGGTTGCCGGGCTTCACGTCGCGATGCACGATGCCCGCCGCGTGCACGGCCTCCAGCGCCTGGAGGGTCTGGTCGACGAGTCGGCCGATCCAGCGCGGCGGGAGCGCGCCGTACTTCCGCATCAAGGTCGACACCGACCCGCCGGCGACCAGCGGCATGGTGAACAGCACCCGGTCGTCGACGCCGGCCCACGACTGCGGCGTGACGATGTGGGTGTGGTCGATCCGCAGCGACTGCTCCCGGACGAACCGGAGCAGCATCGCGGCGTCGCTCTGGTTGAGCATCTTGGCCGCCTTGACCTGGCCGTCCATCCGGTCCAGCACCCGCCACACGGTGCCCATGCCGCCCGAGGCGATCGGGTCGATCAGCTCGTACCGACCGGCGAAGACCTCACCCATGCCGTGAGCCTAGCTGCGTCGTACCTGAAGAAACGGCCCCGGATCGGCCGAATCTGGGGCCGAAAGTTCAGGTACGACGCAACTCAGACGAGGTCGATCGCGCGGTTGACCCAGACCGCCTCCGGGACCATCCCGACCCGCTCGTAGAGCGAGAGGGCACCGGTCCGCGAGTCGGTGGCGAGGCACGAGCTCGCGGCGCCCCGCTCCCGGCCGGCCGCGAAGGCGGCGACCAGCAGCGCCTGGGCGAGGCCGCGGTTGCGGTGGTCACGGTGCACCGCCAGCCGGGACACGTAGGTCTCGCGCTTGCCGTCGAGGTTGCTCACCGTCGTGAACACGGCACCGGCGATGGCGCCGGTGGGCACGACGACCACCTGCAGGTTCCACGGCTCGAAGCCGGGGCGCTGCCACACCTCGGCGGCGAAGTCCTCGAAGGAGTCCTTGTGGCGGTCCGACCACTCGAGGAACGCGTCCTCGATGACGTGCCACACCTGCTCGTGGTCGGCCTCGGTGGCGATCCGGATCGCGTACCCCTCCGGGAGCGGTCGCTCCTCGATCGTCCGCCCGGCCGGCAGCCGGAGCACCCAGCTCGTCCACCGCACCCGGTAGCCGAGGGCGGCGAGCAGCCGGTCGCCCGCCGAGCCCTCCGGCACCGGCATCCCGACCACGGTCGAGCCGCGCGACCTGGCGAGCTCGCGCACCCACGCGGCGAGCCAGGTGCCGATCCCGCGGCCGCGGACGTCGGGATGGACGGCGACGTCGTAGCGGTCGGCGCCCATCAGCTCGGCGTACGCCACGATCCGGTCGCCGTCAGCAGGGTCGAGGACCGCGACGGAGCTGCCCGCCAGGTCGTACGACGGCCGCTGCCACTCCGCGATCAGGTCCTCCTCCTCGATCTCGACCGTCCCGACGTCGTGGAGCTCCTGGGCCGCCATCAGCGCATGCACAGCGCCGGAGTCGGACGGATCCAGCGGCCGCGTGGTCAGGCCGGGAGGTAGCGAAATGTCAGGCACCCGGGGGAGTTTGCTCCACCCGGGTGTCTGTCGCGAGCGAATAACTCAGCTCGTGCTACTCAGCTGTTGCGAATGGCAGAGATGTCGAACTCGAGCTTGATCTTCTCCGAGACGAGGATGCCGCCGGTCTCGAGCGCGGCGTTCCAGGTGAGGCCCCAGTCCTTCCGGTTGACCGTCGTCTCGCCCTCGAACCCGGCGCGGAGGTTGCCGAACGGGTCCTTCGCGGAGCCGCCCTCCTCGAACACGATGGTCACGGGGTGGCTGACGTCCTTGATGGTCAGGTCGCCGGTGATGGTCCACTCCTCGCCGTCACGGCTGACGGCGGTGGAGGCGAACGTCCACTCCGGGAAGTTCTCGACGTCGAAGAAGTCGGCGGACTGGAGGTGACCGTCGCGGTCCGCGCTGCCGGTGCTGACGCTCGCGGCCTTGATCGTCAGGGTGACGGACGACGCGGCCGGGTTGGCGGTGTCGATGTGGGCGGTGCCCTCCCAGTCGGCGAACGAGCCGCGGACCTTGGTCACCATCGCGTGCCGGGCGACGAAGCCAAGCCGGCTGTGGGACGTGTCGATGGTGTAGTCGCCGCTGATGTCGGTGAGTGCCGGGGTGATGGTCTCGGTCATCGTTCCTCCTGGGGTAGCGGGCGTCGGGCCCGATTGGTTGAAGTCTCAACTACTCCAGCAAAGCGGACCGCGGTCCTATTCCGCAAGGATGGGAAAAGGTCGAAAAAGACCGAAGGGCCGCGTCCTGGTGGACGCGACCCTTCGGGAGCTCGGCAGTCAGGCGGCGTGGTGCACGGTCGCCGGCGGCGCGGTGCTGGCCTGGGTGCTGGCGGCGGTGCCGGCCTCGATCCACACGGCCTGCGGTCGGGTGCGGCCCTGCTCATCGGTCACCGGAACCCACCGCATCTCGAGACGCGGCCGGTCGGCCGTCAGTACGTCACGCATGGGCTACCTCCTGTTCATGTTCTGTTCACCAAGATACCACGGCCCCCACTGGTGGTCTGAAGTTCGACCGATTTCGGTGGCCGACACTCCACTTCGGCCCTTGGTTCCGGCTCCGTGGCCACCGATCTCCTCCACCTGAGCGCCGTTCCCGACGTTCTGCCCGATTTCGGGCAGGAAGTTGGCAAACGTCGCCATTGGCGCGCATCATCGAGGTGTGCCCGCCGATCCGCGCCTCGTCCGCCACGTCGTGGCCACCACCGCGCTGGCGCCGACCGAGGCGACCCGGGTGATCGAGGACGTGCTGGCGTTCCACCAGGAGCCGGTGGAGGCCTACGTCCGACGCCGGCACGGCGAGCTAAAGCTCCGCGGCGCCAAGAACGCCGACATCTTCGGCACCCTGCGCGACGAGCTGGCCGACCGCCCGGTCGCCGCGCCCGACCTGTCCGAGCGCCAGCTGCGCCGGATGATCTACGGCTAGGAGCTCCCATGTGCGGCATCGTCGGATACCTCGGCACCCACCAGGCGGCGCCCCTGCTCCTCGAGGGGCTCGGGCGGCTCGAGCACCGCGGCTACGACTCGGCCGGCGTTGCCGTCCTCGGACCGTCCGGGATCCGGGTCGCCAAGCGAGCGGGCCGGGTGCGCGACCTCCGGGAGGCGCTGCCGAAGCGGTTCGCGGGCAAGGTCGGCATCGGCCACACCCGGTGGGCGACCCACGGCCCCGCCAATGACGTCAACGCCCACCCGCACAGCGACAGCAAGGAGCTGGTCGCGGTCGTGCACAACGGCATCATCGACAACGCCGCGGCGCTCCGCGACGACCTCACCGAGGCGGGCGTCGACCTGGTCTCCGACACCGACACCGAGGTGCTCGCGCACCTGGTCGCCCTCTCCGAGGCCGACACCCTGGAGGGCAAGGTCGCCGAGGCGCTGGGCCGGATCCACGGGACGTACGGCGTCGCGGTGGTCCATGTCGACTTCCCCGACCGGATCGTGGTGGCCCGCAACGGCAGCCCCCTCATCATCGGTGTCGGTGACAAGGAGATGCACATCGCCTCGGACCTGGCCGCGCTGGTGCGCTACACGACCACGGTCGCCCACCTCGCCGACGGCGAGATGGCCACCGTGACGCCGACCGGGTTCACGACGTACCGCCTCGACGCGAGCGGGCTCGCCGCCACCAACCGCCGGGCGAAGACGGTCGACGTCGACCCCGCGGCGTACGACCCCGGCGAGCACGAGTCGTTCATGCACAAGGAGATCCTCGAGCAGCCCGCCTCCGCGGGGCGGGTGCTGCGCGGCCGCCTCAACGGCCGGTTCGCGACCGGCCACCTCGGCGGGCTCAACATGGACGCCCGTGAGCTGCGCGCGATCCGGCGGGTCAAGATCCTCGGCTGCGGCTCTGCCTACTACGTCGGCGAGATGGGCGCGACGCTGATCGAGGAGCTCGCGCGGATCCCGGCCGATGCCGAGGCCGCCTCGGAATTCCGCTACCGCAACCCGATCATCGAGCCGGACACCCTCTACGTCGCGGTCAGCCAGTCCGGCGAGACCATCGACACGCTGCTGGCCGTGCAGGAGGTCAGGCGCAAGGGGGGCTACGTGATCGGGCTGGTCAACGTGGTCGGCTCGGCGATCGCGCGCGAGGCCGACGGCGGCATCTACCTGCACGCCGGGCCCGAGGTCGCGGTCGCGTCGACCAAGGCGCTCACCAACATGTTCCTGGGCTTCGCCATGCTGGCCCTGCAGCTCGGCCGGGTGCGCGACCTGTCGATCGCCGACGGGCGCCGGCTGATCGCGGGGCTCGAGTCGTTGCCGGGCAAGATCGAGGAGGTCCTCGCCACCGAGGAGCGGCTCGTGGCGGTGGCCGAGCGGCTCGCCGCGGCCGAGAGCCTGTTCTTCGTCGGCCGGGTCCGGGGCTTCCCGGTCGCGCGCGAGGGCGCGCAGAAGTTCAAGGAGATCAGCTATCGCCACGCGGAGGCCTACCAGACCTCCGAGCTCAAGCACGGGCCGCTCGCGCTGATCAGCCCGGACGTGCCGACGATCGCGATCGTCCCGCTCGACGAGCTGGTCGAGCGCAACGTGGCCGCCCTGCACGAGATCGCCGCGCGCGGCGGGCCGCTGGTCGTCGTCACCCACGAGGAGGTAGACCTGCAGGGGCTCGAGGCCGAGCGGATCGTCGTACCCCGAGCTGAACGGGAGCTGGACCCGATCCTGCTCACCATCCCGCTGCAGCTGCTCGCCTACCACGCCGCCAAGCAGCTCGGCCACGACATCGACAAGCCGCGCAACCTCGCGAAGTCCGTCACCGTCGAGTAGGTGACCCAGCGCACCGCCGCGAGGAATGCGCCGGATGTTGCGTCCGCCACTACCGTTGTCGGGTGGATGACGTAGCACCTGACCCTGCCCCGGCCGACAGCGCCCCCGATGCGGGCCTCGCAGGCTTCAGCGAGCTCGGCCTCGGCGCGAAGGTGCTGAAGGCGCTCTCGGACGTCGGCTACGAGTCGCCCTCCGCGATCCAGACGCAGACCATCCCACACCTCCTCGAGGGACGCGACGTGATCGGCCTGGCCCAGACCGGCACCGGCAAGACCGCAGCGTTCGCGCTGCCGATCCTCGACCGGCTCGACCTGTCCCAGAAGTCACCGCAGGCACTGGTGCTGGCACCGACCCGCGAGCTCGCGCTCCAGGTCTGCGAGGCGTTCGAGAAGTACGCCGCCACCACCAAGGGCGTCCACGTGCTGCCCGTCTACGGCGGCCAGGGGTACGGCGTCCAGCTGTCCGCCCTGCGCCGCGGCGTGCACATCGTGGTCGGCACCCCCGGCCGGATCATGGACCACCTCGACAAGGGCACCCTGGACCTGTCGCAGCTGCGGTTCCTCGTGCTCGACGAGGCCGACGAGATGCTCAACATGGGCTTCGCGGAGGACGTCGAGACGATCCTCGCCGACACCCCGGACACCAAGCAGGTCGCGCTCTTCTCGGCGACCATGCCGAAGCAGATCCGGAACCTGTCGCAGAAGTACCTCAACAACCCGGTCGAGATCTCGATCGAGCGGAAGACCCGCACCGCCGAGAACATCGCGCAGCGCTACCTGATCTGCAGCTACCCGCAGAAGGTCGACGCCCTCACCCGGATCCTCGAGGTCGAGAACTTCGAGGGGATGATCGTCTTCGTCCGCACCAAGAACGAGACCGAGACCCTCGCCGAGAAGCTGCGCGCCCGTGGCTTCGGCGCCACCGCCATCAACGGCGACGTGCCGCAGGCGGTGCGTGAGCGGACCGTCAACCAGCTCAAGGCCGGCAAGCTCGACATCCTCGTCGCCACCGACGTCGCGGCCCGTGGCCTCGACGTCGAGCGGATCACCCACGTCGTCAACTACGACATCCCGACCGACACCGAGTCCTACGTGCACCGGATCGGCCGCACCGGCCGCGCCGGCCGCAGCGGCGACGCGATCTCGTTCGTGACCCCGCGTGAGCGCTACCTGCTCAAGCACATCGAGAAGGCCACCCGCCAGCCGCTGACCCAGATGCAGCTGCCGAGCGTCGACGACGTCAACGCCACCCGGCTCGCGCGCTTCGACGACCGGATCACCGCCGCGCTGGAGTCGCCGCAGATCGGCTTCTTCCGCGACGTGGTCGGCCACTACGTCAAGAACCGCGACGTCCCCGAGGCCGATGTCGCCGCCGCGCTCGCGATCGTGCTGCAGGGCGACACGCCCCTGGTGCTCGAGGAGGAGCCGCAGCGCCCGAAGCGGGAGTACGACGGGTCTGAGGGGCGCGGCCGCCCCGACCGCGACGGCGCCGGTGCTGGCAGGGCCGAGCGTGGCCCGCGTCGTACCAGCGACAAGCCGATGGCGTCGTACAAGATCGCGGTCGGGAAGCGGCACCGCGTCGAGCCGCGCCAGATCGTCGGCGCGCTGGCCAACGAGGGTGGCCTCGGCCGCAACGACTTCGGCCGGATCACGATCCGACCGGACTACTCGATCGTCGAGCTGCCGGCGAAGCTGCCCGGCCCGGTGTGGGAGAAGCTCAAGGAGACCCGCATCAGCGGCAAGCTCATCGACCTGCAGCGTGACTACGGCCCGCCGAACAAGGGTCCGCGCAAGCCGCGCGACTCCTGATCAGGCGGCGTCGGCGTCCACCGGGGCGGGACCCTGGTGCACGTCCACCCTCAGCATCCGGGCCGCGAGGTCGACGAGCGGCCCGAGCAGGACGATGACCGCGATGGTGCCGGCGCCGATCGTGGCGCCGAGCAGCCAGCCGACCAGCGCACCGCCGCCCTGGACCGCGCTGTAGCTCCACTTGAACGGGACCGGCGGGTCCCACGCCAGACCGGCCGCCTCGGCAGGACCGGCGCCGGTGCGGCTGCCGAGGTACGCCGCGATCCCCACCGCGAGCACCGGGAACGCCGCCACGAGCAGGGCGATCCGCGCCGGCCACCCGTCGGGTGTCGAGAGCAGCTCGAGCCCGACGGAGACGGTCGCCCCGACCAGCGCGACCTGCACGACGGTGCCGATCCCCGGGTAGACCTTCCGGGCCGCCGCGAGCGCCACAAACACCACGCCCACGACGAGGTTGGCGACCACGAACGGCAGCCCGAACGACAGCGCGATGCCGTTGACCAGCGTGGAGTAGCCGTCCGAGCCGAGGTCGGCCGTGAGCAGCAGCGCGACCCCGATCCCCAGGACGATGCAGCCCCCGAGCAGGAGGGTCAGGCGACCGAGCGAGGGCACGCGATCACTATCGCAGGAGGCACGAAACGCTTTTCTGGGTCACAATGCTCCGATGGGGGGAATGAGGCTGGGCCTGGGTGCCGCGCTTTTCGCGGTCGTCCTGAGCGCCTGTACGGCCCCCGCGCAGGCGCCGGCGGAGCCCAGCGCGGCGCCGTCGGTGACCGAGCCGCAGGACCGCGCCGAGCGCACTGAGCGCGACGTCCGCGGGGACCGCAAGGACCGGATGTCGCGCGGGAACGAGGGCGGCGCCCGCTTCGACGTACCGGACGCGGTGATCCTCGAGCAGCTCCGGCGCACCGCCGAGCGGATCGCGCAGAACTACACCGCGCCTCCCACGCCGACCCCTGCCGACGTTGACCCGGGCACCAACCGCGCACTCGGCTACCAGCTGATGCTGGACTTCGGGTTCCCCGAGGACCAGTGGAGGTTCCTGGACGCCCTGTGGCACCGCGAGTCGGGCTGGAACCACCTGGCGGACAACCCCACGTCCAGTGCCTACGGCATCCCGCAGTCGCTGCCCGGCACCAAGATGGCCGTCGTCGGCCCCGACTGGCGCACCAACCCCGAGACCCAGATCCGGTGGGGCCTGGCCTACATCGCCGCCCGGTACGGCAGCCCTGAGGCCGCCTGGCAGCACTCCGAGCGCGTCGGCTGGTACTGACCCGAGCCGGCTGCGTCACGCCGTCGGCGGCACCAGCGACTTCACGAGCGCGACGACGTCGTCGGCGATGCCGCGCACGCCCGGGATCCGGGTCGCGCGGAGCAGCTTGTCGAGGATCGGGACCGCCTGCCGAACGAGCTGCCGCGTCCGGGTGCGGCCGGGGGAGGCGTCGTACACCCAGAACAGGACCATGCCCATCTGCACCAGCCACAGCAGGAGCGGCAGCTCCTCACGGAGGGCCGGGGCCACCTTGAGGTCCGAGCCGGCCACGACCCGGCGCATCAACGCGATCGCGCCGTCGCGGGTCGGCGCGGACTCCGGGCTGAAGACCGACAGCGGGCTGGTCGGCTCCGCGGCGTGCTTGAAGAACTTCCCGGCGAACTCGTGGGAGGACTCCGCGACGTCGATCCAGATCTCGAGTACGGCGGACAGCCGCTCGACGAACCCGGTCTCGGTCGCCAGCACCCGCTCGCAGCCGGCGAGGTGCGCCGCGAAGATCTCGTCGTAGAACGCGAGGACGAGGTGCTCCTTGGACCCGAAGTAGTAGTAGGCGTTGCCCACCGAGACCCCGGCCTCCTTCGCCACCGCGCGCATCGTGGTGGCGTCGTACCCCCCGGTCCGGAACAGCTTGGTCGCCGCCGCGACGATGGCGGCGCGGGTCTGCTGGGCCTTGGACGTCGTGGGGTCGGGAGGCGGCGCGGTCACGGTCGCCAACGTAACCATGACTAGATGGCCTGCCGCTGCGCGGCTGCCCAGGCGTCGAGCTGGGTCTCGTAGGCCCGGGTGCGCTGGCTGTCGACGACGTGGCGGCGTCGCATCCCCGAGAAGGCCTTGACGTTGATGACGTGGATCAGCCCCAGGACCAGCAGGACCACGCCGACCTTGACGCTGAGCGACTCGACCAGACCCACCGCGGTGTCGGCGTCGCCGCCCACCCGCAGGTAGAGCAGCACGAAGCCGACGTTGAGCAGGTAGAACCCGACGACGAGCAGCCGGTTGGTCGCCGTCGCCACCGCCGCGTCGCTGAAGACGTCGGCCAGGAACACCTGGCCGTTGCGGGCGAGGGTGCGGCCGACGGCCACGACGACGGGCAGGCAGACGGCGAGGTACAGCAGGTGGTTGGCGAGGGTCCAGTTCATGGCAAGCTCCTTGAGTTGAACATGTTCAACATTCGCGGACGCCCAAGGTATGCCAATTATTGAACAAGTTCAAACCTGTGGTCAGGCAGGGACCGGGAGTCCGTTGTCGGTGGCCGCGAGCTCGCGGTCGCAGGCCGACGCTGCGAGCTGGCCGCCGGCAGCCGCGATGAGGACGGACGCCATCGGCATCGGCAGCCCGGGCGGCTGGGCGATGTCTCCGGCCGCGTAGACCCCGGGCCGGCTGGTGCGGCCGAAGGCGTCCACCAGGATCGCGCCGAGGGGCGAGCGGTCGAGGTCGAGCTGCTCCGCGAACGGTGCGGCCTGCTCCCAGCGTGGCCCGACGAACAGCCCGCCGAGCTCGACGGGGGGTCCGCCGTCGACGTCGACGGTGATCCCGAGCGGGCTGCGGCCGACGCCGCGCACCGGCTCGGTACGGACCTCCACGTCCATCCGCTTGAGCACTCCCGCGGTGTCCTCGTCGAGGTGGGCGCCGTCAGTGAGCACGACGGTGCGGGTCGCGATCCGCTCGAGCATCGCCGCGCGCAGCGGCACGCTGGCGTCCGCGCCGAGGATGCCGACCGGCGTGCCCGTGAACTCGTGGCCGTGGCAGTAGGGGCAGTGCGCGACGAGGTCGCCCCAGAGTGCGTCGAGGCCGGGTACGTCGGGCAGCGTGTCCGCGACGCCGGTCGCCAGGAGCACCCGCCGCGCCGTCACGGTGCCGCCGTCGGCGGTGCGCAGGGTGAAGGAGCCGGCGTCCCCGTCGATCGTCCGGACCTCCTGGTCGCGCAGCTCGACGGTCGGGTAGCGCTCGAGGTCGGCCCGTGCCGCCGCCCGCAGCGCCGCCGGCGGCGTGCCGTCGTGGGCGAGGAAGTTGTGCATCTCGGCCGCGGGGTCGTTGCGGTAGCGGTCGGTGCCGAACACCACCACCGGCCGCCGCATCCGGCCCAGGGTGAGGGCGGCCTGCAGTCCGGCGGAGCCGGCGCCGACCACGGCCACGTCGTACGCCATGTGGTTGGGGTTGCTGTTCATCGTTACTCCTCTGGCTGAAGTCCTTGTGCTGGTCAGAAGCCTGTGGCTTCATGTCAACATGAAGTCAAGTCGCACGGAGATCCGCTGGACCGTCGGTGAGCTCGCGGACCGGTTCGAGCTGCCCACGCACGTGCTGCGCCACTGGGAGTCGATGGGCCTGCTCGCGCCCGAGCGCGACAGCGCGGGGCGCCGGCGGTACCGCGAGGACGACGCCTACCGGGTGGCCGTCATCGTGTCGAGCAAGGCGGCAGGGATGAGCCTCGACCAGATCCGGTCCCTGCTCGACGCGGGCGCGGCCGATCGGCACCGGATCCTGACCGACCACCTCGAAGACCTGGCCGGCCGGATGGCGGAGATGGAGCGGTCCCGCCACCTCACCGAGCACGCGCTCGAGTGTCGCGCCCACGACATCGCGACCTGCCCCGGCTTCCGGTCCCACGTCGCCGACCTCGTCGCCGGCACCAAGCGAGGGTTCATGCCGGCGGGTGCGCGCGTTCACACGAATCCTGGTCACGATGTGTCCGGCCATGCTTGAGTGACCTGCGTCACATTGGTACGGCCCGTACCCCGGGCCGGCTTCCTCAGGGGAAGGTCACCCATGCCTGTACTCGCACGCTCCCTGCCCGTCGGCAACCGACTCCGCCTGTTCCTGGCGGCGGTCCTCCCGGTCCTCGCGGCGCTCGTCCCGCTGGGCGTACCGGCGCCCGCCCACGCGGCGCCGTCGTACGTCGCACTCGGCGACTCCTACGCCTCCGGCGTCGGCACCCGCAGCTACATCAGCGACGGCACCAGCTGCCAGCGCTCGACGTACGCCTATCCGTACCTGCTGGCCCAGCAGAAGGGCTACGCCCTCAACTTCAAGGCCTGCTCGGGAGCGACCGTCTCGACGGTCACGAGCTCCCAGCTGAGCGCGGTGACCTCGACGACGAAGTACGTCACGATCTCGGTCGGCGGCAACGACGCAGGCTTCTCCAGCGTGATCACCGAGTGCGCCCAGCCGGGCTGGATGTCCGACTGCAACGGCGCGGTGGACGGCGCCCAGGCCTACATCAACAACACGCTCCCCGGCCGGCTCTCGACGCTCTACGCCTCGATCAGGTCCCGGGCGCCGAGCGCGGTCGTGGTCGTCACCGGCTACCCGCGCCTGTTCCAGGGCGAGGACTGCAACGCCGGCACCTGGTTCTCCCCGTCGGAGGAGACCCGGCTCAACCAGACCGCGGACCTGCTCAACGCGAAGCTGTCGGCGGCCGCTGCTGCCCGGGACTTCAAGTTCGCCAACCCGACCAGCCGGTTCATCGGGCACGCGGTCTGCGACGACGTCGAGTGGCTCAACGGGCTGTCCAACCCGGTCAGCGAGAGCTACCACCCCAACCGGCTCGGCCAGTCCTCCGGCTACACGCCGCTGGTCAGCCCGCTGCTCGTCGGGGCCGTCTGACCCCGACGGACACTCCGGCTCAGTCGACGGGGCGGTAGACCAGGATCGCCCCGTCGACCGGCTCGCCGCGGAGGTCGACCAGCGACAGGCCGTAGGCCTGACCGGGCCACAGCAGCGTGTCCAGCGAGCTGCCGCCGTTGTCGCCGTCGAGGCCGGTGCCTTCGCGGACGGGGCCCTTCTCGGGCTGGATCCGGAGCCAGGTGCCGTCCTTCGAGCCGAGGACGAAGCCGACCAGCCGCGGGCCGTCCGCCTCCAGGTGGTGGGTGCGACCGTCGACCGCCTCCAGCTCGAAGAGCCGACCGTCCCACTCGGTGAGCTCGGGGATCTCCTCGCCGAGGACCGGGCGACCCGGGCGGGCGTCGTACGCCGCGCTGCCGGCGAGCACGCCGGGGAACGGCACGACCTTCTCGGAGAACTGCCGGTCGGTGGTCCACATCCGGACGTGGTGGACGCCATGGGTGCTGGCGCCGCTCGACGCCCAGCCGCCGCCGGCCGGGTCCTCGTCGAAGGTGCCGAGGTCGTCGCACCGGCCGCTCTGGAAGACGCCGTCATCGATGGCGACGACGTAGAAGACCCGCGCCCCGTTGCTGTCGCAGTAGTCGGACACCCGGATCTCGTCGAGCCGCCCGCGCACGGTGAACGACGCCTCACCGGTGGCGGGGTCGACCCACGCGCCGCCGACCAGGCTGCGGTCGGCCACGTGGTCGCGGAAGACCACGGTGCCGCCCGGGTCCGTGAGGCCGGGGGCCAGCTCGTCGGTGCGTTCGTACGTCGCCAGCCCGACCCGGGTCTCGTCGGACCCGCCGGACACGGTGAGGGTGAGCGTGCCTTCGTCCCGGCCGACCAGCAGCGGGTCGTCGAGCTTGCTCGGCCCCACGACGCGGGCCAGGAGCGCGCCGTCCTCGGTCAGCGTCACGGTGGCGCCCGCCGGCAGGTCATCGACCGCGACGGCCACGGCGCGGCGTCGGTCGGAGTCGCCGAGCTCGAGCTCGAGCGTCGCGTCGCCGCGCTGCGACTCGGCGCTGGCCACGAACCGGAACGGGAAGTCGAGGATCTCGATCTCGCGAGGAACCACGTGACCGGCGACCTCGAGCTGCTCGTCCGCCGGCGTCCGTGGGTCGTCACTGAGCGCCGGTAGCACCCCGAACCCGACGATGGCCGCGAGTGCCGCAACGCCGGCGACGGCACCGGCGCGGCGCTGGCGCCGGATCGCGCGGATCTTGCCGTCGACGCCGGCGGCGCGGGCGGTGTGCGGGACCCCGTCCACGCTGGACGCGTCCGCCGCGAGGGTCGCCTTCAGGTCGTCGATCGTGTTCATCGCAGCTCTCCCGCCTGCTCGTCGTGCTCGTGGGCCAGCGCGGGGTCGATCCGCAGCTTGGCCAACGCCTTGCTCAGCTGGCTCTTGACGGTGCCGCGGGAGCACCCGAGCATCTCGGCCGTCTCGGCCTCGGACAGGTCTTCGAAGTAGCGGAGCACGACGACCGCGCGCTGCCGCTTCGGCAGTCGGCCGATCGCGTCCGAGAGGTCGTGCCGAGCGTCGACGGCTGAGGTTCCGTCGTGACCGCCCTGCTCGGGCAGCTCGTCGGTCGGCCGCTCGCCGTTCCACTTCCGCCGCCACCAGCTCGCGTAGGTGTTGACGAGGATCTTGCGGACGTAGGGCTCCGGTCGGGTCTCCACCTTCTGCCAGGAGAACCACGCCTTGCTGAGCGCGGTCTGAAGCAGGTCCTCGGCCAGGCCGTGGTCGCGGGTCAGCAGGTAGGCCGTGCGGAGGAGTGCCTGGGAGCGGGCCGCGACGAAGTCGTCGAAGTCGGCGCGAGCTGCGTGGTCAGGCACCCGGCCTCCTCGTTCCGCGGTCATGGTGGTCATGCAGGTCTGGACCGGCGGGGCTGGGTGATCGGTTGCCTGCGTCGCCCGAGTTTCTCCAGCCGGCTGGTAGAACCGTCGCATGCGTCGGATCTCGGTGGCTCTGCCGATCTGCCTGTTGGTGCTCGCTGGGTGCAGCGACGACCCCGACGAGCCGGACGACGACGACGCTCTGCGGCTCGTCGAGAAGCTGGCGGACGCCATGGTCGAGGCCGCCGGCGACGACGTTCCCGCTGCCGACACCGCGTTGGCGGAGCTGCCGTTCGCAAGCCGGGAGGGGGCGGAGCGGGCGCTGGGCTACGACGCGATCGTCGAGGGCATGGACGGCATCGCGCCGACCATCGAGGTGGGCGACGTCGAGGAGTCGAAGGGGCTCACGACCGTCGACCTCACCTGGTCCTGGCCGGTCGTCGAGTCGGCGGAGCCATGGACCTACGAGACGCACGTCGAGCTCGTCGAGAAGGAGGGCGACTGGGCAGTGGTCTGGGCGCCGACCGTCGTGGAGCCGAGCCTCGCGAAGGACGAGGTGCTCGACGCGACCACGATCCCCGCCACCCGGGGCGAGATCCTCGGGGCGGAGGGGGCCGTGCTCGTCACGGACCGGCCGGTGCTGCGCTTCGGCATCGACCGGGTGCGGGTGCGCGAGGCCGCGGCCGCCGACTCGGCACGGGCGCTCGCGGAGCTGGTGGGCGTCGACGTGGCGCCGTACGTCCGCTCGGTGCGTGAGGCAGGCGACCGCGCCTTCGTCGAGGCCATCTCGTTCCGCCGGCAGGAGGTGCCGGCCGACGTCCTGGCGGCGTACGAGGGCATCCCTGGTGCGGTCGCGCTGGCCGACGAGATCTCGCTGGCGCCGACCCGCGAGTTCGCCGCGCCGATCCTGGGCCGGGTCGGTCCGGTCACCGCGGAGATGATCGAGGAGGACCCCGACCGCTACCGGGTCGGCGACATCGCCGGCGTCAGCGGCCTGCAGGCGCGGTACGACGAGCAGCTCGGCGGGTCGCCCGGCCGGGTGGTCGAGGCGGTGTCGGCAACCGACCCGGGCCCCTTCCGGGACCTGTTCCGGGTCCAGGAGGCCGACGGCGACCCGCTCGAGCTGACCCTCGACCCCCACCTGCAGGAGAGCGCGGAGGCGCTGCTCGCCGGGATCCCGTCCGCGAGCGCGCTGGTCGCGCTCCGGCCCAGTGACGGCGCGATCCTCGCGGCGGCCAACGGGCCCGGCACCGAGGGCCAGAACTTCGCCACCTACGGCCAGTTCCCGCCGGGGTCGACCTTCAAGATCGTGAGCAGCCTGGCGCTGCTCCGCGCGGGGCTCACGCCCGACAGCACGGTCACCTGCCCGTCGACGCTCACGGTCGACGGCAAGGAGTTCGGCAACTACAGCGACTACCCGACCTCGGCCCTGGGCGACATCCCACTCCGCACCGCGGTCGCCGAGTCGTGCAACACCGCGTTCATCGGCGCCCGCGACGAGCTGGGCGACGGCGACCTGGCCGACGCCGCCGCGAGCCTGGGCCTCGGTGTCGACCACGACCTCGGCTTCCCCGCCTACTTCGGCAGCGTCGCGCCGCCGGCCACCGAGACGGAGGCGGCCGCGGACCTGATCGGCCAGGGCACGATCCTGGCCTCGCCGATGACGATGGCGGCCGTCATCGCGTCCGTGCAGGAGGGGGCGCTCGTCGTACCCCGGCTGGTCGGGCAGGTCGAGGTCTCCGACCACGACCACACGCCGCTGACGGAGGAGGAGGCCGCACAGCTGCAGGAGATGCTGCGCGGGGTGGTCACCGCCGGCAGCGGCTCGCAGCTGGCCGACGTGCCGGGCGAGCCGGTGATCGCGAAGACCGGTACGGCCGAGTTCGTCGGTGCCGAGGGGGCCGTGCAGACCCACGCCTGGATGGTGGCCGCGCAGGGCGACCTCGCCGTCGCGGTGTTCGTCGAGATCGGGGAGTCCGGCTCCCGCACCGCCGGGCCGATCCTGGAGGAGTTCCTCCGCGCGGCGGGCTGAGGCAGCGGAAAAATCAAGCAGGCCCCTGGTCGCATGGGGTCAACGCAGGGGCCTGGTCGTGTTCGTTGGTGCTCCCTCCGAAACGACGCCCTCACCATAACTCCCGGACGGCCGTCGCACACAGGATTCGCGCGAACAATCTCGACATCGGCACGCCGGCTGGGGAGGCGAAGTTTCGGCGGCGGTGCCACAGTGGCCCCATGAGCCACGATCCGTTGCACATCGACCGACGTCAGCTCTTCATCGGAGGGGAGTGGAGACCGGCTTCGGGAGGCGGGCGGTTCGACGTCATCGACCCGGCCGACGGCTCGGTGCTGACCGACGTCGCCGACGGGACCGTCGACGACGCGATGGCCGCCCTCGACGCAGCCGTGGATGCGCAGCAGGAGTGGGCCGCGACCGCGCCCCGGGAGCGCGGCGAGATCCTGCGGCGGGCGTTCGAGCTGGCAACCGCCCGGGCCGACGACCTGGCCCTGCTGATGAGCCAGGAGATGGGCAAGACCGTGGCCGAGGCGCGCGGCGAGGTGACGTACGGCGCGGAGTTCCTCCGCTGGTTCTCCGAGGAGGCGGTCCGGATCCACGGCCGATGGATGGAGGCCCCTGCGGGCGGCACCCGACTGCTCACCCTGAAGAAGCCGGTCGGCCCGTGCCTCTTCATCACGCCCTGGAACTTCCCCCTCGCGATGGGCACCCGCAAGATCGGCCCCGCCGTGGCCGCCGGCTGCACGATGGTCGTCAAGCCCGCCGGGCAGACCCCACTCACCATGCTGCTGCTGGCCGACCTGTTGACCGAGGCGGGCCTGCCGGCCGGCGTGCTCAACGTCGTGACGTCGCGCAGCTCGGGCAAGGTCGCCGAGACGCTGATGGCCGACCCCCGGCTGCGCAAGGTCAGCTTCACCGGATCCACCGAGGTCGGCAAGGTGCTGGTGCGGCAGTCCGCCGACCAGCTGCAGAGGGTCAGCATGGAGCTCGGCGGCAACGCCCCGTTCCTGGTCTTCGCCGACGCCGACATCGACGCGGCCGTCGACGGCGCCATGGTCGCGAAGATGCGCAACATGGGCGAGGCCTGCACGGCCGCCAACCGGTTCCTCGTGGAGGGGTCGGTCGCGGAGGAGTTCGCCGGCAAGCTGGCCGAGCGGATGGGTGCGCTCCGGCTGGGCCGGGGCCAGGACGACGGTGTCGACGTCGGCCCGCTGATCGACGACAAGGCGGTCGCCAGCGTCACCGCGCTGGTCGAGCAGGCGGTGTCCGCCGGCGCCCGGGTCGTCACCGGCGGCAGCGCCCCGGACGGGCCGGGCTACTTCTTCAGTCCCACCGTCCTCGCCGACGTGCCACCGGACGCCGACGTGAACACCCAGGAGATCTTCGGCCCGGTCGCCCCGATCACGACGTTCGCGTCCGAGGAGGAGGCGGTCGAGCGGGCGAACGCGACGGAGTACGGGCTCACGGCGTACGTCTACACGCGCGACCTGGCCCGCACCGTCCGGCTCGCGGAGTCGCTCGACTTCGGCATGGTGGGCGTCAACTCCGGCCTGGTCTCCAACCCCGCGGCGCCCTTCGGCGGCGTCAAGGCGAGCGGGTTCGGCCGCGAGGGCGGGTTCGAGGGCATCGAGGAGTACCTCGACACGACGTACGTCGCCCTGCCGGGCGGCTGACCGGCCGACGGACGGACCGATCGGCCCGAAACGGCCGATTGCCCGCCTCCTGAGTCACACCGGCCCCTCGCGTCCCGAATGGTCCGTCCGGCGGCCGACACCCGGCGGGCGCGGGTCAGGCCTGGGGCTGCTCCTCGGTCTCGCCCTCGACGACCGGCCCTCCCGGCGCGGCGACGGCGTTGTTGACCGATTTGTGGATCAGCGACTCGAGGTCGATGCCGGTCGCGGTCTTCAGCATCTGCAGGGTCTGGGCGACGTTGTCGACGACCTGCTTCGGCATCGCGCCGGCGCCGTCGGTCGAGAGCACCGTCAGGTTGTCGATCGCGCTGATCGGCGCGGCGACCTCCTTGGCGATCTGGGGCAGGACCTCGATCAGCATCTGCAGCACGGCCGCGTCGTTGTAGTGCGCGAACGCCTCGGCGCGCTTGTCCATCGCCTCGGCCTGGGCATGGCCGACGGCGAGGGTCGCGGACGCCTCTGCGTCACCCTCGGCCTTGACCGCCTCGGCCTCGGCGACACGGCGAGCCTTCTCGGCCTCACCGCGCTTGGCGCCCTCGATCGCCTCGGCCTCGGCGAGCGCGGCACGCCGCGCCTTCTCGGCCTCACCGGACAGCCGGGTCTCCTCGGCGTGCGCCTCGGCGGCGGCGATGGTGGCGGCCTTGCGCGCCTCGGCGGCCGCGATCTCGGCGGACCGCTTCGCGTTGGCCTCCTGCTCGACCCGGTAGCGCTCTGCGTCCGCGGGCTTGCGGACCTGGGTCTCCAGCTGGCGCTCGGTCAGCGCCGCCTGCCGTACGGCGACCTTCTCCTGCTCGGTGAAGATCGCCTGGTCGCGCTCGGCCTGGGCGAGCGGGCCGGACGCTGCGGCCTGGGCGGCGGCGGCGTCGGTCTCGGCCTTGATCTCGGCCTGCTTGAGCGCGAGCGTGCGCTGCGCGATCGCGATCTCCTGCTCGGCGGCGATCCGGGCCTGCTCCGCGGCCTGCCTCGCGTTGGCCTCGGCGATCGAGGCCGCCTGCTGGATCCGCGCGGCCTCCGGCCGGCCGAGGTCGGCGAGGTAGGTGCCGTCGTCGGTGACGTCCTGGATCTGGAACGCGTCGAGGATCAGGCCCTGGCCGGTCAGCGACGCCTCGGACTCGTCGGCCACCCGCTGCGCGAACGCCGCCCGGTCCCGGATGATCTGCTCGACCGTCAGGCCGCCGACGATGGAGCGCAGCGCACCTGCGAGGACCTCCTGGGTGAATGCCTCGATGTCCGCCTGCTGGCTGAGGAAGCGCTGCGCGCCGAGCCGGATCTGGTCGGCGTTGCCGCCGATCTTCACGATCGCGACGCCGTCGAGGTTGAGCTTGATGCCCTGGCCCGACACGGCACCGCGGATCTGCACCGAGATCCGGCGGCTGGAGAGGTCCATCGTGGCGAGCTTCTGGATGAACGGGACCACGAAGACGCCGCCGCCGAGCACGACCTTCTGGCCGGAGAGGTCGGTGGTGAGCTGCCCGGTCTCCGGGTTGAGCACCGCCTTGCCCTTGCGACCGGTGACGATGAACGCCTGGTTGGGGCCCGCCACCTTGTAGCGGCTGGTGACGAGCAGCACCAGCAGCACGAGGAGTACGACGACGCCGATGATCGGCCCCACGACATTGAGATCCATTGAGTCCGGTTCCTTAGCTCTGGGTGGTCATGACTGGGGATTCCAGACCGGGGCCACGGTGACCGCGGTGGGTGACAGGACTCCGGTGATGCTGACCTCGGCGCCCGCCTCGATGGCGAGCAGAGAGCTCGCGTTGCACTGCATGACGTGGCCGCCGACGCTGACTCGGACGACGCCGTAGCTGTCGCCGCCGGGGATCGCCCTCAGCACCTTGCCGACCTGGCCGACCGTGTCGCTGATGGAGACGGTGCCGTCGCTGGGCCCGTCCTTGACCAGCCGGGTCAGCCACCAGGCGAACCAGCCGACCACCACACCGCTGGCTCCGCCGATCACCAGCGCCAGAGGCGTCGGGAGGCCGCCGCCGTCGGCGGCCGCCGCGCCGAAGCCGAACGCGGACACGAAGCCGCCGATGACCGCCGTCGAGAACACGTCGCCCTCGAGCGCGTTGAAAGCGCCACCGAAGGCCGCCTCGAGGTGGTCGCCGACGAGCAGCGACACCAAGACGAGCGCCAGGCCGACGAAGCCCAGCACCAGGAAGACGGTCACGTGTTCTCCGGATGAAGTAGCGATGGGACTCGGATCGTATCCGGCGGTGGTGCGGCCAAACCAGGATCGCGACGTGCCGGGGCATCCGGGCTTGACCTCAAGTTAACTTGAACTTGTTCACTGGAGCCATGAGAGCCATCCGCCTGCATGAGTTCGGTCCCGCTGACAACCTGGTCCTGGAGGACCTGCCGGACCTCGAGCCGGGCCCGGGACAGGTCCGGGTCGCGGTCGCCGCGGCCGGCGTCCACCTGGTCGACACCACCCTCCGCCGGGGCGAGCCGGGGCCGATGCCGGCGCCCCCGCTGCCGACCATCCCCGGCCGCGAGGTCGCGGGTGTCATCGACCGCGTCGGCGCGGGCGTGCATGAGGGGTGGATCGGCCGGCGGGTCGTGGCCCACCTCGGTCCGGTGCCGGGTGGGTACGCGGAGCAGGCGGTCTGCGACGTCGACCTGGTCTACGAGGTCCCGGACGAGGTCGGCCTGGCCGATGCGGTCGCCGCGGTCGGCACCGGCCGGACCGCGCTCGGCGTCATCGAGCTGGAGCCGCCGGCGGCCGACGACGTCGTACTCATCCCGTCAGCCGCGGGCGGCCTGGGCTGGCTGCTCGCACAGGCCGCGCTCGAGGTCGGGGCCGAGGTGATCGTCGCGGCCCGCGGCCGGGAGCGCGTCGCCCGGCTGGCCGAGCTCGGCGCCCACCTGGTCGTGGACTACGGCGCGGAGGGCTGGGAGGAGCAGGTGCGGGCGTCGTACGACGGCGTCTCCCTGGTGTACGACGGCGTGGGCGGTACCGTGGGCCGGTCGTCCCTCGAGCTGCTCCGGCCGGGCGGCCGGTTGGTGATGTTCGGCTACTCGTCCGGGGCGCCTACCGAGCTCACCACGGGCGACCTGGTGGGGCGCGGGATCACCGCGGGCCGGTCGCTCGGGCCGCGGATGGCGGCGTTGCCGGGCGGCATCCCGGGGCTCGCGTTCCGGGCACTGGAGCGGGTGGCGGCCGGGCGCTGGCGGCCACTCGTCTCGACGTACCCTCTCGCCGACACCGCCCGTGCACACGCCGATCTCGAGAACAGGCGAGCGTTGGGGAAGGTCGTGCTGGAGCCCGCGATGAAATCGATGGCCACTGTCGGTCCTCATCGCCAGACTGATCTCGAGGAGACCCCATGACCGACCAGCTCACGACGCCGACGCCGGCGCCCGAGAGCCCCCAGCCGCCCTCGGTGCGGCGGCTGCCGCGCGCGCTCTCGCCGTTCCGGCACGTCGCCTACCGCCGGCTCGGGTCCGCGCTGGTGCTCGGCACGTTCGCCGGCGGTGTGTGGGTCGTCGCCCTGGTGTGGGAGGTCATCCGGATCGGCGGCGGCGCGAGCCAGCTGTCCGTGGTGTCGACCGCGGGCGCCGTCGGCGTACTCCTCCCCGCCCTGCTGGGTGGCGTAGTGGCGGACCGGGTCCCGCAGAAGCTGATCCTGCTCGCCGTGGCCGGCCTCGAGCTCACCGGCATGGCGATCGTCGCGCTGCTGTCGTGGACCGACCAGACCCAGGTGTGGCACCTCGCGGTCGTGTCGTTCGCGACCGGCATGGGGCTGGCGTTCTACTACCCGGCCTACTCCGCGTGGCTGCCGGCGCTGGTGCCCGAAGAGGACCTGATGGCGGTCAACGGCTTCGAGGGCATGGTCCGGCCGACGGTCGGCCAGGCGCTCGGTCCCGGCCTCGCCGGCGTGGTGGTCGGAGCCGTCTCGACGTCGGCCGCGCTCGGCCTGGCGGCCGGCTTCCACCTGGCCGGGCTGCTGGTGCTCGCGACGGTGCCGTTGACCGCCGTACGACGTGAGCGCGCCGACGACGAGACGGCAGCCGACGCCCACCCGATCGCGACCGCGCTGTCCGACATGCGCGAGGGCTGGGTCTACATGGTGCGGACGCCCTGGTTGCTCGCCACGCTGCTGTTCGCCTCGATCATGATCCTGGCGATGATGGGCCCGTTCGAGGTCCTGATCCCGTTCCTGATCAAGGACAAGCTGGGCGGTGGCCCGGGCGACCACGCCGCGGTGATGGCGGCGTTCGGCATCGGCGGCGCCGTCGGCTCGATGGCGATGGCGTCGATGCGGATGCCCCGGCGCTACCTGACCTGGATGAACCTGATGTGGGGCGTCGGCGCCCTGCCGCTCCTGGTGATGGGCTTCGCGACCGAGGTGTGGATGGTCGCCGTGGCGGGCTTCTTCCTGGGCGCGTTCTTCTCGGCGCCGATGGTGATCTGGGGGACGCTGCTCCAGCGCCGCGTGCCGCCCCACCTGCTCGGCCGGGTGGCCTCGCTGGACTTCTTCGTGTCGGTCAGCCTGATGCCGGTGTCGATGGCGATGGCCGGCCCGGTGTCGGAGTGGCTCGGCCTGCGCACCACGTTCGCGATCGCCGCGATCGTGCCCGGCGTCGCCGCGGCCCTCGCGATCTGGCTGGCCAAGCTGCCGGCCGACGAGCTCGCCCACCCGTTGCGGGACGAGCCGGAGCCGGAGCCGACGCCGGAGCCGGAGCCGACGCCGGTCGGCTGATGAACCTGCGCGCCGCGCGACCGGCTCAGCCCTCCAGATCCGCCAGCACCTCGGCGTTGTGGCGGTAGCCGTGCACCTCGTAGCCGAGCACCGTGACCCACGGCGCGACGGAGAGGGCGAGCAGGCACCAGGTGACGTCGACGTGGCCGGCGGCCATGACGACCGGCACCACCAGCGCGACCACGGTGCCGGCGATGAGCAGCAGGTGGAAGGGATCGAGTGACTTGCTGACGACCGCGTAGAAGGCGTAGAGCGCGATCAGGTAGAACCCGAGCGGCACGGCGACGGTGAGCACGGTGCCGACCTCGTGCAGCTGGGTGTGGCCGTGGCCCTCCAGGTAGTACGCCGCCGCGTGCAGGCCGGCGCCCACCGCGACGATCGCGCCGAAGAGGGGCATGTGCCCGTAGCCCCAGGCGAAGGAGCGGTCTCTTCGGTGATGCAGGATCTCGCCGTGCGGGATCACGAAGTAGGTCCACCACATCCCGAACGTCACCGCCGTGCCGGCTGCGGCGAGCACCGCGACCTCGAGGGTCAGCCCGTCCTCGGACAGCACGGTGAGGCTCGCCATCGTGCCGATCATCCCCTCGCCCAGCGCGATGATGACCATCAGGCCGTAGCGCTCCGCGACGTGGTGGGCGTGCCAGGGCGTGCCGCCGTACTTGCGCTCGGCGACGAACGGACCTCCGGTCTCGATGAGCAGAGGCACGCACATGACGAGGAAGGTCGTCGTGACGGGCAGGTCGACGACGGCCAGCACGCACCACATCGCCTGCGACACCAGGATGCTGACGATGTAGACCCCGTGCACCGTGCGGCGGTCGGGGTCGTGCCGGTTGGCCCGCCACCACTGGAAGAGCATGGCGACCCGCATCACGACGTAGCCCCACACCATGACGTCGTTGTCGAGGGTGTCGCCCTCGTAGATCGACGTGAACATCTTCGGCAGGCCGAGCGCGAAGACCAGGACGCCGACCATCTGCACCATCGTGGTCAGCCGGTAGAGCCAGTCGTCGGTGTCGTACGCCGACGCGAACCAGGTGAAGTTGATCCAGGCCCACGAGATGCCGAAGGTCGCGAACGCGAAACCGATGATCCCGGCGACGATGTGGTCCTCGACGAGTGCGTGCGACAGCTCGTACGCCGCGGTGCCGAACGCGACCACGAAGGTCAGGTCGAAGAGCAGCTCGAGCGTGGTCGCGGCTCGGTGCGGCTCGTGCGGATCGCGTCCGCGCATCTGCCGGGTGCGGTGGCGCAGGGTGGCGTCAGACATGCCGGGGAGTCTAGGAGGAGTACGACGCCCGTCTGCCGAGCAGCGCGAGCAGCCGCCGCTCGGGGCCGGCGTCGGCGGGTACCGGCACCGGGGGCCCGAACTCGCCGTCGTGCTCGAGCGCGAGGGCCAGCGCTGTCGGCATCAGCGCCTCGGCCAGCGCGTCGGGGACCGGTAGGCCGGCGCCCGTCGTACGGCCGACGTCCCAGCCGTGGACCGTGATCTCGACCGCTGCCAGCCGGGCGATGGTGCCGACCGGCATCGGCCGGCCACCGACCTCGACGACCGGCGTGGTCGCAGCCGCCCACGCGCCCAGCAGGGTGCAGGCCTTGGACCGCAGCGTGTCGAGCCGCGCTTCAAGCGGCGCGGGTGCCGCGCTCCGGAGGCTGATCGCGCCGCCGGCTCCCTCGGCGAAGGCGTCGAGGGAGTCCTCCATGTGGGCGAGCAGGTCGCCGAGGCGCCAGTGGTTGCACGGCGTTGGGAGGCAGAGGTGGGCCGGCGTGACGGTGGCGAGCGCGCTCCGGGTGTAGCCGAGGGCGCGCTCCAACAGCTCGACCCCCGGGTCCGGCGAGCTGGGCGGGGGACCGGGGAGGGCGGTCATCGGATCAGCCGGTGGGGGCCTGGTCGACGGCGGGGGCGGTGTCGGGCTGCCAGTCGGCCGGCAGCCGGTCCGGCAGGCCGAACCGCCGGAAGTGCTCCACGCCGAAGAACGCGGTGACGTGACGGACCTTCGTTCCGGCCACGTCGAGCACCTGCATGTGGAACGGCTCGAAGTGGCCGTCGGGCTGGCGCATGTAGAGGCCGAACGCCGGCTGGCCGTTGGCAACGGTCGACAGCATCGGCATGTCGTGGACGCCGCCGGGGCACTGGGTCGCGATGAGCCTGCCGATGTTGTCGGCGCCGCGGTAGTGGTTGAGGAACGGGGGCATGTCCCACGTCGCGTCGTACTGGAGCAGCTGGACGATCCGGTCGATGTCCTTGGCCCAGAACGCCTCGAGGTAGGCGTTGAGCATCCGGCGCTGGGACTCGTCGAGGTCCTGCTCGACCGTGTCCGGAGTGAGGCCGCGGTCGTCCAGCTGCGCGTGGGCGCGCTGGAGGGCGGAGTTGACCGCGGCGGTGGTGGTGTCGAGGGCGGTCGCGGTCTCGGCGGCGGACCAGCGCAGCACGTCGCGCAGGATCAGGACGGCGCGCTGGCGGGCGGGCAGGTGCTGGAGGGCGGCGACGAAGGCGAGCCGGATGGTGTCGCGCTCGGCGACCTCGACGGCCGCATCGGGGATCGGCTCCAGCCACGGGATGTCGGCGTCCTGCTCGAGCGCGTCACCGGCGATCGAGTCGGCGGTGCCGAGCCCGGTCGGCAGAGGGCGCCGCGGCCGGCCCTCGAGGTTCGTGAGGCAGACGTTGGTGGCGATCTTGTAGAGCCAGGTGCGCACCGAGCTGCGGCCCTGGAAGTTCGCCGACGCCTTCCAGGCACGCAGGAACGTCTCCTGGACCAGGTCCTCGGCCTCGTGCACCGACCCGCTCATGCGGTAGCAGTGCGCCATCAGCTCGCGCTGGTAGCGGCCGGTCAGTGTGTCGAAGTCCGCGAGCTCGTCGTTCGTCGTCGCCGTGGCCTCGGTCATGGTGCCCGTTCCCATCCCTCGCTCCATCCCCTCGTCGAGTCTGCCTGATGAGTGGACAGGGGCCAACCGGAAAACTCATCGGCCGACCGCGCAGGAACCCCCGGTCGACCGGGGATTCCTGCACTTGTCGGGCAATGCAACGCCCGACAAGCGCCAGTTTCACCGGTCGACCGGGGATTCCTGCACCAGCTCCAGCGCCCGCTCCGCAGCAGGTACGGCGAGCGCCCGGTCGGCCGGGACCAGCCCGACCCGGGTCCGGCGGTCGAGGAGGTCGGCGACGTCGGCAGCGCCCTCGTGGGTGACTCCGAAGACCAGCTCCGCGAGGGTCACCGGGATGGACTCGGCGATGGGGGCGAGCAGGTCCTCGTCGGGCAGGCCGGTCACCGTGCGGGCGGTGTCGAGGACGAGCGCGGCGTCGGTGCCGAAGCGGCGTGCCAGCCGCGCATGGCCGGGTGTCTCGGCGCGCTCGATGAGCTCGGCCAGCTGCACGCGCGGGGCGGCGCCGGCGAGCGGGAGGGTGGCGGTGACACAGGGTCCGGCGTACAGGCCGGCGTGGGCGACCGCCGCGTCGACGGCGTCCTCGGCCATCCGGCGGTACGTCGTGAGCTTGCCGCCCACGATCGTCACCACCCCGTCGGGGCTGGTGAGCACGGCGTGCTTGCGGGAGAGGTCAGCAGTCGCGTCGTCGCCCGTGTCGAGCAGCGGACGGAGACCCGCGAACGCTCCCACCACGTCGCTGCGGCGCAGCGGCCGCGAGAACGATGCCGCGACCACGTCGAGCAGGAAGCCGATCTCGACCTCGGTCGGCTCGGCGACGTCGGGCACCGGGCCGTCGGCGGGCTCGTCGGTGAGGCCGACGTAGATCTGGCCGTCCGGCTGCGGCAGCACCAGCACGTAGCGGTTGCGCTCGCCCGGGATCGGCGCGAACACCGCGACGTTGAGACCCGGCAGCACGTCGCCGCGCAGCACCACGTGCGTGCCGCGGGAGGGACGGAGCCGGATGTCGCCGGCGACGTCGCCCGCCCAGACCCCCGCTGCGTTGATCACGGTCCGGGTCCGCACGGTGCGGGTCTCGCCGGTGAGCTCGTCGCGCAGCTCCACCGACGTACCCGCCGCCGCGAGGACGCGGGCATGCGTGTGCACGGCAGCACCGCGGGCGGCCGCCGTACGGGCGATCGTGGTGACCAACCGGGCGTCGTCCTCGAGCTGGCCGTCCCAGCCGAGTACGGCGCCGCGCAGCCCGTCGGCCCGCAGCGTCGGTGCGAGGCGGCGGGTCTCCGCGGCGGTCAGCCGGCGCGGCTTCGGCAGGGTGTCGGCGCTGGTGCCGGCCGCTCGTCGCAGCAGGTCTCCACCGAACAGCCCGGCCCGGGTGAGCAGTCCCATCGGGCGGGTGACGCCGGCAGCGAGCGGCACGATCGTCGGGAGCGGACGGGTCAGGTGCGGTGCGGTCGTCTCCATCAGGATGCCGCGCTCCACCGCGCTCTCGTGGGCGATGCCGACCTGTCCGCTCGCGAGGTAGCGCAACCCGCCGTGCACGAGCTTGGACGAGAACCGGGACGTGCCCCAGGCGAGGTCGAACGCGTCGACCGCGAGCACGCTGAGACCACGGCTGGCGGCGTCGAGGGCGACGCCTGCGCCGGTCACGCCGAGGCCGACGACGACGACGTCGACGGAGTCGGGTACGCCGGACAGGCCGGGGGTGATCGTGCGGGGAGCGTTCATCGGGGGTCACCTTCGGCAGACAGGGCGGGGGTCAGGGTGCGGGTGACGAGGAGTCGCAGCTCCTCGTCGAGGTCGCCGAGCGCGACCGTGTCGTCGGTCATCGTGTGGGCCGAGAGGACGAAGCCGTGGGACGCCAGCACCACCGCGCGAGCGAGGGCCACGGGGTTGCCGTCGCGGACGGTGCCCGTGGCCTGGCCGGCCTCGATCACCGCGGCCAGCAGGCCGAGGATCAGCTCCTGCGAGCGGCCGCGGCGCGCGAGCAGGTAGGGGAGGATCAGCTCGGGGTCGAGCTCGACGATCCGGACGAACAGCTCGTTGTCACGGAGTACGGCGACCGCGCGCAGCACGCCGTCCGCGATCTGCCCGGGGGTGGGGCCGGTCTCGTCGTCGTACCCCAGTGTCGGCTGGGTCGACGCCACCAGCTCGCCCCACTCGCGCGTCATCAGGTCGCCGAGCAGCTCCTGCATGTCCGACCAGGTGCGGTAGATCGTCATCCGCGAGACCCCGGCCCGACGGGCCACCTCGGTGAGGGTCGTCCGGCGCCAGCCGACGTCGAGGATGCACGCGCGAGCGGCGTCCAGATAGGCGTCCCGCGACTCGGGGTTGTGACGATGTGACGACATATGTAACACTGTAACGCATGACCGAGATCAAGCACGACCTGCTCCAGCCCGAGATGCCGCCCACGCGGTGGGGCGACCCCGCCCATGCCGGCCCGCTCCCGGAGGCCGTGCGCGACCTCGTCGGCCTGGTCTTCGAGCTCTCGGACACCCCCGCCGCGGCCGACGTCGCGGTGCCGGCGCCGCAGCTCCCGGCCGAGCTGGTGACGGGGCTGCGCGCGGTCGTGGGCGAGGAGCACGTCGTGCTCGACGACGCCTCCCGTCGCCAGCGCACCCGCGGCAAGTCGACGCCCGACCTCCTGCGCCAGCGGGCCGGCGACCTCTCCGACGCCCCCGACGTCGTCGTCCGCCCCGGCGACCACGACGACGTGCAGGCGGTGCTCGACTACGCCCAGCAGCACCGGATCGCGGTCGTCCCGTTCGGCGGCGGCACCGCGGTGACCGGCGGCCTGGTGGCCGAGCGCGAGGGCTTCGCCGGCGTGATATCCCTCGACCTCGGCCGGATGCGCAGCCTGCTCGCGCTCGACCCGGTCTCCTCGACCGCGACCCTCGGCCCCGGCCTCCGGGGCCCGGAGGCGGAGGCGCTGCTGGCCGAGCACGGGCTGATGCTCGGTCACTACCCGCAGAGCTTCGAGTTCGCGACGATCGGCGGCTTCGCGGCCACCCGGTCCAGCGGCCAGTCCAGCGCTGGCTACGGCCGGTTCGACGCGATGGTCGTCGGGCTGCGCGTCGCCACCCCCCAGGGCGAGGCGAGGCTCGGCGGCACCTCCCCGTCCAACGCCTCCGGCCCCGACCTGCGCGAGCTCTTCCTCGGTTCTGAGGGCGCGTTCGGCGTCATCACCGAGGTCACCGTGCGGGTCCGGCCTAGACCTGCGGTCAAGGAGTACGAGGGCTGGCAGTGGTCGTCCTTCGCGGCCGGCGCCGACGCGATGCGCACGCTCGCGCAGTCGGACCTGCTGCCCACGGTCATCCGGCTCTCCGACGAGAACGAGACCGCGATCAACCTGGCCCGGCCGGACGCCATCGGCGGCGAAGGCTCGGGGGGCTGCCTGATGATCGTCGGCTACGAGGGCACCCCGGCCGCGGTCGCGGCGAAGAAGGCCGCGGTCACCACCGCCCTCACCGGGCTCGGCGGCACCCCCCTTGGGGCCGAGCCGGGTGAGGCGTGGGCGGCGGGCCGGTTCAACGCCCCCTACCTCCGCGACTCGCTCCTCGACGTCGGCGTCCTCGTCGAGACCCTCGAGACGGTGACCTTCTGGTCCAACCGGGAGCGGCTCTACGCGGCCGTGAAGTCCGCGCTGGAGGAGGCGCTCGGCGAGGGGACGATGGTGCTCTGCCACATCTCGCACGTCTACGCGACCGGCTGCTCGCTCTACTTCACGATCGCCGAGGCGGGCGGGGAGGACCGGCTCGAGCGGTGGCTGAAGGCCAAGGCCGCGGCCAACGACGCGATCGTCGCGGCCGGCGCGTCGATCACCCACCACCACGCGGTCGGCACCGACCACCGCGGGTGGCTCACGCCGGAGATCGGCGAGGTCGGCGTCGCCGTACTCCGGGCCGTGAAGCGGGAGCTCGACCCGGCCGGGATCCTCAACCCGGGGGTCCTGATCCCGTGACCCGCGCGTTCACGTTCCTCGTCAACCCGAACTCGGGCGGCGGCGCGGCCCCCAAGGTCGTCGTACCGCTGGCGCGGCGGCTGCGCGAGGCCGGCGCCGAGGTCGAGGTCAGCTACACGTCCTCGCCGGCCGTCGTACCCGACCTGGTCAAGATCGCCGTGGCCGCCGGCCGGGTGGTGGTGTCGGTCGGTGGCGACGGGATGCTGTCCTCGGTCGCGGGTGCGGTGGTGGACGCCGGCGGCGAGCTGGCAATCATGCCGGCCGGTCGCGGCAACGACTTCGCGCGGATGCTCGAGGTGCCCGCGGACGAGGACGGCCAGGTCGCGCTCCTGCTCAGCGGTACGCCGACGCCGGTGGACCTGCTGTCGGTCGCGATGCCGGGCCGCCCCACCGCGTTGGTCGCGGGATCCGTCTACGCCGGGGTCGACGCGCGCGCCGGCGAGATCGTCGACCGGTCGCACTGGCTGCCGGGCAGGCTGCAGTACCCGGTCGCCGCCGTCCGCGCAATCGCCAGCTACCGACCGATCGCGCTGACGGTCGAGGTCGACGGGGTGCGCTCCGAGCACCGCGCCGCCAACGTGGTCGTCGCCAACTCCCGCTACTACGGCAAGGGCATGGCGATCGCGCCCGACGCCTCCGTCGACGACGGTGAGCTCGACGTGATCGTCATCGAGGCCGCCGGTCGGCTGGACCTGATCCGCGCCCTGCCCAAGGTCTACGAGGGCGCCCACGTCGAGCTCGACGCGGTCAAGGTGCTGCGTGGCTCCCGGGTCACCGTGTCCGGCCGGTACGACGGCACGGGTGCTCCGGTGCCCATTGGCGCGGACGGCGAGGGGCTGGGTGAGCTGCCCGCTGCCGGCGCGGAGCCGCTGACCGTGGAGATCCGGCCCGGGGCGGTCAAGATCCTGTGCTGACCAAGGCGGTGCCGTCCGCGAGACTGGTGCGGTGGACATCGAGGTGGAGGGCGTCGAGCGCCTCCGCCACGCCGACGGGTCGCCGGTCCGGGCCGCGTCCGCGCTGGCCCCGCTGGGGGACGGGTTCCTGGTCGTGCAGGACGACGCCGCGCACGGGGCGTGGTTCCGCGCGGGCTCGGCGAGCGCCGTACGGCTCCTCCCGCCGGTCGACGGCCACGACCTGTTCGACGAGGCCTCCGGGACCAAGCACCTCAAGCCCGACCTCGAGGCGGCCTGCGTGGTCGAGGTCGACGGATCGCCGGCGGTGCTGATGCTGGGCTCCGGGTCGCTCGCGGCGCGGATGCGATGGGCGCTGGTCCGGCTGGTCGACGGGCGACCCACGGTCGCGGTGGCCGACATGGCGCCGCTGTACGCCGCGGTCGGGGACGCGCTGTCGGTCCCGTCCGAGGCACTCAACCTGGAGGGCGCCTGCCTGCTCGGAGGAACGCTGCGGTGGTACCTCCGCGGCCTCCCGTCCGCCGGTCTGCCGCCGGGGAGCGTGGACCTGGAGCCGGCGGCGGCCCTCGCCGCCGTGCTCGGCCGGACCGCGCCGGGAGCCGTGGCCGTCACCAACGCCCGGCACTACGACCTCGGAGAGGTGGCCGGCGTCGGGCTGGCGATCACCGACGCCGTGACGCTCCCGGACGGCGCGGTACTCCTCAGCGCGGCCGCCGAGGACAGCCCCAACGTCCGCGACGACGGGCCGGTCGTGGCCTCGGCACTGGTGCGGCTCGACGGCCACCACGTCGACGACATCACGCCGCTCCCGCGCGTCGACGGCCGGGTCAGCAAGGTCGAGGGCCTGATGGTGCTCGACGCGGACGCTGAGGCCGACGGTGGCCACGTCCGACTGCTGGCCGTCATCGACGTCGACGACCCGGGGGTGCCGTCGGAGGCGCTGCGCCTCCGGGTCAGCTGGTGAACGACCAGACGAGCAGCTCCGTCGGCGCCCCGGCGGTGACCTCGCGGTGCGGCTCGTCGACGAAGCAGAACGCATCGCCCGCCTCCAGCGGTGCGGCGAGCGACGACCGCGCCAGGGCACCGGAGGCCACGTAGACGTGGAGCCGCCGGGCCACGGGCAGGATCAGCTTCTCGCCGGCGGCCAGCCGGGCGACGCCGTACGACGCACCGGCGACGCCGACCTCGATGGCGACCGGCACCAGGCCGGCGCCGGGGACCGCGGCGGCCGCCGACCCGCGCCGGTAGGCGGGAGTGGTGCCGACCTCGTCCGGCCGGAGCCAGACCTGGACGAACCTGGCTGCGCCGGCATCCGACGCGACCTCCTGGTGCTGGACTCCGGAGCCCGCCGAGAGCACGGCGACCTCGCCCGCGGTCAGCTCACCGTCGGTGCCCAGCGAGTCCCTGTGCATCAGGGTCCCCGCGACGACGTACGTCACGATCTCCAGGTCGGAGTGCGGATGGTCCTCGAAGCCGCGACCCGAGCTGAGCAGGTGGTCGTCGTGGCACACCATCGGCCCGAACGACAGCCACTCCGGGTCGTAGTGCGCTCCGAACGAGAACGCGTGGTGGGTACGACGCCCCGGCTCGCGGTCGACGAACCGGTCCGAACTCCTGCGGATCTGTACGGTCACAAGGCAGGATTGTGCCGTGACAGCGGGGGAGCGCGGACCAGGGCTGCCCGCAGACTTCCGGTTCGGCACCAGCACCTCGGCGTACCAGATCGAGGGCGCGGTGGCCGAGGACGGCCGCGGACCCAGCGTGTGGGACACGTTCGCCGCTGAGCCGGGGCGGATCGCCGACGGCACCACCGGCGCTGCCGCCTGCGACCACTACCACCGCGTCGACGAGGACGTCGCGCTGCTCGGGGACCTGGGCGCGCACGGCTACCGGTTCTCGATCGCGTGGCCACGGATCCAGCCGACCGGGCGCGGCCCCGTCAACGCCGTGGGCCTCGACTTCTACGACCGGCTCGTCGACAAGCTGCTCGCAGTCGGCGTGCAGCCGATGGCGACGCTCTACCACTGGGACCTGCCGCAGGCGCTCGAGGACGACGGCGGCTGGCTCAACCGGGCCACGGTCGAGTGCTTCGCCGACTACGCCGCGATCGTCGGCGACCGGCTCGCGGACCGGGTCACGGAGTGGGTTCCCGTGCACGAGCCGAGCGTCGTGACGACCCTGGGCTACGTGGCGGACCTGCACGGACCGGGCCGGGCGATGATGTTCGACGCGATGCCGGCCGCCCACCACCTGCTGCTCGCGCACGGCCGGGCCGCGATCGCCCTGCGCGCCGCCGGCGCCGAGAGCGTCGGGTGCTCCAACAACCACGCGCCCATCTGGCCGGCGTCCGACGACGATGCCGACGTGGGCGCGTCCAAGCTCGTCGACGCGATCTGGAACGGCCTGTACATCGAGCCGATGCTGCTCGGCCGCTACCCGGTCGACCTCGACCTCCTGCTCGACGGAACGATCCACGACGGCGACCTGGCGACGATCCGGCAGCCGCTCGACTTCTACGGCGTCAACTACTACCGGCCGTTCCGGATCGGGGCCGCGCCGGAGGAGGCACTGATGCCGTTCGAGTTCCGCGAGGTCGTCGGCTACCCGACGACCGACGTGAACTACCCGGTGGTGCCGGACGCCCTGCGGGAGTGGCTGATCATGTTCCGCGCCCGCCTCCGCGCCGCCCTCCCGCCCCTCTACATCACCGGGTCCGGTTGTGCCTACGGCGTCGGCCCGGACGCGGACGGCGTCGTCGACGACCAGGCCCGGATCGACTACCACGCGGCCCACATCGCGGCGGTCGCCGATGCGGTGCGGATGGGGGTCGACGTCCGCGCCTACTACGCGTGGACGCTGCTCGACGGCTTCGAGTGGGCGGAGGGCCACCGCGCGCGGTACGGGCTCGTCCACGTCGACCACGAGACCCAGCAGCGCACCAAGAAGCGCTCGTTCCAGTGGTACGCCGACCTGGTGGCCGCGACTCGCGCGAGCAACGATTGAGCGCCGCGTCGTACCTGAACTTCCGGCCCCGATCGGGCGTGAATCGGGGCCGAAACTTCAGGTACGACGGCCGGTCAGGCCAGCGCCTTCGCCATCCGGCGCACGATCTCGGTGAGCCGCTCAGGGCTGGTGGCGATGTTGAGGCGGACGTGGCCGGGCAGCCCGGGCTGGTAGTCGTGGCCGGGCGAGAGCCGTACCCGGCCGTGCTCGAGCGCGACCGCCGCGGGGTCGTCGTGGCCGTAGCCGCGGAGGTCGATCCAGGCGAGGTACGTCGCCTCGAGGGGCCGCATCCTGGCCTCGGGCAGGTGCTCGGCGAGCAGGTCGACCAGCAGGTCCCGCTGGGCGGAGAGCCGGGCGCGGAGGGCGTCGAGCCAGTCGTCGCACTCGGTGTAGGCGGCGATGGCTGCCGTCACCCCGAGCGGTGACCACGAGTCGTTGCGCGCCATCGGTACGTCGCGGAGCAGGTCGCGGGTGGCGGGGTCGGGCGCCAGGATCTGCGCGCACTTGAGGCCCTGGGTGTTGAACGCCTTCGATCCCGCGACCACGGCGACGGCGTGGTCGGCGGTGCCGTCGAGCGAGAGGTACGGCGTGTGCGGCGGCGAGCCGTCGAGGACCAGCGGCGCGTGGATCTCGTCGGAGACGACGCGCGCCCCGTGGCGTCGTACGACGTCGCGGATCCCCTCGAGCTCGGAGCGGGTGAACACCCGTCCCCACGGGTTGTGCGGCTGGGTGAGCAACAGGGTGAGGGCGCCGTCGGCGAACAGCCGGTCGAGGGCGTCGAGGTCGATCTCGGCGCGCTCGGCATCGGGGTCGACGACCAGGTCGACCCGCTGCCGTCCGGTGACCTGCGCGATCGAGAGCTGCGGCGGGTAGCCCGGGATCGGCATGATGACCGGCCCCGGCTCGGACAGGATGTCGAGGGCGAGCCGGACGCCGGCGGTGACGTCGGCCGTGGGGATCACCGCGGCCGGGTCGACCTCGTGGCCGAACTGACGGAGCGCGAAGCCGGCGTACGCCTCGCCCAGCGCGCCGCCCACCTCGAAGTCCGGGTAGCCGGTGAGCCCGCGCGCCACGGCGTCGGCCAGTGCGGCGGCGATCGGCGGCGCCCAGGCGTAGTCGCTCTCGGCGACCCACGCCGGGAGGACGTCCTCCTCGACCAGGCCCCACTTGCAGGGCAGTGCGTACCGGAGCTCCTCGTCGGTGCGGTCCACGATCACGAGACCCAGCCTAGGAGCGAGGTCTAGTGGATTCCGAGTGCGCCGTCGACGAGGTGGTGGATCTCGGTCATCGTGTCCCGCAACGGGGCGATCGACTTCTCCGCCTGGCAGAGCGCGATCGCGCCCTCGATCGCGGCGACGATGAACAGCCCGAGGCGAGGGGCGCGCCCGGGGTCGATGCCGGCGTCCGTGAGTACCTCGGCGAGGCTCGTCTGCCACGACTCCAGCACCTCGGTCGCGACCACGCGCAGCGCCTCGTCGTCGGCGGTCGCGACCGCGAACACCGGGCACCCCGTGAGGAACTCCGTGTCCTCGAGGAGGGTGCGCCACTCGTCGCCGAAGGCGTCCAGGGCGGCGACCGGACCGCGCTCGCGGGCGACGTCGAGCCGCCGGGTGACGGCGCTGCCGATGGCGCGGATCGCCTCCTCGATCAGCTGCTGCCGGCCTCCGGGGAAGTGGTGGTACGTCGACCCGATCGGCACGCCGGCCTCCTTGGCGAGGTCGCGCAGGCTCATCGCACCGACGCCTCGGGTGCCGATCATCCGAGCAGCGCCGTAGATCATCCGGGTCCGGGTGTCGCGTGCCACAGCACAATCCTATTGCCTCGACTATGACAGGCGTCATAGCATCTCGCCATGAACTATGACACTCGTCATAATCGGAGGCAAGCTGTCGTCGCCGACGACGGCCGTGCGCTGCCGATCACCACGTTCGAGCCGGCTGACGGAGAACCCCGCGGCGTCGTGCTCGTCGTACCTGCCATGGCGACGCCGTCGTCCTACTACGCCCCTTTCGCCACCCACCTCGCCGCGAGCGGATGGCGGGCGGTGACCTTCGACTACCGCGGGATGGGGAGCCGGGCGGAGATGAAGGCGGAGACGGGCGACGTCGACCGCTGGTTCGCCGACGTCCGGGCGATCCTCGATGTGGTCGCGGACGACGCCGACGGCCTGCCGGTGACCTGGGTCGGGCACAGCCTCGGCGGCCAGATGGTCCCGTTCGTCGAGCACACCCGGCTCGCGTCGGTCATCACGGTCAGTGCCGGCGACGGGCACTGGCGGCGCAACCAGCCGGGCGTGCGGTGGATCGCTCCGGTCCTGTGGTCGGTCGTCGCGCCACTGGCGATCCGGGTCGCGGGCTACTACCCGGGCGACCGGCTGAAGATGATCGGCGACCTACCCGGTGGCGCGATGCGGCAGTGGGCGCGGTGGTGCCTGCACCCGGAGTACCTCCAGGCCGATCACCCCGAGGCTCCGGCCCTCTTCGCCGAGGTCAAGGCGCCGATGATGTCGCTGTCGTTCACCGACGACGAGCTGATGAGCGCCGACAGCATCCAGCACCTGCACGCCTGGTACTCGTCCGCCGTCATCGTCCGCCAGCGCTTCAGTCCCGAGCAGCTCGACGGCCGCCGGCTCGGCCACCACGGCTACTTCCGCTCGGCCAACGCCGACCTGTGGGACGAGCTGGTCGTGCCCTGGCTGGCCGGCTGAGGCGCGTCCTACCTGAACTTTCGGCCCCAGATCTCGCGATTTCGGGGCCGAAAGTTCAGGTACGACGAAGCCTCAGAGCGCCGCGGCGACCTCGGTGCCCTGCTTGATCGCCCGCTTGGCGTCGAGCTCGGCGGCCACGTCGGCGCCGCCGATCACGGTCCGCCCGGGAGCGACCAGGTCGCGCACCGACTCCTGGCCGGCGCACAGCACGACGTGGTCGACCTCGACCACCTCGGTGGCGCCGTCGACGGTCAGGTGGAGGCGCAGGCGGTCGCCGGAGGCGGTCGGCTCGATCCGGTCGTACGACGCTCCGCTGATCTGGCGCACCTCCGACTGCTTGAGCACGGCCCGGTGCGCCCAGCCGGAGGTCTTGCCGAGGCCGATGCCGATCGGCGTGGTCTTGCGCTGGATCAGGGTGACCTCGCGCTGCGGGGCCCGCGGCTTGGGCTCGGTGAGCCCGCCCCGGTGCAGGCTCGGGTCGGCGACGCCCCAGTGCGCCATCCACTCGTCGGGCGTCTCGCCCACGTCGTGGGTCAGCCACACCGACACGTCGACGCCGATGCCGCCGGCGCCGATCACGGCCACCTGGCGGCCAGGGACGACCTCGCCCGACAGCACCTGGTCGTAGCGCAGCACGCGGGGGTGGTCGACGCCCTGGATCGCCGGGATCCGCGGCTTCACGCCGGTGGCGAGCACGACCTCGTCGTACGACGCGAGGTCGGCCGGGGTCGCCTCCGTCTTCAGGCGCACGTCGACGCCGAGCACCTCGAGCCGGCGCCGGTAGTAGCGGAGCGTGTCGCGGAAGTCCTCCTTGCCCGGCACCTGCATCGCGAGCTTGAACTGGCCGCCGAGGTCCTCGGCCTTCTCGAACAGCGTGACGTCGAGCCCGCGCTCCGCGGCGGACACCGCGGTGGCGAGGCCGGCGGGGCCGGCGCCGACGACCGCGACGGACCTCTTCGCCCGGGTCGGGCGGAGGACGAGCGTGGTCTCGTGGCAGGCGCGCGGGTTGACCAGGCAGGACGCCTTCTGGTTCTTGAACACGTGGTCGAGGCAGGCCTGGTTGCAGGCGATGCAGGTGTTGATCTCGTCGGCACGGCCGGCCGCGGCCTTGTTCAGGAAGTCGGCATCGGCGAGGAGCGGCCGGGCCATCGAGACCAGGTCGGCCTTGCCGGACGCCAGGATCTCCTCGGCGGCCTCGGGCGTGTTGATCCGGTTGGAGGCGCAGACCGGCACCGACACCTCGGCCTTGAGCCGCGCGGTGTAGTCGACCCAGGCGTTCCGCGGGACCTGGGTGATGATCGTCGGCACCCGCGCCTCGTGCCAGCCGATGCCGGTGTTGAGCACGGTGACGCCCGCGTCCTCGAGCAGGTGGGCGACCTCGACGACCTCCTCCCAGGTCTGGCCGTCCTCGACCAGGTCGAGCAGCGAGATCCGGTAGATGATCGGGAAGTCGCCGCCGACCAGCTCCCGGGTACGGCGCACGATCTCGACCGGGAAGCGCATCCGCTTCTCCGTCGTACCGCCCCAGGCGTCGGTGCGGTTGTTGGTGCGCGCGGCCAGGAACTGGTTGATGAGGTAGCCCTCGGACCCCATGACCTCGACCGCGTCGTACCCGGCCTTCTGCGCGAGCGAGATCGCGCGGGCGAAGTCGGAGACGGTCTGGTCGACGGCCTTGGTCGACAGCGCGCTCGGCTTGAACGGCGTGATCGGCGACTTCCGGTTGGAGGCGCTGACGCTGAACGGGTGGTAGCCGTAGCGACCGGCGTGCAGCACCTGCATCGCGATCGCGCCGCCCGCGGCGTGCACCTCTCCGGTGATCTCGCGGTGGCGCATCGCCTGCAGCCGGGTGGTCATCTCGGAGGCGAGCGGCTTGAGCCAGCCGCGCTTGTTGGGGGAGTAGCCGCCGGTGATGATCAGGCCGGTGCCACCGCGCGCCCGCTCGGCGAAGTACGACGCGAGCTTCGAGGTGTTGAACGGGCTGTCCTCGAGACCGGTGTGCATGCTGCCCATGACCAGGCGGTTGCGCAGGGTGAGCGAGCCGAGCTTCATCGGCTCGAGCAGGTGGGGGTACGCCGTGGCGTGGCCGTTCGATGCGGTCGGGGTGCTCACTGGTGTGCCTCCAGGTATTCGGTCAGCCACGCGATCCACGTCTCCTCCATGAGGATGCCGCCGCGCAGCACGAGGTACTGGTCGAGCTCGAGCCCGGCCAGGACGGTTCTGCCAGGGGGTTCGGGGTAGTCCCGCTTCATCAGCTGTCGGTAGTGGTCGAGCCGCGTGTGGTGGTCGGCCAGCCGGCTCCGCACCACGTCGAGGACCGCCCCGCGGTCGCCGAACGAGGCGCCGCGGAGCTTCACGGCCAGGTCGCTGCGCAGGGGAGAGTCGGGGGTGGGCTCGGCGAGCCAGGTCGCGAGCGCGGCCTGGCCGGCCGGCGTGACGTCGTACACCTTCTTGTCGGGACGGCCCTGCTGGGCGACGGTCTCGACGCGGACCCAGCCGTCGGACTCCATCCGGCCCAGCACCCGGTAGATCTGCTGGTGCGTGGCGCTCCAGAAGAAGCCGATGGAGCGGGAGAAGCGCTTCGCGAGCTCCAGCCCCGAGGCCGGCTGCTCGCGCAGCGCGACGAGAAGGGCGTGCTCGAGGGCCATGGCCCGATTGTGACCTACCTATGCAACGAGTTGCAAGCCCACGTGACCGGCGTCTCCCGACACCGGCGGCACGGACCCGTCTCCTACGATCGCCCCATGACGACCGCCCACGGGCAGGCGACGTACGACGTCCGCCTCGACTGGGGCCCGACCGGCGGTGCGGCGGTGGCCCGTGGGGCCGACGTCGCGGTGGTGGTCGACGTGCTGTCGTTCACGTCGACGCTCGGGATCGCGGTGGCGAGGGGGACCCGGGTCCACCCGTTCCCGTGGAAGGACGAGCGGGCCGCGGCGTTCGCGGCCGAGCGGGATGCGGTGCTGGCGGTGGGACGGTTCGAGGCGGCCGGTCTCGCGGACCCACCGCCCTCGCTCTCACCCGCCCAGCTGCTGTCGTCGACGCCCGTCGAACGACTCGTCCTGCCGTCGCCCAACGGCTCCACGATCTGCGCGGCGCTGGCCGGCCCGGTCGTCGTCGGCGCCTCCCTCCGCAACCGCACCGCCGTGGCGCGCTGGCTGCGCCCGCACCTCGACGCGGGCGCGGTGGTCGCGTTCGTGCCGGCAGGGGAGCGGTGGCCGGACGGCTCGCTCCGGCCCGGGCTCGAGGACCTGTGGGGCGCGGGGGCGGTACTGGCTGCGCTTGATCTGACGGACCGGTCAGTCAGTCCTGAGGCGCGGCACGCCGCGGCGTCGTACGCCTCGGTGGCCGGCGACCTCCGGAACGCGCTCGCGGACTGTGCGAGTGGCCGGGAGCTGGCGGAGGGCGGCTACGCGGCTGACGTCGAGGCGGCGGCCGACATCGACGCCGAGGACGTGGTGCCGGTGCTCACCGACGACGGGTTCGTCGCCGGCTGACGGTGCCTACCTCCGACCGAAGGTCTGCGTCCACCACGTGTGTCCGTGGCTGTCCACGACCAGGCCGACACCGGTGTGCTTGAAGCTGCACCGGAGGATGTTGCGGCGGTGGCCCCGGCTGGCCATCCAGCCTGCGACGACCGCCTCGGGGGTCGCGTAGTTGTAGGCGATGTTCTCGCCGATGCGCCTCCAGTTCCGGTAGCCCGCCCGCGTGATCCGGGTGCCGAGCGAGGGCTCACCGGGCAGGTCGTGACTGAGCGTGTGCGCGTTGCCCATCCGCCGCGAGTGCTTCTGCGCGGCGCGGCCGAGGGCCGCGTTCCTGCGCAGCGGGTTGCATCCGCGGTTCTCGCGCCGGGCGTTGACCAGGGCGATCACCTTGGCCTTCGGGGAGACCTGAGCGGCCCGCTCGCTCTGCACGGTCCGGTCATCGCTCGGCGCCACCGCGGCGGTCGGCGCGGGGGCGACCAACAGGGAACTGGCCAGCGCCGCGAGGACGGCAATTGTTATGCGCATGACAAACGATTGTGACGCCGGTCGCCCCGGTTGTCTTGGATCGATCGGACTAAATGCAGGCCCGGAAGGACTAGCCGCGCTCAACCTCCCGTGTCGGACCGGCTGCGCCGGGGCGAGCAGGGCGAGTCGGACGTCCGGTAACACGCGTTGTCTAGGCTCGCTCCTGTGAGCATCCTCGACGACGCCCGCGAGGGCATGGACACCGACATCCGGCCGCAGGACGACCTCTTCGGCTACGTGAACGGCCGCTGGCTGGTGGAGACGGAGATCCCGTCGGACCGGTCGAGCTGGGGTCCGTTCGTGCAGCTGGCCGACATCTGCGAGCAGCAGGTCCGCGACATCATCACCGAGCTTGCCGACGGAGTCTCGGCAGACGGTGGCGGCTCGACCGACGAGGCCGCGGTGGCGGACCGGGAGAACGCCCGCAAGATCGCCGACCTCTACAACTCGTTCATGGACACCGAGCGGATCGCGACCCTCGGCCTCGGCCCGGTCCGCGCGCTGCTGGAGGCCGCATCGGGCCTGCGCGACGTCCGCGACCTGGCCGCGTTCCTCGGCGAGTTCGAGCGGGTCGGTGGCTACGGCGTCTTCGGGTCGTACGTCGACACCGACGACCGCAACTCGGACCGCTACCTGTTCCACATCGTCCAGGGCGGGCTCGGGCTGCCGGACGAGAGCTACTACCGCGACGAGAAGTTCGCCGAGATCCGCGAGGCGTACGTCGGCTACCTCACGAAGCTGCTGACCCTCGGCGAGCACGCCGACCCCGCGGGCGCCGCGCAGCGGATCCTGGAGCTCGACACCGAGCTCGCCAAGGGCCACTGGGAGCGCGCCGAGACGCGCGACGTGCAGAAGACCTACAACCTGCGCACCGCCCACGAGCTCAAGGCGATGTGCCCGGCGTTCGACTGGGACGCCTACGTCACCAACCTCGGTGGGCACCTGACCGGCGAGCACGCGACCATCGCGGAGGTGTGCGTGCGGCAGCCGTCGTACCTCGAGCACCTCTCGACCGTCCTCGCCACGGTGCCGATCGAGGTCTGGCGCGACTGGATGTACAGCCGGGTGCTGCGGTCGGCAGCGCCGTACCTCCCGGACGACTTCGTCGAGACCAACTTCGACTTCTACGGCCGCACCCTCTCCGGCACGCCGGAGCTGCGCGCCCGCTGGAAGCGCGCGGTGTCGTTCGTCGAGGGAGCGGTCGGCGAGGCCGTCGGCAAGGAGTACGTCGCCCGCCACTTCCCGCCCGAGTCCAAGGCGATGATGGACGACCTGGTCGCGAACCTGCTCGCCGCCTACCGGGTCTCGATCGAGGCGCTGGACTGGATGACCGAGGCGACCAAGCAGCGCGCCTACGAGAAGCTCGCGACCTTCCGGCCGAAGATCGGCTACCCCGACGAGTTCCGCGACTACTCCGGGCTGCCGGTCGTCGCGCACGACCTGGTCGCCAACGCGCAGGCGTCGGCGGCCTTCGAGACCGACCGGCACCTGAAGAAGATCGGCTCGCCGGTCGACCGCGACGAGTGGTTCATGCTGCCGCAGACGGTCAACGCCTACTACAACCCCGGCACCAACGAGATCTGCTTCCCGGCGGGCATCCTGCAGAAGCCGTTCTTCAGCCCCGACGCCCACCCGGCGGAGAACTACGGCGGCATCGGTGCCGTGATCGGGCACGAGGTCGGCCACGGGTTCGACGACCAGGGCGCCCAGTACGACGGTGCCGGGAACCTCAACGACTGGTGGACGCCCGACGACAAGGCGGCCTTCGAGGTGAAGTCGAAGACCCTGGTCGAGCAGTACGACGGCTTCGCGCCACGCGCCATGCCGGACGAGAAGGTCAACGGCTCGCTCACCGTGGGCGAGAACATCGGCGACCTGGGCGGGCTGACGATCGGGCACAAGGCGTTCGTGATCGCCGAGGAGGCGGCCGGCCGCGAGGCGTCGGTCGAGGACCGCCGCCGGCTGTTCATGAACTGGGCCTATGTGTGGCGCACGAAGCGCCGTAGCGAGCTCGAGCGGCAGTACCTCACCACCGACCCGCACAGCCCGCCGGAGTTCCGGGCCAACATCGTGCGCAACCTCGACGAGTTCCACGAGGTGTTCGGCACGACGCCGGGCGACGGGCTGTGGCTCGACCCGGGTGAGCGGGTCCGGATCTGGTAGCCGCCTCTGCCCTCCGGCGGACCGGAAGTTCTGACCGTGGGCAGATGCGCTCGGGGCCGTTGTCGAGTTCTCATGGAGACATGAGCCAGACACCGACCAGCTTCGAGCCCTACACGCCCGGGCGGCCGGGCCCCGAGGCGCCGTGGCGCCCGAGTGACGCGGTGGAGCAAGAGTCCGCGTCCGTCGTACGACCGGAGGCCTCGCACCACCGGCGGTACGGCGGAGCGCCCGACTGCCTCGTCATCGCGTCGATCGTGTGCGTCGTGGTGTGGGCGACGTCCGGCGGCGGCTACTTCTGGCCGATCTGGGTGCTGTTGCCGACGTTCCTGCCGGTCGTGCTCGGCCGGCAGCGGTCGTGGTGCCGTCCCAGGTCTCGCCATGGCCGGAGGGCGTGAAAAAGCAAAGAGCCGCCGCAGGCGTCTCGGGTCACCTGCGGCGGCAAGACAGAAGTTAGTCGCGCTCGTGGTCGTCCGCTCGCGATTCCGCGATCTGGGTGAAGTTTTTACTTTCCGGACTAGACCGCACCGCCGACACCGGGCCTAGAGCAATGATCGGCTGTCGAGCTCGGTGACCTCGGCGACCGCGTCGAAGTCGGCGTCACGGTGGAGCAACGGCACGCCGTGCCGGATCGCGACCGCCGCGATCAGGCAGTCGGTGATCGATCGGGGCGTGCGGCCCGATCGGCGCACTGCCCTGAAGATTGCTGCGGCCGCATCGAAGTCATGCACAGGCTCCAAGGCGAGCGAGGGCACGCTCTCCAGCACCCTCTCGACCCGGCGCACCCCGAGCTCGTCGGTCGGACCGGCGAGCAGCTCCATCGAGATCGGAGGAGTGGTCGCAATCGAACCGATCGCCGTGTCCTTCAGCCGGCTCAACGCTCGATGCCCCGGGCCGTCCCCGCCGCGCATGTAGTCGACCCACACCGACGTGTCGACGAGGATCACCACTCGGTCGCCGGGTCGTTGCGGATCTCCTCGAGGTCGCCATCCCAGCCGATGCCCTCGATCGACTCGAGGAGCTCCTTGGTCAGCACCGGGCCGGCGGCCTTGCGCAGCGCGAGGTCGACGGCCTCCCGCTTCGTCTTGAGCCCGTACTTCTTCATGACGCGGTCGACCAGTTCGTCATCGATGTCGATGTTGGTGCGTGTCATACACATAACGTACACCTCACGCTCGATGCCTCGGTCTGGTCAAGGTGCGGTCGGATCCCTGTGGACAACCCGGGTCCGCCGCCCCTTGGGTCGGGGGGCGCTGGTAGACACGACGCATGACCACCGTCACGGACGTCGATGCCACTCGCGCCCGCGCCGAGCAGCACCTGCAGGCGCTGGTGGGGAGCAGCGACGCCCAGCTGTACGACGACCAGTGGGCGGCGATCGAGGCCCTCGTCGTCGACCGGCGTCGGTCGCTCGTCGTGCAGCGCACCGGGTGGGGCAAGTCGGCGGTCTACTTCGTGGCGACCCTGCTGCTCCGCGAGGAGGGCAGCGGGCCGACGGTGATCATCTCTCCGCTGCTGGCCCTGATGCGCAACCAGATCGCCGCCGCCGAGCGGGCCGGCATCCGGGCGGTCACGATCAACTCCACCAACATGGAGCAGTGGGAGCAGACCCAGGGCGCGATCCAGCGGGGCGAGGTCGACGTCCTGCTGGTGAGCCCGGAGCGGCTCAACAACCCGGGCTTCCGCGACGAGGTGCTGCCGCGGCTGGCCGCCACCTGTGGCCTGCTGGTGATCGACGAGGCGCACTGCATCTCCGACTGGGGTCACGACTTCCGTCCCGACTACCGCCGGATCCGCACCCTGCTGGCCGAGCTGCCCGACGGGATCCCGGTGCTGGCGACGACTGCGACGGCCAACCAGCGGGTGACCGACGACGTCGCGGAGCAGCTGGGCTCATCGGTGGTCGAGGAGGCCGGTCACGGCCGTCGCGAGACCCTCGTCCTGCGCGGCAGCCTCGACCGCGAGACCCTGCGGCTCGGAGTGGTCCGGCTGACGACGGCCGAGCAGCGGCTGGCCTGGCTTGCCGACCACCTGGCCGAGCAGCCCGGCAGCGGCATCGTCTACTGCCTGACCGTCGCTGCGACGCAGCAGGTCGCCGACTACCTGAGGTCCCGTGGCCACAAGGTCGCCGCCTACTCCGGGAAGACCGAGCAGACCGAGCGGCTCGCGCTCGAGCAGGCGCTGCTCGACGGCGAGGTCAAGGCACTCGTCGCCACCAGTGCGCTCGGCATGGGCTTCGACGCGTCGCTCGGCTTCGTGGTCAACCTCGGGGCGCCGAGCTCCCCGGTGGCCTACTACCAGCAGGTGGGCCGCGCCGGCCGCGGTACGACGAGCGCGGCGTCCGTCGTACTCCTGCCGGCGATCGAGGACCGTGACATCTGGGCCTACTTCGCGTCGCTGGCGTTCCCCCGCGAGGAGCTGGTCCGGGAGACGCTGGCCGCGCTCGCCGAGTCCGGCGGCGTGATGAGCACGCCGGCGCTCGAGGCGCGGGTCGACCTCAGCCGCAACCGCCTCGAGACGATGCTCAAGGTGCTCGACGTCGACGGTGCCGTGCGGCGGGTCCGCGGTGGTTGGGAGGCCACCGGTCAGGAGTGGACCTATGACGCCGACCGCTACCGCCGGGTCGCCGAGGCCCGCGAGCGGGAGCAGCGGGCGATGCTCGACTACCTGACGACCGACCAGTGCCGGATGTGGTTCCTGCGTCACCAGCTCGACGACCCTGCCGCTGGCGACGGGTGGACCTGCGGCCGGTGCGACAACTGCGGCGGCCTCGAGCTGCCGGACGACGTCTCGCCCAAGGCGGTGGCGGAGGCCGCGGACCGGCTGTCGCGGCCGGGGGTGCCGATCGAGCCGCGCAAGCTGTGGCCGACCGGGCTGTCGGCGCTCGGCGTCGACCGGTCCGGGCGGATCAAGCAACCGGCCGAGGAGGGCCGGGCGATCGCGCGGCTCACCGACCTCGGCCACGGGACGGCGCTGCGGGAGCTCTTCCGGGCCGGTGACGACGCACCGGCCGCCGTCCCGGTCCCGCTGGTGCACGCCGTGGTGGCGATGCTCGCCGACTGGCGGCCCGCTCCCGACGTGATCGTGGTGACCGAGTCCGAGACCCGCGGCGCGATGGTGGCCGACCTGGCCGACGGGCTGTCGCGCTACCTGCAACGGCCGATCGTCGGGCGGTGGGCGATCACGGACCCGTCGGTCCTCCCGGGGCAGGGCGCCACCAACTCCGCCCAGCGGGTGGCGGCCGTGACCCGCCGCCACGGACTTCAGCTGACCGATCCGGAGGCGGTGCGGGGCAAGCGGGTGCTGCTCGTCGACGACCTGGTGGCGACCGGGTGGTCGCTCACGCTGGCGGCCGACGCGCTCGTCAGCGCGGGCGCCGAAGCGGTGCTGCCGCTCACGCTCGCCGTGTCGGCCTGAGGGCCGTAGGTCCACAGGATCGGCCGCCGGAACCCGTACCGTCGAACCATGACCGAGGACGCTCCTTCCACCGGCTCCGGCACTCCCCACGGCAGGCCGAACGACCCGCCCGCGGTCGCTCCCGCTGACACGACCGGCGACCGGCCGCGGACCGAGGGCCCGGCGCCGGCGCCGCCCCCGCCGCCCGCCGAGACCGCGATCGCCGGTGCGCCTCCGCCGCCGGGCGGTACGACGACCGCGGTGATGGATCCGCCGCCCCCGCCGTCGACGCCCACGGCGCCGAAGGAGTCGGGCCGTCCCGGCCTGGGGATGCTCCCGATCGCGCTCGGGGTCGGCTTCCTGGCCGCCGCGATCATGACGTCGGCCTACCGCAGTCGTTCCGACGGCGACCTGGACTGGTCGAACTACACCGTCGGCCTCGGAGCCACGGCGGTGCTGCTGCTCGTCGCGCTGGCTGTGGCGGTCCGCGGCAGCGGCCGGGTCCGCGAGGAGCTGGTGACCTGGACCGGCTCGATCGGAATCCTCGGGGCCGGCATCATGCTCGGCGTCGGGCTGGAGGAGATCGACGGGAGCGAGGACTGGCTCGCCTACCTGGTGGGCGGCGTCGTCGTACTGCTGTCGGTGGTCGGGTACGCCGCCATCCGTCGCGGTGCCTTCGTGGTGACGGCCATCCTCGGTGCCGGCATCGCCTACATCCAGCTCGCCGACGACGTGATCGTCGACATCGGGGACGAGGACGACCAGGCGATCATCGCTGCCGCGACGGTCGCGGTGTTCGTGCTCGCCGTGACCGCGATCGGCTGGCTGCTGCGCACCCGCGCGCTCAGCGGGGTGGTGGCGGGCGTGATCGGCGTGGTCGGCATCAACATCGTGCTGCTGGTCCTCGTCTTCCAGCAGGTCTTCGCGTCGTTCTTCGGCGACCTCGAGATGCTCGGGAGCGACGGGAGCGACGGGAGCGACGGGAACGATGGCGGGACGAACGGCTCTGCGCCGCCCGATTTCGACACCGACGTCTACGTGATCCTCGCCATCGCCGCCGTCCTCACCCTGGTCTGGGCGCTCGCGGCATCGCTCACCAGGCACTCCGGGTTCACGGTGCTCGCGATCGCGATGCCCGCAACCGTGGTGCCGACCTCGACGTTCGTGCTCATGGTCGAGCACCCGACCTGGTGGGGCGTGGGCTTCGCGGCAGCCGGCTCGTTGCTGCTCGCCGCGGTCGGGCTGAAGCAGGTGCTCGCCTCGAAGCGGCCCTCCTCGTCTCCTGTCGGCCCCACCCGTTAGCGTCGAGGTCCCCGGGGATTCGAGGCTCGGCTTTTAGCGCCTCGCACCTCCACCACCGGGGCCGCTCCGATCGCTCCTGGGAGGCTGCGTGAGCTTCGTGCCCGTCACCGGTCCGGCCACCTTCCGGCCGGCCGACCCACCCCGGGACGGCACGATCGAGTTCACCGACGACCGGCGCACGATCGCGCTGCCGATCAGGGCCGCGCTGCCGGTGCTCAGCCGGGCCCGGACCCAGCCCGACATCCATCCCAGCGTCGCCCTGCTCGGCGGCGCCGCGCTGCTGGCCGGGCGCTTCGTCGCCGCAGGCAAGCTCGTCCCGACCGTCGGCCCGGGCCGGCCCGGCTGGCGGATCGACGGCCTCGACGAGCGCGATCGCGACAGCGTCGCCCAGCTCGCCCGGGCCCGGGCGTACGACGACCTCGACCCGGGCGCCGCTGCCTCGGTGGTCGCGCAGGTGCTCGATGCCGTCGCCGACGCGCTGCCGCGGGCGGCGCCCGTCGGGACCCGGGGCGGGGCTGGAGAACGGCGTACCTCGACCTCCTCGACCGATGGCGACGCCGACTTCGCCGACCGGGTCCGGCGGCGGGCGGCGGAGCGGGCGCGGGCAGAGAGCGCGGCGGTGGCGCTCGCCGAGCTGGTGCGGGTCTCGCTGCGGGTGGAGGCCGACGAGGAAGAGCTCGTCGCGGGCTCGGTCCGGGTCGTGCTCCAGGTCCACGACGAGCGCGATCCGCTCCACGTCTGCAATGCCGCGCTGCTCTGGACCGACGACGCCGAGGCCCACGGGTTCGGGACCCGGGCACGGGTGCACGCCAGCATCGCGCTCCGCTCGGCAGCCGAGGTCTGGCCGGTGCTCGACCGGCTACTGGCGCTGTCGGTGCCCGACCAGCTGACCCTCGACGGAGCCGAGATCGGGAGCCTGCTCGAGCACGTGGGCGCGCTGCGCGACGCCCGGGTCGACGTCCACTGGCCGCGGTCGCTGGGTCGGGACCTGACCACCCGGGCCGTGCTCGAGCGGCGTGCCGGTGCGGGCGATCACGACCCGCGGAACCCGGAGCTCCCCCTCCAGGACAGCCCGTTCGCGGCCGCCGGCCTGTTCGCGTTCTCCTGGCAGGTCGCCCTCCACGGCGATCCGCTCACGGACGATGAGATGGAGCAGCTCGCGACGGCGGCAGCGCCGGTCCTCAAGCTGCGCGGTGCGTGGACGGTTGTCGACCCGGCGACCGCCCAGCGCGCCCGGAAGCGCCTGATCCGCAAGGCGACCGGCGCCCAGGCGCTCGCCGCGGCCCTCACCGGCGTCGCCGAGCTGCCCGACGCGGCGACCGAAGCCCCGGGCGCGACCGAGCAGGTCGTCGTGGGCGCCAGCCTGCTGAAGGTCCGCGAGCAGCTGCTGGCCGCGCCGACCCGCGACCCGCTCCCGGCCCCGGCCGGGCTGCGCGCCGAGCTGCGCGACTACCAACGCCATGGCCTGACCTGGCTCGCCGATCTCACCGGCCTCGGGCTCGGCGCCTGCCTCGCCGACGACATGGGCCTCGGCAAGACCATCACCCTGATCGCGCTCCACCTGCACCGGCTCGAGCAGGGTGCCTCCCAGGGCGGGCCGACGCTCGTGGTCTGCCCCGCCAGCCTGCTCGGCAACTGGGAGGCCGAGATCCACCGCTTCGCGCCGGACCTGTCGGTCCGCCGGTTCCACGGCACCGCTCGCGAGCTGGGGGGTCTCGACGGGGGGTTCGTGCTGACGACGTACGGCACGATGCGCCGCGACCATGCGGCTCTGGCCGCGGTGCCGTGGGACCTGGTCGTCGCCGACGAGGCGCAGCACGTCAAGAACTCCCGCTCGTCCACCGCCCGGGCGCTCCGGCAGGTCCCGAGCCGGGGGCGCGTCGCCCTGACTGGCACCCCGGTCGAGAACGACCTGACCGAGCTGTGGTCGATCCTGGACTGGGCCATCCCGGGGCTGCTCGGCAGCCGTCAGGCGTTCCGCCGGGTGTGGGGTGCGCCGATCGAGTCCGGTGCCGAGCCGACCAAGGCCCGGCAGTTCGCCGACCTGATCGGGCCGTTCCTGCTGCGCCGCCGCAAGTCCGACCCCGGCATCGCTCCGGAGCTGCCCCCGAAGACCGAGACCGACCACCTGCTCGGCCTCACCCGCGAGCAGGCCGTGCTCTACGAGGCGTTCGTGCGCGACACCATGGAGCGGATCGAGCGGCTGCCGGCCGACGACCCGCAGCGCCGCGGCCTGGTGCTGGCGCTGCTCACGGGCCTCAAGCAGATCTGCAACCACCCGGCCCAGTTCCTCAAGCAGTCGGGGGCGGTTCGGCTCACCGGGCGGTCGGAGAAGCTGGAGCTGCTCGACGAGCTGCTCGGCACCGTGGTGGCGGAGGACGGAGCCGTCCTGGTCTTCACGCAGTACGTCGCCATGGCGCGGCTGATCGAGCAGCACCTCGGCGCGACCGGCCTGCCCCACCAGTTCCTCCACGGCGGCACGCCGGTGGCGGCGCGCGAGGCGATGGTCGACCGGTTCCAGGCCGGCGAGGTGCCGGTGTTCCTGCTCAGCCTCAAGGCTGGTGGGACCGGGCTCAACCTGACCCGCGCCGATCACGTCGTCCACGTCGACCGCTGGTGGAACCCCGCAGTCGAGGAGCAGGCCACCGACCGCGCCTACCGGATCGGCCAGACGAAGCCGGTGCAGGTGCACCGGATGGTCACGAGGGGCACGATCGAGGAGCGGGTCGCGGCACTGCTCGACCGCAAGCGCGCGCTCGCGGACGCCGTACTCGCGCGCGGCGAAGCCGCCCTCACCGAGCTCAGCAACGAGGACCTGCGCGATCTCGTGACGCTGCGCAAGGACGCGCGCCGCGAGGCCTACCTGACCGAGCTCGAGCGGGAGCGCTGAGCGTGGCCGGGCAGCCCGGAAGGGTCACCCACGGCCGGCTGGTCGCGCCGCGCACCGGGATCCGGTCCTGGTGGGGCAAGGCCTGGCACCGCGCGGTCGAGGAGGCGGGGCGATGTCTAACGAACGTCGCGAATCCCTCCGGAAGGGATCCGCATGCCCAGGCACGCATGGAACAAGTCGTCGCTTGATGTGAAGCGCCGCTACTTCGAACTCATCCGGCAAGGCCTCAGCGGTT
>NZ_QXGH01000072.1 GCF_003515065.1 Nocardioides immobilis
GTGTGGCTCACTACTGGCATGCGCGGGCCGGGCGCCGAGAGCCAGGAGAGGCTCGAGAGGGGTCTGCCCAGCTCTAAGTAGCGTTGCCCTCCCGGCTCGACAACCAGTGATGGATCGAGCATCGGAGGAACGCAGTGAGCGAGTCGACAAGTCGTGTGGTGATCGGGATGGATCCGCACAAGAGGTCGGTCACGATCGAGGTGATGGACGCCGAGGAGACCGTCTTGGACGGTGGCCGGTTCGGCACCGATGAGGCCGGTTTCACCGCGATGACCGATTACGTCAGCCGGTTTCCGGACCGGGTCTGGGCGATCGAGGGATGTAACGGGATCGGCCGCCATGTCGCGGTCCGGCTGCTCGCGTTGGGTGAGGAAGTCGTCGATGTGCCGCCGAAGCTCTCGGCCCGGGCGCGGGTCTTCTCAACTGGTCAGGGACGCAAGACCGACGCCACCGACGCCCACTCCGTGGCGTTGGTCGGCACCCGGATGTCCGGCCTGCGGCCGGTCGTGGCCGACGAGGAGCTCGAGGTGCTGCGGGTCCTGGTCGACCGCCGTGGCTGGCTCGGTGAGGAACACACCCGCAAGGTCGCCCAGCTGCACCACCTGCTGCTCGAGCTGATCCCCGGCGGGGCGAAGAAGGACCTCTCCGCCGCCCAGGCCAAAGCCGTGCTCGCGAAGGTGCGTCCGCGCGACGCCGCGGGCAAGGCACGACGCCGGGTCGCCGCCGAGCTCATCGCCGACCTGGAACGGATCTACCAGCGCAAGAAGGCCGCCGACAAAGAACTGGCCGAGCTGATCCGCGCAACCGGCTCCACCCTGCTCGACCTCAACGGCATCGGCCCCACCGGTGCCGCCCGGCTGCTGGTCGACGTCGGCGACATCACCCGGTTCCCCACCCGCGGCCACTTCGCGTCCTGGAACGGCACCGCACCCATCGACGCCTCCTCCGGAGACCACGTCCGACACCGGCTCTCACGCAAAGGGAACCGTCAGATCAACCG